>BNBH01000103.1 GCA_014655195.1 Streptomyces cellulosae | reverse complement strand
GCTCAAGACCCGAAGCGGAGTGATCTAGCCATGGGCAGGTTGAAGCGGAGGTAAGACTTCGTGGAGGACCGAACCCACCAGGGTTGAAAACCTGGGGGATGACCTGTGGTTAGGGGTGAAAGGCCAATCAAACTCCGTGATAGCTGGTTCTCCCCGAAATGCATTTAGGTGCAGCGTCGTGTGTTTCTTGCCGGAGGTAGAGCACTGGATAGGCGATGGGCCCTACCGGGTTACTGACCTTAGCCAAACTCCGAATGCCGGTAAGTGAGAGCGCGGCAGTGAGACTGTGGGGGATAAGCTCCATGGTCGAGAGGGAAACAGCCCAGAGCATCGACTAAGGCCCCTAAGCGTACGCTAAGTGGGAAAGGATGTGGAGTCGCACAGACAACCAGGAGGTTGGCTTAGAAGCAGCCACCCTTGAAAGAGTGCGTAATAGCTCACTGGTCTAGTGATTCCGCGCCGACAATGTAGCGGGGCTCAAGCGTACCGCCGAAGTCGTGTCATT
>BNBH01000102.1 GCA_014655195.1 Streptomyces cellulosae | reverse complement strand
GTCTCCGGCATCGGCTGCTCCTCCCGCTTCCCGTACTACATGAACACCTACGGGATGCACTCCATCCACGGCCGCGCCCCCGCCATCGCCACCGGCCTCGCCACCTCCCGCCGCGACCTGAGCGTGTGGGTCGTCACCGGCGACGGCGACGCGCTGTCCATCGGCGGCAACCACCTCATCCACGCCCTGCGCCGCAACGTCAACCTCAAGATCCTGCTGTTCAACAACCGCATCTACGGCCTCACCAAAGGCCAGTACTCCCCCACCTCCGAGGTCGGCAAGATCACCAAGTCGACCCCGATGGGCTCGCTCGACGCGCCCTTCAACCCCGTCTCGCTGGCCATCGGCGCCGAGGCGTCCTTCGTCGCCCGCACCATCGACTCCGACCGCAAACACCTCACCGAGGTGCTGCGCCAGGCCGCCGGCCACCCGGGCACGGCGCTGGTGGAGATCTACCAGAACTGCAACATCTTCAACGACGGCGCCTTCGAGGTCCTCAAGGACCG
>BNBH01000101.1 GCA_014655195.1 Streptomyces cellulosae | reverse complement strand
GCGGGGAGGGAGGCCTCGAGCTGCTCGGAGGCGGCGTCGCCGTCGCGGCGGCCGGTGACCTTGCCGTCCTCGACCTTCACCTCGGACAGGAGCGTCACCTGCGGCACGCCGAGGCGCTCCGCGAGCAGCGCCGGGACGACGCCCATGGTGCCGTCGGTGGAGGCCATGCCGGAGACGACCAGGTCGTAACCCGCCTTCTCGACGGCCTTGGCCAGGACCAGGGAGGTGCCGATGGCATCCGTGCCGTGCAGGTCGTCGTCCTCGACGTGGATGGCCTTGTCGGCGCCCATGGACAGCGCCTTGCGCAGCGCGTCCTTGGCGTCCTCGGGACCCACGGTCAGGACGGTGACCTCCACGTCGTCGTCCGAGTTCTCCGCGATCTGCAGCGCCTGCTCGACCGCGTACTCGTCCAGCTCGGAGAGCAGACCGTCCACGTCGTCACGGTCGACGGTCAGGTCATCGGCGAAGTGCCGGTCGCCAGTGGCGTCGGGCACGTACTTCACAGTGACAACGAT
>BNBH01000100.1 GCA_014655195.1 Streptomyces cellulosae | reverse complement strand
CGGTTCGTGGCCCGCGCCCGTGACCTGGGCATGGAGGTCGCCCTCGACTTCGCCCTCCAGTGCTCGCCGGACCACCCCTGGGTGCACAAGCACCCGGAGTGGTTCCACCACCGCCCCGACGGCTCCATCGCGTACGCGGAGAACCCGCCGAAGAAGTACCAGGACATCTACCCCATCGCCTTCGACGCCGACATGGACGGCCTGGTCGCCGAGACCTGCCGGATCCTGCGGCACTGGATGGACACCGGCGTGCGGATCTTCCGCGTCGACAACCCGCACACCAAGCCCGTCGTGTTCTGGGAACGCGTCATCGCCGACATCAACGGCACCGACCCGGACGTCATCTTCCTGGCGGAGGCCTTCACCCGCCCGGCGATGATGCACACCCTCGCCCAGATCGGCTTCCAGCAGTCCTACACGTACTTCACCTGGCGCAACACCAAGCAGGAGCTGACGGAGTACCTCACCGAACTGACGGGGGAGGCCGCCTCCTACATGCGGCCCAACTTCTTCGCCAACACCCCCGACATCCTGCACG
>BNBH01000098.1 GCA_014655195.1 Streptomyces cellulosae | reverse complement strand
CGAACCGGCCGGGCCGCAACAACCGGGAGCGTCCGGACTGGAGGGTCGAGGTCGCGCAGGCCATCGACCGCCACATACAGGAAGCTGATCCGTTCGATGTCGCCCTCGATCACGTCGTAGCCGAGCGGCTGGCGGACGGCTGGGATCAGGACGATCCGCTGCTACAGGTGAACCTGATCTCCCTCGCCCACGAGACTGGACGGCACGCCTTCCACTACACGTGGCTGCCCACCCTGCGCGGCCACCTGGAAAAGGCCGTCAGGGAAGTCGGCCTGTCCAAACGCTGGGGCCGGACAGCCGCCCTGGTCGAACGCGCGGACGGACGGGGCAGTGTCCCCTGGACGCTGCCGATGAACACCACCGAGGCCCGACTGCAGCTCTCCCGGGCCCGCACAGCCTGCCTCATCGCGCTCGCCGCACTGACCGGAATGCGGAAGAGCGAACTGGCTGAGCTGACCCACGACTGCCGCCTGCCTCCCGAACAGCTCGGCGAGGGCCGCGTCCGCTACCGCCTGAAGGGCAAGATCATCAAGGGCCGGAAGCTGGG
>BNBH01000097.1 GCA_014655195.1 Streptomyces cellulosae | reverse complement strand
AACACGATGTTCTCCCGGGCCAGGCCCAGTTCCGGCATGAAGCCCTGCACGGCGGCCAGCACGGCGTAGTCACCGCAGCCCGGGCACCAGCGCACCTCCTGATCGGACTTGAAGTCCTTCATCGTCTGCCTGCCCTCGGCCTTCGGCACGAGCTGGAGCAGCGTCTCGGCGTCAGTCATCGATGGCCTCCTTCAGCGCCGCGGCGAGCTGCTCCGCCTTGAACGGCATGCCGTTGANCTGCCCGAGGTTCATCTCGGGGATCACCACCTTGTCGTATCCGCGCAGGACCTCGCCGAGGTTCTTCGGGAAGGGGTTGAGGTGGCGCAGGTGGGCCTGTGCGACCGGCTGCCCGGCCTTCCGCAGGCGCCGTACCGCCGCGGTGATCGGCCCGTACGTCGAGCCCCAGCCGAGGACGAGCAGGCGGGCGGTGCCGTCCGGGTCGTCCACGTCGAGGTCGGGCACGGTGATGCCGTCGACCTTGGCCTGGCGGGTGCGGACCATGAAGTCGTGGTTGGCCGGGTCGTAGGAGATGTTCCCGGTGCCGTCCTGCTTCTCGAT
>BNBH01000096.1 GCA_014655195.1 Streptomyces cellulosae | reverse complement strand
CACCATCTCCTGCAACTGTTGCTGCAGCTCCGTGACGTGCGGTGCCAGCACTTCCACTACGTACAGGGCCGCTGCGGCGAGCGGTTGGAAGACGTCGTTGCTCAGCGGCGGTGTCGTGTTGCCCGTCCGACGGACCATCCCGGCGACGGAGTACGCCGTGCGTCGCCCCCACGGACGGAAGCCCGACACGTAGCCGTCGGCTGAGAACAATTCCTTGTAGTAGCCGAGCTCCTGGATGACCGCCACGACGTCCATGCGGTAGCCGGGGCTGCTGTCGCGGATCACGACGCCGTGCTTGTCCCGTACCTTCTTGCGAAGTTCCAGGTAGGCAGCACAGTGCTGCTGGGTTACCTCCCCGAGATTGTCCACGCCCTGTTCGGTGAGCCAGTTGAGCCAGCCGGTCAGCACGGTCAGCCGCCCGTGCACTGTGGGTATCTGCACGGGCGTTCGGTAGGCGTGGGCAAGTTCCCGCACAGCGCGGTGGTCCGGTGCGAGCCGGGCGAAGATGAACTCCTTCGCGAGTTCCCTCCACTGGGGATTGAGGATCTCGGTGAAGGACAAGATCCGCGCGT
>BNBH01000095.1 GCA_014655195.1 Streptomyces cellulosae | reverse complement strand
GACGGCCTTCGGGTTGTAAACCTCTTTCAGCAGGGAAGAAGCGAAAGTGACGGTACCTGCAGAAGAAGCGCCGGCTAACTACGTGCCAGCAGCCGCGGTAATACGTAGGGCGCGAGCGTTGTCCGGAATTATTGGGCGTAAAGAGCTCGTAGGCGGCTTGTCGCGTCGGTTGTGAAAGCCCGGGGCTTAACCCCGGGTCTGCAGTCGATACGGGCAGGCTAGAGTTCGGTAGGGGAGATCGGAATTCCTGGTGTAGCGGTGAAATGCGCAGATATCAGGAGGAACACCGGTGGCGAAGGCGGATCTCTGGGCCGATACTGACGCTGAGGAGCGAAAGCGTGGGGAGCGAACAGGATTAGATACCCTGGTAGTCCACGCCGTAAACGGTGGGCACTAGGTGTGGGCGACATTCCACGTCGTCCGTGCCGCAGCTAACGCATTAAGTGCCCCGCCTGGGGAGTACGGCCGCAAGGCTAAAACTCAAAGGAATTGACGGGGGCCCGCACAAGCGGCGGAGCATGTGGCTTAATTCGACGCAACGCGAAGAACCTTACCAAGGCTTGACATACACCGGAAA
>BNBH01000094.1 GCA_014655195.1 Streptomyces cellulosae | reverse complement strand
TTGACCATCCGCGCCCGCATCGCCTCGGGGTCCTCGGCCTCGGCGATCTGCCGGCGGAAGATCACGTTCGCCGCGCCCTCCGCGCCCATCACCGCGATCTCGTTCGTCGGCCACGCGTACGTCAGGTCGGCGCCGATGGACTGGCTGTCCATCACGATGTACGCACCGCCGTACGCCTTGCGCAGGATCAGCGAGATCCGCGGCACCGTGGCGTTGCAGTACGCGTACAGCAGCTTCGCGCCGTGGCGGATGATGCCGCCGTGCTCCTGGTCCACACCCGGCAGGAAGCCGGGCACGTCCAGGAAGGTCAGGATCGGGATGTTGAACGCGTCGCACATCTGCACGAAACGGGCGGCCTTCTCCGACGCCTCGATGTCCAGCACACCCGCCAGCGCCTGCGGCTGGTTGGCGACGATCCCCACGACCTGGCCGTCCATCCGCGCCAGCGCACAGATGATGTTCCGCGCCCACCGCTCGTGGACCTCGAGAAACTCGCCGTCGTCGACGATCTCCTCGATCACCTTCGCCATGTCGTACGGCCGGTTGCCGTCCGCCGGAACCAGGTCCAGCAGCACCTCGCTGCGCCGGTCCGCG
>BNBH01000093.1 GCA_014655195.1 Streptomyces cellulosae | reverse complement strand
TTGACCATCCGCGCCCGCATCGCCTCGGGGTCCTCGGCCTCGGCGATCTGCCGGCGGAAGATCACGTTCGCCGCGCCCTCCGCGCCCATCACCGCGATCTCGTTCCTCGGCCACGCGTACGTCAGGTCGGCGCCGATGGACTGGCTGTCCATCACGATGTACGCACCGCCGTACGCCTTGCGCAGGATCAGCGAGATCCGCGGCACCGTGGCGTTGCAGTACGCGTACAGCAGCTTCGCGCCGTGACGGATGATGCCGCCGTGCTCCTGGTCCACACCCGGCAGGAAGCCGGGCACGTCCAGGAAGGTCAGGATCGGGATGTTGAACGCGTCGCACATCTGCACGAAACGGGCGGCCTTCTCGCTGGCCTCGATGTCCAGCACACCCGCCAGCGTCTGCGGCTGGTTGGCGACGATCCCCACGACCTGGCCGTCCATCCGCGCCAGCGCACAGATGATGTTCCGCGCCCACCGCTCGTGGACCTCGAGGAACTCGCCGTCGTCGACGATCTCCTCGATCACCTTCGCCATGTCGTACGGCCGGTTGCCGTCCGCCGGAACCAGGTCCAGCAGCACCTCGCTGCGCCGGTCCGCG
>BNBH01000092.1 GCA_014655195.1 Streptomyces cellulosae | reverse complement strand
CGGTTCTCGGAGTGGTCGAAGGCCAGAGTGTGGGCCAAGCTCCACCGCCTGGCCCTCGACGAACTCGGTGCCCGCGGCGAGCTGGACTGGTCGCGGTGCGCGATCGACTCGGTGAACATGCGAGCCCTGAAAAGGGGGACCTGACAGGTCCGAATCCTGTCGACCGGGGCAAGTACGGCTCGAAGATCCACCTGATCACGGAACGGTCAGGTCTGCCCATATCTGTCGGCATCTCCGGGGCCAACCTGCACGACAGCCAGGCCCTGATCCCGCTCGTCAAGGGCATCCCGCCGATCCGATCGCGCCGCGGACGGCGCCGGCGCAAGCCCGCCAAACTCCACGCCGACAAGGGCTACGACTACGCCCACCTGCGGCGATGGTTACGCCAGCGCGGCATCACCCACCGCATCGCCCGCAAGGGAGTCGAGTCCTCGCAACGGCTGGGCCGCCACCGCTGGACGATCGAGCGCACCATGGCCTGGCTCGCCGGCTGCCGCCGCCTACACCGACGCTACGAACGCAAGGCCGACCACTTCCTCGCCTTCACCAGCATCGCCTGCACCCTCATCTGCTACCGCAGACTCGCCAAATGAGATGGCTTCT
>BNBH01000091.1 GCA_014655195.1 Streptomyces cellulosae | reverse complement strand
GGGGGGTGCCTCTATGTCCTTCGTCAAGCGAGTCGGGGGCTTCTCGGTTCGTAGAAGGTTCCGTCGCGGAGCATGGCGAACAGGACGCTGGTGCGGTGGCGGGCGAGGCGGAGGAGGGCTTGGGTGTGGGTTTTGCCTCGGGCTCGGCAGCGGTCGTAGTAGGTCCGGGAGGCGGGGTCGTGCAGGGCTGCGAACGCGGAGAGGAACATCGCTCGTTTCAGCTGCCGGTTGCCGCCTCGGGGGGCGTGTTCGCCGTGGATCGACGTGCCGGACTGGCGGGTTGCCGGGGCAAGGCCGGCGTAGGAGGCCAGGTGGCCTGCACTCGGGAACGAGCTGCCGTCGCCGACGGTGGCCAGGAGGACTGCGGCGGTCCTGACGCCGATGCCGGGCATCGAGGTCAGGACCTGGGAAAGAGGGTGGGCCTCCAGCAGGTCCTCGATCCGGGCCTCCAGGGCCCGGCGTTGTTCATGGACGGCAGCCAGCGACTTCGCCAGGGACGGAACGATCACGTCGAGGGTGCCGGTGCCGGGGACGACGACGGTCTGCTCGTCGAGTGCGGCGAAGATGTCGTCGACCAGCCGCTCGGCCATCCGCGGAGCCCTGGG
>BNBH01000090.1 GCA_014655195.1 Streptomyces cellulosae | reverse complement strand
GTCCTGGACCTGACGCTCGGCAACTTCGCGGAGATCGGGCTGACCGAGGTCGGTGTCGTGGTCGGGTACCGCAAGGAGGCCGTGTACGAGCGGCAGGCGGCGCTGGAGGCGAAGTACGGGCTGAAGCTGACGCTCATCGACAACGACAAGGCGGAGGAGTGGAACAACGCCTACTCGCTGTGGTGTGCGCGGGACGCCCTGAAGGACGGTGTGATCCTCGCCAACGGCGACACGGTGCACCCGGTGTCGGTGGAGCGGACGCTGCTGGACGCGCGGGGTGACGGCAGGCAGATCATCCTGGCGCTGGACACGGTGAAGCAGCTCGCCGACGAGGAGATGAAGGTCGTCGTCGACCCGGAGAAGGGGATGCGGCGGATCACGAAGCTGATGGACCCGGCGGAGGCGACCGGCGAGTACATCGGCGTCACGCTCATCGAGGGCGGGGCGGCGGAGCAGCTGGCGGACGCGCTGAAGGCGACGTTCGAGCGGGACCCGCAGCTGTACTACGAGGACGGTTACCAGGAGCTGGTGAACCGGGGTTTCCGGATCGACGTGGCGCCGATCGGCGACGTCCGGTGGGTCGAGATCGACAACCACGACGACCTCGCCCGCG
>BNBH01000089.1 GCA_014655195.1 Streptomyces cellulosae | reverse complement strand
GTCGTGTCCGTCACCGACCAGTCGGGCGAGGCCCGCTACCCGTCCTTCAAGGGCATCATGGCGGCCAAGAAGAAGCCGGTGGAGTCCTGGGACCTCTCCGACCTCGACATCGACGCCGACGAGGTCGGCCTCCAGAACGCCTGGACCACGGTGGAGTCGGCGTCCGAGCGTCCGGCCCGCACCGCGGGCACGATCGTCAAGGACGAGGGCGAGGGCGGCAAGCAGCTCGCCGAGTTCCTCGCGAGCCAGAAGTTCATCTGAGCCGCAAGGCACGGCTCGCTTCCCGCCCCTCATACTTCGCAAGCAGGAGAGAAGAAGTCCCATGGCTGAAGTTCTCGTCTACGTCGACCACGTGGACGGCGCCGTCCGCAAGCCGACCCTGGAGCTGCTGACCCTCGCCCGCCGCATCGGCGAGCCGGTCGCCGTGGCGCTGGGCAACGGCGCCGGCGACACCGCCGCCACGCTCGCCGAGCACGGTGCGGTCAAGGTCCTCACCCACGAGGCCGCCGAGTACGCCGACTACCTGGTCGTTCCCAAGGTGGACGCCCTCCAGGCCGCGGTCGCCGCGGTGTCCCCGGCCGCCGTGCTGGTCCCGTCCTCCGCCGAGGGCAAGGAGATCGCCGCCCGCCTGGCGCTGCGCATCGGCTCCGGCATCATCACCGACGCCGTCGA
>BNBH01000088.1 GCA_014655195.1 Streptomyces cellulosae | reverse complement strand
GGTCGTGTCAGGCGGTTGCGCGCTTCTTGAGTTCGTAGGCGGCCGCGGCCGGGTCCGGGGCGTTGTAGATCGCTCCGCCGGCCACGGCCACGGTGGCCCCGGCTTCCCGGACGGAGGCGATGGTGCCGATGCCGACACCGCCGGCGATCGAGAAGGGGACGCCGGCCCGGCGGCCGTCCTCGAGCAGGGTGTCGATCGTGTAGCCGGGCCGGGCCTGCTCGTCGAGGCCGGCGTGGATCTCGACGAACGTCACGCCCAGCTCGGCCACTTCGCGGATCCGCTCCACCCGGCCGTCCACCACGGCGATCATGTCGGCGACGACGCTCTTGCCGTACTTGCGGCCGGCCGACACCGCCCCGCGCACGGTGTCGTCGTCGGCCGCGCCCATCACCGTGATGAGGTCCGCTCCCGCCTCGAACGCAAGAGTGGCCTCCAGCTCGCCGGCGTCGGCCGTCTTCAGGTCGGCGAACACCAGCTTGTCCGGGTGCGCGGCCTTGATCGCGCTCACCGCGCCGATGCCCACGGACTTCACCAGGGGAGTCCCCAGCTCGAGGATGTCCACGTGCTCGGACACCTGATTCGCCAGAGTCAGCGCCGAGGGAAGGTCAAGGACATCCAGCGCAACCTGCAACTGCATTACATTCTCCTCATCGGTGAAGACGGTGCTCCGCACACGTCGGT
>BNBH01000087.1 GCA_014655195.1 Streptomyces cellulosae | reverse complement strand
CGAACTGCACGAGATCCGTGCGCAGGCATTGGCCGGCCCGAGCGAGAAGGCGACCCAGGCGCAGCACGCCAAGGGCAAGCTGACCGCGCGGGAGCGCATCGAACTGCTGCTGGACGCGGGTTCCTTCCGTGAGGTCGAGCAGTTGCGCCGGCACCGGGCCACCGGCTTCGGTCTGGAGGAGAGGAAGCCGTACACCGACGGTGTGATCACGGGCTGGGGGACGGTGGAGGGGCGGACGGTGTTCGTCTACGCCCACGACTTCCGTATCTTCGGCGGCGCGCTGGGCGAGGCGCATGCCACGAAGATCCACAAGATCATGGACATGGCCATCGCGGCGGGGGCGCCGCTGGTGTCGCTGAACGACGGTGCGGGCGCGCGGATCCAGGAGGGGGTGTCGGCGCTCGCGGGGTACGGGGGCATCTTCCAGCGCAACACCAAGGCGTCGGGCGTGATCCCGCAGATCTCGGTGATGCTGGGCCCGTGCGCGGGCGGTGCGGCCTACAGTCCGGCGCTGACGGACTTCGTGTTCATGGTGCGGGAGACCTCGCAGATGTTCATCACGGGTCCGGACGTGGTCAAGGCGGTCACGGGTGAGGAGATCACCCAGAACGGCCTGGGCGGCGCGGACGTGCACGCCGAGACGTCCGGTGTGTGTCACTTCGCGTACGACGACGAGGAGACCTGCATCGCCGAGGTGCGCTACCTGCTGTCCCTGCTGCCGCAGAACAACCGGGAGAACCCGCCGCGGGTGGACTGCTCCGACGCCGCGGACCGGCGCAGCGAGGTGCTGCTGGACCTGGTTCCGGCGGACGGCAACCGGCCGTACGACATGGCGAAGGTGATCGAGGAGATCGTCGACGACGGCGAGTT
>BNBH01000086.1 GCA_014655195.1 Streptomyces cellulosae | reverse complement strand
TAGGCCGTGTCTGACAAGTGATCTTGTCGGGGCTCGCGGAGCCAGAGGATGAGTGCGGCGAGGTGGAGTCCGGCCCGGTAGCGGTCGGCGAGTTTGTCGAAGCGGGTGGCGATGGCGCGGAACTGCTTGAGCCGGTTGAAGCAGCGTTCGACGACGTTGCGGGCTTTGTAGAGGTCGCGGTCGAAGGCCGGTGGCCTGCCGCCGGCCTGTCCGCGCCGCATCCGGTTGGCCTTCTGGTCGGCCCGCTCCGGAATCACCGCCCGGATGCCTCGCCGCCGCAGCACCTGGCGGATCGCCCGTGACGAATACGCCTTGTCCGCGATGACCACGTCGGGCCTGCGGCGCGGCCTCCCGGCACCGGCCCGGGGCACGCGCACCGCGTTCAGGACCGCGTCGAAGGCGGTCGAGTCGTTGACGTTGCCCGGCGTGACCACGACGGTCAGGGGCAGGCCCCGGCCGTCGCACGCGAGATGGACCTTGGTGGTCAGCCCGCCACGCGACCGGCCGAGCGCCTGGCCAGCCTGCGCGCGTGCCGGATCTTCCAGTTCGTCCCCCACCGCCGCCCCCTTTTGCGGGCGCCGGCGGCATGCTGATGAGCCCGATTGATCGTGGAGTCGACCGACACCGTCCACTCCACGGCCCCCACGGAGTCGTCGCGGACCTGGACCTGCTCCAGCAGCCGGGCCCAGGTCCCGTCCGCCTCCCAGCGGGCGAACCGCTCATAGACCGTCTGCCACGGCCCGAAGCGTTCCGGCAGGTCACGCCACGGAGCACCGGTCCGCAACCGCCACAACACCCCGTTGATCACCTGCCGGTGATCCCGCCACGGACGACCCCGCCCGTCAACACCCGGCAACAGCGGCGCTATCCGCTCCCACGCCGCATCCGTCAGCTCACCACGACCCACCACAAGATCAATTATCAGACACGGCCTAG
>BNBH01000085.1 GCA_014655195.1 Streptomyces cellulosae | reverse complement strand
TTACGAGCTCGTGCACGGTAGGCGGTGAGGCGTCACGAACTTCGGTGCGACCTGGGTTCACGTCTGCCGTGTCGGCTTCATGTCCACGGTCTGCTGGTGGGACAGCAGACCGGCGACGGCTTGGATGGTGTCGCTCATATGCTCGCGGCGGCCGAGGTGGCGGGCCAGTGCCCGCCAGTTCTTCAGATGGGCGATGCCGTGCTCGACACGGATACGGCGTGAGGAGTGTGCCTTGCGCTGGCGTTCGTGTATCTCCTCGTACCAGTCCGGGGCGTTCTTCTTGAACTTGCGGTGTGGTGGTGTGATCACCCGGCCGCCGGTCTGGGCGCCCAGGCCCTGGTAGCCGGCATCGGCGAGGATCTCCACCGCGGGCCCGTCGACCAGGAGTCTGACCAGCCCTAACTGGCGGGCTTGGGTGATGTCCGCGCAGCTTGCGGGCTTGGCCGGGCTGCAGAACAGCACGCGGCCTTCGCCGTCCGTGACCACCATGGACTTGACGGCGTTCTGCTTGTTCTTGCCGGAGATGAACTTGTCGCGGTCCTTGCGTCCGGCGGCCGGGCGGCGAACCCGGATCTCGGTGCCGTCGACGATGCCGGTCGTCCCGCTCGAGCCGAGATGGTCGATGACCTCGGCCAGAGACCGCAGCCGCACGTCAGGGCTGACGGTACACCCTCTCTCGGCGAGCAGGGGCCGCACCTCACCGACGGCCCGGGTGATGGTGGAGCGGTCCACTCCGAACCAGCAGGCCAGCACGTCATGGGTGACCCCGTGACGAAGATGGACGAGCGTGGCCAGGAGCCGGTCGACGAACACCAGCCGGTGCTTCGCGCCGGCGCCCACGGCCCGCTTCCGCGGTCGAGCGGCAAGCCTCGCCTGGTGACGCTCCTGCCACAACGGACCGATCTCCTCGACGAGTTCAGCAATCACTCCGGCAGTCAGGCCCGTGATCCGCCGATTACTGATGATCGCCGTACGCGTCGAGTTCCCCACCACCCGACCATGATCAACCATTCAGGCTCGGCCTCTCACCGCCTACCGTGCACGAGCTCGTTAG
>BNBH01000084.1 GCA_014655195.1 Streptomyces cellulosae | reverse complement strand
TGTGTTGTCCGGGGACGTTGGTGACACGCGTGCTGGGTTCTTGAACGGGTGAGGGCCTCCGGGTTCGGTGTGGATTGCGACATCTGCACCGATCCGAGGAGGCCCTCGTGCCCCACCGTAATGCCCCGCTGACCGAGACCGGGCGTCTTCGCCTGGCCCGCTGTGTCGTCGACGACGGCTGGCCGCTGCGCCGGGCTGCCGAGCGTTTCCAGGTCAGCCACACCACCGCCGCCCGCTGGGCCACCCGCTACCGGCAGCTCGGCGTCGCCGGAATGAACGACCGCTCCAGCCGGCCCCACCACCAGCCCCGCAGGACGCCGGCCGAGATCGAGATGGAAGTCCTCCGGCTCCGGCGCGAACACCGCATCGGCCCGCTGCGGCTGGCCGTCCGGTGCCACATCGCGGCCTCCACCGCCCACCGCATCCTCCAGCGGCACGGCCAGCCGCCTCTGAGGGCCCTGGACCGGGCCACCGGCGAACCCGTCCGCCGCTACGAACGCGCCCGACCCGGCGAACTGGTCCACATCGACGTCAAGAAGCTCGGCAGGATCCCCGACGGCGGCGGCCACAAGACCCTCGGCCGGGCCGACGGCCACCGCAGCCGGACCAACGGCGCCGGCTGGGCCTACCTGCATACCGCCCTCGACGACCACAGCCGGATCGCCTACACCGAGGACCTGCCCGACGAGACCGCCCCGACCTGCGCAGCTTTCCTCGTCCGGGCCACGGCCTACTTCGCATCGCTGGGCATCCGCATCGAGCGGGTCCTGACCGACAACGCCTGGGCCTACAGCAAGAACACCTGGCGTGACACCTGCCGCGACCTGGGCATCAGCCCCCGCTGGACCAGGCCTTGGCGGCCCCAGACCAACGGCAAGGTCGAACGCTTCCACCGCACCCTGCTCGACGAATGGGCCTACCAGCGGCCCTACACCTCAGACCACGAGCGCAGGGAAGCGTTCACCGACTGGCTGCACTGGTACAACTACCACCGCCCCCACACCGGCATCGGCGGCCACCCACCAGCCAGCCGCGTCACCAACCTGCCCGGTCAGCACA
>BNBH01000083.1 GCA_014655195.1 Streptomyces cellulosae | reverse complement strand
TGTGTTGTCCCGGGACGTTGGTGACACGCGTGCTGGGTGCTTGAACGGGTGAGGGCCTTCTGGGTTCGGTGTGGATTGCGACATTCACGCCCGACCGCAGGAGGCCCTCGTGTCCCACCGTAATGCCCCGCTGACGCCGACCGGCAGGCTGCGTCTGGCCCGGTGTGTCGTGGACGATGGCTGGCCGTTGCGGCGGGCCGCGGAACGCTTCCAGGTGAGCCACACCACCGCCGCCCGCTGGGCAAGCCGGTACCGGAAGCTGGGTCCGGCCGGGATGCACGACCGCTCCAGCCGCCCGCACCACAGCCCGCGCCGGACACCCGACCCGGTCGAACAGCAGGTGGTGCGGTTGCGGCGCGAGCACCGCATCGGCCCGGTGCGGCTGGCGGCCCGCACCGGTATCGCTGCCTCCACCGCCCATCGCATCCTCGTCCGGCACGGCCTGCCGGTGCTCGCCGCCTGCGACCGTGCCACCGGCGAGCCCGTGCGCCGCTATGAACGCGCCCGGCCCGGCGAGCTGGTCCACATCGACGTCAAGAAGCTCGGCCGCATCCCCGACGGCGGCGGCCACAAGGTCCTCGGCCGGGCAGCCGGCCGGGCCAACCAGGACCGCCGCAACGGGACCGGATACGCCTACCTGCACACCGCCCTGGACGACCACACCCGCCTCGCCTACACCGAAGACCTGCCCGACGAGAAAGCCGCCACCTGCGCCAGCTTCCTACGACGAGCTGCCGCCTGGTTCGCCGCCCAAGGCATCACCATCGAACGCGTCCTGACCGACAACGCCTGGGCCTACACCAAGAACACCTGGCGCGACACCTGCCACCAACTGGGCATCAGCCCTCGCTGGACCCGGCCCTGGCGGCCACAGACCAATGGCAAGGTCGAACGCTTCCACCGCACCCTGCTCGACGAGTGGGCCTATCAGCGGCCCTACACCTCAGAAGCCGAACGCCAGGCAGCGTTTCCCGACTGGCTGGACTGGTACAACTACCACCGACCCCACACCGGCATCGGCGGCCACCCACCAGCCAGCCGCGTCACCAACCTGCCCGAACAGCACA
>BNBH01000082.1 GCA_014655195.1 Streptomyces cellulosae | reverse complement strand
TGAGACCTGATGCCGAGCCGATTGTGGTGAAGTGGATGATCCTATGCTGTCGAGAAAAGCCTCTAGCGAGTTTCATGGCGGCCCGTACCCTAAACCGACTCAGGTGGTCAGGTAGAGAATACCGAGGCGTTCGGGTGAACTATGGTTAAGGAACTCGGCAAAATGCCCCCGTAACTTCGGGAGAAGGGGGGCCATTCCTGGTGAGAGCACGTGCTGCTCGAGCTGGGGGTGGCCGCAGAGACCAGCGAGAAGCGACTGTTTACTAAAAACACAGGTCCGTGCGAAGCCGTAAGGCGATGTATACGGACTGACGCCTGCCCGGTGCTGGAACGTTAAGGGGACCGGTTAGCTCACCTTCGGGTGGGCGAAGCTGAGAACTTAAGCGCCAGTAAACGGCGGTGGTAACTATAACCATCCTAAGGTAGCGAAATTCCTTGTCGGGTAAGTTCCGACCTGCACGAATGGCGTAACGACTTCTCGACTGTCTCAACCATAGGCCCGGTGAAATTGCACTACGAGTAAAGATGCTCGTTTCGCGCAGCAGGACGGAAAGACCCCGGGACCTTTACTACAGTTTGATATTGGTGTTCGGTTCGGCTTGTGTAGGATAGCTGGGAGACTGTGAAGCTCGGACGCCAGTTCGGGTGGAGTCGTCGTTGAAATACCAGTCTGGTCGTGCTGGATGTCTAACCTGGGTCCGTGATCCGGATCAGGGACAGTGTCTGATGGGTAGTTTAACTGGGGCGGTTGCCTCCTAAAGAGTAACGGAGGCGCCCAAAGGTTCCCTCAGCCTGGTTGGCAATCAGGTGTTGAGTGTAAGTGCACAAGGGAGCTTGACTGTGAGACCGACGGGTCGAGCAGGGACGAAAGTCGGGACTAGTGATCCGGCGGTGGCTTGTGGAAGCGCCGTCGCTCAACGGATAAAAGGTACCCCGGGGATAACAGGCTGATCTTCCCCAAGAGTCCATATCGACGGGATGGTTTGGCACCTCGATGTCGGCTCGTCGCATCCTGGGGCTGGAGTCGGTCCCAAGGGTTGGGCTGTTCGCCCATTAAAGCGGTACGCGAGCTGGGTTTAGAACGTCGTGAGACAGTTCGGTCCCTATCCGCTGTGCGCGTAGGAGTCTTGAGAAGGGCTGTCCCTAGTACGAGAGGACCGGGACGGACGAACCTCTGGTGTGCCAGTTGTTCTGCCAAGGGCATGGCTGGTTGGCTACGTTCGGGAGGGATAACCGCTGAAAGCATCTAAGCGGGAAGCCTGCTTCGAGATGAGG
>BNBH01000081.1 GCA_014655195.1 Streptomyces cellulosae | reverse complement strand
GGCCACGTCCCGCCCGTCGAGTACGAAGCCACCTACTACACCGAACTCACGAAACCCCAGGTCACAACCACAATCTGAGATCTCTACCGAACCCGGGGCGGTTCACCGCACATCTGGAAGCCGTCGGAGAACACGTGCAGGCCGAGTCCCTAGCCCGAATCGCCGCTGACACAGGTGACCGGGAACCCCTAGAGGTCCTGGCCGAGAACCGGGCTTGTGACGATCCTGGTGGCACCTGGAGGGCGCTGCTGGCCAACGGCCTGACAGCACAGGGAACAACCGCACTCCCCTGGTGAGATGGGAGTATTGGTAGCGGCGGGCAGTGGCGCGACCTCAGAGTTTGGACGGAATGGCCAGCAGAACGCTTCACCTCGTGGATGGACGTGGCAGTGGCCAGGCGCTCCTGGTAACTGGTGCTGTCCTGTGGCTGGGCCAGAGAGTGAGGTTCCTTGAGCAGCAGCCGTCAGACGCCGAGCCCTGTATCAGTTCCACAGTCGACGCCAGCATTTTGCATCCCGCTGCAAGGACCCGGTGCTCCTTCCTAGTGCCGCATCAGGCAACGTTCGCCCTGCTGACCACCTCGCGTAGGCGCTCGTCGGCGGCGTGCTTGTTCCGCCAGATGATGTAGCGGCGGATCATGCTGCCCTGGGCCTTGTGGCTGGCGTGGTCGGTGCCGTCGAGGGCGAAGTAGCGCAGGGCGGTGAACTGGGCCTCGATCCGGTTGAGCCAGGAGCTGTTGGTGGGGGTGTAGGCGATCTCGACGTTGTTCGCCGAAGCCCATGTTCCGACCCGCTGGCAGCGCTTCGTTGTCAGGTGCGGCGAGTAGTTGTCGCAGACGATCGCGATGCGCACGTCGAGCGGGTGCAAGGAGCGCAGGTAGCGGCAGAACTCCAGGAACGTGGAGCGGTTCTTGGCCTTCTTGATGTGCCCGTAGAGCTGGTCCTTGGCGAGGTCGTAGGCGGCGAACAGGTGCCGGACGCCGTGCGGGCGGGTATAGGTGGCCCGCCGCCGGGGTCTGGGCTCGCGGTCTCGGTCCTTGCCCTTGCCGCCGCGTTCGGCCCACTGCCGGCCGGGGTGGGGCTGGAGGTTGAGCGGGCCGAACTCGTCCATGCAGAAGATGACTTCGGGCTCGCCCTCCTCGGGTGTGACCTCGCCGTCTGCGATCGCGTAGAGGTGCTCGACGCCGGCCTTCTTGGTGTCCGCGTACTCATCTGAGTGCACCACCGAGTACGAAGTTGTGTGCACCACTGCTCAGGCTACGTCGGTGTCCCGTTCGATGGCCTGGAGGCGGTTCTTGAG
>BNBH01000080.1 GCA_014655195.1 Streptomyces cellulosae | reverse complement strand
TGAACCGCCCCGGGTTCGGTAGAGATCTCAGATTGTGGTTGTGACCTGGGGTTTCGTGAGTTCGGTGTAGTAGGTGGCTTCGTACTCGACGGGCGGGACGTGGCCTATCTCACCGTGGAGTCTTCGGTGGTTGTACCAGTCGACCCACTCGGCGGTGGCCAGCTCGACCTGGGAGAGCGTCTTCCAGGGCCGCCGGGGCTTGATCAACTCAGTTTTGTACAAGCCGATCGTGGATTCCATGAGGGCGTTGTCGTATGCGTCGCCGACGGAGCCGATGGACGCGGCGATGCCGGCGGCCTCGAGGTGCTCGGCGAGCTTGAACGACGTGTACTGCGAACCGGCATCCGAGTGATGTATCAACTCACCTGCCTGAAAGGGCTGTTGGTCGCGGTCGCGCTGCCAGATCGCCATCTCCAGGGCGTCCAGGACGAAGACGGTCTCCTTCACGGTGGCCGCCGACCAGCCGACGATCCGGCGGGAGAAGGTGTCCACGACGAAGGCGACGTAGACGACCGCGGACCACGTTTTCACGTGGGTGAAGTCCGCCACCCAGCAGCGGTTCGGGGCAGCGGCGACGAAGTCGCGGTCGACCAGGTCGGGCGCTCGGTCCACCTGTCCGCCGGGGATCGTGGTGATCACCCTCTTGCCGCGGACCGCGCCCTGGATGCCGAGTTCGCGCATCAGGCGCTCGACCGTGCAACGGGCCACCCGATGGCCCTGCCGGTTCAGCTCGCGCCAGATCTTCCGGGCCCCGTAGACACGGTAGTTGGACGTGTAGACCTGCTTGATCTTCTCCGCGAGTTCCGCGTCGCGGACGCGGCGGGCGGAGGGTGCCTGGAGGCGTTTGTGGTGGGCGTAGTAGGTGGAAGGGGCGATCTTGCAGTCGTGCTCGGTGAGCGTCCTGCAGATCGGCTCGACCCCGCCGAAGCGGTCCCGGTGCTCGTCGATGAAGGCTACGAGCGCGTGTGTGGCCGGTCGAGCTCGGCCGCGAAGAAACTTGCCGCCGCCTTCAGGATCTCGTTCGCTCGCTTCAGCTCGGCGTTCTCCTTCTTCAACGCCTTGAGCTGGACGGACTCCTCCGTCGTCGTCCCCGGACGCTGCCCCGCGTCGATCTCGTGCTGCTTGACCCAGTTCCGCAGCGTCTCGCGGGAACCGATGCCGAGCTTGTCCGCCACCGCCTGCAGGGCGGCCGTCTCGTTCGGGTAGTCGCCGCGGACCTCGGCGACCATGCGCACCGCACGGCGGCGCAGCTCAAGCGGGTAACGGGAGGGTCGTGCCATGACTCAATCCTTACATGGAATCGAGCCTCCACCTGACCCGGGGCGGTTCA
>BNBH01000079.1 GCA_014655195.1 Streptomyces cellulosae | reverse complement strand
CGACCCCGCACCGGCATAGTGAACCGCCCCGGCATGTCCGGAGACTCCAGTTCTTGGAAAGGATGGGGTCATGTCAGGTGGTTCATCGAGGAGGTACCCGCCGGAGCTGCGTGAGCGGGCGGTGCGGATGGTCGCAGAGATCCGCGGTCAGCACGATTCGGAGTGGGCAGCGATCAGTGAGGTCGCCCGTCTACTTGGTGTTGGCTGCGCGGAGACGGTGCGTAAGTGGGTGCGCCAGGCGCAGGTCGATGCCGGCGCACGGCCCGGGACCACGACCGAAGAATCCGCTGAGCTGAAGCGCTTGCGGCGGGACAACGCCGAATTGCGAAGGGCGAACGCGATTTTAAAGACCGCGTCGGCTTTCTTCGCGGCCGAGCTCGACCGGCCAGCACGCTAATTACCCGGTTCATCGCCGATCATCAGGGCCACCGCGAGGGCCCCGATGGTTTGCGGTGGGGTGTCGAGTCGATCTGCACACAGCTGACCGAGCTGGGTGTGCCGATCGCCCCATCGACCTACTACGACCACATCAACCGGGAGCCCAGCCGCCGCGAGCTGCGCGATGGCGAACTCAAGGAGCACATCAGCCGCGTCCACGCCGCCAACTACGGTGTTTACGGTGCCCGCAAAGTGTGGCTAACCCTGAACCGTGAGGGCATCGAGGTGGCCAGATGCACCGTCGAACGGCTGATGACCAAACTCGGCCTGTCCGGGACCACCCGCGGCAAAGCCCGCAGGACCACGATCGCTGATCCGGCCACAGCCCGTCCCGCCGATCTCGTCCAGCGCCGCTTCGGACCACCAGCACCTAACCGGCTGTGGGTAGCAGACCTCACCTATGTGTCGACCTGGGCAGGGTTCGCCTACGTGGCCTTTGTCACCGACGCCTACGCTCGCAGGATCCTGGGCTGGCGGGTCGCTTCCACGATGGCCACCTCCATGGTCCTCGACGCGATCGAGCAAGCCATCTGGACCCGCCAACAAGAAGGCGTACTCGACCTGAAAGACGTTATCCACCATACGGATAGGGGATCTCAGTACACATCGATCCGGTTCAGCGAGCGGCTCGCCGAGGCAGGCATCCAACCGTCGGTCGGAGCGGTCGGAAGCTCCTATGACAATGCACTAGCCGAGACGATCAACGGCCTATACAAGACCGAGCTGATCAAACCCGGCAAGCCCTGGCGGTCCATCGAGGATGTCGAGTTGGCCACCGCGCGCTGGGTCGACTGGTTCAACCATCGCCGCCTCTACCAGTACTGCGGCGACGTCCCGCCGGTCGAACTCGAGGCTGCCTACTACGCTCAACGCCAGAGACCAGCCGCCGGCTGAGGTCTCAGATCAGAGAGTCTCCGGACTCACCGGGGCGGTTCACT
>BNBH01000078.1 GCA_014655195.1 Streptomyces cellulosae | reverse complement strand
CGTCCGCCGGCTCGACCGAGTGATCATCAGGTTCGCGGGGGACTCGGGTGACGGGATGCAGCTCACCGGTGACCGTTTCACCTCGGAGACCGCGTCCTTCGGCAACGACCTCTCCACGCTGCCGAACTTCCCCGCCGAGATCCGCGCCCCCGCCGGCACCCTGCCGGGTGTGTCGTCGTTCCAGCTGCACTTCGCCGACCACGACATCCTCACGCCCGGTGACGCGCCGAACGTGCTGGTGGCGATGAACCCGGCCGCGCTGAAGGCGAACATCGGCGACCTGCCGCGCGGGGCGGAGATCATCGTCAACACCGACGAGTTCACCAAGCGGGCGATGCAGAAGGTCGGCTACGACGCCAGCCCGCTGGAGGACGGCTCGCTGGACGGCTACCACCTGCACCCGGTGCCGCTGACCACGCTGACGGTGGAGGCGCTGAAGGAGTTCGACCTCACCCGGAAGGAGGCCGAGCGCAGCAAGAACATGTTCGCGTTGGGTCTGCTGTCGTGGATGTATCACCGGCCGACGGAGGGGACGGAGAAGTTCCTGCGGTCGAAGTTCGCGAAGAAGCCGGACATCGCGGCGGCGAACATCGCGGCGTTCCGGGCGGGCTGGAACTTCGGGGAGACGACGGAGGATTTCGCGGTCTCCTACGAGGTGGCGCCGGCGGCGGCGGCGTTCCCGCCGGGCCTCTACCGCAACATCTCCGGGAATCTGGCCCTGTCGTACGGGCTGATCGCGGCCTCGCGTCAGGCGGACCTGCCGCTGTTCCTGGGCTCGTATCCGATCACTCCGGCCTCGGACATCCTGCACGAGCTGAGCCGGCACAAGAACTTCGGTGTGCGCACGTTCCAGGCGGAGGACGAGATCGCCGGGATCGGGGCGGCGCTGGGGGCGGCGTTCGGCGGGTCGCTGGCGGTGACCACCACCTCCGGTCCGGGTGTGGCGCTGAAGTCGGAGACGATCGGGCTTGCGGTGTCGTTGGAGCTGCCGCTGCTGGTGGTGGACATCCAGCGTGGCGGCCCGTCGACCGGGCTGCCGACGAAGACGGAGCAGGCGGATCTGCTGCAGGCGATGTACGGCCGTAACGGTGAGGCGCCGGTGCCGGTCGTCGCCCCGCGCACGCCGGCGGACTGTTTCGACGCGGCGCTGGAGGCGGCGCGGATCGCGCTGGCCTACCGCACCCCGGTGTTCCTGCTCTCGGACGGGTATCTGGCCAACGGCAGCGAGCCGTGGCGGATCCCGGAGCTGGAGGAGCTGCCGGATCTGACGGTGCAGTTCGCGCAGGGCCCCAACCACACCACCGCCGACGGCGCGGAGGTGTTCTGGCCCTACAAGCGCGACCCGCACACCCTGGCCCGCCCCTGGGCGGTCCCGGGGACGCCGGGATTGGAGCACCGGATCGGGGG
>BNBH01000077.1 GCA_014655195.1 Streptomyces cellulosae | reverse complement strand
GGAGTCTCAATGACGGTGTCAAGCCGTTTGTGGGACGGGTTGGGTGGGGGTGAACACCCGGTTGTCGCGCAGCAGTGCCCACAAAACGCTGGCTCTCCGACGAGCCAGGGCGATGACGGCCTGGACGTGCTTGCAACCCTCGCCGCGCTTCTTGAGGTAGAAGTCCCGGTTCGGCCCGTCGCGGATGATGCTGGTCTGTGCGGACATGTAGAACACCCGGCGCAGACGGCGGCTGTAGCGCTTGGGACGGTGCAGGTTGCCGGTGCGCCGTCCGGAGTCGCGCGGGACGGGCACCAGGCCAGCAGCCGAGGCCAGGTGGCCGGCGTCCGCGTAGGTCGTCAGGTCGCCTGCCGCGACGACGAACTCGGCACCGAGTATCGGTCCCATGCCGGGCAGGGACTCGATGATCTCGGCCTGCGGATGGCCGCGGAAGGTCTCACGAATCTGTTTGTCGACCCGCTTCAACCGGTCGTCCAGGGCCAGGATCTGCGTCGCCAGATCAGCCACGATCTGCGCGGCGACGTCCTCGCCGGGCAGGGAGGTCTGCTGAGCCTGTGCCGCTTCGAGAGCGGTGACCGCGACCGTGTCGGCGCCCCGGACAGTGCGGTTGGCCAGCCAGGCGGTGAGCCGGGCCCGACCGCGTCGCCGGATGGCGGCCGGCGTCTGGTATCCGGTGAGCAGGACCAGCGCGCCCTTGTGCGAGCTGTAGTCGAAGGCCCTTTCCAGGGCGGGGAAGACGCCGGTCAGTACGTCGCGGAGGCGGTTGATCATCCGTACTCGGTCGGCCACCAGATCCGACCGGTGGGCGGTCAGCAGCGCGAGGTCGGCGGCCAACTGGGCGGGCACGTCGATGGTGGCGAAGTCCCGTCGCTGGCGGGAGGTCTCGGCGATGACGTAGGCGTCACGGGCATCGGTCTTCGCCTCGCCCCGGTAGGCGCCCGACATGCGGTTGACGGTGCGGCCGGGGACGTAGACGGCCCGCTGGCCATGGGCCGCGAGAAGCGCCAGCAGCAGCGCGGAGGACGTGCCGGAGATGTCCACAGCCCAGTGGACCTGGTCCGCCAGCTCCAGAATTTCACCGAGTGCGGTCAGGATGGCCGACTCGTCGTTGTCGACCTGCTTCGACCAAAGCGTCGCGCCGGTCTCGTCGACCACAGCCGCCCAGTGGTGGCCTTTACCGGCATCGACACCGGCCCACACCTGGGCCTTCCGCTTGCTCACTTGCCCCTCCTCGTTCCGCACAACGTGTCGTCGGCCCGAGGAACACCCCGCTGTCGTCTCCGTAAACAGCGACCGCACAAGGCGCGCACATCTCAATCAGCAGCCAGGGCGCCCCGGAGAGCCGGGCGGCCACTCCCAGCGAGCCACAACACGGCAGAGAGCTATCAGCCACACCCGGCCCTCCCGGGCCACCTAACAACTTACGGAGAG
>BNBH01000076.1 GCA_014655195.1 Streptomyces cellulosae | reverse complement strand
GATCCAGTCCCCACTCATCATCACCAGCCGCAGGCTCTGCAGGGCTTCCCCGCGCGCACCGACGTGCTCGGCGAGCATCTCCATCAGAGCCGGAACCGTGTTCCATACGGTCACTCCGTGGCGCCTCACCAGATCCGACCAGACCTCGGGATCACGGTTGGCGTTCGCGGCGGGCAGGACGAGCGTGCCGCCAGTCGCGAACGTGCCGAAGATGTCCCACACCGACAGGTCGAAGCTCAGCGAGGAAAGACCGAATACCCGGTCTGCCGCCGTCACCCCGAACCGTTCGTTGATGTCCACGATCGTGTTGACCGCGCCCCGGTGGTCGATCATCACGCCCTTCGGTTCGCCCGTCGAACCGGACGTGAAGATCACGTATGCCAGATCCGAGGGAGTCGCCATCGGTTCCAGCGGTGTGTCGTCCACATCGATCCATGTCGTGTCGTCGTCCACGGCGAGCACGGTGATGTCCGCCGGCCACTCGAGGGTGTCGCGCAGCTCGCTCTGGGTGAGCACGATGCGGCACCGTCCGCGGTCGAGGATGTGGTGCAGCCGCTCGATCGGCCACGCGGCGTCGACAGGGAGATACGCGGCGCCGGACTGCAACACCGCGAGCGCCGCGACCGACTGTTCCCAACCTTTGTGCATCACCACGCCGACGAGAGAGTTGGGACACGCGCCCAGGTCTCGGAGCCGGCGTGCGATCCGCGCGGCGCGCTGGTCCAGCTCGGCGTATCCGATCACCCGGTCCGGGGTGATCACGGCCGGGGCGTCGCCCCGCGAACGCAACGTCCCGCCGAGCTCATGCAGCAGGCCCTGGTGCAGCGCTCTTTCGGTGGCGTTGGCTTCCTGGCGGGCGGCCAGCTCATCGGGGACCACCAAGCCGAGATCGGTCGTGTTCCACAGGTCTTCGTCGTCGGCCAGCCGTCCCAGGAGTGCACCGAATGCGGCGAACGCAGCGTCGATCAGTCCGGGCGGGAACAGTTCCTCGACCACCGCCCAGTTGACCCGCAGCGTCCCACCCAGCTCGAATGCTTGGCACTCAAGGGAGACTTGGGGCGCGGTTGCCGACACGTAGGGCACATCTCGGAACCACGCGGGGAGATCCGCTTGATCGAGGTCCTGGCCCAGCACGGCGTCGAAGACGAAGGGCATGGTCGTGCGCGTACCGTCCTCGCTTCTCGCGAGCTCGCGCAGCACCCGGACGCCGCTGAAGGCCCGGTGTTTGAAGTCCGTCCAGAACCGGTCCTGAAGGGTGGTGATCCTGTCGCGGACACATGCGTCCTCGTTGGTCTCTACCGCGACCAAGACTTGGGACGTGTACTCGCCGACGACGTGGTCGATGTCGGGGTGGAGGGGGAGGCGTTCGTTGACGGTGACGTTGAGGGTGAAGGTGTCGTTGGCGGACCAGGTGCGCAGGGTGGCGGCGTAGGCCCAGCACAGCACCATGGAGGGGGTCAAGCCGGTGCGCAGGGCGCGTTGGCGCAGGCTGGTCCACTGTTCGGGGGTGAGGGCGAGGGAGCGTGAGGTGAAGCGGGCTGCTGGGAGTGTCTCGGGCGCGGTGCGCAGTGGCAGTTCGGGTGCAGGGGGCAGCTCGGGGAGCCGGGCCAGCCAGTAGTCACGCGCCCGTGCGAAGGTCTCCGTCTCCTCCACACCCTCCAACGCCCGCACATAGTCCCGGAAGGACACCCGGGGAGCGGGCCCGGGCTCCCGGCCGGCATCCGAGGCCATCCACTCGCTGAGCAGTTGCCGTATTCCAGGGGCGTCGGCGATGAGGAGGTCGATCGCGATGTGGATTCGGGTGTGTTCGTCGTCCAGGCGGGTCGTGGCGATCTCGAAGAGGGGCCATTGTGCCGGTTCGCGGACCCGG
>BNBH01000075.1 GCA_014655195.1 Streptomyces cellulosae | reverse complement strand
CTGTCCCACCAGCAGACCGTGGACATGAAGCCGACACGGCAGACGTGAACCCAGGTCGCACCGAAGTTCGTGACGCCTCACCGCCTACCGTGCACGAGCTCGTAAGGGCTGTCCCGTAAATGATCTGTGATGTGCCTGGTGGCCTGCTGGTTTGTGCGTCACCCGGCAAGGACGAGGTTGTGCAGGCGGGCGATCCCGAGCATGGCGTGGTGGACGCCGTCGCCCTTCAGTCGGCAGTCGCGGAGGATCTTCCAGCCTTTCATCCGGGCGAAGACGTGCTCGACGCGAGCACGGACTTTGCGGTGGGAGGCGTTGTGCTCCTCCTTCCAGTCCGAAAGCTCGCTCTGGCCTTTCTCTCGGCGGTGCGGGATGACCAGGCCGGTGCCGCGGTAGCCGCCGTCGGCGATGACCATGGTCTTGCCGACGGCGGCTTTCGCGCCGGACAGCTCCCATGCCTTGCAGTCGTTGCGGTTGCCGGGCAGCGGTCGGCCGACGGCGACGACGAGCCGGGTGTCTGCGTCGATGACGACCTGGTGGTTGGTGGAGTACCGGTAGTTCTTGGACTGCTCGGCGACGGTGTGGTCGCGGGTGGGAACCAGGGTGCCGTCCACGATCAGCACGGTGTCCTTGCGGAACCGCTTGCGCTGCTGGAGCGCGAGCGTGGGCCCGAGGTGGCCGATGATGCGGTCGGCGGCCGACTTGGACACCCCAAACAGCGGCGCCAGTTGGCGCAGGGTCAGGTTCGTCCGCCAGTACGCGGCGACCAGGAGCACGCGGTCCTCCAGCGGCAGGCTCCAGGGCCGGCCCTTGCGCACCGGGTCCGCACCCTCACGCCGGAGCGCGGTGACCAGCCTGCCGAACTGGCGCGGGCTCAGCCCGGTGAACGGGGCTATCCACGAGGGCTCCGACGCCGTGATCACACCAGACAGAGCAAGATCATCTCACCCGTGACCAGCAGTTACGGGACAGCCCCTTAAAGGGTGTTGCACAAGACTGTGAACTGGGCATCTCCCGTGTACGGCTGGGGTGTTGAGGGCTGAACGCGTGTGGGTGGAGACGTTCACGGGGCTGCGCTCGGAGCAGTTCGAGCGGCTGCTGAAGGCGGTCCGTGACCGCGGTGGCAACGGGACTCTGCGGGGCCGACCGTGGTGTCTTCCGCTGGCCGAACGGGTCTTGGTGGTGGCCGTGTACTACCGCACGAATCTGACCATGCGGCAGCTCGGGCCGCTGTTCGGGATCTCGTCCTCGACGGTGTGCCGGGTGATCCAGCGGCTTGGTCCGCTGCTCGCACTGGAGCCCGTCTCCCGACCAGGCGAGGCGGCCGACCGGTTGTGGATCGTGGACGGCACCCTCATCCCGGTCCGCGACCGGAAGGTCGGCTCCTCGTCACGCAACTACCGGTTCTCGGCAAACGTGCAGGTCATCGTGGATGCCGACACCCGCCTGGTGATCGCCGCGGCCCGGCCGGTGCCGGGCACCACCGCGGACGCGCATGCCTGGCGTGCCTCCGGCCTGGCCGGGCACTGCCAGGACGTGACCGTCCTGGCGGACGGCGCCTACCTCAACTGCGGCATGGTCACCCCGCACCGCAAACGCCCCCGACGCGAGCTGCTGCCGGGCGAGGAAGACGACAACGCGGCGCACCGCAAGGTGCGTGCAAGGGTGGAGCATGTGATCGGCCGGATGAAGAACTACAAGATCCTCCGCGACTGCCGGCAACACGGCGACGGCCTCCACCACGCCGTCCAGGCCGTTGCCCACATGCACAACCTCGCCCTCGCATCATGACGAGGACCGTCTCCACCCGACCCTGGCCTGCCCAAACACAGTCTTGTGCAACACCCTTTACGAGCTCGTGCACGGTAGGCGGTGAGGCGTCACGAACTTCGGTGCGACCTGGGTTCACGTCTGCCGTGTCGGCTTCATGTCCACGGTCTGCTGGTGGGACAG
>BNBH01000074.1 GCA_014655195.1 Streptomyces cellulosae | reverse complement strand
GGTCGGGCGTGAATGTCGCAATCCACACCGAACCCAGAAGGCCCTCACCCGTTCAAGCACCCAGCACGCGTGTCACCAACGTCCCGGGACAACACACCTAGGGCCTGAACCCACGAGCCCCGGTCGGTCTCGATGCCAACGATCACCTTCCCGGGGTCCAGCTCACCGCCGTGACGTGCGATGAGTTCGTGGAGCCGGCCGATGCCCGTCACGCCTTCGGGTAAGGTCGCGGCGGCCAGCTTGCGGCCAGCCTCGTCCTGGAGTTCGACATCGTGGTGGTCCTCGGCCCAGTCGTCACCGATCAGCAGCAACAAGCCCTCCCCAAGTCCGTTCCTGATCCTGCGGCGTAGCCTGCGGAAGGCTCGGCGCGCGGCCTAATGGATCCAGTGCTCACGCCCCGCAGGGCGGGCACGCCACCCCATCAGCGGTCTGGCCTCCCGGCCACCAACAGGGGCACGGTCTGACAGCAGAAGTCCGTGCTTCCGGCGGCAATAGTGCTCACCTCCTGGCAACTACGGAACCAAGCATCCCCCGGCTCCGTAGCTCCCATTAGGCGGTGACAGCATCGGCCACCTCGCACCCGGCTTCGGTGATGGCCGCGCGGACCAGGGCGTCGCGGCCTGGCGCATCGTCAGGTCAGTCAGCATCCGGTCAGCATGAGTCCGCAGCATTCCGGGACAGAGGTTCGGGTCGGTGCCTGGTCGGCCATGGTGCGACAGTCTGAATTGGACGGAAGCGCAGGCGAGGAGCCTTCTTACCCGAGAGGGGTCCATGTTCTCCGGGATCTCCGAGTGCGATGCGTGCCGGTGTACAGTGAAGGACGCCCTTGACCTGCACAAAGCTGGCAGGGAGCCGTCATACAGGAGTCCGAAGTGCTGCGTACTCTTTTCAAGTCCAAGATCCACCGTGCCACCGTCACCCAGGCCGACCTGCACTACGTGGGATCCGTGACGATCGACGCCGATCTGCTCGACGCCGCCGATCTGCTGCCCGGTGAGCTCGTGCACATCGTCGACATCACCAACGGCGCCCGGCTCGAGACGTACGTCATCGAGGGGGAGCGCGGGTCCGGTGTGATCGGGATCAACGGGGCCGCCGCCCACCTCGTGCACCCGGGCGACCTCGTGATCATCATCAGCTACGCCCAGGTGACCGACGCCGAGGCGCGGGCACTCGAGCCGCGCGTCGTCCATGTGGACGGCGGCAACCGTATCGTCGCGCTCGGCGCCGATCCGTCCGAGCCGGTGCCTGGGTCGGACCAGGAGCGCAGCCCGCAGGCCGTGGCCACGGCCACGGCCTGAGTGGCGTCGGAGACAGCCGAAGAAGAGGAGTGTGACGGGCGTGGGTGGTGTCGAGATCCGCGACGACCGGGGTGCCGGGCGGCTCGAGGCGGTCGAGGGCGGTGAGGTGGTCGGGCGGATCGAGTACTTCGTCCTCGACGAGCCCGCGCCCGCGCTGGTTCCCGTGCACACCGTCGTCGAGCCCGCTCATGAGGGGAAGGGCATCGCCGGGTCGCTCGCCCGTGAGCTGTACGGCCTTGCCGCGCGTGAGGGTGTCGTGGTCGCGCCGCTGTGTCCGTACGTCGTGCGGTGGGCCGCCCGGCATCCGGAGGAGGCGCCTGCCGCTGATCCGGAGCTGTTGCGCGGGGCCAAGCGGTGGCTGGCGGAGCATCCTGAGCGGTTCTGACCGGGGTGCGGTGGGCGCACCCGGGCGGCCGTCGTTCCGTCACGCGCTCGGGTGAGTGTGGGCGGGGGCGCCGGGTAGGCGGGGGAGTAGTCCAGACCAGAGCCCATGTCGACCGAACGGTCGGAGGTTACGCGTCATGACGAACCCGTACCCGGATCCTGTTCCGCCGGGGCCCACGCCCGGTCCCGCTCCGGGGCCGGATCCCGCGCAGCCGCCGCCGCCCGAGCCGGGGCCCGCGCCCGAGCCGGGGCCCGCGCCTGAGCCGCCTCAGCCGCCGCCGGGGCCTGGGCCGCAGCCGCCGGGGCCGCCGCCCGAGCCGCCGCCGTCTCCGATTCCTCCGGGGCCTGAGCCGCCTCCGACTCCGGAGCCGGGGCCTCCGCTGACCTGAGGTGCGTGGGGGCTGGTCGCGCCGTTCCCCGCGCCCCTGGGCGTGCAGCGGTCCCACTGCTCCGGAGGCTTCGGTGGGGCCGGCCGCCCCCGGTCCGTGCGGGTGCGTGGGGGCTGGCCGCGCAGTTCCCCGCGCCCCTGGGAGGGGACAGCCTTCTCCCGCCTCTGCGGGTGCGTGGGGGCCGAGCGCGCAGTTCCCCGCGCCCCTTCGGGCGCGGTACAGCCGCCCCCGGGGGCGCGAG
>BNBH01000073.1 GCA_014655195.1 Streptomyces cellulosae | reverse complement strand
TGTCGGCGTACAAGCGAACGTGCACCACCTCGTACGGATGAAAGTGCACCATTCCTGATGCGGTGACGGGGTGCCGGCCGTGAGTCTGCTGCTGTCGTTTCGGGGCGGCAGGGAGGCGGCTGACGGTGGTCTTGGATCCACATCGATGGCTGGAGTTGAGGCGGTTCCGGCCGCTGTACGAGTCCGGTGCGATGAGCCTGCGGGAGATCGCGAAGGAGACCGGGCTGAACCGCCGGACGGTCAGCAAGTACCTCAAGGACCCGGCCTCGCTCGCGCCGCCGAAGAGAGAAGTAGCAGATCAGCGGCCTCGGCGGGTGGTGGACGAGGTCGCGCCGCTGATCGACGCGATGCTCAGGTCCGAGATCCTGCTCAAGGGGAAGGTGATTCACGAGCGCCTCGTCCAGGAGTACGGGGCCAGCATCAACTACCAGCGGGTGAAGCTCTATCTGCAGGAAGCCCGGCCTCGGATCGCGGACGAGTTGGGCATTAGCCCGGGCGAGCTCGCGGGCCTGCACCGGCGGTTCGAGGTCGTCCCGGGTGCTCAGGCCCAGGTCGACTGGGGCGACGAAGGCAAGATCCTCGCCCATGTCGGCATCCCGAAGGTTTACTCCTTCCACATGACGCTGTCGTACTCGCGCGACCCGTTCTGCTGCTTCACCACCAGCCAGGACCTGGCGACGTTCTTCGACTGCCACCGGGCCGCGTTCGCGCACTTCGGCGGGGTGCCGATGAGCATCGTCTACGACCGCACCAAGACGGTCGTGCGTCGGCACGTCGCCCCGGGTGAGGCGGTTCCGTTGCATCCGGAGGCGGTCGCCTTCGCCGGGCACTACGACTTCGACATCGATGTGCTGGCCGCCTACCGGCCCCAGGGCAAAGGCCGGGTCGAGCGCCAGGTCGGCATCGTCCGCGACCATGTCCTGGCCGGGCGGGCCTTCTCCTCCATCGAGGAGCTGAACGCCGCCTTCGCTGCCTGGGTACCACTGCGGCGGGCGAAGGTCCACGGCACCCACGGCGAAGTCATCGGACACCGGGCCGTGCGCGACCACATGGCCCTGC
Organism: Streptomyces cellulosae; assembly: GCA_014655195.1. GTDB lineage: Bacteria > Actinomycetota > Actinomycetes > Streptomycetales > Streptomycetaceae > Streptomyces > Streptomyces cellulosae. The sequence goes on along the minus strand of BNBH01000073.1, from coordinate 1,304 downwards.
GTCCGCTGCCGGCGACCCCCTACGTGGTCACCCAGCGGCATCTGCGGCATGTCGGCAAGGACTGCCTGGTCGCCTTCGACGCGAACCTCTACTCGGTGCCCGCCCGCAAGGTCCGCCCCCGCCAGCTGATCGAGATCCGGGCCACGAAGTCCCAGGTCAGCCTGCACTCAACCGTCCCGGGTCCAGGTGGCCAGACCTTGCTGGCCGTTCACCCGCGGGCTGTTGGACGAGGCGCCCGCATCGTGGATGAGACGCACTGGGACGGCCTTCCCACCGGTGCCGGCCGCCGCGTCACCACCGGCGTTGGCGCTCTGCCCTCACCCCGCCGCAGCCAGCCACCGAAGGCGGAGGCCGGACCGCTGCAGGCTCTGCTGAACCGGGCCGCCGCCGCGAACATCGAGGTCGGCCGCCGCCCGCTGTCGGTCTATGACGAGCTGACCGGCACCCGACCCTTCACCGCCCCGACCAAGGAAGCCCGTTGAGCGAGCTGACCAGCACCCGCATCCGCACCACCGCCGCCAAGCTCGGCCTGCCGCACCTGGCCGAGGCCCTGAACCAGTACGTCCAGCGGGCGGACGAGGCCAAGATGGGCTACCTCGACCTGCTCGACCTGGTGCTGTCCGAGGAACTCGCCGTCCGCGACGACCGCCGCTTCCGCAACGGCCTGCGGCTGTCGAAGCTGCCGCACCACAAGACCCTGGAGGACTACGACTTCTCCTTCCAGCCCGACCTCGACCCGCGCAAGGTCAAGGACCTGGCCACCCTCTCCTTCGTCGAGGACAAAGCCAACGTCGCCCTGCTCGGGCCGCCAGGGGTCGGCAAGACACACATCGCCGTCGCCCTGGCCGTCGCGGCCTGCCGGGCCGGCTACTCGATCTACTTCACCAGCCTCGACGACATGGTCCGCCACCTCAAGGCCGCCGAGGACCAGGGCCGGCTGATCAGCAAGCTCACCAGCTACCTCCGCCCCGCGGTCCTCGTGGTCGACGAGGTGGGCTACCAGCCACTGGAGCGGACCGAAGCGAACCTGGTCTTCCAGGTCATCTCCAAGCGTTACGAGAAGGGCTCGATCATCCTGACCTCGAACAAGACATTCGGCGAATGGGGCCAGGTCTTCGGCGACGAGGTCCTGGCCACCGCGATCCTCGACCGCCTCCTGCACCACTGCGAGGTCCTCCCGATCAACGGCAACAGCTACCGGCTCAAGAACCGCCTCCAGGCCATCGAACGGGACACCGACGTAGCCTGAGCAGTGGTGCACACAACTTCGTACTCGGTGGTGCACTCAGATGAGTACGCGGACA
>BNBH01000072.1 GCA_014655195.1 Streptomyces cellulosae | reverse complement strand
CTCAAGAACCGCCTCCAGGCCATCGAACGGGACACCGACGTAGCCTGAGCAGTGGTGCACACAACTTCGTACTCGGTGGTGCACTCAGATGAGTACGCGGACAGCCGATGTCGTCAGCACCGTCGACCGCTGCCGGCACCGGAGTAAGGATGCGTTCCCAGGTGCCGTGTACGGCCCACCTGATCAGGCGTATGCGAGCGGTCCGGAACGGCGCGTCCCGCCAGGGTGAGCAGGTGTGCCACTTCCACACGGTGGCTTCCCGGGTTGGCGGTGATCGGCCCATCGCCGGCCGCGGACCGGATCGGCCGGCAGCAACGGCTCGATCCGGTCCCACATCACGTCAGTGATCACCGATCGGACGGACACGTCCAATCAACCGACTGACCGATCAGAGAGCCTCCCAGCCCCGCTCCAGCAGGTCGAACGCGCTGATGACCGCCGCACGCGGGTCGGCGTGCCCGTATGCGGCGCGCGGGGCTTCGAGGGCGAAGTGGGCCAGGGCCAGGCAGGCGGGGTCGTCGGCGGGGCGGCCGGTTTCCTCGGCGATGACGCGGGCCAGGGCGGTGGTGTGGCGCAGCCACATGTTCTGGCCGTAGTCGCGCAGGGCGGGGGTGGTGGTCACCAGGGTGAGGAAGGCGGCGAGGCGGTCGTCGCCGTCCGGGGTGACCAGGCGGGAGTTCAGGGCGTGTTCGCACAGGGCGGCGGGGATGGAGGTGCCCGCGGGGCGTTCGCGGACGGCGGCGAGCAGGCGTTCCTCCTGGTCGTCGTCCTCGTCGAAGACGAGGGCTTCCTTGACCGGGAAGTGCTTGAACAGCGTGGTGGTGGACACGTCGGCGGCGTCGGCGATCTCGCGGATGCCGACGGCGTCGTAGCCGCGTTCCAGGAACAGGCTCAGGGCGGCGTCGGCGATGGCCCGGCGGGTGGCGGCCTTCTTGCGTTCGCGGCGGCCCAGGGGGGCGGGGGTGTCCGGCTGTGTGGGGGTGGTGGGTCGGGGCATGCCGACAGCTTACCCGTTCGGTTGACCGGGTTCAAAAGTTGAGTTGTTGCACTTATTTAGCTGTTGTGTTTTTCTGGGCGCGGCGGCCATGAGGCACTGCCCGGCCGCCGTCCCGTCACGAACCCACGAACGGAGTCCCGCCATGCCCACCACTCCCCCGCCCCGCATCGCCGTCGTCGGCGCCGGCCCCGGCGGCCTGGCCTGCGCCCGCATCCTGGCCCGGCACGGCATCGCCGCCACCGTCTACGACCGCGACGCCGGACCCGACGCCCGCGACCAGGGCGGCACCCTCGACCTGCACGCCGACAACGGCCAACTCGCCCTGCGCGAGGCCGGTCTGCTGGAGGAGTTCTTCCGGCTGTCCCGCCCTGAAGGGCAGGAGATGCGGCAGTTGGATCCGTCCGGCGCGGTGCTCTTCCACCATGTGCCCGAGCCGGACGAGCGGTTCAAGCCGGAGATCGACCGCCGTGTGCTGCGTGATCTGCTGCTCGGGTCGCTGCCGCCCGGCACCGTGCGCTGGGGGCACACCCTGCGCGCCGTCACCGGGCCCTCGGAGGGTCCGCGGCGGCTGCACTTCGCCGACGGCACCACCGTGGAGTGCGACCTCGTCATCGGCGCCGACGGCGCCTGGTCCGCCGTCCGGCGCGCAGTCTCCGACGCCACGCCCCGCTACACCGGCGTCAGCTTCCTGGAAGCGTGGTTCCACGACGTCACCGCACGTCATCCGGACATCGCCGAGCTCGTCGGGCAGGGCAGCGCCGCGGCCGCCGACGGCGAACGCGGCCTGTTCGCGCAAGCCAACGGCGGCGACCACATCCGCGTCTACGTCATCCAGCGCGCCCCCGCCGACTGGATCACCGACGCCGGCCTCGGCCCGCAGGACACCGACAAGCTCCGCGCCCTGCTGCTGGAACGCTTCCGCGACTGGTCACCCCGTATGCGCCGGCTGATCAGCGACAACGACGGCCCCTATGTCGACCGCCCCATCCACGCCCTGCCCGCCGGTCACATCTGGCAGCACAGCCCCTCGGTCACGCTCCTCGGCGACGCCGCCCACCTCATGCCGCCGCTCGGCGTGGGCGTCAACCTCGCCCTGCTCGACGCCTGCGAACTCGCCCTCGCGCTCGCCCGCCACGACACCGTGGGCGAGGCCGTCCGCGCCTACGAGGACACCATGCTTCCCCGCTCCACCGAGACCTCTCGCCTCCTCGACGGCGCCGTGCACGATCTGGTCTCCACGGAACTTCCCGACTTCGCGGCCGCCGACGCTCACTGATCGCCTGCGGGGGGGTGCCTCTATGTCCTTCGTCAAGCGAGTCGGGGGCTTCTCGGTTCGTAGAAGGTTCCGTCGCGGAGCATGGCGAACAGGACGCTGGTGCGGTGGCGG
>BNBH01000071.1 GCA_014655195.1 Streptomyces cellulosae | reverse complement strand
TTCCCGACTGGCTGGACTGGTACAACTACCACCGACCCCACACCGGCATCGGCGGCCACCCACCAGCCAGCCGCGTCACCAACCTGCCCGAACAGCACACCTAGGGCCAGCGCCTGTTCATTGATTGCCACTATTGCTGGTAGCGTGCAACTGCATACGAGTTGCAATAACATCGGAGGATGTTGGACATGGCGGTGTACACGCTCCCGGAGCTGCCCTACGACTACTCGGCGCTCGCCCCGGTCATCAGTCCGGAGATCATCGAGCTGCACCACGACAAGCACCACGCTGCGTACGTCAGGGGCGCCAACGACACGCTGGAGCAGCTCGCCGAGGCTCGGGACAAGGAGCAGTGGGGCTCGATCAACGGCCTGGAGAAGAACCTGGCCTTCCACCTCTCCGGCCACATCCTGCACTCGATCTACTGGCACAACATGACTGGTGACGGCGGCGGCGAGCCCCTGGCCGCCGACGGTGTCGGTGACCTCGCGGACGCGATCGCCGAGTCGTTCGGCTCCTTCGCCGGCTTCAAGGCGCAGCTCACCAAGGCCGCCGCGACCACTCAGGGTTCGGGTTGGGGCGTCCTGGCGTACGAGCCGCTGAGCGGCCGGCTGATCGTCGAGCAGGTCTACGACCACCAGGGCAATGTGGGCCAGGGCTCCATCCCGATCCTGGTCTTCGACGCCTGGGAGCACGCCTTCTACCTCCAGTACAAGAACCAGAAGGTCGACTTCATCGACGCCATGTGGGCCGTCGTCAACTGGCAGGACGTGGCCAGGCGCTATGAGGCCGCCAAGTCCCGCGCCGACGTGCTGCTGCTGAATCCCTGACCGCGAGGGCCGTATGACGTCCTGCTCGTGATCGTCTTCTCACCCTTCACCTGCAGGCGGCACAAGGAAGGGCCTCCGGCCGGGACGACCCGGTCGGAGGCCCTTCCGGCGTGTCTGGGCTGCACGTCCTGGACGCGCTCGAACCGGCCGGCGTCCATGGCGCCGTGATTCCGGTGCCCAGCCATCGCGTGGCCGAACGTGCGGCGGCCCGTCCGGGAGACCAAGTCCAAGAGCGCCTGGCCGGACGGCAAGGCGCCCACCATCGTGGTCCAGGTCTTCTCCGCCTGGTCGGCGAAGCTGGCCGGGGCCGAGGTGGTCGGCACGTACGGACCCGAGGCCGTGACGGCCGAGCAGTTGTCCGACCTGTCCAGGAAGAAGCCCCAACTGGTGCCCGACAACGTGCACATGACGACCGGCACCGTGCTGCCCGACTCGGGCGCGCGCCAGGTGGGGATCGTCAACTACCCGGACAAGGGCATGGATCTGCTGACCTTCTACAAGAACGCGGCGACGACGCTGGAGAAGGCGATGAACGCCTCCTGAGCCGTGGCGCCGGATGACAAGGGCCGCTCGGGGAACACTCCGAGCGCCCTTGTCGTCCGGCGGGTCAGTCGGCCGAAGCCAAAGGCTGCTGCTGTCGCTCCGCTTCGGGCGTGCACCGTTCCCGCAGTACCGCCTGGTCCGGCTTGCCGGCCGGCGTCAGGGGCAGCTCACTCAGCACCAGCAGGCGCTCGGGGTGTTTGCGTCGTTCCAGACCTGGCCTATCCAGGTGGGCGCACAGTTCCTCCAGCGTGGGCGCCGCCTCGTCCCTGGGCACGACGCAGGCCGCGAGCCGCTCGCCCATCAGCGGGTCGGACACGCCGACGCAGACCACGTCCCGGACCGCCGGGTGCGCGGCCAGTTCGACCTCGACCTCGGCGGGCTGATGTTCGCACCACCGCGGATCAGCACGTCCTTCAGCCGTCCGACGACCCGGAGCGTGCCCTCCTCGTCGATGAGACCGAGGCGCGTGCCCGGGCCGGCGCTGTCAGTACGTCGGCTGCCCCCAGCAGTGACGAGTCCACCCGCATGCCTATTCCCGTGCGCTGACGCAGCAGCAGGCCCGCGAGGACGGCCTCGGTGGCGAGGAGTCCCCCGAGTACGTCGAGCAGTGTCATCAGGGACGGTACGGGCGACTCGTCCGCGGGTCGCACCGCCTCCCTCACCTCGGCGCGGGCCTGCACCATGAAGTCGGTGGCCCATCGGAGCCCCGGGCAGCCGGTCGGCCCAGCCGCTGGTGTACGCGTGGACGAGCGCGGGGTTGGCGGCGGTCAGGTCTTCGTTGTCCAGGCCGAGCGCGGCGGCCTTGCCGGGCGCCCAGTTGTGCAGGAACACATCGGCGTCCGCTGCCATCGCGCGCAGCCGCTCGCGGTCCGCGGCGGACTTGATGTCCACCTCGACGGCCTTCTTGCCCCGGTTGAGTGCGAGCCAGCGGGCCGAGACCCCCGAGCAGGTCGGCGGCATGCCGCGCAGCGGATCACCGCCTGGCTGCTCGATCCGCACCACTTCGGCGCCGAGCAGGCTCAGCAGATGCGCGGTGAGCGGCGCCTGGATCCAGCGCCCGTCCTCCAAGACGGTCAGCCCGGCCAGCGTGGCGTCGACGGGCGGTGGTGCACCGGATCCGGGGTACGACGCCTCGTGCGCCGTCAGCTTCCAGGGCGGAGACCCGTCGTGCTCGGCGGCCCGTTCGGTGAGCGTGTTCAGGGCGCACACCTCGGCTCCGGAGGACCGGGCCGCTTCCTGGGCGCGCTCCCAGCGGTGGCCGCGGGCCGAGGCGTGCAGCTCCTGGGGAAAGGGCGCGCAGGCCGTGGCGTACCGGAACTGGAAGGGCCGCCAGCCGCGCCGTACCGCGTTCGCTGGTGCGCCGAGGGTGTGCCAGAAAGCGGCCCACGCGCCCGGGTGGAGCGTCTCCAGGTCGAAGACGACCCCGTCGGCGGAGGTGAACGGCGGACCGGAGGTCCTGGCGGTGGTCATCCGGCCCGGGTCCTGGTGACGCCGCCGCGCGGCGGAGCACCGTGGGGCGTATGGCGCTCCGCCACGCGCTGTCAGACACCCCATGCCGTTTGAGGTCAAGCGGCATGGGGGTGTGCGTGGTGCGACCAAGCGATTGCTTCGTCGTAGGAGGTGCGGGTTTTGAGGCACCCGTGGAGGATGCCGACGAGGCGGTTGCCGAGCTGGCGCAGGGCGGGGTTGTAGTCGACGTCGCGGGCGCGTTGTCTGTCGTAGTAGCGGCGGGCGCCGGGGGATGCTTGCAGTGCGCAGAAAGCCTGGCGCTGGAGGGCGTCGGCGAGTCGGTTGTTGCGGACGTAGCGGGCTTGGACGGTGTGGCTCTTGCCGGAGGCGCGGGTGATCGGGCTGGTGCCGGCGTAGTTCTTGCGGGCCTTCGCGGAGGCGTAACGGGCGGGGTCGTCTCCGAACTCGGCGAGCACCCGGGCACCGGTGATTTCCCCGATGCCGGGCATCGAGAGGTAGATCTCAGCGTCCGGGTGCTTCAGAGAATGGGCCTTCACCTCTTCTTCCATCGCGGCGATCTGCTCGTTCAGCGCGATGATCAGCCGCGCGTGAACGGTCACGGCGGCCGCGTAGGCCGCTGTGACCGGCTCGGGCAGTGCGAGCTGTCGTTCGCGAAGCGCGGTCTGGATGGTGGCCGCCTTCGCGTCGCGGTTGCGTCGGCGGTGGCGGGTCAGGACGGCGGTGATCTGCGTGCGGGTCAGCTTGGCCGCCCTGTCCGGCGTGGGGGCCTTGATCAGCAGTTCTAGTGCGTCGGTGCTGGTCAGAGCGAGGTCGGAGTAGGCATTCAGGGCGGCGGGGAAGTACTCGCGCAGCGTGCTGCGAAGCCGCTGAAAGGTGCGAGTTCGCTCCCAGACCAGGGTCTGGTGGGCGCGGGCGACGACTTTGACGGCCTGGGCCTGGTCGCTGTCCCCGGCCACCGGCCGCAGCTGGTCGCGGTCGATGCGGACCATGTCGGCCAGCGCGTGCGCGTCGCCCTTGTCGCTCTTGGCCCCGGAGGAGGCATACCCGCTCTTTGAACCGGGCCACCTGCCGGGGGTTGATCGCGTAGACCTGGTAGCCAGAGGCGATTAGGCCGTGTCTGACAAGTGATCTTGTCGGGGCTCGCGGAGCCAGAGGATGAGTGCGGCGAGGTGGAGTCCGGCCCGGTAGCGGTCGGCGAGTTTGTCGAAGCGG
>BNBH01000070.1 GCA_014655195.1 Streptomyces cellulosae | reverse complement strand
TTGCCGAAGGACGCGGTCTCCGAGGTGAAACGGTCACCGGTGAGCTGCATCCCGTCACCCGAGTCCCCCGCGAACCTGATGATCACTCGGTCGAGCCGGCGGACGTCACCTCTCCGGAGCCGGTTCCTGCCGCTTTCCGGTGTCTCAGTAGAGATCATGCCGTCTTCCCATCTGTTCGGAGCGGAGTCAAGTCCGTTCGCCCCCGTCACGTGTCGGCCGCAGGATGTGGCCGATTCACCACTGCTTTTGAGTGTTTAACGTGGATAGGGTGTTTTCGCAGGTGGCTTGTCCTTGATTCGATCCATGATCGAACAAGGTGTGATTCATCCCTCGTGTACGCAGTACGCGGCCCCGTGTACGATGTATCACGCGAGGGTGGGACAGGTCTGCGCGGGGGGTCGGTGTTGGTTGACTGTTCGACAGTTGATGGACGGGCGTGGGTGCGGCGGTCGACCGGGTGGCCCGGTCGTTAAAGGTCGCGTCGTCCATTCGGGTGCCGAATCGCCTGCACATTTCATCGGGGTTTCCGTTTCTTTCAAATTTCTTCCGTCAACTGTTGGGCTTTGACGGATCTGACGAACCGTCGGTAGGCTTCTTGCCGATCCGCCGCGTGAATTCCTCGCCGCTTCAATCAAAATGGACGAATCTGGGGGATGATTCGGATGGGGCATAATTCTGTCAGGCTTGTCGAACCACGCATTCTGCGTCAGGTGTCTATGCGGAATGCGTCGGTCCGGCCGGAAGCGAGGCGTGTCCGGAAGCCGGTGCGCGTACTCGCGGTGGAGAGCGACAGCGAGGTCGCCAAGGGGCTGGTCCGCGATTTATGGCGGCACGGCTACCAGGCGGAAAGCGTCCCGACCGGCGCTCAGGCCCTGCAGCAGTACCGGAACGCCGACCTGCTTCTCGTCGACTTGGACCTTCCCGACCTGGACGGTGTCGAGTTGTGCCGGAGCATCAGGGCCCTGTGCGACGTGCCGATCATCGTCGTGACGGCCCGCGACTCCGAACTCGACCGCGTCATGAGCCTGCGCGCCGGCTCGGACGACTATGTCCCGAAGCCGTACAGCCTGGCCGAACTGATTGCCCGTATCGAGGCGGTCATGCGACGGGCTGTGCGACAGCCGGCCTCGCCTGACGAGGTCGTCGTCGTGGGGCCGCTTTCCATAGACCCCCGGGCCCGCGAAATCCGCCTGGACGACCGGACCATAGAGGTCACGCGCAAGGAATTCGACCTTCTGTATCTGCTCGCCTCACGCCCGGGAATCGTTGTCACCCGGGAGCAGATCATGGTGCAGGTGTGGCGTGACTCCCGGTCCGTGCCGGGGCGGACCATCGACACCCATGTCAGCAGTCTGCGCAGCAAGCTGGGATCGAGCGACTGGATCGTCACCGCTCGAGGAGTCGGATTTCGTCTGGGGCGTGCCTGACCTTCCGGACGATTCCGGGAACCGGGTACCTCATTCGAACGGGTCGTACGGTCAACGGTGACCGGCGGCCCTTTTCGATGTCGTGACCCGTTCGTTCAAGGAGGCAGCAGCACGGCCCTCCGGAACCCGGGGGGTGCCGGAGGGCCGCCTCGTGCGTGGTGCCGACGTGACGTCAGACGCGGGACCGCCGAATCGCCTCCAGGGCGGCCACCGCGACGAGCCCCACGAACAGGTGCATCGTGATCAGTGTCGCGGCCGTACCACCGTCGGTCTCCTGAGTCAGCGGGCCGATCGCGGTGAGTACCGCGACGGAACCGCCCACGATCTGGCCCACCCGCAGGAACACCGGCTTCCAGCGGGCCAGGAGAACGGCCGCGGTGATGCCGAGCACCGGCGCGGCGACCGACATGAAGACGACGTCGCCGGCGCCGATCTCGTCGGGCTTGCCGTTGAGTTCCAGGACCAGTGAGGCCCCGGCGGCATCGCCGATGAACAGAACGACGAGATTGACGACGGCGGCGACGACGGCGGCCCCCGCCACCGCCTGCCACACGGGCAACGCACGGCGTCCTGAAGCGGTGTGGCTGGCAGCGGGGTTACTGCTGGTCATGGGGCCCTCCGGGCTGTTGTGCAGACATGGGTGATGTGCGCTTCCGGCGTGAGGACCGACCGCCCGAGCGATGGTCAGGAGGGGGTCAGGGACATGGCATGCCGGAAGACGTTGTGGGGGTCGTAGGTGTTCTTGACGCGCTGCAGCCTCGGGTAGTTGTCCTTCCAGATGATCGAGTACCAGGGCACACCCGAGGTGTTCTGCGCCGGGTCGAGCATGTCGACGTCGGGGTAGTTGATGTAGCCGCCGTCCTGCCGGCCGTCGGGTACCGGGAAGCCGCCGGTTGCGCCGTGCACGTTCTTGCGCAGGGTGCGCAGCCACTCGACCTCGTAGTCGTCCTGGGCGGGGTCCGCCCAGTTGTTGGAGTACCAGAGCTTGAAGACGGAGTCCCGCTGGGGGATGGCGGTGGCGGAGGACTGAACCGTGTTGATGCGGCAGCCGTAGGCAGCGAGATAGACCAGGCCGGCGCCGAAGTGGGAGGGGTCGCTCAGCGAACGGTGGAGCGCGCGGACCTGGCTTTCGGTCAGCGGCTTCCGCAGATGTCCGCCCATCGACTTCTGGCGCCCGTAGTCGCCGTAACTGGGAGTCGGCTCCAGCGTGACGTCCAGCCAGGAGCCCTCGGTGATGTCGACGGTCGGCTCCAGGCCCACGCCCGCGTTCACCGCGCGGATGTAGTCGTCGTGGAGCTGGGATGTACGGGGCAGAGTGGCGTCCATGCGGATCTCCAGCTCGATCGTGCCGGTGATCGAGGAGTGGAGCTGGAGGGAGCTGTGCATCACCGAGTACTCGGAGCCCGGCGCGCTGTTCGCCGCGTGCCAGGCTCCGTGGTTGAGCACCAGACGCGTGAAACGAGCCTCGGTCAGCTCGCTCCACGGCCAGCTCACGACGGTCTTACGCATCCGGGCCGGCGGCTTCGGCAGGAGCGCGGAGGGACGGCCGGAGGCACCCGGCGTCCGGAACCAGAAACGCGTGACGATGCCGAACCCGCCGCCACCGCCGCCTGTGTGGGCCCACCACAGGTCGCGGTTCGGATCGCCGGCGTCCCGGGTGGCGACGATCGTCCGTGCCCCGCGTCGCCGGTCCGCGACCACGACCTCGACGGCGTACAGATGGTCCACGACCAGGCCGTACCTGCGTGACAGCGGCCCGTATCCACCGCCGCTGACGTGGCCGCCCACGCCGACCTCCGGGCAGACACCACCGGGGACGGTCACCCCCCAGCCCTCGTACAGGGCCTTGTAGACCTCGCCGAGCCGGGCGCCCGCCTCGACGGCGAAGGCGTTCATCTTCGGGTCGAAGCTGATGCCCCTCATCTCGGACAGGTCGACCAGGAGACGGAATTGCGGGTCGTCCACGAGGCCCTCGAAGCAGTGACCTCCACTGCGCACCGTGACACGCTGGTTGTCGGCGACGGCCTGGTTCACCGCCTTCTCCACCTGAGCGGCGCTGTGCACGAGCCAGATCTCGTCCGGGGTGGCCACGAAACGGTTGTTGTACCCGCGCTCCGCGAGCTCGGCGTACCGGGCGTCTCCCGGCCTGACGACAACCTCCGGCGCGATCCGTCCGGCGGCCCGGGCGGGCGCCGAATGGGGCAGTGCGGCGAAGCCCGCGGCAGCGCCGGCCACCGCTGTCGCCGAGCCCAGGAATCTGCGTCGCGAAACCATGTTGAGCCTTATCTGTGCTGGGACATGGACAGAAACCGCATGAACGCATGCGGGCCGGGGGTTGGCGCCAGCCAATCAGTCCCCGGGGAGGGGCACCACGCGGTTGACATGGATCTGTGGTGCGCCGATGAGAAAGTTGAAGAAACGGCTCCAGTACTGCTGTCGCCGTCGGCCCGTTGCGGTGTCGGGTGCGGGTCGTTCGTGGCCGGTCGCGCAGTTCCCCGCGCCCCTACTGGCCTGCGGGCGACCTCTGCAGCGCGTCGGGTGCGGGTAGGGCGTGGTTGCTCGCGCCGTTCCCCGCGCCCTTCGGGGCGAGGTCAGCGCCAGCTGTGGGGGGCTCGGAAGCCTGGTTCGCGTTCCAGGCGGCGCCAGCCGGCCCGGGGGCGGCCCCGGTGGGCCGGCGTTGCGGCGGGCGCGTTG
>BNBH01000069.1 GCA_014655195.1 Streptomyces cellulosae | reverse complement strand
CTGCGGTCGGGCGTGAATGTCGCAATCCACACCGAACCCAGAAGGCCCTCACCCGTTCAAGCACCCAGCACGCGTGTCACCAACGTCCCGGGACAACACAGCTAGGCGACGGGTGGTCAGTGCGGGCCCGCGGGCCCGGTGGGGTTGTAGGAGTGGTGGTCAGTGCCCGAGGTGGCGCAGGCAGTCCTCGAACGTGGCGTGCGTCGCGTCCGCCGGCCCGGAGTGCCGGTTGTACCAGGCGGTGTCGATGCGGGTCTCCAACTGTTGGTGTCCGGCCCGGCACCGCAGCCAGATCTCACCGTGAGTGGAGAGGATGAGCCAGTCCCGGTATGCGCCGCACTCGGCGCAGGCGGCCATCTCACCGTCTAGGACCAGGGGCTGCTTCCACGGCATCATCTTGCCTTCGACCTGGTCGTGGCTCGGCACCCGCAGTTCCGGCGGGAGGAAGTCGTCCACGATGGCGGTCGGCTCGACGGCCTGTGGCTCAGGTGCTGGCACTCCGATGCCGGGCGGGACTTGGCCCTGCATCTGCGTGTGCAGTTCGGCGAACCGTCTCTGAGCTTCGCTTAGTTCCTTGGCCCTGCGGCGTATCCGGTGAAACACCCTGGCGTTCTCCTCTGCCTTGGCACCTCGTCCTGCGCGTTTCATGATCGTGCCTCATGCCCCTGGTGGTTTCAATTCACAAAGTCCACAGTCCCCTCCGGCTAGGTCAGCAGGGGCACTCGGCCCCTCGGCCGCCCGGATGACGAGCCAGCCGCGATGCGTGTCGCGGTATGGCGCGGCGGTGTTACCGCGGCGGTGATGTGGTGAGACTGCGTGCCGGCATCCGATGGGCTTACCGGGACTGGCGCGATGTCTCCTCTCCGGTGCGCCGCCTGGCGGGTGAGGCGGGCTTGGTGGTCGTACCTCGCGTCGCGGGCCGGTTCTCAGCGGTGTTGGTCTCGGGAAGGTGGGAGGCATCGGCGGGCAGGTCGGCTGTCCGCCGCATGCGCCACACCAGCACGTCGCTGACGGAGTCCGCGGTGCCGAGTTCACGCCGTGCGGCGACGTCGGATAGGAGGGCGGCTGGGTCGTGGCCGGCGGCTTCGGCTTCCGCGATGGTTGCGGCCAGGGCGTACCAGCCGGGTTCGGCGAGGATCTGCTCGGCCAGCTCCGGCAGCGCCTCGCGCAGCAGCACCGTCTGCCGCTGGAGCATCGGCCGGCTCAGACGCCGACCACGCTGGTAGAGCACACCGAGCGGCTGGGCTGAGGCGGCCCGGTAGGCGGCGCGCAGGTGCTCGGCCGCCCGAGCGGCGGCCTCTGCCTGCTGGGCGTGCCCCTTCCTGGCGTGCCAGCGCGCGGTGACGGTGATCAGGAAGAACAGCATGTCGATCGCCATTGCCGTGGTGGCTCCGTCCTCACCCCGGCCGAGGGCCGGGCCGCCTTGGACGAGGTCGCGGGCGGCCCGTCGCAGGGCTCGATCGTGCCCGCGTACGGCGCGGACGTGAGAGCGCGAGGCCCGTTCGAAGGCCGTTGCGGCGTCGCGCAGTTCGCGACGGGTGTGGGCAGCGGACGTCTTCGCTAGGGCATCCAGGATCTCGCCGACCGCGGCGATGTGGGCGGCGGCGACCCCGTCCCCGCTCTGCTCGACGATGAGCACGGCCTGCCACACGGCCGATGCCGTCCCGCGGCGCGCGGCGGCCGGACTGCCCGGCCCTGTCCGGATCGCCTCCTCCCGCCGGACGGAAGAGACACTCTGCGCGTCGGCGGACCAGCGCTCGCGGACGCGTGGCAGCGACAGGTCGGGGGCCAGGCGCGCGCCGGGGTAGAACACTGGCTCGCCGTCCTTGTTCAGGTCGTCGGGCAAGGCGACCTTGTAGCCGAGCAGGTCACCGGAGGGCGCGACGCGCTTACGGATCAGGAGGCCGGCGGAGGCGAGCCGGTCGAAGAACTCCTCGTCGCTCCGGGCACCGGCCACCGCGCGCCGTACGCTCTCCCGCAGTTCTTCGCGGGCGGTGCGCTCGCGGCCCTGGCGTTCGGCCTTGTGGCGTTCGGCGCTGGTGGGCCGCTTCGCTGCGGTGCCGTCACCGGGTGCGACCTGATGGAGGCCGAGTTCCTTTTCGATGAGGCGGGCTTCGGCCTGGGCGCGGGCGCCGGAGCGGAAGTCGTCGGGGCGGTGGCCGTCTTCGGTGACGAGGGTGGCGACGATGTGGATGTGGTCGTCTGCGTGGCGTACGGCGGCCCAGCGGCAGCCGGGCTGTCCGTCGCCGGGGTCGATGCCGGTGGCGGCGACGATGCGACGGGCGATGCTGGCCCACTCCTCGTCGGACAGGATCCGGTCGTCGGGATCGGCGCGGACGGAGGTGTGCCACACGTGTTTGGCCGGACGGGCGTGCTTGGCAAGGGCCATGACGGGTTGGTCGAGGAGTTGCTGGAGGTCTGTGAGGGTGGCGTTCGGGTTGCGGCCGGGGTCGGGGGACATGCCGTCGAAGGAGGCCACGAGATGGGGGTCGGTGTGTTCCTCGTGCTTGCCCGGGCCGTAGAGGTAGGCCAGGAGCCCGATTGTCCGTGAGCCTGAGGGGTTGACACTGGGGATCATGAGCCGCGGTGCTCGATCAGTCGTGAGGCGGCTTCGTGTGCGGTGTCGGCGGCTCGCCGGACGGCGGCGACGGCGGCTTCGAGGTGGGGAACGTCTGCACTGGAGTTGAGTGCCTTGACGGCCTGGTTGAGGTTGCTGCCGGCCCAGCCCAGCCGGCGTCGGCTGTCGAACAGGGCTGTGATCACTTCACGTTCGTCGGCGATTTCAGCACTGGTGCGGTCGAGGTCGCGAGCGGCGGCGAGTGCAGAGCGGGCGAGGAACCCGGCGACGGACAGATTGCATCGGGCGGCGGCGGACGTGATCAGGGCGTACTCGTCTTCGTTGAATCGCGTGGCGGGCTGGCGCAGACGTTTCTTTGCGGGCGGCTGACGCGGTCGCTGACGGGCGCGGGGAGCGCGCTGTCGGCGGGCGTGCGGCTCTGTCTGCTTATCCTCCTGCCCCGGCTTCGATCCGCCCCCGGTCGAAGCCTCAAGGACCTGCGCCCCCCGGTGCAGGTCCTCTCCCGCCCCCTCGGGGGTGGGTCTGGCGGAAGCTATGCTTCCGCCCCAACTTGCTCGCCGCGAGACCGAGTTGGAGTCGGGAGCAGGTTCCGGGGCGGTGCCGGTCTGGGTGGGGTTCGTCATCAGGATTCGGTCCTCGTGGAGCGGGTGTGCTGTTGGATGCTCGCGGCCAGCGCGAGGACGTCGGCCGGTCCCGTAAGGACGCGGACGGATCCTTTTGAGTGGCCCTGGACGAGCCACTGGCCGGTAGGCGCGAGGACGGCGGCGTGCAGGAGTCTCCGGCGGACCAGGACGTTCGCCCAGGCGCTGGCCTCGACGACCGTGGGCTCGGATGAGCGAACAGGACGCGGAATCAAGGCGTGTCTCCTCAAGCGGGGCGGGTGGCCCGGCACGGAGCCGGGCCACCCTTTGCGATTAGGGCCTTGAGTGGGGTTTTGCCGGTTCAGCCGCACTCGGGGCAGCGACCGACGTGGCTGTTGAGCGCGCGGGCCATCCGCTGCTTCGTCGAGGCAGCCTGCTTCGCGCTGGACTTCGCCGCCGGCCTGCCCTCGTGCCGCTTTGAGTGGGCGAGCATGAAGCCGATCTCCCGCTCGTACTCCGCACGGACGGTGTCGAACTGGTGGCAGGTCTTCATCGGGCGGAGCTCCTTGGCGTCGTGGTGGCGTCACTCCGCAGTTCCTGGAGGACGAGGCTCAGCCGGTCGTTCCGGCCGCCCTTCAGGCCCTCACGGCGGAGAATCTCCCGCAGCTGGACCCGGGTAACGGACTCGTTGCCGTCCCGTTCGAGCAGGGCAGAGACGTGCGGACGGACCTGCTGGACGAGCTGGTCCACCGACTGCTCGAGCTCCCGCGGCGCGCGCTGCGTCTGCGGGCTGCGGGACCGGGCGCGATTCCCCTTGGTCTTAGTCCGGGGCTTCGTGGCCGTCTTGCTCCGCAGAGGCACCGTGTGTCCCCGGTCCCCGGTGGGCTCGGTCCCCGTGTCGGTGTCGTTCGGTCCCCGGTCCCCGGTGGGCTCGGTCCCCGTGTCGGTGTCGTTCGGTCCCCGGTCCCCGG
>BNBH01000068.1 GCA_014655195.1 Streptomyces cellulosae | reverse complement strand
GCTCAAGAACCGCCTCCAGGCCATCGAACGGGACACCGACGTAGCCTGAGCAGTGGTGCACACAACTTCGTACTCGGTGGTGCACTCAGATGAGTACGCGGACAAGGCTGTTCACGGCCGTGGCGAGCATGGGCTTGGGCAGCCTCCAGGACATGTCCGGATGCCTTCCCCGTGTCCCGTCAGCCCCCCGGGTGCTGGTGAAGGTGTCTGAGCGGCTCAGGCGGCCAGGGCTTCGTGGAGGGTGGGGTGGCATTCGACGATGTCGTCGACGCCGACGAGTTGCAGGACTCGCAGGACGGAGTCGATGGGTCCCGCCAGGCGGAGCCAGCCGCCGACTTCGGTGACGGCCTGGTAGGCGGCGATGAGGATGTTGATGCCGGTGGAGTCCATGAAGGTGACCTGGCGCATGTCGATCACGATGCGGGGCCGCTCGGCGCCGGCGACGTCCAGGG
Organism: Streptomyces cellulosae; assembly: GCA_014655195.1. Classification (GTDB taxonomy): domain Bacteria; phylum Actinomycetota; class Actinomycetes; order Streptomycetales; family Streptomycetaceae; genus Streptomyces; species Streptomyces cellulosae. The sequence continues at coordinate 4,837 of BNBH01000068.1, read as the reverse complement.
CGCGGCTCAGCTGGCCGCCGGTGTGGTGGTCGATCTCCCCGGCCAGTGCCATCACGCGCACGCCGCCCGTCGCGGTGGTCACGACCGACAGCCCGCCGGCCTGTTCGGCTTGCCCGGTGTCTGTCCTTCGTCCCTCGGCCATTCGGTGATACTGGCACACCAAGACCTTCTGCCCGAGGTGCTGCCCTGCACGTCCGGGCGATGCTGCTGTGCCGATGGGGAGCCGGCGCAGGAGAGTGGAGCGTGTGCCGCGCGGGCGCGGGTACGCGCGGGGGTGTGAACGGGGTAGCGAAAGCGGGCCGTAATGGAATCAGCCCCTGTGGATGAGGACGGCACCGCACCAGGCGAGCAGGCCATGCAGACCACGGTGGCCCTGGAAGGTGACGGCACGGTCATCGCCCAGGCCCGTCACCTGGCAACGCAGTTCCTCACCCGGGCCCAGACCGAACAGGGCCTGCCAGTCTCGCAGCGTGCGCTGGACCTGACGCAGCTGGTGGTGAGCGAGCTGGTCACCAACGCCCGCAAGTACGCGCCCGGCCCGGTGCTGATGGACCTGAGCATCGTGGGCGACATGGTCGAGGTGGTGGTGTGGGACTCCCATCCGGTGCTGCCGGTGGCCCGGGCCGCGGACGCCGGACGGGTGGGGCAGCATGGGCTCGAGATCGTGATGGCCGTCGCCCAGGGCTTCGAAATCCAGCGGGAGCCGGTCGGCAAGCGCATCAGCGCCCGCATCGCCTTGCTGGACGACCCTGGCGGGGCCATCACTGGCCGCAGCCCTCTGTAGCGTCGTGCCTGGGGCACCCGGTGGCGGTCGGCCGCGGACGAGGCCGCAGGAGCAGTCCAAGATGCCCAGAGCCGTGTCCGGCCGGCAGTGGACGCACGCCGGTACCTGCTGGCGCAGTGCCTCGATCGCCTGCTGCCGGGTGACCGGACGGCACCGGCCCTCTCCCGCTGGACGACAGCCCATGCGGACGTGCACTGGGCGAACCTCACCGAACCGCTGCGCCTGCCGGACTGGGAAGGACGGGGCATGGCCCCGGAGGGTTCGACGCCGCCACGCTCTACGCCTACTCGCTGCTCCAGCCGGACACTGCCGCCTGCGTCCGTACCGCCTTCCCCGTGCTGGGCAGTCCGGCCGGCCTCGCCGCCGAAGCGACCGTGTGCGCCCAGCTGCTCCAGACCGTGGCCCGCGGAGACAACCTGGTCCTCGAAGGACCGCTTCAGAACTGGGCTGAGGAACTCCGCCGCCGCTGAGCCCGCGTGCTCGTCCCGACCATGAGGTCGACCATGCCGAGTGCGACCCCCGACCACGGCGCCGGACGGGGCGTGCCGAGCCTTGCCCCGCAAGGGATCAAAACCCGAGATGGATCACGACCTCACACAGGCTCTAGCCGGATCGCTGATCAGAGCGGAACCAGGGGTTCAATCAGAGCCGGGACTCAGAGCTGGAATTCGGCCGGGGACAGCCCCAGTGTCGCGCAGGCCTCGCGCAGGACCGTCGCCTCTGCCTGGGAGAAGTGGCCGTCGGCACCGGCGATGACCATGCCGGTCTGGATCACGGCCCGGGCCTCGGTGGGCTTCTTGGCGGCCTTGGCGACCTCCTGCATGGCCTCGGCCTTGCCGTGCTGGAAGTTCATCGTTAGCTGGTCGACATGCTTGTTGAAACGCTGCCGCAGCTGCTCCGGCGGGAAGTTCTGGAGCACATCGTTGCTGAGGATCATCGACTCGACCTGCTGCCGCTCGGCCGGATCCACCTGCCCGTCGGCCGCCGCGACCAGCGCGCACACCGCCATGCTCGCGTCCCGGTAGGCACCACTCTTCAACTCGGTCTTCAGCGAGCCGAGCTGCGTCTTCAGCACACCGATCAGCTGGGCCTTGCTGCCACCGCCGGACCTCGTCCCCCCGCTCCGCCCACCGGTGGCGCCACGCCCGCCCTGATTCTGCTGAAGAGCCTTGGCCTGGTCCTTGAGCTTGTCCCAGACTGCCATTGAGTCACCTCGGTCATCGTCGGAAGTCATCTCGCGAACCCGCTCCCGCGCGCTCACTGGCCCAACGCCCGCCCCCAGGCAAAGGTTCCGCAAAAAGCGCACCTTTTCCATCACCTGTTTCTCCGGCGCCCGAAACGGTGATTGCCCGCGCCCGCGCCCACGCGGCCCGCGCGAAGATGGCCGCCGCGCTCGACGAGGACCAGGAGCCCGAGCCCGATGAGCCCTGGGATGGCAGCCGATCTGGAAGCGGCCCCGGAAGCCGCAATCGAAGGCAGCGAAGAAGCAGGAGCTGCGCAAGCAGCGGCGGCGACTCCAGGACGCCGGACGCCGCCGCCTTGCCGCAGCGTAATCGCGCCGGCCCCGCTCCCGGCAGAACCGGATCGGCAACGCAGCCGCGCGCCGCGACGCCCGCGCCCTTTCCCGTGTGCGGCACTTCACCGCCTGGCTGTGGTGACGATGCCGGGCACTGTCCACCGAGTGGAACCCACGATGTTCTGCATCCAGTGGCGATGCACGATATCGAGTGTGCTCCACCGAGTGGACTCCACTCAGTGAGTTGCCGCCAACGTGAAGTCACAGGTCAAGGGGCTGCTGTGATCTGTCTCCGGGGTACTCCTGCCGGTCGTGGGCGGGAGTCCACGGAGAAGATCATCTGTCAGCGCGGTCGCTCGAAGAGAAACACAATGCATCAGCGTCGGCCGGTGTGCGAGCCTTCTTCTCCCAGACGCCGACCGAGACGACTCTGATGACCCGCGACGACGCCCTCAAGCAGCTCAGCCACATCGCGCGCGAGCGGGCCTTCGAGAGGCACGTCGGGTCAGACCGGCTCATCCAGGCAGGACTGAACGCTCTGATCGCAGGGGTTGAGAGCCCCTCTCTTGCCATGCTGGCCGGCCTCCTCCGGGGCGAAGAGCCCGAAGCTCCCGCCCTCTTCGACCAGGTACTGGAGGAGCTGGGCCTGCTCTTCCGCCCTCCCGCTGATCGACGGGCCGCAAAGTGGGCGATGGCCGACTGGGTCGCCGGTCAGATTGTTGACGGATCCCTGGATGCCGCCGCCGGCACCCATCTCATCTGGGCAGACATTGCCGAGGACCTCGGCTACCCCGAAGAGCTGGAACCACTGGTCCACTGCGCGCACAACCTGGACGGCTGGGAGGAGAGCTGGGGAGTCTCCTTCGAGGAACTCAGCAGGGAAGCAGTCGAAACAGCGAAGCAGTTCTTGAACAAGCGCTCGGCAGCACAAGCAGGAAGCTGAGCGTCCGGTTCTTTGCCCCTGAGGATCATCGGCCCTCTACGATCCGGTGCATGCTGGATCCCGACTTGCTGGCGGTGGTTAGATGCTGGCGAAGGCGGACAGGAGAGTGTCCGTGCGGAGCCGAAGCTCCAGCGTCTCGGCACCTGTGACGCTGACGGACACTTCCTCGCCGCAGGCGGCCTGGGCGAGGGCGACGCTCAAGGTGACGCTAGTGCCGACCAGGGGATACGAGTACCAGCCGTCGGGAGCTTCGTCGTCAGTCTCCTGAACGCCGGCTTCGATGGTTTCCCAGTCGGTGTCGTCGAAGTCGTATCCGGCGTAGTGGGACAGCAACTGAAGGAAGGAATGCAGGTTGCGGCCCCAGATCCATCCGGCGATCGGCTCGGTCATGTCTCCTCCGTCCCGTGAGGACGACAGCATGGCAGACGTGATCTCGTCAGGCTGCGGCGGCGAGTTGAACGGGATTCGTCGAACAGCTTGCGGTGCTGGAGGCAGTGGTAGAGCTGGCCGATCATGCGGTTGAAGAGGTTGCGCTGGGCGGCCGCTGTGCCAGTCGCCGACCTCGCGGCGGCGCCAGCAGTAGGCACTTAGGCAGTTTCGTTTGGATCACCGGGCGGACCAGAGGAAGATGCCTGCGATGTGGAGTCCGGCCAGGTAGATGGTGGCAGTCTTTTCGTAGCGGGTGGCGATGCCTCGCCATTGCTTGAGGCGGTTGATGCACCGCTCGACGGTGTTGCGCTGCTTGTAGGTCTCGCGGTCGAAGGCCGGTGGTCTGCCGCCCCGGCTGCCCCGACGTAGCCGGTGTCTGCGCTGGTCTGCGGGGACGGGGATCACTGCCCGGATGCCGCGCTTGCGCAGGTGCTCGCGGATCGCGCGGGAGGAGTACGCCTTGTCGGCCAGCACCAGGTCTGGCCTGGTGCGGGGCCGTCCTCGCCGGCGGGGAACGCGCAGGCGGGCCATGACGTCGGTGAACGCGGGTGCGTCACCGGCCTGGCCTGCGGTGAGAACGAACGCCAGGGGCTGGCAGCGGGCATCGGCAGCGAGGTGGATCTTCGTGGTCAGTCCGCCGCGGGACCGGCCGATGGCATGGTCGGCCGGCTCTCCGGCCGGGGCCCCCTTTTGCGGGCTCCGGCCGCGTGCTGGTGGGCCCGCACGGTGGTGGAGTCGACCGAGACGGCCCAGTTGAGGTCCTCGTCCGCGTCAGCCTGGGCGACCAGGGTGGTAAAGACTCGCTCCCAGGTGCCGTCGACGGCCCACATCCGGAGGCGGTTGTAGACCCCTCGCCAGTTGCCGTACTTCTCCGGCAGGTGAACCCACTGCGTGTCGGCTTGGAACTTGTAGGCGATCGCGTCGATCACCTCACGATGGTCCCGCCAGCGGCCACCCCGCTTCGGAGTCCGGTCCGGGAGCAACGGCTCAATCCGCGCCCACTGCGCATCAGTCAACGGCACACCCGGACCAACGACCGACTGATCCCAAACGAAACTGCCTAACGAGCTCGTGCACGGTAGGCGGTGAGAGGCCGAGCCTGAATGGTTGATCATGGTCGGGTGGTGGGGAACTCGACGCGTACGGCGATCATCAGTAATCGGCG
>BNBH01000067.1 GCA_014655195.1 Streptomyces cellulosae | reverse complement strand
GCCACGTCCCGCCCGTCGAGTACGAAGCCACCTACTACACCGAACTCACGAAACCCCAGGTCACAACCACAATCTGAGATCTCTACCGAACCCGGGGCGGTTCAGTCGGACCCGGTGCGCCTGCGCCTGTTCTCCAAAATCGCGTCGCACCCGGGCGGGGAGGCGTGCGTGTGCGACATCGCGGACGTCGGCGTGTCCCAGCCGACCGTGTCCCACCACCTGAAGAAGCTGCGCGAGGCCGGCCTGCTGACCTCCGAGCGGCGCGGCACCTGGGTCTACTACCAGGTCGCCCCGTCCGTGGTGGCGGCCATGTCCGCCATGCTCGACCTGCGCGCCTGACCGCCGCCCGAGCCGGGCCGCGGTCAGGCGCCGCAGCCGGGCGGACAGCAGCGCAGCAGGTACGCCTTGAGGGCGTCCAGGTGGTGAGCCATGGTGGCGCCGTCGGCGCGGTAGAAGACCTGCTTGCCCTCCTTGCGAGAGAGGACCAGGCCGCCGCGGCGCAGGAGGCCCAGGTGCTCGGAGGCCGTTGACGGCTTGAGGCCGCATCGCTCAGCGATCTCTCCGACGGTCAGCTCGCGACTGCCCGCGAACTGCTGCATGACCAGTTGACGGGTCTCGCTCGCCAGGGCCTTGAGGAAGTCGGCCGTCGCCGGGTCGACCCCCTCGCCCGCACCACCACCCGCCACTTCCTCGGCTGATCCGCGACTCATATTTCGTCACTTCCCGAAACGACGACGCTTACAGGAGAAGGTTCTCATGGAGCACCACGCCGACCTCATCGTTCTCGGCGCCGGCCAGTCCGGTCTGGCCACCGCCGCGCTCGCGCCCCGCCACGGCTTCGCCCGCACGCTCGTCATGGAGTCCGCCGACCAGGCGGGCGGGTCCTGGCCGCGCTACTACGACAGCCTCACCCTGTTCTCCCCTGCCCGGTACTCGTCGCTGCCCGGCATGCGCTTCCCCGGTGACGGTGACCGATACCCGACCAGGGACGAGGTGGTCGACTACCTTCGCGCCTACGCCCGCCGTCTCGACGCCGACATCCGCACCTCCACCACCGTCACCTCGGTACAGCCGCGCGACGGTGCCTGGATGGTGCGCACGGAGGACGGTGCCGCGTTCACGGCGCGAGCGGTCGTGGCCGCGACCGGCGCCTTCCGCAGTCCCTACACGCCGGCCGTGCCCGGCTGTGAGGAGTTCGCCGGACAGTCGCTCCACGCCGCCGACTACCGCACCTCCGAGCCGTTCACCGGCCGGCGCGTCGTGGTCGTGGGAGGCGGCAACTCGGCCGTCCAAATTGCCGCCGAACTCGGCGCGGTCGCCGAGACCACGCTGGCCAGCCGCCGGCCGCTCGGCTGGGTGAAGCAGCGCCCGCTGGGCCGGGACATCCACTGGTGGCTCCGGCACACCGGGTTCGACATCGCCCCGCTGAGCCGGATGCTGGAAAAGGTGCCGGTGTCCGTCCTCGACGACGGGCGCTACCGCAGGGCTCTCGACACCCACGGCGTCGAGCGGCGCGAGATGTTCGCTCGTCTCACGCCGGACGGTGTCGTGTGGGCCGACGGCGCCAAGGAGCCTGTCGACACGGTCATCTGGGCCACCGGGTACCGCCTCAACTATCCCTACCTCACCGGAAGCGGTGTCCTGGGCACCGACGGCCGGCCCCGCCACCAGGGCGGCATCGCCACCGTTCCCGGGCTCGGGTTCGTCGGCATCGAGTTCCAGCGCAGCTTCTCTTCCAACACCTTGCGTGGCGTGGGCCGCGATGCCGCGCACGTACTGTCCCGGCTCAGTCGCTCACGCTGACTCCAGAGCACGGTCGCTGGTGCGGGTGGTCCTGGTCGACTGTCGTCCCTCACTCATTGACCGACCCGGTGCCGGGACGACGGCTTCTCGTGGCGTGCGAGCTTCACCGACGAAACGAGCAGGATCGCCGCCAGCACCGGAACGAGCACCGTGTTCGAGAAAATGCCGACCAGTAGCCCGCCCAGCAGCGCGCCGACGACCGAGCCCGCGGCCATCACGCCGGTGAAGCGAAGTTGGGCGCCCAAGACCGCGAAACTGCCGTCGCGGCTGTAGCGGGCGAAGGCGACCAGCATGGTCGGCAGCGACACCAGCAAGGACAGGCTTCCGGCCGTCTTGATGTCCAGGCCGAAGAGCAGCACGATCGTCGGGATCAGGAGCTCACCTCCGGCCACGCCCATGACCGCGGCGACCACGCCGATGCCGAAGCCCGCCACCACGCCGCAGGGCACCTGCGCCCACAGCGGCAGCGTGAGCGTTTCCACGGTGGCGAGGTGGGTGGCCAGCAGAGCTGCGGCCATGAGCACCATCAGTGCCGCCAGCACCTTGTACAGGGTGGCGCTGCGCATCCGTACCGCCCAGCTCGCGCCGGCCCATGCGCCCAGCAGGCTCCCGGCCAGCAGGTTGACTGCGACAGGCCAGTGATCGGCCAGCTGGGACGCGGACACCGCGGCCAGCCGGGCGGGCAGTGCCACGACGACCACGACCAGGCTCATGGCCTTGTTCAGGATGACCGCAGACAGTGCCGCGAACCCGAACAGGCTGATCAGCAGGGGAAGTCGGAACTCCGCGCCGCCCAGGCCGATCATGCCGCCAAGGACGCCGATACCCGCGCCCGCCCCGAACACCACGGGCATGGAGCGGGCCCAGCTCACAGGTTGGGGAGGACCGGCGGCCAAGGGCGAGGTCATGCCCGGCAGTCTGCAACGATCACACTGCGACACGACACTGGGCGAAGTCACGAATCACGCGGGGCTGCCCTGTCAGCTGCGCGCACACAGCGCCGCGATGCCGCGGGCGGCGTCCCGCACAGGGCGGCCCACCCCGATCAGCGTCGCGGACGCCGGGCCGGTCCAGTCGCCGTAACCGAGCAGATGCAGCCGCGGCTCGTCGACCGCACGGGTGCCCTCGGTCGCGATGTGCCCGCGCACGCCTCGCAGCTGGAGCGGGGCCAGATGGGACAGGGCAGGACGGAAACCGGTGCACCAGACGATCGCGTCCGCACCCGTACGGCTGCCGTCGCCCCATCGGACGCCGTCGGCAGTGAGCCGGGAGAACATCGGCTTCGCGGTCAGGAGTCCGGCGTCGCGGGCGACACGGACGGGCGGAACGGCCACGATGTCGCCCAGCGAGGCGACGCCACCGGTGTCGCTGCGGCCGGCGTCGAGAGCGCGGCGGCGAGCGGTGGCGACGTCGAACAGGGCACGGCCGTCGATGTCGTCGGGCAGGAAGCGCGGCGGGCGCTGGGTCACCCACGTCACCTCCACCTGGCCGTTCAGGGCGAGGTCTGAGGCGATTTGAGCACCGGAGTTGCCGCCGCCGACCACGATCACGCGCTGGCCGGCGAAGTCGGCCGGGCGGCGGTAGTTCACGGTGTGGAGCTGACGTCCGGTGAAGACGCTGCGGCCCGGTACTGCAGGGAGGAAGGGGCGAGACCAGGTACCGGTCGCGCTGATGACCGCCCGGGCCCGCCAGGTGCCCGAGTCGGCCTCTACCAGGAGCCGGTCGCCGTCGCGGCGCACGGCCTCGACCCGGCTGCCGTGCTGGACGGGCAGGTCGTACCGCTTCTCGTAGTCGGTGAGGTAGTCGACCACGTGCCCGGCGTCCGGGTAGGTCTCACCGGGCTGGGCGGGCATGAGGCGGCCGGGCAAGGAGGAGTGATCCGCCGGCGAGAAGAGGTGCAGCGAGTCCCACATGTGCTGCCAGGACCCGCCCGGCGCCGCGTCGGCGTCCAGGACGACGTGGTCGAGGCCCTGGCGGCGCAGGTGGTAGCCGGCGGCGAGCCCTGCCTGGCCGCCGCCGACCACCACCACATCCGTGTGCTGCGTCACGGCGCCGTCGTCACCGCGCCGGCGGCGAACTTCCTTCGCCAGGCGAGCGCGACGTAGACCAGACCGATCAGCACCGGGACTTCGATGAGCGGTCCGACGACTCCGGACAGTGCCTGGCCGGAGGTGACACCGAAGGTGGCGATGGCGACCGCGATGGCCAGCTCGAAGTTGTTGCCCGCCGCGGTGAACGCCAGCGTGGTGGTGCGGTCGTAGGCGAGCCCCAGGCCCTTGCCGAGGAGGAAGGTGCCGAAGAACATGACCGCGAAGTAGACCAGCAGCGGCAGCGCGATCCGGGCGACGTCCAGCGGCTGTGAAGTGATCGTCTTTCCCTGGAGGGCGAAGAGGATGACGATCGTGAACAGCAGCCCGTAGAGGGCCCACGGGCCGATCTTCGGCAGGAAGCGCTGCTCGTAGCCCTCGCGGCCCATCTTCTTCTCACCGACACGGCGGGTCAGGAAGCCGGCCAGAAGCGGGACGCCGAGGAAGATGACCACGTTCAGCGCGATCTCCCACATAGAGATGTCCAGGTGCTCGCCGTCGCCCAGGCCCAGCCAGCCGGGCAGCAGGTCGAGGTAGAACCAGCCCAGCAGACCGAACGCCAGGACCTGGAAGACCGAGTTCAGCGCGACGAGCACGGCCGCGGCCTCGCGGTCGCCGCAGGCGAGGTCGTTCCAGATGATCACCATGGCGATGCAGCGGGCCAGGCCCACGATGATCAGGCCGGTGCGGTACTCGGGCAGGTCCGGCAGGAAGATCCACGCCAGGGCGAACATCACCGCGGGCCCGAGGATCCAGTTGATGACCAGGGAGGAGATCATCAGCCTCCGGTCGCCGGTCACGGCGTCCAGCCGGTCGTAGCGGACCTTGGCAAGGACCGGGTACATCATGATCAGCAGGCCGAGCGCGATGGGCAGGGAGATGCCGCCGACCTCCACCTTCGCCAGCGCGTCGTTCAGCCCGGGGATGGCCCGTCCGAGGCCGAGGCCGACGGCCATGGCGATGAGGATCCAGACCGCGAGGTAGCGGTCGAGGGTGGAGAGCTTCTTGACGATCGAGTCGTCGCCGCCCCCGGTCTGCGCGGAGATGGTGGGCTCGGTAGAGGTCACGGGCAGGCCCTCTTGTTCTCGGCGGCGGTGCGGGCGGAGGCGGCGAGTTCGGCGAACTGCTCGGACAGGCCGGCCAGGACCTCGGGCTTGAGCTTGTAGTAGGTGAAGCGGCCGCACGGCTCGGTCTCCACGATCCCGGCCTCGCGCAGCACCTTCATGTGGTTGGACAGGTTGGTCTGCTTGGCTCCGGTCTCCTCGACCAGGTGCGTCGTGCAGAGCGTCTCGCGCGCCAGCAGGGTCACGATCCGAAGGCGCAGCGGATCACCCAGCACGCGGATCACATCAGGATCGACTGAAGTCAGCATGCACTGATACTCTCACATCATCACTCGCTGATACCAGCGGGGGCTGAAGTCATCGGCGGCCGGGTTCCGCCGTGCGACGAGAGAGAACGATCACCATGGCCAAGTCTTCCGGCAAGCCGTCCGTCCTGTTCGTCTGCGTCCACAACGCCGGCCGCTCCCAGATGGCCGCCGCGTGGCTGACCCACCTGGCCGGAGACCGCGTCGAGGTCCGCTCCGCCGGCTCCGCCCCCGGTGACCAGGTCAACCCGGCCGCCGTCGAGGCCATGGCCGAGGTCGGCATCGACATCTCCAAGGAGACGCCTGTCGGCGTACAAGCGAACGTGCACCACCTCGTACGGATGAAAGTGCACCATTCCTGATGCGGTGACGGGGTGCCGGCCGTGAGTCTGCTGCTGTCGTTTCGG
>BNBH01000066.1 GCA_014655195.1 Streptomyces cellulosae | reverse complement strand
GACCCCGCCCGTCAACACCCGGCAACAGCGGCGCTATCCGCTCCCACGCCGCATCCGTCAGCTCACCACGACCCACCACAAGATCAATTATCAGACACGGCCTAGCCCGTTCTGTGCGCCGCGTCGCACGCTCGTGCTGCCTGCATGATGAGGAGCTCGGTTCGCTCCTCTCTGACGGCCTTCAGCACGTTTGCGGAGAGCAGCTTGGTGTCCAGCAGGTCGTCCGTGCCCGCCAGCACGCTTTGCTCATCGTTGGTGAAATGAGGATAGAGCGCGCGGGCGAACGCCAACACGAACTCGGGCGCGGCGGTTCCTGCCATGCTCTGCAACGCCCGCAAGTAGCGGTCCGTGTACGGAGTGAGCAACGCCTCCTGTGCCGGTTGCCGCAGCCCCGCCATGATGGCTTTCCGTTCTGCAAGGGAAAATCCATCGCTGAACAGCCGGGTCCACGCTTCTTCTTTGGCGGCACGGGTGGGGCGTGCGGCTTCCACCATCAAGGCGTTCCGGCGGCCGCTGTCCCCCGGGTCGGCTTCCATCGCGACGTGCAAGAGCCCGTCGATGTCGCCTCCGGTCGACGCGAGGCGGAGCAGTGCCCGCCACCGCAGATCTCGGTCGACCTCGAGTCCTGCCCAGGGGGACCGCCCACACACTATGTCGCTCAGCAGAGCGTGGCCGTCGGCCTGGAGGACACCCGCGAGGATGCGGGCAAGGACCAGTTGGTGATCGGTGCCCGCAGCGGCGCCGTCCAACTGCTCACGTACGTGGCGCGCCAGGACCGCGAGCATTCGGCAACTGCTGATGGGGTCTCCGTAGACCTGCACCGCCCGCACCGCCCGCTCCAGGAGCACTTGCAGGACGCCGACGTCGCTCTCCAGCACTCCATGCGTGAGAACCGCGGCTGCGTAAGTCCGCGCGGGCAAGCGTGCGTCGAGCACGTCGTCCCACAATGCTCCCCAGACGACTGCCCGCGTTCGTCGATCATCCAGTGCGGACAGGCTGCACAAGGCCGTCCGTCGAGATCGTGGGTCCAGCCTGATCTTGACATGACTCACCGCATCGTCATTGGGCACCAGCAGGTCCGGGCTCGCGTCGAAGACGGCGAGTTCACCTTCGCGTCTACGGGGACTGAGCGACACATGCGTGCGTTGCCGCAGCACCAACTTGGCATCGTGGTCGTCGAACGCGGCGATCCGCAGATTCAGGTGACGCGGCGGAACATCGGGATCGGGACACTGCGCCACCCGGTCGCCACCCGCATGGCGGACCACCTCCACCGTGTTGACACCGCGGCGCAGCAGCCATTCGTCCACCCACCGGTCCACGTCTTCGTTCGACACCTGTCGCAGCGCCGCCACAAAGTCATCGAGGCCGGCGTTTCCCCACGCATGCGTCCGCAGATATGTCCGCACACCGGCGACGAAAGATTCCCAGCCCAAGCGCTCCGCGAGGTCGTGCAGCACCGCTGCGCCTCTCAGGTAGACGATCGGGCCGAGATTCGACCGCGCAGCATCGGTGTCGGCGGTTTCCACCCGGATCGCGTGGCTGGTGGGCAGCTGGTCGGCATGTCGAGCTACTGGCAGGGCGTGGTGTGCGAAGGCGGTCCAGCCTTCCCCGTACCGCGTCGTTTCAGCCTGTGCGACGACCGCCATCATCGTCGCGAAGGCCTCATTCAGCCACAGATCGTCCCACCAGCGCATCGTCACGTAGTCGCCGAACCACATGTGCGCCATCTCGTGCAGCAAGACCTCGGCTCGTCTTCGCCGCGCGTCCTCAGTGACACGATGCCGGAACAGGAGTCCCTCGTTGAGCGTCACACAGCCCGGATGTTCCATTCCTCCGAAGGCGTACTCGGGGGCGAAGACGTGGTCGTACTTGGTGAACGGGTACGGAAGGTCGAACAACTCGCTGTAGTGGTCGAGGCCACGGCTGATCACGTCGAACAGTTCGGGCGCTTCGCCGGCGAGCTCCTCGAAGAGCGAGTTCCGCGCGTACAGCGCCAGCGGCACTCCGCTGTGACGGGAATACAGTCGCCGGAACGGGCCGGCGGCGAAGGCCACCAGATACGGCGGCAGCGGTGGCGTGCGTCCGAAGCGCCACGTCGAACGCTCCTCGCCTGCGGGCGACGGCGGCTCCTCGTGGTCGGTGTTGGCAACCACGACCCAGTGGGTGTCAGCGGTGACGGTCAGGTCGACCGTTGCCTTGAGATCGGGCTGGTCGAAACAGGCGTACACCGTGTGCGCCGCGAAAGGTTCGAATTTGGTGTGTACGTAGACCTGTCCGTCAAGCGGGTCGCGGAAACGGTGCAGCCCTTCGCCCGTTCGCGAATATGAAGCGGAACCGACCACTCGAACCGTGTTCTCACCGGGGCGCACGTCGAGCCGGACACGCGTCCCGTCGTGCGCGTCCGGCCCGAGCGCACGGCCGTTGCACTCGACCGATTCGACCTCCCCCGCGAAGTCGAGAAAGATGAACGCATCCCCCGAACAGGCCTGGAAGCGAGCCACAGTACTCGTCGCGAACTTCCGGTCACCCACGGTCAGGTCGAGTTCCACCGCGTAGTGGACGTCGGAGATCTCGGCCGAACGCGCTGCCGCCTCTCCCTTCGTCAGCACGTTTCTGGACACGGCGCGGCCTTCGCCCGGCATACGTCAGTTACCGCGCGCCGACCCGTGCGGGCGGCGGTAGACGAGCTCCTCGCGGATCGTTTCGCCGTCTGCCGCGACATCCGCCTGATGGGCGCGAACGAGAGCGTCCTGCACCAAGTGGTGGTCGGGTGAGTGCATGCAAACCGGATCGGTGCGCGCCGGATCGCCGGTCAAGGCGAAGGCCTGGCACCGGCATCCGCCGAAATCCATCTCCTTGCGAGGACAGCTACGGCACGGATCAGCCATCCACTCGGTTCCCCGGAATGCCTCGAACGCGTCGGACTTCGACCAGATCCACGCGAGGTCGTGGTCGCGAACCGAGGAGAAGTTCATCGTCGTGATCTCCGCAGCCACCGGACACGGATACACGGTGCCGTCGGGTGCGACGGTCAGTGCCGTCTGCGCCCATCCGCCCATGCACGGCTTCGGATAGGGCTCGTAGTAGTCAGGGAGGATCCAGAGGAGTTCCATGCGCTCCCCCAGCTCGGCCTTCCGGCGTTTGTAGACGCCCACAGCCTCCTCCAGCTGTGCCTTGGTCGGCAGCAGCAGGTCGCGGTTGCGAAGAGCCCAGCCGTAATACTGGGTGTTGGCGAGCTCCAGTCGCTCGGCGCCCCACGCCACACAGACGTCGATGATCGCGTCCAGACGAGGCAGGTTCATCCGGTGCAGAACCACATTCATGTTCAACGGCAGTCCGGCCTCGCGGATGATGCGCGCAGCTTCCTCCTTTTTGTCGAATCGCTTGCTCGCTGCCACCAAGTTCGTCGACTCAGCGGCGTCGCCCTGAATGCTCAGCTGGGCGCTGTTGAGCCCCGCCGAAACGAGCGACCTCGCACGGCTCTCCGTAAGCCCGAGGCCGCTGGTGATCAGGTTCGTGTACAGGCCGAGGCGACGGCACTCGGCGACCAGCGTCTCCAGATCGCCGCGAACGAGCGGTTCACCGCCTGAAAAGTGCACCTGTACGACCCCGAGGCCGGCTGCATCGCGGATCACCCGCAACCAGTCTTCGGTCGCGAGCTCGTCCTGCCGACCGAGCAACGCCAACGGGTTCGAGCAGTAGACGCAGTGCAACGGACACTGGTGCGTGACTTCGGCCAGCAGGGCGTACGGATGCGGCATACCGTTCATGTGACCACCACCCAGCCCCGTTCACGCGCATCATGAAGGAATGTCATTACGTCGTTCGTGAGATCGGCAACCTCGAAATCTTGCTCAAGCTGGGTGACCACCTGCCGCACGGTTCGGCTGCCGTCGCACAACCCCAGGATCGCTGCCCCAGACTTGTTCAGGAGAACGACCCTCTCCGGCAGCAACAGCAACTCCACGCCTCGGACGCTGTCGTGTCTGAGCATCGCCTTGGTCGCCAGCCGAGGAATGGCCGTCAGCTCGGATTCGTCCATCACGGCTTCTTGCTGTACGCGAGCTGCACGGAGTCAAGCAGGCTCCAGAGGACATCACACTTGAACTCCAGCGCTCGTACGCAGGCGTCCTGCTGCTCCCTGGACTTCGCGTGGTTGATCACCAGGTCGAGCAGATGCGCAATGTCTTTGGGCTGCTGGGTGAGTCGCGCACGGAAGTACTCCAAACCTTCCGTTGCGATCCACGGGTAGTGCTGCTGGACGTCGGCAATCCTACGGCTGAGCAGATCCGGCGCGAACAGCTCGGTCAGGGCCGATGCCACGGCCTCCAGCCACGGCTTCCGGTGACAAAAATCGACGTAGGCGTCCACGGCGAACCGCACTCCGGGCAGCACCGAGTCGCCGTCGAACAATTCTCGACGGGTCAATCCGACAGCTTCACCGAGGCGGACCCACTTTTCGATGCCGCCTTCGTCTCCCGTCCGCCCGTCATGATCGATGATGCGCTGAATCCACTGGCGCCTGTCCTCCCGACCAGGAAGCTTGGTCAGGATGAAAGCGTCCTTCACCGGCAGGTTCACCTGATAATAGAAGCGATTCCGCACCCAACCTCGGAACTCATCCTCGGTCAGCAAGCCCGCGTGCATTCGCTCGTTGAACGGGTGCAGATGGTGGTACCGCTTTTCCCCGATCGACCGCAGCTGCGCTTCGAACTCCTCAGCAGACCAAGCGTTCATATTTCCACCTCCAAGCCGGCTCGACCAACCTCGATACCCAAGCCCGTCAGCCAGCGCCGCTCCTTGGAATCTTCGTCGAGGATAGGGTTCGTGTTGTTGATGTGGGTGTAGATCTTCCGTTTCGCAGGAAGCGCAGCCAGAGCGCGGGCAGAACCGTCCTCGCCACTGATGGGCATGTGCCCCATGGAACGTCCGGTGCGACTTCCTGCCCCTTGGCGGGACATTTCGTCGTCCGTCCAGAACGTGCCGTCCAGGAAGACGCAGTCAGCCGACGCAACCTGCTCGGTGAACTCCTCGTCCCACCGGGGCAGCGTCGGCGCGTACACCAGGGTCCCGCCGGTCACCTTGTCCTCCAAGCGGAAGCCCACCTCCCACTCCGACCCGCCAAGCCCTGAACCTCCTACGTAGCGAGGCGGCTTGGATCCCGTCAGGAAGGCAGTCGCGCGCAACCGATCGTCCAGGTCAACCGGCTTGCCGATGTCAACCGGACACCATGAGAGATCCGCGTAGTCGCTCAGCAACTCCCGAACCGGGAACCGCCGGGTCAGCGCCTCCAGCACGGGGTTCGTCCCGTACACCGTCAGCGACGACTCCTCACGCAGCATCAGCAAGCCGATCGTGTGATCGAACTCTGCGTCCGTCAGCAGCACACCGGCAACCGGGGTCGTCCGAATACCGGGACCCGGATGCAAAGAAGGATCCGCCGCTATCTGGTGATGGACGTCCGGCGTGGCATTCAACAGAAGCCACTGCTCGCCGTCTCCGGAAACCGCAATCCCTGCGTGTGTCGTCGCGACTTCAGGCTTGGCGCGGGCCTTTCGGCACCCCGCGCAAGCGCAATTCCACTGCGGATAACCTCCGCCTGCCGCCGCCCCGAGGCAATGAATAAACACAGTATGAAAAACAATCTGTTAACGCCGGCGCAGGCGGTCGCCAGCTTCAGAGTACGCCTCGACTACCGAAAGAACAGGCGTTTCCCACCTCATGGCGTCCTCCTCAAGTTCGACCATCGACAATGGCCGTCAACAACAGGCACCGTTGCCTGTCGAGGGTTTGGTCAGGGCGACCATCAGTTACAGTCGGCCTTAACTCACCTTTTCTTTTCACAGCTTATTCGTCCTCGCCCACCTGACAACCGACTGCGAACGAACGGCACCGAACCGCTGACGGACGGCTGCCGTGCCGCCACGAGCGGACTGCTGCAAACACTGAGCGTTTTCAGCGTGGCCACCGAATCGGGTGATGACCACGGTGCCCGCAACGCACAGGGCGGCTCCCACACCGCTGGGTGCGGGGTTCGAAGCCTCAATCTGTTGGCCCGGGAGCCTGGTTGGTCCCCTGGTTTGCCGCACTCGACCTGTCGCATGCGCTGGTCAAGTGGGTCACAAGGCTCGTCGTCACCAGTGAGGGTGGTGCGGCGCTGCAGGCTCCCGCCGCCCCAGCATGCCCTCGTCGGCCTGGTCCACCTGCGCCGTCACGACACGCTTGGGCAGATCGCCGCCGGGGTCGGCATATCCGCCTCCAGGCCGTCACCGGCCCCGAGGGCCGGCTTCTGTGGCTCTCGCCGACCCGGCCGGGCCGCACCCGTGGCCCGACCACGGCCGGCGGCCCGCGGCCCGGATCAACCGGATACACGAGCAACAGGACGTCCCCGCCTGGCCCGACCGCGCCGGACAGGGCGCCGGCCCCAGGTCACCACCGGGCTCGAACGGCCACCCGGCGGCGAACCACCCCACACACCACAACCGTCGACCGCGCACTGGCCCAGGACCGAGCGCCCCGTCGAACGCGGCACGGCACGGCCCGAAGCCCGCCCGCATCAGCCGGTGACCGCACAACCGTCATCGCCAACGCCGTCCCCACCCTGCAGAGGCACAACGCTGGACAAGGCTCATCGCAGGAGCGCTGACTTCCGGTATACGACACGCTGCGCTCCCCCGCCCTGCGGCCGCACGCGATCCAAACGGAAAACTCAACCGGCGGTGACGGGTGGTTATTTATTGTGCGCATCACGGGATTGTGCTTTCGCATGACGCGGGGTGTTGCCGGGTTTTGGGCGGTGGGCAATTGTTGTGAGGGTTGG
>BNBH01000065.1 GCA_014655195.1 Streptomyces cellulosae | reverse complement strand
GTAGGGGAAACGCCCGGTTACATTCCGAACCCGGAAGCTAAGCCTTACAGCGCCGATGGTACTGCAGGGGGGACCCTGTGGGAGAGTAGGACGCCGCCGAACAATACTTGCATGGGTTGGTCCCTGAACTTCGGTTCAGGGACCAACCCTTTTTTGTTGTCCGTCACTTGACGTTCACGTTGCCTGCCGAGCATCCCGAGTATGGGAATCGCTGCACTGCTCAGAGCGGCCGGCGTAAGAGCCGGTGACGAGGTCGTCGTACCGGCCTTCGGCAACGTGGAGGTCGCGCGGGCCGTGACGCTCGCGGGCGCGCTGCCCGTGTTCGCCGACATAGACCCGGCGACGTACTGCCTCGAACCCGCCGCGGTCGACGCGGCGCTGACTTCCCGCACCGCGGCGGTCGTTGTCGTCCACCGCTTCGGACACCCCGCCGACCTGGAGCAGTTGCGCACGCTCGGACAGCGACGCGGTCTTCTGGTGCTGGAGCACGCCGAGTTGGAGGCCTCCCGCGACGAGACCGCGCGCCGGCGCGAGCGGGCCGCGTATCTCGACGCCCGGCTGCGTGGCGTGCGAACGCCCGAGGGAAGCGCCGGCCACCGTTATCAGCAGTACGTCGTGCGCGTGCCCGGCAACGGGCGGCCCGACCGGGACGCCTTCGCACGTGCCGTACGGGCCAAGGGAGTTGTTTGCCGGATACCCGTACCGACTCCGGTGCACCGGCTGCCCGAGTTCCGGCGTGACGTGTCGCTTCCGGAGACCGAGCGGGCCGCCGACGAGACGCTCGCCCTGCCCGTCGACGGCTCGCTGACGAAGCGGGACATCCAGCGGACGGCGTCCGTGTGCAATGCGCTGGGAGGACTGCTCGCGCCGGCCCTCTGAGTGCGGTTATGAGCACGGCTTCGTTCGGGGTATGATCTATTTCGTTGCCGCGAGGGAAAACCGAGCGACAACAGGCCCCTATAGCTCAGTCGGCAGAGCGTCTCCATGGTAAGGAGAAGGTCAACGGTTCGATTCCGTTTGGGGGCTCAGCCAGAAGGCCCCGCCCATTCGGGCGGGGCCTTTCGCATGCCCGGGCGCGGGCCGGGCTCAGTCCTGCTGGAGGCCCGGCACGCGCATCGCGAGAATCGCCATGTCGTCCGACGGAGCGTCCGAGGCGAAGCGTTCCACCGCGCGCATGATGCGGGCCGCGACCGCGCCGGCCGTCAGCCCCGTGCACGTCGTCAGGACCTCGGCGAGACCGTCGTCGCCCAGCATCCTGGAGCCCTCACGGCGCTCCGTGACGCCGTCCGTGACGCACAGCAGGACGTCGCCCGGGTCGAGGGTCACCGTCTGCTCGTAGAGCTCCAGATCCTCCAGGACGCCGAGCAGCGGCTGCGGTTCGGCGGCCGGTTCGACCGTGCCGTCCTGGCGCAGGCGCAGCGGCAGCGGGTGACCCGCGCAGACCACCTTCAGTTCCGCGCTGCCGTCCTCCTGCGGGCGCATCTCGCCGTACAGGAGCGTGAGGAAGCGGCTGCGCTCACCCTCGTCGAGGATCGCGGAGTTGAGGCGTTCCAGGACGGACGGGCCGCTCAGGCCCTCCCTGGCGAGCAGACGCAGCGCGTGCCGGGCGAGGCCGGTGACGGCCGCCGCGTTCGGGCCCGTGCCGCAGACGTCGCCGATGGCGAAGCCGTAGGCGCCGTCGCTGATCGGGAAGAGGTCGTAGAAGTCGCCGCCGACCTCGTTGCCCTCGCCGGCCGCGCGGTAGATGACCTCGACCTCGACCCCGTCGATCTGCGGCAGCTCCGGCGGCAGCAGGCTGGGCTGGAGGGACTGGCTGATGGCCGTGCGCTCCGAGTACAGGCGGGCGTTGTCCAGGGCCAGGGCGGCCCGGCGGGACAGGTCCTCGGCCAGCTCCAGGATCTCCTGGCGGAAGTGCTCGTCGGTGGGCTTGCCGAGCGTCAGCATGCCGATGACGCGGTTGCGGGCCACCAGGGGCAGGACGACCGTTTCCCCGCCGACCGCGGAGGCCGTGGCGAGGGTCGGGCCGATGCCGGTGGTGACGTGCCGGGTGGGGCCGCCGCTCAGGCCGAGGCTGCGCATGGACGTGCGCAGGGCGGCCTGGTGGGCGACCTCCGCGGGCGCCGACCAGACGCGGGCCCCAGGGGTGGGTACCGGGTCCGGCGGGGGGATCTTGGACAGCAGGGACTTGATGCCGTCGATGAGCTCCTCGTCCTCGTGCAGCACGTAGGACAGGTCCGGCTCGGAGGACTGGTCGGCGATCGTGTAGACCGCGCACCAGGTGGCGAGCGTCGGGACCGTCATCTGCGCCATCAGCGCCAGCGTCTGGTCCCGGTCGAGGGTGCCCGCGAGCAGGTCGGACGCCTCGACGAGGAAGCTGAGGGAGCCGCGGCGCAGCCGCTCCAGCTCGCCCAGGCGGGCGGACTCGACGGCCAGGGCGATGCGGTCAGCGGCGAACTGGAGGCGCAGCGCCTCCTCGTTGGAGTAGCGGCCGGGCGCCTCCGCGGCGACGCCGAGGGAGCCGGTGAGGCGGCCCTCGACCTTGAGGGGCACGGTGACGACCGAGCGCATCCCGGTGCCGTTGAGGAGCGGGACGGCGCCGGGGACGGCCGTGAGATCCTCGTGGACGGCCGGCATGCGGGCGGAGCCGTAGCGGCCGGGGCCGCCCTCCACGGGGACGCGTGCGAAGCGCTGGCGGGCCGAGGGCAGGCCGGTGGAGGCGCGGACCTCCAGCTCCGTCTCGTCGTCGGTGGCGAGCAGCAGGAAGGCGGAGTCGCCGTCGAGCATGTCGCGGGCGCGCTCCACGGTGCGCTGCAGCAGGCCGTCGAGGTCGTCGGGGGCGGGGGAGCCGATGAAGACCTCGAACGGGTCGGCGCTCGGGCCCTCGGAGCCGCCCGGGGCGTCGGTGGCGGGGGCCCGGAGCGGGGTCTGCAGAACCGCCCGTTCGTGGTCGCGTACCAGGAGACACACGGTTGACGGCTCGCCGTCGGTGTCGCGGACGCGCAGATGGGAGGCGTACACCGGGATGACGCGGCCGTGGGCGCCGCGGATGCCGTAGGAGCCCTCCCAGCGGGAGAGCTGGAGGGCGTCGGCGATGCCGGTGCCGGTGCCGGGGGTGTGCGGCCAGGCGGCGAGGTCGGTGAGGGGCTTGCCGGTGACCTGCTCCGCGCTGTAGCCGAACAGCTCCTCCGCGTCCTCGTTCCAGGCGGTGATGGAGCCGGAGCGGTCGATCTGTACGACGGCGACACGGACCCGGGTGTCGGCGAGCGGCAGCAGGTGGGAGGGGAGGGCGGGGCCCGCGGTGCGGGTGCCGACGGGGCGCTCGGGGAGGTCGAGCTGGAACCAGACGGTCTTGTGGGTGGGCGTGTAGTCGACGCCCCAGTGGCCGGCCAGGGCGGCGCAGAGCTGGAGGCCGCGTCCGCCCTCGCGGTCGGGGCTGCCCATGTCGACGGGGGAGCCCTGGAGGGGGATCTCACGCTCGGGATACCGGTCGGCCACCTCGATCCGGACGCCGTCCTCGCTGCGCAGACAGAGCAGGTCGGCGGAGGTGCCGGCGTGCACGACGGCGTTGGTCACCAGCTCGCTGGTCAGCACGACGGCGTCGTCGACGATGTCGCCGAAGCCCCAGCCCTGGAGGGTGTCACGGACGAAGGAACGGGCGCTCGCGACGGATCGTCCGACGGGCTCGAAGCTGGCGGCCGCGCGCGCGGTGATCACAGAACTCCTCGACCGGTTCTCGACGGGCATGGCTCCCTGGCCGGCCGGCTCGTGCCGCTGGTGCGGCAGGCCGTCCGTCGGCCGTGGGTCGTCCGGGGGCTGTTCCCCCGGGATCAGTCCGGTGGTCATGTTGTGCGGCCGCCCCTCCGATGCCCGCTCGTTCTCGTGCCACCGCCCAGGCCGGACGCGCCGGCGTGGCTGGACAGCCGCATGCAAGGTTACTTACCTTCGCGGTCCGAGCGGATGCCGGTCTGCAGTGTTTCCGTCCGAGGTGTTCGCCGTCCGGCGGGTGTGCGGACGATGTGCGAAGCTGCCGAACTGTTATGGCCTGGTTCCGCGGGGGTGAAACACTGGGCAGGCTTGTAGGGAAGGTCCGGGCAGGCAGTGTGGCGCCGGGGCCGGGTGGGCAGCAGCCCCCTGGCGGCGCCTCGGAACGTCGGGCAGGGCATCTCGGTCCAACAGGAAAAGCAGTCAGGAGCAACGGGAGCACCCTGGACGGTGTGACCGGGCACAGCGGTAACGGTCGACCCCTGCGGGAGGGACACAGTGGAGTCTGGCGCAGCGACGCGGAGCACGAAGACGACGCGCGCGAAAGGCGGACAGTCCCTGAGCAAGGCGGGGAAGGCCCGGGGCGGCACCGTGACGGTGGAGGCGGCGTCGTTGAACCGCCTGCTGGGCGCCCTGGTGGCGATGCGGGACGGAAACTTCCGCAAACGCCTCACGGTGACCGGCGACGGTGTGATGGCGGAGATCGCCGCCGTCTTCAACGAGGTCGCCGACCGGAACCTGCACCTCACGGGCGAGCTGGCGCGCGTGCGCCGCATGGTGGGACGTGAGGGAAAGCTCACGGAACGGCTGGAGACGGGGCCCTCGGAGGGCTCCTGGGCAGCCGCGATCGACCATTCCAACGCCCTGGTGGACGACCTCGTACGGCCGGTCTCCGAGGTGAGCCGGGTGCTGTCGGCGGTGGCGGAGGGTGATCTGTCGCCGCGGATGGAGCTGCGGACGCAGGCGCCGGACGGGACCGGGCATCCGCTGCGGGGCGAGTTCCTTAAGGTCGCGCGGACCGTGAACAACCTGGTCGACCAGCTGTCGACGTTCACCGACGAGGTCACGCGCGTGGCCAGCGAGGTGGGCACCGAGGGCAAGCTGGGCGGTCAGGCGCAGGTGCGGGGCATGTCCGGGTCCTGGAAGGACCTGACGGACTCCGTGAACACGATGGCGGAGCGGCTGACGGCGCAGGTGCGCGACATCGCGCTGGTGACGACGGCCGTGGCGCGCGGTGACCTGTCCCGCAAGGTCACGGTGCACGTCGAGGGGGAGATGCTGGAGCTGAAGAACACCGTCAACACGATGGTGGACCAGCTCTCCGCTTTCTCCTCCGAGGTGACCCGTGTCGCGCGCGAGGTCGGCACCGAGGGCGCCCTGGGCGGTCAGGCGCAGGTGCCGGGTGTGGACGGTGTGTGGAAGGAACTCACCGATTCCGTCAACACCATGGCCGGGAACCTCACCGCGCAGGTGCGCGGGATCGCCGAGGTGACGACGGCGGTCGCCAACGGTGACCTGTCGCGGAAGGTGACGGTGCCGGCGCGCGGCGAGGTGGCGCAGCTGGCCGAGACGATCAACCAGATGACCGAGACGCTGCGGATCTTCGCGGACGAGGTCACACGGGTGGCGAACGAGGTCGGCGCCGAGGGGCGTCTGGGCGGCCAGGCGAACGTGCCGGGTGCCGCGGGCACGTGGAAGGACCTGACGGACTCCGTCAACACGGTGTTCCGGAACCTCACCACCCAGGTGAGGGACATCGCGGCGGTCACCACGGCGGTGGCCAACGGTGACCTGTCGCAGAAGGTCACCGTGGACGTGGCCGGCGAGATGCTGGAGCTGAAGAACACCGTCAACACGATGGTCGACCAGCTGTCCGCGTTCGGCGCCGAGGTGACGCGGGTGGCGCGGGAGATCGGCGTCGAGGGCGAGCTGGGCGGCCAGGCGCAGGTGCCGGGCGCGGCCGGCACGTGGAAGGACCTGACGGACTCCGTCAACACCGCGTTCCGCAACCTCACCGGTCAGGTGCGCAACATCGCCCAGGTGACGACGGCGGTGGCCAACGGCGACCTGTCGCAGAAGGTCACCGTGGACGTCTCCGGCGAGATGCTCCAGCTGAAGAACACCGTGAACACGATGGTGGACCAGCTGTCGAGCTTCGCCGACCAGGTGACGCGGATGGCCCGGGACGTGGGCACGGAGGGCCGCCTCGGCGGTCAGGCGCAGGTGCCCGGGGTGTCCGGGACCTGGAAGGAGCTCACGGACTCCGTGAACTCGATGGCCGGCAACCTGACCTCCCAGGTGCGGAACATCGCCCAGGTGACCACGGCCGTGGCGCGCGGCGACCTGTCGCAGAAGATCGACGTGGACGCGCGCGGAGAGATCCTCGAGCTGAAGAACACCATCAACACGATGGTGGACCAGCTGTCGTCGTTCGCCGACCAGGTGACCCGGGTGGCCCGTGAGGTGGGCACGGAGGGCCGCCTCGGCGGTCAGGCGCAGGTGCCCGGTGTGGCCGGCGTGTGGCGGGACCTGACGGACTCCGTGAACGGCATGGCGTCCAACCTGACCGGCCAGGTGCGCAACATCGCGCAGGTGGCGACGGCGGTGGCGCGCGGTGACCTGTCGCAGAAGATCACCGTGGACGCGCGCGGGGAGATCCTCGAGCTGAAGAACACGCTGAACACGATGGTGGACCAGCTCTCGTCGTTCGCGGAGGAGGTCACCCGGGTCGCCCGTGAGGTGGGCACCGAGGGCATCCTGGGCGGCCAGGCGGAGGTGCAGGGCGTCTCCGGTACCTGGAAGGACCTCACACAGTCCGTGAACGGCATGGCGAACAACCTGACCCTCCAGGTGCGCAACATCGCCGAGGTCACCACGGCGGTCGCCAAGGGCGACCTGTCGAAGAAGATCACCGTCGACGCCAAGGGCGAGATCCTGGAGCTGGTGACCACCGTCAACACGATGGTGGACCAGCTGTCGTCGTTCGCGGAGCAGGTGACCCGGGTGGCCCGTGAGGTGGGCACCGAGGGCATCCTGGGCGGCCAGGCGCACGTGCCGGGTGTCACGGGCATCTGGAAGGACCTGAGCGACAACGTCAACCTGATGGCGAAGAACCTCACCACCCAGGTGCGGAACATCTCCCAGGTGTCCGCCGCGGTGGCCAACGGCGACCTGACGCGGCAGGTCAGTATCGAGGCGCGCGGCGAGGTGGCGCAGCTCGCGGACACCATCAACACGATGGTGAAGACGCTGAGCGCGTTCGCCGAGCAGGTGTCGGCGTACAAGCGAACGTGCACCACCTCGTACGGATGAAAGTGCACCATTCCTGATGCGGTGACGGGGTGCCGGCCGTGAGTCTGCTGCTGTCGTTTCGG
>BNBH01000064.1 GCA_014655195.1 Streptomyces cellulosae | reverse complement strand
CCCCGAAACGACAGCAGCAGACTCACGGCCGGCACCCCGTCACCGCATCAGGAATGGTGCACTTTCATCCGTACGAGGTGGTGCACGTTCGCTTGTACGCCGACAAGCCTTGACCTAACGCCGGGCTGGGCGGCCGAGCCGAAGTGGGACGGTTCTGCGGACACCTCGTGATGTCTCATTCGGTGAGGTCCCCGGGCACCCTTGCAGCGGGGCGATGTAAGAACTCAGGTTTGCGAGGAAGGGCGAGGTGCGAGAGTCGCGCACCGGTCGCCTTGCCCCGTCCAGGAGAGCGCCCTGGTCACCGCTCCTGCTTTGTGCGGCTTGCTGAAGCCTGCTGAGTGGCCGCGCCGGAGCTGACCTGCCGCAGGGTCTGCTGGGGGCCGTGCCAGTCCAGGCACATCACGGTTGCGTCATCCGCGAGCTGGCCACCGGCGGCGTCCCGGACAGCGGACGTCAGCGCCAGCGCAGCCTCCCGCGGGTGCAGATCGCGGGTGCGCTTCAGCAAGGCGGGCAGGTCGACCTTCTCCCCATGACGTTCGAGCATGCCATCGGTCAGCATGAGCAGACGGTCACCCGGGCGTAGGTCGATGTCCTGGACGCGGTAGGGGTGCGGCACGGACACGGACAGCCCGAAGGGGTGGTCCACCTCGCAGTTGATCGCTTCCGCAGTACCGTCGCGCATGCGCAGTGGCCAGGGGTGTCCGGCGTTAACGAGCTGGGCACGACCGGTGTGGAGGTTGATGCGCAGCAGTTGCCCGGTGGCGTGACCGTGGCCGTGGTCGGCCAGGGCCTGGTCGGCCCGGTGGGCCTGCTCGGCGAGGCCGGCTCCTGCTCGACGGGCGCCACGCAGGGCGCTCACCAGCACTGTGGCGGCCAAGGCAGAATCGATGTCGTGGCCCATTGGGTCGGTAATCGACACGTGCAGGAAGTCGCGGTCCAGCGCGTAGTCGAAGGTGTCGCCGCTGAGGTCTTCGGAGGGCTCCAAGTGCCCGCACAAGGTGAACTGCGCTGCCTCGCACGACAGTGACGGGGGCAGCATCTGGTACTGGATTTCGGCGGCCAGTGTGGGAGGCCGGGAGCGTTTGCCCCAGGTGTAGAGGTCGGTGAAGCGTCCGTTGGCGATCACCACGTATGCCAGGATGTGGGCGGTTTCTCCGACCTCGTCGAGGACCTCGCCGCCAGGATCGGCGGGTAGGAGCAGCTCCAGCAGCCCGATGGCGTCCCCCCGGTTGGTGACCGGCACGATTACCCGTTGTCCCTGGCCGCTGGCCTCCTGATACAGCCGCTGGGTGCAGATCACCTGCTCGTAGACGCTGCCGAACATCGGAATCCGCTCCGCTTTCCGCCCACCCTCCACCCCGGTGGCCGTAGCCAGCCGCGCCACCGCCTTCCCCGTCAGGTCCACGATGAGGAACGACACCTCCGTGGCTCCGAAACGCCGCCGCAGGTCCTCAGCGACCACCGCGACGGCATCCACCGGCGCTGCCCTCTCCACCGCGGTCAGCAGCTGGGAAAGGCCACTCTGCCTACCGCTCACGGCCACGGCCCCTTCCACCAGCCCCTTCTACAGCTTGGGGACCGGCACGGCAGGCGTCAATCCGTGCGTGATCACGTCCGGCGGCAAGCCGTACGACACGCGTACACGGAGACGAATCGCTCCGGTTTCTGTTTGAGGGCGCCGTCGGGTCGCGCAACTCGACGAGGCGCTGAGGTATTCGGTCCTACTTCCGCAACCGCAGGTTCCAGTCATTTCGACGGGCCGCTGTCTCATGAGACACGGCAAAGTCTGGAGAACGGCGGCTACCGTGTCCAGCTCGCCGTGCACGCTGACCGGCGGGTGCTGCTGCGCTCCAGGCAGGACACGGATATGACCGGCTCGTTCCCCGAGATCCGGACTGTGGCCCTCACACAGCTACTGGCGGGCACCGGCCTGGACGGCGAACTGGTCGTGTGGGAAAAGGGCCGACTCGCGTTCGAGCGGCTGTAGCAGCGTCTCGCCCGGCGCGGGACCGGTGCAGCTGAGGCGGCGCGTCAGTGGCCAGTGCACTACGTCGCCTTCGCCCTGGTCCACCAAGGCGACACCGACCTGACCAGCTCGCCGTACGAGCGGCGGCGCACGGCACTGGAGGCGCTGTTCGCCGACCATCGCCTGGAGGCACCGCTGACGTTGTGCCCGTCGACGACCGACCCAGCCGTGGCACGAGGGTGGCTGGAGTGGACGGCGGCCGGACTGAAGGGGCTGTGCTTCAAGCAACGTGTTCATCCCTGATCGGCCTCATGCTCTGGTCGACGTCCACGAACTGACGGCCGATTCATAGGGGACTGGGGTGTTCACCCGGCTGAGTGGCCATGGCCGACAACCGTCACGGAGTCGCCGCTCCAGTCGAAGCGGGCCGGGTTCAGGAGGCGCGGCGGGTGGCGGCCGGGCCGATGATGCCGGGCCCGTACTTGTCGCGGATGCGGTCCATGGCGGCTTCGGCGGCCAGGCGGGCCTCGCGGGCGGTGTCCAGGCTGATCTGCTGGGCGACCTGGTCGGCGTCGACGAGGTCGTCGCCTTTCGGGGCGATGCCGGTGAGGCGGCCGCGTTGCAGGCCGGCGGTGCCCATCAGCTGGTAGGCGAGGAGGCGCAGGTCGTCGTCGTGAGCGGACGGCTCGGTCAGGCGGCGCGTTTTCTCCCAGCTGGTGCCGCCGGCGAAGCGCAGGGTGAGGGTCAGGGCGCGGGCGGCCTGGCCTCGGCGGCGCAGCCCCCGCCCCAGCTGCACGACCAGTTCGAGGAGGCTGGCGCGGACGGTGGCGCCGTCCAGGGTATGGCGGTCGAAGGTGTGCCGGACGGTCGCGGGGAGGGCAAGGCCCTGGGCGCGACGGGGCGCGGGTCGATGCCGCGGGCCCGGTCGGTGGCCGTCCGGCCCGCTTTGCCGCCGAGCAGGCGCTGAATGGTGGCGGGTGAGATGGCGGCGAGCCTACCGACGGTATGGATGCCGTAGCCGTCGCCTGCGAGCTGTAGTCCTCACTGCGGGCCTGTACGCCGATCACCGGCCAGGGCTCGCCGGTCAGCACCGGGTGCCGGAGCTCGGCCACCGGTTCCTCCGCGCCGCTGGGATCACAGAGGCACAGGCGCGTCAGACATGACGTCGCACGGGTATGCCAATATCTGTGCCCGCGGATTGAGATTTCAGCGGAACATGCAGACAGATTATTTGCCGCAATAAGCCGAGAGGAATTCTCACCCCGCACTCGCCGAAGCGGTGTGCTACTGTCGATCTCAGTTGCAGTTGTGGTTCCCGAAACTTCGAGCGCTCCCAGTTGGCCATCGCGCCACTGGAAGCACTCTTGCGTATCCGGTTTTTTTCCGGGCGGGGTGATCATCGCGGCGACACGGCGTCTGCACGGTGCGGACTCCGATGCACTGCCCCAAAGGAGAAATGACATGGCTACTGGTACCGTGAAGTGGTTCAACGCGGAAAAGGGCTTCGGCTTCATCGAGCAGGACGGTGGCGGCGCTGACGTGTTCGCCCACTACTCGAACATCGCCGCTCAGGGATTCCGCGAGCTGCTGGAGGGCCAGAAGGTGAACTTCGACATCGCGCAGGGCCAGAAGGGCCCGACGGCTGAGAACATCGTTCTCGCCTGACGCTGACTGTCGCGTACTGGTAGCTGGGGCCCGCATCCCTTGGGGTGCGGGCCCCAGCTACATGCGTTTTCACAGCAATTTGCCTGTGGAAGACAACCAGGACATCTGTAGACTCACCGCACACAGATCGCCCTCCAGGTGAGTGCAGACGCACCCCTTCACAGCGCAGTGGACGCTACGAACATTGACCCTACATCGCGCCGCTTGATTCAGCGCTTGCAAATCCTGCGACGGATAAAGCCGTTCGAGTGCAAGCCACCACCCCATCGGTTCATTCTTGCAATTCTCCGTGCGGCTCACCAATACGGGAATTCCTTGCTATGCGCCGTATCGAGGAAGGTTCCGTATGAACCGCACACGCAACAACGACCGATACGCCCGCACCCGTAATGGCAGTGCCGACTCCGGCAGGAGCGGCAGCCGCTTCGGTTCGCCGGCCCCGCGCCGATCGACCGGCGCGAGCCGCTCAGGCGGTTACGGCCGTCGGCCCGCCGCCGTCCAGGGTGAGTTCGCGCTGCCCCGGACGATCACTCCCGCGCTTCCCGCCGTGGAGGGATTCGCCGATCTCGACATGCCCGGGGAACTGCTGGCCGCGCTCGGCAAGCAGGGTGTGACCGCGCCGTTCCCAATCCAGGCCGCGACCCTGCCGAACTCCCTCGCCGGCCGCGACGTCCTCGGCCGGGGCCGCACCGGTTCCGGCAAGACCCTCGCCTTCGGGCTGGCCCTACTCGCCCGCACCGCCGGGCGGCGCGCCGAGCCCAGGCAACCGCTGGGGCTGATCCTCGTCCCGACGCGTGAACTGGCGCAGCAGGTCACCGATGCGCTCACCCCGTACGCCCGCTCCGTGAAGCTGCGTCTGGCCACCGTCGTGGGCGGGATGTCGATCGGCAGACAGGCGAACGCGCTGCGCGGTGGCGCCGAGGTCGTCGTCGCCACCCCGGGACGCCTCAAGGACCTCATCGACCGTGGCGACTGCCGGCTGAACCAGGTCTCCGTCACCGTCCTCGACGAGGCCGACCAGATGGCCGACATGGGCTTCATGCCGCAGGTCACCGCCCTTCTCGACCAGGTCCGCCCCGAAGGCCAGCGCATGCTGTTCTCCGCCACCCTCGACCGCAACGTCGACCTGCTCGTACGCCGCTACCTGACCGACCCCGTCGTGCACTCCGTCGACCCCTCGGCCGGCGCCGTCACGACGATGGAACACCACGTACTCCATGTCCACGGCGCCGACAAGCATGCCGCCACCACCGAGATCGCCGCCCGCGACGGCCGCGTGATCATGTTCCTGGACACCAAGCACGCCGTGGACCGGCTGACGCAGGACCTGCTGAGCAGCGGCGTACGGGCCGCCGCCCTGCACGGCGGAAAGTCCCAGCCTCAGCGCACCCGCACCCTGACGCAATTCAAGACCGGGCACGTCAACGTGCTGGTGGCGACCAATGTCGCGGCGCGCGGCATCCACGTCGACAACCTCGACCTCGTCGTCAACGTCGACCCGCCGACCGACCACAAGGACTACCTCCACCGCGGTGGCCGCACGGCCCGCGCCGGAGAGTCCGGCAGCGTCGTCACGCTCGTCACACCAAGCCAGCGCCGCGGCATGGTCCGCCTCATGGCGGAGGCCGGGATCCGGCCTCAGACCACCCAGGTCAACCCGGGCGACGAGGCCCTCAGCCGGATCACCGGAGCGCAGACCCCGACCGGCATCCCGGTCGTCATCACCGCCCCGGTGGCCGAACGTCCCAAGAAGCGCGGCGCCACCTCTCGCGGCCGACGCCGCCCCGCCTCGGCAACCCGGCGTTCCGGCGCGCTCCAGTCCACGGCCGCTGCGGCCGCATAGAACCGCCGTCGGTCCGAATTCGCCCGTCTGCGCAGGAGGCACCTTTTGATGCTGGGACAGTTGCAGGATCGCCCCGTAAGCCCTCGCCCATTGACCGGCACGGTGATCGACGTCATGGACGCGGCCGGCCCGCAGGTCTGGTACGACATGACCATCGAGGTGGCGCTGTCCGTGATAGCCGCCGCACGTGCGGAGCATCTGATCATCTGCGACGACGACGCCCGGTGCGTCGGCCTGGTCACCCAGGCCCGGCTCACCGCCGTCCGGGACAGCTCCGGATACACCGACCGGCTCCGCCTGGGTGACATCACCGACGATGGCGGGCCCTTCATCTCACCCTCGGCCACGAGGGAAGAAGCCGAGGACGCAATGCCTTTCGGGCGGCTCGGGCTGGTGCCCGTGGTCGACGAACACGGCAGCGCCCTGGGCGTCCTCGCTCTCTCCCGCTGAACCACCGCACGGCGGTCAGCCCCATTTCCTTTTGCCCGTGAGGCGCCATGCGCTGTGTCATTGCCCGCTTCCCGTTCGACCTGACCAAGAGCGGCGTACTGGAATCGATGAAGGGCATCAAACCCGAACCGGTCACCGGCGATTCCGTGATCATCGGACGACGCCACTACCCCCCCATGCAGGTGGGCCAGGTCATCACCCGCCAGGACCGCCGCGACTTCAGCACCGGCGAAGTCCTCAGGGCCATGGCCCATCTCGGCTTCACCTGCCGCATCCTGCCCGAGACCACCCCCGCGCGCATCGAAAGTCCGTTGCAGCGGGCTTCCGTGATGCTCGGCGCCCCCCACCTGTCCGTCTGACCGACGCGACAGGCGCACGCCGACACCAGATCAGCAGTGAGGGCCCGGCCGGCGCGCGCCGGTCGGACCCTCACTGCATACCGCACTCTCCGGTCGGTGCAAGAGGCGACGGCCCCGTGACGCAGGGGCGATTCCGCTGTGTGGTCAGTAGACGGCGAGGGAGATGGCGATGTAGTGCGCGGTGAAGGCTGCCACGGTCAGAGCGTGGAACACCTCGTGGAAACCGAACCAGCGGGGCGAGGGATTGGGCCGCTGGACCGCGTACACCACCGCCCCGGCACTGTAGAGGAGACCACCGGTCACTATCAGGGTGACTACGGCCGCTCCACCGGCGTGCAGAAAGTCGGGCAGGTAACGCACCGGTGCCCACCCCAGGGCCAGGTAGCAGGGGGTGTACAGCCAGCGGGGAGCGTTGACCCACAGGACACGGAAGGCGACTCCGGCCAGCGCGCCCGTCCACACGATCCACAGCAGCAGAGCCTGCCGGTCAGATGAAAGGAGCACGGCCAAAGGCGTGCAGGTTCCCGCGATGATCAGGAAGATGTTGGCGTGGTCGAAGCGACGCAGAACGGCCTCGCCCAGCGGCCCCCAAGTACCCAGATGGTAGACGGCGCTCGTCCCGAACAGCAGCCAGGCAGTCACGGCGTACACAGCGCACGCCAGAACCGCCTGCCCGGTCCGGGCCAGGCAAACGAGGACAATGCCTGCGCTCAACGAAGCCGGGACCATCGCGGCGTGGAGCCAGCCACGCAGCCTCGGCTTGACCGGCTCCACCAGGTCCGCCGCCCACCCGGCAAGGTCGGCAACAGGACGAGAGTCATCCCCGACATCGCCACGGTGTGATCCGCCGGAGAGACCGGCTACAGCCTGAACCGCCCCGGGTCAGGTGGAGGCTCGATTCCATGTAAGGATTGAGTCATGGCACGACCCTCCCGTTACCCGCTTGAGCTGCGCCGCCGTGCGGTGCGCATG
>BNBH01000063.1 GCA_014655195.1 Streptomyces cellulosae | reverse complement strand
GTCGGGCGTGAATGTCGCAATCCACACCGAACCCAGAAGGCCCTCACCCGTTCAAGCACCCAGCACGCGTGTCACCAACGTCCCGGGACAACACACCTAGGGCCGTGTCACCGGAACCCCGACCGGCGCACGACGAACGACGGTGCGGCCGATCTCGCGTGCGGCACCCGAACCCACCCCTCTGCCACGAACCCCCTGGTCACGGCGACCCGTTCGTCGCGTTCGGCACACGAATGGCGGACGATCCCCAGCCGACACCTCCATCACCTGGACGCAGGAAGCGGGCCCGCTCCCCGCTCCGTCGGCCAAGACGCGAATGGCGGCGGACTCGTCGCGGCCGAGGGCCTTGAGCGGGACGGACCGTGCGACATCCGGCGGGCCACCCCAGCCGTGGGCGCCGACCCGGACGATTTTCGCCGTGATGACCCATGGCAGCCCGGGCGGGGGCACTGCTGCGCGCCTCGGGACCAGGGGCTGCACCGGAGGAGTCAAGGCCGCATCCCCCCTGGGGGCGGCCATGTGCGCGGAGCCGGTTCGGTGCACGTCATCGGAGATTTTATTGCACACTATTTGCAACAACTTATATGAGGCAGAGAGGTCACCGATGAGGTCTGCGCTGGCGCCGGGCATCGAGTCGTCCTGCAGCAAGACGGGAGCGGACCCGGTCACGCACCTCGGGGACACGCTGGACGACGCGGTCGCGGAGTGCTTCGACAAGGCGGCACGGGTCTTCGGGCTGCCGTATCCGGACGGTCCGGCCATCGAGGCGTTCCCGCCTGCGCCGAGCACGGCGTGAGCGCCTTGGTCGTGGTCGGCTGTGTCGCCGCGAACTCGCGGGTACGGTCGCCGACCGAGGAGCACCGTCTGGCGGCGGGCGCCGAACTGCGGATGCCGCCGCTGCGGCTGTGCACCGACAACGGCGCGATGACCGCCCCCGTCGGCGACCTTCTCGTACGGACGGGCGCCGCACCGGCACCGCTGGAGTACGCCGCACTGCACCCCGTCGTCATGGGGAAGGCGGTGGCCGCCTGATGACCACGGACATCCGTGTGCACCGGGACGCCGGGATACTCACGCACACCGAGTCACTGCGTTCGGTGTACGTCGACGCCTTCTGCGCCCCGCCCTGGCACGAGGACGAGGCGCAGACAACCGAGTTCGCCTCCCGGCTGCCGGCGGACGTGCGGCGTGCCGGGTTCACCGCCGCGACCGCCGTGCGCGACGGGGAGATCGTCGGCTTCGCCACCGCGTGGACCACTCCGTCCCCCTCCCCACCGACCGCGGCTATCCCCGGGCGGCCGCCGGCCTCGGCAACGACCGCACCGCCGACTGGCTGTGCGGAGCCCGGGAAATCGACGAACTCGCCGTCCGGCCCACCGCCCGCGGCACAGGCCTCGCCGCCCGCCTCCTCGAAGCGGTGACCGCAGACGCGCCCGAGGGGCGGGCATGGCTGCTCACCTCGGTCCGGAACGGGCGGGCCATGGCCTTCTACCGCCGCCACGGCTGGACGCAGGCCACCCACCTCTCCCCCGACGGCAAGGGCATCGTCGTCTTCCTCGTCCCGCGCCACCCCGCCCGTTCCCTCGCCCCGCTCCACCTGTGAGCCTTCGGAGCCCCGCCTTGCCCACCGCTCAAATCCGCCGCCATTTCCTCGACATCGTCACCGAGCGCGCCACAACGTGGTCCTCGGCGCCCCACTGGGAACCGATGCCCCGACCTTGCTGTTCGTCAAGCACTGGCCCAGGGCGGCGAGGTCCTGGCACCGTTCCGGGCGCGTGACAGGGGTCACCGCCCGGATCACGGACGTCCGCGTTCCTGAAGCACGGGAGGCGAGGTCGGCACGGTTCGCCGCCAGGTCGGCGGCGATGGCGTCGGTGCCCCGGAACTGGCCTCGCACGGCTACCCGCGCGAGGCCGGACCGGGTGTCTACGACATCCACTCCCCGCGCGTCCCGAGCACTGAGGAGGCCGCGGACCTCCTGCGCACCGGTCTACGGGCCATCCCGGCCGAGCGGCTGTGGGTCAACCCCGACTGCGGCCTGTAGACCCGTGCCTGGCCCGAGACCCGGGCCTCGCTCGAATACCTGGTGGCCGCCGCCCGCACCGTCCGTGACGAGCTGCACGAGCGGCTCGGGATGGGGCTCGGCACGATCGGCGTCGTCCTGGCCGTGGCATCGCTCGTGCAGTTCTCCGGCGGCATCGTCGGCGGAGCCCTAGCGGACCGCACTGCGCCGCAGCCCTCGCTCCGATGCCGTGGTCTTCGGCCAGCAGCGGCTGGCCGCGGGCCGGAGCGCCTGCGCGAGCGGCGTGCTGGTCGGGCAGTTGTACGGCCTCGGCGAACGGACCGGACACACCGGTTGGTTCCTGCTGTTGGCAGCCGCCCAGTGTCTGCTGCTTCCCCCTCTTCTGCTCACGCTGCGCCGCCGCACGGCGCGGCGACCTCTCCCCGACGACGACCACGAAGGAGCACTGACACGCGATGACACGGACGGGCGGCTTCCAGGACGATGACTTCTGGACCGAGTTCCACGACTTCCCCTTCTCCGAGCAGCGCCACGAGCGGGCAGAGGAACTGCTGGACACCTCTCCCCTACTGACCTTCCCGCAGGGTTCGCGCGTACTGGACCTGGGGTGCGGACCGGGGGTGTTCACCGTGCCGCTCGCCCGCCGCGGCCACCGCGTGACCGGAGTGGACGTGGACGAGTGGGCGCGGCGGCGCAGCGAATGGGTTCTGGTCCGGGGCGAGCGGGTGACGCGGGCCACCTTGACGTGGTTCGTGTACAGCGCGGTGGAGCTGCGGCGGATGGCCGAGGAGGCAGGGTTCGACCGCGTGGAGGTCTTCGGTGGGTTCGACGGGCGCCCCTACGGCGAGAGTACCGAGCGGCTCCTTCGGGCGGTCCGCGAAGCGTGAGGGGGCGCGGGGCATGCGGCCGGGTTCGCACGCCCTTTTGCCGTCGGCTCGGAGGAACGTAGGATCACCTGGTCATCGCCGCGACGGGAGACAGGAAGCCGGTGCGAATCCGGCACGGTCCCGCCACTGTGACCGGGGAGCGCCCCTCCAGCATGCCACTGCGCTGTGCGCGGGAAGGCGGAGGGAACGTCGATCCGGGAGTCAGGACACTGGTCCGTCGCGGGCCCGATCCGAGGAGCGCGGACTCCAGGAGGCTTCACGTGTCCCCTTTGTTCACCCCTGCCCGCCCGCGCGGGTTCCTTCGTGCCGCGGCCGCTGCCGTGGCTCTCTCGTCAGTGCTGCTGACCACCGGCTGCGGCTCGTCCGACGGGACCGACGGTGACGGGAAGGCCACCGCGGCGGCACTGGCGGGCTTTCCCGTCACCGTCGACAACTGTGGCGTGAGGACGACCTATGACGAGCCTCCGTCGCGGGTGGTCACCATCCACCAGCACCCTGCGGAACTCATGCTCGCCCTCGGGCTCAAGGACCGCATGGTCGGCACGGCCTTCCCCGACTCCGCCGTCCTGCCCGAGCTGAAGAGGGATTACGAGGCGATCCCCGAACTGGCGGAGAAGGAACCGTCGTTCGAGAAGATCCTGGACGCCGAACCCGACTTCGTCTACGGCGGCTACGGCAGTGCCTTCGCCGAGAACGAGGGCCGCTCCCGCAAGGCGTTCGCCGACGCCGGCATCGACACCTACCTCAACCGTGAGTACTGCGGCAGGAAGCGGGCGACGATGAAGGACACCTACGGCGAGATCCGCACCATCGGCAAGGTCTTCGGTGTCCCGGACCGGGCCGACGAGCTGGTCACGGACCTGCAGACCCGCGTCGGCAAGGCCGCAGCCAAGGTCGAGGGCGAGCCCGAGGTGCCCGTCTTCGTCTACGACAGCGGCGACAAGAGCGCCTTTACCGCGGGCGGCAAGAGCCTGGGTACGGAGCTGATCCGGCTGGCCGGCGGCGAGAACGTCTTCGCCGACCTCGACGACGTCTTCGGCGACGTCTCCTGGGAGCAGGTCGTCGAGCGCAAGCCCGAGGTCATCGCCCTCTACGACTACGCCGGCTCCGGAAGCGTGAGAGAGAAGAAGAAGTTCCTGCTCTCCCAGCCCGCGCTGGCCGACGTACCCGCCGTCAGGAACAAGCGCTTCGTCGTCCTGCCGCTGACCGCCACCCTGGTCGGCATCCGCTCGGCCTACGCGGTCGAGGACCTGGCCCGCGGGCTGCACCCCGAGAGCTTCCGGTGACCCAGGCCGCCACCGGCACGCCCGCCGAGCGGACAGTTCCACGGCGGGAGGCCACCGGGTCAGGACCGGGCCGTACGCGGCAGGCCGTCATCCTGCTGGCCCTCACCGCGTTGCTCGTCGTCTCCGCCACGGCGGGCCTGACGATCGGCTCCGTCCAGGTGCCGCCCGTCCAGGTGTGGGGCATCGTGACGCACGCGCTGGGCGCCGACTGGCAGGATCCGGACTGGTCAGGGGCGCGGGAGACCATCGTGCTGGACGTGCGGGCACCGCGGGTCCTGCTGGGCGCGGTCACCGGAGCCGGCCTGGCGGTGATCGGCACCGCTCTGCAGGCTCTGGTGCGCAACCCGCTCGCCGAGCCGTACCTGCTCGGCGTCTCCTCGGGAGCATCGCTCGGCGCGGTCTCCGTGATCGTGTTCGGGTTCACCCTCTTCGGGCCGGTCTCCCTGTCGGTGGCCGCCTTCGTGGGCGCCCTGGCCGCGCTTGTGCTCGTGTACGCCACCGCCCGCACCGGCGGACGCATCACCGCGTCACGGCTCGTGCTGTCCGGAGTGGCGATCGCCGCGGTGCTCACCGCCGTGCTCCACCTGCTGTTGCTCAGCACCGGCCGCGGCAACGAAGCTCGCGCGGTCCTCGCCTGGACCCTCGGCGGCCTCGGCGGCGTCAACTGGAGCACGCTGTGGCTGCCGAGCACGGCCCTGCTGCTCGGTGTCGGCGTCCTCATGGTTCATGCCCGCCACCTGAACCTGCTGCTGGCCGGCGAGGAGACGGCGACCACGATGGGCCTGGACGTCGCCCGCTTCCGCGCCCGGCTGTTCGTCCTGCTCTCCCTCGTCACGGGCGTGCTGGTCGCGGCGGCCGGGCCGATCGGCTTCGTCGGGCTGATGATGCCGCACATCGTGCGCCTGTTCGTCGGCGGCGACCACCGCCGGGTCCTGCCGACGGCGGCACTCGGCGGAGCGGTCTTCCTCGTCTGGGCCGACATCGCCGCACGGACGGTCGCCGCACCGATGGAGATACCCGTCGGCGTCCTCACCGCCCTGTGCGGCGGGCCGTTCTTCCTGTGGCTGATGCGCCGGGACGCCCGGCGCGGCACCGACCGAGGAGTGGCATGACCGCGACCGAACTGAGCGTCGACGGCGTCACGCTCACCGCCGGAGCCCGCCACCTGGTGCGCGACGTCTCCCTGACCGCCCGCCCGGGCGAGACCATCGGGCTCGTCGGCCCCAACGGCAGCGGGAAGTCCAGCCTCCTGCGCGCCGTCTACCGCGTCCTGCGCCCCGACACCGGCCAGGTCCGCGTCGACGGGGACGACGCCTGGTCGCTGCCGGTGCGGCAACTGGCCCGCACCGTGGCGGCAGTGGTCCAGGACTCGGCGGCCGACTTCGACCTCGCCGTCCGTGAGGTCGTCGCCATGGGCCGCACCCCGCACAAACGGCTCCTCGCCGGCGACACCCCCGAGGACGTCGAACTCATCGACTCCGCCCTCCTCGCGGTCGACGCCGTCCACCTTGCCGACCGTCCCTTCGACCGGCTCTCCGGCGGCGAGCGCCAGCGCGTACTCATCGCGCGCGCCCTCGCCCAGCAGCCCGCCCTCCTCGTCCTCGACGAACCCACCAACCACCTCGACATCCGGCACCAACTGTCCGTGCTCGGCGCCCTGCGCCGCCTGCCCGCCACCGTGCTGCTCGCCCTGCACGACCTCAACCTGGCCGCCTACTACTGCGACCGCCTCTACGTCCTGCACCAAGGCGAGGTCACCGCCTCCGGACCGCCCTCCGAGATTTTCACCCCCCAACTCCTGGCCGAGGTCTACGGAGTGGCGGCGGAAGTCACCACCCATCCGCGCACGGGCGCCCCTCAGGTGACCTTCCTCCCCGAAGAGCCACGCAGATGAAGGCTCCATCCACACCCATCCGCGCCACCTGGGACGGAACGGGGAGCGTGGCCGACACCTCCAGGGCACCGAGGTTCCCAAAAGGGTGCTGGTCTTTGCGGGAGCCGATGCCATGCTCTGGTCGACCGCGGAGAGTTCCTGGCCGGCGTGCCCCGTACCGGTCGCAGAGGTCGCGTCGTCGCCCCGTCGGTGCTCCAGGTACTCGAAAGTGGGGAACTCGGATGCAACGATGCCCATGACGGACTCAGAAACCCGCCGTCCAAAAGCCCCGCCGGGCCGCACCTACGGGGCTTCTCGTGGAATGCCACTGTGACAGGCGCTCTCACGCATCTGTCACCAACTACGCCGACTCCCCCACCTTGCGGTGCTTCAGCTTCGCCGGCTTGTGCGTGTTGGAGTGGATCTGCTCATGCACCCGGTAGACATCGTCCGCCACAACGTTGTGGATGTTCACTGCCCGGGCTTCCCCGTTTCGCAAGCCGCAGCCCACCATCATGACGATCTCAAGCGCGAGATACTCGTCAGCGGCGGTCAGCGCCTTCTTCACGTGGACGAGGGGCGGGATAACCACTTTCCGGCGGACGTACTCTTGGACCGCCTGCACAGGATCGTCCGCCATGGCCCCCTGCCACAGGCGTCCCGCAGGATCGCCTTCAGAGTGCGGAAGCTGTTCACCTGGTTCCGCGGCCCACCCGCTCGGCCTCCAACTCGTCCAGGAAACGCTCGACCACGATCGGCGTGACAGAGTTCAGCTTCCTTGATCCGAGACAGGGAACGATGTGCACGTTAAGAGAAAGACGACGGCCCCGTCCGTTGGCGAAATTCGCCGGGAACTCGGTCAGCAGACGGTCGCGGAATACGCGAAGCAGTGGCGGCCCCGGCAGCGCAGGATGACGGAGTACTCCACGGGTGGCACGTGGACAACTCCATCAGGACTTAATCATGGTGCGCAGCACTCCGGACTCCTGAAAGACGGCTCCCTGTCTGCATTTTGCAGGTCAAGGGCTTTTTCCACACTCTGCAACGAGTCGCACGTCCGGGCAGCTTCCCCCAGGTCTCTCAGAACTCATGCTGACCACTGCCGACTCTTCTGATGGATCGCCAGGCAACTGCAGGAAGGCCCGACCCGTTCCCCGGAGCCCTCACGACGCCCCCAAGCCTACGAGGCGCCTTCCGGAACGGCGTGCGTGATCACCTGTCACTCAGGCGTTCTGGGCAGTAGTCAGTGGACACAAGGATCGTGGCAAGGTGTCTCAAACACTTTCTGGCGTCGAGGGCTGAGCCTCAGCCCTTGCGGGCCTTGACCTCCTCGGTCAGCTGCGGGACGACGTCGAACAGGTCGCCGACGACGCCGAAGTCGACCAGCTCGAAGATCGGGGCCTCGGCGTCCTTGTTGACGGCCACGATGGTCTTCGAGGTCTGCATGCCGGCACGGTGCTGGATCGCGCCGGAGATGCCGTTCGCGATGTACAGCTGCGGCGACACCGACTTGCCGGTCTGGCCGACCTGGTTGGTGTGCGGGTACCAGCCGGCGTCGACGGCGGCACGCGAGGCGCCGACGGCCGCG
>BNBH01000062.1 GCA_014655195.1 Streptomyces cellulosae | reverse complement strand
GCCTCCTGCGGTCGGGCGTGAATGTCGCAATCCACACCGAACCCAGAAGGCCCTCACCCGTTCAAGCACCCAGCACGCGTGTCACCAACGTCCCGGGACAACACATCTAGCCCGCGGTGTGTGGCTCTGCAACCCGGGCCAGGATGCCGCGGGCCCGCTCCACCACCGGCTTGTCGACCATGTGGCCGTCCACGGTCGTGACTGACTCCCCGGCGTCGACGACGGCGCTGGCCCACCTGATTTCGCTGTCGGTGGGGGCGAATCCGTCGGATACCGGACCGATCTGGGCGGGGTGGATGCACAGTTTGCCAGTGAAGCCCAGACGGCGGGCGTGCCCAGTGTCGGAGGCGAGAGCGCCCAGGTCGTGTACGGCGGTGGTGACGCCGTCCACCGGCGGCAGGATGCCGGCTGCCGCCGAGGCGAGTACCACCCGGCTGCGGGCGTACGTCAGAGCCAGGCTGTCATCGGGGGCGACGCCGAGTTGGGCGGCCAGGTCGACGTTGCCGAAGGCGAGTCGCACGACTCCCGGAACGGAGGCCACCTCGTGTGCCCGCTCGACGCCAAGTGCCGTCTCGACGAGTGGAATCAGAGGGCAGTGCCCAGCGGTGCGTGAGGCGATCTCGCCGAGCACGGCGGGGTCCTCGGCCTTCGGCACCATCGCCGTGCAGCCGCGCTCGGCGGCCATGGCGAGGTCCGCCTCGAACCAGGGGGCACCCGGCGCGTTGAGGCGTACGACGGCCCGATCGTCCAGGCCAGGCCAATCGGCGGCAGCCTGCCGGGCCTGCTCCTTCCGGTCGGCGGCGACGGCGTCTTCCAGGTCGACGATGACGAGGTCGGTGCCGGAACGGACGGCCTTGTCGAAGCGGTCGGGGCGGTCGCCCGGAACGAAGAGCAGTGTGCGGGCGGTGGCGACGAGCCGGAACTTCTCGGGCATGCTCATGCGAACGTCACCTCGGCGGTGGCATGCCGCGGGTCCCGGTGGGTGGCGGCCCGGAGCCGGACCGTGCCGCCGGACTCGGTACCCTCGGCGACGAGGTGCTCACCGGCGAACACCGGCCGACGCAGTCGGAACGAGAGCGAGCGCACTTGTCGTCCGGGTGCGTTGCGGCGGACCACGTCGAGCATGAGCAGGGCGAGCAGCGGGCCGTGCACGACGAGTCCGGGGTAGCCCTCCGTGTCCCGGCAGTAGGGGGCGTCGTAGTGGATCCGGTGGGCATTGGCGGTCAGGGCGCTGAGGCGGAAGAGCAGAGTCGGATCAGGCTGAAGGCGCAGGTGCCAGGGGTTCTCGGAGGCGGGGACCGAGCGCTCGTCGATGGTGGACGGGTGCTCTCCGGCGCCGCTGCGCCCGGAGCGGTAGACGATGTCCTGTTCTTCCACCATGCACAGGCGGCCCGACTGGCGGAACTCCTGGCGTTCGGTCACGAAGAGCAGTTCGCCGGTGCGGCCCTGCTTGGGAGTGACGGCGGCGAGACTGCTGATGCGCTCGGCCGGTTCACCGAGGCGGAGCGGTTCGATGATGTCGCAGCGTCCGCCGGCGAACATGCGCTGTCGGTCGGGAACGGGCGGAAGGAACCGGGCGTCGCGCAGGTGACCGTCGGAGCCGAGTTCGCGCTGGGCGGGCCAGTGCAGGAAGTGGAACCACTGCCACAGCGGGGGCAGCGGATCGCCGGGCCGTGCGGCCGGACCGGGCAGGTCCAGGAGGGCGGACACGGCGGTGGTGGGGGCCGGGTCCATGGGGTCGTGCGCGGTGACGGGGCCGGGGTTCCACGTCTCCACGTAGGAGCTGAGCGGGGCGGCTGAAGGCATGGTGGAGGCGACCTCGTGTTTCAGGAGAGCGGTGCGGTCTTCGACGGCTGCGGAGCTGCGGCGGAGGACTGGGCCGCATCGAGGTGAGAGGCCCGGGAAGGTTCCCTGACCAGCAGGGTGGCCAGGAACGTCAGGCCGACGCACCCGGTGACGTACCAGAAGAAGAGGTTCTCGTGCCCGGCGTTCTTCAGGGCGAGTGCGACGGGCTCGGTGAGGCCGCCGAACGTGGCGGTGACCAGTGCGTGCGGCAGGCCCACGCCGAGGGCTCGAACCTTGGTGGGGAACATCTCGGCCTTGATGATGGCGGCCAGCGCGGAGTAGCCGGTGA
Organism: Streptomyces cellulosae; assembly: GCA_014655195.1. Lineage (GTDB taxonomy): Bacteria > Actinomycetota > Actinomycetes > Streptomycetales > Streptomycetaceae > Streptomyces > Streptomyces cellulosae. Next base: position 6,298 of record BNBH01000062.1, on the reverse strand, counting down.
CGAAGGCCAGCGCGAGGGTCATGAGCAGGAAGGCCACCCAGGGGCTGCCGGTCCGGCCGAGAAGCGTCATCAGCGGCACGGTCAGTACCATGCAGCCGCCGGAAAAGGCGAACATGATGGGGCGGCGGCCGACGCGGTCGGACAGGGCGCCGACGGCAGGCTGCAGCATCATGTAGACGAACAGTGCGGCGAAGCCGATCACGGTGACCGTGGACTTCGGTATGCCGGCTGTGTTCACCAGGTACTTCTGCAAGTACGTGGTGTAGGTGTAGAAGGCGACCGTGCCACCGATAGCGAGGCCGAACACCGCCAGAAGCTGGCGCGGGTACTCCGTGAAGAGCGCGATCAGGCCCTTGCGTTCCCGGGCATCGGGGCCCTGGACAGCCTTGCGGGCCTGTTCCCTCTCGAAGTGCTCCGACTCCTCCATGGCACGGCGCAGATACATCACGATCAGGCCGGCCGCCGCACCGATCATGAACGGGATGCGCCAGCCCCAGCTGTGCAGCTGGTCCTCGCTGAGCACGTTCTGCAGTCCGATCGCCACGGCCAGAGCGGCGAGCTGGCCCATGACGATCGACACGTACTGGAAGCTGGAGTAGAAGCCGCGCCGTCCCGGGGGAGCGATTTCGGAGAGATAGGAGGCGCTCGACCCGAACTCGCCGCCGACGGACAGGCCCTGGGCCAGCCGTGCCAGGACCAGGAGGGTCGGGGCCCAGAAGCCGATGGCGTCGTGTCCGGGCGCGAGGGCGATGGTCAGTGACCCGGCGCTCATCAGAGTGACCGACAGGGTCAGCGCCCGCCGCCTGCCGAAGCGGTCTGCGTAGGCGCCGAGCAGCCAGCCGCCGAGGGGACGCATCAGGAAGCCAACGGCGAATACGACTGCCGTGGACAGCAGTTGGGCTGTTTGGTTCCCTTCGGGGAAGAAGACGGACGCGAAGTAGATGCTGAAGGTTGCGTAGGCGAACCAGTCGTACCACTCGACCAGGTTGCCCAGACAGCCACGCATGACGTTCGTGGTGACGCGTTTGCGGTCGTGCGTGGGTGGTGCGGGGGTGCGGCTCTGCGACATGCGAAGCTCCGTTGCTCTTGTCGCCCGGGAGGGGGAATGCGGCTCGGACGGGGTGTCAGCGCAGGGTGAAGGGATTGCCCGCGGGGGTGCCGGTAGTCCGGACGCTCTTGTTCGAGGTGGGCCGTGATCGGGTCGACACGGTTCTCGCGGCCGATGCCGGAGTCCTCAACACCACCGAAGGGCACCGGACAGCTGACGGCGCGATAGGCGGTGACCCAGACAGTGCCGGAGCGGACGCGCTCCGCGATGCGGAAGGCACAGCTGATGTCGGCCCTCCACATTCCTGCGCCCAGGCCCTCACGGCTGTCGTTGGCGATGGCGCCGGCTTCGTCCTCGTCGAAGGGGTTGACCGCGAGACGGAGCCGAAGACCTCCTCCTCGGCGATGTGCAGGTGTTGCGGACGCCGGTGAGAACGGTGGGCTCGACGAACCGGCCGTTGCCGCACTCTGCCGCGGTGGGGGCGGAGCCGCCGAGTGCGAGCCGGGCGCCTTCCTCGCGGGCGATGCGGAGGCAGTCGAGCACCTCGAAGTGCTGGGCGGGTGTCACGACGGGCCCGGCCTGGGTGTTCTCGTCCAGCGGAAGGTTCGGCTCATCCGTGGCGACCTCCGTCCACTCGGTGGCTTAAGTGCCACACATCATGAGCAGTGATGCAGCAAGCTGAACAATAGAAATGCTTGATGGGGTCATGTCTGCAGCGCATAGAGGGCGCGAGAGCAGGAAGCAGTCGGAGTCATCACCCGGCTCGGCCGGCCCGCCGCGCCCTGTCACCTCTCAGCTGAAGAAGTCACGGACCGGGGTGCCGGCCTCCGGCCGGCCTTCCTCGAAGTAGGCGTGCCGGGCTCCGGGGAAGAGGTGGGTCCGGGTGTCGGGGATGCGGCCGGCGAGAAGGGCGACGTTTCTGGCGGGCGTAAGCCGGTGGTGGTCAGCGTGGAGGATCAGGGTGGGCACTGTGATGGAAGGGAGGGCTTCCCAGGTGTTGTGCCGATCGCTGGCGAGGAGATGACCGCAGCGGGCGAGTGGAGGCATCGTCGGGTCGCCCAGGGTGTGATGGGGACCGGCGGAGTGCCTCACGAGCCAGCCGGGGCTGTACATGAGGTCGGTCAGGGCCTGCCGTACGGCTTCGGGATCGGCCTGGGCGAGGGACCGGCGTACCGACGTGTCGCGTTCGACGGCGTAGGGCCCGCCGGGTGATGTGCACCCTAGGGCGCGGCCTGGGTGGCGAACGGCGATCCACTGGGCGACCTGGCCGCCCATGGACGTTCCGTAGCCGTCGGCTCGCTCGATCCCCAGTGAGTCGAGGACGGCGACCGCGTCCTGTGCGAGACGAGGGGTGGAGTAGCCGTCGCGCGGTTTGTCGCTCGTGCCGGTGCCGCGGTAATCGAGGGTGATCGTCCGGTGGGTCTTGTCGAAGTCGCCTCGCACGCCGTCCCACCAGTGGTGATTGTTCACCTGGCCGTCCAGGAGCACGAGCGGCCGACCGGTGTCGCGGCTCCGGTGGGTCACAACGATTCTGTCGTCGGTGCGCGCGTACGAGGTGCTGTGGTCTTCCGTAGTGGTGGGCATGCCCTCCTCGCAGGGGGAGCGGAATCGGTCATCCTCGGGTGACGGGGCGCCGTCACCCGTCCCCCACGGCGTCTTCGGATGTCTGCAGTTCGGCGGAAGGCCATTGCTCCCGCGAGACGGCCGTCGTGATCCGGCCGACCAACGCCCGGGCGACGACCGCGACGGCCGGGGGCACGCGTCCGTACCGGGCGGTCCCCAGGACGATCGACCGCCAGACGTCGGGCTCACACAGGGGTGCGGCGCTGAGGCTGCCGTTCGCCACATCTTCGGCGATGCCGACGCCGGGCAGGATCGTCCAGCCGTGTCCCGCCACGACCAGCTGTTTCTGTACACGCATGGAGTTGGTCTGCACAGTGACCCCCATGGTGCTGTCCGACCGGGCCGCCGCCGCGTCGATCAGCGTGCGCAAGGCATGGCCCGAGGCCGGCATGACGAGGGGGTGCGCCGCTACCTCCGCGAACGCCACCGGGTTGTCGGCGCGCAGACCGGCCGAGGCGGGCGCGACCGCCCACAGGCGCTCCCGTACCAAGGGCCGGGCGTTGAGTGACGGGGTGCTGTCCAGGTTGTAGAGCAGCGTGAGGTCGAGGTCGCCTTCGTCGAGCCATTGCTGAAGATGACCGGAGTAGCCGGTCATCAGACGAAGATCCACCCCGGGATGCGCTCTGCCGACAGCTGCGACCAGCTGCTCGGCGAGAAGATCGCTCGTACTCTCCAGCAGGCCGACTGTGACGATGCCGGTCACTTGCCCGGAGCGGGGCTGAACCTCGGCTCGCGCCCGCTCCAGTTCGCTCAGGGCCCTGCGAGCCCGGTCGACCATGATCTGGCCGGCGTCGGTGGGGCGCATGCCCTGCCTGGTGCGCTGGAAGAGGGGGACGCCGAGTTCCTCCTCAAGGGTGCGGATCTGCCTGGTGACTGCGGGCTGCACCAGGTGCAGCAGCTCGGCCGCGCGCGTGACGCTGCCCACCTCGGCCACCGTGACCAGCGCCCTCAGCTGTTTGACGTCCATCCGGGGTCACCCTCCTCAACACATCCGCAGCGCGTATGGCGTCATCAAAAATCGCTATTTCACTTAGCCGAGAATGAATGTTCATGATGGTACGCCAGTCCTGGTCAACGACACCTTCCGGAGGTCGACACATGGCCGACAACTCAGCGCCGCCCGCCGGTGGCCTCCCCTTGTCCGGCGTCACCGTCGTGAGTGTCGAGCAGGCGGTGGCCGCACCTTTCGCCACCCGCCAGCTCGCCGACCTCGGCGCACGGGTGATCAAGGTGGAGCGACCGGGTGGGGGCGACTTCGCCCGCCGCTACGACACGACGGTGCACGGCGAGTCCAGCTACTTCGTGTGGCTCAACCGCTCGAAGGAGTCGGTGACGCTCGACCTGAAGTCCGAAGAGGGACGCGAAGTCCTGGAACGACTTCTGGCGCAGGCGGACGTGTTCGTCCAGAACCTCGCCCCCGGTGCCGCGGCCCGCATGGGCCTAGGTGCCGACGACCTGGCTCGGCGGTTCCCCTCGCTGATCCCGTGTTCGATCTCCGGATACGGTACGAGCGGCCCCTGGGCCGACCGCAAGGCGTACGACCTGCTCGTCCAGTGCCAGACCGGCCTTGTCTCCCTCACCGGAAGCGCTGAGGAAGCAGCTCGCGTGGGAGTGTCCATCGCCGACATCGCCGCCGGCATGTACGCGTACAGCGGCATCCTCACCGCCCTGCTCACGCGGGCCACACAGGGCTCCGTCCGGGCCGTCGAGGTCTCGCTGTTCGAGGCGCTGGCGGAGTGGATGGGCCAGCCCGCCTACTACACGGCGTACAGCGGCGCTCAGCCCCCGAGGGCCGGGACCCAGCACGCCACCATCGCCCCCTACGGCACCTACACCGCCGCCGACGGCACGGACGTCCTTCTCTCCGTGCAGAACGAACGCGAATGGGCTGCCCTGTGCGAGCACTTCCTGGACACCCCCGGGCTGATCGACGACCCGCGCTTTGCCACCGGGTCCGCACGAGTCAGCCATCGCCGGGAACTGAACGCCGTTCTGGCGGAGCGTGTCGCGGCCTCGGACGGCGAGGAGGTGATGAAACTGCTGGACACGATCGGCGTCGCCAACGCGCCGGTCAACGACGTCAAACAGTTCCTCGACCATCCCGTACTCGCCGGTCGGGACCGCTGGCGGCAGGTTCGGATCCCGGGCGGTGAGACCGTCGCGGCCCTCCTGCCGCCGGTGGACCTGACCGGCACCACTCCGCGCATGGATGCCGTCCCTGCCCTCGGCGAGCACACCGAGCAGATCCTCGTCCAGCTCGGGTACGACACCACCCGGATCGACGCGATGCGAACCGCCGGCGCCGTCTGACGCTCGGCTCGAACACCGGCGTGAACCACAGCAAGGAGGCCCCATGAGCACTCTCGACATCCTGTCCGAGGACGAGCAGTTCATCGTCCGGACGGTGCACGACTTCGTCGTCAAGGACGTCAAGCCCGCCGCGCAGGAACTCGACCACACCAACACCTACCCCGAGACACTCATCGAGCAGATGAAGGAACTCGGCATCTTCGGCCTCGCGGTGCCCGAGGAGTACGGCGGTACTCCCGTCTCCACCCCCTGCTACGTGCTCATCACCGAGGAGCTGGCCCGGGGCTGGATGAGCCTGGCCGGCGCCATGGGCGGCCACACCGTCGTCGCCAAGCTGCTTCTGCTCTTCGGTACCGAGGAGCAGAAGCGACGCTATCTGCCGAGGATGGCCACGGGCGAGGTGCGCGCCACCATGGCACTCACCGAACCCGGTGGTGGCTCCGACCTCCAGGCCATGCGCACGGTCGCCCGCCGTGACGACGAGGGCTACCTCGTGAACGGCGCGAAGACCTGGATCACCAACTCCCGACGCTCCCAGCTGATCGCCCTCCTGTGCAAGACCGACCCCGATGCCTCCCCCGCCCACCAGGGCATCTCCATCATCCTCGTCGAGCACGGTCCCGGACTGACGATCTCCCGCGACCTGCCGAAGCTCGGATACAAGGGAGTTGAGAGCTGCGAGCTGTCCTTCGACGACTACCGCGCCCCGAGGGACGCCGTACTGGGGGGTGTGGAGGGCAAGGGGTTCGCCCAGATGATGAAGGGCCTGGAGACCGGCCGTCTCCAGGTTGCCGCCCGCGCACTGGGCGTCGGCCGGGCCGCACTGGAGGACGCGCTCGCCTACGCGCAGGAACGCGAGTCGTTCGGCAAGCCAATCTGGAAGCACCAGTCCGTCGGCAACTACCTGGCCGACATGGCGACCTCCCTCACGGCGGCCCGCCAGCTCACGCTCTACGCGGCCCGTGAGGCCGATGCCGGCCGGCGCGTGGACATGGAAGCGGGCATGGCCAAGCTGTTCGCGTCCGAGACGGCCATGCAGATCGCTCTCAACGCCGTCCGCATCCATGGCGGTTACGGCTACTCCACCGAGTTCGACGTGGAGCGCTATTTCAGGGACGCGCCGCTGATGATCGTCGGCGAGGGCACCAACGAGATCCAGCGGAACGTCATCGCGAGCCAGCTGGTCAAGCGAGGAGGACTCGAGGCGTGAACATCGTTGTCACTGTGAAGTACGTGCCCGACGCCACTGGCGACCGGCACTTCGCCGATGACCTGACCGTCGACCGTGACGACGTGGACGGTCTGCTCTCCGAGCTG
>BNBH01000061.1 GCA_014655195.1 Streptomyces cellulosae | reverse complement strand
GATCTGGCAGCCCGAGGCGGTCAGCTCCGCGATCTGCTGCAGCGTCGCGCCGATGTCCGAGGTGCGCGTGGTCGTCATCGACTGCACCGACACCGGGGCGTCACCACCCACCGCCACGGATCCGACCTGGATCTGCCGGCTCTTCCGGCGCACCGCGAGGATGGCCGGGACCTCGGGGAGGCCCAGGGAGACTGCGGTCATCTGCGTCACTCCCTGTTCGACGAGACGGTCTCGCGCATGGCGCGCAGGGACTCCTTCAGGGAGCCCATGGTGGCGAGGACTGCGGTGGGCTCGTAGCCGCAGTGGGCCATGCAGTTGGCGCAGCGTGGGTCCTTGCCCCGGCCGTACTGGTCCCAGTCGGTGTCCTCGATGAGTTCCCGGTACGTCGGCACGTAGCCGTCGCTCATCAGGTAGCAGGGGCGCTGCCAGCCGAACAGGGAGTAGTTGGGGATCGCCCAGGCGGTGCACGGGAAGTCCACCTTGCCCTCGAGGAAGTCGAGGAACAGCGGGGAGTGGTTCAGCCGCCAGCGGCGCCGGTTGCCGCCCGCGAAGGCCTTCTTGAACAGCTCGCGGGTCTGCTCCACGCCCAGGAAGTGCTCCTGGTCGGGCGCCTTCTCGTAGGCGTAGGCGGGCGAGATCATCATCTCGTCGACCTTGAGGTCGTCGTTGAGGTAGTTGAGCACCTCGACGACGGTCTGCGGGGTGTCGGTGTTGAAGAACGTCGAGTTGGTGGTGACCCGGAAGCCGCGCCGCTTGGCCTCCTTGATGGCCGCCACGGCCTCGTCGAACACGCCTTCCTTGGCGACGGACTCGTCGTGCCGCTCCCGCAGCCCGTCGATGTGCACCGCGAACGCGAAGTACGGCGACGGGGTGAACTTGTCCATCTTCTTGCGCAGCAGCATGGCGTTGGTGCACAGGAAGACGTACTTCCGGCGGGCCACCAGCTGACGCACGATCTCGTCGATCTGGGGGTGCATCAGGGGCTCGCCGCCGGCGATCGACACCATGGGCGCCCCGGACTCCAGGACGGCGCCGACGGCCTGCGCGACGGGCATGCGCTGCTTCAGCACACCGGCCGGGTGCTGGATCTTGCCGCATCCCTCGCACTTGAGGTTGCAGGCGAAGAGCGGTTCCAGTTCGACGATGAGCGGGAACTTGTCCCGCCCGCGGAGCTTCTGTTCGGCCAAGTATGTAGCGACCTTGACGGACTGACGCAGCGGCATGGCCATCTGGCTCACCTCCTGGGGAGCAGCAAGGAACGGTGCCATTCATAGAAAGCCGGGAGTACGGAACGAAGGACACGGAAAGCCGATATTCCACCGCGGACCGTGCCGATGCGGACGAGTTCGTGTTCAGGAGCGTCCACGACCACCCGGACGGCCGCAACCGGGCGCTCGCCCGTGCGGACGGCGCTCAGGAGCGTGGCCGCCGACTCCATGTCCACCGCGATCGCGCCGGTCGCGAGCAGGTCGGAGCGTTCGTGGCCGCGGACGACGTGGTCGGAGCCGGTGAGGGGCCCGGTGTGCACGGTGCGTCCGGGCACCGCGCGCACCAGTTCCTTCACCAGCAGTTCGGTGCCGACGCAGGGCACGCTGCCGCGCGGGTCCCGGGTTTCCTCGGCGACGACCAGGTCGCCGGGGTGCATGCCGGGTGCGAGGCCCGCGCAGAAGCCGGTGGCGAGGACGGCGGCGCCGTGCAGCGCCGGGTCGGCGAGCACCCGGGTGACGGACCGCTCGGCCGCCGCCGGCCCCATGCCGGTGCGCAGGACGGTGACCGGCCCGCCCGGGGTGGTGCGCTCCCGCCTGCGCAGCGCGAACTGTTCGATGCCGAGCGCGCAGGCGATCAGCAGCGGGGCGGGGGCGGGCCGGCCTCTCATCAGCTGCCCTTCGCGTCGGCGAGCGCCTGTGCGGAGCCGGCCGCTGCCGCCTCGGCCGCCGTCGCCCCGGCCGGTTTCGCGGCGAACGGCTCGCCGTGGACGTACCGGCCGAGGGCGGTGAGCGGGAACACCTGCCGGTAGAGGTGGTAGTTGATGGAGAAGTCCCAGGGGAACCCGGTGCCGGTGAAGTACGGCTCGTCCCAGGAGCCGTCCTCGTTCTGGGTGTTGGCCAGCCAGGCGACGCCGCGTGCGACGGCCTCGGAGTCCCGCTTCCCCGCCGCGAGCAGCGCCATCAGCGCCCAGCCGGTCTGGGAGGCGGTGGAGGCGCCCTTGCCGCTCCACTCCCTGGCGTAGCGGTAGGAGCGCAGGTCCTCGCCCCAGCCGCCGTCCTCGTTCTGCACCTTCTCCAGCCAGGCCACGGCCCGCCGGATCGCCGGGTGGGAGGTGGGGATGCCGGCCGCGGTCAGGGCGGGGACCACGGAGCCGGTGCCGTAGAGGTAGTTGACGCCCCAGCGGCCGAACCACGAGCCGTCCAGCTCCTGTTCGGCGAGCAGCCACTCCACGCCGCGACGGGTGCGCGGGTCCTGGGCGAGCCCTTCGACGGCGAGCATCTCCACGACGTGCGCGGTGACGTCGGCCGACGGCGGGTCGATGACCTCGCCGAAGTCGCAGAACGGCAGCCGGTTGGGGAACGGGCTGGTGTTGTCGACGTCGAAGGCGCCCCAGGCGCCGTTCTTCGACTGCATGCCGAGGTTCCAGCGCACCCCGCGCCCGATGGCGTTGTCCAGCCGCTCCGGGTCGTGGTGCTTGACCCGGCGCAGCGCGAGGACCACCTCGGCGGTGTCGTCGATGTCGGGGTAGTTGTCGTTGTGGAACTCGAACGCCCAGCCGCCCGGCGGGAGATGGGGCCGGCGCACGGACCAGTCGCCGGGCCGGACCACCTGCTCTCCGAGCATCCAGTCGGCGGCCTTGACCAGTTGCGGGTGGTCGGCGGGCACGCCCGCGTCGGCCAGCGCGATGGTGGCGAGGCAGGTGTCCCACACCGGGGACTGGCAGGCCTCGATCATCCGGGCCCCGTCCTCGCGCCACACGGCGAACCGGTCCAGGGACTCCAGACCGGCGCGCATCACCGGGTGGTTGAGGTCGTAGCCGAGCAGGTGCAGGGCGATGACCGAGTACACGGCCGGGGGCTGGATGCCGCCCCAGCAGCCGTCGTTCTCCTGCCGTTCGATGATCCAGCGGGCGGCGGTGTTCATCGCGGCCCGGCGCAGCCGGCGCGGGACGGCCCTGCGCAGTTTGTGCAGGCCCTTGTCGAGCCGCTGGAAAGCGCCGTCCCAGGTGTTCGCCGGGGCGAGCGGCCGGGGAGGGTTGGGGTTGGCGGGGTCGGTGTGCAGCTCGTCGAGCGGGAACGGGGCGGGGCGCACCGGCCGCTCGGCGGAGACGATGGTGAGCGGCACGATGGTCTGCCGCGCCCAGCAGCCGAAGTCGTAGATGTTGAGCGGCACCCAGGTGGGGAACCAGATCAGCTCGGGCGGCAGTTCGGGCAGGTCCTCCCACTTCCACCAGCCGAACAGGGCCAGCCAGATGCGGGTGAAGACGCGGGACGCGGCGATGCCGCCCTGCTCCCGGATCCAGGCCGAGGCCTTCGCCATGTGCTCGGCGTCGGGGCCGTCGCCGGCCAGCCGCAGCGCGACGTACGCCTCGATGGTGGTGGAGAGTTCGCCGGGGCCGCCGTAGAAGGAGGCCCAGGTGCCGTCCTCGCGCTGCTCCCCGCGGATGAACAGGGCGGCGGCGCGGGTGGTGTCCTCGTCGAGGATGCCGAGGAACTGACGCAGCAGCAGGTCCTCGGCGTCCATCGTGACGTTGGTCTCGAGGTCACCCTTCCACCAGCCCTCGTCGCTCTGACGGGACAGCAGGAAGTCGGTGGCGCGCCGTACGGCGCGGGCGGCGATGTCGGGTACCCCGGCCGCCTCGGGGCTGTCGGTGTCGTGTTCGCTGGCCGCGGTGAGCCGGGACGGCGAGGCCGCCCCGGTGCTTCCGTCGGTCGTCGCTGTCATGGCTTCCCCTTCGTGCAGTCCTGCAAGTGGTGCGTCTGCTGTGGGTCCGCCGTCGGCCGGTGGGGGTGTTCCCCACCGGCCGGCGACTACGCGAGGGCTATTCGACCGATAGTGATCATCTCTTTCGTACGACGACGAAGTCCGCGAGCGCCGTGAACTGTTCCCGCACGCGGTCGGGCATGTCCACGAGGTCGAGGGCCTCGATGGCGAGGGTGTGCTGACGTCGTGCCTCCTCGGCGGTCCACTCACGGCCGCCGGCCTCCTCGATGAGGGCGGCACGGGCCGCGAACTCCTCCTCGGAGAAGTTCGCGAAGTCGCTGCTCTTGGCGTCGGCGGCGAGGATCTCGCCGAGCCGGGCGGCGGCCGGGCCGTCGGCGGCGAGCGCGGCCACGACCGGGAGGGACTTCTTGCGCTGGCGCAGGTCGCTCCAGGTCTGCTTGCCGGTGGACTCCGGGTCGCCCCAGATGCCGAGCAGGTCGTCGACCGCCTGGAAGGCGAGGCCCAGGTGGTGGCCGTAGCGCTCCAGGGCGTCGGCGGTGCGCTCGTCCGCGCCACCGAGGACCGCGCCGATGGAGCTGGCGCAGGCGAGCAGGGCACCGGTCTTGTTGCCCTCCATCTCCAGGCACTCCTCGACGCTGACGCGGTCGCGGTGCTCGTAGGAGATGTCCTGGGCCTGGCCGTCGATGAGCGCGCGGCTCGCCCGGGTGAGGCGGCGCGTGGCGCGGCCGGCCTCGACGGTGCCGAGTTCCAGCAGCACCTCGTTGGCCAGGGCGAACAGGCCGTCGCCGACCAGGATGGCCTGGGCGGGGCCGTGCACCTTCCAGACGGTGTCGCGGTGCCGGCGCTGCTCGTCGCCGTCCATCAGGTCGTCGTGCAGCAGCGAGAAGTTGTGGACCAGTTCGACGGCGACCGCGCCGGGCACGCCGGTCTGCGGGGCGGCGCCGGTGACCTCGGCGGACAGCACGGCGAGGGCGGGGCGCACGGCCTTGCCGCCGTCGCCGTCGGCGGGGCGGCCCTGGGCGTCGATCCAGCCGAAGTGGTAGGCGGCGACCGTGTCCATGGGAGGCGCCAGGCGGTCGACGGCCGCCCGCAGTACCGGCGTGGCCAGGGTCCGGCCGCGCTCCAGGAGCGCGGACACGTCCACCGCGGTCCTTCGAGCGGCCTGCGAGGCCGGGGGCACAGTGGGCACAGTCTCTCCTCTTGTTGCGGTACCGGGGGTGCGGGGACCTGCCGCGCCGCTCTGCTGCAGCATCAGGCCGCCTCCTCGAGGGCGAAGAGGTGGCGCGGGCGGGGCCGGCCGAGGGCGCCCAGCGCGGCGTCCGCCGCGCCGACGCCGCTGCGGACCGCACTCTCCATGGTCGCGGGCCACCCTGTGGCGGTCCACGCTCCGGCCAGGTAGAGGCCGGGTGCCTTGGTGCGGGCGCCGGGCCTGAGGCGTCCGACGCCGGGGGCGGGAGCGAAGGTCGCGGTGCGCTCCCGGGTGACGAAGAAGTCCAGGATCTCGGCGCCCCGGGTGCGCGGCAGCAGCCGCTCCAGTTCGGGCAGGTACCGCGCGCGCAGGTCGGCGACGGGCGCGTCGATGTCGTCGTGGGCGACCGACTGGGACAGCGCCAGGTACTGGCCGTGGCGCAGTCCTGAGGCGTGGGTGCGGTCGAAGACCCACTGCACGGGGGTTCCGAGGGCGGCGAAGAAGGGCCGGGTGAGCACCGTGCGGTCGTAGACGACGTGGACGTTGAGGATGGGGGCGGTGCCGATGCCGAGCAGCCGGTCCGGGTCGTCGAGCGCGCCTGCGGGCAGCAGGTCGTACGCCTCGCGCTGGGGCACGGCGAGGACGACGGCGTCGGCGCGGAGCGTCTCGCCGGGGATGTCGACGGTCCAGCCGCCGTCGCCGTCGGAGCGGACGGAGGTGACGCGGGTGCGGGTCTCGGTGCGGACGCCCGCGGAGTCGAGGGCCTTGCGGGCGAGCCGGTCGTGCAGGTCGCCCAGCGGCACCTGGGCCCAGCCGATGTCGGCGGCGCCGGGGTCGGAGAGCAGGCCGGTCTTGAAGACCATCGCGGCGAGCGCCAGCGAGGAGTCGCCCGCGACGGCGTTGAGGGTGGCGACCCCGACCAGGTCCCACAGGGCCTCGACGGCGCGCGGGGACTGGCCGTGGGCGGCGAGCCAGCTGCCGAAGTCCTGCTCGTCCAAGGCGGGATCGGCGAGGTCGAGGCCCTTCAGCGCGAGCGCGGCCCGGCCCACCCTGGCCCGGTCGGCGAGCGACAGGTGAGGGTACGTGGCGAGGCTGCGGCCGAGGTGGAGGGGCACCGGCAGCGGGTCGCGCCGCAGTCGTCCCAGCCGCCGTCCCTCGGGGCGGTCCGCGTCGACGACGGGCACGTCGAGGCGGTCCTGCAGCGGGGCGAGGTCCGCTCCCCCGATGCGGTCGAGGAACCAGCGGTAGGCGGTGCAGCAGCGCAGGTAGACGTGCTGGCCGTTGTCGACGGTGAGGTCGCCGCGCCGGAAGGAGAAGGCGAGTCCGCCCAGGCGGGGCCGCCCTTCGAGCAGGGTGACGCGCACTCCGGCGTCGGCGAGGGCGAGGGCGGCGGTGGTGCCGGCCAGTCCGCCGCCGACCACGACGGCGTGACGTCCCGGCGGGACCGGGCCGTCCGTGCGCGGGGCCCCCTCGGAGCGTGTGCCGTGGCTCATGCGCCCTCCCCCGGCCTGCCGGGCGCGACAGGTGCGCGGCCGGCCGTCTCGGTGAGGGACGCGTAGGCGCGGCGGAGGGTTGCGTGCCGCTTGTCGTCCGGGTGCTCCGGGTTCGCGGTGTCCATCAGGCGCGCCTCCCGACGGTGCGCCGGGCGACGTGCCGGGTGTCGAGACCGGACAGGCCGCGCACCGCCACGTACGCCTTCTCCCTGCCGGGCAGGGAGACGCGGCCGCGCAGCACGGCCTCGGGGTCGCGCTCGATGCGGTCCAGGAGGCGGCGGTAGATGCCCGCCATGGCGGCGACGCAGGCGCCGCTGCGCCGGTCGAGCAGGGGGAGCAGGCGGTAGCCCTCGGCGAAGAGGGCGCGGGCCCTGCGCACCTCGAAGTGCACCAGGCCCGCGAAGTCGGAGCCCTGGGGCGGTGTCGGTCCCGCGAAGCCGTCGGAGCAGCCGAACTTGGCGAGGTCGTCGGCGGGCAGGTAGATGCGCCCGTTCTCGGCGTCCTCGCGGACGTCGCGCAGGATGTTGGTGAGCTGGAGCGCCAGGCCCAGCGTGTCGGCGTACTCGGGGGCGCGTTCCACGCCGCGCGCGCCGGGCTCGGTCCCGAACACGCCGAGCGAGAGCCGCCCGATGGCGCCGGCGACGCAGCGGCAGTAGACCTTCAGGTCGTCCCAGGTCTCGTACGTCTCGCCGCGCAGGTCCATCTGGACGCCGTCGATGAGTTCGTCCAGGCCGCCGAGCGGGATCGGGAAGTGCGTGGCTGCGTGGGAGAGGGCGACCGCGACCGGATCGGTGTCGTCGTCCTCGACCTCGCCCTCGCGGATACGGGTGAGGAGGGCTCGGGTGTCCTCGAGCCGGGTGACCTTGACGTCGTCGGGGAGCGGGCCGTCGCCGATGTCGTCGACCCGCCGGGAGAACGCGTACAGGGCCGACATGGCGCGCCGCTTGGGCGTCGGCAGCAGCCGGATGCCGTAGGCGAAGTTGCGCGCCTGCTGGCCGGTGACGGTCTCGCAGTAGCTGTAGGCGGCGAGTACCGGTGCGGACGCGGATGCTTGCGACTCCACGGTCCCGATCACCCCTTTCCTCGCAGAGTCACGCCCGCCTCGCGCAGCAGCTGCGGCGTGCCGGGCTTGGGCGGGCCGGGAAGTACGTCGTAGCCGGCGGCCGCGATCGCGCCGACGGCCGCCCTTCCTCCCGCCACGAACCCCGCGAGCAGGAGTCTGAGCCGGCCCCGGACGCTGCCCACCAGGGGTGCGCCCTCGTCCAGCAGATCGAGGGCGCGCTGCGCCTGGAACGCGACGAGCGCGCGCACCGAGGCGCCGGCGGTGGGCGCGGCGAGGTCGGCCTCCTGGACGTGGAAACGTTTCATGTCCGCGGCGGGCAGATAGATGCGGTCGCGGCCGAGGTCCTCGGCGACGTCCTGGAGGTGCTCGACGATCTGCAGGGCGGTGCAGATCGCGTCGGAGCGGCGGACGCGCTCCGGGGTGGCGGTCCCGGTGACGGCCAGCACGAGGCGGCCGACCGGGTTGGCCGACAGCTCGCAGTAGGCGAGCAGGTCGTCGAAGGTCTCGTAGCGCGTGACCAGCTGGTCCTGGCGGTTCGCGGCGATCAGCCCGAGGAACGGCTCGGGGGTCAGCGCGCGGTCGCGGACCGTGGGCTCCAGGCGGAGCAGCAGGGGGTGACGGGGGGCCGGTCCGGTGGGGTCGAACACGCGGTGAAGATCGGCTTCCAGGGCGTCCAGGAGGGTGAGGCGGTCCTCGGCCTCCGTGTCGGGGACGCCGAGGGCGCGGGCGTCGGCGCCGCCGGGGGCCAGGTCGCCGTCGCCGATGTCGTCGACCAGACGGGCGAAGCCGTAGACGGCCATGAGGTCGTCGCGCCAGGCCCGGGGCAGGAAGAAGGGCGCCACCGGGAAGTTCTCGGCGGCCGCCTTGTCGAGGGTGGCCCGTTCGAGGTCGGCGGGGCGCGCCTGGCCGACAGCCGTCATCGGGGACTGCCCGGGAAGAGGACGGCGCATGCTGAGTTCAGCCGGGGAGTCTCCGAAGCCATTGCCGTCACATCTCCCGTTCTACACTGCTGACCCAATTCACACTATTTCGGACACGCCGCCCAGGCGTCCACCCGACGGCGCCGAGGAATGGTGTCGGGCATTATGGCCCTGATTGCCGCCTTTCGGGGACCGGTACAGCTTACGTCGTACAACGCGCCGTTCCTCGACGGGGGTCTTACGTGCTCCACGACAACACATCGTCCGGCGTCAAGATTCCGCCGTGCGCGAGGAGTTGACGCATCTTTTGCTGACGCCGGGCCCCGCCGGACCGTTCCGGCGGGGCCCTGCGCGGAACGGGTTACTTGCCGGTGAACTTCTCGTACTCGCGGAGCACCTCGTCCGTCGGCCCGTCCATGCGCAGCTCGCCGCGCTCCAGCCACAGCACCCGGTCGCAGGTGTCGCGGATGGACTTGTTGTTGTGGCTGACCAGGAACACGGTCCCGGCCTCCTTGCGCAGCTCGCGGATGCGGGCCTCGGAGCGCTTCTGGAACTTCCGGTCGCCGGTCGCGAGGGCCTCGTCGATCATCAGGACGTCGTGGTCCTTGGCCGCCGCGATGGAGAAGCGCAGGCGGGCCGCCATGCCGGAGGAGTAGGTGCGCATCGGCAGGGTGATGAAGTCGCCCTTCTCGTTGATCCCGGAGAAGTCGACGATGTCCTGGTACCGCTCTTTGATCTCCTCGCGGGACATGCCCATCGCGAGCCCGCCGAGGATGATGTTCCGCTCGCCGGTGAGGTCGTTCATCAGGGCCGCGTTCACGCCCAGCAGGGACGGCTGGCCGTCGGTGTAGACCTTGCCGCTCTCGGCGGGCAGCAGCCCTGCGATGGCGCGCAGCAGGGTCGACTTGCCGGAGCCGTTGGACCCGATCAGGCCGATGGCCTCGCCGCGGTAGGCCACGAAGGACACCCCGCGCACGGCGTGCACCTTGCGCACGCCCCGCTCCTCGCCGCGCTTGAGGATCCGGCTGAGCGCCGCGGTGGCGCTGCCCTTGCCCGACCGGGCGCCGTTCACGCGGTAGACGATGTGCAGGTCGTCCGCGATGACGGTGGGCACCCGGGCGCCCGTCTTGTCGTCAGCCACGGCCGTACCTCTCCTCTGCCTTCCAGAAGTAGACGAAGCCGACCACGCCGGCCAGCACCGCCCAGCCCAGCGCGAACGCCCAGATGTGCGGCGGCAGGTAGGACGAGTCGTACTTGTCGATCAGCGCGTACCGCACCAGGTCCATGTAGACCGCGGCCGGGTTCCACTGGAGCACGTCCGCCACCCAGGACGGCACGTTCTTGTCCTCCAGCATCGCCGGGATCGAGAACATGACGCCGGACGCGTACATCCACGTGCGCAGCACGAACGGCATCAGCTGCGCCAGGTCGGGCGTCTTGCTGCCCATCCGCGCGAAGATCAGCGCGAGGCCGGTGTTGAACACGAACTGCAGCGCCAGCGCGGGCACGATCAGCAGCCACGACAGGTCCGGATAGCTGCGGAACGCCACCATGATGACGACCAGGACGATCATCGAGAACAACAGCTGCTGGAGCTGCTGGAGCGCGAAGGAGATCGGCAGCGACGCCCGCGGGAAGTGCAGCGCCCGCACCAGCCCCAGGTTTCCGGAGATCGCCCGGACACCGGCCAGCACGGAGCTCTGCGTGAACGTGAAGACGAACACGCCCGTCACCAGGAACGGCACGTAGACGTCGCTCGGGATGCCGCGCCGGGCGCCGAGCAGCAGGCCGAAGATGAAGAAGTACACGGCCGCGTTCAGCAGCGGCGTCGCCACCTGCCACAGCTGGCCCAGCTTCGCCTTGCTGTACTGCGCGGTCAGCTTGGCCTGGGAGAAGGCCAGGATGAAGTGCCGCCGCCCCCACAGCTGACGGACGTACTCGCCGAGGGACGGGCGGGCGCCGCTGACGGACAGCCCGTACTTCGCGGCCAGCTCGGCCGCCGTAAGGCCCTCGTCGGGCGACACGGGCGCGCCGACCGCGACCGTGCCGTCGTGCGTAGTCTCACTCACGGGTGGATGTCTTTCGTCCTCGATGTGCGTGGCCCGCGCGGGCCTGCCAGGAGCCGGGGAACCGGGTGGGGCCGGATCCCCGGACTCGAAGCTTGTCAGATCACCGGGGGCCGGCCCAGTCGGGTCAGCCGCCACACCGTACGCCACTTCATGGGGCGCCGGGGTCCGCAGGGCGAGGTCCAGCCCTCCTTGAAGCCGCCGAACCACGCCTTGAGGGCGGGGCCCGAGGGGCGGCGCAGCAGGGTGAGGAGCAGCCACACGCCCAGGTACACGGGAACGAGCGGGGCGGGCAGGTTGCGCCGGGCGAGCCAGACGCGGTTCCGGGCCACCATGCGGTGGTAGACCGCGTGCCGCGAGGGGGCGGTCGTCGGGTGGTACAGCACCATGTCCGACCGGTAGTCGATCATCCAGCCGGCGTCGAGGGCGCGCCAGGCCAGATCGGTCTCCTCGTGGGCGTAGAAGAACTCGTCCGGCAGTCCGCCGACCTCCGCGAGGACCTGGGTGCGCACCGCGTTGGCGCCGCCGAGGAAGGTGGTGACGCGGGAGGAACGCATCGGGTCGGAGGCGCGCAGCCGGGGCACGTGGCGGCGCTGGGTGACGCCGGTGTCCGGGTCGGCGATGCGGAAGCTGATGATGCCGAGCGAGGGGTCCTCGGTGAACGCCTTCCGGCACAGCTCGGCGGTGTCGGTGTGCGCGAGCAGGCCGTCGTCGTCGAGGAACATCAGGATGTCGACGTCCCGGCCGCTGGGCCCGAACGCCTCGATGCCGACGTTGCGCCCGCCGGGGATGCCGAGGTTCTCGGGCAGCTCGACGGTCCTGACCCCTTCGGGGACGTCGGGCACGGGCGAGCCGTTGCCGACGACCACGACCTGGACGGGGTCGCCGTCCTGCTTGGCGACCGAGTCGAGCAGGGCCCGCAGTTCCTCGGGGCGGTTGCCCATGGTGATGACGACCGCGCCGACCTTCATGCCCGCGCTCACTTCAGCCTGCTGGAGACGAGGACGGACACGAGGTGCAGCAGGGTCTGCAGCAGGGCGATCCCGGCGAGGACGGCGGTGCCGAGGCGGGTGAAGAACAGGTCGCCGCGGGCGGAGTCGAGGATCGCGAGGAGCAGGATCAGCAGGGACGCCTCTATGCCCAGGATCAGCCGGTGGAACTTCAGGGCGGCGGCGGCCTTGCGGGCGAGCGCCATGCCGGAGGAGCGCGGCTCGGAGGCGGACTCCTGCACCGGGGGCATGCCGTTCTGGTGGCGGGCGACTGCGACGAGGTCGGTCTCCGCCTTGACGAGTATCGCGCCCAGCGCGGCGAGGGTGCCGAGGAAGGCCCACAGCCAGTCGATGCGGCCGGTGCCCCACAGGTCGGCGGCGCGCAGGCCGAGGCCGACCAGCACGGCGGCGTCGGTCAGGTAGGCGCCGACGCGGTCCATGTAGACGCCGGCGAGGGAGTACTGCTTGCGCCAGCGGGCGATCTCGCCGTCGACGCAGTCGAGCAGCAGGTACAGCTGGACCGCGACCACCCCGAGGACCGCCCCCGTGATGCCGGGCACCAGGAGGGCGGGCGCCGCGAGGACACCGCAGAGGGTCATCAGATACGTGAGCTGGTTGGGGGTGACCCGGGTGTTCACCAGGTAGCGGTCGACCCGCAGGGACACCTCGCGCATGTAGAGGCGTCCCATCCAGTGCTCACCGCTGCGCCGGTCCTTGACCCCGGCGGGGTGCACGACCGGACGGAGTTCAGCTACCGATGGCCTTGACATAGTCGGCGTAGACGTCCTTGATCTGTTCGGTGGTCAGGGCGAGGTGTTCGAGGATGGTGAAGCGGCCGGGGCGGGTCTCGGGGGCGTACTCGACGACGCGGACGAACTCGTCGACGGAGAACCCGATCTCCTCGGGGAGCACCGGCAGCCCGTGCCGGCGCAGCACCTCGGCCATGGCCGCCGACTCCTCGTGCGCGCCGCGCAGGTACATCGCGAAGGCGGCGCCCAGGCCGCACTGCTCGCCGTGGGCGGCGGCGCGCTGCGGGTAGAGCAGGTCGAAGGCGTGGTTGATCTCGTGGCAGGCGCCGGAGGAGGGCCGGGAGTCGCCGGACACGGACATCGAGATGCCGGTGAGGACCAGGGCCTCGGCGAGCACCTGGAGGAAGCCGTCGTCCTCGACGCCGCCCGGGTGCCGGAGCACGGCCTCGCCGGCCTGGCGGGCCATGGCTGCGGCGAGTCCGTCGACCTTCTCGCCGTTGACGCGGTGGGACAGTTCCCAGTCGGCAACGGCGGAGATGTTGGAGACGACGTCGCCGATGCCGGAGCGGACGAACCGGACCGGGGCCTCGCGGATGACGTTGAGGTCGATCACGACGGCGATCGGGTTGGGCACGCCGTAGGAGCCGCGGCCCGCGTCGTTGTCGAGGGTGGCGACCGGCGAGCACAGGCCGTCGTGCGCCAGGTTGGTGGCGACCGCGACGAGGGGCAGGCCGACGCGCGCCGAGGCGAACTTGGCGCAGTCGATGATCTTCCCGCCGCCGAGACCGACGACCGCGTCGTAGCGGCCGCCCTGGATCTCGCCGGCCAGCCGGACGGCGTCGTCGATGGTGCCGCCGCCGACCTCGAACCAGTCGGCGCCGGGCAGCGAGGGCGCGACGCGGTCGCGCAACCGGGCGCCGGAGCCGCCGCTGACGGCGATGGCGAGCCGGCCGGACTGCGAGATGCGCTCGTCCGCGAGGACGCAGGCCAGGTCGTCGAGAGCGCCGGGGCGGATGTCGACGACGACCGGCGAGGGGATGAGACGGGTCAGTACTGGCACGCGATCTCCCGTCCGCGGGCGAGGTCGTCGTGGTTGTCGATCTCGACCCACCGGACGTCGCCGATCGGCGCCACGTCGATCCGGAAACCCCGGTTCACCAGCTCCTGGTAACCGTCCT
>BNBH01000060.1 GCA_014655195.1 Streptomyces cellulosae | reverse complement strand
CCGAGGGACAGCGCGGGCAGCGGGGCCTTCTCGGACGCGATGACGACCGCCGTGTTGCCCGTGGCGATGACCGGGGCGACCACCGAGACCAGTCCCAGGAACGACGACTCCTGCGGGGCCAGCACGGCGACCACGCCGGTCGGCTCCGGGGAGGACAGGTTGAAGAACGGGCCCGCGACCGGGTTGCCGCCGCCCACCACCTGGGCGATCTTGTCGGTCCACCCGGCGTACCAGACCCAGCGGTCGATCGCCGCGTCCACCTGCGCCGCCGCCTTCGACCGCGACAGGCCCTCGGCCTCGCCGACCTCCCGCACGTACTGGTCCCGGCGGCCCTCCAGCATCTCCGCGATCCGGTACAGGATCTGGCCGCGGTTGTACGCCGTCGCGCCGGACCAGCCGCCGAACGCCTTGCGGGCCGCGACCACCGCGTCACGGGCGTCCTTGCGGGACGACCGCGGTGCGTTGGCCAGCCACTTGCCCTTGGCGTCAGTCACCTCGTACACCCGGCCGCTCTCGGAACGCGGGAACTTCCCGCCGACGTACAGCTTGTAGGTCTTGAAGACGGAGAGGCGCTCGTTCTTCTCGGTCTTCTCGTTCTTGTCAGACATCGAGGTACGCCTCCAGGCCGTGGCGGCCGCCCTCGCGGCCGAAGCCCGACTCCTTGTAACCGCCGAACGGCGAGGTCGGGTCGAACTTGTTGAACGTGTTGGACCAGATCACGCCCGCGCGCAGCTTGCCGGCGACGGCCAGGATGCGCGAGCCCTTCTCGGTCCAGATGCCCGCCGACAGGCCGTACGGCGTGTTGTTGGCCTTGGCGACCGCCTCGTCCGGCGTGCGGAACGTGAGGACGGACAGGACCGGGCCGAAGATCTCGTCGCGGGCGATCGTGTGCGCCTGGGTGACGTTCGTGAACAGCGTCGGGGCGAACCAGTAGCCGTTCTCCGGGAGTTCGCAGGCCGGGGACCAGCGCTCGGCGCCCTCCGCCTCGCCCTGCTCGGCCAGCGCGGTGATCCGCGCCAGCTGCTCCGCGGAGTTGATCGCGCCGATGTCGGTGTTCTTGTCCAGCGGGTCGCCGAGGCGCAGCGTGGACAGCCGGCGCTTCAGGGAGTCCAGCAGCTCGTCGTGGATCGACTCCTGCACCAGCAGACGCGAGCCCGCGCAGCAGACCTGGCCCTGGTTGAAGAAGATGCCGTTGACGATGCCCTCGACGGCCTGGTCGATCGGCGCGTCGTCGAAGACGATGTTGGCGCCCTTGCCGCCCAGCTCCAGCGTGAGCTTCTTGCGGGTGCCGGCGACCGTGCGCGCGATCTCCTTGCCGACGGCGGTCGAGCCGGTGAAGGCGACCTTGTTCACGTCGGGGTGGGCGACCAGCGCGGCTCCGGCGCGGCCGTCACCGGTGACGATGTTGACGACGCCCTTCGGCAGACCCGCCTGACGGCAGATGTCCGCGAAGAACAGCGCGGAGAGCGGGGTCGTCTCGGCGGGCTTCAGCACCACCGTGTTGCCCGTCGCGAGGGCCGGGGCGATCTTCCACGCCAGCATCAGCAGCGGGAAGTTCCAGGGGATGACCTGGCCCGCGACGCCCAGCGGCTTCGGGGTCGCGCCGTAGCCGGCGTGCTCCAGCTTGTCGGCCCAGCCCGCGTAGTAGAAGAAGTGCGCGGCGACCAGCGGGAGGTCCGCGTCGCGGGTCTCCCTGATCGGCTTGCCGTTGTCCAGCGTCTCCAGGACGGCCAGCTCACGGCTGCGCTCCTGGATGATGCGGGCGATACGGAAGAGGTACTTCGCGCGCTCCGAGCCGGGCAGCGCGGACCACTTCTCGAAGGCCTTGCGGGCCGCCCGCACGGCGCGGTCCACGTCCTCCTCGGACGCCTCGGCGACCTCGGCGAGCACCTCCTCGGACGAGGGGGAGACGGTCTTGAAGACCTTGCCGCCGGCCGCTTCGGTGAACTCGCCGTCGATGAAGAGGCCGTAGGACGGGGCGATGTCGACGACCGAGCGGGACTCGGGCGCCGGAGCGTAGTCGAAAACAGGAGCCATGGTGATCAGTCCACCGTCACGTAGTCGGGGCCGGAGTAGCGGCCGGTGGCCAGCTTCTGACGCTGCAGCAGCAGGTCGTTCAGCAGCGAGGAGGCGCCGAAGCGGAACCAGTGGTTGTCCAGCCAGTCCTCGCCCGCGGTCTCGTTGACCAGGACCAGGAACTTGATCGCGTCCTTGCTGGTGCGGATGCCGCCGGCCGGCTTCACGCCGACCTGGATCCCGGTCTGCGCACGGAAGTCGCGGACCGCCTCCAGCATGAGGAGGGTGTTCGCGGGGGTCGCGTTCACCGCGACCTTGCCGGTCGAGGTCTTGATGAAGTCCGCGCCGGCCAGCATGCCGAGCCAGCTCGCCCGGCGGATGTTGTCGTACGTCGACAGCTCGCCCGTCTCGAAGATGACCTTCAGGCGGGCGTCCGTCCCGCAGGCCTCCTTCACGGCGGTGATCTCGTCGTACACCTTCATGTAGTTCCCCGCGAGGAACGCGCCGCGGTCGATGACCATGTCGATCTCGTCCGCGCCGGCGGCGACGGCCTCACGGACGTCCGCCAGCTTCACGGAGATCGGGGCGCGGCCCGCCGGGAAGGCGGTGGCGACGGAGGCGACCTTGACGGTCGAACCGGCGACGGCCTCCTTCGCCGTGGCCACCATGTCGGGGTAGACGCAGACCGCGGCCGTGGGGGGCGCCGAGCGGTCGGTCGGGTCGGGACGGACCGCCTTCGCGCCGAGCGCCCGGACCTTGCCCGGGGTGTCCGCGCCTTCCAGCGTCGTCAGGTCGACCATCGAGATGGCGAGGTCGATGGCGAACGCCTTCGCGGTCGTCTTGATCGAGCGGGTGCCGAGGGAGGCGGCACGAGCCTCCAGGCCGACCGCGTCGACGCCGGGCAGCCCGTGGAGAAAACGGCGCAGCGTGCTGTCGGACGCGGTGACGTCGCTCAGAGCGTGGGGTGCAGTGGTGGGCATGGTCACCAGACGAGCATATCTACGCGCGTAGCGGCTGTACAGCCCCGGATCGGATCCGGGGCTGGGGGTTTGCAGGGGGAGGGGGTGCGAGGCGGGGCTGGGTGAGCGGCCTTCGGGCCAGGGACGGGGGTCGTGCAGAATCGGGGGCATGACGACCCCCGACCCGTCGCGCGAGCCGGAGCCCACGAAGCCCGCCGGGACCGCGACGACCCCGTACAAGGACCGCGTCTACCGCTCGCCCGCAGGCGTCGTCGGTGGCGTGCTGGTGCTCGCCATCATCGCCTGGCTCGGCATCGACGCGGTCGTCGTGGGCGAGGGCCGCGCGCCGTGGCTCGCGCTCGCCACCATGCTCCTCCTCGTGCCGCTGGTGTTCGCCTACACCCTGCGGCCCGCCGTCTTCGTCAACGACGACCGGCTGCGCATCCGCAACCCGCTGCGGACGATCGTGCTGCCGTGGGGGCGGGTCGCCTCGCTGCGGTCCGGGTTCTCCAACGAGGTCGTCGAGGAATCCGGCACGAAGTATCAGCTCTGGGCGCTGCCCGTCTCCGTGCGGGCGCGCAGCAAGGCGGCTCGGCAGGAGGCGCGGGCGGCCCGCGCGGCGGCCCGTGCGGGGCAGAGCGAGGCGGGGCGCGGTCGTGGAGGCGCCGGGGTGTCCGGGGGCGCGGTCGGCGCCGCCGACCTGGGGGCGGGCGCCGCCGCCGCTGCGGGCGGGCCGCGCCGGGCCGAGACGGACCAGGCCATGGACGAGATGCGTGAGCTGCACGAACGGCGGCAGGAGGAGGCCGGGGCGCAGGGAGAGGTCACTGTGAAGTGGGCCTACGAGATCATCGCGCCCGCGGTGGCGGGGGCTGTGCTGCTGGGTGTGCTGTGGGGGCTGGGCTGAGGGTCCGGCCGTGAGAGCGGTGGGAGCGGTGGGGGCGGCCCGGTTTCGGGCCGCCCCCGTTCTTTTTTCGACGCCTTTAGATGCCCGCGGCTTCGGAGAGGTCCTGCTTGATGGTGGTGAGGAGGGTCGTCGCCTTGGTGCGGGCCTCGGGGAGGTCGGTCTTGGTGGCTACGGGGACAACCACCTCGAGGTAGCACTTCAGCTTCGGTTCCGTGCCGCTGGGGCGGACCACCACGCGGGCGCCGTCCAGTGTGTAGCGCAGGCCGTCCGTGGGCGGGAGCTTGTCCGTGCCCTCGGTGAGGTCCTCGGCCTTCGTGATGCGCAGGCCCGCCAGCTCGGTCGGGGGCTGCTCGCGCAGCCGGCGCATCGCGGCGGCGATCAGGCCGAGGTCCTTCACGCGGACGCTGAGCTGGTCCGTCGCGTGCAGGCCGTGCTCCACGGCGAGGTCGTCGAGGAGGTCGAGGAGCGTGCGGTTCTCGGACTTGAGCTCGGACGCCAGCTCCGTGAGGAGGAGGGCGGCCGTGATGCCGTCCTTGTCGCGTACGCCGTCCGGGTCCACGCAGTAGCCGAGGGCCTCCTCGTAGCCGTAGCGCAGGCCGTCGACGCGGGCGATCCACTTGAAGCCGGTCAGGGTCTCCTCGTACGGGAGACCCGCCTTCTCGGCGATACGGCCGAGGAGGGAGGACGAGACGATCGACTCCGCGAACGTGCCGGTCGCGCCGCGGCGGACCAGGTGGGCGGCGAGGAGCGCGCCGACCTCGTCGCCGCGGAGCATGCGCCAGTCGCCGCCGTCCTTCACGGCGGCGGCGCAGCGGTCGGCGTCCGGGTCGTTGGCGATGACCAGGTCCGGGTTCGTCTCGCGGGCCTTCGCGAAGGCGAGGTCCATCGCGCCGGGCTCCTCCGGGTTGGGGAACGCGACGGTCGGGAAGTCGGGGTCGGGCTCTGCCTGCTCGGTGACGAGGTCGGGGGCGGGGAAGCCCGCGCGGGCGAAGGCGGCGAGGAGGACGTCCTTGCCGACGCCGTGCATGGCCGTGTAGACGGTGCGGGCGGTGCGGGAGGAGTCCTTGGAGAGGACGGCGTCCGTGCGGGTGAGGTAGGCGTCGAGGACGGTGTCGTCGAGGGTTTCCCAGCCGGTGGTGGGGCGGGGGACGGCCTCCAACGACGCCACGGCGTCGATCTCCGCGGCGATCTCCGCGTCCGCCGGGGGGACGATCTGGGAGCCGTCGCCCAGGTACACCTTGTAGCCGTTGTCGCGGGGCGGGTTGTGGCTGGCGGTGACCTCCACGCCGGCGACCGCGCCGAGGTGCCGTACGGCGAAGGCGAGGACGGGGGTGGGGAGGGGGCGGGGGAGGACGGCGGCGCGGAGGCCGGCACCGGTCATGACGGCGGCGGTGTCCTCGGCGAAGGTCTGTGACTTGTGGCGGGCGTCGTAGCCGATGACGACGAGGCCGTCGTGGTGGTTGTGCTTCTTGAGGTACGCGGCGAGGCCGGCGGCGGCGCGGATGACCACGGAGCGGTTCATGCGGAGGGGGCCGGCGCCGAGTTCGCCGCGGAGGCCGGCGGTGCCGAACTGGAGGGTGCCGGCGAAGCGGGCGGCGAGTTCGGCGTGGTCGCCGGAGTCGATGAGGCGGGCGAGTTCGTCGCGGGTGTCCGGGTCGGGGTCCTCGGCGAGCCATGCCTGGGCCTGTGCGATGAGCGCGTCGTTCTCCACGGTCGGTCGGCCTCTCTGGGTGGTCGTGTTGTCAGGTTCGCATGGGGGGCGGAGCTGGGGTCGGCTTCGTGCCCTGCCCGGTGGGGTTGGGGTCGGGTGCATGCGACGCCCGGTGGGGCTGGGGCGGGTGCCTGCGGCGCGGGTTCCGCTCGATGGGGCTGGGGGGGCGCGCTGTGCGTCCCGTCCGGTGGGGTTGCGGTCTGATGCCTGCGGCGCAGTCACCTGTCCGGTGGGGGCGGGTGTAGCGCCTGCGGGCGGTGGGTGGTGCGGGGCCGCGGTGGGGGCGGTCGTCCTCGGTCTGGCGCGAGAGTGCGTGTTTGTACGTGAACGGCGCGGACGCGCCAGCCGCTGCGGGCGCCCACCCCCACCCCGTCCCCTCCCCGCCGCGAGCGGCTACACCGACACCGGTGGCGGGGCCCCCGCCAACTGCGGGCATTCGTGCCGCTGGGGCGGCACGGGTGGGCGCGGCGGCACCTCGTTGGCGCCGAGGTGCGCCGACTCCCCCCGGCCCGCACCCACGCCGGTTCCTGTTGCGCCCCCTGAAGGCAACCCCCGTAGGGGCCGGAGCGTGCGAACACCCCGGTGCCGCAGGCGTACCGGGAGCAAGCAACCCACCCGTGCCGAAGGCGTCCAGGGACGTGCAGCCCCGCTGCAAAGAGGGGGTTACAGGCGGCCCAACACCTGCGTGAGCAGCGCGCCCATGCGCGTCGCGCTGTCCCGCCCCGCCTGGAGCACCTCCTCGTGGTTCAACGGCTCGCCCGTCATACCGGCGGCGAGGTTGGTCACCAGGGAGATGCCAAGAACCTCCGCCCCCGCCTCCCGCGCGGCGATCGCCTCCAGGACCGTGGACATGCCCACGAGGTCCGCCCCGATCACACGGGCCATACGGATCTCCGCAGGCGTCTCGTAGTGCGGGCCGGGGAACTGCGCGTAGACGCCCTCCTCGAGGGACGGGTCGATCTCCTTGCACAGCGCGCGCAGGCGCGGGGAGTAGAGGTCCGTCAGGTCGACGAAGTTCGCGCCCACGATGGGCGACGTCGCCGTCAGGTTGATGTGGTCGCTGATCAGGACGGGCTGCCCGGGGCGCATGCCCTCGCGAAGGCCGCCGCAGCCGTTGGTGAGGACGATCGTCTTCGCGCCCGCCGCGACCGCGGTGCGGACCCCGTGCGCGACGGCGGCCACGCCACGGCCCTCGTAGTAGTGGGTGCGGCCCAGGAAGACCAGCGCCCGCTTCGCCCCGATGCGGTAGGACCGGATCTTGCCTCCGTGGCCCTCGACCGCCGGCGGCGGAAAGCCGGGCAGCTCGGTGACCGGGTGCTCGGCCTCGGGGGTGCCGAGCGCGTCCGCGGCCGGGGCCCACCCGGAGCCCATCACGAGGGCGACGTCGTGGGTCTCGGCGCCTGTGAGTTCGCGCAGGCGGGCTGCGGCGGCGTCGGCTGCGGCGTACGGGTCGCCCTGGATGTCGTCCGGAAGAAGAGAAGCGTTCACGTCGACGAGGGTAGCCGCATTTCGCCTACGCGCGTAGATGTGGGAGGTGACGGGATGGCGATCGTTGTCGTGTCGTTTCCGTCAGCAGGGGCGCTTACGGAGCTCCATCACATAGTCGTGGGGCGCCCCGGCGGACTCCGCCGCGTCGGCGATCTCGCCCAGGTAGCGGGCGGAGGGCAGGCCGCCCTCGTAGGAGTTCAGGACGTACGTCCAGGCGTGTTCCTCGCCGTCCAGGGTGTGGACGCGGATGCGGGTGCGCCGGTAGATGTCCAGGCCCGTGCCCTCCCAGCGGTCCAGGGACTCCTCGTCCATGGGCGCGATGTCGTAGAGGGAGACGAAGACCTGGGAGAGCGGGTCCTCGACGAGGGTGGCGAGTGCGCCTTCCCAGCCCATGTGCTCGCCCCCGAACGTCAGCCGCCAGCCGTTGAGCCAGCCGGTGGCCCGCAGCGGGGAGTGCGGGGCGCGGCGGGACATCAGCCGGGCGTCGAGGTTGCCGGCATAAGCGGCGTAGAGCGACATGGGGGAAGGGTACGGCAGGGGGTGCCGGGACTGTCGTGGCTCCGGGGACGCACCCCCGGGCGGTCGCACGGTGAAGTGTGCGGGACAATGGAGTACGTGACTCGGATCGTGATCATCGGTGGCGGACCCGGCGGATACGAAGCGGCGCTGGTCGCCGCGCAGCTCGGCGCGGAGGTGACCGTCGTCGACTGCGACGGCCTGGGCGGTGCGTCGGTGCTGACCGACTGCGTGCCGTCCAAGACCCTGATCGCCACGGCCGAGGTGATGACCACCTTCGACTCCTCCTACGAGGAGCTGGGGATCATCGTCGCCGACGACACCCCGCCCCTGGAGCAGGCCGCCCGGGTGGTCGGCGTCGACCTGGGCAAGGTCAACCGGCGTGTGAAGCGGCTCGCTCTGGCGCAGTCGCATGACATCACCGCGTCCGTGACGCGCGCCGGCGCGCGTGTCATGCGCGGGCGTGGGCGGCTCGAGGGAATGCAGGCGCTCGACGGGTCGCGCAAGGTCGTCGTCACCGCTGCCGACGGGTCCGAGGAGACGCTTACCGCCGATGCCGTTCTGATCGCCACCGGTGGGCATCCTCGTGAGCTGCCCGACGCCCGGCCCGACGGCGAGCGCATTCTCAACTGGACCCAGGTGTACGACCTGGACGAGCTTCCCGAGGAGCTCATCGTCGTCGGTTCCGGTGTCACCGGTGCGGAGTTCGCCGGCGCCTACCAGGCGCTCGGGTCGCGGGTCACGCTGGTGTCCTCCCGTGACCGCGTGCTTCCGGGTGAGGACCCGGACGCCGCCGCCGTGCTGGAGGACGTCTTCCGGCGGCGCGGCATGAACGTCATGGCGCGGTCGCGCGCCCAGTCCGCCAAGCGGGTCGGGGACCGCGTCGAGGTCACGCTGGCCGACGGGCGGGTCATCACCGGGTCGCACTGTCTGATGGCCGTCGGCGCCATCCCGAACTCCGAGGGCATGGGCCTGGAGGAGGCCGGCGTGCGGCTGCGCGACTCCGGGCACATCTGGACCGACAAGGTGTCGCGCACCACCGCTCCGGGCGTCTACGCCGCCGGTGACGTCACGGGTGTGTTCGCGCTGGCTTCCGTGGCCGCCATGCAGGGGCGGATCGCCATGTACCACTTCCTCGGCGACGCGGTCGCTCCGCTGAATCTGAAGACCGTCTCGTCGAACGTCTTCACCGACCCTGAGATCGCGACCGTCGGGTACTCCCAGGCCGACGTGGACAGCGGGAAGATCGACGCCCGTGTCGTGAAACTGCCGCTGCTGCGCAACCCGCGCGCCAAGATGCAGGGCATCCGCGACGGCTTCGTCAAGATCTTCTGCCGCCCCGGCACCGGCATCGTCGTCGGCGGTGTCGTCGTCGCGCCGCGCGCCTCGGAACTCATCCACCCCATCTCGATCGCGGTCGACAACAACCTGACCGTCGAACAGATCGCGAACGCCTTCACCGTGTATCCGTCGCTGTCGGGCTCGATCGCCGAGGTGGCGCGGCAGTTGCACACGCGGAAGGCGGGCGGCGAGGCCTGACCCGGCCCTATACCACTTGCCGTGGGGCCGTGCGAACAACTTCTGCTATTCAGCGCAAACTGCTGAAACCAGACGGTCGTCGGCGTTACTGTCAGTTTCGTGTTCGCTGCAGAACGTCGCCAATTGATCCTCGAAATGGTGCGAGCGAACGGGGCCGTGTCGCTCCGTGAGCTCGCCCGCGTCGTCCAGACCTCCGAAGTGACCGTACGGCGGGACGTGCGCGCGCTGGAGGCAGAAGGACTCCTCGACCGCCGGCACGGCGGTGCGGTACTGCCGGGCGGTTTCACACGCGAGTCCGGCTTCCCGCAGAAGTCGCATCTCGCCACCGCCGAGAAGACCGCCATCGCCGACCTCGCCGCGAACTTCGTGGAGGAGGGCGAGGCCATCGTGGTCGGCGCGGGCACCACCACGCAGGAGCTGGCCCGCCGGCTGGCCCGGGTGCCCGGGCTGACGGTCGTCACCAACTCCCTGCTGGTCGCCCAGGCGCTCGCCCACGCCAACCGGGTCGAGGTCGTGATGACCGGCGGCACGCTGCGCGGCTCCAACTACGCCCTCGTCGGCAGCGGCGCCGAGCAGTCCCTGCAGGGGCTGCGGGTGTCCCGGGCGTTCCTCTCGGGCAGCGGTCTGACCGCCGAGCGCGGGCTGTCCACGTCCAACATGCTGTCGGCGTCCGTCGACCGGGCGCTGGTGCAGGCCGCCGCCGAGGTGGTGGTCCTCGCCGACCACACCAAGCTCGGCACGGACACCATGTTCCAGACGGTGCCCACCGACCTCATCACCCGGCTGGTCACCGACGAGCCGCCCGCCCACGACGACCGCGCGGCCACCGAGCTCCAGGCCCTCGCCGACCAGGGTGTGCAGATCGCCGTCGCGGGGACGCCGGGGGGAAACGGAAACGCCGCGGGTGACGGCCCGCCGTCGGCGCGCCAGCGCCGTGACGTCCCGCTGCCCGGCCCGAGGCGGCAGGGCCCCGGACTGCGTACGGCCGTGGCGCTGGGCGCCGCGTCCGACCAGGGGCAGGGCGCCGAGCGGGCCGCCCGGGTGGCGGACATGCGGCGGCGCTGACGGCGTACACGAAAGCGCCCGGCGCCCCCCGCGTGGGAGGGCGCCGGGCGCTGTGACGTGAGCGTCAGTCCTTGATCTCGCAGATCGCGGCGCCGGACGTGACCGAGGCGCCGACCTCCGCGTTCAGGCCCTTGACGGTGCCTGAGCGGTGGGCGTTGATGGGCTGCTCCATCTTCATCGCCTCCAGGACGACGACCAGGTCGCCTTCCTGGACCTCCTGGCCCTCCTCGACCGCGACCTTCACGATCGTGCCCTGCATCGGGGAGGCGAGGGTGTCGCCCGAGGCGGCCGGGCCCGACTTGCGGGCGGCGCGGCGCTTCGGCTTGGCGCCGGCGGCCAGACCCGTGCGGGCCAGGCTCATGCCGAGGGAGGCCGGGAGCGAGACCTCCAGGCGCTTGCCGCCGACCTCGACGACGACCGTCTCACGGCCCGCCTCCTCCTCCGCGTCCGCGTCCACGGGCGAGGCGAAGGGCTTGATGTCGTTGACGAACCCGGTCTCGATCCAGCGGGTGTGGACCGTGAACGGCTCGGAGGAGCCGGTCAGCTCGGGGGCGAACGCCGGGTCCTTGACCACCGCGCGGTGGAACGGGATGGCGGTGGCCATGCCCTCCACCTTGAACTCCTCCAGGGCGCGCGAGGCGCGCTGCAGGGCCTGCTCGCGGGTGGCGCCGGTGACGATCAGCTTGGCCAGCAGGGAGTCCCAGGCGGGGCCGATGACGCTGCCGGACTCGACGCCCGCGTCCAGGCGCACGCCCGGGCCGGACGGCGGGGCGAACGTGGTGACGGTGCCGGGAGCGGGCAGGAAGTTGCGGCCCGGGTCCTCGCCGTTGATGCGGAACTCGAAGGAGTGACCGCGCAGCGGCGGGTCGTCGTAGCCGAGCTCCTCGCCGTCGGCGATGCGGAACATCTCGCGCACCAGGTCGATGCCGGAGACCTCCTCGGTCACCGGGTGCTCCACCTGGAGGCGGGTGTTGACCTCGAGGAAGGAGATCGTGCCGTCCGCGCCGACGAGGAACTCCACGGTGCCGGCGCCGACGTAGCCGGCCTCCTTCAGGATGGCCTTGGAGGCGCGGTACAGCTCGGCGTTCTGCTCCTTCGACAGGAACGGCGCCGGGGCCTCCTCGACCAGCTTCTGGTGGCGGCGCTGCAGCGAGCAGTCACGGGTGGAGACGACGACCACGTTGCCGTGGCTGTCGGCCAGGCACTGGGTCTCCACGTGACGCGGCTTGTCCAGGTACCGCTCGACGAAGCACTCGCCGCGGCCGAACGCGGCGACCGCCTCACGTACGGCCGAGTCGTACAGCTCGGGGACCTCTTCGAGGGTGCGGGCGACCTTCAGGCCGCGCCCGCCACCGCCGAAGGCGGCCTTGATGGCGATCGGCAGGCCGTGCTCCTCGGCGAACGCGACGACCTCCTCCGCGCCGGACACCGGGTCGGGCGTGCCCGCCACCAGCGGGGCGCCGGCGCGCTGGGCGATGTGCCGGGCGGCGACCTTGTCACCGAGGTCGCGGATGGCCTGCGGCGGCGGGCCGATCCAGATCAGGCCCGCGTCCAGCACGGCCTGGGCGAAGTCGGCGTTCTCCGAGAGGAAGCCGTAGCCGGGGTGGATCGCGTCCGCCCCCGACTCCCGCGCGGCCTTCAGCACCTTGTCCATGTCGAGGTAACTGGTGGCCGGAGTGTCACCGCCCAGGGCGAACGCCTCATCCGCGGCGCGGACATGCAGAGCGTCCCGGTCCGGGTCGGCGTAGACGGCAACGCTCGCGATTCCGGCATCCCGGCAGGCCCGGGCAACGCGGACAGCGATTTCGCCACGGTTGGCGATGAGCACCTTGCGCACGATTGAGGCTCCCTCCTTGAAACAAGCCGAGTTTAGGGACTGCCGACACGGCACTTCGACCCGTCCCCGGTGGTGAGCTTGCCCACACGGAGCGTGATGCGAGGCTCGCTCGACCCGCGAAATCCCTTGTCGCACCTCGGTACGCAGGACTCCTCCCGAGAACCCTAGCCCCGTCATGTGGCCAAGGTCTCTGTGAGAGCGTGCTGCGGCCCACTTCGTTTCTTTGTGGAGTCCCTACGAATGGCCCAATGATTCTTTGCCCGTCGCACGCCCCTTGTACCGAGGTTTACCTCTCAGTAGCCTTCGCCTCGTCCCGAACGTACTCGGGGTAACCACAATCGTGCTCGAAAGTGGGTGGGGGCCGGTGGTCCGCAGACCGGTGGCGTGGATCGTCGCGCTCGTGCTGTTCGCCGAGGCGCTGGGCGTACTGGCGGTGAACTGGTTCCTGGGGGTCGTCGTCGACCGGCAGGACATGTCGCTGGCCGGTCTCGACCCGGACATGATGTCGGTGTCGTCGAAGGCCGGCGGAGTCGTCTTCGGGCTCTACTTCGCCGCGTGCGGCCTGGTGGCCCTGCTGGTCGCCCTGCGCGACCGCGCCCCGGCCGGGCTCGGCAAGGTGCTGCTGATCAGCGCCGCCGTCGTGCACGCGCTGCTGGGCGCGTTCGCGTGGGGGCTGATCGGCTGGACGGCGTTCCTCTTCATGGTCGTCGTCCTCGCGCTGATCGTGTTGCTCCTGATGACGTACGACGGGCGGCCGGAGAAGCCCGGCGAGGCCGGTGAGCCCGGTGAGTCCGACGGGCCCGTCGACGCCGGGACGCCGCCGTTCAGTCCTCCTGCGGCGCCCTCGGCTCCGTGACGGCCGTCAGGCCTCCCGCGGCGCCCACAGCTCCGTGACGGCCGTCAGGCCTCCTGAGCCGCCCACAGGTCCGTGATGCCCACGCCAAGCTCGGCCAGCAGGCGTCGTACGAGCGGCAGGCTGATGCCGATCACGTTGCCGTGGTCGCCGTCGATGCCGTCGATGAACGGCGCCGAGCGGCCGTCCAGGGTGAACGCCCCCGCCACGTGCAGCGGTTCGCCGGAGGCCACGTAGGCCGCGATCTCCTCGTCGGAGGGTTCACCGAAACGGACCACCGTGCACGCGGTGGCGGAGGCGTAGCGGCGGCTGAGGGTGTCGTAGACGCAGTGGCCCGTCTGCAGCGTGCCCGCGCGGCCCCGCATCGCCTTCCAGCGCGCGGTGGCCTCCTCGGCGTCCTCCGGCTTGCCCAGGGCCTGGCCGTCCAGATCCAGCACCGAGTCGCAGCCGATCACCAGCGCGCCCTTCACCTCGGGCTTCGCGGCCACCACGGACGCCTTCGCCTCGGCCAGGGCCAGCGCCAGCTCGGCGGGGGTGGGGGCGGAGACGGCGTCCTCGTCGACCCCGCTGACGATCACCTCGGGGGTCAGTCCGGCCTGGCGGAGCAGTCCGAGCCGGGCGGGGGACTGGGAGGCGAGGACGAGGCGGCGGCGCGGGTGATCTGTCATGCGGTCAGCGTATCGGCGTCGCCCGTCCGGCTCATCTCACGCCGATCACCAGCATCGCGACCACCATGGCCAGCGCCATGAGAACGCCCAGCCGCCGCAGCATCTCCTGCGTGTCACGCAGTTCCTTCGGCGGCTTGTTCTCGGGGTCGGACCACAGCATTCCTCCAGCGTGCGGCGGAGGCGGCGGGGGCGCCTGAGTACGCGTACTCAACTTGGCGGCGGACGCCCGTACGCGTGCGAACGGGCCGTACGCGGTGCGTACGGCCCGTTCAGGAAGCGGTGGGGCTTCAGCCGCCCGGCCAGTACGTCCGCGACCACGACGCCGGGCCCGGAGCGGGCACGCGGCGCGCCGCGATGCGGGACGGGTCGGACCAGGCGTCGGGGATCGCGGGCGCGCCGGACGGCTGGGCGGCCGCCGCCGCGGCGCGCGCCCTGACCACCGCCAGTGCGGCGGCCAGCTCCTCCGGGGTCGGGTTGCCCCGTACGACCTTGATCGTCACAGCGGCTCCTTACAGGGGGATGTTGCCGTGCTTCTTCGGGGGC
This sequence comes from Streptomyces cellulosae, assembly GCA_014655195.1. Lineage (GTDB taxonomy): Bacteria > Actinomycetota > Actinomycetes > Streptomycetales > Streptomycetaceae > Streptomyces > Streptomyces cellulosae. Next base: position 2,674 of record BNBH01000060.1, on the reverse strand, counting down.
AGGCTCTCGCGCTTGGTCCGCAGCTGGCGCAGACCGCGCACGATGTGGCGGCGGGTGTCCGACGGCATGATCACCGCGTCGACGTAACCCCGCTCGGCGGCGACGTAGGGGTTGAGGAGCGCGTCCTCGTACTCCTGCATCAGCCGCGCGCGGGTTGCCTCCGGATCGTCCGACTCGGCGATGGTACGGCGGTGCAGGATGTTGACGGCGCCCTGCGCGCCCATCACCGCGATCTGGGCCGTCGGCCAGGCCAGGTTGAGGTCGGCGCCCAGGTGCTTGGAGCCCATGACGTCGTACGCGCCGCCGAACGCCTTGCGGGTGATCACCGTGATCAGCGGGACGGTGGCCTCCGCGTACGCGTAGATCAGCTTCGCGCCGCGGCGGATGATGCCGTCGTGCTCCTGGTCCACGCCGGGCAGGAAGCCGGGGACGTCGACGAAGGTCAGCACCGGGATGTTGAAGGCGTCGCAGGTCCGCACGAAGCGGGCCGCCTTCTCCGACGCGGTGATGTCCAGGCAGCCGGCGAACTGCATCGGCTGGTTCGCCACGATGCCGACGGGACGGCCCTCGACCCGGCCGTACCCCGTGAGGATGTTCGGCGCGAACAGGGGCTGCGTCTCGAAGAACTCCGCGTCGTCGAGGACGTGCTCGATGACCGTGTGCATGTCGTACGGCTGGTTCGCCGAGTCCGGCACGATCGTGTCGAGTTCTCGGTCCTCGTCGGTGATGTCGAGGTCGGCCTCCTCGGGGAAGGCCGGGGGCTCCGAGAGGTTGTTGGACGGCAGGTACGAGAGCAGCTGCTTGACGTACTCGATCGCGTCCTTCTCGTCGCCGGCCATGTGGTGCGCGACGCCGGAGGTCGAGTTGTGGGTGCGGGCGCCGCCCAGCTCCTCGAAGCCGACGTCCTCGCCGGTGACCGTCTTGATGACGTCAGGGCCGGTGATGAACATGTGGCTGGTCTGGTCGACCATGATCGTGAAGTCGGTGATCGCGGGCGAGTAGACCGCGCCGCCCGCGCAGGGGCCGACCACCAGGCTGATCTGCGGGATCACGCCGGAGGCGTGGGTGTTGCGGCGGAAGATCTCCCCGTACGCGCCGAGGGAGGCCACGCCCTCCTGGATACGGGCGCCGCCGGAGTCGTTGATGCCGATGACCGGGCAGCCGGTCTTCAGCGCGAAGTCCATGACCTTCACGATCTTCTGGCCGTAGACCTCGCCGAGGGCGCCGCCGAAGACGGTGAAATCCTGCGAGAAGACGGCGACGGGGCGGCCGTCGACCGTGCCGTAGCCGGTCACGACGCCGTCGCCGTACGGACGGTTGGCGTCGAGGCCGAAGTTGGTGGAGCGGTGCCGGGCGAACTCGTCCAGTTCGACGAAGCTTCCCTCGTCGAGCAGGAGGTCGATCCGCTCACGGGCCGTCAGCTTGCCTTTGGCGTGCTGCTTTTCGACGGCGCGTGCCGAGCCGGCGTGCGTCGCCTCTTCGATTCGACGCTGGAGATCCGCGAGCTTGCCCGCGGTGGTGTGGATGTCAGGCTGCTGCTCTTCCGGCTCGGACATCGGGATGCGGCTCCCTGCCTGCTCAAAAGGGGGGACGGTTACTCATCCGTACCCTAGTGGGGGCCTGTGTGTTCGGCAGTGCGGTGTTTCCCACACCTAGTGTGGGTTGCATGACACCCCGAGATGACTCCGAATCCTCCGGGCCCCGGCGTAGTCGGTGGTCCGACCTCGAACGGCCTCCGCTGAACGCGGCCGCGTTGCGGCGGGCGCTGGTGCGGGAGGGGGGTTTGTGGCGGGAGCTGGATGTGGTGCAGCGGACCGGGTCCACGAACTCCGATCTCGTCGCGCGGGCGGTGGGGAGCGCCGGCGCCGGCGGGCTCGGAGAGGGCGTTGTGCTCGTCGCCGAGGAGCAGAGTGCCGCGCGGGGGCGGCTGGACCGGAAGTGGGTGGCTCCGGCTCGGTCCGGGTTGTTCTTCTCCGTGCTGCTGAGGCCCGGGGATGCGGTGCCCATGGAGCGGTGGGGATGGTTGCCGTTGCTGACGGGGGTCGCGGTGGCTACGGGGCTGGCGCGGGCCGGGGGCGTGGATACGGCGTTGAAGTGGCCCAACGATGTGCTGGTGACGGTGGGGGGAGAGGAGCGGAAGGCCGGGGGGATTCTGGCGGAGGCCTCGGGGGACGGGGGTGTGGTGGTGGGGGTCGGCGTGAACGTCAGCCTGCGGGCTGACGAGCTGCCTGTGCCTACGGCGGGGTCGCTGGCGTTGGCGGGGGCCGTGAGCACGGACCGGGACCCGCTGCTGCGGGCTGTGCTGCGGGGGCTGGAGGACTGGTACGGGCGCTGGCGGGCGGCGGAGGGGGACGCGGGGGCGTGCGGTCTCCAGGAGGCGTACGCGGCGGGCTGCGCGACGCTGGGGCGGCGGGTGCGGGCGGAGCTGCCGGGGGATCGGGCGCTGGTGGGGGAGGCGGTCGCGGTGGACGGGGACGGGCGGCTGGTGCTGGCGACGGAGGCGGGGGTGCAGGAGCCGGTGGGGGCGGGGGACATCGTGCACTTGCGGGCGGGGTGAGGCGGGGGTCGCCTGTGGTGCGTCGTCCGGTCTGGTGGGGGGTGAGGTCTGGTGCCTGTGGTGCGTCGTTCGGTCTGGTGGGGGGGTGAGGTCTGGTGTCTGTGGTGCGTCGTTCGG
>BNBH01000059.1 GCA_014655195.1 Streptomyces cellulosae | reverse complement strand
CGCCGATGGTACTGCAGGGGGGACCCTGTGGGAGAGTAGGACGCCGCCGAACAATTCTTCAATGAGAGCCCCCGTGCCATTCGGCACGGGGGCTTTCTGCGTTTAGGGTCAGGTCCATGCGCTATGACCTCGTAATTTTCGACAACGACGGCGTCCTCGTCGACAGCGAGCCCATCTCCAACCGACACCTCGCCGCGTATCTCACCGAGCTCGGGCACCCCACCACCTACGAGGACTCCATCCGCGACTACATGGGGTCCGCCATGCACCGGGTGCACGACCTCATCGAGGAGCGGACCGGGCAGCGGCTGCCGGCCGACTTCGACGACGTCTTCCACGCCCGTGTCTTCGCCGCGTTCGAGCGGGAGTTGAAGCCCGTGCCTGGAGTCGCCGACGCCCTGGAGAAGCTGACGGCCGACGGTGTGCCGTACTGCGTGGCGTCGTCCGGCAGTCATGAGCGGATCCGTGTCGGGCATCGGGCGGCCGGGCTGGATCGGTTCTTCGACGACGCGCGCATCTTCAGCTCGCAGGACGTCGGCCGCGGGAAGCCCGCACCCGACCTCTTCCAGTACGCGGCCGAGCGCATGGGCACGGCCCCCGAGCGCTGCGTGGTCGTCGAGGACAGTCCGCTCGGAGTCCAGGCGGCCGTCGCGGCCGGGATGGACGTCTACGGGTTCACCGCGATGACGCCGGCGGAGAAGCTCACCGGCGCCACCCGACTCTTCGCCGACATGCGGGACTTGCTCCCCCTGCTCACGGACGGCGGCCCCGCCGAAAACTGAGCACGATTCATCTTTGACCGGATCTACCCACCGGTACCCCCGAGCCCTACGCTCCCGCCATGACTGATGTGCTGCGGCGCGGCAGGGCCTCGCTGGCGTTCAGCTTCCTGGTGCAGGGTGTCGCCTTCGCTCTGCTCGTGACGCGCATCCCGGGCATCCAGAACCGGTACGGGGTCTCCGACGGGATGCTGCCCGTGTTCCTCGCCGCCGTGCCGATCCTGGCCGGCATCGGCAGCGTCTCCACGGAGCGGCTGGTGCGGCGGGTGGCGCCGAGCCGGGTGCTGCGGTGGTCCCAGCCCGTCGTGCTGCTGGCGCTGCTGGCCGTCGGGGCCGGACGGCACATGGCCGTCCTCGCCCTCGCGCTGGCGGTGTTCGGGCTGGCCGTGGGCGCGCTGGACGCTTCGATGAACATGCTCGGGGTGAGTCTGCAGCGGGCGTACGGGCGGAGCATCATGCTGAGCTTCCACGCGGCGTACAGCCTGGGCGGGATCGTCGGGGCGTCGCTCGCGTGGGTCGGGGCGCACTACGGACTGGCCCTGTGGGTGTCGTATCTGCCGGTGGTGCTGGTGCTGCTGCCGGCCGCGCTCGTGGGCAGCCGCTGGTATGTCGACGGGGAGGCCCAGGCGCCCGTGGAGAAGGGCGCCGGCGCGGGCGGTGGGCTGAGGTGGCTGCTGCCGCTGTGCCTGGTGATGACGGTGGCGTACATCGGGGACTCGACGGTCTCCAACTGGTCCGCGAAGTACCTCCAGGACGTGCTGGGCAGCTCCGAGCAGATGGCGACCGTGCCGTACAACGTCTACATGGTCACCACGCTGCTGGGGCGGACCGTCGGGGACGTCGGGGTGCGGCGGTTCGGGGCCGTGGCGGTGGTGCGGGCGGGGGCGCTGGTGGCGGCGGGCGGGTTCGCCGTGGTGGCGTCGGCACCCGGGGCGTGGGTGGGGATGCTCGGGTTCACGCTGCTGGGGCTCGGGCTGTGCGTGCTGGTGCCGCAGACGTTCGCGGCGGCGGGGCGCAGGGCGGACGAGACGGGGCGGCCGGGGGCGTCGGACGCGGCCGTGGCACGGCTCAACGTCTTCAACTACGTCGGCTTTCTGATCGGTTCGCCGCTGGTGGGGGCGCTGGGGGATGCGTGGAGCTATCGCGGGGCGATGCTGGTGCCGATGGTGTTGGTGCTGGTGACGCTTGTGCACGCCCGTTCGTTCGCGCCGGGGGCCGACCGATACGGTGGCGGGCATGAGCGGCCGCGCACAGCTGATGTGGGACGAAGCAGTAACGGGCTATGACTTCGGCCGGGACCATCCGATGGACCCGGTCCGGCTGGCGCTGACCCGCAGCCTGGTGACCGCCCTCGGCCTGGACCGTGACGTGAACGTGGTCGCGGCGAAGGCGGCGGGGGAGTCGACGCTGCGGCTCGTGCACCGGGAGGACTACATCGACGCGGTGCGGGCCGCGTCGGCCGATCCGGGGTCGGCGGACCAGTCGTACGGGCTGGGGACGGTCGACGATCCGGCGTTCGCGGGGATGCACGAGGTGTCGGCGCTGATCGCGGGGCAGTCGGTGGGCGCGGCCGAGGCGGTGTGGCGCGGTGAGGCGCTGCACGCGGTGAACTTCGCGGGCGGGCTGCACCACGCAATGCCGGGCGCCGCGTCCGGGTTCTGCGTGTACAACGACGCCGCGCTGGCGATCGCGCGGCTGCTGGAGCTGGGCGCGGAGCGGGTGGCGTACATCGACGTCGACGTGCACCACGGGGACGGGGTGCAGGCGGCGTTCTGGGAGGACCCGCGCGTGCTGACGATCTCGCTGCACGAGCACCCGCGGACGCTGTTCCCGCAGACCGGGTGGCCCGAGGAGACGGGCGCGCCGAACGCCGAGGGCAGCGCGGTGAACGTGGCGCTGCCGGCGGGCACCGGGGACGCGGGATGGCTGCGGGCGTTCCACGCGGTGGTGCCGGAGCTGATCGCGGACTTCCGGCCGCAGGTGCTGGTGACGCAGCACGGCGCCGACACGCACTTCGAGGACCCGCTGGCGCATCTCGCGGTGTCGCTGGACGCGCAGCGGGCGGTGCAGGTGGCCTGTCACGACCTGGCGCACGAGCACGCCGAGGGCAGGTGGGTGGCCCTGGGCGGCGGCGGTTACGCGGTGATCGAGGTGGTGCCGAGGTCCTGGTCGCACCTGGTGGCGATCGCGGCCGGGCGGCCCGTGGAGCCGACGGAGCTGGTGCCGGACGAATGGCGGCGGCAGGTGTACGCGCGGACGCGGCAGCCGGCGCCGCACCGGATGACGGACGGCCGGTGGCCGGTGCCGTGGGCGGCGTGGGACGAGGGGTACGACCCGGCGGACCGGCTGGACCAGGCGATCCTGGCGACCCGCCGGGCGGTGTTCCCGCTGAGGGGCATGCTGCCCTGACGGCCGGCGGACGTCACCGCGGTACACCGCCGGGCCGGACAGGTGGCCATGACCGGGTGATGGCCGGCACCCGGTGGTGTCGTCGTCGAGCTCAAGGTCCTCGCGATCGGCGGGGTGGGCGGGGTCGGCGTGGACGAGGCCGTCGCGACGGGCTGCGCGACGGTTGTTACGCCGACCGTGGGGTGTGGGTCCCGTTCCGGCCCGCGGACGCGGGCGGGTGGCGCACCATCGCGAGTGTGGTGACCGCCGACCGTCTTCGCGCGCATCTTCTTTCGGCCGGGCTCGCCGGGGTGGTGGGCACCACCCGGGAGGAGAGCCTGCGCAGTTACCGGCTGTTCGCGGCCCGGGACCCGCGGGTGCTGATCGGGCTCGACCCGGTCGGGGCGTGGGGCGAGCGGGAGGTGCTCGCGCTGATGGCGGACCGGTGCGGGGTGGCGGCGGATCCGGGGCGGACGTCCGGGCCCGAGGCCATCGATCCGGAGCGTACGCTGGCCGCCCTGGACGCCTGTGCGGAACGGCTGGCGGAGGCCGCGAGGAGCCGCGTTCCGGTGCTGCTGGGCACCGGGCACCCGCATCGGCTGCTCGGTTTCTACGCCGTTCTCGCAGACGCCTTGTCGGCGGCGGGATGTGAGATCCTCACCCCCGCGCAGGGTCGCTGTGTCGACATAACGACCCGGTTCGGTCTACGCACGGCCGTGCTCGACTACGTCCGGGGGGTCGGGCTGGTCCGGGGCGCGACCGCGCAGCGCCCCGGTGGTGAGCCGGGCGCGCACACGCACTCCCCCCTCCCGGTTCGGGCCGCTCTGGCGGCCGCCGCCGACGCCGGCGGGCCGCTGCCCGGGCTGGTGATCGGGGACCACGGCTGGATCTGCGGGGCAGGTCAGCTGGGGTTCGAGAGCGTCGGTCCGGCCGATGTGAACGATCCGGCGCCGTTCGTCGGGCAGGCCGAGGGCGCGGTCTCGGTGGTCGTTCCGGTTGACGACGGTGCGCGGTCCGATTACTACCTGCCGCTGACCCGCTACGTACTCAATCGAGCGTGTCTGTCACAGTAGGCCGCCGATGGGTGCACCTCTTCCCCACTCGCATCACCCGCCCCTACATTGGGGAGTGAGCACGCAACGACGAAGAGTCACCGGAAGGGGAAGCCGGTGGCCGTCGAGTGCGGAAGGTTCAGGTGTGTCATGGCTGCAGCTGGCGAGAGGCCTCTGAACGAGGTTCAGTTCCTTACCGTGGCGGAGGTCGCCTCGGTGATGCGAGTGTCGAAGATGACCGTGTACCGCCTGGTGCACAGCGGTCATCTGCCCGCGATCCGGGTGGGGCGGTCCTTCCGCGTCCCGGAGCAAGCGGTACACGAGTACCTCCGCGAGAGCTACGTGGGGGTGGAAACGGCCTGACGGCGATCCGGGAAGGTCCGTATCGGGCACTCGTGGGCCTTCCCGGTCACCTCGATTACGACCTCAGCGCTCGGGCGGGTAGGCTGACCCCTCGAAGGTCGTGTGGGCCCATGGCGCCCAAACACCGAGTGATGAGAAGTGAGCGAGGGTAGTCGTGGGCTCTGTTATCAAGAAGCGGCGCAAGCGGATGGCCAAGAAGAAGCACCGCAAGCTGCTCAAGCGCACGCGCGTCCAGCGTCGCAACAAGAAGTAAGCGACAGCGCGAGAGCGTGTCCCAGTGGCCCCCCACCGCGATTCGGTGGGGGGCCACTGCCCGTTGGTACGCCGTCGCCATGGTGCGTCCGGTGTACGTCCCGGGGTTGTTGTCACTTCACGTGTCCGCTCGGCATCACAGGGCGACGGTGACCCGATAGGTTGGCCGTCGGCAGCAGGGTGAGAGGAAGGCGCTGATCTTGGGCAAGGTCGTGCTCGTGACCGGGGTGGCCCGGCAGCTCGGGGGCCGCTTCGTGCGGCGGATCCAGCGGGACCCCGAGGTGGACCGGGTGGTCGCCGTGGACGCGGTGCGGCCCGAGCACCATCTGGGCGGCGCGGACTTCGTCCAGGCGGACATCCGGCAGCCCACCATCGCGCGGGTGCTGGCCGAGTCGGGCGCGGACACGGTCGTCCATCTCGACGTGACGGGCACGCCGCTGGGCGGCGGCGGCCGGGCGTCGCTGAAGGAGACCAACGTCATCGGCACCATGCAGCTGCTGGGCGCCTGCCAGAAGTCGCCGAACATCCGGCGGCTCGTGGTGAAGTCCAGCACCAACGTCTACGGTTCCGCGCCGCGCGACCCGGCGGTGTTCACCGAGTCGACGCCGCCCAAGTCGCTGCCCAGCGGCGGCTTCGCGAAGGACACGGTGGAGGTCGAGGGGTATGTGCGGGGCTTCGCGCGGCGCCGCCCGGACGTCGCCGTGTGCGTGCTGCGGTTCGCCAACATCCTGGGCCCGGCCGCGGACACCCCGCTCGCGTCGTACTTCGCGCTGCCGGTGCTGCCGACGGTGTTCGGCTACGACCCTCGGCTGCAGTTCGTGCACGAGGACGACGTGGTCGAGGTGCTGCGGATCGGCGCGCACGAGCCGCGGCGCGGGACCCTCAACAGCGGGACGTTCAACATCGCCGGGGACGGGGTGCTGCTGCTGTCGCAGTGCTCGCGGCGGCTGGGCCGGCCGACGGTGCCGCTGCTGCTCCCCGCGGTCACCTGGGCGGGCTCGCTGATGCGTACGCTGGGGATGTCGGACTTCTCGCCCGAGCAGATCAGGCTGCTGACGCACGGGCGGGTGGTGGCGACGGACCAGATGCGGGAGACGCTGGGTTTCACCCCCAAGTACTCGACTGCCGAAACGTTTGCGGACTTCGTGCGCAGCCGCGGTCCGGGGCTGCTGCCGCCGGAGACCGTCGCGAGGGCCGTCGACCGGATCGCCGCGCTGCCCGTGCCGGGCAGCGGCCATGTGCCGGCGCACGGCGCCGACTGAGGAGCGCAGCAACGATGGCGGACGCCAAGGTCATTCCGTTCGACGACGACCACCGCTCCCGCGGGAGTGCCGCGTCGCGCCGCCGTGGTGCGGCCGGCCGGCGCCAGGGCGGGACGCGGCCGCCCGCCGCGGTGGGGGAGGTCCAGCCCCTGCCGGGGACGGCCGCGGCGCGGGAGGATGATCCCGTGACCGGTGAGGACGAACAGCCGCGTGAGCGGGCCGCGGACCGCGAGGGCGGCCTGGAGCAGCGGATCGCGAGCGGCCTGGCGTTCCTGCGCCGCCGGCTCACCGGGGACTACGAGGTCGACGACTTCGGCTACGACGAGGAACTCACCGACCAGGTCCTGATGTCGCTGCTGCGCCCGATGTACGAGAAGTACTTCCGGGTCGAGGTGAAGGGCATCGAGAACATCCCGTCCGAGGGCGGTGCGCTGATCGTCGCCAACCACTCGGGGACGGTCCCGGTGGACGGGCTGATGATGCAGGTCGCCGTGCACGACCACCATCCGGCCGGGCGTCATCTGCGGCTGCTGGCGGCGGATCTGGTGTTCGTGCTGCCGGTGGTGAACGAGCTGGCGCGGAAGCTGGGGCACACACTGGCCTGCGCGGAGGACGCGGAACGGCTGCTTGCGCAGGGTGAGTTGGTCGGGGTGATGCCGGAGGGCTTCAAGGGGATCGGGAAGCCGTTCTCCGAGCGGTACAAGCTGCAGCGGTTCGGGCGGGGCGGGTTCGTGTCGACGGCGCTGCGGCACGGGGCGCCGATCGTGCCGTGCTCGGTGGTCGGGGCGGAGGAGATCTATCCGATGATCGGCAACGCGAAGACGCTGGCGCGGCTGCTGGGTTTCCCGTACTTCCCGCTGACGCCGACGTTCCCGTGGCTGGGGCCGTTGGGGGCGATTCCGCTGCCGACGAAGTGGACGATCCAGTTCGGGGAGCCGATCCCCACGGACGGGTATCCGCCGGAGGCCGCGGAGGACCCGATGCTGATGTTCAACCTGACCGACCAGGTGCGGGAACAGATCCAGCACACGCTGTACAAGCTGCTGGTGCAGCGTCGGTCGGTGTTCTTCTGACGTTCCCCTGTGGGGGGCGTGGGGTTGAGCCGACGGACGGGGTCCGGTGCAGCCGTCCGAGGCCTGCGCTGCAGTGCGAGGGCGGCAGTCAGGAGGGGCCAAGCTGCTGGTGCAGCGGCGGTCGGTGTTCTTCTGACGTTCCCCTGTGCGGGGGCGGGGCGTTGAGCCGACGGACGGGGTCCGGTGCAGCCGTCCGAGGCCTNGGCGTTGAGCCGACGGACGGGGTCCGGTGCAGCCGTCCGAGGCCTGCGCTGCAGTGCGAGGGCGGCAGTCAGGAGGGGCCAAGCTGCTGGTGCAGCGTCGGTCGGTGTTCTTCCAAACGGCTGGTGACGTGGACCGGGGGGCGCCCCTCGCCTTCGTGCGGGAGGGGCGCCCCCGGTCTTACTCCCGGTCCTCCGCGTCGATGCCCAGACCCGGCAGCAGCCCGGGTAGGAGAGGTGGGAGCGTGACGTCGGGGGCGGGAGGCCGGGTGGCCGAGCCCGTCGGCGGCGGCGTGCTGCTCTGACCGCTCTCCTGGGGTGGGTCGAGGAGACCGCCCGTGTTCCCGCCGAGCAGGCCGTCCTTATCGCGCCCGGCGTCGGCGGAGCCGGTCGGGTCCGCGCTGCCCGCCTCGCCCGTGCCGGAACCGTCCCGTCCGGCGCCGGGGGACGTCGAGGGCCGGGCCGCGGACGGGGCGTCCGAGGCCGGGGCGGAGCCGCCGAGCCGCTTGCCGTCGTCCCCCTCGTCGCCGGGCGACGGGGGCAGCAGGGACTGCAGCGGGGCGACGTCCTCGTCTATGGCGTCGAACACCGACGTGACCTGCTCACTGACGTCACCGAGCTGCACGGGGAGCCGCTCGCGCAGGCTGCCCCAGGTGTCGCGGTGGGCACGGGAGAAGGAGGAGAGCGCCTGCATGGGGCCGAGGGAGTCCGGGTTGCGCTCGTACGCCTCGCGGAGCAGCCGGTGGCCCTCCGAGGCGTCGTACCGCATGCCGGACAGGGCGCGGCGGATTTCGTTCAGGGACTCGTGGTCGAGGGAGCCGGAGCGGTCGCGCTCCATCAGCCGGCGGGCCTCGTTGAGCCGGGTGGAGGCGTGGTCGAGGTAGACCCGTCCGCGCTCGTCGTCGCCGTCGGCGAGGGTGAGCTTGACGTCCTCGATGCCGCGCTTGAGTCCGTAGAGGGAGTCGCCGGGGAGGGCGTCGGAGCTGGCGGCGGCGACTCCGCCGAGGGCGCCGGCGGCGACGCCGACGGTGAGTCCGCCCGCGGTGAGCCCTTTGGCCAGCCGCGACCGGGGCCGCAGCCTGCCCAGCGGGGTCGCCCGGTGGGCGCCCTTGGCGCGGCGCGAGCGCTGTTCGGGAACGGCCCGGTCCGTCGCCTCGCCTGCGGCGGTGCCCTCCTGGAGCATGGCCTCGAACGCGGCCACCAGCTGGGCTCGCTGGACGACCTTCACCTCGGGGTCGAGTTCCGGCCGGGGCAGCGCGCCCAGACCGGAGGCCAGCGTGAGCAGCTGGGCCTGTTCGGTCCGGGCGGCGGCCGCGGCCGGTGCCGGTCCTTCGGTTCGCTCGGCCGCCGTGCCCCGGTCGGACTGCTCCTCCAGGGCCTGGGCGAAGGCGTTCGCCCGCCGGTGCGCCGATACGTTCGCGATCACTGGCGGCACCTCCTCTCGTCATGACGGTCGACTCCCCAGCGGGTCTGAGGGTTCCCGTGCCCGGACGACGCCACACGATCGGGTGAGCGGAGCCGGTCAGAGGGTGACCACAGGGAGCCTGTATCCCGCACAACGACGGGCGCGGCACTTGGGTTACGGACACCGGTAGCCCGATTGAGGAATCCAACCGGGTTTCACTCAGGGTGAGTTGAGTGTCGCTCGCTGTGCCCCGTCCGGTGGACGGGGCGGTTCAGCGGGCGTCGTCCGGGAGAAGCCGGGCGAGGGTGCGGACGGCCCGGTACTGGAGGGTCTTGATGGCGCCCTCGTTCTTGCCCATGACGCGGGCCGTCTCGGCGACGGACAGCCCTTGGAGGAATCGGAGCGTGACGCACTCCTGCTGTTGGGGGTTGAGTCGTCGTACGGCTTCGAGGAGGGCGGCGTTGGACAGGGACTCGAGAACGGAATCCTCGGGGGAGCGCTCGACCTCGTTGGCGTCGAGCATCTCCCCGGTGGTGACCTCGAGGCGGAAGCGGCTGGACTTGAAGTGGTCGGCGACCAGGTTGCGGGCGATGGTCACCAGCCAGGCGCCGAAGTCGCGGCCCTGCCAGGTGAAGGTGCCGATGCGGCGCAGCGCCCGCAGAAAGGTCTCGCTGGTGAGGTCCTCGGCGGTCGCCTTGCCGCCGACGCGGTAGTAGATGTAGCGGTAGACGGTGTCGCTGTACTGGTCGTAGAGCCGTCCGAAAGCCTCCGCCTCGCCGGCCTGGGCGCGCTCCACGAGGTCCATCATCCGGGCGCTGTCGCTGTCGGCGGCGGGACGGCGGACAGCGGGAGCGCCGGACGGACGTCCTCGTCTGCCGACCGCGGCCGTGCCCTCGGCGAGGGCGTAGCACGGGCCGGCGGGGACGGCGGCGAATGCGGGGACGGCGTGCGCGGGGGGGACGATTCCGCGCAACATGTCTCGGGCTGTCGCGACTGTCGCGCGCAGCGTAGCCAGGCCCGAGGCGTCAACCCCGACGTGTGGGTACACGGGACTCCCAGAGGCAGAGCTTCCATCACGTGCAGTGCGGGGCCGTTCACCCGTCGTGGCGAAGGGGCGGTCCCGGAATGCGTCTGAGGAGAATAACGCTTCGTACAGGCTCTGCTACACCGAGTTGCTCAAATCATCGATTACGTCGCTTCCGTAACCGATTGACGCTTCTTCAGGGTTGAGAAGCTGATCGGTTGGTGACCGGAAGTTTTCGAATTCCGGATAAGTCCGGGGCGAGTTGTGGCCGTGTGCAGCCAAGAGGACTGCTCGGGCCCGCCGCGGGGTACGGCAGTCGGTTTGGGGCGTGTCGCGGCCCGCGCGGTCACTGCGGGCACCCGCGCGGGCCGGTGCGAGGTGTCGTCGGGGCGTCAGCGGCGCTTGCGGTGCAGGGCGATGGCGGCCGCCGTGCCGCCGGCCACCGCGCCCACGCCGGCCGCGGCCGGGATGCCGACCTTGGCCGCCTTGCGGCCCGTGCGGTAGTCGCGCAGCCGCCAGTCCATCCGGCGGGCGTGCTTGCGGAGCTTGGAGTCCGGGTTGATCGCGTAGGGGTGCCCCACCAGCGACAGCATCGGGATGTCGTTGTGCGAGTCGCTGTAGGCGGCGCACCTGCTGAGGTCGAGCCCCTCGGCCAGGGCGAGGGCGCGGACCGCCTCCGCCTTCGCGGGGCCGTGCAGGGGTTCGCCCACGAGTTTGCCCGTGTACACGCCGTCGACCGACTCGGCGACGGTGCCCAGGGCGCCGGTCAGGCCGAGGCGGCGGGCGATCACCGTGGCGATCTCCACCGGGGCGGCGGTGACCAGCCACACCCGCTGGCCCGCGTCGAGGTGCGCCTGGGCCAGCGCGCGGGTGCCGGGCCAGATCCGCTCCGCCATGTACTCGTCGTAGATCTCCTCGCCGATGGACTGCAGCTCGGAGACGCGGTGGCCCTGGACGATGGAGAGCGCCGAGTCGCGCGCCTCCTGCATGTGCTCGGGGTCCTCGACGCCGGCCAGCCGGAACCACGCCTGCTGCCAGGCGAACCGGGCCAGCTCGCGGGTGTCGAAGAACTTCCGCTTGTACAGGCCCCGCCCGAAGTGGAACAGGGCGGCGCCCTGCATGACGGTGTTGTCCAGGTCGAAGAACGCGGCGGCCCGCTCGTCACCGGGTACCGGGAACTCGGGTTCGCGTTCGGAAACTTCCTGGGTGGTTTTGCGGGCGGCCTCCGCCGAGGCCTCGCCAGCCAACACGCTCCGCGCCGTGGCGGAGCGCCTACGGGGAGTGAGCCATCCGAGAGCGGCCATGGCGTGAGCATAGCCAGTGCGCCCGCCTGTTCCGGAGCCGAGAGGTCGCCACGTCGTGAACTCTGTGTGTCCCGGGCGGTGTCCCGGCCTTGTCCCGCGCGGGACAATGACCCGTATGAGCCCTCTCTTCCGCCGCGCCGGACCCCCGGGGGACCGGCTCGTCACGCTGATCCGCAAGCCCGGCTGCCATCTGTGCGACGACGCGCAGGTGGTGGTGGAGAAGGTGTGCTCCGAACGCGGGGTCCCGTGGGAGTCGAAGGACATCACGGAGGACCGGGAGCTGTACGAGAAGTACTGGGAGCAGATCCCCGTGGTGCTCGTCGACGGACGGCAGCACACCTTCTGGCGCGTGAACGAGGACCGTCTCCGCAAGGCCCTGGGCGACTGACCGGCCAGTTCAATCTGGCGGAAAGTCGCTTAGGATCGATGGTGGCTTGGTCTCGGGGGCGGGATTCACAGAGGAGAGTGTGCGGTTTTGCCCCCGGAAGCTAAGGAACGGCGGTGCGGGCGCGCCGGTTCCCCGCGTAGGTGCGGGGGGCGCGTGACCCCGGTCACGTTGGCCGGGCAAATCGGACACAATCTTTGTGCACGCGTTCACAAAGACATAGCCTGCATTCGACGGGGCGGTCCGGGGACGTATGACCGCCTGAAGCCCCGCTCTACCCGCAGGAGCACCGTGGCAACTGGCCGAACTCACCGACCGGCGACCCGTAGCCGAGGGATTCCCGAGGCCACCGTCGCCCGGCTTCCGCTGTACCTCCGCGCCCTGACCGCGCTCTCCGAGCGCTCGGTGCCCACGGTCTCCTCGGAGGAGCTGGCGGCCGCCGCGGGTGTCAACTCCGCGAAGCTGCGCAAGGACTTCTCCTACCTGGGTTCCTACGGCACCCGGGGCGTCGGCTACGACGTCGAGTATCTCGTGTACCAGATCAGCCGCGAACTCGGCCTCACCCAGGACTGGCCGGTCGTGATCGTCGGTATCGGTAACCTCGGTGCCGCCCTCGCCAACTACGGAGGGTTCGCCTCCCGTGGTTTCCGGGTCGCCGCGCTGATCGACGCCGACCCCGCGATGGCCGGGAAGCCCGTCGCCGGCATCCCCGTGCAGCACACGGACGAGCTCGAGGCGATCATCCGGGACAACGGCGTGTCCATCGGCGTCATCGCCACCCCGGCCGGCGCCGCCCAGCAGGTGTGCGACCGGCTCGTCGCCGCCGGCGTCACCTCCATCCTGAACTTCGCGCCGACCGTGCTGACCGTCCCCGACGGCGTCGACGTACGCAAGGTGGACCTCTCCATCGAACTGCAGATCCTCGCCTTCCACGAGCAGCGCAAGGCCGGCGAGGAGGCCGCCGCCGAGGTCACCACCTCCCAGGCCGCCGGCACCACCAACACCGCCGTCGCCGCCAAGCGCGAGGACTCCGCCACCGACCAGGGGCCCGACGGGGACGTACCCGCCGTGATGCCGGCATGAGTCTCCTCGTCGTCGGACTGAGCCACCGCAGCGCCCCGGTCAGCGTGCTGGAGCGGGCGTCGCTGAGCACGGAGGCGCAGACCAAGCTGCTGCAGGACACGGTCGCCGCCGAGCCCGCCTCCGAGGGCGCGGTCCTCGCCACCTGCAACCGCATCGAGCTGTACGCCGACGTGGACAAGTTCCACGCCGGTGTCGCCGAGCTGTCCACGCTGCTCGCCCAGCACAGCGGGGTCGGCCTCGAGGAGCTCACTCCTTATCTCTATGTGCACTACGAGGACCGGGCCGTCCACCACCTGTTCTCGGTGGCCTGCGGACTGGACTCCATGGTCGTCGGCGAGGGGCAGATCCTCGGCCAGATCAAGGACTCGCTGGCCCGCGCCCAGGCCACGCACACCGCCGGACGGCTGCTGAACGACCTGTTCCAGCAGGCGCTGCGGGTCGGCAAGCGCGCCCACTCCGAGACCGGCATCGACCGCGCCGGGCAGTCCCTGGTCACCTTCGGCCTGGAGCAGCTCGCGCTCGGCACGCCCGTCGCGACCTGGGCGCGCGGCAAGAAGGCCCTCGTCATAGGCGCCGGGTCGATGTCCTCGCTGTCCGCGGCGACGCTCGCGCGTGCCGGGGTCGCCGAGGTCGTGGTCGCGAACCGCACGCCCGACCGCGCCGAGCGGCTGGTGCGGATCCTCACCGAGGGCGACGCCACGGACGTGACGGCCCGCGCGGTCCCGATGACATCGGTGCCGTTCGAGCTGACACGTGCCGATGTGGTCGTTTCCTGCACCGGTGCGACCGGCCTGGTCCTGACCGGCGACATGATCGCCGCGGGCGTCGAGGGACGCGTCGACCCGGCGCCGGTCGTCGACCTCGACGCCGTCGCCGAGGAGGACGCCCGCGAGAGCGCCCCGGCCGCGCCGGCTCCCGCCGAGGACGGCTGCCCGGTGGACCTGTCCACGGTGCGGCCCGGCTTCTCCGTGATGGGGGAGGCGGCCGTCGCCGGGATGGACGCGGCCACGCTGGAGCAGCACGGCGCGTGGGCGGCGGGCTCCGCCGTCGACCGCCGGGACGCCGCGCGCGGCACCGGTCCGGAGGCGGACGCCGAGGTCATCGGCGCGCTCGCCGCGGCCGCGTCCGCGATCGGCCGCATCCCCGAGCGCCGGCGGCCCGAGCCGGTGGACGTGCCGCAGCGCCCCGAGCCCGTGCTCTTCCTGCTGGACCTCGCCATGCCGCGGGACGTCGACGCGGCGGCGCACCGCCTGCCCGGCGTGCGGCTCGTCGACATCGAATCGCTCGCGGAGGCGTCCGCGGACGCCCCGATGGCTGCCGATGTGGACCAGGTGCGGCGTATCGTCTCCGACGAGGTCGCCGCGTTCGGGGCGGCACAGCGGGCGGCGCACATCACGCCGACCGTCGTCGCCCTGCGGACCATGGCGGCCGACGTGGTGGCCGGTGAGATGGCCCGCCTGGAGGGGCGGCTCCCCGGCCTGGACGACAAGCACCGCGCGGAGATCACCCAGACCGTGCGACGGGTGGTCGACAAGCTGCTGCACGCCCCGACGGTCCGGGTCAAGCAGCTCGCGGCCGAGCCCGGCGGGGCCGGGTACGCGGACGCGCTGCGCACCCTGTTCGACCTCGACCCCGAGACGGTGGCCTCCGTCTCCCGCGCCGAGGAAAGCACCGAGAAGAACGCAGAGAACCGAGGGCCGGGATGACTGAGAAGGCACTGAGGCTGGGGACCAGGCGGAGCAAGCTCGCCATGGCCCAGTCCGGGCAGGTGGCGGATGCCGTGAGCCAGGTGACCGGACGGCCCGTCGAGCTCGTCGAGATCACCACGTACGGCGACGTCTCGCGTGAGCACCTCGCGCAGATCGGCGGCACGGGCGTCTTCGTCGCCGCGCTGCGGGAGGCCCTGGCGCGCGGCGAGGTGGACTTCGCGGTGCACTCCCTCAAGGACCTGCCGACCGCCCAGCCCGACGAGCTGGTCGTGGCGGCGATCCCCGAGCGCGAGGACCCGCGGGACGTGATCATCGCGCGGGACGCGCTGAAGCTCACCGACCTGCCGCGCGGGGCGCGCATAGGCACCGGTTCGCCGCGCCGCATGGCGCAGCTGAACGCGTACGCCCGCGCGCACGGCATGGACATCGAGACGGTCCCGATCCGGGGCAACGTCGACACGCGCATCGGGTACGTCACCAAGGGCGACCTGGACGCGGTCGTGCTGGCGGCCGCCGGGCTCAACCGGGTCGGCCGCAGCGACGAGGTGACCGACTTCCTGTCGGTCGACACGGTTCTGCCCGCCCCCGGCCAGGGGGCACTGGCGATCGAGACCACCGCGGACAACGCGGAGCTCATCGCCGCGCTCGCCCAGCTCGACGACCCGTTCACCCGGGTCGCCGTGACGGCCGAGCGGTCACTGCTCGCCGCCCTGGAGGCCGGCTGCAGCGCCCCTGTCGGGGCGTTGGCCGACCTTCTGGCCGACGGGCAGACTGTCAAGGAAATGCGCCTGCGCGGAGTTGTCGGCACGACCGACGGTTCCACGCTGGTGCAGCTGTCCACCACCGGTCCCGTGCCCGAGACGCACGAGGCGGCGACGGCGCTCGGTCGCGAACTCGCCACCGAGATGCTTGCGCAGGGCGCGGCCGGTCTGATGGGGGAGCGAGCACTTTGAGCCCCACCACTCTTCCCGCCCCTCCGGAACAAGGGCACGTCACCTTCCTCGGTGCCGGACCCGGGGATCCGGGACTGCTGACCCTGCGCGCCGTGGAGGCCCTGGCGAACGCGGACGTCCTCGTCGCCGAGCACGACGTGCTCGATGTCGTACGGACGCACGCCAGGCCGGGCGTCGCCGAGGTGCACACGGACGCGGACACGTCTGCGTCGTCCACGCCGGGCACGGGCACGCCCCAGCTGACGGTCGTTGACGGCGCGTCAACAACCGCCGGTGTCCCCGCGAATAGGGATGCCGCACATCTTGTCATGGAGGCCGCGCGGGGCGGCAAGCGGGTCGTCCGTGCGGTGTCCGGCGACCCCGGGCTCGACGCGTACGCCGCCGAGGAGATGCTGGCGTGCGCCTCGGCCGGGGTGCCGTTCGAGGTCGTCCCCGGTGTCGCCACCGCGGTCGGCGTGCCCGCGTACGCCGGTGTGCCGCTGCGGGACGCCGAGGGCACCGACGTGCGGTTCGTCGACGCGCGTACGGCGTCCGACCGGTGCTGGACGGAGGTCGGCGCCTCCGACGGCACGGTGGTCGTCTCCACCACGCTGGACTCGGTGGCCGCCGCCGCGGGCGAACTGGTGTCCGCCGGACGTAAGCCCGACACCCCGCTGACGGTGACCGTCGCGGGCACCACGACCCGGCAGCGCACCTGGACGGCGACGCTCGGCACGATCGCGCAGACGCTGAAGCAGGCGAAGGTGCTGCCCTCCCCTGAGGGCGGCCGCCCGGTGATAGCCGTGGTCGGTGAGCGTTCCGCCGCCGCCCAGCGGGACCGGCTGGCGTGGTTCGAGTCCAAGCCGCTGTTCGGCTGGAAGGTGCTCGTGCCGCGCACCAAGGAGCAGGCGGCGTCGCTCTCCGACCAGCTGCGGTCCTACGGGGCCGTGCCGCACGAGGTGCCGACCATCGCGGTCGAGCCGCCGCGCACGCCCCAGCAGATGGAACGTGCCGTCAAGGGCCTGGTCACCGGCCGCTACGAGTGGATCGCGTTCACGTCGGTCAACGCGGTCAAGGCGGTCCGCGAGAAGTTCGAGGAGTACGGGCTCGACGCCCGCGCCTTCGCCGGGATCAAGGTCGCGGCGGTGGGCGAGCAGACGGCCAACGCGCTGATCGACTTCGGCGTGCGGCCGGACCTGGTGCCGAGCGGCGAGCAGTCGGCGCGCGGGCTGGTGGAGGACTGGCCGCCGTACGACCCGGTCTTCGACCCGATCGACCGTGTCTTCCTGCCGCGCGCCGACATCGCCACCGAGACGCTGGTCGCGGGGCTGATCGAACTGGGCTGGGAGGTCGACGACGTCACCGCCTACCGGACGGTGCGCGCGTCGCCGCCGCCGGCGGAGACCCGTGAGGCGATCAAGGGCGGCGGTTTCGACGCGGTGCTGTTCACCTCGTCGTCGACGGTCCGGAACCTGGTCGGCATCGCCGGCAAGCCGCACAACGTGACGGTGATCGCGTGTATCGGTCCGGCCACGGCGAAGACGGCCGAGGAGCACGGGCTGCGGGTCGACGTGATGGCCCCCGAGCCGTCGGTCCACAAGCTGGCGGAGGCCCTCGCGGACTTCGGCGCGCGGCGCCGGCTGGCGGCGCTGGAGGCGGGTGACCCGGTCACCCGGCCCAGCGAGCGGCGGCCGGGGGCGCGGAGACGTCGGTCGACGACGTGAGGTGAGCGGGAGTTTGTGACGGCGGGGCGTGTCTGCGGACACGCCCCGCCGTCGTTTGCCGTCGCTCAGGCCGTGGGCCAGTCCAGCACCGTGAGCTCCGGCCACTGCCTGCGCCAGCGCTCGGTCTTCGCCTCGTACACGGCGCGGGGCGCGAGGACGGGGTTGGGCCGTACGACGAGCCCGAACACGTCGGACAGCCCGTGCGGCGCGTACACCCGCCACCGGCCGTCGGGGCTGAGGCGGACGCCGAGACAGCAGGTGGTGGCGGCGAAGCTGTCGATGGCCGCTTCGGTGGAGGTGTAGGGGGCGCAGGGGACGCCGAACTTCCGCTCGTACCAGAGGTGGACGCGGGCCTCGTTGCGGATCTCCACCTCGGCGGGGAGCCCCGCGAAGACGTCCGCCGCGGCGCGGATCACCTTGTCCTCGGCCTCCCAGGACAGGTCGCCGTCGTCGAAGTAGAAGACGTCGTAGTCCTTGATGCCCTCGGCGGGCGGGCGGCCGGTGACGACGTTCCACACGGTCTGGAGGAGACAGCCGGCGGTGACGTAGTGGTCGGGGAGGCCGAGGGTCGCGGTGCGGTGGAGTACCTCCAGCAACGTGTCGTTGCGGGAGAGGGTGGCTTGCAGCGCGGCGAGTTGCTCGTCCAGGGGGAGGCGGGTGGTCACCGGGTACGCGAGGCGTAGGGGAGGAAGGTTGCCCAGGCGGTGGGGGTGAGGATGAGGCGGGGGCCGTCCGGGGTCTTGGAGTCGCGAACGAGGATGTGGCTTTCGTTCGGGATGGCCACCTCGACGCAGTCGGGGCCCTCGTCCGTGCTGTAGCTGCTCTTCGTCCACACGAGAGGGGTGTCCGCCTTCAGAGTCATGTCTCTCCGTAAGTTGTTAGGTGGCCCGGGAGGGCCGGGTGTGGCTGATAGCTCTCTGCCGTGTTGTGGCTCGCTGGGAGTGGCCGCCCGGCTCTCCGGGGCGCCCT
>BNBH01000058.1 GCA_014655195.1 Streptomyces cellulosae | reverse complement strand
AAGCCGGGGCCACCGTGGCCGTGGCCGGCGGAGCGATCTACAACGCCCCGGACCCGGCCGCGGCCGCCTACGAACTCAAGAAGCGCGCAACCGCCTGACACGACCGGCACGTTGTGTGCCGGGCAGTAACCCGGCACACAACGTGCCGGACCGGTCTGAGCATCCCGGCTTCACGGCCCAGGGCGCGTCGTGTCCCGCACCGTTCTGATTCGATTGATTCGTGGTGTTTTTGGATCTGGTTGCGGCCATGAAGCAAGACCAGTCCTTCAGCTGTCCGACCTGCCGGCAGCCGGAAATGGTCGCCGTTCATGAGGCTCTGGTGAGCCGCTTCGGGAGACTTGAAGAGGGAAAAGGGAGTCGGCGTGAAACCCCATGAGTCATGTGCGCGGTCCGATCGGGTGCACGAGGCCAACTGTTCCCTCCTGCGGCTGGCCGCGGGAGTACTGCGGATGCGCTCCGCGCATTTCAGCCGAGACACCGGTCTGTCCCCGGCCGCGGCAGACCGGCTGGCAAACGTCCTGGAGGGTGTCGCCGAGGGGCATTCCGCCTTTGACCAGATCGATCCGGATGAGGCGATCGCCCTGGCGCATCGCCTGGTTGACGACGACCATCCTGAGTTGTCAGGAATGTGGCCCACCCGGTAGGGCGGTCGCAGGTCTCACCGGGCACGCACGGGCCGGTGGCCGTGGCTGAGACCTCGGATCGATACGGTGGCTGTCTTCCCTCACGAAGACCGCCCCGGGCGAAGTGAACGAGACGGCCGGTCATGACTGCGGCGACGACGCTCTCGCCGGACACCCCCAGGCACCTGCTCGCATCGCAGGTGGTCTCACGTCGCGGGGCGAGGGCGTTCTTGACGCCGGCTGCAGCCATGTCCCTCGCTTCGGCCCTGCGCTGGTGAGCGAGCTCGGCGCGGAAAGCAGGTGGTGCCGTGGCGTCCCCTTGCTTCCACCAACAACCGGCCGATAAAGGACCGCCGCCCAGTTGACAGCACTGGGAATCACTCGCAGCTCGACGAGGAGCACACGATGACCGCTGCCGCTGAAGCCCCCGCCCGGCCCGCGCTCGCGGGCGACCCCGCCCTGATCGGCGTGCCCACCTTCGTCGTCGGGGCGGTCGCGCTCGGCCTGGTGCTGACCGGGTACGTTCCGGCCGGCGCCGTCGGTGCCTCGGTCGCGATCATCCTGCCCGCGACCGGCCTGGGCCAACTCGTCGCCGCGGTGTGGGCAGCGGCACTGGGCCAGAACGCCACCGCCGCCGTCTTCGGCGTGTTCAGCGGGTTCTGGCTCAGCTACGCGGCACTTGTACTCGGCCTGATCCACGGCTGGTTCGGCATCTCCGGCGACGCGGCGGTCGCCACGCAGGGCCTGTTCCTGATCTCCTGGCTCGTCACGATCGTCGTGCTGACGCTGGCCACCCTGCGGTTGCCCGCCGCATTCACACTGCTGTTCACGTTGATCGACATCGCGCTCGCGCTCGTGCTGTACGGCACGGTGAGCGCCTCCGCGGCTGCCGCCGCCGCGGGCGGGTACGTCGTGTTCGCGTTCACCGCGGTGGGGGTGTACATGTTCGCCGGCGCGCTGTTTGCCGCGACGGGCGGCAGGCCGCTGCCGCTGGGCCGTCCGGTGCTGAGCTGAGCGGACACCGGGTGGGCGGCTCAGGTTGCCCGCAAGCAGCCCGGCACGGTCGACGCAGGCCCGTGAAGTCGTCGTCGGCAGCTCGTTCACAGCAGAACAGGGCCATGGGTCACCCGCCCGGTGCATCTCTTGCGAGAGGGATGAGCAGACGAAGGGAAAAGGCCATGCGCTTCGAAATCGTGCGGCTCGACGACGTCGACGGCACACCCGTGGAAACCACCGTCGTGGACGCCGCCTCCGTCAGCCGTATCGTTCAGCAGGCCGCCGCCCTCGGACAGCGGCTGTGGATCCGCCCGGTCGAAACCTCACACTCATGACCAGCAAAGCCCCTCCCCCATGCGGTTGAGACCCCCCTACCACCGGTTCCCGGTTCCCCCCCGACCCGGTCATCAGCAGGTTCACACACGTGGCGGAGAAAGCGGAGCCCCTCCCCATGCGGTTGAGGACCCCCCTACCACCGGTTCCCGGTTCCGCCCCGACCCGGTCATCAGCAGGTTCACACACGTGGCGGAGCAAGCGGCCGCAGCGGTGAGCGCGACCCGAAGACCCTGGTGACGAGCGCCCGTCCGTCACGCCGCCCAGGACGTGTGCGCCCGGCATACCCGCCGTCACACACGCGATCCAGCAGTCACTGGGGCAGACCTCGGTGCGGCGCACAGCGCTGACGCTGCTGAACGTCAACCAGGCGGACGGTTCTCGGCGGTGGAACGCCTCGCCCCGGGCCTTTCGGTCGTCTCGTACCCCACGCCGCCGCCCGGCTCCGCCGCCGCCTGCTACCCGAAGACCACCAACGTCCTGGTTCCCCTCGACAGCGTCGCCGACACCAGCAACACCCCCCGCCTCAGAGTGTCATCGTGCGTCCGGAGCCTGTACGGGAGCGGACGGGGCATGGGCCGGGTGACAGCTCGGCGTCGCGTCCCTGCGCGCCCGGGGCGGGAAGACCGCGTACCGCCCGGACACCTCGGCCGTGGAAGAGCCGATGGAGATACCGGCCGCCGACCGCCCGCGCGTGGTGACCCTGCGCACCCCCGGCGACGACTTCGACCTCGCGGCCGGTTCCCTGATTGAGCGAAGGCGTGGTACCGGCGGCAGAGCGCACCAAAGTCCGCCGCCCAGGTGCCGCGGCGGACGGCGCCACCACCTGCACCAGCGTCGACGCCGTCCTGGCCCCACGGGCCGCACCTCCCGACACCTCACTGGAGCGGAACTTCTCCACCGCGTCCTCCTGTGGCCTGTGCGGCAAGGGCCGGCCCCGGCCCCGTGCGCACCACCGCCGCCTGGAGCGTGGCCGTTGACAGCCCGGTGCACCGAGCCGTCAGACGCCGGCCGTTCCACCCCAACGCCTGCGGGCGGCGCAGCGCGTATCCGGGCACCAGCGGCGGGCTGCACACCGCCGGCTCTCTTCACCACCGAGGGCGCGCTGTGGTGCCTCAGGCAGGACACCGGCCGCCACAACGCCGTCGACAAGGGTCGTCGGCCACGGCCTGCGCTCCGGCATGCTGCCGCTACGCGGAAGGGTCCTCATGGTGAGCGGCCGTTTCCTTCGAACTGGTAGGAAGGCCGTGACGGCGGGCATCGCGCTGCTGGCCGCAGTCTGGGCCCCCTCCTCGCCGGCCGTCGGTCTCGCAGCCGAGAGCGGGCCGGCACTCGCCGGCTTCCTGCGCGGCACGTCCGTGAACGTATACGCGGGCCACGAACGCGTTCTCGCCGCACGAGCAGACGCGCTTGAGCAGCACCGCTGATGGAGGCGTTCGTGTGGCCGGAGGCGGCGGCCGCGGGAGACCTCACGCCCCGGCAGCCGCGCACGTACGCGCTCATCGCCTGTGCCGAGGAAGTGAGGCATCGCGCTGACCGAGGCGGAGCCGGCTGCCGATGCGGAACACAGAGCGCGGCAGCAGGAACGAGGGCTCCGCCCGGCCGCCGTACAACGGACCGCGGTTGGCCATGAGCGCGCAGATCTACGCCGTGCTGAAGCCGGTGTGCCTGCGTCTTGAGCGGGTGGACAACGCATCGCCGCGCGGAAGACCGCCCGTGAGGCGGGCCGTCGTCTGCGTCCAGGCATGCCCCTGGGCGGCTTTGTCACCGGCCGAACCGCCCGGTTCGCCGGCGTGATGCACTTCAGACATCCGCGACCCGGGCCGGCGGCTGCTCGGGGCGGCGCTGCCGCGGCGGGGGCTGCGGGCACCTGGACTGCGCGTCCGGGACGATGCGGCCAACCGGCCCCAGGTGCGACGTGTACGTCGAAGCCGCCGCCGGCCGTGCCGCGGCCCGGCAACGTGCCCAGCGCATCGAGCAGGGGCCTGTGCCCCGAACACGCAATCCGTCACGGCCCAGTCGGGTGCCGTGGAGGAGCTGACAGAAGGCCCCGCTGAAGCCATGTCCCCTTCCTTGAGCGCTCGTTGAACGAGGCCTGGGGAAGGGGAACGGTCCGCCGTGGGTGGTGTCGGATGACCTGTGGGGGCGAATCGGGCCGCTGCTGCCGGTCAGGCAGCGCCGCGCACGCAATGCTGGACGGCTGCCGCTGGATGATCGCCGCTGCCTGCAGGGCATCCTGTTCGTGCTGCACACCGGGATCCAGTGGGAGTGGCTGCCACAGGAGCTCGGCTTCGGCTCCGGGATGACCTGCTGGCGTCGGCTGCGGGACTGGCGCACGAGGTCGGCGTGTGGGACCAGCTGTACCAGGTACTGCTGACCGAGCTGCACCGCGCCGGGAAGCTCGACTGGTCCCGGGCGGTGATCGACGGCTCGCACCGCCAGGCCCGTCGGGGCGGCCCAAGACCGGGCCGAGCCCGGTCGACCGCGCCCGGCCCGGCTCGAAGCACCATGTCATCAACGACGCTCACGGCACCCCGCTCACCGTCACGTTGACCGGCGGCAACCGCCACGACGCCCAACTGATGCCCTGCTGGACGCCATTCCCCACATTCGAGGGGCGACCGGCCGCCCGCGCCGCCGACCCAGGCAGTCGTACGCCGACCACGACTACGACTACGCTACGACTACGACAAGTGCCGCCGACTGCTGTGGAAGCGCGGCATCAAACCCGTGATCGCCCGCCGGGGTGTGCCACACGGCTCCGGTCTGGGCACGGTGCGGTGGGCGGCGGAGCGCACGAACGCATGGATCCACGGATTCCGACGGCTTCGGATCCGGGTGGGACATCCGGGATGACATCCATGAGGCGTTCCTCAAGCTGGCCTGCTGCGTGATCACCTACAGACGCGTCCGAGCATTGTGTCAGCTCCTCTAACCGCCTGCGAGTTGGACGACCTGATCCAGGGTCCTGTCGTGGTTCCGACGACACGGGAACCCATGGTCCGCCGCGGGGCTATGGCGGTGACGGCGGCAGGCGGATCTTTCTGACCGGTCGCGTCCTCGGGGACGTCCTGTGCAGGCCCTGCCGCGAGGAAGCCGCCGCCTCGGCCGGCAACACCCCCGAGACCCTCGCCGCCAAGGCCCAGACGGCGACCTGCCTCCGGCATCGACGGCAGTGTCCCGTGCCCCGGGCAGGTGTGACCGGTCGAGCCCGGGCGCGCGATGAACCGGCCGGACGGGGCGTCATTACGCGGCCAGGCGTCCGTCAGGACGTATGGAGAGCGCGACCCCACCGACCGGTCGGCATGTTACACCCGTAACGGCAGTCACACGCCGGCCCTCACTCGGTGCCGGGAATTTCACGCCGTACAGGCCCGAATGGCGAGGAGACGCCTCCGGTGCGGCTGTTACGGACGTATCATTGCGGGCGTGACGGGTGACGAAGACAACAGGCCGGGTCCGCAGCGGAAAGAAACGGCAGCCGAGGATGCCTGGCTGCTGGTGGCGGTGAGCACCGCAGGCGGCGCGGATTCCCTGCGCGTGCACGTGTGGCGCAAGCTGCGCGGGCTGGGGGCGGTGTACGTGCAACAGTCGGTGTGCCTGCTGCCCGACCGCCCGCCGGTCGCCGCAACCGTACGCAAGCTGGCGGACAAGGTACGTGCCGGCGGCGGCACCGCCCGCTGCCTGCACCTGACCCTGACCGACCCGGTCGAGCGCGGCGAGCTGATCGGCGAGTTCCGTGTATCCGTCACCGCCGAGTACAGCGAGGTCCTGCAACGCCTGCCTGCCTTCTTCACCGAGATCGAGACCGAGACCGCCAAGGGACACACCACCTTCGCCGAGGTCGAAGAATCCGAGGCCGACCTGGCCCGCTTCGAGGCATGGGTAGCCAAGATCGAGGCCCGCGACTACTTCGCCGCCCCCATCGGCGCCGAGGTCCGCGCCGAACTCGACCGCGCCCGCAAGGCCATGAAGGCGTTCGAGGCCGCCGCCCTCGCCGCCGAGACGGCTCCCCACACCGGCACCGGGCACGGCGCGCTCCAGCCGGACGCCGCCGAACGACAAGGACACCGCCCGTGAACACCTGGCTCTCCATCGCCCTCGCCGCCGCCGGCGGCCTGCTGCTGGCCTGGCTGCTCGTCATCGCCGCCCTGCTGACCGTCCGGCCGCGCGGCAGCCTGCTCACCGAGGCCGTCCGGCTGCTGCCCGACCTGCTGCGGCTCATCCCCCGCCTGGCCCGCGACCCGAGCCTGCCGCGCGGGGTGCGGGTCCGGCTGTGGCTCCTGCTGGCCTACCTCGCGATGCCCATCGACCTGGTGCCCGACTTCATCCCCGTCCTGGGCCACGCCGACGACGTCATCGTGGTCGCCGCCGTCCTGCGCGCGATCGTCCGCCGCACCGGCCCACAGGCCCTCAACCGCCACTGGCCCGGCACCGACGACGGCCTCGCCGCCGTGCGCCGCCTCGCCGGCCTGCCCGCCATGACGAACCCGTAAAAGCCGTGGAGACAACACCGACCGCCAGTACAGCAGCCGCGGCCGTCTCCGACACCGCCGCGCTTTCAGCGGCAAACAGCCCACGCCAGGGACAACGTCCGGCAATTGACCTCAAGATCCCCCATAGTGCTGGGAACGATTTTCGGACCTGATACGACCACTCGGACGGCAAGGACCAGGAACCGAAGGCGAAGTCCGGTATGGAGCGAACAAGAATGCAGACTGATGCCGGCTCAGGCCTTGCCGGAGACTTCCTGCTGGCTGTGTACCTGGACGGACACGGCCGTGTACCCCACTACCGCACCGGCCTCGACTTCGGTCTGAGCGCGGCGATGCTGATGGAACTCGCCCTGGGCGGCTTCATCCACACCGCCGACGGATACATCGTCGCCGACCACGGCACAGACCCGCGTGACCCCGCACTCCGCGAGGTCCTCACCCGGATCCGGTCCTCCCGCACACCCCGCAGAACATCGGAATGGGTCAAAACCCTGAGCGTCAACGCCCACAAACAACTCTCGGCCGGCTTGATCACCCACGGCGTCCTAGCTCGCGCACCCAGACGCCTCCCGTTGCCCACCCGGCCGGCCCGTCGCTACAACCTCCTCCAACCCACCCGGCGGGACGCCGCCCTCCGCTCCCTGAACGACCCCTCCGACCACTCCGACCACTCCACCGCACCGGCCGCGCCGGCCGCACCGGCCGCACCGGCCGCACTGGCCGCACTGGCAAGCGCATGCGAAGCCACACCGGGCGGCCAGGAACACAGCGAACCCGAAGCACGACTGCAATCCCTCAGCCCCACCTGCCGCCAGATACTCAACGCCGTCACCGACTGCATACAGCCGCTGAAGTACACCTGGGACTGAACCCCGCACCACTCAGCAAACCACCCACGCACCCCACACAAAGCAGCATCCCCACTGACGGCCCCGCCGAGGATGCGGTGACACAGAAGCCCGCGGACATCGAAATCGTGTACTCAACTGCATCATCTTGCCTTCGAAGCACCCACACGCCGAAGAACAGGCCGGGAAGCCGGATGTGGTCCAACGGGCGCGTCCGGAAGGCGTCCAACTGTCCGCCCAGGTCCGCGCACATCCGGGAGACCTCGCTCTGGGAGATGCCGGCGTCGCAGCCCAGGGCCTTGACCAGGTCACCGACCGAGCGGACGGAGACGCCGTGCCCGTAGGCCCCCATGACGACCACGCAGAAAGGCCCGGCCGATGCGCCCCCGACGCCCCACCAGACCGGGGAAAAAGCTCCCGGCCCGCAGCTTCGCGAGCGCCAGCTCAACACCGCCACCCCCACTGAGTCACCCCCCTCCCCCAATAACCACTGCGCCAGGTGACGCGGGCGCCGGCGTGCTCACCCCAATTAGGCACCCAACCTCACACCCCCCTCGGCCTCGATCACTTCCTACAGCAACCGCTCGACGACCCCACGAACAAACCCAAGACCATCCGCCGAACGCAGCGACTCACGCCAACGGGGCAAATGACAGTGCAACAGCCGCTCCGGCGCCTAGGAGAGCAGGCCGGCGACGTCGCGGGCGGCGTCCCGAGCGGTGCGGCCGACGCCGATGAGGGTGGCCGACGCCCATGAGGGTGGCCGACACCGGGTGGGTCCAGTCGCCGTAGCCGAGCAGGTGCAGTCACGGCTCGCCGAGAGCCCGTGTCCGTCGGTGGGATGTGTCCGCGCGGGCCCCGCAGGTCCAGCGGGGCGAGATGTGCCAGTGCCGGGCGGAAGCCGGGTCACGGGGCCGTCGTGACCGTGTCGGCCGCGAACCTCCTTCGCCAGGCGAGCGCGACGTGGACCAGGCCGATCAGCACCGGCACCTCGATGAGCGGGCCGACGACACCGGACAGGGCCTGGCCCGAGGTGACGCCGAAGGTGGCGATAGCGACCGCGATGGCCAGCTCGAAGTTGTTGCCCGCCGCGGTGAAGGCGAGCGTCGCGGTGCGGTCGTAGGCCAGGCCCAGGCCCTTGCCGAGGAGGAAGGCGCCGAAGAACATGACGGCGAAGTACACCAGGAGCGGCAGCGCGATCCGGACGACGTCCAGCGGCTGCGACGTGATGGTCTTCCCCTGCAACGCGAAGAGGATGACGATCGTGAACAGCAGCCCGTACAGCGCCCACGGGCCGATCTTCGGCAGGAACCGCTGCTCGTAGTCGGTGCGGCCGAGCTTCTTCTCGCCCAGGCGGCGGGTGAGGAAGCCGGCTGCGAGCGGGACGCCGAGGAAGACGACGACGTTGAGCGCGATCTTCCCCATGGAGATGTCGAGGTGCTCGCCGTCGCCGAGGCCGAGCCAACCGGGCAGCAGGTCGAGGTAGAACCAGCCGAGCAGGCCGAAGGCGAGGACCTGGAAGACGGAGTTCAGGGCGACGAGGACGGCGGCGGCCTCGCGGTCGCCGCAGGCGAGGTCGTTCCAGATGATGACCATGGCGATGCAGCGGGCCAGGCCGACGACGATCAGGCCGGTGCGGTACTCGGGCAGGTCCGGCAGGAAGATCCAGGCGAGCGCGAACATGACCGCCGGGCCGACGATCCAGTTGACGACCAGCGAGGAGACCATCAGTCTGCGGTCGCCGGTGACGGCGTCGAGCCGGTCGTAGCGCACCTTCGCCAGCACCGGATACATCATGATCAGCAGGCCGAGCGCGATCGGCAGCGAGACCCCGCCCGTCTCCACCTTCGCCAGCGCGTCGTTCAGCCCTGGGACGAGCCTGCCGAGCCCGAGCCCGAGGGCCATGGCGAGCAGGATCCACACCGCGAGGTAACGGTCGAGGGTGGAAAGCTTCTTGACGATCGACTCGTCCCCGGCCGCATCGGTGCTCCGGGCGCGGGCGGTAGCGGGATCGGCGGAGGTCACGGGCAGGCCCTCTTGTTCTCGGCGGCGGTGCGGGCGGATTCGGCGAGCTCGGCGAACCGCTCCGAGAGACCGGCCAGGACGTCGGCCTTGAGCTTGTAGTAGGTGAAGCGGCCGCACGGCTCGGTCTCCACCAGCCCGGCCTCGCGCAGCACCTTCATGTGGTTGGACAGGTTGGTCTGCCTGGCCCCGGTCTCCTCCACCAGGTGCGTGGTGCACAGCGTCTCGCGCGCCAGCAGCGTCACGATCCGCAGCCGGAGCGGATCGCCCAGCGCCCGGATCACATCAGGATCGACTGAAGTCAGCATGCACTGATACTGTCACATCACTGTCCGCCGACAGGAGCGGATGCCGATGTCATGGGTGGCGTGCAGCCGCCTCGAGACGAAAGAGCCCTTCATGCCCGAGAGCGCCGGCAGGAAGCCGTCCGTCCTGTTCGTCTGCATCCACAACGCAGGCCGCTCGCAGATGGCCGCTGCCTGGCTGACCCACCTCGCCGGGGACCGCGTCGAGGTGCGCTCCGCCGGCTCCGCCCCGGGCGAACAGGTCAACCCGGCCGCCGTCGCCGCGATGGCCGAGGTCGGCATCGACATCTCCGCCGAGGTCCCGAAGATCCTTACCGTGGACGCGGTGAGGGAGTCCGACGTGTGCATCACCATGGGCTGCGGCGACACCTGCCCCGTCTTCCCCGGCAAACGCCACCTGGACTGGAAGCTGGACGACCCGGCCGGACAGGGCGTCGACGCGGTCCGCCCGATCCGCGACCAGATCAAGACCCTGGTCGAGACCCTGATCGCCGACATCGCCCCCTCCGAGCCGGAAGCGACGGCGTAGAGGCAAACGCG
The DNA here is from genome assembly GCA_014655195.1 of Streptomyces cellulosae. Classification (GTDB taxonomy): domain Bacteria; phylum Actinomycetota; class Actinomycetes; order Streptomycetales; family Streptomycetaceae; genus Streptomyces; species Streptomyces cellulosae. The sequence continues at coordinate 9,986 of BNBH01000058.1, read as the reverse complement.
ACATCCCCATCGCGGCGCACAGCCCTCGCACCGAAGGGCCCTGCCGGCACACGGGGCGGCCGTCGCACTGCGACTGCTGTTCACCGTGTTCGTGCCGGACCGGTACGCCACGGCGATCCCCCAGCCGATACGGCCCCTGAGGCCCAGCGCGCCCCAGCGGTGACCGACCCATACATCATTCCCCCAGAGCCGTGGCGCAACTGCACGCCTCCCACAGGGCCGGCCGTTCCCTCCCCCCGCTCCGCCCCCGGAGGACTCCCACCATGCCCGCCACGATCCGCGCCCACCGTTCCCGCAAGGCCCACTCTCCCCCGCTGGACCGACCGCCGCCCCTGGCCCGCCGCAGCACCCTCGACGCGCCCCACCGTCACAACCGCCCGCGCCAGCCCCACCCGCTCCTACCCGTACGGCCAGCGCCGTTCCACGCCATGACTCAAAGCCCGAGTGGATCAGGGAGACACCACACGCTACGCAGCCTACGGCCGGCCGGTGCCGTACCCACCGGTCAATCAACCGACGCCCCCAAACAACACACCCAAGGACCGCCCCTACCGGCTGGGACCGCTGACCTTCGAAATGACAGCAGAACATGCACGCCTATGACAGGCCGGCGGCATCAGGCATCCTCGGATGCGAATATTCACGACACACATCTGACCGGCACAGTGCGCCACATCGGCCGACCTCTGCCGGACGACCCGCTCAACGCGCCGTGGCCCACGGTAGAACACCTGGCCGCACAGATCAGATGCAGGTACCCGGCCGATCGATGCACACTGCGCCCGCAGAGATGGTCCCGGCAGACGGGCTTTCCCTCGCCCTCGGGCGCCTGCTCCCCGCGCCCGAGGGGATGGTCTCAACTCCGGTGCGCTGCGCTGCTCCCCGCACCCGCAGGGGTAGCTCATGGGCTGGTTGGGGAGCCGTCCGGACAGGAACCTGGTGGCCTGAGCGTCCCGCTCCCCGCATCGGGGATAGTTTCATACCGGGACGATTCAGACAATCCGGCGATCCTGCTTCCCGTACCGGCAAGGATGGTCCCAGTGCTCCCAGCAGACGAGACCCGCACTCGCCGCCCTCGCACCCGCAGGGATGGCACCGGTGGCCATCTACGGCCGCCGCATCTCCGTCGCTGCTCCCCGCACCTGCGGCTCCTGAAGACCCGCGCCAAAATCGCTACGGACGTCACCCCTCACAGGATGACCCGCACCCCCCTCTACAGCCGCCATAATGGGGACATGCCCTCTAGCCCACACCGCCCCGCACCCGCGCCGAGGAAGCTCTCGGGCGCGGACGCCGAGGACCTCGCGCTTTACCGGGAGAAGTTCCGAGGCCGTCTGCCGGAGTCGCTGGAAGAGTTGCACGGCCCAGCCAAGGGGGTCGTCGAGCTGCCGCTGCACATGGCCTGGTCCGGGCTGACCACGTACGACTTGGACAAGCCACGCCAGCGTATGGGCCTGTACCGCACCATCCTGCACGAGGGCCTGCGCGAGGACCTGCCCCGCTACCTCAACCGGGACCTGCTCCTTGAGCTGTGGCCGGTGCTGCGCACCCTCGTCGGACGCACGGTGCGCACGGTATGGGAAGACGCCTTCCCCCAGCTCAGCTCCCGCACCCAGGCAGCCGCGTGACGGATATGCCGGAGCTGCACACACGGCTCCTGGCAGATGTGATCGCCGTCGGCTCCCCCTACCCCCTGGTCCTCACTGGCGGCTATGCCGTCCGGGCACACCGCCTGGTAAACCGCCCCAGCCAAGACCTTGATGTCGCCACTGAGAATCCCGCGCCCATGACCGAGATCGCGGCTACGCTGCGCGCCGGCCTGGAAGCCCGCGGCTGGAGAGTGCACTCGCTGGAGACCGCTCCGCTGTCCGCCCGATTCACCGTGACCGAGCCGGCCACCGGACAGGAATGCGAGGTCGACATCCTCAAGGAGAACCTCTGGCGGCCGGTCACACACAGCCCCTACGGGCCAGTCCTCGCGGAAGAGGACGTGATCGGGACCAAGGTCCGCGCCCTCGCCGACCGCGGAGCCCCGCGTGACCTGATCGACGTGTTCGCAGCCTCCCTCCGCTGGAGCACTACCGACCTCGAAGAATTCGGCCGCCGCCACGCCCGCGGCCGCTTCGAGAGCGAAGACCTGCAGGCAAATCTCACCGGCGCCGAGTGGACCGACGACGAAGCCTTCGCCGCCTACGGCCTGGACGAGGCCGCCATCACCGCTCTTCGTACCTGGGCCTTGGAGTGGGCCGACGATCTCGCGACCCGCCTGCTCGAAGAGTCCAGCAATCCGGACATTGACTGATCACGTCCGGGTGCCGATGAAGAGCAGGCTGCTCCCCGCACCCGCGGGGATGGCCCCTCGACGCCGTCCAGTGCGGCGCGGCGGACCAGCCACTCAGACACGAAGTGGGAGCGACTCGCAACACCCACTGCCATGGCAGGGGCACCGGCCCGCGCGCATCGGTTCAACTGCAGCGGATGCGGCGGCCGACAACCTGCCGGGACTTCACGGAATTTCCACGCAAGATTCTCGCGCGTATTACAGTTTTCTCCGCGAGGCTCGTCAGCTTGTGCCGTGAAATAGATCTATGGGCCGGAATGTATCCGTGTGCCCAAGGTACGCCGTGGGGGGCTTTGTGCAGCAGATGGTCAAGGGTGCGAACGCAACCCTGACGGACCTGAGTGATGATGTCGGTTCGGTGATCGTCAGTCTCGGCTGGGCCAGCCCCACCGGCGAGGGCGACGCTGATGTGTCGGTGCTGCTGCTCGACTCGAGCGGCAAGGTACGCAGCGACGGCGACTTCTACTTCTACAACCACCCGGTGGCTGCCGACGGAAGCGTGCAACTGCTGGGGAAGACGCCGACGGCGAACGGCAGCGAGGACCGGATCAGTTTCGATCTGTCCGCAGTGCCGGGCGAGGTCGAGCGGATCGTCGTCGCCGCGAGCAGGTACGAGGGCTCCAGTTTCGGTGAACTGGACGACGTGAGGATCACGTTGGCCGATGCGGCCGGGGAGGGGCTGCTGCGGTTCGCCGTCGACGACGCCGACTCGGTGACGGCGGTCATCTTCGGTGAGCTGTACCGGCGGGGTGAGGCATGGAAGTTCCGCGCCGTCGGGCAGGGGTACGCCACCGGGCTCGCCGGGCTGGCCACCGACTTCGGCGTCGACATCGAGGACGACGCGGCCGCGGAAGCCCAAGCGGACATGGAGGCGGGAGCGGACGCGGAGGCGGAGGCGGGAACCGTGCCCGCCGGCAGCGGTACGCAGGCCGGCCCCGAGAGGCAGACGGACGCGGCGGCGCCTGTGCCCGCCGGGCAGGGGCTGATGAACGCCGTTCCGGCTCCCCGTCGGCCCGACAGTCAGGCAGAGGGGGTGAAGAAGCGGGCCGCCCGCCCTCGCACCGCGAAGAAGAAGGTCACCCTTCCCGCGACGGTGAAGAACACCCTGGCAGAGAACGACTCCTGGAAAACGGCCAGACTGTTCCCCGTGTCCGTGCTCAAGAGCGACCGGGACCGGGAGATGCGGGCCACCTCCGTGCTGCTGTCGGTGATGGCGCAAGTTCCGGAGTTCAGCCGACGGCTCACTGCGGCATTCGGTGCCCCGGCGGGCCGTCTGGAGACATTCACGGAGGTCTCCCTCCCCCACGGCGACAGCCCGCGCCGCCCGGACGGCGTCATTCGCGTAGAGCGGGCCGGGAAGCTGTGGACGGCCCTGGTGGAGACGAAGACCAACGGCAACGTGCTCAAGGCCGAACAGGTGCAGGCGTACATGGACATCGCCGCACGTCGCGGCTACGAGGCCGTGATCACGCTGACCAACGACGTCGCCCTGGAGGGCAGCCCGCTCGTCGACGTCAAGATCGACCGGCGGCGCAAGCACAAGGTCGCCCTGTGGCACCTGTCCTGGGCGGAAGTCGCCCATCAGGCGCAGATGCTGATCCGGCATGAGGGAGTGGGCAACGCCGCGCACGCCTGGTTGCTGCAGGAACTGCTGCACTACCTGCAGCACGAGAACTCCGGCTGCCAGGGCTTCCAGAACATGGGGCCCTCCTGGGTCCCGGTGCGTAACGGCATCGACGACGAGACCCTCTGCCAGGGCGATGCGCGGGCGCTCGAGGTCGTCGAGAACTGGGAGCGGCTCATCCGCCAGGTCTGCCTCAGGCTGGGCGGTGAACTCGGGCAAAAAGTTCTGCCCGTTCAGCGTGCCAGGCGGGGAACGGATCCCAAGGAGCGCCGCGACCGTCTCGCCGACCAGCTCTGCCTCGAAGGACGTCTACAGGCCGAGTTGCGTATCGACGGCACTCCCGGCGTCCTCATCGTCAGCGCGGACCTGCGGACCGGCAAGCTGCGCACCGCCATCGACGTCCCCGCCCCCGAACAGGGCTATCCGCTGAGCTGGACCAAGCGGCTCGTCCGGCGTCTGGAACAGGCACCGGCCGACCTCCACGTCGAAACTCTCGTCGACGGCGCCGGGCCGGGTCCGCGCGGCACCCTGGAACGGCTGCGCCCCGAACCGGCGGACCTCCTCCCCAAGGACAGCGCCACAAGGATCACCGGGTTCCGGCTGTCCCTGATCAAGGGCATGGGCAGTGGTCGCGGCAACGCCGAGACCGGTTTCATCCGCAGCGTCGACGATGCCGTGCACCGCTTCTACACCACCGTCGTCGTCCACCTGGACGCGCCCGCGGGACGCCGCCGGCCCGCCAAGCAGAACGCGGCGGCGTCAGCCTCCGGGTGACGCGACGAGCCGTGGCGTGTGCGCCGCGTGCGTACGGCGCACACGACACGGCAACACCACCGGGAGGGGGCCACCAGGCGAGATGTGCCCAGGCTCCCAACATCGCTCTGCACCCACTGGCCGGTCGAAGATCCCCCGGCGAACCCAACTCGCTGCAGCACAGACTGCCGAACCCTGGGGGAACATGTGAGAGCCGTTCCCAACCAGCGGAAGCGACGTTCATGAGTCGCCTCAAGGACGCCGTCCAGACGGTCGGCCAGGACTCGTTCGAGGTCCTCGACGAAGACCAGGGACAGGTGGCTGGTCGACTTGTCAGGAACCAGCTGTGTCCCTCCCACCGACCGCAAGCGGGCTCCCTGGAGTGGTGGCCGAACGCCCCCGCAGACAACCGCACCCAAACGGAGCCAGCGTGGAACAACCGCTCCGGCGGGCACGGTACGGGGTCGCCCACAAGGGGGTATGCCAAACGAGCGGTTTAACTGGGTGTTGAAGTTACTGACGGGCTGCGGAGAGGCGGCCGTCGAAGGCGATGTCGAAGGCGTTCAGTGCGGTCTTCCAGCGCATGGTCCAGCGGGCCTGTCCCTTGCCAGTGGGGGCGAGGGACATGACCGCCATGTAGACGCATTTCAGGGCGGCCTGCTCGCTGGGGAAGTGCCCGCGGGCCTTACCGCCCGGCGGATACGGGCGTTCACCGACTCGATCGCGTTCGTCGTGCAGACGATGCGGCGGATCTCGGTGTCGAACCGCAGGAACGGGGTGAACTCCTCCCAGGCGTTCTCCCACAGTTTCACGATCGCCGGACACTTACGGCCCCAGGCATCGGCGAACTCGGCGAACCGGTCCAGGGCGGCCTCTTCGGTGGGAGCGGTGTAGACGGGCTTGAGAAGCTTGGCGATCTAGTCCCAGTCCTGGCGGGCGGCATAGCGGAAGGAGTTCCGCAGCAGATGCACCACGTAGGTTTGCACGATCGTCCGGGGCCAGACGGTCTCCACCGCCTCGCCAGTACCCGGGCACGAGCCGAAGCGCCCGCCACGGCCAGCTGACAGATCCGCGGGCTCGGCGCCCGTGAGGGCTCACCGCCCTCACGGGCGGCGAGCCGTCACCAGAAGATCAGCCGACCCGACACGTGGTCTCCCGTTGAGCGAAAAAGCTTCATCGCTCCCAGATGCCGAGTTGGTTCGCGGCGGCTTCCACGGTCTGCGCGAGCAAGACGGCGATGGTCATCGGTCCAACGCCGCCGGGCACTGGAGTGATCAGACGGGCGCGGGTGAGGGCGGTATCGAAGTCCACGTCACCGACGTTGCCCGGGTTGTACCCGGCGTCGATCACCACCGCGCCGGGTTTGATGTCTTCACCTCGGATGAGCCGGGGTCGCCCTACGGCCGCTACCACGACGTCTGCTTCCCGGACGATTGCGGACAGGTCCGCTGTGCGCGAGTGGCAGTACGTCACCGTTGCGTCCTTCGCGAGAAGGAGCATCCCCACCGGTTTGCCAAGAATCGCGCTGCGGCCCACCACGACCGCATGCTTGCCAGCGAGGTCGACGTCGTATGCCTCCAACAGCTGCATGATCCCGCCGGGAGTGCAGGACACGAAGCCTGGCAGCGCGAAGCTCATCGCGGCGAAGGAATGCATCGTGACCCCGTCGACATCCTTCTCCGGGGCAATGGCCTCGAACGCCGCTCGTTCGTCGATGTGCGGGCCGCAAGGATGCTGAAGCAGGATGCCGTGGACTTCCGGATCACCGGACAGGCCAGCAAGGGTGTCGATCAGTTCGGCGGTCGTGGTGGCGGCCGGCAGACCGATGTGCCGGGACTGGATGCCTGCTTTCGCGCACCGTGCCCGCTTCATGCGGACATACGTGACCGATGCGCGATCCTCTCCCACCAGCACCGTCGCCAGACAGGGACTGGTACCCGTGCGCTGTGAGATCTCCGCCGCCTTCACTGCAGCTTCTTCGACGATGCGTTTGGCGAGGCCCGTGCCGTCCATGAGCTGAGCCGTCTGCGTCGAGGACATCGTTGCCTCCAGGCGTTGCTGACCACTCGCCCAGGCGCACGGCATCGACGTCTCGTCAGACCGCTCCCCGGTGGTGCTCCACCTCAGCGCCAGTCACGGCCCACGCTGCACTGTAGTAGACGCTGGATCCTCGCCAGGCATCGATCAGCGTCCTCGGCCAGGAAGCGACTTTGAGTCCGAGCCCGGCGCCGCCGTCGTCGCAGTTGCGGGCGGCGTCAAGCCGTACGACGACCCTCACCCTCCTCTGCACTGACGTCAATTCTCGGGTTCTGGCTCGCTTTCCGTGAACTGGTCACACTCTGTTCAGTGACGTCGGCCGCTGAGATGATCACTGCTCACCCCTAGCTGAGGAGTCGGGGCCCCAGATGAGTAGCTGGTCGCCAGAGGTAGATGAGGTGTTGGAGGCGTCGGGCTGGACGCCTGGACGGAAGGTAGACACGGCCCGCTGGCGATCCATGTTCGAAGGAGTCGGCCTCGCCATGCACGACGCTGCGGAAGCCTTCCTGCAAGAGTTCGGCGGTTTGACTGTTAACGTCAGCGGACCAGGGATCAGCTGTGCACGCACGCCGTTCGAGCTGGACCCCGAGCTGGCCTGGGGCGAGGATGATCGATTCACGGAGTGGGGCGAAGCGATCGGGCGCCATCTCTACCCGCTCGGTGAGCTGGACCACGGCCGGTTCTTCCTGGGTATCGACGAAGAGGGCGTGATCTATCTCGTCGAGACCTGGATTGCCAGCTTCGGAGCGGTGCCTCACGCCATGGAGAACTTGGTTCTCGGCGTGGCTCCTCGCCGAATCGATGAGGGGTACGAGCCAGCGGGACATCCGTCCTGACGCGTCGGTCACCTGTAGAGCAGTACTCGCTTTCGGAGGAGCAGGAATCCGGCTCGGCCGAACATCTGCCGTTTGAGCATCTTAATCCGGTTGACATGCCCCTTTACGACGCCCGAGTTCCAGGGCAGGGTGAGACCGGCGATGACAGCGTCGCGGTCGCGGTCGATACCGGCGGCGAGGGTGTGGAGGCCGGGCAGGTTGTCCTTGCGGACGGCGTCGAGCCACTCGGGCAGCCGCCGGCCATGCCGCTCGGTGAGGATCTTGGCGAAGGACCGGACATGTCCGGTGAGTGCATCCAGTTCGGGGCAGTGGACCAGGACGGCCTTGAGGCGGAGCTGTTCCGCCTCGGTGAGGGTGTCGGGGTGGCGGAGGATCCAGCCAGCGACCGTGCGAGGTGAAGGCGGCGGTGCAGTGACCGGATCCGTCGAGAGCCGCTTGGCGCGGAAGTAGGCGCGAACTCGCTGGTAACTGCCCTTGTAGCCGAGCGGCATGATCTCCTCCCATGTGCCTTCCAGGCGTTGGTGCAGCCTTGGTTCCAACGATCGTCCAGGTAGGGCTTGTACTCATCGAGTACGGAAGGGCGCCCCTGCCATTGGCCGGGGAAGAGATCCTCGGGCGCGGTGGCGTCGGCGTGGAGCTTGACGGTGCGGTACGTCATGCCGAGTTGGCGTTGGATCGCGCGGCGGCTGTGGCCGGCGGCGAGCAGCGCGTGGACGGCCGCGTGGTTGGCCCGAGTCCGGTCGGCGAACCGGTGGCCGGTGGGCCACGGCGAGCCAGAGCTGTCCGTGGGGGCATCGGGCTCAACCGGGCGGGGGGCCCGGGCGCCGTGCCCCGTAGGCAAGCTCGGTGATCGGCGACGCACCGTTCAGCGGCCTCCCCGAGGTTGTGCCAAAGGTGCCACCGATCAGCAACTTGGACCGCCTGACTGGCTGTTCTCTATCCGCTCGGGTGGTCGGTGGGGTTCGAACAGGGGTCTGGTCTGGGTGAGTCTGCAGGTGCGGATGCATGGAAGAAGGGCCTCTTGGTAGCTCGCGGATGTCGAGTCCAGCGAGAAGCAAGAGGCCCTGTTGTCGAAGTGTCGCGTAGTCACGGTTGCCGGGTCCAGTTGGTCCACTCCTGAGTGTGACTGCCTCGCCCACAGGTTCGGGCACGCAGCCGACCGGCCAGGGCGCCGGCCCCGGTACGACTCGGACATGAGCGATGACGAGTGGGCCGTGGTGCGGGACTTGCTGCCGGTTCCGGAATGGCTGACCGGCCGGGGCGGACGGCCGGAGGGCTACTGCCACCGACAGATGCCCGACGCGATTCGCTACCTCGTCGGCAACGGCATCAAGCGGCGGTCGATGCCCTCGGACTTCCCGCCCTGGCCACGGGTATACGCCTTCTTCGCCCGCTGGCGGGATGCGGGACTCGTGGCCGAGCTGCACGACCGGCTGCGCGAGATTCGTCCGCGATGCCGAAGGCCGTGATCCGGAACCGACTGCGGCGATCATCGACTCGCAGTCGGTGAAGGCAGACGCCACCGTCACCCACGGCTCGCGAGGTTTCGACGCCGGGAAGAAGATCAACGGACGCAAGCGGCACCTGCTCACCGACACGCTCGGGCTGCTGCTGGACGTGTGGTCACCCCGGCCTCGACCACCGGCCGGGACGCCGCCCGCATCCTCCTGCCAGCGGCCCAGGGACGCTTCGGGCGACTGGCACGAGTCTGGGCCGACGGCGGATACACCGGCCACCTCGTCGACTGGAGTGCCACGCAACTCGGCGTCGTCCTGGACATCGTCCGCCGCAGCGACGACACCCGCGGCTTCGAGGTGCTGCCCCGCCGCTGGGTCGTGGAAAGATCTTTCGCCTGGTGCCTGCGCAGCCGGCGTCTGGTCCGGGACTACGAACGCCGCACCGATACCAGCGAAGCCGTCATTTTGTGGTCGATGACCATGCTCATGAGCCGCCGCCTGGCCGTCCAGCACCAGCAGCGTCTTGCCCCGGCAGCGACAGGGGCAGCGTGAACCTGCCCGGCTTCGCCTCGACCAGCCAGCCCCGTTCCACCAGTCGCTTCAGCCGTGCCCTGGCTCCTTCGACGCGGGAGGCGGATGCACTGTCCCAACCCAGCACCACCGCCGCCCGCCCGGCACCCAGCCCGTCGCCTCCCGCATCGACTGCGGCGGCCATCAACGCCTGATAGTCCGGCGACAACTCCGCCACCTCACTCGCGTGTCGCCGGTGAGGCACCGCCCGGCGCGGTCCGACCGGCTTCCCCCTCGGCGCCTCGCCGGCCACGTCGGCGGACGCTGTCGGCGTACAAGCGAACGTGCACCACCTCGTACGGATGAAAGTGCACCATTCCTGATGCGGTGACGGGGTGCCGGCCGTGAGTCTGCTGCTGTCGTTTCGG
>BNBH01000057.1 GCA_014655195.1 Streptomyces cellulosae | reverse complement strand
GCCGACAGGATCACCACGGCGGTCGTCGCCCCGGCGTGCCCGAGCGGAGCGGTGATCTGCGGGCCCGGCGCCAGATGCGGCACCCAGGCCGTCAGCCCGATCCCGGCCAGCGCGCCCGCACAGGGCGCGGCCACCGGCAGCAGCGCCCCGCCGATGCGGCCCGCCGCGTACCCCGCGGCGACGGCCAGCACCGCGAGCAGCATCCCCTCCGGACGGCCGTCACGGGCCGCCGCGGTGATCAGCGGCCAGGCCGCGCACGCGCCCAGCACCACCACACCCGCCGCGTCCGGCCCCGTCCGTCTCTCGCCGTCCGCGTCCGCAGCGGCGGACGCCCTGTCCGTCGAACCTGAACCCACCCCGCACCCCGCCCACGTCGTGCCCCCGACCCCTGTGACGGTCCCCGCCCGCCGACCCCCCGTCGGGCCGCGCGGACAAGGCACCGGCACACGGTAACGGCTGGTGGCCCGTTTGGGGATGCCCGGTGACGGCCCGCGGGGAAACGGTGCCGGACACCGGGGGCGGGGCGCCGTCCCGCCGCCCCGGCGCCGTACGACCGTGCTGTCCGGCCCCAGGTCACGCGCCGTAGACTCCCCGGGTGACCGTCACCGCAACCTCCGTCGGCGCGTCGGACCCCATGCCGCCGCGGACCACGCCCTCGGCCTGGCAGAAGTGGCGCGCGCGCCTCCTCCCGGCCGGCGCCGCCGCGCTCGCGGGCCTCCTCCTCTACGTCAGCTTCCCGCCGCGCACCCTGTGGTGGCTGGCCCTGCCCGCCTTCGCCGTCCTCGGCTGGGTGCTGCGCGGCCGGAGCTGGAAGGCGGGCCTGGGCCTCGGCTACCTCTTCGGCCTGAGCTTCCTGCTGCCGTTGCTGGTGTGGACCGGTGTGGAGGTCGGCCCCGGCCCGTGGCTGGCGCTGGTGGTGATCGAGGCGGTGTACGTCGCGCTGGTCGGCGCGGGCGTCACCCTGGTGTCGCGGCTGCCCGGGTGGCCGGTGTGGGCGGCGGCGCTGTGGATCGCCGGCGAGGCGGCACGCGCGCGCGTGCCGTTCAGCGGCTTCCCCTGGGGCAAGGTCGCCTTCGGTCAGGCGGACGGCGTGTTCCTTCCGCTCGCGGCGCTCGGCGGCACCCCGGTGCTCGGCTTCGCCGTGGTGCTGTGCGGCTTCGGCCTGTACGAGCTGGTGCGGCTCGCCGTGACGGCGCGGCGCACGGACGGCCTGCTCAAGGCCGCCGCGGTCGTCGGCGTACTGAGCGTCGCCGTGCCGGTGGCCGGGGCGTTCGCCGCGCGCACCCTGGTCGGCGACAAGGCCGAGAGCGGCACGGTCACCGTCGCGGTGATCCAGGGCAACGTGCCCCGCCTCGGCCTCGACTTCAACTCCCAGCGCCGGGCCGTCCTCGACTACCACGCGCGCGAGACGGAGCGGCTGGCCGCCGAGATCGCGGCGGGCCGCGTCGAGCGGCCGGACATCGTGCTGTGGCCGGAGAACTCCTCCGACATCGACCCCTTCGCCAACGACGACGCGCGCGAGGTGGTCGACCGCGCCGCGAAGGCCGTCGGCGCGCCCATCTCGGTCGGCGCGGTGGTCTCCCGGGACGGGAAGCTGCTCAACGAGCAGATCCTCTGGGACCCGGTGAAGGGCCCCGTCGACGTGTACGACAAGCGGCAGATCCAGCCGTTCGGCGAGTACCTCCCGCTGCGCTCCCTGGTCGGCGCGATCAACGAGGAGTGGACCTCGATGGTCCGCCAGGACTTCAGCCGCGGCTCCGAGCCGGGCGTCTTCGACCGGGCCGGCGCCGCCGTCGGCCTGGTCACCTGCTACGAGGCCGCCTTCGACTGGGCCGTGCGCGACACCGTCACCGACGGAGCCAAGATGATCTCCGTCCCGAGCAACAACGCGACCTTCGGACGCAGCGAGATGACCTACCAGCAGCTCGCCATGTCCCGGGTCCGCGCCGTCGAGCACAGCCGCGCGGTCACCGTGCCGGTCACCAGCGGCGTCAGCGCCGTCATCATGCCGGACGGGAAGATCACGCAGAAGACCGGCATGTTCGTGGCCGGCCACCTGGTGCAGGAGGTGCCGCTGCGCACCTCGCAGACCCCCGCGACCCGCCTCGGCACCCTCCCGGAGGGGCTCCTCGTCCTCCTCGCCGCGGGCGGCCTCGGCTGGGGCCTGACCGCCGCGGTACGCGCCCGGCGCACCGGCGAGCAGTAGGGGCCGGAGGACCGGGGAACAGCAGGGGAACGCCCCTCGACGTGCCCGGATGCGCCACGGGCGCCGGTTAGGGTCGGGGCATGGCTACTCCTGACTTCATCCGCACCCTGCGCGCCTCGGCCGGCCACCAGCTGCTGTGGCTGCCAGGCGTCACGGCCCTCGTCTTCGACGACGAGGGCCGCGTGCTGCTCAACCGCCGGGCGGACACCCGCAAGTGGTCGGTGATCGGCGGCATCCCCGACCCGGGGGAGCAGCCCGCCGCCTGCGCGGTGCGGGAGGTCGAGGAGGAGACCGCCGTGCGCTGCGCGGTGGAGCGGGTGGTGCTGGTGCAGGCCCTGCAGCCGGTGACGTACGGCAACGGCGACATCTGTCAGTACATGGACATCACCTTCCGCTGCCGCGCGGTGGGCGGCGAGGCGCGGGTGAACGACGACGAGTCGCTGGACGTCGCCTGGTTCGCGGTGGACGCGCTGCCCGAGCTGCACGAGTTCGCGAGCTTCCGCATCAAGCAGGCCCTCACCGACGCACCCACTTGGTTCGAGCCCGCACCCACATGGCTCGACCCCACTGGAAACGGCTGAACTGTGGGGCGCGACCACATGGGTCGACCGGGGTGTGCTGCCTAGGGTCAACCCCATGACCGCGCCCAGTGCCCTCCCGGCTCCCCACGACACCCCCCTCGACCTCGGCGGCCGCACCGCGCTCGTCACCGGCGCCGCCGGCGGCATCGGCCGCGCCTGCGCGCTGCGTCTCGCGGCCGCCGGCGCGAAGGTCAGAGCCGTCGACCGGGACGCCGAAGGGCTGGAGGCGCTCGCCGCGGCGGCCGCGGAGCTGGGCGGCTCCGTCGAGCCGCACGTTGTGGACCTCACCGACCTGGACGCCGCCGAGGCCGCCGCCGCCGGGACGGACGTCCTGGTCAACAATGCGGGGCTCCAGCTGGTGCGGCCCATCGAGGAGTTCCCGCCGGACGTCTTCCACACGGTCCTCACCGTGATGCTGGAGGCCCCCTTCCGCCTCATCCGGGGCGCCCTGCCGCACATGTACGGGCAGGGCTGGGGCCGCGTCGTCAACATCTCCTCCGTGCACGGCCTGCGCGCCTCCGCCTACAAGTCCGCGTACGTGGCCGCCAAGCACGGCCTTGAGGGGCTGTCCAAGACCACCGCCCTGGAGGGCGCGCCCCACGGGGTCACCTCGAACTGTGTGAACCCCGGCTATGTGCGCACCGCACTGGTCGAGAAGCAGATCGCCGACCAGGCCCGCGCCCACGGCATCCCCGAGGAGCGCGTGGTGACCGAGGTGCTCCTCCAGGACAGCGCGGTCAAGCGTCTGATCGAACCGGAGGAGGTCGCCCAGGCGGTGGCCTACCTGTGCGGCCCCGCGGCGTCCTTCGTCACCGGCACCTCGCTGATCCTCGACGGCGGCTGGACCGCGCACTAGGACGGACGCGTCCGGACAGGCACGGACCTGACACCGACCGCGGCCGGCCGTCGGCCGGCGGAGTTTTCCACAGGGCTGACGGGGCGGCCGCCGGATGAGGAATCCTGAGACCCATGCCCCGCGATCATCTGCAGTCCGCCGAACGGTCCGCCTCCGCCGCCGGTGCGCCGGACCGGACCCGCGCCGACGCCGGCCGGCCCGCCGCCGACGGCGCCGAGGCGCCGTTCCTGGAACTGCTCGCCCGCGGCGCCCCCGCCGAGGCGTACGAGCAGCCGGTGCTGCTGGCCCGCGCCGAGGGCCGCCCCGCCGAGCGGGTCGCGGCCCTGGAGCGGGCCAAGCTGCTCGCCCTGCGCGTGCGCTCCGAGATAGAGGGGCGCCGCCGCAGGGAGGCGGAGCTGTCCGCCCTGTTCGAGACCGCGCACGACCTCGCCGGGCTGCGCGACCTGGACGCCGTCCTGCGCGCGATCGTGCAGCGCGCCCGCTCCCTGCTCGGCACCGACGTCGCCTACCTCAGCCTGAACGACCCGGAGCGCGGCGACACCTACATGCGGGTCACCGAGGGCTCGGTCGCGGCCCGCTTCCAGCAGCTCCGCCTCGGCATGGGCGAGGGCCTCGGCGGCCTCGTCGCCCAGACCGCCCGGCCGTACGTCACGGACGACTACTTCCGCGACGGCCGCTTCCAGCACACCCACTCCATCGACAGCGGGGTGCGCGACGAGGGGCTCGTCGCGATCCTCGGGGTGCCCCTGACGCTCGGGGACCATGTCATCGGGGTGCTGTTCGCCGCCGACCGCCGCTCCCGCGTGTTCGAGAGGGAGCAGATCGCCCTGCTCGGCTCCTTCGCCGCGCTCGCCGCGGCCGCCATCGACACGGCCAACCTGCTCGCCGAGACCCGCGAGGCGCTGAGCGGCCTGGAGCGGGCCAACGAGATCATCCAGGACCGCAGCGCCGTCATCGAGCGCGCCTCCGACGTGCACGACCGGCTCGCCGAGCTGGTCCTGCGCGGCGGCGGGGTGCACGACGTGGCCGCCGCCGTCTCCGAGGTGCTGGACGGCACCGTCGAGTTCACCGAGGCCCCGGCGGCGCCCGCCCGCGCCCTGGAATCCTCCCGCGCCGAGGGCCACGCCGTGCGGCACGGGGACGACTGGATCGCCGCGGTCGCCGCCGGGGACGAACTGCTCGGCGCGCTCGTGCTCCGCGGCCACCCGGGCCTCGACCCGGTCGACCAGCGCACCCTGGAGCGCGCCGCGATGGTCACCTCGCTGCTGCTTCTCGCCCGCCGTTCCGCCGCCGAGGCCGAGCAGCGCGTCCGCGGGGAACTGCTCGACGACCTGCTCGACGCCCGCGACCGCGACCCCCGTCTGCTGCGCGACCGGGCCACCCGGCTGCGCGCCGACCTCGACGCCACGCACGCGGTGCTGGCCGCCCGGCTGGAGGGCGGCACCGCCGACGCCGACCAGGAGGCCGACGCCCGCCGGCGCCTGTGGGCCGCCGCCTCCCACCTCGCCGCGACCCGGCACGGCCTGGCCGCCGCCCGTGACGGCGGCACGGTCCTGCTGCTGCCGCTGGCCCCCGGGGACACGGCCACCGACCTGGCCCGCCGCACCGCCCGCGAGCTGGGCACCGCCGTCCGCGCACCGGTCACGGTCGGCGCGTCCGCCCCGGTCGGCCGGCTCCTCGCCGGCCCCGAGACGGTCGCCTCGGCGTACGCGGAGGCCCGGCGCTGCCTCGACACGCTGCGGCTGCTCGGCCGCGCGGGCGACGGCTCCGCCGCCGAGGACTTCGGCTTCCTCGGACTGCTGCTCGCGGGGGAGCGGGACATCGCCGGCTTCGTCGACCGCACCATCGGCCGGGTCGTGGCGTACGACGAACGGCGCGGGACCGAGCTGCTGCGCACGCTGGACGCCTACTTCGCGTGCGGGATGAGCCCGGCCCGCACCAAGGACGAGCTGCACGTCCACGTCAACACGGTGGCGCAGCGCCTCGACCGGGTCGGCCGGCTCCTCGGCGACGACTGGCAGAGCCCGGAGCGCGCCCTGGAGATACAGCTGGCCCTGCGCCTGCACCGCTTGTCCGGCGTCACGCAGCCGCCGTCTTCCGCACAGCACTGACCCCCGCGCCGCCCAAGGGGCGGACACGGGGGCCGGGCCTGTGCGAGCGGGTGCGGGCGGGGATCAGAGGGCGCGCGCGTCCTCGGTCTTGTCGACCGAGACGGGGGTGCGCGCCCCCTCCTCCGTCTCCGGGGAGACCTCGGTGAGGTCCCGGTGCCGGGTCTCCTTGGCCGCCAGGATCGCGACGACCGTCAGGAGGCTCGCGGCGATGACGTAGAGGGCGATCGGGGTGGAGGTGCCGTAGCTCGACAGCAGCGCGGTGGCGATCAGCGGGGCGGGGGCGCCGGCCGCGACGGAGGCGAACTGGGCGCCGATGGAGGCGCCGGAGTAGCGCATCCGGGTCGCGAACATCTCGGAGAAGAAGGCCGCCTGCGGCGCGTACATCGCCCCGTGCATGACGAGACCCACGGTCACCGCGAGCAGCAGGGCGCCGAAGCCCCCGGTGTCGATGAGCGCGAAGAACGGGAACATCCACAGGCCCACGCCGACCGCGCCGATGAGATACACGGGCCGACGGCCCCACCGGTCGGACAGGGCGCCCCAGGCGGGGATGACGGCGAAGTGCAGCGCGGAGGCGATGAGGACGGCGTTGAGGGCGGTCTGCTTGGACACCCCAGCCGAGGTGGTGGCGTACACCAGGATGAACGCGGTGATCACGTAGTAGCTGATGTTCTCCGCCATCCGCGCGCCCATCGCCACCAGGACGTCACGCCAGTGGTGCTTGAGCACGGCGACGAGCGGCATGCGCTCGGCGGGCGCGTCCGCCTTGCGCTCCTCGGCACGCTTCAGCGCCTCCTTGAACACCGGCGACTCGTCGACGGAGAGCCGGATCCACAGACCGACGATCACCAGCACACCGGACAGCAGGAACGGGATCCGCCAGCCCCAGGCGCCGAACGCCGACTCCGAGAGCACGGCGGTCAGCAGCGCCAGCACACCGGTCGCCAGCAACTGCCCGGCCGGCGCGCCGGTCTGCGGCCACGACGCCCAGAACCCGCGCCGGCGCGCGTCACCGTGCTCCGACACCAGCAGCACGGCGCCGCCCCACTCACCGCCGAGCGCGAAGCCCTGCACAAGGCGCAGCGCGGTCAGCAGGATCGGCGCCATGCTGCCGATGGTGGCGTGCGTGGGGAGCAGACCGATGGCGAAGGTCGCGGTGCCCATCATCAGCAGGCTCAGCACCAGCAGCTTCTTGCGCCCGAGCCGGTCGCCGTAGTGGCCGAACACCAGCGCGCCGATCGGCCGCGCGGCGAACCCGACGGCGTACGTCAGGAAGGACAGCAGCGTGCCGACCAGCGGATCGGACTCCGGGAAGAACAGCTCGTTGAAGACCAGCGCGGCGGCCGACCCGTAGAGGAAGAAGTCGTACCACTCGATGGTGGTGCCGATGAGGGACGCGGCGACGATGCGCTTGAGGTTGTTCGGTGCTGGCGGAGCGGTAGAGGGCGACGACATCGGCACCACTTCCTGGGGTGTGACGGGGACGTTTGCGTGTCGCCACACCGTAGGAATCCGCAGGTCAGGCGCACATGTGGTGGGACACCATAGTTCGGGGGGTGGTTATGCGTGCGACCACCATGCCAGCTGCCCGTGCCGCAGCACGGCCTGCTCCGAATGCCCTACGCCCAGGCATCACCCCCGGGCCCGCCGGGCAGGCAACACCGTGGTCAGTGCAACGCGTCGGCGGGAGCCCTCATGTCCACAGCCCCAGAGGACACGACCGGTTCGCCGGGCGGAGCGCAGGAACCGCCGCTGCGGCGCGTCATCGGCCCGCGCCTGCTGGTTCTGTTCGTCGTCGGCGACATCCTCGGCACTGGCATCTATGCCACGACCGGGGAGGTCGCGGGCAAGGTCGGCGGGGCCCTGTGGCTGCCGTTCGTCATCGGGTTCGCCGTCGCCCTCCTGACCGCGGGCTCGTACGTCGAACTCGTCGGCAAGTACCCGAAGGCTGCGGGGGCCGCGCTCTACACGCAGAAGGCGTTCCAGGTCCCGTTCCTGACCTTCATCGTCGCCTACATGGTCATGTGCTCGGGCCTGTCCTCGGCGAGCGCGGCGGCCCGCGCCTTCGGCGGCGACTACCTGGCCGAGTTCACGGACTTCTTCCCGCCCACCTTCGTCGCGATCCTGTTCATCCTCGCGCTGGCGGCGCTGAACCTGCGGGGTGTGTCGGAGTCCGTGAAGACCAACGTGGTCCTCACCCTGGTCGAGCTGACCGGTCTGGTCGTCATTCTCGCGATCGGCGCCTGGGCGGTCCTGAACGGTGAGGGCGAACCGAGCCGGCTCGGCGAATTCCAGGCGGAGGGCGGCGGCATCGAGCTGGTCACCAGCGTGCTCGGCGCCACCGCGCTCGCCTTCTTCGCCTTCGTCGGTTTCGAGGACTCCGTCAACATGGCCGAGGAGACCAAGGACCCGGCCCGCACGTTTCCGCGCGCCGTCTTCATCGGCGTCGCCGTCACCGGCACCCTCTACGTCCTGGTCGCCCTGGTCTCCTCACTCCTCGTCGACCACCGCGTGCTCGGGGAGTCCAGCGGCCCGCTGCTGGAGGTCGTCAAGGCCGGCGGACTCGACTTCCCGCCCAAGCTCTTCGCCCTGATCGCCCTGTTCGCGGTCACCAACTCGGCGCTGATCAACATCATGATGGCGTCCCGTCTGTGCTACGGCATGGCGAACGAACGCATCCTGCCGCGCGCCCTGGGCCGCGTGCTGCCCCGCCGCCGCACCCCCGTCGTCGGCATCGTGTTCGTCGCCGTCCTGGCCGTCGGCCTGGTCTCCACGGGGGAGATCGCCGGCCTCGGTGACACCACGGCCTTCCTGCTGCTGTGCGTCTTCGCCGTCGTCAACATCGCCGTGCTCGTCCTGCGCCGCGACCGCGTCGCACATGAGCACTTCCGCACACCGACCGCTCTGCCGATGCTCGGCGCGGTCACCGCTCTCGTCCTGGCCAGCCCGCTGTCCGACCGGCCCGCGAACGTGTACATCCGGGCGGGCGTGCTGCTGGCCATCGGCATCGGGCTGTGGGTCCTCAACAAGACGGTGATGAGGGCGCGCGGTGAGCTGTGAGCCCCGCCGGGCCCAGGTGCCGCAGCTCGTTCGGGCGGCGGGACCTGATCGACCAGCTCCTCCTCGAACCCGAGCGGCGCCAGAGGCCCCTTCCAGGACGCCCCCGCGGCGAACACCACGGTGCCCCCGGCGGCGCAGCACGTCCCCGAGCCCCACGCAGTTGTTCGTCGGCCCGTACGCGCTTTCCGGTGCGAAGAGGACGGTCAGGGGGCGTAAGCGGTCCTCGCAGGGGACAAGTCCAACTCCTCCGTCGGCGGCGGCAGTTACGGAATCTTGCTACGGGTTCGAACGCCGGGCAAGACCGTCGGGACCGCCCCGCCGGCTGGTGGGACTCACCCCAGGGTCCCCCACATGAAGACCGCCTCTCCGTCCTTCGGCGGTCGCGTCCACGAGCGGCTGACGAGGGTGTGCAGGCGGCCGTTGAGGAGGGCGTGGAGGGGGAGACGGACGTCGAAGTGCTCGGCAACGGCGCGCAGGAGGGGGCGTTCCGCCTCGGGGGTGGCCTCGGCCGACGAGAGTGAGCCGTCCGGGTTCAGGGCCGGCGGGACGTCTCCGGTGCGTCGCAGCTCGCCCTCCGCGTAGGTGAACGCGTACTCCTCGACACCGTCCCGCGCCACGGAGAGGTGGAAGAACGGCTCGTCGTGCCGGGCCGAGCAGTCGGCCCAGACCACCACCGCGCGGGTGCCCGCGGAGGCGGACGCGGCGGGGGAGACGAAGCGCTCCGCGTCGAACGGGTCCGGGCGTCCGTCGAAGGCGAAGCTCCAGCCGGCGCCTGCCCGGCCGACCACCATGACGGGCCGGTCGGCGGAGCCGGAGGACGACATCCCTCCCGTGCCGCGCAACTGCCGGTGCCGTGCTTCCCAGATGGTCGTGGGCGCGCCGAGCCCCGAACCCTGCGTCTCCTCGTCGCCCAGACGCGAGGGCAGGTCCTCCGGCGCCACCCCTTCCACCAGGACGAAGCGGTATCCCCCGCGCAGGGTGCCCGGGTCGCGGTCCGCGAGCCAGTCCAGGCCGGGCGGGTCGAGGCCGGGTGTCGGGGAGGGCGTCTCGCCCGGCCGGCCGCCTCGGGGCGTGGACAGGAATTCGCGGCCGCGTTCCGGGGTGAGCAAGGGGCCGAGGAGCGGGTCGGCCACCCAGCCGAGGGGAGCTATGTGGTCCGGGCCCAGGGGCTCCCACAGGGGCAGGGCCTCGACCAGGGCGCGCCACGCCTGGTCGGTCTCGCCCCGGCCGGCCAGTTCGCGTGCCCGCTCGACCGCCTCGCCGAAGGGGCCCGGGGCCGTGTACCCGTACGTGCCTGCGCGCACCTGCTCCAGGGTCGCCCTGGCCAGGGACACCAGGGTCTCGTCGGCGCCCCGCAGGTGGAACGTCAGGCCGTTGTCGTCGTGGGAGCTGCTCGCGTGCGCGGCGACGAGGGGCGGCAGGAGTTCGGAGGCGTACGTCGGGTCGGTCACCAGCTCCCGGAAGTACACCATGTACGTCAGGCCGAGCAGGCGGCGGATCTGGTCCCCCAGGCCCTCGGCCCGTGGTCTGCCGTACCCCTTGGCCTCGTCCAGCTTCTTCAACGCCCTTTCCCAGTCACCGCGCAGCGCGTCGTCGCGGGCCTCCTCCACCCGGGCGTCCAGCTCCCGCGTCGTGGCGTTGACGAACTCCGGCACGCCGTCGGTGCGATGGGCGCGGAGGCTGTGGAACTCGCGGAACTTCGCCTCCATGAACGCCCGGAAGCTGCGGTACCGCTCCGGCGCGTCGGCGCGCCAGCTCGCCCAGGTGTACAGGGCCCACTCGCCGTCCTCGTCCACGTCCTCCGGATCCAGCAGGACGTACGTGGCGTCGGACTCCACGTCGAGCTGGAGACCGCGCCGCCAGACGCCCGCCTCCCGCCACTCCTCCGGTTCGGCGTCCTCCTCCATGTACTCCTCGAACACGTCCGCGAGACCCGACTCGTTGTCGTGCCAGCGGGCGTCCGCCGTGCCCGCCAGCAGCCACACGAAGCCACCCGCGTGCCGCCAGCCGTCGGTGACCTGGAGGAAGGAGCGGTACGACGGCGGCATCCGCCGGCCGAGGCGCTTCTCCATCGCCGCGATCCGCTCCTCGGACGCGGGCGGGAGGCCCAGCCATCGTGACTGCCGTGCCGCCTCGTCGTCGGCGTCCCGCACCTCGTCGTCCGGCAGGGCGTCCGCCCACTCGCCGCTCCAGCGCAGCAGGAAGGTGCGCCAGCCGAAGTCCCCGTTCTCCGGGGCCGTGTTCTCCGTGAGCATGCGCCGATGCTGCCATCCGCCACTGACAGTCCCCCAGCCCTCGCCAGGCCGACATGTGTAGACCTTTCCCGCCGGGGCATTCGGAAGTCCGGCGCCCACCGGGGAGCGCCGCTCAACGAGGGGAGACGGAGCGATCATGATCATGCCGGCGGAGAAGGAGCTTCGGGCGGTGCTGGCGCGGTTCGCGCAAGCGCGGATCGAGCACGACGTGCTGCCCACCGGCCGCACCAGCCGTGCGCTCGAGGACGCCACCTACACGCTGTGCGTGATCACCGGCTCCCGTACCGCCGAGCAGGCCCTGCGCGCCGCCGACGCCCTGCTCGACCAGTACACGGCCGGCCGCGCCGGACTCCGCCGGGAGGACGAGACGCTCGCCGCGTGACGCCGTGACGCCGTGACGCCGTGACGCCGTGACGCCGTGACGCCGTGACGTGACGCCGTGACGCCGTGACGTGACGCCCTGACGCCGTGACGTGACGCCCTGACGCCGGCGACAGCTCTCAGTGCAGCAGCGGCAGGTCGTGCAGGTTCGTCCTCGCCAGCTCCAGCAGTTCGTCCCCCTCGCCCGACAGGACCGTCCGTGTGGCGAACAGCGAGAAGCCCTTCACCTGCTCGTAGGTGAGGTGCGGCGGCAGGGACAGTTCCTGGCTCGCCGTGCGGGCGTCGACCACCGCCGGGCCGTCCTGGACGAACGCCTCGTGCAGCGCGTCGTCGAGCTCGCCCGCCCGGTCGGCCCGGATGCCGACGATGCCGGCGGCGCGGGCGACGGCCGCGAAGTGGAGGTCGTCCAGGTCGGTGCCGTAGTTGACGATGCCGCCCGCCTTCATCTCCAGCTCGACGAACGACAGCGTGCCGTTGTTGAGGACCACCACCTTCACCGGCAGCCGCAGATGCCGCAGCGTGATCAGGTCGCCCAGCAGCATGCTGAGCCCGCCGTCCCCGCACAGCGCCACCACCTGCCGCCTCCGGCCCGCGGCCGCCTGCGCCCCGATGGCCTGCGGCAGCGCGTTGGCCATGCTGCCGTGGTTGAAGGAGCCGATCAGCCGTCGGCGTCCGTTCATGGTGAGGTACCGCGCCGCCCACACCGTGGGTGTGCCGACGTCCGCCGTGAAGACGGTGTCGTCCGCCGCCAGCCGGTCCACCGCCGCCGCCACGTGCTGCGGATGCATCGGCGCGTCGTGCGGCCGCGCCTCGGCCAGGTCGTCCAGGTGCGCCCGCACCCGCCGGTAGTGCCGGGTCAGCTTGTCGACGAAGCCGGTGTCCTGCTTCTCGCGGAGCAGCGGCAGCAGCGCGCCGGCCGTGTCCTCGACCGTCCCCACCAGCGGCACCCGCACCCCGGTGCGCCGCCCGATGTGCTCGCCGCGGATGTCGACCTGCACCACCGGCACGCCGGACGGCGGGTAGAACGGCCGGTACGGGAAGTCCGTGCCCAGCATCAGCAGGGCGTCGCAGTGCTCCATCGCCCGGTAGCCCGAGCTGTACCCGATGAGGCCCGTCAGGCCGACGTCGTAGGGGTTGTCGTACTCCAGGTGTTCCTTGCCGCGCAGCGAGTGCACGACCGGTGACTTGAGGGTGCGGGCCAGGGCCATGACCTCGTCGTGGCAGCCCTGGCAGCCGGCGCCGCCCAGGATCGTCACCCGCTCCGCCTTGTTCAGCACGTCGGCCCCCTCGGCGAGGGCCTCGGGCGCGGGCGTCACCCGCGACCGCGTCCTGCGTACCGGATGCGTGTACGGGCCCGGGCCGGCGAGTGCGGCGAGCAGCATGTCGCCGGGGATCACCAGCACGGACACCCCGCCGCGCTCGACGGCGGTCCGCATGGCCGTGTGCAGCAGCCGCGGCACCTGCTCGGCCGTGCTCGCCAGCTCGCAGAACTCGCTGCACTCGCGGAACACCTCTTGCGGATGCGTCTCCTGGAAGTACTGGCCGCCGATCTCGTCGCTCGGGATGTGGGCGGCGATCGCCAGTACGGGCACGCGGCTGCGCTGGGCCTCGTACAGGCCGTTGATCAGATGCAGGTTGCCCGGGCCGCAACTGCCCGCCGCGACGGCGAGTTCCCCGGTCAGGGAGGCCTCGCCGGCGGCGGCGAAGGCGGCCGTCTCCTCGTGCCGGACGTGCGTCCACTCCACGGAGCCGTTGCGGCGCAGCGCGTCCGTGAAGCCGTTCAGGGAGTCGCCGGGCAGGCCGTACACGCGGCGGACGCCGGATGCCGCCAGGGCCTCGACCATGCGGTCCGCGACGGTCGTGCTCATGGTGATGGTCCCTGTCCTCGGGGATGCGGGGATGCGGTGATTCGGGGGGTGCCGGAACGGAAGGTCCTAGCCCAGCGGCTCCACCTGCGTGACGTTGTAGGACATCGACGCGCGGAAGCCCATGCCGGGCCGGACCGGCGCGAGGTCCGCGAGTTCCTCGCCCACGGCCGGGAACAGCGTGATCTCGCTCGTGCCCGTCCACACGTCCGCCACCTGCTGGTCGGCGTAGTCCATGCGGACCAGTTCGTGCACGGCCGGCTTGTCGTACTTGCCGGGCTCCAGGGTGGGGAAGTGGCGCAGGTTGATCGTGTCCCGGGCGAGCAGGGGCGTCGGGTCCTCCATCGGCGCCTCCAGCGTGACGCGCGCCTCCGCGAGGGTCCGCTCGTCGGACGAGACGGTCGCCCCGAAGCGGGCGCCGGGCGCGAGCCTCGGCGACGCCTTGCCGGGGGAGGCGAACACCCGGGTCTGGTGCACGTTGCCCGCCTTCTTCGGGAACCCCTGGATCCAGCCGCGGGCCAGCGCGTGGTGGTTGTCCACGTAGATGTACGGGCACCACGACACGGGGCGGTCCCGGTACCGGGCGTCGACCAGGACGAAGAACTCCCGGTACTGGCTGCGCACCGGGTCCAGGTACTCGTCCTGCTCGCCGTTGAACTGCCAGTCCACGAAGAACGCGACCACCCTGCCCTGCCCGAGGTGTCCGGGTCGGGGTCGAGACCCTCGGGGAGCGTCGCCTCGGCGGCGGACGGTTCCGTGAAGAACTCGAAGCCGACGATGTCGCCGGCGTAGTGCCACGGCGGTGTGGGCGCGATGTTGGCCTCGCCCTTCGGGGACAGGGGGACGGTGTAACCCTTCAGCATGAGGACTCCTCAGGGCGGGAGAAGGCGCGGTCGTCCCGCGACGGGGAGAGGAGGGCACGGCGGGACGGAACCGTCGGTGAGGACGCGGTTGCCGGCGGGGCGAGGGGTGTGGAAGGCACTTCGCCGCCAGACGTCCAGCATCACCCGTCCGGGGGAGCTTCGCAGCTCGGGAAGGGGGAAGGGCGGGACGCGCCGGGCGGGCCCGGGTGTGGGACCGTGGAGGTGACGGCCTCCCGCCTGACCGGAGTTGACCATGACCACAGCGCGTGACCTGGCCCTCGTCGCCGCCGACCCGCGGGACAGGACCGTGGTGGAGCAGGGCGACCTGTCGCTCGCCCTCGCGGGGGCGGAGCTGATCGACCTCCTCGACGCCGAGGCCCTCACCCTCGACGGCACCCTCCTGGTCCCCGCCGGGCCCGCGCCGGCCGGCGACCCCCTGCTGTCCGAGGCCGCGCGGTGGCTGGCGGACGGCGGACCGGGCGAGACCGTGGACGACTGGCTCTGGCGCCGGGGCCGCGACCTGGCCGGACGCTACCGGACCGTCCTCGAGGAGGAAGGGCTCGTCGAGCCCGAGCGGCGGAGCCGCAACCCGCTGCGGCGGCAGCGCACCGCACCGGCCGACCCGTCGGCGGCCCGGGCGGCGGGGGAGCGCCGCTCGTCGGGCGAACCCGTGCTCGGCGCGCTCGCGGCCGCCGTCGGTCTGACCGGGCAGGGCGCCGAGGAGTCCGACGGGCTCGACGACGAGCGGACGACGGTGCTGGCGGCGGTGCTCCAGGCGGTCACGGAACTGGCGGGCGAGCGGCAGCGCCGCACCATCGAGGCCGCGGCCTTCGACAACATCTGGCGCGGCGACTGAACACTCCGGGCGAGCTCCCCGGGGCCCGGCCGTCCCGTGTTGCCGCCCCTCCGCACCGGTGGTGGGATGGACACTCCCGCGTGCGACGCGGGAGGAGGCGACACCGGGCGGCGTCCCGCCCCGAGCCCCGAATCCTGACCCCCCTCACGGTCGCCGCCGGCCCCGGAGTGACACCATGAACACGTACCGAGTCGCCCAAGTCCCCGCCCCCAACGGGTCGTTCGAGATCGCGGAGCGCGAGGTGCCACGGCCGGGCCCGCGTCATGTGCGGATCGCGGTGGAGGCCTGCGGGGTCTGCCGCAGCGACGCCATGTTCGTCTCCGCCGGGATGCCCGGCACGCCCTTCCCGCTGGTGACGGGACACGAGACCGCCGGCCGCATCGACGAACTCGGCGACGGCGCAGAGGAGATGGGCTGGCAGGTGGGGGACCGGGTCACCGTCGGCTGGTTCGGCGGCAGCTGCCGTCACTGCGTCCCGTGCCGCCGCGGCGACTTCATCGTCTGCGACAACCTCAAGATCCCCGGCCACGCCTACGACGGAGGCTTCGCCGAGGCGATCGTCGCGCCCGTCGACGCCCTCGCCCGCATCCCCGACGCGTTCTCCGCGGCCGACGCGGGACCCATGGCCTGCGCGGGCGTCACCGTGTACAACGGGCTGCGGCGCAGCGGCGCGCGGCCGGACGACATGGTGGCGATCCAGGGCATCGGCGGCCTCGGGCACCTGGCCGTGCGCTTCGCGGCGGCCATGGGCTACGAGACGGTCGCGATCGCGCGCGGCGCGGGCAAGGCCGACCTCGCCAAGCAACTCGGCGCCCACCACTACGTCGACAGCACGGCGGGGCCCGTGGCGGAGGCCCTGCAGGCGCTCGGCGGGGCGAAGGTGGTGCTGGCAACCGCGGGCAACTCCGCGGCGATCGCGGAGACCGTGGACGGCCTCGGCCCGCGCGGTGAGCTGGTCGTCATCGGCGCGACCCCCGCCCCGATGCCCATCAGCCCCTTCCAGCTGATCCTCAAGGGACGGCTGGTGCGCGGCCACCCCTCAGGTACCGCGCAGGACGTTCAGGACACCATGACCTTCGCCGCCCGGCACGGCATCCGCCCCATGACGGAGGTCCTGCCGCTCAGCGAGGCGAACACCGCCTTCCGGAAGATGATGGACGGCAGCGCCCGCTTCCGCATGGTGCTGACGCCCGGCTGACCCCCTCGGGGCCCGTCAGCCCGCCGGCCCGTCGCTGTCCCGGTACGTCTCCAGGATCCGCAGCCACACCTCGCTGATCGTGGGGAACGCCGGGACGGCGTGCCACAGCCGGTCCACCGGCACCTCACTGGTGACGGCGACGGTCGCCGAGTACAGCAGCTCCTGGACGCCCGGCCCCACGAACGTCGCCCCGACGACGTTCCTCCGCTCGCTGTCGACGATCACCCGCGCCCGCCCCCGGTACCCCTCCGCGTACTGCACCGCGCCCGCGATCTTCCCGATGTCGTAGTCCACGACGTCGGCCTTCAGCCCCGCCCGCTCCGCCTCCCGCGCGGTCGGACCCACCGACGCCACCTCCGGTTCGGTGAAGACGACCTGCGGCACGGCGGCGCTGTCGGCGGTCGGGGCGTGCCGTCCCCACCTGCCGTCGTCGAGCGGCTCCCCCTTGGCGCGCGCCCCGATCACCGCGCCCGCGATCCGCGCCTGGTACTTGCCCTGATGGGTCATCAGAGCGCGGTGGTTGACGTCCCCGACGGCGTAGAGCCAGCCCTCGGTGATCTCGGGCACGCGGTAGGAGTCGTCCACCGGCAGCCAGTCGCCCGGGGTGAGTCCGACCGTCTCCAGGCCGATGTCGCCGGTGTGCGGGGCGCGGCCGGTGGCGAACAGGATCTCGTCCGCGACCAGGGTGTCCCCGTCGTCCGTCGTGACCCGCACGGGCCCGTCCCCGCCGTCCTCGCGCTCCACCGCGGCCACCGACCTGCCGAACCGCACGTCCACCCCGGCCTCGCGCAGCGCGTCCGTCACCATGTCCCCGGCGAACGGCTCCATCCGGCCCAGCAGCCCGCCCCGCACCAGCATCGTCACGGCGGAGCCGAGCGCCCGGAACGCCGTGGCCATCTCCACGGCCACCACTCCGCCGCCGACCACCGCGAGCCGGTCCGGCACCCGCCGTGCCGCCGTCGCCTGCCGGTTGGTCCACGGGCGGACGTCCGCCAGCCCCGGCAGATCGGGGAACGCGGTGACCGTGCCCGTGCACACCCCGACCGCGTGCCGCGCGGTCAGTTCCACCCGCTCCCCGTCCGGCGTGTCCACGGTGACCTGGCGGGGTCCGTTCAGCCGGCCGTGCCCGCGCACCAGGTCCACGGAGACCGAGTCCAGCCACTCCTCCTGGTCCGCGTCCTGCCAGTGCGCGGCCATCGCGTCACGGTGCTCGAAGACGGCGGGCACGTCGAGCGGGCCCTCGGCCGCCCGGCGCAGACCCGGGACGCGCCGGGCGTCGGCGCGCGCCAGCACGGGGCGCAGCAGCGCCTTGCTCGGTTCGCACGCCCAGAACGAGCATTCGCCGCCGAGCAGTTCGTTCTCCACGATCACCGTGGTGAGTCCGGCGGCGCGGGTGCGGTCGGCGAGGTTCTCCCCCGTCGGTCCCGCTCCGAGAACCACCACGTCGTAGGCCGGGGAAGTGCCGTTCATGCCCGCCTCCGTGCACTCGGATGGTCGACTGGGCAGCGTCCTTCCAGTGTCCACCTCCGGCCACGACATCGCCCGGCGTGCGGGCAGGGGCTCCGCCCGCACGCCGGCGCCGCCGCGTGATCAGGGCGGCACCAGCTGCTGGCCGCCGTCCACGTCGTACGTCGCGCCCGTCACGGCCTCGTTGACCATGAGGTGCAGGATCACCGCGGCCACGTCGTCCGGGCCGACGACCCGCCGTGTCGGGAGGGTCGCTCGCAGTCGCTCGCGGCGCTCCTCGATGCGGTCGCCGAGGAGGGACGCGGACAGGGGCGTGTCGACGAAGCCGGGCGCGACGAGGTTGACCCGGACCGGCGCCAGCTCCACCGCCAGACTCGCGGTGAGCGCCGGCAGGGCCGCCGTCAGCGCCGAGGTCACGGACGCGCCGATCCCGGGACGCCGCCCGCCGGTCCCGCCGACGAACACCAGCGTCCCGCCGTCCCGCGTCACCGCGCCGCCGTACTTGACGACCCCGAGGGTGAGGGCCAGCCGCTCCCCGACATGGGAGCGCGCCTCGTCGACGTCGAGGTCGGCGAGCGTCGCGTAGAAGGGGGACCCGGCGGTCGACACCACATGGTCGACGGGTCCCGGAAGGGCGTCGAAGAACGCCCGGAGGCGGCCCGTGTCGGCGGCGTCGAGGGGCGCGGCCCGCTCCGCGCCGACCTCCTCGGCCGCGCGTTCCAGCCGCTTCGGGTCGCGTCCCGCCATCACGACCCGGCCGCCGCGCCGGCGCACCTGACGTGCCGTCGCGAGGCCGATGCCGGAGCTCGCGCCGATCACCACCACGGACTGGTCCGCGAGGTCCTGGGGGTATGGGGTGCCGGTCGCCATGGGCGCCTCCCGACGTGGATGCGCGGGGGATGGGCGGCCGGGCGGTGCGACACCGGGGCCGCGTTCCCGACGCTACTGCGGGGGACACCCGCCCACCAGCCGAACGGGCGAGCGGCCGGGAAGCGGCCGCGCGGGGGCGGGAAAACGCCGCTCTCCGGCCCGCGCCCGGCTGGGCGATCACCGGTGGCGGGCCACCAGGGCCGCTCATAGCTTCGGCCTCATGAACAAACGTCACATCGCGTATCTCGCCTGTACCACCGCCGTCGTGGCGGCGGGAATGGGCGCCGCACCCTCCACCTCGACCCATCAGTCGGCCGTGCACCGCGTACAGCCCGGGCAGTCCATCCAGAAGGCGGTGGACGCCGCCAAGTCCGGGGACACGGTCCTGCTCGCCGCCGGCACCTACAAGCAGAGCGTCGACATCACGCGCTCGGGCATCACCCTGCGCGGCGACGTCGCCGGCCGCACCGTCCTGGAACCCCCTGCCGGCGCGGGCACGTCCGCCTGCGCCAAGGCGGGCAACGGCATCTGCGTCACCGGCACCGACAAGAAGCCGGTGAAGGACGTCTCCGTACGGTCCCTGACGGTGCGCGGGTTCGAGAAGAACGGGGTGTGGGCGACCGGCACCGAGAACCTCAGGGTGCGGTACGTGATCTCCGAGAAGAACGGCCAGTGGGGGATCGCCACCGAACGCTCCGCGCACAGCGTGATCAGCCACAACGTCACCCGCAAGAACGGCGACGCCGGGCTGTTCGTCGCCAACACCGTCGACACCGAGGAAGGCGCGCGCGACGCGAAGGAGACCGTCGTCCGCTACAACGAGACGGCGGAGAACCGCGTCGGCGTCACCGTACGCCGGCTGCGGAACCTCAGCGTCGACCACAACGAGGCCACCGGGAACTGCGCCGCCGTGTTCCTCGTCGGCGACGAGTCCACCCCGAAGGCCGGCCACCTCAGCGTCACCTTCAACCACGTCCACGACAACAACAAGTACTGCGCCGCGACGCCCCGCCTGCCCTTCCTCCAGGGCTCCGGCATCGTCCTCACCGGCGTCGAGGAGACCCGGGTGGCGTTCAACCGGGTCGAGAACAACAAGGGAACCTCCCCGCTGTCCGGCGGCATCGTGCTGTTCAAGAGCCTCGTCGGCACGCCCAGCGAGCGCAACGACATCCGCGACAACCTGGTGACCGGCAACAGCCCCGCCGACCTCGCCAACCGCGACACCGCCACCAGCAACACCTTCGGCCGCAACACCTGCACGCTCTCCGAACCCACCGGAATGTGCTGACCGACCCTGTTCCCCCACCCCTGGCACAACAGCAGAAGCGAGGCAACGGATGACCACCGTTGATCCGGCTCCCCCGCCGCCCATGCGGCTGAGGGAGCTCGTATTCGGGGCGGCCTGCGCGGCCGCCGTACGCGCCGCCGTCCGTCTGGGCGTGCCCGACGCGCTGGACGACAGCCCCATGACCGTCGACGACCTGGCGACGGCGGTGAAGACCCAGCCCCACACCCTGCGGCGGCTGCTGCGCGCGCTGTCGTGCCAGGGGGTCTTCGCCGAGAACCCCGACGGCACCTTCGAGCACACCGACATGTCCCGGCTGCTGCGCGAGGACGACCCGCACAGCCTGCGGTACATCGCCCTGTGGTGCACCGAGCCCTGGACGTGGAACGTCTGGCCGCGCCTCGACGAGGCGGTGCGCACCGGCGGCAACGTCTTCGAGGAGGTGTACGAGGAGGAGTTCTTCACCTACCTCAACGAGTCGGCGCCCGAGTCCGCCCACGTGTTCAACCGGGCCATGACCACCTCCAGCGAGCAGTCCGCGCGCGACGTCGCCAAGCTGCTCGACCTGGACGGCGCCGACTCCGTGGTGGACATCGGCGGCGGCCAGGGGCACGTCCTGGCGAGCCTCCTGGAGAAGCACCCGCACCTGCGGGGGACCCTGCTCGACCTGCCGGGCGTCGTCGAGAACGCCGACCCCCGGCTGCGTGACGGCGGCGCCCTCGCCGACCGGGCCCGCATCGTGGCCGGCGACTGCCGCGAGGACGTGCCCGTCGAGGCGGACGTCTACATCATCAAGAACGTGCTGGAGTGGGACGACGACAGCACCCGACGGGTGCTCGCCGCCGTCCGTCGCTCGGCGCGCCCCGACGCCCGGGTCGTGGTGATCGAGAACCTCGTCGACGACACCCCGTCGATGCGCTTCACCACCGCCATGGACCTGCTGCTGCTCCTGAACGTCGGGGGCGCCAAGCACACCCGGCAGAGCATGGTGGACCGGCTCACCGCGGCGGGCCTCGTCATCGGCGAGATCCGCCCGGTCAACGCGTATCTGCACGCCTTCGAGTGCACCGTCCCCGCCACGCCGTAGCCGTGAACACCCCGAGGCCGCCGGCTCCGCGACTGACGCGGAACCGGCGGCCTCGGGGTTTGCCGTGCGGCGGCTCAGGAGCCGGCGCCGCGCTCCCAGCGGTAGAAGCACTGCGCCATGGCGTCCTTGGGGCCGCGCCAGGTGGCCGGGTCGTACGGGCTGACGTACGCCTCCAGCTCCTGGCTGATGCGGCGGAACTCGGGGTGCGAGGCCACCTTCGCGATGGCGGGCGCCGGGTCCTGCTCCGACTCGATGAGGTGCAGGTACACGTCGTCCCCGAACTGGAAGAGACTGCGCCGGCTGACGCCGACCAGGTGGGGGAGCTCACCCCGGTCCGACGCGGCGAACACGTCGGCGATGTCCGGCGCCGAACCGGGCTTCATCCGGGCGACGATCAGGGCGTGGTGCATGGGATTCCTTCCGGGTCCCCGGCGGGACCGGTGCTCAGCGCGAGGACGCGACGGACGCCGTC
This sequence comes from Streptomyces cellulosae, assembly GCA_014655195.1. Lineage (GTDB taxonomy): Bacteria > Actinomycetota > Actinomycetes > Streptomycetales > Streptomycetaceae > Streptomyces > Streptomyces cellulosae. The sequence continues at coordinate 1,520 of BNBH01000057.1, read as the reverse complement.
TCGTTCTCGCGGGCGGCCTGCTCGATCTTGTCCCGGATGAGCGCCATCTGGGTGCGGGAGTTGCGGTTGATGTTGTCCGTCATCCAGTCGTCGTCGACCGGGGCGTCGGGCTTCATCGCGAAGTCCTGCGTCCAGCGCATCTCGATCCCGCCCGGCACCTCCTCGTACTCCCACAGGATGTCCATGTGGGCGAACGGGCCGGTCTCCACGCGGCGGGCGCGCACGATCCGCTTCCCGCGGTCCGGGGTGCGCTCCGACACCCAGCTCCACACCTTGCCGTTCTCGTCCGGGTGCATGGTCAGCCGGAACGTCGTCGTGTCGCCCTCCCGGGAGAGGATGTCCACCGACGCGTACTCGCTGAACAGCCGCGGCCAGTTCTCGAGGTCGTTCGTCATCTCCCAGACGAGCTCGAAGGGAGCGTCGACGGTGATGCTGTTCTCGGTGTGTCCTGCCACTTTCAGGCTCCAGCCGTGAGGGTGCTGTTGACGAGGTCGAGGAACTCCCGGGGTGTCCTGCACCGCTCCGAGTCGGGCGGCAGGGACGCGCCGTACCGGTTCTCCAGCTCGCCGACGATGCCGAGCAGGCCGAGCGAGTCCAGACCGAAGGAGTCGAAGGGGGACTCCGCGGCGTCCTTGAGTTCCTTGGGGTCGACGGTGATGCCGGCCGCCTGCTTCATCAGGGCGGCCAGTTCGTCGAAGGTCACTTCGGTGGTGATCATGGGTGACTGCTCCTTCCCCGCCCGGATCACCGGGCGGAATCGTCACCGCGGCGCACGACCAGCGCCGCGTTGGAGCCCATCAGTCCCCGGCTGAGGACGAGGGCGGTGCGCAGCTCGGCGGGGCGGGCGTGCTGCGTCACCAGATCGAGGTCGTGGCAGATGTCGAACACGCCCGGCGTGGGCGGCACCAGGCCGTGCTCCATGGCCAGCAGCGCCGCCACCGTGTCCAGCACGGGCGCACCGCAGTACGCCCGGCCGAAGCCGGTCTTGGGCGCCGTGACCGGCACCCGTGTGCCGTGCGCGCCGAGGGCGTCGGCGATCGCCAGCGCCTCCGCGCGGTCCGCCTCGGGCACGCCCAGGGCGTCGGCGAACACGACGTCGATCTCCTCCGGCGCGACGCCCGCCTCGTCGAGGGCGCCGGTGATCGCGTGGGCGAGGCCCTCCCGGGACTCCGCCCAGCGGGACGTCCCCGTGAACGTCGCCGCGTGACCGGCGACGACACCTCTCACCGGCACCCCGCGCTCACGCGCACGTTCCTCGTCCTCGACGACGAGCAGGGCGCCGCCCTCGGCCGGCACGAACCCGCACGCCTTCTCGGTGAACGGACGGTAGGCGCGGTCGGGGTCGTCGAGGGTGCTGAGCTCGGGGTAGCCGAGCTGGCACACCATCGAGTACGGGGCCAGCGGCGCCTCCGCCGCCCCCACCACCATCACGTCGGTGCCGCGCCCCACCGCCCGGGCCGCGTGCGCGAGGGAGTCCAGACCGCCCGCCTCGTCGCTCGCGACCACCCCGCACGGCCCCT
>BNBH01000056.1 GCA_014655195.1 Streptomyces cellulosae | reverse complement strand
CGAAGACGCAGGCCCGGCCCAGCGACACGAAGACACGGTGCCAGACCAGCGGAGCGAACACGCAAGCCCGGCCCAGCGACGCCAAGGCACAGGGCCAGACCAGCGACCCGTAGACGCGGAGCCGGACCAGCGGCGCGAAGGCCCCCCACCGCCCGGTGAGCCCGCCCGCCCCGGCAAGGAAGCGAGGCCCCGCACCCCATGATCCCCACGCCCCCCATCGCCTCCGTGACCCCCACGACGACCGCGCTGCTCAGTGCCCACCGCGTGCACGTCGCCTTCCCCGGGCGGCACGGCGCGTCCGACGCCCGGGCCGTGGACGGGGTCGACCTCGACATCCGGCGGGGTGAGATCGTCGCCCTGGTCGGTGAGTCGGGGTGCGGCAAGACCACGCTGGCCCGCACCCTGCTCGGGCTCGTCACCCCGACCGACGGCCGCGTCACCTTCGACGGGCGGCCCCTGGAGTACTCCGGCCACTCCCTGAAGGCGTACCGCAAGCGGGTGCAGCTGGTGCTGCAGGACCCGAGCGGCTCGCTCAACCCCCGGCACACCGTGTACGACGCGGTCGCCGAGGGGCTGCGCATCCACGGTCACCGCGGTGACGAACAGGCGGCCGTGGCGGGGGCGTTGTCCCGGGCCGGGCTGCGACCGCCGGAGCGCTTCTTCCTGCGCTATCCGCACGAGCTGTCCGGCGGTCAGCGCCAGCGGGTGGTGATCGCGGGCGCGCTGGTGCTGGAGCCCGAACTCCTCGTCGCCGACGAGCCGGTGGCGTCCCTCGACGCGTCCGTGCGCGGCGAGATCCTGGCACTGCTGCTGCGCCTGCGCGACGAACTGGGGCTGTCCGCACTGGTCGTCACGCACGACCTGGGGCTGGCGTGGAACATCGCCGACCGGGTGGCGGTCATGTATCTGGGCCGGATCGTGGAGACGGGGCCGGTGGAGCAGGTGCTGACCGCTCCCCGGCATCCCTACACGCAGGCGCTGCTGTCGGTGCTCCCCGAGGCGCCCGGCGACCCGGTGGTGTTGACCGGTGAGCCGCCGGACCCGTCCCGTGTCCCGTCCGGCTGTCGTTTCCACGCGCGCTGCCAGATCCTGGCGGGCGGGGAGGCGGAACGGGCCGGGGTGGCCGAGGCCTGCCGGACGCGGGACCCGGGGATCCTGACCGGCGACGGCACCGCGCAGGTCGCGTGCCACTGGGCGGCGGCGCGCTGACCTCCCCGAAATACCTGAATACCTCAGGCGTCTCTGGCCTGCTCGGCGGCCGCGGCGACGAGCTCCCTGCACCGCTCGACGTCCCGCCCCATCTGCTCCAGCAGATCGTCCAGCGTGTCGAACTTGGCCTGCCCGCGCACGAACGCCAGGAAGTCCACGGCGACATGCAGCCCGTACAGGTCGAGGCCGACGCGGTCGATGGCGTACGCCTCGACGGTCCGCTCGGTGCCGTCGAACTGCGGGTTGGTGCCGACGGAGATCGCCGCCGGCATCGCCTCGCCCTGCGCGTGCAGCCAGCCCGCGTAGACCCCGTCGGCGGGGATCGCGGTGTGCGGGAGCGTCTCGACGTTGGCGGTGGGGAAGCCGAGGTCGCGGCCACGCTGGGCGCCGCGGACGACGACGCCCTCCACGCGGTGCGGGCGGCCCAGGATCTCGGCGGCGCCCTCGACGTCGCCCTCGGCGACCAGGCGGCGGGTGAGCGTGGAGGAGAACGGCTCGCCGCCGCCCGCCTCACCGGACACGTACAGGTCGACGACCTCGACGTCGAAGTCGTACACCTTGCCCTGCTCGGCGAGGAACTGCACCGTGCCCGCCGCCTTGTGGCCGAAGCGGAAGTTGGGGCCCTCGACGACGGCCTTGGCGTGCAGCTTGTCGACCAGCACCTTGACCACGAACTCGGCCGGCGACAGCTTCGAGAACTCGGTGGTGAAGGGCAGCACCAGCACCGCGTCGACGCCCAGCTCCGCCATCAGGTCCGCGCGCCGGTGGTGCGGGGCGAGCAGCGGCGGGTGGCTGCCGGGGCGGACCACCTCGCTGGGGTGCGGGTCGAAGGTGACGACGACCGCCGGGACTCCGAGCGCGCGGGCGCGGTCCACGGCGTGCCGGATGATCAGCTGGTGACCGCGGTGCACTCCGTCGTAGGAGCCGATGGTGACGACGCTGCGCCCCCAGTCGTGGGGGATGTCCTCCAAGCCACGCCAGCGCTGCACTGTGACTGCTCCTTGTCGAAACCTTGTCGGACGAACCCGAGTCCGTGGACTTCTCTGCGCAGCTCTAAGAGTGCCATGCCGGGTGGCCCCGGCTCGCATCGGCATGGGGGCTGTGTGACTACGTGCACGCGCCGGGTGGCGTCACGTGCGCGCGCCGGTGGCGTCAGACGGGGACGGCCGCGCCCGTGAGCTCGTCGATCACCTCCCGGGTGGCGGGTCCGACGAGCGGTCCCCAGACGTGCGGGGCGTCGGTGAGCCAGCCGGCCACGGTGGCCGCGAGGCCGGGGACGTGGCGGGCCAGGTCGGCGAGGGTGCGGTCGAGGCGGACGGCGCCCTCGGCGGTGCGGACGAGCAGCAGTGCCGTGCGGTGGACGAGCACGCGCAGCTCGGGACCGGTGGTGCGGGCACCGGCGCGCAGCACCGCGTCCAGCACGCCGGGGTCGGTCTCCCGGTCGAGCAGCGTGTCGAGCAGGCCCCGTCGCAGGGCCCGGGAGGCGGAGGTGCCGGGCGCGGCCAGGACCCCGGCGAGGGCCTCCCGCAGGGGGCACGGGCCGCTGTCCAGCAGCTCCGTGAGGAGCAGGCGCAGCACGGCGCGGGCGGCGGGGCCGAGCTCGATGCGGCGGTCGGCGTACCCGGCGACGCAGCCGGTCAGCTCGGGCCGCCGGGCGGCCGCCTCCCGGACGAGGGCGGCGACCGGCCGGGCGAGGGCGGGCGTGGTGGCGTCGGCGAGGGCGCGGAAGGTGTCGTCCGGGTCCGTGCCCTGCGTGAGCCGGGTGCGGAAGGCGTCGAGGACGGGCTCGGTGTGGGTGGTGAGGGCGTCGCTGAGCGCGCTCGCCGGGAAGTGCGGGTCGCCGGCCGCGAACCGCTCCAGCGCGCGGGCGAGGTGGCGTCCCCTGCTGTCCGGGTCACGGACGAGGAGAGCGAGGGCGCCGCCGTGCAGCGCGCGGTCGGCGCTGCGCACCAGGACGGCGAGGGCGGCGTACCGCAGCAGGGTGCGGTCGCCGAGGTCGCGGGCGTAGGGCGCGACCCGCAGGCCGTGGGTGACGGCCGCGGCGCGGCGGGCGGGGCGCGGGTCCTCGGCCCAGCGGTCGACGGCCCGGCACAGGGCGCCCGGCTCCTCCTCGGCGAGCACGGCGAGGAGTTCGTCGGCGCGCCGGTGCGGACTGTCGACGAGCGCCTCGGTGAGCGCGTCGGGCGCGGCGTGGCGGTGGGTGTGCAGCAGGGCCTGCGCGGCGGTCGCCACGGTGGCGTGCGGGGTGGCCGGCAGCGGCCGTTCGTCGTCGAACCAGCGGATCAGGTACGGCAGGACGGTCGCGGGGTCGGCGGTGAGCATCCCGGCGACGGTGTCGAGGAAGCGGGGGCCGCTCTCGCACGGGGGTCCGTCGGCCGGCAGCAGCCGGCGCAGCAGGGCACAGCGCGCCTCCACGGGCAGCCGCAGCCGCGTCCAGAAGGCGGGCCCCAGCTCGGGCGGGACGGTCCGCCGCTGCTCCCGCCAGGCCACGACACGGTCGGCGAGCAGCCGCAGCACGTCCGTGTACGGACCCGCGTCGGGTACGCGGGTGAGGGCGCCGGTGAGCAGGCGGGAGGCCCACCAGGAGCCGGGGTCGGCGTCCAGGGCGTGCGTCAGGTCCGCGAGGCGGGAGGCGAGCCGGGCGGGGCCCTGCCGGCGGGCGAGGCACAGCAGCGCCTCGACGACGGGGCCGATGCGGTGGCGCGGCACGGGGTCGGTGTCGGCGGCGGGGGTGTGCACGAGGGTGCGCAGGGCGCCGTCGAGGTCGAGGTGGGCCCCCTGGAGCCAGTCGGCGAGCTCCTCGCGCCCGAACCGGTAGCCGTCCCCGGCCGGGACGAGCAGCCCTTCGGCGACGACGGCGTCCGCCCAGCCGGGCCCTGTGCCGTCGGTACTGTTCACGGCGGTCGCGGGTCCGGACGCGGGGAACAGCTCCTCGAACGACGCGCGGTCCAGCGCCCCGTCCTCCGTGCCGAGGCAGCGGCGGGCCGCCTCGTGCGCCTTCCCGGCGGCCCGGACGGCCAGACGGCGTACGGCGGTGCCGCGGGCGCCGAGTCCCCCGGCGAGGCGCTGGGCGATCCGCAGGCACGTCAGGTCCAGGTGGGCGGCGAGCACGTCGTCGCGGTCGACGGGGCCGTCGGGCGCTGTGGCGGCTACGTCGGAGCGGACCTCGGCGAGCAGGCGCAGGGTCAGCGGGTGGGCCGCGTCGGCGTCGGTGACGGCGCCCTCGGGGATGCCGTAGCGGGCGCGGGCGTCGCGGGCCTCGTCGGCGGTGAGGTCGCCGAGGACCACACAGGGCGGGAGGTTTTCGGGGCACGCGCTTCCGTGGTGCAGCAGGGCGGGCGGGTAGCCGGCCTCCTCCCAGTGCTCGGGGGTGCAGGACACCACGAGGCGGGTGCCCGTCGCGCGCAGCCGGCGCACGGTCTCCTCGGTCCACGCGGCCCGCCGCCGGTACAGGCCGGGCTGCATCTGCTCGGGGTCGTCGAGGAGGAGCAGCAGGGGGCGGCCGGCCGCGTGGGCGAGCGCGGCGAGGCGCTCGGGCGCGAGGTCGCCGAGGTCCTGCGGCGGGAACGGCAGGGAGGCGGCCACATCGGCGGCGGCCCGGTCCAGGGCGCGGCGGGCGGCGTCGGCGGCGGAGGTGTCGTCCTCGCGCAGGTCGGTTCCGCGCAGCCAGAGCGTGGGCAGGCCCGCGTGGTGGCGGCGGGCCGCGAGGGCGGCGAGTTCGGTGCTGCGGCCGCTGCCGGGCGGTCCTACGAGGCCCAGGACGGTCGCGTCGCCGCGCTCGAAGGCGTACAACTCGGCGCGGGCGGCGGCCCGTTCGGCCGGTTCCACGATCGGCCGCGGGGCGTGGCGGGCCACGGAGGCGGCGGTGAGCTCGACGACACCGGCGAGGTTGAGGTCGGTCCCGTACGCGGGGACCGTGGCCGCGTTCTCCATGAGCAGCGCGGCGAGGGCGGGGACCGTGGGGTGCAGGGGGACGGCGAAGCCGACGTCGGAGGCGGCTGTGCGCAGCGCGGTGCCGAGGACGCCGACGACGGTGCCGGTCGCCGGGTCGAGCACCGGGCCGCCGGCCGCTCCGCCGCCGAGCCGCAGCGCGTCCCGGCCGGCCGTGCCGACGGCGAGTTCGAGGGCGCCGGGGACGTGGTGGGTGCGGTCGGTGGCGGTGTACGTGACCGTGGTCGTCCCGAGCACGCGCGCCTCGCGCCAGCCGCCGGCGGGGATGCGCACGTACGCGCCGGTCGGCACGGTGTCCCGTGAGGTGACGGGGAGGGGGGCCACGCCCAGGTCGCCGGCGCGTACGAGGGCCAGGCCGAGGGCGGGCAGCGGGGTGACGGCATCGGCGGTCACGATGCTGTGGCGGCCCTCCGCGCCGTGCAGGACGAGACGGGGGAGGCCGTCGACGGTCTCGTGGCTGGTGATCACGGTGCCGTGCCGGTCGGCCACGAAGCCGGTGCCGCGGGGACGGCCGGCCAGGTCGTGGAGCGCGACCAGCCCGGGGTCCGCGGGCGGGTCCCCGGCGGGCCGGAACCGCTCGAGGGCGTACCTCGGGGCGTCGAGCGACGGCATCATGGAGCCTCCTGCCGTGCCGTACCTGGTGCCTTGCCCGTGACCTTAGGGCCCCGATGATCAGCGGCGCAGTGCGGCAGGGGAACGCGCCCCCTTCCACTCCCCCGGTTCACTCCGAGCGCCCGCACATGAGGGTGAACAGGGAGGGGGTGATGGACAGACCCTAGGGGTGGGGGAACCGAGGGGGGCCGTGGAGCGGCGCAGAGCCGACCCCGTGCCGCGCCGCTCCACGGACGGCCTCCGGCGGTTCTGTGACACCGGGGTCGCTGCGGGTCCCGCCGTCCGGGATTCGCCCCCGCCGTCCCTTCCCTCCCCCACTCTCGGCTCCGCTCGAGGCGGGGGAACCCCGTCGTCCCCGGGGCTGCGCCCCAGACCCCCTCGTCGGCCCTGGCGGGCCTCGTCCTCAAACGCCGGAGGGGCTGCAGACAGCCCCTCCGGCGCTTGAGGTGCATGGTCCGGGGCGGAGCCCCGGGAACGGTCAGGGGGCGAACACCGCCACGCTCTTCGCCTTCCCCCGCTGCTCCTCCACCAGCGCCAGGAACCGCCCCTCGGGCCCGAAGACCGCGACCGGCCCCCGGCCGGCGTACTCCTCCGGCATCTCCAGGCGGACGCCGTTCGTCAGCAGCTTGGCCCGGCGTTCGTCGACGTCCCAGCGGGGGAACGCCGCCGCCGCGGCCTCGGCGATCGGCATGACCGTCAGGTTCTCCTGGAGTTCGTCCAGGGTCTTCGCCGCGTCCAGACGGTAGGGCCCGACGCGGGTGCGGCGCAGCGCCGTGAGATGGCCGCCGACGCCCAGTCCCGCGCCCAGGTCGCGGGCGAGGGCGCGGATGTAGGTGCCGGAGGAGCAGACGACCGAGACGACCAGGTCCAGCACCGGTGTGCCGTCCTCGGCGACGGCCTCGCGGACGTCGTACACGGAGAACGAGGACACCGTGACCGGGCGGGCCGGGATGTCGAAGTCCTCCCCCTCGCGCGCCCGCTTGTACGAGCGCACCCCGTTGATCTTGATGGCGCTGACCTTGGACGGCACCTGCATGATGTCGCCGGTCAGGGCGGCGATCCCCGCGTCGATGGCCTCGCGGGTGACCCGTGAGGCGTCGGCGGAGGCGGTGATCTCCCCCTCGGCGTCGTCGGTGACGGTGGTCTGGCCGAGCCGGACCGTGCCGAGGTACTCCTTCTCGGTCAGCGCCAGATGGCCGAGGAGCTTGGTGGCGCGCTCGACGCCGAGGACGAGGACGCCCGTCGCCATCGGGTCGAGGGTGCCGGCGTGGCCGACCCGGCGGGTGCGGGCGATGCCGCGCATCTTGGCGACCACGTCGTGCGAAGTGAAGCCCGACGGCTTGTCGACGATGACAAGGCCGTCGGGCGGGGTCTGCTTCTGGGTCATTCGGCGGTGTCGTCCGTCTCGTCGTCTTCCGGCTTGCGGTACGGGTCGGCTCCGCCGGCGTACGTGGCGCCCGCGGACGCCTCGCGCACCTTCGCGTCGGACTGGCGCGCCTTGTCGAGGAGGTCCTCGATGTTGCGCGCGGTGTCCGGCAGGGCGTCCATGACGAAGGTCAGGGTGGGGGTGAACTTCACGCCCGCCGCACGGCCCACCTCGGAGCGCAGCACGCCCTTGGCGGACTCCAGGCCGGCCGCGGCCGCCTTCCGCTCCTCGTCGTCCCCGTACACCGTGTAGAAGACGGTCGCCTCCCTGAGGTCGCCGGTGACCCTGGTGTCCGTGATGGTGACGTGCGAGCCGAGCCGCGGGTCCTTGATCCCGCGCTGCAGCTTCTGGGCCACCACCTCTCGGATGAGGTCCGCCAGCCTCTTGGCACGCGCGTTGTCGGCCACTGGTCCGTCTCCTTAAGTGCTTAACGTCTTGCTTCAGTCTTCGTCGCTGTGGAGCCTGCGTCGAACCGAGAGCAGTTCCACCTCGGGCCGTGCCGCGACCAGCCGCTCGCAGCGGTCGAGGACGTCGGTGAGGTGGTCCCATTCCCCGGAGACCACCGCGAGGCCGATCTCGGCCCTGCGGTGCAGGTTCTGGTTCCCGGTCTCCGCCACGCTGACCGCGTACTTCCGCTGCAGTTCGGCGACGATCGGACGGACGACGGAGCGCTTCTCCTTGAGCGAGCGGACGTCGCCGAGGAGCAGGTCGAAGGACAGAGTCCCCACATACATGTGTGCATCCGGATGACCCGCCGGTTCGGGATCAGGGACCTCCCCGGCCCGGACGGAGCCGGTACCCCGGGGAAGGGCGCCGCAGCGGCGCCGGTACGGGAACCGTACACGCAACGGCCGGGGCCGATCGACGGAAATACGCTTCCGCCGACCGGCCCCGATCGCGTGCTGCTGCGGTCAGACGCGCGGCTTCTCGCGCATCTCGTACGTCGCGATGACGTCGTCGACCTTGATGTCGTTGAAGTTTCCGAGGTTGATACCGCCCTCGAAGCCTTCGCGGATCTCGGTGACGTCGTCCTTGAAGCGACGCAGACCCTCGATGTTGAGGTTCTCCGCGACCACCTTGCCGTCGCGGATGAGGCGCGCCTTGGTGTTCCGCTTGACCTCGCCGGAGCGGATGATGACACCCGCGATGTTGCCCAGCTTGGACGACTTGAAGACCTCGCGGATCTCCGCCGTGCCGAGCTCGACCTCCTCGTACTCCGGCTTGAGCATGCCCTTGAGGGCCGCCTCGATCTCCTCGATCGCCTGGTAGATGACCGAGTAGTACCGGACGTCCACACCCTCGCGCTCGGCCATCTGCTGCGCACGCCCGGCGGCGCGCACGTTGAAGCCGATCACGATGGCGTCGGAGCCCATCGCCAGGTCGATGTCGGACTCCGTGACCGCACCGACGCCGCGGTGCAGGACGCGGATGTCGACCTCTTCGCCGACGTCCAGCTGGAGCAGCGAGGACTCGAGGGCCTCGACCGAACCGGAGGCGTCACCCTTGATGATCAGGTTCAGCTGCTGGACCTCGCCGGCCTTGAGCACCTTGTCCAGGTCCTCGAGGGAGACACGGCGCGTGCGCTTGGCGAACGCGGCGTTCCGCTCACGGGCGGCGCGCTTCTCCGCGATCTGACGGGCCGTACGGTCCTCGTCCACCACGATGAAGTTGTCGCCCGCACCCGGGACGTTGGTCAGGCCCAGGACCTGGACCGGCGTCGAGGGTCCGGCCTCGGCGACGTTGTTGCCGTTGTCGTCGAGCATGGCGCGCACGCGGCCGTAGGCGTCGCCCACCACCATCGTGTCGCCGACCCGCAGGGTGCCTCGCTGGACGAGCACGGTCGCCACGGCGCCGCGGCCGCGGTCGAGCCGGGACTCGATCGAGATGCCCTGCGCGTCCTGCTTCGGGTTGGCCCGCAGGTCGAGCGAGGCGTCCGCCGTGAGGATGACGGCCTCGAGGAGGCTGTCGATGTTCTGACCCTGCTTGGCGGAGATGTCGACGAACATGGTGTCGCCGCCGTACTCCTCGGCCACGAGGCCGTACTCGGTCAGCTGACCGCGCACCTTGGTCGGGTCGGCGCCCTCGACGTCGATCTTGTTGACCGCGACGACGATCGGGACGTCGGCCGCCTTGGCGTGGTTGAGCGCCTCGACCGTCTGCGGCATGACGCCGTCGTTGGCCGCGACGACCAGGATCGCGATGTCGGTCGACTTCGCACCACGGGCACGCATGGCGGTGAACGCCTCGTGACCCGGGGTGTCGATGAAGGTGATCTTGCGCTCTTCGTCGTTGACCTCGGTCGTGACCTGGTAGGCACCGATGTGCTGGGTGATGCCGCCGGCCTCGCCCGCGATGACGTTCGTCTTGCGGATGGCGTCGAGGAGCCGGGTCTTACCGTGGTCGACGTGACCCATGACGGTCACGACCGGCGGACGGACGACCAGGTCCTCCTCGGAGCCCTCGTCCTCGCCGAACTCCAGGTCGAAGGACTCGAGCAGCTCGCGGTCCTCCTCCTCCGGGCTGACGATCTGAACGGTGTAGTTCATCTCGTCCGCGAGGAGCTGGAGCGTCTCGTCGGAGACGGACTGGGTCGCGGTGACCATCTCGCCGAGGTTCATCATGACCGCGACGAGCGACGCCGGGTTGGCGTTGATCTTCTCCGCGAAGTCGGTGAGCGACGCACCGCGCGACAGGCGAATGGTCTCGCCGTTGCCGCGAGGCAGCATCACGCCGCCGACCGACGGGGCCTGCATGGCCTCGTACTCCTGGCGCCTCTGCCGCTTCGACTTACGGCCGCGACGCGCGGGACCGCCGGGACGGCCGAAGGCGCCCTGCGTGCCACCACGGCCACCGGGACCGCCGGGACGGCCGCCGAAGCCGGGACGGCCACCGCCGCCGCCGAAGCCACCGCCGCCGGGACGACCGGCGAAACCGCCGCCGCCACCGGGACGGCCGGCACCGCCACCGCCGCCCGGACGGCCGGCGAAGCCGCCGCCACCGGGACGGCCGGCGCCGCCGCCGGGACGACCCGCACCGCCCGGACCACGGCCGCCGGGGCCGGGACGCGGGCCGGCAGCGGGACGCTGCGGCATCATGCCGGGGTTGGGACGCGGACCGCCGGGACCGCCGCCGGGACGGGGACCGCCCTGCGGACGCGGCATGCCGCCCGGAGTGGGACGGGGACCGCCGGGAGCCTGCGGACGGGGACCGCCGCCCTGGCCGGGGGCCTGGGGACGGGGACCGGCGCCGGGGGCGCCGGGACCGGGACGCTGGCCCTGCGGGCGCGGAGCCTGCGGACGGGCCATACCGGTGGAGCCACCCGAGGTGAACGGGTTGTTGCCCGGGCGCGGACCGGCCGGACGGGCGCCCGGACGCGGCGCACCGCCGCCGGGACGCTGACCCTGGCCTGCCGGACGGCCCTGGCCGCCCTGGCCCTGGCCGGGACCGGCGGGACGGCCGGCGGGCTTGGGAGCACCGGGACGCGCGCCGCCGGGCTTCGGACCGGACTGGGCCGGGGACGCCGCGGGCGGGGCCTGGAACTCCGGAGCGGCCGGCGCCGGACGCGGCGCGGGGCGCGGGCCCGGAGTCGGGCGCGGACCGGAGGCCGGCGCGGAGGGCGCCGACGGAGCCGCCGGCGGCTGGGCCGCGGCGGGCTTGGGCGCTGCCGCCGGCTTCGGGGCAGCCGGACGGTCCCCCGCTGCCTGACCGGCGCGGGAGGTGCCCCCAGCCTGCGCCGGGGAGGGCGCGGCGGGCCTGGGGGCCGCCTTCTTGGGCGCGCCGGGCTTCGCGGCGGACTTGCCGTTGCCCCCGCCCTGCTGGAAGGCGTCTGTCAGCTTGCGTACTACGGGCGCTTCGATGGTTGAAGACGCCGAACGGACGAATTCACCGAGTTCCTGGAGCTTGGCCATGACGACCTTGCTCTCCACACCGAACTCCTTGGCGAGTTCGTAGACCCGGACCTTAGCCACTTCGCTCCTTTGAGGTCCGGGTTGCGTCCGGACCGTCGCTAGTTCATGGGCGTACTCATCGCGTACTCATCGAGTGCTCATCGCAATCTCGACCTGCTTTCGACTCGCGAGGTACCAGGCCGCACGGGGGTTTCCGTGCGGCAAGTTCTTACCGTGCCGCCTGATCAGCCGACGTCTCGGCCGCTGATCGGCAACCTTGTGCCTGCTCGACGTAGTGGCGCAACGCCTTTACGTCGAGCGGTCCCGGGACGCGGAACGCCCGCGGGAACGCCCTGCGGCGCACCGCCTGGTCGAGACAAGCCGGTACGGGATGCACATACGCACCCCGGCCGGGCAGCGTACCGCGTGGATCCGGGACGCATGCGTCCTCGATCACCACGATCCGCAGCAGCTCGCCCTTGACCGCTCGCTCGCGGCACCCCACGCAAGTGCGTTCGGGGCACACGCCAGCCTGTGTCCGGCCAGACACTCCTCAGTCTACCTCCCCGGACCGACCTCACCCCTCCGGGGCAAGAATCGAACAACGCCACGAGCAAAGCTGTCGTGATCTCAGCGGATCGCGGCCTGGATCTATTCCCCGGCCTGCTCGGTGTCCGGCCGGATGTCGATCCTCCAGCCGGTGAGCCGGGCGGCCAGGCGGGCGTTCTGTCCCTCCTTGCCGATGGCGAGCGACAGCTGGTAGTCCGGCACGGTGACCCGGGCGGACCGGGCCGCCAGGTCGACGATCTCGACCTTGGAGACACGGGCCGGGGACAGGGCGTTCGCCACCATCTCGGCCGGGTCGTCGGACCAGTCGACGATGTCGATCTTCTCGCCGTTCAGCTCCGCCATGACGTTGCGTACCCGGCCGCCCATGGGGCCGATGCAGGCGCCCTTGGCGTTGAGCCCGGAGCGGGTGGAGCGTACGGCGATCTTGGTGCGGTGACCGGCCTCACGGGCGATCGCGGCGATCTCCACGGAGCCGTCGGCGATCTCCGGCACCTCGAGGGCGAACAGCTTCTTCACCAGATTGGGATGCGTACGCGAAAGAGTGACGGACGGACCGCGCACTCCCTTGGCCACCCGGACGACGTACGACCGCAGGCGGGTGCCGTGCGGGTAGGTCTCGCCGGGGACCTGCTCCTGCACGGGCAGGATGGCCTCCAGCTTGCCGATGTCCACCAGCACGTTCTTCGGGTCGCGGCCCTGCTGGACCACGCCGGTGACGATGTCGCCCTCACGGCCGGCGTACTCGCCGAGCGTCGCGTCGTCCTCGGCGTCGCGCAGGCGCTGCAGGATGACCTGCTTGGCCGTGGTGGCGGCGATACGGCCGAAGCCGGACGGGGTGTCGTCGAACTCGCGGGGCTCCTGGCCCTCCTCGAGGTCCTCGGGGTCCTCCTTCGCCCACACGGTCACATGCCCGGTCTCCCGGTCGAGCTCCACGCGCGCGTGCCGGCGGCTTCCCTCGGTGCGGTGGTAGGCGATGAGGAGGGCCGACTCGATCGCCTCGACCAGCAGGTCGAAGGAGATCTCCTTCTCCCGTACCAAGCCCCGCAGGGCGCTCATGTCGATGTCCACGGCTACGCCTCCTCTTCCTTCTTGTTGTTCTTGTCGGACGCGTCGTCCTTGCGGTTGAACTCGACCTGGACGCGCGCCCTGGCGATGTCGTCGAAGGCGAGTCGGCGCGCGGTGGCCTTGCGGCCCTTGACGCCGGGCACCTCGAGGTCGAGGCCCTCGTCGTCGGCCGCGAGGATGCGGGCGACCAGCTCGCCTCCCTCGGCGAGCTGGAACCGCACCAGGCGGCCGGTGGCGCGCACGTAGTGACGGTGCTCGGTCAGCGGGCGCTCCGCGCCGGGGGTGCCGACCTCGAGGGTGTACTCCGCGCTGCCCATCGCGTCGGTCTCGTCGAGCTTCGCCGAGAGCGTGCGGCTCACATCGGCGATGAGGTCGAGGTCGGCCCCGGTGTCGGAGTCGACGACGACGCGCAGCACACGCTTGCGGCCGACCGTGTCCACGGCGATCTCCTCGAGATCCAGGCCCTGGGAGCTGACGAGCGGCTCCAGAAGTTCTCGAAGCCTCTCGCTCTGGGTGGTGCTCATCCGGGTGACTCCTCGGCCGCGTGTGCTGTTGTGGGACGGTGCGCGTGTCTGCACAAAGGGTATCCGGTCGCCAGGGGTGTTGCCGTCCACCCTTGCCGTCCACCCGGTCGGCCTGGGTGCCGCTGAGGGGCGCCGGGCGTACCTGCGGGTACGGTGATCGCGGGCCCTGCCCGAATCCCTGTTCCAGCCCCGTTCGTCACGAGCCCCCGAGGACGTCTGCCGTGCCGTTCCCCCTGTCTCCGCGCGCCCGTTCGGGGCCGCGCAGAAGGAGTCTGCTCGCCGCCGCCCCGGCGGCCCTGCTGGCGGCGGGGTGTTCCGCCGGGTCCGACGACCCGGGCGGCCCCGCCCCCGCGCGGCCCTCGGCCGCCGAGCGGACCCGGGCGCGCGCGGCCCGGGACAGCAGGGCGCTGGCCGCGCGGTACGACGCGGTCGCCGCCGCGCATCCGAAGCTGGCGGAGCGTCTGCGTCCGCTGCGGGCGGACGTGGTGCGGCACGCGGAGGCGTTCGAGGGGGGCGCGGACGGCTCGGCGTCGCCGGCGCCGTCGGCGTCCGCCGTTCCTTCGGCCGGGGCGACGGCGGCGGCCGCGCCGTCCGCGCCGTCCGCCTCCGCTTCTCCCACGGCGCCCGCCGTGCCGGCGAACGAGAAGGACGCGCTGGCCCAACTGGCCGCCGCGGAGCGGGAGATCGCCGACCGGCGAGCGGAGGACCTGCTGACCGCGCCGGCCGAGCTGGCCCGGCTGCTGGCGTCGGTGTCGGCGTCCGGCGCCGCGCACGTGTACCTGCTGACGGAGGCCCGACGGTGAGTGACGCGCAGGACAAGGAGCTGCGGGCGCTGCAGGCGGCGCTCGCCGCGGAGCACGCGGCGGTGTACGGCTACGGCGTCGTCGGCGGACGGATCGGTGAGCAGCGGCGCACGGAGGCGCGCACGGCGTACGACGCCCACCGGGCGCGCAGGGACGCGCTGGTGCGGGACGTGAAGGACGTCGGGGGTACGCCGGTGGCCGCGGCGGCCGGGTACGCGCTGCCGTTCCCGGTGCCGGACGCGGCCGCGGCGGTGCGGCTGGCGGCGGAGCTGGAGATGCGGGTGGCCGGCGTCTACGCCGACCTGGTGCGGTCGAGCACGGGCGAACGGCGCAGGTCGGCGGCCGAGGCGATGCGTGAGGCGGCGGTGCGGTCGGTGCGCTGGAGCGGGGAGAGCGTAGCCTTCCCTGGGCTCGCCGAGCGGAGCGGAACGGCTCAGGGCGGCCCGGCGCCGGCGCCGTGACATGACGGGGGGCTCCGGCACCGTGTGACTGCAGGAAGGAACGACTCGCGCATGGCATTCGAACCGCCGCGGCGTCTGGTGAGGGCGCTCGGTGAGACGGCGCCCGAGGGTGACGACTGGCTGGAGAAGCTGCCCGAGCTGGCGCGTGAGGCCGTGGAGCGGCGCGAGTTGACGGTGGAGCGGGTGCAGCTGCCGGGCGGGCGCAGCAGCCTGGTGGTGCTCGTCCGCAGGGCCGACGGCACGCCCGCCGTGCTGAAGCTGGCGCCGCCCCGTGCGCGTCCGGAGAGCGAGCGTGTGGCGCTGGCCCACTGGGGCGGCCGGGGGGCGGTGCAGTTGCTGGAGCCGGTGTCCGAGGGCACCGAGGGTGTGCTGCTGCTGGAGCGGCTGCACCCCGATGTGTCCGTGCGGACGCTTCCCGAGGCGAAGGCGCTCCTGGAGGCGGCGGGCACCCTGCGCAGGCTGTGGGTCGACCCGCCGGAGGGCCACGTCTTCGAGACGGTGGCCGAGCGCACCGGGCGGCAGGCGCGGGCGATGCGGGCCGGGGCGGACGCGGCGCCGGAGGTGGCCCCGCTGGTGGACGCGGCGTTGTCGGCGCGGGAGGAACTGCTGGAGTCGCCTCCCGAACACCGCTTGCTCCACGGGACGTTCCGGCAGAGCAAGGTGCTGTCGGGGGAGCGGATGCCGTGGCTCGCGGTGGGGCCGGATCCGGTGGTCGGTGAGCACGCCTTCGACCTGGCGCGGCTGGTCCGGGACCGCGTGGAGGACCTGATCGCCCAGCCGTCGGGCGCGACGACGACGCGGCGGCGGGTGCGGCGTCTGGCGGAGTCGCTGGAGGTGGACCGGGAGCGGCTGCGGGGGTGGACGCTGTTCCGGGCGGTGGAGTCGGGGGTGCGGGCGCGGAGGGTCGGGCGCGAGAGGGACGCGGAACTCCTGCTGGAGTTCGCGAGCTGGTTGTAGGACGCGGGGCGTGTGAGGCCGCCGGTGGGCTGGGCGTCACACCCAGGTCCCGTACCGCGGGGTGACGCCTCCCCGGCCCCTTCTCGACGCGCGGCCACTGCAGCACCCGCAAGGGGCGCGGGGAACTGCGCGACCAGCCCCCACCGGGCTGCAGCCGAACAACAACGGCACAGTGGGGCTGAGCGCCATGACAACAGTGCCGCGCCGCTGGGGTGCCGCTGCGCCTGCCCTCCCCCACTCTCGGCTTCGCTCGAGCGGGAGGTACCCCCGTCGCCCTAGGGGTACCTCCCAAGGCCCTTAAGGCACTGGGGGAGGCACGACTGCCCGCAGCGGCGGCGCGCCCCTCAGGGGCGCGGGGAACTGCGTGACCAGCCACCGACGGGCCGCGATCGGCACTCAGCGGTGATGAGACGGCGCGGGTGCGCCCCCCCTGCGCGTGCAGGGGGGGCGCTCCGGTCGGCGGGCCTCCCGAGCTTGCCGGCCGGAGTCTCGGCCGTGCCGGGGTCAGAGAGGGCCGGCCAGGCCCGCCTGTACCGCCCCCTCCATGGCCAGCAGCCGCACGTGGCGACGAATCAGCGCGCCTTGGTCCACCGCGTCCGGCACGGCATGCTCATCCCCCGCCTCCGCCCGGAACGGCACATGCGCGAACAGCGCCAGATCCGCCGGCGGTATGTGCCACGACAGATGCCAGCCCCCGGCGATCAGGCACAGCCGGTGCGTCCCCTCGTGCTCCGGCCCGCCCAGCGGGGTCAGCACCGCGCTCGCGGGATGCAGCGCCGCGAGCCAGGACAGCAGGTGCGCCCGCTCCCGCTCCGCGTCGCCCAGCCGCCGTTCGTACGCGTCGGCGTGCTGCTGCCAGCGCTCCAGGCTCAAACGGCTCACGGCCAGTTCGTGCTCAAGACGCAGCCGGTCCACCGGCTCCGCGGCGGGGCGGCGGGGGCGCACGAGCCGCCCCAGCAGTCCCTCCCGTGCGTGCGCGGTCATCGGTCCCCTTCGTCCGGGGCCGGTTCCGGTTCCGACGGCGGCTCCGTCACGGGGGTCAACGGGCCCGCGTACTCGGCCACATGGGCCAGCGAGCACCGCTCCGGGCGACCGTCGAGGGACATCAACGGCATCCCGTCGTAAGCGCGGTGCCCCTGGAAGTACCAGGTCTCGCCGTGCGCGTCGCGGTACGGCAGGGCCAGGTCGTACGCCGTGCCGCCGAACAGGAAGGGGCGCATGGGCCCGGCCGGCCCGTCCGGCGACGGCTCGTCGTCGGGGTGTGCGGCTGCGGCTTCCGGGGTCCCCTCCACCCCGGTGTCCGCTCCTCCGGTGTCCGCTCCCCGCGCGTGCTCCTCCTCGGGCTCGCCGTCCGGGCCGGACGGCAGCGGCTGGACGGCGGCGGTCACGCGGACCCCGTCCCTGCTGCCCTCCCCCGCCAGGATGTGCGGCGCGGTGCACTCGGCGGCCGCGGTGATGCCGAAGTACGCGCACCAGCCGGGCCAGCGGGCGTACGGCGGTTCGAGCTGGAGCAGGACGTGCACGGTGTCGTCGTCGGCCCGCACGGTGCGGACGTCCGGGTGGGTGCCGACCTCCCGCTCGATGGTCAGGGCCACGGACCGGGCGCGTTCGCGGGCCGCGTCCCAGGCGAGGGCCTGGCGTTCCAGCTCGGTCGGTGCGGGCGGCGGAAGGAGGCTCGGGTGCGGCAGGGCGCCGGACGGAACAGCGACCACCTCGGGCGGCGAGGCGGAGGCGAGGTACAGGTCGCGGAGGCCGGGCACGGCCACGGTGACGCGGAGGACGGGGACGGCGTCCGGGTACTCGTTCACGCGGGCACCGCCCCCGCCGCCCACCGCAGCCGGCACATGGCCCGGTGCGTCAGCGCCTTGACCGCGCCGACGGTGCGGCCCATCGTGTGCGCGGTCTGCTCGATGGACAGCCCGCCGAGGAACCGCAGTTCCACGGCCGCCCGCTGGGACGGGGCGAGGGCGCTCAGGGCGCGGTGCACCGTCTCGCGGGCGTCGACGGCGTCCAGGTCGCGCAGGACCAGAGTCTCCGGCTCCGGACCCGGCTGTCTGGGGTCGCCGAACTCGGCGACCAGCATCTCGCGACGGTGGCGGCTGCGGCCCAGTTCGTCGAGGTGGATGTTGCGGGCGATGGTGGTCAGCCAGGCGGCGGGGTCGGTGCCGCGCCAGGCGAAGCCGGAGATGTTCCGCAGGGCGCGGGCGAAGACCTCCTGGGTCAGGTCCTCGGCGAGGTGCCGGTCCCGGGTGCGGGCCAGCAGATAGCCGTACACCGTGCCGCGGTACTCGCGGTAGAGAAAGGCGAACGCCTCGGGGTCCCCGGTGCGGGCCCGGGCCAGCCACGCCGGCTCCGACGCGCTCGGGGCGGCTCTCCCTACGGGAGTTCTCCCAACGGCGTTTCTCCCGCCCGTGGTTCTTCCGGCGGTGGATGAAGTGGTCGCTAAGGACACGTTCGTTGCTCCTCGGTAAGGGGGGTTGGCAAGGACGGGCGGACCGCCCGGGACGACCGCACGACGTCTGCGATCTTCATGTAGATGTAGATTTCGGGTGGGCGTTCGACGCGGGCCGGCGGACAGGGATGCGCGCACGCCGGGGCGGGTCCGGCCGGACGCGGCCGACCGTCGACGCAAGGGGTTCCGACTCCCGAAAGCATCTACAGTCTTCATGTAGATGAAGATCGGGTCAAGGTTGACAGGGCATATTCCGACCGACGAGTGAAGGGGCGCAGAGGGGGCGGACGGAGGAACGAAGGGCGGGGCAGGGTAGCGCGAATCGGGCCGAATGCACCGGCGCACACCCCCTGATCCGGCCGTCGATATGCAATCTACTTGCGCTTGTAGACAGGCATGACGGATGCTCGGACGCGTGACGAGCCGACAGACACTGCCTTCTTCGCCCGGGACCGCCGAGGGCGGTCCGGAGTCCCCGGGTGAGGATCTGGCGGCGCTGCTGGAGCGCCTCCTCGCACTTCCCCAGAGCGGTACGCAGAAGGACCTGGCGCGCGAGGCCGGCATCTCCTACCCGACCCTGAACGCCTGGATGAACCGCACGCGCGGCACGTCCCGCATCCCTCCCGAGAAGCTGCGGGCGATGGTCGAGGTGTTCCGGCGGTGGGGCGTGCGGACGACGCCCAAGGAGTTCTTCGAGGCGGTCGGGCGTCCCGTGCCGGGACCCAGCCGCGACGAGCGCGAGGCGCGGCTGCTGAAGCTGTACCGGCAGCTCCCCGAGGCCCGGCAGCGTGCGCTGATCAAGGACGCGGAGGCCATGCTGCAGGTCAGCAGGATCACCTGATCGTCCCCTGACGGCCGGAACCTCCCGACGCCCCACGAATGTCCCGAAAGCCCCACAGGTGCTCACCGGCATCGCTACGATCGGAAGCCGCTGGCCTCCCGAAGCGGAACACCGTGCCCTTGCGCACCCCTGGGGAGACAGTCATGTGCATTCGCGTTCACACGGCGGACGACCTGCCGGACATCGTGGTGTGGGACCCGGACGAGGTCAGCGTGCTGGTGGCGCGCGGCGCCCATCTGCTCGACGTGGTCCGTGAACTGCGCGCGCTCCTCACGGTCGACCTGGGCGCCCCCGAGGGCTCGGGCACGGCCCTCCTCTGCTTCTGCGGCGAACACGTCGACCTCCCCGCGAGCATCCTGAGCCGCGCGCTGACGGCGGAGGCGTGCTGACCGGCGCCCCTCCGGCCCGCCGCCCCACGAACAGCCTCCGCCCAGTGCGACGCCCAGGCAGGGCCACCTGCGGACACGCGTCGTCCCGGCCACGGACACCGACGGCGTCCGCGGCCGGGACGATTCCGGGGCTGCGCCGTGCGGATCAGCGCGCCGTCAGGCGGGCGATCGCCTCGTCCACCGTCAGCTCCTCACGCTCGCCCGTCCGGCGGTCCTTCAGCTCCAGGACGCGGTCGGCGGAGCGGCGGCCCGCCACCAGGATCTGGGGCACGCCGATCAGCTCGGAGTCGGTGAACTTCACGCCCGGGGAGACGCCCGCACGGTCGTCGACCAGGACGCGCACGCCCGCGGCGGCGAGCTTCTCGGAGACCTCGAGGGCCAGCTCGGTCTGGAGCGCCTTGCCGGCGGCGACCACGTGGACGTCGGCCGGGGCGACCTCGGCGGGCCAGCACAGACCCTTGTCGTCGGCGGTCTGCTCGGCGAGGGCGGCCACCGCGCGGGAGACGCCGACGCCGTAGGAACCCATGGTGACGCGGACCGGCTTGCCGTTCTGGCCGAGGACGTCGAGCTTGAGGGCGTCGGCGTACTTGCGGCCCAGCTGGAAGATGTGGCCGATCTCGATGGCGCGGTCCAGCTTCAGGCCGGTGCCGCACTTGGGGCAGGGGTCGCCCTCCTCGACGACCACGACGTCCACGTACTCGTCGACCTCGAAGTCACGGCCGGCGACGACGTTCTTCGCGTGGGTGTCGGCCTTGTTGGCGCCCGTGATCCAGGCGGTGCCGGGGGCGACACGCGGGTCGGCGAGGTACTTCACCTTGTCCAGGCCCTGCGGGCCGACGTAGCCGCG
Organism: Streptomyces cellulosae; assembly: GCA_014655195.1. Classification (GTDB taxonomy): domain Bacteria; phylum Actinomycetota; class Actinomycetes; order Streptomycetales; family Streptomycetaceae; genus Streptomyces; species Streptomyces cellulosae. The sequence continues at coordinate 3,109 of BNBH01000056.1, read as the reverse complement.
CACCAGGTCGGGGCGGGCGATGAAGTCGGCCTCGGTGACCATCTCGACCTCGGCCGGGGCGAAGTGCGCCTCGACCTTGCCCAGGTCGACCTCGCGGTCACCGGGCACGCCCACGGCGACGATCTCGCCGTCGACCTTGACCAGCAGGTTCTTCAGCGTGGCCGAGGCGGGGACACCGAGCTGGGCGGCGAGGGACTCGATGGTGGGGGTGTCGGGCGTGGGGATGTCCTCGGCGGCGGGCACCCCGGCGGCGTCCACCGGCTTCAGCTCGTACGAGACGGCCTCGGTGTTCGCGGCGAAGTCGCAGTTCGGGCAGTCGGCGAAGGTGTCCTCGCCGGCCTCGGCGGGCGCGAGGAACTCCTCGGACTTGGAGCCGCCCATGGCGCCGGCGGTCGCCGCGCAGATGCGGTAGTCGAGGCCGAGGCGCTCGAAGATCCGCTGGTACGCCTCGCGGTGCAGTGCGTAGGACTGCGCCAGGCCGTCGTCGTCGAGGTCGAAGGAGTAGGAGTCCTTCATCAGGAACTCGCGGCCGCGCAGGATGCCGGCGCGGGGGCGGGCCTCGTCGCGGAACTTCGTCTGGATCTGGTAGAGGATAACCGGCAGGTCCTTGTAGGAGGACGCCTGGTCCTTCACCATCAGCGTGAAGATCTCCTCGTGGGTGGGTCCGAGGAGGTAGTCGCCGCCCTTGCGGTCCTGGAGGCGGAACAGCTCGGCGCCGTACTCGTCCCAGCGGCCGGTGGCCTCGTAGGGCTCGCGCGGCAGGAGGGCGGGGAGGAGCACCTCCTGGGCGCCGATGGCGTCCATCTCCTCGCGCACGATCCGCTCGACGTTGGCGAGCACCTTCTTGCCGAGGGGCAGCCACGTCCAGATGCCGGCGGCGGTGCGCCGGACGTAGCCCGCGCGGACCAGCAGCTTGTGGCTGAGGACCTCGGCGTCGGCCGGGTCGTCGCGCAGCGTCTTCGCCATCAACTGGGACATGCGCTGGACCGGTGCGTTCGCCATGGTTCTCGTACTCCTGCTGCGTCTAGGTGATGAAGGCGAGGTTAGCCGGGCGGGACGGGACGGCGGAAATCGGTTAGCCGCGCGGCAGGGGCAGCGGGGCGCCCATGACGGCGTACGGGGTGGGCGCGCTGGGGAAGTGGACCTGCCGGGCGAGGTCCTGGTAGCCCAGCGACCGGTACAGGTGGCGGGCGGGGCTGTCGATGTCCAGCGCGGACAGGATCGACCGGGGCTGTTCGGCGGTGTCGGTGATCGTGGTGATCAGGGCGCGGCCGATGCCGTGCTTCTGGTGCCGGGGGTGGACGTGCAGCTCGGTGATGACGAAGGAGTCGTCGAGCCAGTCGTCGTGGCCGCGGGCGCGCAGGTAGGGCTCGACGACGGTGGACCACCAGTGGGAACGGTCGTTGGGCATGCCGTAGACGAAGCCGACCAGGCGTCCCCCGACGGTCGCGCCGAAGGCCCGCGCGCCGGGGAAGGTCATGTGACGCAGCACGATATGCCGGCGTACGGCCACCTCGTCGGGGCCGAGTCCGAACGCCACCGCCTGGACGGCCAGCGCCTCGTCGACGTGGGCGGGGAGGTCGAGGGGACCGATCACGATGTCGTCGGGCTGGGGGCGGCCGTGACCGGGAAAGCGCAGCATGCCGGGGAGACTACAGGGACGCGCCCGTCAGAACAGCACGCTCATGAAGGCGCCGACCTCGCGGAAGCCCACCTTGTCGTACGTGCGGCGGGCGGGGGTGTTGAAGTCGTTGACGTAGAGGCTGACCACGGGGGCGACGTCGGCGAGGGCGTAGCGCAGGACGGCGGCCATGCCGGGGGCGGCGACGCCCTTGCCGCGGTGTTCGGGGGCGACCCAGACGCCCTGGATCTGGCAGGCGCGGTCGGTGGCGGCGCCGATCTCCGCCTTGAAGACGACGTTGCCGTCGGCGTCGAAGCGGGCGAAGGAGCGGCCGGAGCCGACCAGCTCGGCGACCCGGGCCTGGTAGAGCAGTCCGCCGTCGCCGGCCAGCGGGGAGACGCCGACCTCCTCGGTGAACATGGCGACGCACGCCGGCATGATCGTCTCGAGTTCGTCCTTGCGGACGCGGCGGACGTACGGGTCGGGCGCCACGGTGTCGGGCATGCGCTCGGTGACCAGCAGCGGCTGGCGGGAGCGGACCTCGCGGGCGGGGCCCCACTGGGGTTCGAGCAGTTGCCAGAGGGCGGCGGTGGGCTCGGCCGGGCCGACGATGGAGGAGCAGCGGCGTCCCGCGCGGCGGGCGCGGTCGGCGAAGGCGCGGACGGCTCGGGGGGTGGCGCAGATGGGGACGAGGTTGGCGCCCGCGTAGCACATCGACGTGAGGATGCCGTCCTCGTACCAGCCCCACATCTCGCCGCCGAGCCGCCACGGGTCGAGTCCGGCGATCTGGACGCGCGCGGTCACGAAGGCGTTGGCGACCGGGTCGCGGTCGAGTACGGCGAGGGCGGCGTCCAGGTCGCTCGGTTCGAGGACCCGGGAGGTGGTCTGCGTCAACACGTGCGGGGCCTCACACAAAAGGGTTCTGCCTGATTTCCGCACTGTACCCGCGGACGCCGGGGGCCGCCGCCCCCGGATCCCGCGTCCGCCGGGAGGGTCCGGTCAGCCGGCCACCGCGACCTGCGGCTCGCCGGAGACCACACCGTCCTTCTCCATCTGCTCGGCGATCTTCATCGCCTCCTCGATCAGGGTCTCGACGATCTTCGACTCGGGGACGGTCTTGATGACCTCGCCCTNATGCCGGTCAGGCCCGCGGTGACCTCCTCGGCCAGCTTGTACACGTCCACCTGCGCACGCCCGCACGACGGGCAGGACACGATCTCCAGACCACGCTGCCGCAGGTTCAGCGACTCCAGGATCTGGATGCCGACCTTGATCTCCTCCACCGGCGGCGCCGACAGCGAGACGCGGATGGTGTCGCCGATGCCCTGCGACAGCAGCGCGCCGAACGCGACGGCCGACTTGATCGTGCCCTGGAACGCCGGCCCCGCCTCCGTGACACCCAGGTGCAGCGGGTAGTCGCACTGCTCGGCCAGCTGACGGTAGGCCTCCACCATCACGACCGGGTCGTTGTGCTTCACCGAGATCTTG
>BNBH01000055.1 GCA_014655195.1 Streptomyces cellulosae | reverse complement strand
CCAACCCTCACAACAATTGCCCACCGCCCAAAACCCGGCAACACCCCGCGTCATGCGAAAGCACAATCCCGTGATGCGCACAATAAATAACCACCCGTCACCGCCTGAGCTTTAGGCTTGGCGTCGTGTCGAACCAACCGTTGATCGCTCCGTCCATACTCTCCGCCGACTTCGCACGGCTCGCCGACGAGGTGGCTGCCGTGAAAGGACCACCAGGTCGAGGAGCGGATTGGCTGCACGTAGATGTCATGGACGCGCATTTCGTGCCGAACCTGACCCTGGGGCTGCCGGTCGTTCAGTCGCTGCTGGCAACCACTGACCTACCGTTGGACTGCCACCTGATGATCGAGAACCCGGATCGCTGGGCGACCGGTTACGCGGAAGCGGGTGCCTACAACGTCACGGTGCACGTCGAGGCCGCCGACGATCCGGTCATGCTCGCGAAGAACCTGCGGGCCGCAGGCTCCAAGGCCGGGTTGGCGATCAAGCCGAACACGCCCCTGGAGCCCTACGTCGATGTCCTCAAACATTACGACACCCTGCTGGTGATGTCCGTGGAGCCCGGTTTCGGCGGCCAGAAATTCATCGCCGAGGTCCTCGGCAAGGTACGCAAGGCCCGAACGATGGTCGACACCGGCCATCTGAACCTGGTGGTGGAGATCGACGGCGGCATCAACACCGACACGATCGAGCAGGCGGCCGAGGCCGGTGTCGACTGCTTTGTGGCCGGGTCGGCCGTCTACGCCGCCAAGGATCCGGCACAGGCCGTGGAACGGCTGCGCAGCCAGGTGGAGGCCCTTGCCGCGCGTACCAAGCGTTGACTGTCATCGATACGGCAGCCGCAGACAGACACTGCTGAGTCATGCCCTCGATCCGTCAGCGACGGGCGATCGCTGACCAAACCGGCGGGGCGCCCGTCATGTCCGAAAAGATCGCGAGGCCGCCGCTTTCCTGCTCCTTGCCGGGGACGACGCCGGCCGTCAGGTGACGGCCGGCAGCTGGGTGAGCCGTCCGCAGCGGACGGTGGACGCCGCTGCCCAGGGCCAGGTCCGCACCATGCGCAGACAGTGACCTCCAGCCTGGCAGGCCACACGGGCAGGCAGGCGGCACAGGCGCACACGCATGGTTTCGGTGCGACGTTCGCCAAGTCCTTGTTGTCGTGCCGAAGGCAGCAGGCGGAGCCGGGCTGGGAGACCGGCCCCGAGGTTCGCGGCGAGCATCGGAGCCATATCGATGTGCCATGACTGCCGGGGGGAAGGTTGTGCCGCCCCATGGCCGTGGCGGTGCGGATGCAGTTGCCGCCCCCGGCGGATGATCAGCCGCATCCCCCAGCCGGCCCCCACGGGCGTTCGGACCGGTGAACTCAGCGATGCGGCAACCATCTTGAAGCCTGCCGTCCTGTATCAACGAGCCCAGCAGGAGGTGCCCACCGTGCCGCTGGCACCTCGGTACGCCTTGTCCGCCGAGCACTTGACGCCGGCCTCGGCGAGCGCGTCGACGATGCCGTGTTCGCGGGCCGCACGGACGTCATGGACGGCACCGGGCAAGGCCGGCGAGGCCCCCAGCAGCCGACCGAAAAGATCCGTGAGGACCTGGCACACCTTGCGGATCACTGTGACCGGGCCGCTGTGGCCGTCTGAGATGACCAGTCGGACGCCGCACAGCCCGTGTTCGCGCAGGAACTGGGCCCAGAACCCTTCGGTCTCGCTGTCGCCGGCCATGACACCGGCAACCTCGCGGCTGCCGTCCTGGGCGGCCCCCGGCGGCGATGACGATCGCCTGGGGGGGGCGCTGCGGTGGTCGACACGGGCCTTGACGTAAGTGGCGTCGAGGAACAGGCCGGGAAGCCGGGGTGTGGTCCAGCGGGCGCGTCCGGAAGGCGTCGAGCTGTTCGTCCAGGTCCGCGCAGCTCCGGGAGACCTCGCTCTGGGAGATGCCGGTGTCGCAGCCCAGGGCTTTGACCAGGTCACCGACCGAGCGGGCGGAGACGCCGTGCCCGTAGGCCTCCATGACGACCGCGCAGAGAACCCGGCCGATGCGCCGCCGGCGCTCCAGCAGGCTGGGAGAGGAAGCTCCCGGCCCGCAGCTTCGGGATCGCGAACTCGAGGCAGCCGCCCCTGCGTGGGTCACGGTCTTCTCCCGGTGCCCGTTGCGCCAGGTGGTGCCGGTGGCGGTGTGCTCGCCCCACTGGGCACCGACCCTCACACCCGCCTCGGCCTCGATCAGTTCCTGCAGCAACCGCTCGGCGGCCCCGCGGACGAGTTCAAGACCATCTGCCCAACGCAGCGGCTCACGCAGGCGAAGCAGGTCGTGCTGGGACAAGGCCACCGTGCCCCCTGGAGCGAACTGCCCGTCCACCCCGGACAGTTGCGCGGTGGCCTGCCAGTTGAGCAGACACCAGCAGACGGTGCACCCCAGGGAGCAGAAACCCGCGCACTCACGTGCTGCCGCGGACGAGCGGCCAGGAAGCGCAGGGCAGAGCCGGCACCTCGATGCCCGAGGGGTGGACAAGCAGGCGAAGCCTCTGGTGGAGACGGTTCTCCTGGTCGAAAACCCATCTACCAGGGGCTTCACCACGTTGTCAGTCCAACCACCGAGCTGCCGCACCAGGCTGGGAAGAACTCATTGCGGGGGAGCGGTTCGGGCGGACCAGCAGTACTGATGTCCCTGCATCCGGTTCCGCCCGTCGGGGCAGCGGTAGTTGCCTCGGTCATTGCCCAGTCGTACGTCGCGTAAGCCCTTGTGCCCGTGCCGTCTCCGCATCCGGTGCAAGGCCGACTTCGGCAGCCGGGCGGCGGCTTGATCACGCTCAGCTTCGTGGGCTGGTGACCTGATGGGTGGATGCGGCGTGGGGTAGGTCCGCCGCGAGGCGCGGCTTGGCCGCGGGGGCACAGCTCGTCGGGGACACCGGTCAGTGGTGTTCCTCGTTGCCGGCCCGCTCCTTGGTGAAGTACGGGCGCCGGCCGATCAGGCTCTGCCCGGTGGACGAGGTGAAGGCGAAGTGCACGGCGACCTGGTTCAGGCCCGTGCCGCCGGCCGAGCCCGAGTACTCGAAGTCCGGCTGGAGTAACCGGACACCGAGACCGGGGGGGGGTCACACACCGAGCATGCGCCTGAGTTCCGGAGCGTGGCGCCGCGAAACGGGAACGACCTCATGGGAACGAGCATTCATGATGAGGAAGAGCTCACCCTTGATGCCCCGCTCCAGTTCTGCCACACGGCGAAGGTTGACCAGAAAACGCCGGTGTACTCGACGAAATCCGTAAGACGTCAGCAACCGCTCGACATTGTCGAGACCGCGGGTCGCAGCTTGGATCCTCCCCCTTTCCGTGATCAGCCACACGATGTTCCGGTCCGCCTCGGCATAGCGGATCTCCGACGGAGCGAGCAGGACCAGCCGATCATTGCGCATTCCGATGACGCGCTGAGGAAGCGGGTTGACCGATGCTTCCGGACTGCCCACGTAAGGTTCACCCTCTTGCACCCCCAGAAAACACAGCATGCCCATCACGTGATTCGAGTCGACGATGGGCCGCATGGTCAGGGGAGTGGCCTCCCCTCCCGGGGACACCGGCAGACACGCGTAGCCGCTCCACTGTTCGCTTCCTTGCGCCTGGTCCATGGCCCACCGCAGCACGTCAGGAAGCCCTGAAATGTCCAGGGTCCAGCGCTGTGCCGGTTCGATCGCAGCCGCGACAACGGAGGGCTCGTCAGTCAGCCCGAGCAGTCTGACAGCTGCTTCGTTTGCAGCTATCACATTCCCTCCACGGTCCATCGCGATAAATGGACCAGTGACCCGGGAGCATTTTTTCCTGAACTCGGAGAATACTTTGTCCGCCTCGTAGACGGCGCGCCGGTAAATCTCCTGTTCGATGCACGCGACTGATTTCGTCAGCCACGACGCAATGGACGTGGGGAGTGGTGCGTTCCATCGCGAGATGTTGATCGACGCGACCGGCGAGCCGGTCACCACGTCGCGTATGGAAATGCCCGCGCAGGACCACTGGTGGAAGGCTTCGCACCAGTGCTCCGGCCCCGTCACAGTCACCGGGCCGGACACCTCGAACGAGGTTCCCATTCCGTTCGTGCCGGTGCACTCCTCCGACCACGACGACCATGGGGCGAGATTGTGCAACTCTGCCCGCCGCTGTGTGGTAGGGTCGCCCCATGCCCCAAGGACTCGCCCGTCCCCGTCCGTAACGGTGACGACGGCGTCGTCCCGTTCCACTTGCTTGCCGGCCATGGCGCCGAGGCCGCCGAGCGCAGTGAAGATCACGCCTGTGTCGGTTCGGTGGACGTCGGCCGGCGCCGCCGGTGCGGCATCCAACTTGCGGTCCACTTCGTACTGGTCACGGCATCGGTACCACGAAGCGAGGATCTCAGGCCGGACGCCCGTTTCAATGTCTTCACCCGCGGCGAAGCGTTCCCATGCACGAGCTACTTCTCTCGCCGATGAGGTAGCCACCAGAGGGCCATCCGCCATACGGCAGTCCTCACTGGGCCGGCTCGGTGCGATCGCCAGCGGTGGCACTGTCCCGGTCATGTGACTCCTTGTTACCCGGCGTAGCGGTTCCCAACCACTGAGCAGGAAACCGTATGGCGCACGACATCTCAAGACGTGTGTGCGGTCTTCATCGTGTGTATGGGCAGGTCGTGAGAGTGCGGAGGCCTGGACGGCGCGGCTGGCCGGGATGAACGGAACGTGCGGCGCGCAGTGCCCGGACCTCGATCCGGCGGGGGCACGTCGTTCCGGGAGTGCGCGGCGGCCCGGCAGGGGGGCGGACGGCGGTGCCGGGGCGGGCCCGGCCGACCGGGATCAGAACCTGCCACAGGCCAGGCATGCCCGCCAGACCCCGTGGGCGCCGGCTGCGGTCAGGTCGTGGGCGCGTCCTGTGTACCGCACGGATGACGGTGCCCGTTCGCCGACGAAGCCGCCCTCGTCCGTACCGGCAGGGCTGCTTCATGGGGACTCGGCCCCCCAAGCGGCCAGGGCCTCGAGTCTCTCGTCCACATGCCGCCGGACCGTCGGCTCCGAGACGCCGAAACCCGCCCCTGCCTGCGCGCGAGCCTCACGTGCTTGCGCAGGCAGGGGCACGAATCAACGGGCCTGCTTGTAGCAGCCGGCCGCCAAGTCACAAAGGCGGACAACTCATTTAACGCCTGACCAATCGTCAAAACATCGGCCAGAACAACCTCAAGCCGACGCGCAGGCATGTCGACCGCTCGTGGGTGGATGCCCACCGATGATCTCCGCTTCACGACCGTTCGTAGGTTGTTCGCGCGCACTCATCCCGCTCTGCTTGTCCTCAAAGCGAGGGCCAGTTTAATTTACGTCAAAGGTCAAGCAACGCGGCCCGGCCCGATACGTACAGCACACGAGCGATCATCGGCACCAAACGCCTGTGTGCCGTCCGGGTTGGCAACAGACCAAAGGCGGTCCTATATGGCACAGGTACGCTGGCTCGACCCGGCCTCTCGCAGTCATGGCGAGGCAACGCTGCACAGGGCGTGGGAGCGGTATGCGGGGTGAGGGTGGCCTCCGTGGCCTACCCCCCGAGACAGCGATTTGCCGCCATAGGTCTGACCGCACCAGGGATTAAACCTGGACCCAGGCACAGGATTGACACGAACGGTATCTCCTGCCGGGGGAACGGCGGGCTCGGGCTGGCCGTGGCGACGAATATCGGAATGGCGTGCCGGGGTGGCGTAGCGCTTGAAAGTTTCCGACGTTGCCGTCAACGAGCCGACGCTTTCCGTTGGTGACATGTCCCGTGAAAACCCGTCAGAATTTTCATTTCTTGCTCACGAGGAGGTGAAGTCCGATGACGACTGCCCAGGAACAAGCCGATCTCCTGGCCGAAATCGGCGGACAGAACAAGGCGACCATGGGTGCCCTGCTCGGGACCGGCTCAATCGCCAAGGCAACCGAGCGTGCCGACGGGACGATGGAGGCGACCATCCGCATCCCGGAGGATGCGATGGCGTGGGAGCCCGCGGTCCTGGTGCTGCCGCACGCCGGCACCGTCGAGCTGACGATCATCAACGACGACAAGAACACCCACGCCTGCCTGCTGCCCAGTAACGGCGACAGGAAGTTCATCGGTCTGGTGAACCACTCGAAGGGCCGCGCGACGCTCGAACTGGACGGCCCCGGCTACTACTGGTACGGCTCGCCGGCCGGCAACGACGAGGGCAGGGGACTGACCGCCGCCATCGTCGTGACCGGCGAAGTACCGCCGGAAGCCAAGCTCGACCGACCCGCCCAGCCTCGGCCGTAGAAAGGTAGGAACCACCATGACCGTCGAATACGTCGACGCCGGCGAGGCGTTCAACCACAGCAAGCTCTCCAACATGCCGCACAGCGCTCCGGACGTGACGCGCGGCATCAACTACGAGCGCATCCTCCAGGCGCGCAGCGAACCGCAGAACTGGATCACCTACTACGGCGACTACGACGGCAAGCGGCACAGCCTGCTCGACCAGATCAACGCCGAGAACGTCAAGAACCTGAAGGTCGCCTGGATCCACCAGGCGAGCGCGACCGGCATGATGGCCTCCACCTCGACCTACGCGTTCGAGGCCTGTCCGCTGGTCGTCGACGGCGTCATGTTCGTCACCGGCTGGGACGGCTGGCTCTGGGCGCTCGACGCGACGACCGGCGAGCAGCTGTGGCGTTACAAGCACGCGATTCCCTTCGACGTGACGCTGTGCTGCGCCAACGTCAACCGCGGCTGTGCGGTGGCCAACGGCAAGGTCTACATGGTGACCCAGAACGCCCAGCTGGTGGCGATCGACGCCACCAACGGCCAGAAGGTCTGGCAGAAGACCATCGGCGACGTGCGGGCGGGCGAGAGCGCTTCGATCGCTCCGCTGGTCATCAAGGACACGCTCATCACCGGTTCCGCCGGCGGCGAGTACGGCGTCCGTGGCCACATCGACTGCTGGGACCTGGAGACCGGTGAGCATCGCTGGCGCACCTACACCGTGCCCAAGCCGGGTGAGCCCGGCTCGGAGACCTGGCCCGCCGACGGGGAGGCCTGGCAGCGCGGAGGCGCGAACCACTGGGTCACCGGAACCTACGACCCGGAGCTGAACCTCTACTACGCAGGCACCGGCAACCCGGCTCCCGACTTCGACGGCGAGGTCCGTGAGGGGGACAACCTCTACAGCGACAGCGTGGTCGCGCTGGATGTCGACACCGGCGAGATCAAGTGGCACTACCAGTTCACCCCCCACGACCTGTGGGACTACGACTCCACCATGGAGATGACCCTGTTCGAGCGGGACGGCAAGAAGCTGCTCGCCCACTTCGACAAGAACGGGTACATGTTCGTCCTCGACCGCACCAACGGCGAGCTGCAGCACGTCACGCCGTTCGTCGACCGGATCGACTGGGGCGTCATCACCCGTGACGGCAAGGTGACCCCGCGGAAGTACCCGGACAAGGAAGGCGAGCCCGTCCACTTCTTCCCCGGCCCCGCCGGTGCGAAGGAATGGACGCACGCGTCGTACAACCCGGACCACGATCTGTTCTACGTTCCGGTGGCCGACGTGGGTGCTACCGCCACCCGACGCCGTCGCGAGTTCAAGGAAGGCATGCCCTACTGGGGCGCCGCCGTCGAGGTCGACATCGACAACATGGCCGGGTCGGTCAGCGCGTTCGACTCGCACGGTGAAGAGAAGTGGCGCTACCGGCTCGACATGCCGATGGCCGCGTCGACCCTCAGCACCGCGGGCAACGTGGTGTTCGCGGGCACACCCGCGGGCGAGTTCATGGCGCTCCATGCCGAGACCGGAGAGAAGCTCTGGAGCTTCCAGTGCGGTAGCGGTCACCACAGCAGCCCGAGTACCTACATGGTCGACGGCAAGCAGTACATCACGGTGCCGGTCGGCTGGGGTGGCTGGCTCGAAGGCATCGTGCCCGGCCTGTCCGGCCAGGGCCACGGTGCCGCGGTGATCACGTTCTCCCTGTGACAGGGCGGTGCCACTGACGTGGCACGGACGCGAGACACGAGGTAACTCCCCGGTGGTTTCCCCACTCACCCGCCCGGTGATCGAGTCGTCCCGGTGACGTCGCGATCACCGGGCCAGTGTTTTCGCACCGACGGGCGAGGAGAACGGCTACGCCAGGTCCGCCGTAGTCTCGCCGGTGGTGGATGTTGCGCCCCGCACCTCGGCCGTGGGGAAGCCAAGTTGAGGAAACAAAAGGTGATCTGATGAACCAGCCGCCGGTGCCCCAGCAGGACACTGCCGAGCGTGGGCCGTGCCACTACTGCGGAGAGGCCTACGAACCCGGCGATCACGCGCGGCACACCGAACCGGTGCACTGCGGGCCCTGTATCACGTGCGTCGACAAGCCCCCGTGCTTCAGCTGCCGTCTCATGTACTGCGTGTGCGACGTGCACAGGTATCGAGGCTGAAAAGCCCCCGCAGCCTGCAGCAAGCCGGCTGTGCCGAGCCGTACGTCCCATGCACGGAGAAGGTTCCGGAGAAGAACTGCCTTCCCACCGGGCGGGTGACGGCGGCCGCGGAAAGCCCCCTGACGAGCTCGTGCACGGTAGGCCGTGAGGCGTCGAGTTCCTGATCGTCGACCATCGCCGTGTGGCCGACGAACGCGTCTCGTGCAGCGATCGCGATCATCAGCGACCGGAGGATCACGGGCCTCTCGGCCGGCGCGATCGCCGAACTCATGACCGAGCTGGGCCCGTTGTGGCACGAACGGCACCAGGCCAGACTTGCGTCCCGGCCACGGAAGCCGGCGATCGGTGCCGGCACGAAGCACCGGCTGCTCCTCGTCGACGGGCTCCTGGCCACGCTCGTGCACCTCCGTCACGGGCCCCCGCACGACGTGCTCGCCTGCGGGTTCGGCGCAGACCGCTCCACCATCACCCGTGCCATCGGCGCAGTGCGGACCCTGCTCGCCGAGCGAGGCTGCACCGTCAGTCCCGGCGTGCGGTTGCGGACGCCGGCCGAGGTCGTCGACCACCTCGGCTCCAGGGGGAGGACCGGGATCGTCGACGCCATCGAGATCCCGCCTCCGGGCGCAAGAACCGGGACAGGTTCATCTCCGGCAGGAGCAAGCAGAACGCCGCCAAGACCATGGGTGCTCACGGACGGGGACGGCCGGGTGCTGTTCTGCAGCCCGACCAAGCCCGGAAGCTGCGCGGACATCACCCACGCCCGCCGGTGAGGGCCGGTCAAGCTCCTGGCCCACGGGCCCGCCGTGGAAACTTCTCGCCGATGCCGGCTACCAGGGCCCGGGCGGCGCAGACCAGCGGTCGGGTGCTGACACCGCCGCACCGCAAGTTCAAGAAGAACACCCCCGACTGGTACAAGGAGATACGCGAGCGGCAGCGGAAGGCACAATCCTCACGACGCATCCGCCTCGAGCACAGCATCGCCCACCTGAAGAACTGGCGAGCTCTGACCCGCCGCCTCGGCCGCCGCGAGCACACCAGCGACACCGACCAGACCGTCGCCGGTCTGCTGTTCCACCAGCAGAGCGGGGACCTGACGTCGGCGCGGCAGAGGTGAACACCGAGCCCCCGCCGCCATCGACGCCTCACCGCCTACCGTGCACGAGCCCGCTAGGCGTACTGAGCCGTGAGGTGGGGGACGCGGCTGGCGGGTGGTCGGCTTGCAGGGCGGTGTGCCGCGGTGGTGATTGCAGGTGTGCAGCCACTGCGGGAACCCTTGGCGGCGTTCGGCTTCTGACCGGCAGGGGCGGGCGTAGGCCCACTCGTCGAGCGGGGTGCGGTGGAAGCGTTCGACCTTGCCGTTGGCTGGCGGGCGGTAGGGCCGGGTGCGCTGGTGGGTGATCCCGGCCGCTGCGAGGGTGTCGCGCCAGTCGTGTGAGCGGTAGCAGGCGCCGTTGTCGGTCAGTACCCGTTCAACGGTGATCCCGGCCTGGGTGAAGAACGCTTGGGCACGGCTCCCATAGGCCGGTGGCGGTTTCCTTCCTCTCGTCCGTGTGATCTCGCTGCAGGCGAGGCAGCAGTGGCCGCCTCGGAGGCCCCCCGAGACCGGCACCGGCACCGGGATTGGGCGATCGGCCTTGTCACCGCCGTCGGCACGGACGGCAACGCCACCCAGGCCGTCGGCACCGCGCGGCACGTCCATGTCCGCGCGCTCGGGGTAGCGCTCGGCGGCGATGACGTGGGGATCCGGCGCGGTGAGCGCATCCCGCAAGCCACCAGCGGCGCCGAGGCCGCGTTCTTGACGATGACCCCGATGCCGCGACCTGGCTCATCGCCGGCCGCAGCCTCCAGCACTCACCGAGTCAAGGCGGCCAAGACGGCCGAGGACGTCACCTTGTCAAAGCCGCACCCCGAGCAGCAGTTGACCGCGTGCCGCGCACGCCGCGGTCACCGGCCTCCTCCCCGAGAGGGCATGCCGCTCGTCCTGGACTACCAGGCCGACCTGAACACCGCCGAGCCGACCCCAGCGAGTGACACCCACAGCCTGCAGCCCGGCACCTCCACGGGCCACACCCGGCCTCGCCCCACCCCTGTATCCGACACCGGCACCGCGAACAGGACCGATCTGGTAATCCCGCTCCGCCAGGTCCACCGCTCCGCCGGCGACCCGCTGGCCGAGGCGATCGCCCTCACCCGCCGCGTGACATCCCCTCACATCCGCCGCATCTCGCCGGGCGATCCCCACCGTGAAGGTCCGACGCCGGGACCCGGCCGAGGCCGTGCGCATCCAGCAGGCCGAAGGGGCCGCTGGACGCGACCGCGTCAACCTGCACACCACGCCGCCACAAGCGCGCCGGGTTCCCGTCCCGGGAAGACCTTCGGCGACCGGGACGAACAGGTGTCCTCCGTGCCGCGCGCAACCCGCAGGGCCCAAACGCGCCGGTCACGCAGGCCGCGCACATCCCGCCCCTGCCCCACGTACACACTCGACCCCCGGTCAAGGCGGCTTCGCCCGTCTTCCCCTAGCGCAGGTCGAAGCGGTCGAGTTCCATGACTTTCACCCACGCGGCGACGAAGTCCTGGACGAACTTCTCGCCCGCGTCCTCGCTCGCGTAGACCTCCGCGAGCGCCCTCAGCTCGGAGTGCGAACCGAAGAGGAGGTCGACCCGGCTCGCGGTCCATTTCACCTCGCCGGTGTCCCGGTCGCGGCCCTCGTAGATCGTCGTCCAGACGTGCCCGTTCTGCCTCGGCGCCCACACCGTCCCCATGTCCAGCAGGTTGACGAAGAAATCGTTCGTCAACGACCCCGGCGCCGAGGTCAACACACCCATGGAGGAACCTCTGTAATTGGCTCCGAGTACCCGCAGCCCCCCGAGCAGCACGGTCATCTCAGGCGCGCTCAGGGTCAGCAGGCTGGCCCGGTCGACCAGCATGTGCTCCGGCGGCATCCGGAAGCCTTTGCCAAGGTAGTTGCGGAAGGCGTCCGCCGTGGGCTGCAACGCGTCGAACGACTCGACGTCGGTCCACTCCTGGGTGGCGTCGGTGCGTCCGGGGCGGAACGGAACGGCGACCTCATGGCCGCCGGCCGCGGCGGCCTTTTCCACCGCGGCACAGCCGCCGAGCACGATCAAGTCGGCCATCGAGATCCGCTTGTCTCCCCGTTGGGAGGCGTTGAAGCGCTCTTGGACCGCCTCAAGTGAGGACAGGACGACAGCCAGCTGCTCAGGTTCGTTGACCGGCCAGCTGCGTTGCGGTTCGAGCCGGATCCGCGCCCCGTTCGCCCCACCGCGCTTGTCGCTGTCGCGGTACGTCGAAGCCGACGCCCACGCCGTGGAGACGAGCTGCGCGACTGTCAGCCCCGATCCGAGGATCTCGCGCTTGAGGGCGGCGACGTCGTCGGGGTCCACGAGCCCGTGGTCCAGCTCGGGCACCGGGTCTTGCCAGATCAGCCGTTCGGCCGGGACGAGCGGCCCCAGGTAGCGCTGGATCGGCCCCATGTCGATGTGAGTCAGCTTGAACCAAGCCCGTGCGAACGCGTCCTGGAACTGGTCCGGGTGCTCCAGGAACCGCCGCGCGATCGCGTCGTAACTCGGGTCCTGCTGCAAAGACAGGTCGGTGGTGAGCATGACCGGGTGGTGTTTCTTGTCCGGGTCGAAGGGGTCCGGCACGGTGCCCTCGCCCTGGCCGTCGCTCGGGACCCACTGCCACAGGCCCGCCGGGCTGAGCTCGACGTCCCACTTGTACTCGTACAACGTTTCGAGGAAGGTGTGGTCCCACTGGACGGGCGTGCGCGTCCACATCCCTTCCAGCCCGGTGGTGACCGTGTCCGCCCCGTTGCCGCTGCCGTACCCGCCGAGCCAGCCCAGGCCCTGCGCGGTGAGGGGCGCTGCCTCGGGCTCGGGGCCGCCGGTCACGTTCGGGTCCGCCGGACCATGTGTCTTGCCGAAGGTGTGCCCGCCCGCGATGAGCGCCACCGTTTCCTCGTCGTTCAGCCCCATCCGTTTGAAGGTCTCCCGGATGTCGCGGGCGGCGAGGACCGGGTCGGGATTGGTGGCCGGGCCCTGCGGATCGACGTAGATCAGGCCCATTTCAGTGGCCGCCAGCGGCTCGTCGAGTTCGTGCAGACCGCTGTACCGTTCTTCGGCCAACCACTTGCGTTCCGGACCCCAGTACGTCTCGTCGGGCTCCCATACCTCGGCACGGCCGCCGCCGAACCCGAACGTTTTGAAGCCCATCGACTCCAGTGCCCGGTTGCCGGCGAAGATCATCAGATCCGCCCAGGATATCTTGCGCCCGTACTTCTTTTTCACCGGCCAGAGCAACCGGCGCGCCTTGTCCAGGTTGCGGTTGTCCGGCCAGCTGTTCAGCGGGGCGAAACGTTGCATCCCGGCGCTGGCACCGCCCCGGCCGTCGCTGACGCGGTACGTACCCGCGGCATGCCACGCCATGCGCAGCATGAGGGGACCGTAGTGACCGAAGTCGGCGGGCCACCAGTCCTGCGAGGTCGTCATCACCTCGTCGAGATCACGCGCCAGCTCGTCGAGATCCAGGGTATTGAATTGCTCGGCGTAGTCGAAGTCCGCGTCCAGAGGGTTGCCTGCGGGTTGGTTCCGGTGCAACGCCTTCAGGTTGACCCGGTCCGGCCACCAGTCGTTGGGATTTCCACTGGCCGTCGGATGATTCCGCCGCCGCGCCGGCTGCCCCTCGTTCAAGACCTTGTCGTAGGTGCGGTAGACGTGGGTGTCGGGATTCTCGGGCATGGAAGTCCTCCCAGGTGTTGCCGAGCCTGAGATGTCGGTGCCTGGGCGCATCGCGTCGGGAGACCGGCACCGCGGCCACGGTTCGCCCGGCCGCCCGCGGCCGACGATTCGCCCTTGTAGATGCTGAACAGGGATGTCGCCCTGACCGGGCGCTTCAGCACCCGGTCAGGGCGAACCCGGAGAACGGGCCGGCGCGGCGGTGGCGCCCGCCGTTCAGCCGTTGAAGGCCAGTGGCAGCAGGATCGCTGCCCCGACGAGTGAGATACCGCTGAACAAGTCGGAACGGATCCGGACAACTTTGGCGGCCATCCGCCCCACGAACAGTCCGGTCAACGACATGACCACCGTCATGGCACCGAAAGTCAGCATCGGGACCACGAGAGAAAACCCGGCGATCCCCAGACCGGTGCCTGCGAGGAAATTGTCGATGCTCAGTGTGAGCGGCATGCCGAAGAGCGTCACCCACGGATGGTCCATCTCTTTCGGCTCCGGATTCCGGATCGCGCTGACAAGGAAGCACAGACCGTACACCCCCAGCGCGGCCGCCCCGATGTATTCCGCCCAGTCACCCAGAAAACCACCCAGGTAGTGGCCGACCAGTCCTCCCAATAGTGGGCCCACAGTGTCAAATATCCCGAAGATGAGGGATATCTGCACGGCGCGGCGCCAGCCGAACGGAATGGTCCCTATGGCGATCGCCGAGCGAAAATTGTCAAGACTGAGCCCAAAAGCAAGCGTTACCAGCGGAATAAATTCGAGAGCCATCTGAACCACCCCAAAGATTCAACGACAATCCAGATTGTTTCGGTAGCCAGAACTCACTTGCTGCTGGGGTGTGCTCGCTCTTCCCGGCCGGAACCCCGGCCACGTGCGGCATTGCTGCGGGGCACCCCGCCTGAGCCCTGCACCTTCGCGGATCCGATCACGGATGCGATTGGCGTTAGAACGTGGCACGTCGAACCCGCTTCCAGCGAATGACGCAAGGCCCCTGGGCTGTCGATGCTCCGGGGCCTTGCGCCAACGCAGACGTAGTCCCGTCGCAGGGTTCAGTCACCTGCCGCGACTACGGGAAATCGGGCAGGACGGCCCGTTGAGTCCGGCTGTCAGCCCCGGTAAAAGTATCCGCTGGCCTCAGCGCAA
Source organism: Streptomyces cellulosae (assembly GCA_014655195.1). Lineage (GTDB taxonomy): Bacteria > Actinomycetota > Actinomycetes > Streptomycetales > Streptomycetaceae > Streptomyces > Streptomyces cellulosae. The sequence continues at coordinate 8,787 of BNBH01000055.1, read as the reverse complement.
ACCTCGATGACCGTGTATTCCGGAGTCTCCCACGTCATAACTTCCTCCTCTTGCTGGCTGTACCCGAAGACTGGGCGAAAATCGGGCAACATGATCCGCGCAATTTCGAGGACCGCGTCTCGAAATTCCGCGTTTTCGAAACCGTATCTTTGATTTAACAGAGTTACAACTTGCGTTCCACTAGCGGGCGGTAACCGGTGTCGAACGGCACCCTGGAGCCTACGAACGGGAACCGACGGCACACGGCGCGCGCAGGTCGATTCCAGTGGTCGTCGCAACACCTGGTCGCGGAGGTGTTGCGTGAGAAGACCGACAGGGTGGGCGACGGCAGTGGCGCATGCCGTCGGTCAAGCGCAGCCCGTCATCGGGCCGGTACCTGTCATTCGAGGAGCGCGAGAAGAGCGCGTGGCTCAACGCCCAGGAGGTAGGGGGCGGGAGATCGCGCGCAGGCCGAGCCGGTCGCCGTCGACCGTCTCCCGGCGGTCGGAACCGGCGATCATCGTTGACACCTGGGGCTCCGGTCACTGCAGAGATCCACAAGCCGACGTCCCCTCCCACCACTCCGCCGCTTGGCCATGAGGCCGAGCGGCGCCTGGCGGCGGTACGCCACGTCCAAGAAGTCAGCGGGAACCGCGCCGGGTCCCTGTCCGCCTTCTGCCGGCACGCTCTCGACAAGGGCATCGCCCGCACCCTGCACCAAGCCCCGCACTCCGCGGCTGAACGGCAAGGTCGAACGCTCTCACCGCATCGACGCCGAGGAGTTCTACCGGCTGCTCGACGGACGTCGTCATCGACGACGCCGAGTCCTCGACGAGAAGCTGCGCGAGGGGAGGACTGCGGCAACTACCCCGCCCCCACGGGGGCCCCGGCGGCAGGGCCCCCTACGAACGCCTCGAGCAGAAGACCACGGCTTTGGCGTAATCGGTCAACGTCAGTGGCACGCTCAAGCGCGAGCTGGTCGCCTGCCTGTGCACCGGGCGTATGCCGCGGTCCCGCGGGCGCCCGGCGGCGCCCCAACGGTCACGCCACATCCGAGGTGATGATCAACGAGCGGCCTGCCGAGGATCGCGCGGTCCCAGGACACGGGGAGGACGACCTGATAACAGGCACCGGCCGGTCCGCGGGCGGTGCGCTCGTGGAGCGCACGACGCGGTTCGCCATGCTGCTGCACCTGCCGCGGATGGACGGCCACGGCGTCGAGCCATGCGTCAAGAAGGCCCGCCGTGGCCGGCCGCGGCGCCGAGGCAGCCGGCCCGCACCCTGTTGCAGAAGTCCGCGATCCACGTCGCGATCTTGAGCCTCGCCTCGCCCGCGTCGCGAAGGTGCGTCGGCCGACGTACTCGACCTCGAGAACCGAGGGGAACGGCTCCACGGCGGCGTTGTCCGGCGCCGGCCCGAGCTGCACCACGCCCCAGCGGCCGGCGGGCCGCTGGGATGCCTGCGATGTGTGTCGCCTGGGACAGCGCGGAATACGGCGTTGGTGGTCGAAGGGGGATACGCGGGCACGGGCAGGGGGCGGGGTTCAGGGCCCGACGGGAAGCGGATTGCCCCAGCTCTGTGCGAAGAAGGTTTCCGCAGGAGGGCGCCGCTCACGGGCGGCGGTTTCGCGGTCCCGCAGTTCCTGCGGGAGGAGTTCCGGCGCGGCCAGGGCTCCTATCGCGGTGATGGAGAGAGGCTGGTAGCCGTCCGGAACACCCAGCGACGTGCGCAGCCGCTCAGGGTCGAAGCCGCCCATCTGGTGGGCGTGCAGCCCCAATGCGCGGGCCTGTAGCGACAGTTGGGCCACCGCCAGCCCGGTGTCGTATGCGGCGCCGGGGTGCGGCGTGCCGCTCTCGAGGCGCTCCGCCGCGACCGCCGCGACCAGCAGCGAGCTGTTGCCTGCCCACAGCCGGTTGCCGGGCGCGAGGGTGGCGAAGATGCGCCGGTACGTCGTGTCGCCACGCCGCCCGACCAGGAAGCGCCACGGCTGCGAGTTGCGGGCGGAGGGTGCCCACCGGGCCGCCTCCAGCAAAGACACCAGCTCTTCGTCGGTGATCGTGTGGGTCGCGTCGAACGAGCGCGGGCTCCAGCGCTCGGCGAGAAGCGGGTGGACGGCCACGGCCGTGTTCGCGGTGCGAGGCGACATGCGTCCTGTCCTTCTTCGATTCATGGGGCGCGTACACACCGAGGGACGTCTCCACTCCGCCCCCGGCTGCGTAGGCCGCCGAGTACGGATGCGACTACTGCGAAGCCTGCCAGGAAGACCTGCGCACCGCCTGGACCACGGCCCGCGCCGTCTTACGAAACCCGGTGCAGCTCACCACGGTCTGGCGCCGGACCGAATCTGGCCGGCTGGCAGGTGGTTTCGAGCACGGACATCCACAGGTCACCGTCCGGGTCGACCTGGTTGCGACGGCTGGTCATCAGCGACAACGGGACATGCACGAAGCGTCGCCGCCAGCGCGCGACAGCGGCTTCGGTACGCCCCGACATGGCAGCGTGCACCGCGGCATGGGCCAGACGCAGGCAGTAGACACTGTCATAAGCGTTGGCGGCGACGCTGCGGATCGCGTAACTCGGGTCGATGTAGCGCATCGAGGGGGCAAGGCCGACCGCAGTCAGGTGGGCCGTGATGCTCTCTTTGAGCAGCTCCCCGATGTTGCCGAGTTTGACGTTGCCTGAGGCATCGGTTCCGCGACCGTTGTACTGATGCAGGCCGTGCTTTTCGAAAAGGTCTTGGCCTGCCCCCTCGGCGAGGACGATGACCACGAAGCCCTTGGACCGCACGTGCTGCTCGACGTGGGCCAACAGGCCGTCAGCTCCCCCAAGGGCGAAGGGGATTTCAGGGATCAGGACGATGTCTGCGGAATTGGCGGCCAGCGCAGCGTAGCTTGCGATGAACCCGGAGTGGCGACCCATCAGCTTCACGATCCCGACGCCGTTCGGGCTGGCTGCAGCTTCGACGGAGACCGAGGATATGAAGTCGGTGGCCCGCGCGAACGCGCTTTGGAACCCGAACGACTGATCAGTGAAGGGCAGGTCGTTGTCGATCGTCTTCGGCACCCCGATGACAGCAATGTCGAGACCGCGCATCCTGATCGCCTTGCTGAGGAACGTCGCGGCGCGCATCCCCCCGTCGCCACCGATGACGAACAGGATGTCGACGCCTCGCATGACGAGGCTGTCGACCATCTCGTCGGCGTCCTGGCCACCGCGTGAGCTGCCCAGAATGGTGCCGCCGGCGTTGTGGATGTCGCGAACTCGATCAGGCGTCAATTCGATGGTGTCATTGCGGTGTTCGGCCGTCAGGCCCTTGAGGCCATTCCGGAACCCTAGAATCCGCTTGACCTTGTAATGTACAGAGAGTTCTTGGACAAGACCGCGGATGACATTATTGAGGCCGGGACACAGCCCTCCGCACGTGACAATGCCGGCGGTCACGTTCGCAGGGTCGAAATAGATCTTCCGGCGCGGCCCGGCTGCTTCGAAACTCGGAACGCGGTCGGGAGGAAGGCTGTGCTCGGTAAGCATGGAAACCGTGTCCTCGAGCAGGACGCGGTCACCTTCCGCAACGTAATGCGGAGAGGTCTGCTTGGTGGAGAGCACCTCGGAGAACGGCGAATCGTAACGGCACTCGCCCAGGCGGCGCACGCGAAGGTCGTCCAGGTGCAACGTCACCGAATCTCCTCAATCGTGATGGTGTATGTGCGGCAGCTGCAGAAAGTCGTGGCTGAGCTTCCTTGACCACGGTGCAGTGCCGGCGTCTGCGTGCCCCGCCCTCAAGCCGATGAACAGCAGCGAATGAGCACGGCACGGCTATCTGCAGCGACTTGGTACGTGTCCGCTCGGGAATGGACGCCACGGAGAACCGGAAACCGCAGCGCGCACTATGCGGGAAACGCTTCGAAGGTGGTGTGTGTAATATGGCGAACCTGCCCCTTGGAGATCAGGAGCGACTCGGCGATTGTCGTGCCGTCACATTCCCGTGGACGTCCGAGAAGGGGCCCTCCGCTCACGCCGGTGGCAACGAAGAAGGCATCGCCGGCTACGAGCTCGTCACAGCGATAGACGCGGTCGACAGACATGCCCGCCGCGCGGATGGCCTCCGCTTCCTCGTCACGCTGAGGGGCCAAGCGGCCCACCATGCCGCCACCCAGGGCACGGACCGCCGCGGCGGTCATCACTCCCTCGGGCGTTCCGCCGACTCCGAGGAGCAGGTCAACGTCGAGCGTCGGCAGGAGCACCGCCAGGCTCCCCCCGACATCGCCTCCTGCCGGCGTCTGCACGGCCGCGCCCGCCCGGAGCACCCGTGCGATCAGCTCCTTGTGCCGCGGCTTGTCCATGATGACAACACGGAGCTCGCTGACCTTCTTTCCGAGAGCCTCGGCGACCTTGACCAGGGTGCGCTCGGGAGGGTCGCTCAGATCGATGACGTCCTTCGCCCGGGGAGGCACCACGATCTTGTCCATGTAGAAGCCGGGGCCAGGTGACCACAGAGTTCCTGGTTCGCCGAACGCGATCGTGGCCAGGGCACCGGGCAGGTCCTTCGCGCAGAACGAGGTTCCCTCCAGGGGATCGACGGCGATGTCGAAGTCCGGGCCGTGTCCATTGCCCACGACTTCACCGTTGAACAACATCGGGGCGTCGTCCTTCTCTCCCTCCCCGATGACCACCGTTCCTCGCCCAGGTGCATCGGCCAACGCCTCGCGCATGGCCGTCGTCGCCGCTGCATCGGCGGCTTTTTGGTCGTGCCGGCCTACCCAGGCGTAGCTGGCCACCGCAGCGCTGCGGGTAGCCGCCAGAGCCACCGCCTCCAAAGTATGGATATCGACGCAGGCTCGCGGTGCGACCTCACTCCCACACTGCATTTTGGGCTCCCATTCTTGTGTGTAGCTTCAGGACAGAGAGATCGCGGCACATACTCGATTGATCCAAGCCGTGCGACCAGCTCGATGAACCGCCTGCTCCTTCTTCCATGCGCCGAGCGCGAATCACACCGTTCCTTCAGCGCCGGCCTCACAGAGTGCGTAGCGGTTACTCGAGATTCGCGTGAAGGCGCCACAGCTCGCGGGCCCGGGTCCCGCTGGTCTTCCACAGCGTGTGAAAAAGCGCGTCAGTGATCAGCAGGACAGACTGTTCGAACAGGCTGCCGGCGTACTGGACAGATGCAGTACCGTCGAAGTCCTGCTTGTCCGCAGCCGGAATGATGAGTATTTCGGTTGCGGTTTCAGCCAGCGCCGAATCGGCCGCCGTGGTCAGCGCAATCACGTCCGCGCCCTGATCACGAGCAGTCTGAGCCGCCCGCACCACCCGGGCCGTCGACCCCGAGCCCGATGCCGCCACCAGGACGTCCCCCGAGCCGATCGCCGGAGCAGTCGTCTCACCGACGACGTGGGTGGGCAGTCCGAGGTGCATGAACCGCATCGCGGCCATCTGCAGGGCGAGCCCGCTCCGCCCGGTGCCGATGGTGAACACTTTCGGCGCCTTGAGCAGCAATTCGCCGGCACGGATCCAGGACGGGGAGTGCACCCCCACACGCACCTTTTCCACCTCGGCGACAACAGCACGCGTTGCGTCCACGAAATGACCGACTTCGAGTTCCTTTGATATTGACTGCGTCAACGAGATCGTCCTCCACTTGCGGGGCGGATGGCATTCGTTGGTCACTTGCGCTGCCACGGATCCGGATCCTCCAGAGGGAGCCTTTGTCCGCTGCGGCCAGGACAGCCATCGCACGGATCGTCTGAGAGACACACCGCACCTTCGCCATGGACAGAGTTCCTGCTTCAGCAGGAGACCCGCGGGCCGGAGTGCGGATAATCTACGTGGGCAAAATAATTGTCCATCTGCGTGCTGATCGGCAAGGCTTGCGACATTGAGAAACATTATCCTGTGATTAGGATAATGAATGACGGTTGGCATCATTGCCGGTGCTCCGTCTTGCGGGTCGGCGAAGACGGGGTATGTGCGGGCGCAGCTGCAACAGCATGCTGTGCCCCACCCGCCAAGGCCCCGGCAGCCAGGTGAGGCCAACCCGGCCCAGGACGCCATCGAGGGCGGTCACCGTGCCGTTCACCGACGCTTCGAGGACCGCCGGCCCACCGCCAACCGTTCACAAGAACCTATCCGCAGGCGATGCGTCCGGGAGCAGACCGGGAAGAGGAAGCGGCCCCGGCTTCTCGCCGGGGCCGCTGGTGCAACCGCTGTCCAGAAGATTCCCCATCAGCCTCGTCCAGCAGGTTCCGGACTGATCACGGACACCTCCTGCCGCCTGCGGCCGGGCATCAACTCGGCTGCACGGACCGCACACTTCGTCGTGCCGCTTCGACCACGGCCTCGGTGGTGATGCCGAACTGGCTGAACAGGGTCTTGTAGTCTGCCGAAGCACCGAACCGATCCAACGACACGATCTCGCCCGCATCCCCGACGATCCGGTGCCACGGCTGCGCCGTACCCGCTTCGACGGCGACCCGGGCGCGTACCGACGGAGGCAGCACCTGTTCCCGGTAGGACCGGTCCTGCCGGTCGAACCACTCCATGCAGGGCATCGACACCACTCGGGTGGCAACCCCTTCGGACTCGAGGATCTTCCTGGCCTGAACGGCCAGCTGGACCTCGGAACCGGTGCCGACGAGCACCACCTCGGGGCTGCCCGAGGACGCCTCGGCGAGTACGTAGCCGCCGCGGGCCACCCCCTCGGCGGAGGTGCCCTCCAGCGTCGGCACGTCCTGCCGGGTAAGCGCCAGCCCGGCCGGGCCGCTGGTGTCCTCCAGCACGGCCTTCCAAGCGTGCGCGGTCTCGTTCGCGTCGGCGGGGCGCACCACCGACATTCCGGGGATGGCACGCAGCGAGGCCAGGTGCTCGACGGGCTGGTGGGTCGGGCCGTCCTCACCGAGGCCGATCGAGTCGTGCGTCCACACGTAGATGACCGGCAGTCGCATCAGCGCGGCCAGGCGTACCGCCGGGCGCATGTAGTCGCTGAAGACGAGGAAGGTGCCGCCGTACGGGCGGGTTCCGCCGTGCAGCGCGATGCCGTTGAGGATCGAGCCCATCGCGTGCTCGCGGATACCGAAGTGCAGCGTGCGACCGTAGGGATGGGCCTTCCACGCGTTGGTGGAAATCTCGGCCGGGCCGAAGGAGTCCGCACCCTTGATCGTGGTGTTGTTGCTCTCGGCAAGGTCCGCCGACCCGCCCCAGAGCTCGGGCAGCACCTCGCCGAGCCTGGCCAGTACCGCGGCCGACGCCTTGCGGGTGGCGACTGCTTGGGCGCCGGCCTCCCAGGCGGGCAGACCGTCGGCCCAGCCGGGGGGCAGCTCACGCTTGCTGATCCGGTCCAGCAGCGCCTTACGCTCCGGGTTGTCCTTCGCCCAGGCATCGAACTCCAGTTGCCACTTCTCGTGGTCGGCCCTCCCGCGCTCGGCCACCTGGCGGGCATGGCGCAGGACCTCGTCGTCGACCTGGAAACTCTGCTCCGGGTCGAACCCGACGGCGCGCTTGACCGCGGCGAGTTCCTCGGCGCCCAGCGCGGCACCGTGCACCTTGCCGGAATTCATCTTGGTCGGCGCCGGGTAGCCGATCACGGTGCGCAGCACGATCAGGGTCGGGCGGGTGGTCTCGGCCTTGGCCTGCTCAACCGCGTCCAGGAACCCTGCCACGTCCTCGCCGCCGTGCACCGTGAGGACGTGCCAGCCATAGGCTTCGTAGCGCTTGGCGGTGTCCTCGGACAGCGCGATGCGGGTGTCGTCCTCGATGGAGATCTCGTTGCTGTCGTAGATCACCGTGAGGTTGCCGAGTTGCTGGGTGCCGGCCAACGACGAAGCCTCCGAGGTGACGCCCTCCTCGATGTCGCCGTCCGAGGCGATCACGTAGATCTGATGGTCGAACACGCTCCTGCCCTGCTCGGCGTCCGGGTCCAGCAGGCCACGCTCGCGGCGGGCGGCCATGGCCATACCGACCGCGTTGGCCAGGCCCTGGCCGAGTGGGCCGGTGGTGGTCTCCACGCCCACGGTGTGCCCGTACTCGGGATGACCAGGAGTCAGCGAACCCCACTTCCGCAAGGCCTTCAGGTCATCGAGTTCCAGGCCGTAACCGGACAGGAACAGCTGAATGTACAGGGTGAGGCTCGAATGGCCGGCTGAGAGCACGAACCGGTCGCGCCCCAGCCATTGCGCGTCGTTGGGGTCATGCCGCATGACCCGCTGGAACAGCGCGTAGGCGACGGGCGCGAGGCTCATGGCCGTGCCGGGGTGTCCGCTCCCACAGTGCTCGACCGCGTCAGCGGCCAGCACGCGGGCGGTGTCCACCGCGCGCTGGTCCAACTCGGTCCAGTCCTCGGGGAGTCGCTTGGTAGTCAAGCGAACAACCTCGTCAGTTGATTCGATCGCGTGGTCACTGGAGATCGATTCGTTCGCTGCCATAGACGCGCACTCCTGAATAATTTCGGTTTTTCTCGAATTCGTACCGAGGGGAATCCGTCATGACGGCCGCCAGCAACCGCCCTTTTCGATCGGGCCTGCAAAGGGCGGGGCAAGACCCTGGGAAATGCGCTCAAGCAGATCAAGGACACCCCTGGCGTCGCAGGCACCGCCCCGACGCCGCCGCAGACAGCGCGCCAAGGACCGAAGTCACGATTCAGCTCGAGACTCACTCGGCGCATTCCGGTCAAATTCGAAACTACATGGAATGGGATGCGGTGTTGGGGCGGGTCGTGTCAGGCGGTTGCGCGCTTCTTGAGTTCGTAGGCGGCCGCGGCCGGGTCCGGGGCGTTGTAGATCGCTCCGCCGGCCACGGCCACGGTGGCCCCGGCTT
>BNBH01000054.1 GCA_014655195.1 Streptomyces cellulosae | reverse complement strand
CTGAACTCGGTGGTCGCCGAGGTCGACGCGTACTACGAGGACTACCAGTTCGCGAAGCTCTCGGACACGCTGTTCCACTTCGCCTGGGACGAGGTCTTCGACTGGTACGTCGAGCTGTCCAAGACGACGTTCCAGGCGGGCGGCGAGCCGGCCGAGGTCAGCAAGCGCGTCCTCGGCGAGGTCCTCGACGTCACGCTGCGGCTGCTGCACCCGGTCGTCCCGTTCGTCACCGAGACGCTCTGGACGACGCTGACCGGCGGCGAGTCCGTCGTCGTCGCCGACTGGCCGGCCGACAGCGGCTTCCGCGACGAGGCCGCCGAGCGGGAGATCGGGACGCTCCAGTCGGTGATCACCGAGGTCCGCCGGTTCCGCGCCGACCAGGGTCTCCAGCCGGGCCAGCGGGTCCCGGCCCGGCTCACGCTGGAGGGCACCGCCCTCGCCGCGCACGAGGCGGCCATCCGCCAGCTGCTGCGCCTCCAGCCGGAGGGCGGCTCCTTCACGGCGACCGCGACCCTGCCCGTCGCCGGTGTCGAGGTCGCGCTGGACCTGTCCGGCGTGATCGACGTCGCCGCCGAGCGCAAGCGGCTCGCCAAGGACCTCGCCGCCGCCGAGAAGGAGCAGGCCCAGGCCACGGCGAAGCTCGGCAACGAGGCGTTCCTGGCGAAGGCCCCGGACCACGTGGTCGACAAGATCCGCACGCGGCTCGCCAAGGCGGAGGAGGACATCGTCCGCATCCGCACCCAGCTCGAGCGGCTGCCCCAGGCCTGACCTCAAGCCCACGGCCCGCACGGCCCCCGACCGGTACGTTCCGGCCGGGGGCCGTTCACGTGGTGGTGGGGACCGCGTAACCCGGGAGAGGGAACCTGCGGAATCGCCCGCCGCAGAATCCCGCCGCCAGGAGCGCCCCGCCGATGTCCTCTCCCGTGTCCCCCGCCGCCGCGCCGGAAGCCCCGGACCGCACCCCGGGCAGGGAGCGGCGGTACGACATCGACCTGCTGCGCGTGCTGTGCACCGCCGCCGTCGTGCTGGTGCACGCCTCCGCCGAGTTCATCGACGCCGGCCACCGCACCTCCGGCGTCCTGGGCGACACGGCCGGGCGGTTCGCGGTGCCGGTGTTCTTCGCCATGGCCGGCTGGGCCGCGTTGTCCGGCGCTCCCGTGGGCGACGAGACCCGGCTGCTGTCCCGGCTCGGCCGGATCCTGCGCCCGATGGCCGTGTGGACCGCCCTGTACCTGCTCTGCGCGTACCTCACCGGCCACTCCGGCATCGGCGCGGAGGCGGCGAGCGCCCTGTTCGGCTCCGTCGAGGCGGCCTTCCACCTCTGGTACCTGTACGCCTACGTCCCCCTGCTCCTGCTGCTCGGCGTCCTGGTGCTGGTGGTGCGTCGGCGCGCCCTGCCCCTGCGGGCCCTGACCCTGCTCGTCGCCTTCGCCGTCGCGCCCGCGCTCGCCGGGGACGTGCGCGAGATCACCGGCTGGGCCCCGCCCGGCTGGGGATGGTCGGTGCCGCTGTCCACCGTCGTCTACGCGGTGGCCGGCGCCGCCCTCCTCGCCGCCCCGCGCCTCGGACCGAGGGCACTGTGGGCCGCGGGCGCGGCCGTCGCGTTCGCCGCCCTCGCCGTGTACCAGCTCACGGTGCGCCACCCCGCCGCGTACGGGGGCGTGGCCGTCGCCGCCGTGACGTTCGCGGTGCTCGGCACGGCGGCCGGGGTGCGGGTGCCGGAGCGGGTGCGGCCGCTGGTGGCGCGGTTGTCGGACGCGTCGTTCGGGACGTACCTGGTCCATCTGCTGTGGGTGCGGCTGCTGGTGGGGCCGGTCGCCGCGCGGCTGCCCGACGGACCCTGGGCGCCGGCCGCGCTGGCCGTGACCGCGGTGGCGGCGGCGGGGGCGTCCTTCGCCGTGAGCGTGCTGTGGGGGCGTCCCGCCTGGCGGAAGTGGCTCGGCTGACCCCGCGCCGGGGTGTGCGGGGGACCACTCGCGCCGCTCCGTAGACTGGGGACCGTGAGCGAGCGCCCAGATTCAGCAGGTCCCGACCCGGACGACACCTTCGACGAGTTCGCGGAGCTCGTGGAGGAGGAGACCCGCCGCGACCCCGACCTCGCGGTGATCGAGGCCGGCAGCCGTACGCTGCGCACCCAGGGCGGCCCGCCGCAGGCGGACGTCCCGGCGCGCCCCGCCGACCCCGAGGTCGACAAGGCCCTGCGCGAGGTGGAGGCGGAGCTCGCCACCCGCTGGGGCGAGACCAAGCTCGAGCCCTCGGTGGACCGGATCTCCGCCCTGATGGACGTCCTGGGCGAGCCGCAGCGCTCGTACCCGTCGATCCACATCACCGGCACCAACGGCAAGACCTCCACCGCCCGCATGATCGAGGCGCTGCTCGGCGCCTTCGACCTGCGCACCGGCCGCTACACCTCCCCGCACGTCCAGTCCGTCACCGAGCGGATCAGCCTCGACGGCGCGCCCGTCTCCGCCGAGCGGTTCATCGAGACGTACCAGGACGTCAAGCCGTACGTGGAGATGGTCGACGCCTCGCAGGAGTACCGGCTGTCCTTCTTCGAGGTGCTGACCGGCATGGCGTACGCCGCCTTCGCCGACGCGCCCGTGGACGTGGCCGTCGTCGAGGTCGGCATGGGCGGCGCCTGGGACGCGACGAACGTCATCGACGCCGGCGTCGCCGTGGTGACCCCGATCGACCTGGACCACACCGATCGGCTCGGCGGCTCGCCCGGGGAGATCGCCGGTGAGAAGTCCGGCATCATCAAGCCGCAGGCCACCGTCGTCATGGCGCAGCAGCCGGTGGACGCGGCTCAGGTGCTGCTGAAGAAGGCCGTCGAGCTGGACGCCACCGTGGCCCGCGAGGGCCTGGAGTTCGGCGTCCTTGACCGGCAGGTCGCCGTCGGCGGCCAGCTGATGACGCTGCGCGGGCTGGGCGGCGAGTACACCGAGGTGTTCCTGCCGCTGCACGGCGCCCACCAGGCGCACAACGCGGCCGTCGCCCTCGCCGCCGTCGAGGCGTTCTTCGGCGTCGGCGCCCAGCGGGTGCAGCCGCTCGACATCGACACCGTGCGGCGGGCGTTCGCCTCCGTCGCCTCGCCGGGCCGTATGGAGGTCGTGCGCCGTTCGCCGACCGTGGTGCTGGACGCCGCGCACAACCCGGCGGGCGCGCGGGCTGCGGCCGCCGCGATCGGCGAGGCCTTCCAGTTCAGCCGTCTCATCGGCGTGGTCGGCGCGAGCGGCGACAAGAACGTGCGCGAACTGCTGGAGGCGTTCGAGCCGGTCTTCGCCGAGGTCGTCGTCACCCGGAACTCCAGCCACCGCGCGATGGACGCGGACGCGCTCGCCGCGATCGCCGTGGAGGTGTTCGGAGAGGAGCGCGTGCAGGTCGAGCCGCGGCTGCCGGACGCCCTGGAGGCCGCGATCACGCTGGCCGAGGAGGAGGGCGAGTTCGCCGGCGGCGGTGTGCTCGTCACCGGTTCCGTCATCACGGTCGGCGAGGCCCGGCTGCTCCTGGGGAAGGGCTGACATCCCGTGCGTACGCTCTGTTCTTCGACGCTGATCGGCGAGTTCTTCGTCATCGGGTTCGCCGGGCTCGTCGCGATGAAGCAGCCCGACCTGTCGACCGGCACGGTGTGGACGGTCTGCGGCGTCGCGATGTTCCTGTCCGTGGCGCTGTGCGGGATGGTCGGCCGGCCGGGCGGGATCGCCCTCGGGTGGGCGCTGCAGATCGCGCTCATCGCCTCCGGCGTGTTCGTCCCGATGATGTTCTTCATGGGCGCGGTGTTCGCGTTGCTGTGGTGGGCGTCGGTGCACTTCGGGCGAAAGGTGGACGAGGCGAAGGCCCGTTTCGCCGCACAGGCGGAACAGCCCGACACTGCGTGACGAGCCCTCCGACACGCCCGGTAATCTCGGTGCCCCGCACCATTTGACCCACAAGGAGCCCGCAGTGAGCCAGCGCACCCTCGTCCTCCTCAAGCCCGACGCCGTCCGTCGTGGCCTGACCGGCGAGATCATCAGCCGCATCGAGCGCAAGGCCGGCTGGAGGATCACCGCGCTGGAGCTGCGCACCCTGGACCAGGACACGCTGGAGCAGCACTACGGCGAGCACAAGGGCAAGCCCTTCTACGAGCCGCTGGTGGAGTTCATGGCGTCCGGCCCGGTCGTCGCGATGATCGTCGAGGGCGAGCGGGTCATCGAGGGCCTGCGCCGGCTGGCCGGCCCGACGGACCCGATCGCGGCCGCCCCGGGCTCGATCCGCGGCGACTACGGTGTGATCGTGCGGGAGAACCTGATCCACGCGTCCGACTCGGAGGAGTCCTCCGCGCGCGAGATCAAGATCTTCTTCCCGGGCCGCGCCTGAGCGCTTCCCGGCGCGCGCCGGTCGTGGCCTGACCGGCGCGCCTTCCTCTTTCACGGTGACCCGGCGCGGCCGCGCGGACACGCGGCGGCGTCGCCGCGCGCGGGCGTGTCGTCGCGACGAAATCCGCGCATAACGATCACGTCGCGGACGCACCCCGGCTATTTGTCGTACCACGCATGGTCTGAGAGCTTTGCCCTCGGGCCTTTTTTGGCATATGCACGGCGTTCGGGGGAACGGATGCCCCCGTTGGCCCGTCTCCGAAGGCAGGGCGACGCGCCATCTGATGACAATGGCGAAGACCCTCGCACAGTGTGCGCGAAGGCACGTCTACCATGGACGCCATCGCGTCACCGCACCCACCTCGCCGACCTGAAAAGCCCTCAAAAGCTCGTGGGAAGGCCAGACGAATCCTGATGGGGAACTCAATGTCGTTCATCGGCCGTGACATGGCTGTCGACCTCGGGACCGCCAACACGCTGGTGTACGTCAGGGGTCGCGGAATCGTACTCAACGAGCCGTCCGTCGTCGCGATCAACACCAACACCGGTGGCATCCTCGCGGTCGGCGCCGAAGCGAAGAAGATGATCGGACGCACGCCGGGCAACATCGTGGCCGTGCGCCCCCTGAAGGACGGCGTCATCGCCGACTTCGAGATCACCGAGCGGATGCTCCGCTACTTCATCCTGAAGATCCACAAGCGGCGGTATCTGGCTCGCCCGCGGGTCGTCGTCTGCGTGCCCTCCGGCATCACGGGCGTCGAGCGCCGCGCCGTCATCGAGGCGTCGTCCCAGGCCGGCGCCCGCCAGGTGCACATCATCGAGGAGCCCATGGCGGCCGCCATCGGCTCCGGACTGCCGGTCCACGAGGCCACCGGCAACATGGTGGTGGACATCGGCGGCGGCACCACGGAGGTCGCGGTCATCTCCCTCGGCGGCATCGTCACCGCGCAGTCCATCCGCGTCGCGGGCGACGAGCTGGACAACGCCATCATCCAGCACATCAAGAAGGAGTACTCGCTCCTGCTGGGTGAGCGGACGGCGGAACAGATCAAGATCACGATCGGTTCGGCGTACGACCTCGACTCCGACGAGCACACCGAAATCCGCGGCCGGGACCTCGTCTCCGGGCTGCCGAAGACCGTGGTGATCTCCGCCGCCGAAGTGCGCAAGGCGATCGAGGAACCGGTCAACGCCATCGTGGACGCGGTCAAGACGACCCTCGACAAGTGCCCGCCCGAGCTGTCCGGCGACATCATGGACCGCGGCATCGTGCTGACCGGCGGCGGCGCCCTGCTGCGCGGCCTCGACGAGCGGCTGCGCCGGGAGACCGGCATGCCGATCCACATCGCCGAGGACCCGCTGGACAGCGTGGCGCTCGGCTCCGGCAAGTGCGTCGAGGAGTTCGAGGCGCTGCAGCAGGTCCTGGACGCCGCGCCCCGCCGATGACACACCGCCGCGACTCCGCCGTACGGGACGTTCCCTCCCGTACGGCGGAGCGCTGGTGTCGAGGGGCACACCGGGCCCTGACGCCCCGAAGACCCCTCACGCGATCTGAAACCTGAACAGAAACCCCACCGCATACCCGTTCTCGACGAGGAAGGCACGGCCGCCGCACGTGAGGGACACGAAAGAGAGCCGGCTGCTCCTGGTGCTGCTGATCGCCATCGCGTTCGCGCTGATCACGGTGGACATCCGCGGCGGAGAGGATTCACCGGTCGACGGTGCCCGCCAGGCGGCGGCGTCGGTCTTCGGCCCGATCGAGAACGGCGTGTCCAGCGCGGTCGACCCGATCGGCAACGCCGTCACCGCCGTCCGCGAGTCCGGCGAGCGCCACGACCGGCTCGCCCAGCTCGAGCGGGAGAACGCGGCGCTCAAGGCCGAACTCGGCAGCGACGACCGCAGCCGCAGCCGCCTCAAGCAACTCGACAAGCTGCTCGGCGTCGCCGGCAAGGGCCAGTACGGCATCAAGGGCGCCCAGGTCATCGCCATAGGAGCGGCCCAGGGCTTCTCCTGGACCATCACCATCGACGCCGGCGCCGAGGACGGCATCGAGCGCGACATGACCGTCCTCAACGGCGACGGCCTGGTCGGCCGCGTCACCACGGTCGGGCCCGGCACCGCCACCGTGCTGCTCGCCAGCGACCCCGACTTCACCGTCGGCACCCGCATGGAGGCCGGCGACGAACTCGGCTTCGCCTCCGGCCAGGGCGACCGCCCGCTGCGCGTCGAACTGCTCAACGGCAAGGCCGAGATCAAGAAGGGCGACCGGCTGGTCGCCTTCGGCTCGCAGGCCGACAAGCCGTTCGTGCCCGGCGTCCCCGTCGGCGTCGTCTCCCGCGTCGATCCCTCCGGCGGCGACCTGACCCGCACCCTGTACGTCACGCCGTACGTCAACTTCAGCAAGCTGGACGTGGTCGGCGTCGTCGTCCAGGCGCCGAAGAAGGACCCGCGCGACACGGTGCTGCCCGCGAAGCCCAAGCCGACCCCGACGCCGACCGTGACCGTGACCGTCACGCCCTCGGCGCCCGCCGACGGTACCGACCAGCCTGAGCAGTAGGAGCTGTCACCCCATGCGCGTCAACCGGATCCTGCTCTCCAGCTCGCTGATCGTCGTCGCCCTCGTGATCCAGGTGAGCGTCCTCGCCCGCCTCCACCTCCCCGGCGCCGTCCCCGACCTGCTGCTGCTCGTCGTCCTCGGACTCGCCCTGGTCTACGGCCACGTCGGCGGCGCCCTCGTCGGCTTCGCCGCCGGCCTCCTCGCGGACCTCGCCCCGCCCGCCGACCACGCCGCCGGGCGCTACGCCCTCGTGCTGTGCGTCATCGGCTATCTCGCCGGACTCGTCAAACCCGAGAGCGGGCAGGTGAGGACGGCGGCCGGACCGATGCTCGTGGTGGTCGCCGCCGCCGTCGGCTCCACCCTGCTCTACGCCGGCGTCGGCGCCCTCGTCGGGGACACCGCGGCCCGTCATGTCGGCCTCAGCGGCCTGCTGTTCACCGCCGCCCTGTACGACCTGCTGCTCGCGCCCTTCGTGGTGCCGGGCGTGATGGCGCTGGCCCGGCGCGCTGAGAACGACCCGCTCGCCGAGACGAACTCCGCCAAGGCCGGCGACATCTCCACGGGCTGGCTCTCCGGCGGCACCGGGCTGCGCATCGGCGGCCAGCGCAACGGCCTGCGGGTCAAGGCAGCCCGCGCCCGCTCGGCCCGCGCCGGACGCATCAAGGGGGTCAAGCGCCTGTGACCTCCCGAAACTTCACCGGTACGAGTGAACGCGGCTGGAACGCGCGTCCACCGGCCGGTCGTTCACCACTCGTCAGCTCACACCCGCACGCGCTCTGAGAGGGGAGGAAGCCGCGTGACCAACATCCCCGAGACCGGCCGCAGCCCGCGGGTCCAGATCCGGCTCGTCGTCATCCAGGTCCTCGTCATCTCCCTGCTCGGCACCCTCGGCGGGCGGCTGTGGTACCTCCAGATCCGCGAGGGCGACCAGTACGCCAAGGAGGCCTCCGGCAACCACGTGCAGCAGGTCGTCCAGCCCGCCGTGCGCGGCTCCATCCTGGACGCCCGCGGCGTGCCCCTCGCGGACAACGAGACGCGGCTCGTCGTCTCCGCCTCCCGCACGGACCTGATGAAGATGGAGGACGACGGCAAGGCCGTCCTCACCAAGCTGGCCGGCGTCCTCGGCATGAAGCCCGAGGACGTCATGATGAAGGTCCGGCTGTGCAACGCCGAGACCCCCCAGCCCTGCTGGAACGGCTCGCCGTACCAGCCGATCCCCATCACCGACGAGGCCACACCCCGGCAGGCCCTGCAGATCCGCGAGCGCGCCGAGGACTTCCCCGGCATCACCGCCGAGCCCCAGGCGCTGCGCCGCTACCCCAGCCCCGGCAAGGCCAACACCGCCCAGGTCCTCGGCTACCTCTCGCCGGTCACCGACGATGAGATCCAGCAGGCCCAGGACACCGACTCGCCCTACCTGCGCTCCGACATGGTCGGCCGCTCCGGCCTGGAGCGGCAGTACGACCAGCAGCTGCGCGGCAAGGCCGGCGTCACCCGCTACGAGGTCGACAAGCTCGGCCGCGTCCTCGGCGAGGCCCAGGCCGACCCGGCCGAGCCCGGCGCCAACCTCGTCACCAGCATCGACTCCCGCGTGCAGCGCATCGCCGAGTACGAACTGAACGAGGCGATGAAGGAGGCCCGCAAGCAGCACGACCGCAACACCGGGCGGAACTACGAGGCCGACTCCGGCGCCGTCGTCGTCATGGAGGCCAAGACCGGCCGCGTCGTCGCCATGGCCTCCAACCCGACCTACGACCCCAACGCCTGGGTCGGCGGCATCTCCGCCAAGGACTACGCGCAGCTCACCGGCAAGAAGTCCAACTACCCGCTGCTGAACCGCGCCATCCAGGGCCTGTCGGCGCCCGGCTCCATCTTCAAGGTGATCCCGACGGCCGCCGCCATCAAGGCCGGCTACTCCTTCGAGGGCCCCTACAACTGCTCCAGCTCGTACTCCATCGGCGGCCAGGTCTTCAAGAACTTCGAGTCCCAGAACCACGGCCCGATCAGCCTCGGCCGGGCGCTCGAGGTCTCCTGCGACACCGTCTTCTACGCCCTCTCCCACGAGGAGTGGAAGCGCGACGGCGGCAACAAGCCGAAGAAGAACCCGGAGGACTGGTTCTACAAGGTCGCCCACCAGTTCGGCCTCGGCGAGGAGACCGGCATCGACCTGCCCAACGAGGTCACCGGCCGCATTCCCGACCGCCAGTGGAAGGCCGACTACTGGAAGGCCAACAAGGACGCCTGGTGCAAGTACGGCAAGAAGGGCGGCAGCTACGCCGAGCAGATCGCCTACGAGAACTGCCTCGAAGGCAACCGGCTGCGCGCCGGTGACTCGGTGAACTACTCCATCGGCCAGGGCGACACGCTCGTCACCCCGATCCAGATGGCCACCATCTACGCGGCCATCTCCAACGGCGGCACGCTGTACGACCCGACCGTCGGCAAGGCCGTCATCAGCCCCGACGGCAAGACCGTCACGGAGATCGAGCCCAAGGCGCACGGCAAGCTGCCCACGTCGAAGAAGACGCTCAAGCAGATTGACGAAGCCCTCGAGGGAGTCGCCACCCGCGGTACGGCCGCGTGGCGGTTCGGCGGCTGGCCGCAGGACAAGATCCCGATGCACGCCAAGACCGGTACGGCCGAGGTGTACGGCAAGCAGACCACCTCGTGGTTCGCCACCTACACCGAGGACTACGCGATCGTGATGACGATCTCCCAGGGTGGCACCGGCTCCGGCGCCTCGGGCCCCGCCGTGCGCAACATCTACAACGCGCTCTACGGCGTGTCCGAGGACGGCGAGATCGACAACAAGAAGGCGCTGCTGCCCAAGCCGCAGAAGACCCTCCCCAAGGTCCGCACGGACGGCACCATCACCTCGCCGAAGATCGTCAAGGACTTCGCCAAGGAGCTGCGCCCCTCGCCCTCCCCGGACGGCGAGGCCACCGCCCCACAGGGCGACGACCCGGCCGACCCGCAGCAGGCGGGCACGACCCCGTCGCCGGAGAACACCAACCGCGACACCCGCCGCAGGCGCCGCCGGGGCGGCGGCCCACGCCCCGGCCGGGGAGGCCCGGCGGGCCGCAACCCCCGCCCGCGCACGGCACGCCCGGAGAGGACGGCGTCATGACCGGCGGCGTCAACAGCTTCCAGGTCTCCGGGTACGGACCCGAGCGGGCCGGCTGGACACGGGTGTTCGCCCGCGACGGCCTCGCCCGCCGGCTGGACTGGCCGATACTGCTCGCGGCGCTCGCCCTGTCCCTGCTGGGCTCGCTGCTGGTCTGGTCGGCCACGCGCAACCGCACCGAGCTGAACCAGGGCGACCCCTACTACTTCCTGGTCCGGCACTGGCTGAACACCGGCATCGGCGTCGCCCTGATGATCGGCGCCATCTGGCTCGGCCACCGCGGGCTGCGCACGGCGGTCCCCCTGCTGTACGGCGCCTCGGTGTTCCTGATCCTGCTGGTGCTCACCCCGCTGGGCTCCACGATCAACGGCGCCCACTCCTGGATCAAGCTGCCCGGCGGCTTCTCCCTCCAGCCCTCGGAGTTCGTGAAGATCACGATCATCCTGGGCATGGCGATGCTGCTGGCGGCGCGGGTCGACGCGGGCGACAAGCCCTACCCGGACCACCGCACGGTGCTCCAGGCCCTCGGTCTCGCCGTCGTGCCCATGCTGATCGTGATGCTCATGCCCGACCTCGGGTCGGTCATGGTGATGGTCGTCATCGTGCTCGGCGTGCTGCTCGCCTCCGGGGCCTCCAACCGCTGGATCTTCGGCCTGATCGGCGCGGGCGCGACCGGCGCGATCGCCGTCTGGCAGCTCGGGATCCTCGACGAGTACCAGATCAACCGCTTCGCCGCGTTCGCCAACCCGGAGCTCGACCCGGCCGGTGTCGGCTACAACACCAACCAGGCCCGCATCGCCATCGGCTCCGGCGGACTGACCGGCTCCGGCCTCTTCCAGGGCTCGCAGACGACCGGCCAGTTCGTCCCCGAGCAGCAGACCGACTTCGTCTTCACGGTCGCCGGCGAGGAACTGGGCTTCGTGGGCGGCGCGCTGATCATCGGCCTGCTCGGCATCATCCTCTGGCGCGCCTGCCGCATCGCCCGCGACACCACCGACCTCTACGGCACGATCGTCGCGGCGGGCATCGTCGCCTGGTTCGCCTTCCAGACCTTCGAGAACATCGGCATGACCCTCGGCATCATGCCGGTCACAGGCCTGCCCCTGCCGTTCGTGTCCTACGGCGGTTCCTCGATGTTCGCGACCTGGCTGGCGGTCGGGTTGCTGCAGTCGATCAGAATGCAGCGCCCCATGTCCGCCTGACTCCAGGACGACGGCTCCACGTCACCGGTGCGGAGCGGCCCACTGCCGCTCCGCACCGAGGACGACTAGATTCGGTGCATGGCGGACACCAAGCGCGAGATCGAGCGGAAGTACGACTCCGACGACGCCGCTCTGCCCGACCTCACCCGCGTCCCCGGCGTCGCGTCCGTGCGGGACCGCGGCGTCACCCACCTCGACGCCACCTACTACGACACCGCCGACCAGCGCCTCGCCTCCTCCTCCGTCACCCTGCGCCGCCGCACCGGAGGCGCCGACGCCGGCTGGCACCTGAAGTTCCCCGTCGCCCCCGGCGTGCGCGACGAGATCCGCGCCCCGCTCTCCGACACCCTCCCGGACGAACTGGCCGCCCTGGTCCGCTCCCGCGCCCGCGACCGGGAACTGCTCCCCGTGGTCCGCCTGCGCTCCGACCGCGACGTCCGCCACCTCCTCGACGACCAGGACCGGCTGCTCGCCGAGGTGAGCGTCGACACCGTGCACGCCGAACGCCTCACCGGCGGGGGCGGCGAGGCGCGCTGGACCGAGATCGAGGTGGAACTCGCCGACGACGGCGACCCGGCCTTCCTCGACAAGGTGGAGAAACGGCTGAGGAAGGCGGGCGTACGGCCCTCGTCGTCGTCCTCGAAGCTGGCCCGCGCCCTCGCCGAGACCGCGCCGGCCGCCGGACCCGCCGCGCGCCGGGAAGCCACCGGCCCACCCCCCGCCACCGCCCCCGAGGCCGCCCCCCGGCACAAGCACCGCCCCCGCCCGGACGGCACCCCCGTCACCGCCGGCGACCACGTCCTCGCCTACGTCCGCGCCCAGCGCGACGCCCTCGTCGAGCTGGACCCCGCCGTGCGGCAGGACGTGCCCGACGCCGTGCACCGCATGCGCGTCGCCACCCGCCGCCTGCGCAGCGCCTTCCGCAGCTTCCGCTCCGTCCTCGACCGCGCGGCCACCGACCCCGTCGCCGCCGACCTCAAGTGGCTGGCCGCCGAACTGGGCAAGGACCGCGACCAGGAGGTCCTCGCCGAACGGCTCACCCAGGCCCTCGGCAAGCTCACCCCCGACCAGGTCACCGGCCCGGTCGCCGAGCGCCTCGCCGCCTGGTCCCAGGCCCGCCACCAGGGCGCCCACCACGAGGTCGTCGCCATCCTCGACTCGCGCCGGTACCTCTCCCTCCTCGACACCCTGGACGCGCTGCTCGCCGCCCCGCCCCTGCGCAAGAAGGCCGCCGCCCGCCCGGACAAGGTCCTCGCCAAGGCCGTACGCAAGGACTTCCGCAAGCTGGCCGGGCTCGTCGAGCACGCCCTGGAGCTGCCGCCCGGCCAGGAGCGGGACACCGCGCTGCACGAGGCGCGCAAGAAGACCAAGCGCACCCGGTACGCCGCCGAGGCCGCCGTCCCCGCGCTGGGCGGGCGGGCCGAGGAGGCGGTCCGGGACATGAAGTCGCTGCAGGGCCTGCTCGGCGACCACCAGGACAGCGTCATGGCCCGCCGCACCCTGCGCGAGCTGGCCGCCGTGGCGCACGCGGCGGGGGAGAGCGACTTCACGTACGGGGTGCTGTACGCGGGGGAGGCGCACCGCGCGCGGGTCGCCGAGGAGGCGCTTCCCGAGGCGTGGAGCTCGATCAGCCGGGAGTTCCCGTTCTGAGCGCCGTACGGGAGACCCCTCCGGGCGGGTTAGGCTGGATGGTCACCCGCCCCTGAGGCATCGGCCCGGGGGGACCGCAGTCACCACACGAAGGTTCGCGAGATGCCTGCCGAAGCCGCCGAGTCTGTGTTCCCGCAGCTCGAAGCTCTGCTCCCGCATGTGCAGAAGCCGATCCAGTACGTCGGCGGAGAGCTCAACTCCACGGTCAAGGACTGGGACTCCTGCGACGTCCGCTGGGCACTCATGTACCCGGACGCGTACGAGGTCGGACTCCCCAACCAGGGCGTCATGATCCTCTACGAGGTCCTCAACGAACAGGACGGCGTCCTGGCCGAGCGCACCTACAGCGTCTGGCCGGACCTCGAGGCGCTGATGCGCGAGCACCGTGTGCCCCAGTTCACCGTCGACAGCCACCGTCCGGTGCGCGCCTTCGACGTGTTCGGCCTGAGCTTCTCCACGGAGCTGGGCTACACCAACATGCTCGCCGCGCTGGACCTGGCCGGCATTCCGCTGGAGGCCAGGGACCGCACGGACGACGACCCGATCGTTATGGCCGGCGGCCACGCGGCGTTCAACCCGGAGCCGATCGCCGACTTCATCGACTGCGCGATCATCGGCGACGGCGAGCAGGCCGTCCTCGAGGTCACACGGCTGATCCGCGAATGGAAGGAGCAGGGCCGCCCCGGCGGCCGCGAGGAGCTCCTCCTGCGCCTGGCCAAGACCGGCGGGGTGTACGTCCCCGGCTTCTACGACGTCGAGTACCTCCCCGACGGCCGGATCGCCCGTGTCGTGCCGAACCGCTCGGGAGTGCCGTGGCGTGTGTCCAAGCACACCGTCATGGACCTCGACGAGTGGCCCTACCCCAAGCAGCCCCTCGTGCCGCTCGCGGAAACGGTCCACGAGCGCATGTCGGTCGAGATCTTCCGCGGCTGCACCCGAGGCTGCCGCTTCTGCCAGGCCGGCATGATCACCCGCCCGGTGCGCGAGCGCTCGATCACCGGCATCGGAGAGATGGTCGACAAGGGCCTGAAGGCGACGGGCTTCGAGGAGGTCGGCCTCCTCTCCCTCTCGTCCGCGGACCACAGCGAGATCGGCGACATCGCCAAGGGTCTCGCGGACCGCTACGAGGAGGACAAGATCGGCCTGTCCCTCCCCTCCACCCGCGTCGACGCGTTCAACATCGACCTGGCGAACGAGCTGACCCGCAACGGCCGCCGTTCCGGTCTCACCTTCGCGCCCGAGGGCGGCTCGGAGCGCATCCGCAAGGTCATCAACAAGATGGTCTCGGAGGAGGACCTGATCCGCACCGTCGCCACGGCCTACGGCAACGGCTGGCGCCAGGTGAAGCTGTACTTCATGTGCGGCCTGCCCACCGAGACCGACGACGACGTGCTGCAGATCGCCGACATGGCCACGCGCGTCGTCCAGAAGGGCCGCGAGGTCTCCGGCTCCAACGACATCCGCTGCACGGTGTCCATCGGCGGCTTCGTGCCCAAGCCGCACACGCCGTTCCAGTGGGCGCCGCAGCTGTCGGCCGAGGAGACGGACGAGCGCCTGGCCAAGCTCCGCGACAAGATCCGCGGCGACAAGAAGTACGGCCGCTCGATCGGCTTCCGCTACCACGACGGCAAGCCCGGCATCGTCGAGGGCCTGCTCTCCCGCGGTGACCGCCGCATCGGCGCCGTGATCCGCGCGGTCTACGACGACGGCGGCCGCTTCGACGGCTGGCGCGAGCACTTCTCCTACGACCGCTGGATGCGGTGCGCGGAGAAGGCGCTGGCCCCGTTCGGCGTGGACGTCGACTGGTACACCACCCGCGAGCGCGCCTACGAGGAGGTCCTCCCCTGGGACCACCTCGACTCGGGCCTGGACAAGGACTGGCTCTGGGAGGACTGGCAGGACGCCCTCGACGAGACCGAGGTCGAGGACTGCCGCTGGACCCCGTGCTTCGACTGCGGCGTCTGCCCGCAGATGGACACGAGCATCCAGATCGGCCCGACGGGCAAGAAGCTGCTGCCCCTGACGGTCAAGAACGCGGGCCCGGTGCCGAGCGGGCACTCGCACTGACCCCGGCCCGGACAACCGGGCGGAAGCAGAAGACGGAGCAGCGGTCCCTGATGAAGGGGGCCGCTGCTCCGCTTTCGTACGGGCACGCGGAAATCAGGTGTGTACGCGGAATTCGGGTCACGGAACCTGTCGGCCGCCGTAGTGGCGGACGCGGTGGCGGGGGCTGACCGTGCGGCGGGGTGGGCGGGTGAGGGTGATCTGGCGGACCAGTTGCTGGAAGCAGGCCAGGGCGGCGACGCCCGGGAGGGCCGCGGCCGCCGTGTCGGTGACGGTGCGGGGCGCCTGGGCCACGCACAGCAGGACCGCGACGGAGGAGAAGAGCAGGACGACGAACCAGGAGTGCAGGGCGCGTCGTTGGTGAAGGGCCGCGCGGAGGATGGAGAGGGAGCCGGCCAGCCAGGGGCCGTACACCAGGATCGGCCACCAGGACGAGGAGTCGCCGGTGCTGTGCGCCGTGGTGACGAGGAGCAGCGGCTCGTAGGTGACGACTCCGCTGAAGACGCTGACCATCGACACGGTGACCGCGGCCATCGCGGCGATGGCGTAGCTGGCGACGCGCACGGCGTCGGGGCGGGGCCGCGGGGGTTTGCGGTGGGCGCGCGGCGCGGAGCGCAGGGGCGGCAGTTCGGCCGTGATCTCCTGCAGGTTGCCCATGGGGCTGCCGGCCGGGGGAGCGGTGACCGAGGTCTCCTCGCGCGGTGGCGGCACCGTGGGGGCGGCGTACTCGTCGGCGCGGGCCTCCTGGAGGAGGTAGGCCAGTTCCTCGGCCGGGTCCCAGGGCGGCATGGCGGGCTCGACGGGCTCCGCGTAGACGGCTCCGGCCCGGTGCCGGCCGGTTCCCATTTCGGTGAACGGGTCCGCTGCGTCGGTGTTGTACCAGAGCGGGTCGTAGCGTTCATCATTCATGTCAGGATTGATTCATCGGGCCGGCGGGAGCACTCAACAGCGTTCGCGCGAAGTGCAGTTGGAGCGGACCTGACCTGCTTGCCTTCATACAGCGACTAACGGCGGCACTTTCACTTGGATGCGCGGCGAATGAGTGAACGCCCATAGCGACAATTGGTTAGTCGAAGGCTCCGAATTTCCTTTTTTCGATGGGCCTTTCAGCATATGAAGAAAACGGAACCCAGCGTTCGCATCCGCGCGGGCGTCCCGTGCGTCCTAGCCGGTATGGATCTGGAGAAGTCGCGGGAGCAGCGGTCCGGCGAGGGGTGCCTCGTCGTGGCGGTCCGCATGCCGGTGCGGATCGTGGCGCTCGTGCTGGTGGTGCCGGTGCGGATGGTGTGGGACGCCCTGGTGGTCGTGGGGCGGTTCCTCGGCGACACGGTGTTCCGTCCGCTGGGGCGCGCGCTGGCGTGGGTGGGGCGCGCGGTGTTCGTCTGGCCGTTCGTCGCGCTCTGGCGCTGGGTGCTCGTACCGCTCGGGGCGGCGCTGCGGTGGCTGGGCGCGGTGCTGCTCGTCGTCCCGGCCGGATGGCTCTACCGGGCGGTGCTGACACCCCTCGGCCACGCCTTGTCCTGGCTGGGGCGCATGCTGCTGGTCGTGCCGTCGGTGTGGCTGTACCGGTGGCTGCTCACCCCGGTCGGGCACGCGCTGGCGTGGTGCGGCAGGGGGCTCTGCGCGCTGGCCTCGCTGCTGGTCGCCGGGATCGCCACGGCCCTGTACTGGACGGTCCGCGTCCTGGTGGTGTGGCCGGCGTCCGTGGTGTGGCGGTGGGTCCTCGCGCCCGTCGGCCGGGTGCTGGCCGTCGTGGCGCGGGAGGTCGGGGCCGCGCTCGGGCACGCCTGGCGGGTCGCCGGGTACGTCTCGCTCGCCGTGGGCGGTGCCCTCGCCGCCTTCTTCCGGTGGACGGTCGTGGAGCCGGCGCGCCGGGTGTACCGGAGCGTGCTCACGCCGGTCGGTCACGTCGTCCGCGACCGGGTGCTGAGGCCCGTCATGGAGGCGGCTCGGAGTGTGGGGCGCGTCACACGAGACGCTCTCCACTCGGTCCGCGTGACGGTGCGTCAGGTCCGTCAGGACGTCCGGCGGGCGCTTCTCGGTGATCCCAAAACGCCAGGTGAACAAGGCGATCAGAGCGTAAAGCCAACTGTCGTGCCGTCAGATGGGCAGGGTGACCGGATTCTCCTGACCAAGCGCTGACCAGGCGTTTCGTCTCGGCTGGGCTTGTTTTTGTGTGGCTCCTACATGCAGATCTCGCCTTCACAAAAGCTGCACATGAGAGGCGCACCGCACATGCAAGGCACCGTGGACGGATTCAGCTACGGTCTGGTCACCCCTGTCGCCGCCTATCTCGTCGCCTGCCTCGGCGGCGCCCTCGGGCTGCGCTGCACCACCAGGTCGCTGCGCGAGGGCGGCCAGTCGTGGAAGCCCGGCTGGCTCGCGCTCGGCGCCGCCTCCATCGGCTGCGGCATCTGGACCATGCACTTCATCGCGATGCTCGGCTTCTCCGTGAACGAGACGTCCATCCGCTACGACATGACGCTCACCCTGGTCAGCCTCGCCGTCGCGATCGTCGTCGTCGCCGTCGGCGTCTTCACCGTCGGCTACCGCGGTACCGGCCGGGCGACGCTCCTCACCGCCGGCGTCGTCACCGGACTCGGCGTCGCGGGCATGCACTACATCGGCATGGCGAGCATGCGGATGCGCGGCGCCTTCCCGTACGACACCGTCCTGGTCGCCCTCTCGGTGGTCATCGCGATCGTCACCGCCACCGCCGCGCTCTGGGCCGCCGTGTCCGTCCGCGGCTTCAAGGCCAGCATGGGCGCCAGCCTGATCATGGGCCTCGCGGTGACCGGACATGCACTACACCGGCATGGCGTCCATGAGCGTCCACCTCCACGGCGAGGGCGGCGGCTCCGGCACCCACATGCTCTCCGTCATGCTGCCGATGCTGCTCGGCCCCCTCGTCTTCCTCCTCTTCGCCACCGCCGTCGTCATGTTCGACCCGCTGCTGATCGCGGGCGACGAACCCGCCGTCGTACGCCCCGCCCGCCGCGACGACACCCCCGCACCCGCCCTCCCCGACCGGCGCGACACCGCGTACGAGCCCGCCCCGGCCTTCCCGTACGACCCCGCCCCCGGCCCGCACGGGGACGGCATGCCCGGCGCCGCCTGGGGTACCGGAGCAGGCAACGGCGGCCAGGGAGAGCGTCCCGCCGGCTGGTGACGCCGGGAAACCGCCGTCCCCACGGGCACGTACCCTTGAAGGACACGGTCCCGGTGCCCGACCGGGCCCGCCGGGGCCGTCACGCACGGCCGTACCCTGGAAGGGAAGGCGCTCCCCGCGCCCCCTTGCGACAAGGAGAAGATCCACTGGGCAAGCGACAGCCCGAAGGCCCGCCGCCCGCACCCGCGGTGCAGCGCATCCGACTGCGCTACACCAAGCGCGGCCGCCTCCGGTTCACCAGCCACCGTGACTTCCAGCGTGCCTTCGAGCGCGCGCTGCGCCGCGCCGAGGTGCCCATGGCGTACTCGGCCGGTTTCACGCCGCACCCGAAGGTGTCGTACGCCAATGCCGCACCCACCGGCACCGGCAGCGAGGCCGAGTACCTGGAGATCGCGCTCACCGAGCCGCGGGACCCCGAGCATCTGAGGGTCCTGCTCGACGAGTCGATGCCCGCCGGGCTGGACATCGTCGAGGCCGTCGAGGCCCGTACGTCCGGGCTCGCCGACCGGCTCACGGCCTCGGTGTGGGAGCTGCGGCTGGACGGTGTCGCCCCCGAGGACGCCCGCCGCGCGGTGGACGCCTTCGAGGCGGCCGAGACCGTCGAGGTCCAGCGCCGCATGAAGAACGGCATCCGTACCTTCGACGCCCGGTCCGCGGTCGCCTCCCTCGAAACCGTCGAGGAAGGCGCCGGGACGGACCCCGCGCCTGCTGATAGGCCGACCGACCGGCCCTGTGCGATACTGCGGCTGGTTGTTCGGCACGTGACGCCTGCCGTACGACCCGACGACGTCCTGTCCGGTCTCCGCGCCGTGGCCGACCTGGCGCCGCCGGTCCCCGTAGCGGTGACCAGGCTGGCGCAGGGGCTGTTCGATGAAGAGACCGGCACGGTGACCGACCCGCTCGCGCCCGACCGCGAGGCAGCAGCGACCGAGCCGCACACGGCCGCCGCCACTGCCGCCGCGACGGCGCCGGCGTAAGGAAGGTCCCGCGTAGGGACGGACGTCGTAAGCGCCGCCCTCGAACTCGGGAGCCACCTGGGTCGGGCAGCGCACCGACCAGAAGACTTTCGCCAGGCCGTACGCATTCGGCGTACGGAACCGGCGAGACAGGACACAGAGAGCTTCCGAGCGGCGCCCGCGCCCCGGACGGCGGCCACCGCGCACCGCGCGGGCCGCGGACGTCACCGGCATCGCCGGACCAGGCGCGGCGCCCGGGAGCCTGACGGGAGAAACGCCCGCATGCTCGAACCGACCGAGCCCACCGAGGGCTCCGAACCGAACACCCCCAGCGACACCCTGCCGCCCCGCCGGCGACGCAGGGCCGCGTCCCGCCCGGCGGGCCCGCCCGCCGCCGCCGAGAACACCACGGCGGAAACGGTCACGCCGGCCATACCGGCCGCCGACCCGGTGGAGACGCCTCAGGCCGCCGAGAGCGAGACCGACACCCAGCAGGAGACCGGGGCCCCCGCGCCCCGGCGTCGCCGTGTGGTCCGCCGCGCGGCCGCGCCCGCCGGAGCGCCGGCGTCCGCGGAGGCCGCCGAGACCGTCGTCCCCACGGCGCAGCCCGCGTCCGAGGCCGCCGCCCCGGCCGAGCCGGCCGCCGACACCACGGAGGACGCCGCTCCGCGCCGCACCCGGCGCCGCGCCACGCGCACCGTGACGGCTCCGGCGCCCGCCGCCGAGATCCCGGCCGCCGACGAGACCGCCGCGGCCCCCGAGATCCCCGAGGCCCCGGCCGAGCCGGCCGCCGACACCACGGAGGACGCCGCTCCGCGCCGCACCCGGCGCCGCGCCACGCGCACCGTGACGGCCCCGGCGGCCGAGACGCCCGCCGAGCCGAAGGCGGAGGAGCCCGCGGCGGAAGAGACCGCCGAGACGGCCCCCGAGCCCGCCGCCGACGTCACCGAGGACGACGCCGCCCCGCGCCGCACCCGCCGCCGTGCCTCTCGGCGCGCGTCCGCGCCCGCCGGTGCTCCCGCCGCCGTACAGGCCGACGACGAGACCGAGCAGGCCGCCCCGACCGCCGAGGAGGCCCCGGTGACGGAGAACGACAAGCAGGACGAGAAGCAGGCCGACACCCCCGCCGAGGAGGGCGGCCCGCGCCGCCGCCGGCGCGTCGTCCGCAAGGCCGCCGCCGGATTCGCCGAGCCCGCGCGCGGCGCCCGCGGCGCCGAGAACGCCGAGAACAAGGAGGGCGCCCCGCGCCGTCCCGCGCGTCCCGCCGTCGCCGTGTTCCAGCCGCCGGTGTTCACCGAGCCCCGCTTCCAGACCCCGGAGCGCGCCGCCGCCGAGGCCGCCGCCGGACTCACCGAGGCCGAGGAGCCGGAGGAGGAGACCGAGGAGCTCCCGGAGGAGCAGCCGACCGCCTCCCGCCGCCGTCGTCGCCGCAGGGGCGCGTCCGACGAGCCCGAGGCTGCCGCCCCGGCCGCCGCAGAGGAGACCCCCGAGGCCGAGGCCGAGGACGCCGCCGACCAGGCCGAGGACCAGACCGACACCGACGAGGGCGACGACCACGACGACCACGAGTCGTCCGGTTCGCGCCGTCGCCGTCGCCGTGGCGGCCGTCGCCGCCGCCGTGGCGAGTCCGCCGACGCCGACAGCGGCGACCAGCAGGACGCCGACACCGACACCGCCGAGCGCGCCGGGTCCGAGCAGTCCGCGCAGGACGCCGAGGACGCCGACGGGCAGAGCGACGAGGACGCCGAGGAGCGCGAGGACAACGGCGGCTCCAGCAGCAGCCGTCGCCGCCGTCGCCGCCGTCGCCGCGCCGGGGACAGCGGCGGGGAGCCCGAGACGTCCGCCGACGACCCCGAGCGCACCGTCGTCAAGGTCCGCGAGCCCCGCCCGAAGGCCGAGCCGTCCGACGAGGTGCAGTCCATCAAGGGCTCCACCCGCCTGGAGGCCAAGAAGCAGCGCCGCCGCGAGGGCCGCGAGCAGGGCCGCCGGCGCGTGCCGATCATCACCGAGGCCGAGTTCCTGGCCCGCCGCGAGGCCGTCGAGCGCGTCATGGTGGTCCGCCAGCACGGCGACCGCACGCAGATCGGCGTCCTCGAGGACGGCGTGCTCGTCGAGCACTACGTCAACAAGGAGCAGGCCACCTCGTACGTCGGCAACGTGTACCTGGGCAAGGTGCAGAACGTGCTGCCGTCGATGGAGGCCGCGTTCATCGACATCGGCAAGGGCCGCAACGCCGTCCTGTACGCCGGCGAGGTCAACTTCGACGCGCTCGGCATGTCCGGCGGTCCGCGCCGCATCGAGTCCGCGCTGAAGTCCGGGCAGCCGGTGCTGGTCCAGGTCACCAAGGACCCGATCGGCCACAAGGGCGCCCGCCTCACCAGCCAGGTCTCCCTCCCCGGCCGCTACCTCGTGTACGTGCCCGAGGGCTCGATGACCGGCATCAGCCGCAAGCTGCCCGACACCGAGCGGGCCCGGCTGAAGACCATCCTCAAGAAGATCGTCCCCGAGGACGCGGGCGTCATCGTGCGCACCGCCGCCGAGGGCGCGAGCGAGGACGAGCTGCGCCGCGACGTCGAGCGGCTCCAGGCGCAGTGGGAGGAGATCAAGAAGAAGTCCAGGAACGGCGGCACCGCCCCGACGCTGCTGTACGGCGAGCCGGACATGACCGTCCGTGTCGTCCGGGACATCTTCAACGAGGACTTCTCCAAGGTCATCGTCAGCGGTGACGAGGCCTGGGAGACGATCCACGGCTACGTCTCCCACGTCGCGCCCGACCTGGCCGACCGCCTGCAGCGGTGGACCAGCGAGGTCGACGTCTTCGCCACGTACCGGATCGACGAGCAGCTCGCCAAGGCGCTGGACCGCAAGGTCTGGCTGCCCAGCGGCGGTTCGCTGGTGATCGACCGGACCGAGGCGATGGTCGTCATCGACGTCAACACCGGCAAGTTCACCGGTCAGGGCGGCAACCTCGAGGAGACGGTCACCAGGAACAACCTGGAGGCGGCCGAGGAGATCGTGCGCCAGCTCAGGCTGCGCGACCTCGGCGGCATCATCGTCATCGACTTCATCGACATGGTGCTGGAGTCCAACCGGGACCTGGTGCTGCGCCGGCTGCTGGAGTGCCTGGGCCGGGACCGCACCAAGCACCAGGTCGCCGAGGTGACCTCGCTGGGCCTGGTCCAGATGACCCGCAAGCGGGTCGGCCAGGGCCTGCTGGAGTCGTTCTCCGAGACCTGCGTCCACTGCAACGGCCGCGGTGTCATCGTCCACCTCGACCAGCCGTCCTCCTCCGGCGGCGGCAAGCGCCGCAAGCGCGCCCGGGCCGGTGCGGGAGACCAGCCGCACGAGCACGAGGCCGTCGTGGAGACCGCCGAGCAGGAGGCCGAGGCCGAGGCGGAGACGCCGGCCGAGGTCGCCGCCGAGGTCGCCGAGCCGGCCGCGCTGCCCTCCCCGGAGTTCACGCCGGACGAGGAGCTGTACAGCAGCGCCGCCGAGGCCGAGGCCGCCGCGTCCCGCGGCCGTACGCGCCGCCGGGCGAGCCGTCGGGCGTCCGCGCCCGCGGGCTCCCCGCAGCGTGAGACCGCCAAGGGCGGCCGCAAGCAGGCCGAGGAGCGTGCCGAGGAGGCGCCCGCCGCCGAGGAGACGCGGGCCGTCCCCACGGCGCAGGACGTGACCGCCGCCGAGGAGGCGCGGCGTCCCGTGCAGCCCGAGCCGGCCGCCGAGGCGCTGGCCGAGCCGGCCGCCGCCGAGGACGCCGTGGTGCCGCAGGCCGAGGAGGCCGCCCCCAAGGGCCGTACGCGCCGCCGGGCCACCCGCAAGGTGACCGCGCCGGCAGGTTCCCCTGCGGGCGCCGAGGCCGCGGTGGTGACCGTCGCCGAGCCGGCGAAGGCCGAGCCCGCGAAGGCCGAGCCCGCGAAGACGGAGGAGGCGCCGGAGGCCGAGCAGACCCCGGCCGAGGCCGCCGCACCGGAGGCCGCGCCCGAGGCGTCCGCCCCGGCCCGTCCGCGGCGTCGCGCGGTGCGCAAGCCGAGCACCTCGACCGCGTCCGAGGACACGGCCGTCGTGGTCCTGCCGTCCGCCCCGGCGGACGAGCAGAAGCCCGCCGAGGAGCCCGCCGCCACGCCGGAGGCCGTCACGGCCGCCGAGCCCGCCGAGGGTGCCGAGTCCGCCGAGGGCGCCGAGGAGGCCGCTCCGGCCAAGAAGGCCGCCCGCAAGACGGCCAAGAAGGCCACGGCGAAGAAGGCCGCCACGAAGAAGACCGCCACGGCCAAGAAGACGGCGGCCAAGAAGACGACGACGGCGGCGAAGAAGACCACCGCCAAGAAGTCGACGGCGAAGAAGGCCACGACGAAGAAGACCGCCGCTGCCGAGCAGCAGGCGCCCTCCTCCGTCACGGCCGCGGCCGACGAGAGCTGACCAGCGTCTACGCTGTGTGGTCCTGTCCCCTGCGGGGGCAGGGCCACACGCTTTTCACGTCCCCGAAGGAGAACGACCCGCGATGATAGGCCTCGTGCTCGCGGCCGGCGCCGGCCGGCGTCTGCGCCCCTACACCGACACGCTGCCCAAGGCCCTGGTGCCGGTGGGCGCGGAGGGCGACCCGGACGCCGCGACCGTCCTGGACCTGACGCTCGGCAACTTCGCGGAGATCGGGCTGACCGAGGTCGGTGTCGTGGTCGGGTACCGCAAGGAGGCCGTGTACGAGCGGCAGGCGGCGCTG
>BNBH01000053.1 GCA_014655195.1 Streptomyces cellulosae | reverse complement strand
GCCACGTCCCGCCCGTCGAGTACGAAGCCACCTACTACACCGAACTCACGAAACCCCAGGTCACAACCACAATCTGAGATCTCTACCGAACCCGGGGCGGTTCAGCCTCCCCCTCCACAACTCCCCGTACAGTCTCGCTCCTGCGGGGACCATCAAAAATCATCCGATCATGTTAGGGCCTGTATCGAAAGTGCTGGTCACAGCCACTCGTTGAGGACTGCGATCAGCACGGTCGCCTCGTAGCGGCGAGCTCGTATCTCGTGGCGACCGCGCGGTGGCGCTTGAGCCGGTTGATGCCGTCCTCGCTCGCGGTTGGGTGCGGGCGGCGACCTCGGGCACCACCCCGCCGAACCGAGCGTGCTCGTCCATGCTCGACTTGAGCGGTGCTCGCGGCGCTTTCGCATCACGGCCAGGCAGGGAAGCTCTCGACTCATCAGAACCACTGCCAGCCTCTACTCACTAGAGTCAGGGGCCTTGGAGAGTCAAGGGGGAGCTTCGTGAGCTTAGCTGTGGGTTTCTTCGATCTGTTCACCTACGGGATACCAGGAGCACTGCACCTATCCTTGATCATTTACGTGCTCACACGCTTGCAGATCATCGATCTCACAAGTCTGGCCTCGGCACCGTCAGCGCTACAGGTGGTCGGAGTCGGCGTTGCCAGTTACCTGTTGGGGCATCTCGCCTATCCGCTGAGTGCCCTCCTGGACAAGGTGGCACCGCGTTGGAACTGGAGTGTCGAGGACGCTCGTCTTGATTTCGTGGCCAGAGTGCCCGAGTCCCGGGACCGAGCCTTCGTGCGCACTGACACATCTCTGCTGTTGGCTGCGGTGGAACTCCACGACAAGGAGGCAGCGGGCGAGATCACTCGGCTTCAAGGCGTCGCGTTGATGCTGCGGAACTCGGCCCTCGCCCTGGTGTTCGCGCTCTTCATCGCGGTGATCGAGATCGTCGTAGGATCCGATCGTGTGCTGGCGGGGTGCTGCGCGGCACTGCTACTCGTGAGCCTGACTGCAGCAGTCAGACACGGGCGCCGTGTGCGGCACTGGGACCGCCTGAAGACGTTGGAGATCTGCTTCTGGATCCCAGACATCGACGACAGATTCAGCTCCAACCACCAGTGATCACAAGCGCGCATCCGCGGGCCTGAGGCTCCAACCTCAGAGCCTAGAGGCCTGCCCGAACCAGCCTTGCCGAAGGCCGAACTCCCATCGCCAGACCGGCATCGCCAGGCGGGAGCAGTACTGCCGTCAAGAACGCGCCACCCTTGCCCGCCTGCCACCGCTGGGTCAGTGAACGCCATGTAAGTCGGATGACCGACGAGGACACCTCGGTCGCCTTCCGCGAGCCCGTCCTTCACCACCTGCTCTGCACCCGGCAACGCACGCCAGGCAGGATGCCAACGACTCCTCCCTCGGTGATCTCGTGGACAGCCAGCAGACGCACCAGGCTGCGGAACGCGGCGCGCGGCCTCTTCCACCCTGAGCGGCCTCGACCTCGTCGCAGAGACCGCTACCGCGCCTCCGCCCCAGGCAATTGACGCGTATAGGTGGCGCCATGCACCGGTGCGGGGTTCGTACGTCTGGTTCCGGTCATGGTCGACGCTCAGGAAAGCACTGGAGGATGATACGGGTTACCTGCGTTCGTACAGGTCAATCTTCCGGCATCTCGGCCCACACACGGGCGGCCATTGCCTCGGCCTCGTCCTGCGGTGTTCCCGCCCGCACCAAGATGATCCCGCGAGACTGGTCCGGGAACGTGACCTCCCGCATTGCCATACCCAACGGCCCCGTCGGATCGTCCGACATGGCACCTCCCAATCGGCAGCTGCCGCCCACGCTAAAGGGATGTCGCCCAGAAGACGAGGACCCTCGTCCAGACGGAGGACAGTCCCGGGTCGCGGACAGCATGGAATCACCTACCACCTGACGGACACCCAGCAGCATGAAGTCGGTTGCTGGGCTGATGAGTTGGAGTCGGTGTTCGCCCGGGTGGCGGGCCGGTTCGCTCGGGCTGATCTGCGGTGGCGGATGCGGGACTACGTCCGCGGTCTGCTGGGCCAGACGACAAGGAGGAACGGCTGGCAGCTCTCTGAATGGGCAGGCCACCGCACCTCCGACGGCTTCCAGCGGCTGTGGAAGGGGACCCTGGGTGCCCGGGCCGGGAGCCGGAGTCAGTCCGCGGTCTTCGTGAAGTCCAGGTCGGCATGGCGGACGGCGTGGGAGGCGGTGGAGACCGTGGCGCCGAGCATGCTGATGCAGCCGAAGAGGAGGAAGGTGGGGCCGGCGCCCCACCCTTCCACCACGAGGCCGAAGAGCGGGAACATCACCGGGGTGATGCCGACCGCGCTGAGCGCTTGGACGGAGGCGACCCGGCCCTGGAAGGCGAGGGCGGTGTTGGCCTGCATCAGGGCCAGGGCCAGACCGCCGCAGAGGCCGGAGACCAGGCCGGAAACGAGCGCCACGGCGACCGCGAGGGCGAGGTTCGGCATGACGCCGATCAGGCCGATGCCGGCGGAGGCGACGAGCAGGGCGATGTTGTGCCAGTGGCCGGCCCGAGGGAAGCGGCCGCGCACTACGAGCAGGAGCGAGGTCGTGCAGACGCCGGCGCTGAGGGCGGCGTTCACCCAGGCACCGCCGGAGGGGCCCCAGCCACGTTCCTCGGCGAGCACGATGACGCCGATCGCCATCGGCGGGATGCAGCCGATCATGGAGAGCAGTCCGGAGAGGACGAGCGGGCCGACGACGGGCTCGTGGCGCAGGTAGACGATGCCGTCGACCAGGTCGCGGCGGGCAGTTGAGTCCGCGGCGGGCTGTTCCTCGGGCGGCAGCGGGGCGAGCCGGATCGCGACCAGGAGGAGCAGCGAGAAGGTGAAGAGGATGCCGGTCACGGCGAACGCGGCGGCGGGGCCGCCGAGCCCCATTGAGAACCCGGCGAGCGGCGGACCGGCGATGTGGCCGGACCGCTGCACCAGATTGCGCAGGCTCTGCACCCGCATCAACTGGTCGCGGCCGGTGAGCCGGGGCGGCATCGCTCCGACCGCCGGCATGAACAGGGCGTCCACGACGCCGAAGACGAGGGCGAGCGCGACGAGCACCCAGAGGCCGGGCGTGCTGAACGCGAGCGCTGCGGCGGCCGCGAGGATCACCACAGCGCGGACCGCGTCGGAGGAGATGACCACCCGACGCGGGCCGAACCGGTCGGCGATCACACCGCCGCCGAGCATGAGGATCGCCCGGGGTATCGCGCCGACCGCCATCACCAGGCCGACCTGGGCCGGTCCGGCCACCTTCTGCGCGGCCCAGCCAAGCGCCACGAAGTAGGCGGCGTCGCCGACCACGGAGAAGGTGTAGGCGATCAGCCAGCGCAGGACGTTGCCGTCCCGGTGCACCGGGGTGGAGGGGGTGACGGCCATGGCGGGGGCGGGCGGGGCCGCTTCGTCAATGGGTTCATCTGCTCGCGAGGTCACAAACGCGCATGATCTCCCACAACGTCGGCCCCTACAACGAAGTTTCCGGGCCGGATGCCATGGCCCTCCGGCGGCGGACTGCGGCACCTCCCTGGTGACGTCCGCGGCAGGTCGCCCGCGCTCTCGCGCTCCGGGGCCGCCGCCGTCAGCCGCTACCAGCGGACAGGGATACTCCGGACGTCACGGATGAGGAGGCCGGGGATCTAGGGAAGCGGCGGTCACCCTCGCATCGTTCCTGCTCTGGGCAAGATCCGTTTGAAGACGGACCCTAGCCCGGACCGGGCGTAGCACATCGGCGCGGATGGCTGTCTCCTCGGTTACGGCACGAGCTTCCCGCCTGGCCTTTACCGACCGGCTGGCAGACGCGGTCTCAGCCGTCGGCCTGGTCCACACGGCCGACGGGGTGCCTCTGCAGTTCCGCGTTGATGCGCCGTGCTTCTTCGAGCTGGTCCTCCAGGATGACGATGCGGCAGGCCGCCTCGACGGAGGTGCCCTGGTCGACGAGTTCGCGGGCGCGTGCTGCGATGCGCAACTGGTAGCGGCTATAGCGGCGGTGGCCGCCCTCCGAGCGGAGCGGCGTAATCAGCCGGGCCTCCCCGATGGCCCGCAGAAAGGCGGGGGTCGTGCCGAGTATCTCGGCCGCTCGCCCCATGGTGTAGGCGGGGTAATCGTCGTCGTCGAGACGGCCGTACGAATCGTCTGCTGTCATCTGCACCTCTCTGGAACGCATGGAGGGGCCCTGGTGCCATACGGCTCCAGGGCCCCGAAGGAACTACACCATCTGCCGACCCTGATACTGCGTCGGCCTTCTGTGTCCGCCCGCCCGGCCTGGATGCTGTCGGGGGCGCGGGGATCGCGGTTGCTTGACCGGAGACCACCTCACTATCGATGTCCTGCGGTACCCGGGCCAAGACTGCGCCCGGGCGATCCTGATGGCGCTTCGTTCCTCCGTTCTTCCCTCTGGTACTGCTCTACTACTGGTATACGAACCTCTCAGTGACCTGTGACAGCGCCACTCTTCGGCAGCCAGCCCCGTTGCCGTCCTGCGTCTGCTCTGGCGTAGAACCCCACTGCCGAATCTCCCGGTGCGCGCGCCCGCAGCCGACGCCTACACCGAGGTACCGCTCACTGACTTCACTGCTGGGTACTGCCACTACGGTGGCCGCCCCTGATCAGTGCGGGCGGCCCGGTCCGGTCGTCAGTCCGTCGCCGTCCTGCAACCATCCTGGCTTCGGAACTCCACCACCGCACCGTCCTGCAACTGCGGGTACTACTGCCTGGCAGTTCGTCTCTGCCGGGCCCTGCGGTCCTTCTGAGTTACAGGAGAAACATAACCACACCGATACCCAATGTCTACTCTGGCCGACATAGATTTTCGTGTGTTCGACATGGAGGTAATCACCATCGAACAGTGCGGCTGCCGGGACGAACCGGGTCAGCGGCCGCAGCCGCCGCCCGCGCCCTCAACCATCAGCCCGAGCAGGCCCGCCAAGCGCTGACTGCCGCCGACGCCCTCATGGACCGGCTCCCCGAGAGCGAGCGGTCGGACACGTGGCTGACGTACGGCGAGCAGAAGCACCACGTCCACCTCAGCCACGCCTTCACCACCCTCGGAGACACCCGCCTCGCCCGCATCAGCCAAGAGCGCGCCTTGGAGCTGTCCGCCCCGACCAGCACCATGACACGCACCTTGCTGAACATCGACGCGGCGGCGTGCTCCCGTCACGACGCAATACCGAGCAGGCGTGCCGCCGTACGGTCGATGCCCTGACCGCGCTGCCCGTCCACTACCGCACCGGCCTGGTCCGCCGCCGCGCCCTGGACCTGTACGAGGCGATCCCCGCCCAGCACCCCCGCGAGCACGCCGTACGCGAGTTGCGAGACGTCCTGACGCCTGGTCGGCTGCGGCAAGGAGGCTGTTGATGCGGCGGACGAACTCGTGGCCGGGCAGCGGGAGCTCGGTGTCGGGCTCGCGGAGGTAGCCGGCCCGGCCGTGACGGCCGTGGGGATGTAGGCCATGACGGTCAGTGCGTTGGCGTCCTCGCGTTCAGCCAAGGGCCGCAGCAGTTCGTCTCGGTCGGCCGGGAAGTTCGGGGAGCGAGTCGGTTCTCGCAGCCGCCCACCGCGCAGCATCGTCGAGGGGCAGCGCCGATCTCGTCCGTTCCGAGAAGGGCCGCGTGTGGATCGATCTGCCATCCGGTCAGGGAGCGCAGCATGTCCCGGCACGGGGCCGCCCGGCCGCGGCGTCCACTGCGTCCACTGCGTCCACTGCGTCCACGGTTGGGCCAGTATCAGCTTCTCCGAGGCCGGTCTCCTCCTCTGCGTGACCCAGGTGCCGTGCGGCGTGTCGGTGCCGGTAGTCGCGCATGGCTTCCTCGCGCCAGGCGGCGAAGGTGGCGTCGCACAGCTGGTCACGGAATCGGCCGATTCCCATCCAGCGCAGTGCGGCCCCGGACCGGTCCAGGGGGAAGTAGGTCTCCCCGGGCCCGGTGGTGCCGGCCTCTGGTTCACCGGTTGGCACCGGTGTCCATCCCAGGGCGGTGACCGTGTCCATGGAACGCAGGTTTCCTAGGATGCCCGGCATCCGACGGGTCTGCTGCCCCAGGTTCAGGTGTTCCACCTGCAGCGGCCCGGTGTCGTCGCTCGCCTTCAGGGACATGCTCAGGTCCCCGCCCAACTGCCCGGCACGTCCCAGTACGACCTTCTCCTGCATCAGCACCTTGCCGGTGCCGTGCAGCCGGATCCGGGTGCTGCGGCGGGTGGCGATCTCGTCCGAGACCACGAACGGTTTGCCCGCCCAGGTCAGGACGGCTCCGTCGCCCACGGTGGCGCCGACCGTCCAGGACGACGGTGCCTCGCCTTCGTAGGCGACCGTGCCGGTCGTCTCCACGACGTCGAGCCAGGCGCCGGCAGCGACGTCCACCTCGATGCGGACGTCGTCGCCGGACAACAGCAGTGCCTGGGTGGCGAGCAGGCCCACCCTGGCTCCGTCCGCGTCCTGGTCCATGACCCGCACCGTGAGGTGCCCGGTCGTGTGGTGGACGCGGCTGCGGCTCCCCGTGGGGGCGACGCTCAGGCGGGTCGGGCCGGTCACGCGCTCTGCCCTGCATTCGCCGCCGCTTGGTAGCGCGCGTGGTCGGTGCCGTCGTCGTGGGTGTGCGGGTGACTGCCCTCGCCGTCCTGGTCGGCGTGGAAGTGCGGGGCCATGGGGCCGGGGTCGACGGGGGTGTGCTCGCCGGTGCGGTAGTGGGTGAGGGTGTCGCGGACCCAGCTGGTCAGCACCCGGATGGACGCTGCGTCGTGCCGGGACAGCGCCACCACCGGGGAGCCTCGGCGGGCTTCGCGGCCTTCGCGGGCCATGCGCTCGACGTCCACGCCCACGTAGGGGCCCAGGTCGGTCTTGTTGATCACGAGCAGGTCGGCGCGGGCGATGCCGGGGCCTCCCTTGCGTACGACGTCACCGCCGCCGGCGACGTCCAGGACGAACAGTTGGGCGTCCACCAGGGCCGGGGAGAAGGTCGCGGTGAGGTTGTCGCCGCCGGACTCGATGATGACCAGGTCCAGCGGGCCGAAGTCGGCTTCCAGGTCCTCGGCGGCCAGCAGGTTGGCGGTCACGTCGTCGCGGATCGCGGTGTGCGGGCACGCGCCCGTCTCCACCGGGCGGATCCGTTCGGGGTCCAGCACCCCGGCGCTCTTGAGGAAGCGTGCGTCCTCGTCGGTGTAGATGTCGTTCGTGATGACACCCAGGCGCAGTTCGCCGGAGAGTGCCTGGCACAGTGTCGCGATCAGCGAACTCTTACCGGTGCCGACGGGACCGGCTACGCCCAGACGCATGGCGCGGGTGGGGGCGGTGGTGTTCTCAGGCACTGAAGAGTCTTTCTGTGGTGGTGTCGTGGGTCTCGGCCCAGCGCTCGATGAGAGGAGCGCCGTGGGCCGGGATCTGTTCGGGAGTGTGCAGGGGGGCCACCTGAGCAGCCATCTCGTCGATGTCGGGCAGCAGGTCCTTCACCCACGCGGCGATGACCAGCGGATCCTGCGGCTCGAGTTTGAGCAGGGCCGCCGTCACGCTCTGGACGTCGTCGTACCCGACCAGGCGTGCCACGTCGGCGGGGGCCATCGCGGCGCGGTGGGCGAGCAGGCCCAGCACGACCGGGCGCGACCAGGTGCCTGCGCGGGCGTCGAAGGGGCCGGGCCAGAGCGTCTGCAGGACGCGCAGGTACCCGCGCCCCAGGCGCCGCCCGTTGGCCCTGAGCGCCTGACTGGGGGTCCGGGCGGCCCAGGCGGCCTCGACCTCGCCGAGGTCGCCGCCGCCCGCTGCCACGGCACGGGCAACGACGGCGGTCCCCGCCTCGACACGGATGACCGTACGAAGGCGGGCACGCAGATAGGCGGGAACCTGGGCAGCTGTCGTGCCGGCCCGCAGGGCCGGCTCCAGACCGGCGGACTGCGCGTGTCCCCCGGACGGCAGCCGGGCGTCGCCCAGGAGGGTGAGCAGGAGCGAGGAGGTGCTCACCGGGCGCCTCAGAACATCAGGTAACGCTGGGTGAGCGGCAGGTTCTCCGGCGGATTGGGCTGGTCGAGATACCAGAAGCCCACACGGCTCCTGTGCTTGGTGAGGCTGTGATTGTGTGTCGTGGCGAGACCCGGGATCTCCACCGCGATCTTGAATGTGGTCGGGTCGATGTCGATGCCGAACTGCCCGGCGTTGAAGACCATGTCCGCCTTCTTGACGTCCTTGACGGGTTTGG
This sequence comes from Streptomyces cellulosae, assembly GCA_014655195.1. Lineage (GTDB taxonomy): Bacteria > Actinomycetota > Actinomycetes > Streptomycetales > Streptomycetaceae > Streptomyces > Streptomyces cellulosae. Next base: position 18,294 of record BNBH01000053.1, on the reverse strand, counting down.
CGCCCTTCAGTTCACGCCGCAGACCGAGGGTGGCCTTCAACGAGTCCTTGAATACGCCTTGGCCGCCGACCGTGCCGTACGGGTCGGTGCCGGAGGGCGGGTTGAGGGCCTTGTCCGAGACGAACGAGTAGGACAGCTGGGAGGCGAGCGCGTCGGCCATCGCCGGGCGCAGGAATGTCGGCTGCGGCGTCGACACCGACCCGTTGGGATCGCCCAGGTTGCCGAGCACCATGGCGCCGCCCTTGATGACCATCTCGGGCCGTACGGCGAAGAACCGCGGGTCCCACAGCACCAGGTCGGCCAGCTTGCCCACCTTCACCGAACCGACGTACTCGTCGATGCCGTGGGCGATGGCGGGGTTGATCGTGTACTTGGCCACGTAGCGCAGTGCACGGGCGTTGTCGCCGGCTCCCCGCTCGGTCCGGTAGAAGAAGTGCGCGTCCTCGAAGGTCTTGTGGCTCCACTCCTTCATGACGTGGGCGACCTGCCAGGTGCGGGTCACGACCTCACCGATGCGGCCCATGGCCTGGGCGTCGGAGGAGGTGATGGACATCGCGCCCATGTCGTGCAGCACGTCCTCGGCGAACATGGTCGTGGAGCGGATGCGGGAGTCGGCGAACGCCTGGTCGTTCTTGTTGCCGAGGTCGAGGTGATGGGCGGAGGCCAGCATGTCGATGTGCTCGGCCACGGTGTTCCTGGTGTACGGCAGCGTCGGGTTCGTAGAGGCGGGCAGAACGTTCTCTTCGGCGGCCACCTTCATGATGTCGGGGGCGTGCCCGCCGCCGGCGCCCTCGGCGTGGAAGACGTGAACGCCGCGCCCCCCGATGGCATCGAGCGTGGTCTCGACGAAGCCGGCCTCATTGAGGGAGTCGGCGTGCAGGGTGACCTGCAGGCCCCACTCCTCTCCGGCCTTCAGAGCGGCGTCCAGAACCGCCGGAGTTGCTCCCCAGTCCTCGTGGATCTTGTAACCGCCGGCGCCCGCCAGCGCCTGCTCGTCCAGGCCGTCCTTGCTGACAGTGTTGCCCTTGGCCAGCAGCATCACGTTGACCGGCAGGTCGTCGAAGCTGCGGTGCAGGTTCACCAGGTGCTGCGGGCCGGGGGTCACGGTGGTCGCCTTGGACCCTTCGGAGGGGCCCACGCCGCCGCCGATCAGCGTGGTGGTCCCGGTGGCCACGGCCTCCATGACGGCCGAGGGGGAGATGTAGTGCACATGGGTGTCGACGGCGCCGGCGGTGAGGATCTTGCCCTCGCCGGAGATCACGTCGGTGGAGGGACCGATCTCCAGCCCGGCCGTGACCCCGTCCATGACGTCGCTGTTGCCGGCCTTGCCGATCGCGACGATCCGGCCGCCCTTGATTCCGACGTCGGCACGCACGACGGCGTTGCTGTTTCCCCGCTCCAGGGCGGGAGCGACATCCAGGATGATCACGTTCGTGATCACGGTGTCGGGGGCGCCCTGCGCACTGGTGGTGGTGCCCTGCAGCATCGACTCGCGAATGGTCTTGCCGCCGCCGAAGATCGCCTCGTCACCGCCGAAGGTCAGGTCTTCGGTGATCTCGATCCAGAGCTTGGTGTCGCCCAGACGGACCTGGTCGCCCACGGTCGGGCCATAGGACTTTGCGTACTGCTCGCGGGCGATGTTCGCCATAGCTTTCCTCCTGGGTTTCGAGGGCCCTGTCAGCCGAGATCGACGTCGCCGGCCTGCTTGTCCTTGCGCAGGCCCGGCACACGTCGCCTCCCGCCGATCGGAACGACCTCGATGGCGTCGCTGGGCGCGTTCTCGGGGCTGAACCGCATGGAGTCCCCCGGAGGAATGTCGAGGCGGTAGCCCCAGGGGGCCACTCCCGGCGTCTTCGACCGTTGGTGTGCCAACTCGCGGGCCTCGGCGATCCGTTCAGGCCAGGCGCGCTCCGGGTCGGTCAGGACGGCCTCGGCAGCGGTGGCGGCCTCCTGGTCGGTGAAGAACAGCAGGTCCTCGTTGACGTCGGCCAGGTGGATGTGCGAGCCGATCTGGATGTCGCGGTCACCGACGTTGACCACGTACACAGTGGCCTTGCCCTCTTGGGAGTTGAGGACGTGCTCCGCGGTCGGGTCCTTGACCCACACTCCGCCCACCTCGTACCGGGAGAAGCAGTGGTCCTGGCCCGGGTCTAGATCGGAGGGCGGCAGGAGTTCGGGAGAAGCAGCGCAGTCGGGGCACGGGTCCGGACATACGACTGGCGTGGGCTTCGCCGGCAGCGGCTGGAAGTACGGCATGGGTTCGTCCTCAGTGGATCGGGGCGGCCCTGGGGGTGATCTTCGGGGCGCGGATCGGGTTGTAGAGGGTGACGAGCTTGCGGCCGTCGGGGAAGGTCGCCTCGATTTGGAGGATGTCGAGCATCTCGGCGACGCCTTCCATGACGTCGACCGTCGTGAGGACACTCTCGCCCTCGCCCCGGGTGTCGCCCTTTCGCTCCTCCAGCGGACGACCGGCGTCGCTCATCATCTGGTCGACGGTGTAGTTGCCGGCCCGGGCCTCCTCAATGACCCAACAGCTGATGTAGGCCACGGCCTCGGGGTAGTTCAGCTTGATGCCGCGCTCCTTGCGGTAGCTGGCGAGCATCCCCGCCACGCTCAGCAGCAGCTTTTCCTGCTCTGACGGAATCAGGTGCATCCGTGCTCCTCGGTAGTGGTAATGGGGTCTCCGGCCCCCGGTGGCCCCGGCTCAAGAAAGGCAGCCAGGACACCTCCGGGCCGACGCCCGTAAGGCGGGCGGGCAAACTCGTGCTCGAGAAGTGAAATGCCGACCGCCTTCCCCGGATCCAGCCAATGGCAGTCCGCAGCGAGAGGCGGGACCACCGGGCCCCAGCTGAGCCACACTGCGCCGTAGGTGATCATCCTGCAGCTGGCCGGGAGGCTGCCGCACGATCCGTCTCGGACCCCTCAAACGGATGCCGACGCGAGCGTTTGAACGAACCCGACGGCCGCGAGAAGGGGTGCGTTCGATGAGCTTGTACTCGACGGTGCCGCCGCTGACCAGGATGAAGCAGGAGGTCTCGGCGCCGGTCGTGGCAAGCCGCAACGCGCGCGTCCCCTCAGAGTGCTGACCCTCACTTCGGTGGTTCGGATTTTTCTCAGATAGTCGCTCGTGGGATTCTCGTCCCGTGCCGTCGCCGACCCAGGTCAGTCAGCAAACAGAAGGACACCGAGACGAGTCGGGCACAAGGACTACGTCCCCAAGTTCGATGCCGCCCCGGCCTCTTGGCAACGCGACGTCAGCTGGCCGCAGGTTCATCTACCGGCCGCTCAAGGAGCACGGCGTAACCGCGTGACGGCCTCCTTCTTCTCTCTTTAGCCGCCTGAGGAGCGGAGCGGGATGACGTTGCCAGAGACAGGCTGGTCCTGGCTGTTGGGTTGCCGGAGAATGAGGACGGCTGCCGCGAGGGCCATCCGCTCCGCTCGATGCCGGGATGCGGCCTCGGCGACCCGGGAGTCCTTAAGAGCTCCCTTCAGGCGGACGACCTCTTTGCGAAGCCGCTTTTCGACTTCGGAGGTCTGGTGCGTTTCCGCGCGGACCCGCACGTAGAACTCCTCCTTGAGGTCGGCGTGGCGCTTCTGCAGAGCCATGCGGTGAACACCGGCTTCCGCGGCGAGCGCGACAACAGTGAAGCTGCCATTGGAGCTGGTGGGCTGTCCGGCCAGGAGGCGGTCGATGGCCGCGCGGATGCGGGTCCGTTCGTCATGGTGCTGTTCGTTCATGCGATGGCTTCCTCGGCGGTCTGGGCAGCGGAGTCGTGGGCGTCGGCGAGATCGCGGAAGCGGTTGGCGGTCCGGCGGAGCCGGTTGCCCAGAGGCTGGGGACGTTGGCTGCTTTCCCATCGAGCCGGTCGGCGTGCTCTCGTGCCGCGCGTGCGTGGCTGTCGGTGCGGACTGCGTTGCCGCAGCCGAGCTGGCAGGCGAACTTGTCCGGCGCCCTCGCTCCGGGGTCCGGATCACACAGGGCAGTGTCGCGCTTGAAAGCGCAGATGAGAAAGGAGTCCGGGTTGTCGAAGAGCACGAGGCCATCGCGTTCGAGGAACTTGGCGGCGGCCTACGGGGTGGTCAGAGCGCCTTCGAAGCTGGGCATAGAGGTCACCCGTTCTCCCGGATCCGCAGCAGCGCGGCCCGGAACTGCCGCTCGGCGGCCAGCAGCACCTGGTCGCGCTCGACGGCCGGTAAGACTGCTTGGACGGCTTGCCCTTTTTCGGGACCGGGCGGGCCAGTCCTTCGGCGGCCAGGCCCTTCGCCAGCCGCGACTCCCGCTTGAGCAGCGTACGCATCTTCGCGAGGGCCTCGCGTCCACCGGGGGTGTCCTTGTGGTGGTTGCGCCAGAGCCGGAGCGTGGCCGAGGTGAGGTCACCGAAATCCTCGGCCGGGTACCCCTGGGCTTTGAGGGCTTCATCGCCTCTTCTTCCCTTGCTTGCGTAGGAGTTCCGCGAGGCGGGCGCCGACCGGGGTGATGCTGGGCAAGGGCTCGTTGGCGAAGTGCTTCGCCTTGCGGCGGCGCAGCAGCTCCTCCCCATCGCGCTCCCAGGCGAAGGTGGGCTTGCGCAGGAGTTCACGGAAGACGGCGTCGGCGTTGTCGGGATGCCGCTGGACCAGTCGGCGGATGGCCATCGGAGCGACGGAGTCGTCGTTCAGGTAGTGCCTGAGCCGGCTCAGGTAGGTGCGGTCACGGGCCAGGGCGGGATCGGTGAACAGCGCATCAAGGTGGCCGAAGTCGGCGTAGTAGCACAGGCCTTCGGTCTCGTCGAAGATCACGGCGACGGTGTCCGCGTCGCGGAGTTCTTCGGGCAGACTGCTGAGTTCGTCGAGAGAGGGCGTGGGGTTGATCGCCTTGGCGGCGGTTTCGTCGTCGAGTTCGGCCAGCGCCTTGTCCTGCCGGTATCGGTGGTACTCCCGCATCCGTTCGGGCGCCTCGCTGGCATCCAGGACGAGCAGGTCGGTGCCGAACACCTCGATGAAGTCGGCGCGGGCTTCGGCCTGCATCTCCCACGCCTTGCGCAGCATCTGGGGATTGCGGCGCAGCAGCTGCGGATGGGCGGTGAGCGTCTGGACGGCGAGCTGGGCCAGCTGCGGTCCGTCGCCGCGTGGGTAGGTGGTGAGGTTGCCGCTGACCAGCCAGGCGTTGGTGTCGGGGTGGACGGGCACGATCCGGCCGGCCACGAACATCCCTGTGCTCAGTTTGCCAAGGGCGCGCCGTCCCAGGTTGGAGTGGACCTGGTAGTCGAGGTCATCGAGCAGGTTGTGCAGGACGACGGCATCCCCGTGAGAGCCCTGTACTTCGAAGACTGCCTCCACCACGTCGCGCCAGCCGAGCAGCATCGCCCGCTCGTCCTCGTCCAGCGGAGGCCGCCGCTGAGCGACAAACCGCCCCAGAACGCTCGAGCCGTCCGCCAGCCGGTGCTGCAGCACGAAGTGGTCGATGATCTCGACGGCCATCGCCTCATCCAGGAAGCCGAGCTGGTCCGCTGCCTCCTCGAGCCGGGCGTCCAACCGCCGGGCGAAGCGCGGAGTATGCGCGAAGGCCACCAACTCGCTCTTGAGGTCCCCGCTGCGTGCCACCAGCCGGGCGATGCGGGGCAGCACCCTGGGGGAATCACCGTGTTCCACTACTGCTTCTTCCTGCCTGCTCTTGCTGTGGGGTGGTTGTCGCGAGCCGCCCCCCTGGGGGGGGACGGCGTGGTCCGTGCCTGGACACCGCGGCGACGACGGGAGCGATCCACGGCGTGGGGACGCCGCGTTCGGTGAGCGCGAAGGTCACCCATCGCTTCAAGACAGCGGGCAAAAGAGCGCGGTGTGCCTGATCGAGTACCGTCTTGCGGGGCAGCCAGTCCCCCAGGAAGACGGCGATCTGGCCGGGGCTCCAGCACAGCGGCCCGCGGCTGAGGTAGTTCCCCGCGTAGTCCAAGAACAGCTCGGCCAGCGACCGGGCGGTGCCGGCTTCCTCCGCCGCAGGGGCACCCACCTGTGCGAACGCATCGAGCACGCGGGCCCGCTCGCCCTGTACAAGCGGCTGGTGCTCGGGCCAGTCTGGCAGGTGGTCGCGGCAGCGTGCCCAGGCCAGTGCCCGCAGGGCGATGACCTCCTCATCGTCGGGGCGAGGCCAGGTCAGGTCCGTCAACCGCAGCGCCGCGGCAAGATCGGCGAGTACCTCGGCCGCGTCCTGCTCGACAAGCAGCATCAGCACTTCGTCCTCGCCCCGCATCCCCTCCCAGGCGTGGGCCGCATGTGGCGTAAGCAGCGCCAGCTTGTCCACCAGCGTGCCGCCGACCTCGCCGATATGCGCCATCAGCGTGTGCGGGACCGGGCCGTCGTAGTCGATGAACAGCACCCGCTCGCTGTCCCACACGTCCACCGCGCACCAAGCCCCCACCGGGCGGTTCGGGCCGGCCGCATGCCACGCCGGCACCGGCTGCGATGCGGCCAGAACCTCCATCGTCTCCTGCAGCATGGCGTGGCCGGCGTGCGGGCCGACTCGCTCAAGCGCGGCGAGGGCGGCAACGCCGGACGGGGACGGTTTCGTCGAAGCCCGTCCCGCCACCTCACGACATAGCACCAGTTCCGGTTCGCGTTCGGTCATCCCTGCGCCCGACCACGCCTCGCCCAGGCAGCCACCCGCCCACGCCTCCGCGGCAAGGACATCTGTGTCTTCAAGGACTGGCTTTTTGCCGCCACGCAATGTGCGGCGGCCACGGCTCTTCGGCACGCCCTCAAGTCTGGCAGAGCAGCATGCGGCGCGGAGCGAGTAGGAGCTACCCCCGCGGGCGCGGGGACGACTTGATGCTGTGTCGTCCCCGCGCCTGCGGGGGTTGCTCCGTACCCGCCTGGCTCCGCGTGACGGTCGCGGGGTCGTCCCCGCGCCTGCGGGGGTTGCTCCTGCCCGAGTGGGTCCCCGCGGCCCGCCGCGCCGTCGTCCCCGCGCCTGCGGGGGTTGCTCGGCACGCAACCACGTGTGGGGAGACAACGGTGGGTCGTCCCCGCGCCTGCGGGGGTTGCTCCCGGCCGGACGAGGGGGAGGTGAAGCACGACGGGTCGTCCCCGCGCCTGCGGGGGTTACTCCGCGCCGAGCCCGATCCCGCTGTTCTCGATCTTGTCGTCCCCGCGCCTGCGGGGGTTGCTCCTGACATGGCGACTCTGCTGAACGGCGTGGGAACTACCCCCATCACCAGACCCCGCCCCCTGGTCCGAACGGAAGGCCCTGCCCCGCTTGCAGCGTCCGACCCTCCTGGTGCCCCTGCCCGCCCCGTGGGCCTGCTGCTCGTCGGCCGTCGCGTGAGCTGGCTGCCAGCCATCGTCACACGTGGTTGCGCACGGCGAAGGGCTGGCAGCGTCCCGGGCTGGTCAGCCCGGAACACATTTGCGTGAGGTCGAGGAGCCCCGCTCTCAGGAGCGGTGCTCATCGACCTCACGTTTATGAGAACGGGCTGGTGGGCTGGGCGGCGGGGCGGCTACCCCACGCCCGGGCATCTGTTCGCCGTTGCGTCCTTCGCCCTCGTGGGTGCCGAGATGCCCAGGCCGTGACCCAGTGGGGCCGTTCGAGAGCGCGCGCCGAAGAGCGCTGGCCTGGCGGCGGCACATCCGCGAGGTGGACTCCGGCCTGCCCGGCGAGCCCGGCACGGGCGGGGTGCCGCGGGCGGAGTACGACCCCGGCCGGTTCACGCTCGCCCAGCGTGAGGAGGCCAAGGCCGCGGAGCTGACCGCGATCGGGTTCGGACAGGTATCGCCACCACCGTGCAGCGCATGCGCCTGGCCAACTGCAAACAGGGGTTGTGGGGCCTGGTCGACCACCGCACCACCTGCTCCGCGCCAGCCCCACGGGCGCACCGACGAACGCGTCGTCACCGCGATCGAGGAGGCCCTGCGCCGCCAGCGCGGCCGTTCCAAGGGCGCCATCAAGGGCCTGAAGCCCATGGTCACGCGGGTCCTGGACGACCGGTACGGGCGCGCACGGTGCCGGTACCGTCCCAGGCCACCTTCTACCGGCTCGTCCACCAGTTCGCCGGGCCCGCCGGACACCCCCGCCGCCCCGCCTGCACGCTGCCCTCCCCCACCGGCGGGCGGGCGTTCACTCCGACCGTGGCGCTGCGTCCGGGCGAGCAGGTCCAGGTCGGCGCCACCCGCCTGGACGTCCTGGCCGTCTTCGACGACGGCACCACCGGCCGCCCCGAACTCACGCTCGCCGTCGACGTCGCCACCCGCGTCATCCTCGCCGCCGTCCTGCGCCCAAGCCGGCACCAAGACCGTGGAGGCGGCCCTGCTGGCGGAGAGGGCCGTCCCCCACCCGGCCCGACGCCCTGCGCCTGGCCCACACCCAACTCCCCCAGTGTCAGCGGCTGCTGGCCCTGGACGAACGGCTCGAGGGCGCGGCAGCCCGGCCGGTGGTGGTGGTCCCCGAGACGATCGTCGTGGACCGGGGCAAGGTCTACGTGTCCGCGGCGTTCACCGCCGCCTGCGAAACCCTCGGCATCAGCGTCCAGCCCACTCCGCACTATGCCCCCGCCGCCAAAGGCATCGTGGAGCGCACCTTCGGCACCATCAACGCGTTGCTGTGCCAGCACCTGCCCGGCTGCACCGGCTCCGACGTCACCCGCCGCGGGCCGGACGCCAAAACCGAGGCCCGCTTCTCAGCGTCGCCCAACTGCAGGACCTGCTCGACGAATGGCTCGTCCACTGCCACCACCGCCTCCACGAGGACCTGCGCCACCCCACCCTGCCCAGGAAGGCGCTCACCCCGCACCAGATGTGGGCCGCCCTCATCGCCGTGGCCGGCCACGTAACCCTCCCCTTGAGCGGCAGCGACTGCCTCGAACTGCTTCCGGTGCAGGCAGTGAGCGCCGAAAACCGTCCCCCCACGCGCCTGTGATGCCTACCGGTGGCCGTGCACGACCGCAGCAGTCACATCGTGTGGCAGGAGGTGGCGATTCAGCCCACAACCGCTTTCGTCCTTGGAAGCCGCGGCGCCGTGCTCGGCGTGCACCATGCATCATTGCCCGGCCGGTCATTCTCCTGGCAGAGCGGGCGGTTCACCGGAGAGCTCGTAGTCCAACAGCAGGTCGATCCTGCGCTGGTGACGGCCGCCCTCGAACTCGGTGGTGAGGAAGGCGTCCACGATGCGCTCGGCCTCCTCGACGGTGTGCATTCGAGCGCCGATACCTGCCAGGAGTGCGTTGTTGTGCTGGCGGGCGAGTCTGGCGGTGTTCACGCTCCAAATGAGCGCGGCGCGGGCGCCGGGGACCTTGTTCGCGGCGATCTGTTCCCCGTTGCCGGAGCCGCCGATGACGAGACCGAGGCTGCCCTTGTCTGCCACAACGCGCCGTGCCGCCTCGACGCAGAACGGTGGGTAGTCGTCGTCCGCGTCGTAGACGGTGGGACCGACGTCGGTCACCTCGTAGCCGAGGTCGGAAAGCCTACTGACGAGGTGGTTCTTGAGTTCGAATCCGGCATGATCAGAGCCAAGGTAGATGTGCACGCTGGCAGTGCTCCTATTTTCGCGGATCGGTGGGTGTTCGGTGGATTGACGTGGGAAGTAGGTCGGGAGAACTGGGGGTGTCGGGGTCCTGATTCAGGCTCACGGGATGGCAGCGCACGCCTCAATGTCCGGCTATTGATCGGCTCGTCTGTTGCGTGGCTTGTTTCGGCTGGACAAGTCCGAGCTGTCGTTCGATCGTTGCCCACAGGTCGGCATGGTCGGAGACCGGACGACCCTCGTCGCGAGCGGCCCACGCCATGGTGACAACGGATTGCAGCCGTGTGCCGTTGTCGCCGGCACTCGGCACACGTGGTACGGCGTCCGGCCCGAGTTCGACGAGGTGGTCGGGTGAGGTGGTGTGCAGTGGCAGTCCGGGCGCGAGCAGTCCGCTCAGGTCGGCGGCGACATAGGTTGGACGCGAAGGCCGCTCGGCGAATGCCAGGTCCCGCAGGCGGGAGGCCCCGCTCAGGACGAAGAGCGAGTCGAGGCCGGCCGAGTTGGCGCCCTTGATGTCGGTGTCCAGCCTGTCCCCGCACACAAGGGTCTCCGGCTGAGCGGTGCCGAGCCGGGAACGTGCCAGGTCGAACAAGGCTGCCTGCGGCTTGCCGACCACGTGCGGTGATGCGCTGGTCGCCGTCTGCACCAGCGCGACCAGCGCACCGTTGCCAGGCGCTTGCCCGTACGGCGTGGGCAACGTGAGGTCGACGTTGGTTGCTACCCAGATGGTTCCGGCTTCGACGAGGTAGCCCACCGCCGCGAGCTCGCTCCAGGTGACGTCGGTTCCCAGTCCCTGAACGACTGCCTCGACCGGTGTGTCGCCCAGATCCGCGACGCGGACCGGGGTCAACCCGGCTTCGGTGAGTGCCTCAGCGACACCCGGCCCTCCCACCGCACACACCGGCGCTCCTTGAGCCAGACGCTCCGCCAGGTGTGCCGCGGCCGCCTGGGAACTAGTGACCACCGACCAGCCCTGCTGTGTGACGCCCAGCCCGCGGAGGTGGTCGCCCACGCTCCGGGGAGAGCGGGATGCATTGTTGGTCGCGAACACGACCGGTACGCCGTGCGCCGTCACCCGGTTCAAGGTCTCCACCGCATGAGGAACAGCCGTGGCGCCGCGGTAGACCACACCGTCGAGATCACAGATCAGTCCGCGGTAGCGCGTGATGACGGGTTCGGCCCGGACGGACGTCGTGGTGGTCTCACCCATCATTCGAATCGGTGCTCCTCTTGAGTGCGTTTGCGGTTTTCGTCAGCCTCGCCATCGTCGGGGTGGCAGCTACTCGGCTTCCGGGGAAGAAGTGCGGGAAGCCGGCCTTTTCCACTCACCCGAATCCATCCCGAGGTGCTCGCGCCATCTGCCGGTGTTCGGACTTGACGAACCGCATTGTGTGCGGACTCGAACACATCACAAGGGACTGTGTAGTGGTGCGGCCCGAGTGGTGCTGTACACCGCTGAGCAGTTCGCTGCCGGTCACTCCGGTGGCGCAGAACAAGACGTTCTCTCCGCGCACCAGGTCGCCGGTGCAGAGAACGGTGTCGGCGTCATGGCCGGCTTCGGGCTTCTTTCCGCCTTGCTCGAAGCCTTGGGGCCGTAGCCGGGCCTGCAACGATCCGCCCATGCAGAACAGGGCAGCCGCGGCGATGACTCCCTCCGCTGCTCCCCCTGTGCCCCACAGCATGTCCACCTGGCTCTCGGGACACGCCGCGGCAATCGCGCCCGCGACGTCGCCTCCCTCCATCAAGTGGACCCGCGCACCTGCCTCGCGGATTTCGCGCACGAGCTCGTGATGCCGGGGCCGGTTGAGAACGGCAACGATGACATCCGGCACTCGAACGCCCTTGACCGTGGCAACCGCTCGCAGGTTCTCCACGACCGGACGGCTGATGTCGACGACGTCGACGTAGTCGGGGCCGACGGCCAGCTTCTCCATGTGGAGAACCGGCGACGGGTCGTACATGGCACCGCGCTCGGCTGCCGCGGCCATCGAAAGGGTGCCGTCGTCTGCGCTGATCCCGATGTCGCATGCCGGCCCGTCCCCATCGCCGACGCGCTCCCCCTTGAACAGGACAGGCGTATCTTTCTTCTCGCCCTCGCCAATCACCACAACGCCGCGCATCGGCACCGGCATGATGAGTCTGTGCATCGCATCGATGGCAGCGGCCTTGCCGCTGTTCCTGGCGCCGCGTCCGGCCCACCTGTCGGCCGCGATCGCGGCGGCCTCGGTGACACGTACGAGTTCGAGAGCAAGAGTGTGATCGGGTCCCGAGGTGCCGGCGGATGACACTGCGCCACATTCTGGAGTCCTCATCGGCATCCATTCCATCGGACGAGCAACGGCACGAGACTGTGCGAAGGGTCTGCAACGCACTCGGCCACGACGACCATGGACATCAAGCCGCGGGAGACCGGACCGGCGACTCACGTGGCCGATCCGGTCGCCCTCTTCATCGAGACGCAGGCCGCCGGCGAAGTGCAGCAACAGGCATCGACGGGATGCCGGCTCGAAGAACGGAGCCGGCATCACCGGGCCGGCTGACCCGTCAGCGGGCGGCGGCGTTCGCGATGGCTCGCTCGGAGAGCGCCTTCTGGGCGGCATCCCAGTTGGCGTTGTCGCCCCGCCATGTCTCCAGAGCCGGCCCGACCAGCGCCCTTCCGAACGAGTAGGTGAGCTCCCAGGGAAGCGGACTGAGACCCTGCATCGCCCCGAGGTGCTTCGTCGCTACTTCCGGACTCTGTCCGCCGGAAAGGAAGGCGATGCCCGGCACGGACGCCGGCACCGTCTCCCGCAGGGCGTCCACCGTGGCCCGGGCGACGTCTGTCACCGAGGGCTGCTCCGAGCTGTCGGTCCCGGCAACCACCATGTTGGGCTTGAGGACGATGCCGTCGAGCTGCACCTGCATCAGGTCGAGCTCGTCGAACAGCGACTCCAGCACGGCAGTCGTCACCTTCTGGCACTGCGCCAGCGAGTGGGCACCGTCCATCAGCACCTCGGGCTCCACGATGGGCACCAGGCCTCCTTCCTGGCAGAGGCCGGCATACCGCGCCAGCGCGTGCACGTTCGCTCGCACTGCACGGTCCGACGGCAGATTGTCACCGATCTTGATCACCGCGCGCCACTTGGCGAACGTCGCGCCGAGGCGCACATAATCCTTCACTCGCTCGCGCAGCCCGTCGAGACCCTCGGTGATCGTCTCGTTCGGGGCTCCCGCCAGCGGCTTCGCTCCGGTGTCGACCTTGATTCCGGTGAGAATCCCGAGATCGGCGAGGAACTCTGGAAACGTGCGCCCGTTGGACACCTTCTGACGGAACGTCTCGTCCGCGAGAATGATGCCGCTGATCGATTCCGAGAGCCGAGGGGTCGTAACAATCAGCTCACGGTACACCCGACGATTTTCCTCCGTTGCCGCGACCCCCACCTTCTCCAGCCTGGAGGACATCGTCCCGATACTCTCATCGGCAGCAAGGATTCCGCGCCTGTTGGAGACAAGTGTACGCGCAATTTCATTCAGAGCTGACATCTGTCGTTAATCCTCCTGTGCTCGGCACCGAACGGTGTGGCATGTTCGTGATGGGTTCGACAATCCGGTCATCGACGCGCTGGGAACAGACCGTGACGCTAGATCGCTGTGGCGACGTTCGCCTCCGCGAGTTGAGCACCCTGGACTTTCTGTCCAGTCTTGACGACTCGCATCGGACTACCCTTCGACGCTGCAGTCTCCACAAGTTCCCGCGCATACTCCGGGAGACCCCGGCGTTCACTCCAAGCTGCATAAATGGGTTTTGCCGGCATCTCTTGGTCAACGGCCACCTGATGCAGCCGGCCTTCCGCGAGTTCGGACCTCACGGTGGAAATATTCAGCACTGTCACCCGCTGGCTTGTAGCAACTGCCTGCTTGATCGCAGCGTTAGAGGGAAGCTCAATGTAATTTCGCGGGGCGCGTGCAGCTCCCAGTAGCTCGTCTGTGAACTCCCGGAGTCCTGAGCCGCGCTCGCGCAGGACAAGTTGAGCGTCTGCCAACTCCTGCACCGACAGGGGACTGGGCCTCATGGCCCACGGGTGCCTCGAGCCGACCACCACGGCCAGCTTGTCGTCGCATATGTACCGGGTGACCAGGTCTTCGCGATAGCTCTTCTGCACCTGGCTTCCGGCCTGACACCAGCCGTCGATGAACGCGAGGTCGACATGGCTCGCAAGGATCAGCTGGTGGAGCGTGTCGACACTGCCGGTCTGCACCTCGACACGTGCCTCGCCGAACGAGAACCCGGAACGGTTCAACCATTCAGGGATCAAGTGCTCCGAGACAGCCGGGCTGGCCGCAATCCGTAGACGTTTCACATCGGAGGAATGGGACCCGGGCCCAAATTCCAGCAGTTCTCGTGCTGCATGCATCAGATTACGGGCGTACTTGGCCAGCATTTCTCCTTCCTCGGTGAGCTTCGAACCGGCAGGAGAGCGGTCCAGCAGCCGAAGACCAAGGCGACGTTCCATCGCTCTGATCCGAATACTGGCGGCCGGCTGTGAAAGGTTATGCGCTTGAGCTGCCTTTCCTACGCTGCCATAGCTCTCGACCGACAGCAGCAAATCGAGGTCGGCGAGCTGAGGCATCTTTGATGGAAGCACCATGTTTTCACCTCTCGCTCCAGACTGACCTGTCGTCAGCATGCGCGGCGTGCGAAGCGTGCCGGAAGCAGGCGTCCCGCGACGCTTCAAGTCCCGCAAGGAAAAGCCGGACGACACTGTCGGTCTACCGGTTGAGTACAGCTGTGCCGCATTGCTGCAGCAGCACAACTGGTCGCGCCAAGCGCATGAATCCGCTTGCTATGCCTTCCCCGTCTCGAGCTCACAGTTGTCGGCTGCACCTGAGGCGGTGTGCAAGAAGCCTGCAACGGACCTGAATGAGCGGTCAATCTCTTGGCCACGAACGCGCGCCGAGCGCGTATGAACGGTGTCCACATGGTTACCTGCGGGCCATAAGCCCTTGTTCAGCGTTGTACCTGTGCAGGGTGGCGACGGGGGCCTGGTGATGACGGTTGTGCGGTCACCGGCTGATGCGGGCCGGACTTCGGGCCGTGCCGTGCCGCGTTCGACGGGGCGCTCAGTCCTGGGCCAGTGCACGGTCGACGGTTGTGGTGTGTGGGGTGGTTCGCCGCCGGGTGGCCGTTCGAGCCCGGTGGTGACCTGGGTCCGCGCCCTGTCCGGCGCGGTCGGGCCAGGCGGGGACGCCCTGTTGCCCGCAGACCCGGATGATCCGGGCCGCAGCCGGGCCACGGGTGCGGCCCGGCCGGCCCGCGTCGCGCGCGAGGGTGTCGTGACGGCGCAGGTGGACCGGAGCGTCCGGCGCACGCCGGTGCGGTGGACGCCACACCGCCGGCCACCCTCCACCGCGGCTGAGCCACCCGGAGTTGCCGTGCCCGGCCGTCGCGCGGATTTTGCTCGGCTTCTGCAACACGGCACGTCCGCTCCCGATACTGCGAGTACAGTGCGGTTACGAGGGTAGTCAAGCGCGTCGCCACAAAGGGACCTTGGGCACCCTCGCCTCATGCCCGCAGGCATTCGGGAACCTATCGGCGCCACGCCGCACCATGTCACCGCGGATCTCGACGAAGGGCCCATCACCGAGCAGGAGATGGTCCGGATGGACCACGCCCTCGGTTTCGAGGAGACGGCCGCCGCCGGCCGTGACGCGGAGTCTGTGGCATTGGCCCACGCCGTGCAGTGGCACGTGGGACACCGGGTACTGCGCAAGGCACCGGTACGGTCGTCCTCCGCTGACCGTACCGACATAACACGCGAAAGAGGGAACTCCGACATGACTCACGAGGTGCGCGGCGTCGTCGCCCGGAGCAAGAAGGCGCCGGTGTCGCTGGAGACGATCCTGGTCCCCGACCCCGGTCCCGGCGAGGCGCTGGTGAAGGTCCAGGCTTGCGGGGTGTGCCACACCGACCTGCACTACCGGGAGGGCGGAATCAACGACGCCTTCCCCTTCCTGCTGGGCCACGAGGCGGCCGGGGTCGTGGAGGCCGTCGGCGAGGGCGTCGACGAGGTGGCTCCCGGCGACTACGTCATCCTCAACTGGCGCGCCGTGTGCGGCCAGTGCCGCGCCTGCAAGCGCGGACGCCCGCAGTACTGCTTCAGCACCCGGAACGCGACACAGAAGATGACCCTTGAGGACGGCACCGAGCTGGAGCCGGCCCTGGGCATCGGCGCCTTCGCGGAGAAGACCCTGGTCGCCGCCGGCCAGTGCACCAAGGTAGACCCGAGCGCCGCACCGACGGCCGCCGGCCTGCTCGGCTGCGGCGTGATGGCCGGCCTCGGAGCGGCGATCAACACCGGCAACGTCGGCCGCGGCGACTCCGTTGCCGTGATCGGTTGCGGCGGTGTCGGCAACGCGGCCATCGCCGGCGCCCGCCTCGCCGGCGCGGCGAAGATCATCGCTGTCGACGTGGAGGAGAGAAAGCTGAACTGGGCCAAGGGCTTCGGCGCCACCCACACCGTCAACTCCCGCCAGACCGACCCGGTCGAGGCCATCAGGGAGCTGACCGGCGGCTTCGGCGCCGACGTCGTCATCGACGCCGTCGGCCGCCCTCAGACCTACGAGCAGGCCTTCTACGCCCGCGACCTGGCCGGCACCGTCGTCCTCGTCGGCGTACCCACCCCGGAGATGAAGCTGGAACTGCCGCTGCTGGACGTCTTCGGACGCGGGGGCGCGCTGAAGTCCTCCTGGTACGGCGACTGCCTGCCCTCCCGCGACTTCCCCATGCTCATCGACCTCTACCAGCAGGGCCGGCTCGACCTGGACGCCTTCGTCACCGAAACCATCAAGTTGGACGAGGTGGAGAAGGCGTTCGAGAAGATGCACGACGGCGACGTGCTGCGCTCGGTGGTGGTGCTGTGATGACCGCCCGCATCGAACGCCTCGTCACCTCCGGCACCTTCAGCCTCGACGGCGGCACCTGGGACGTCGACAACAACGTCTGGATCATCGGCGACGACGACGAGGTCCTGGTCATCGACCCGGCCCACGACGCACAGGCCGTCCAGAAGGCCATCGGCGGCCGTCGGGTGACCGCCATCGTCGCCACCCACGGCCACAACGACCACGTCAACGCCGCCCCCGCCCTCGCCGACCTCACCGGCGCCCCGGTCCACCTCCACCCCCAGGACGAGGTGCTGTGGCGCATGACCCACCCCGACCGCCCCGCCGATCGCGCCCTGGCCGACGGCGACGTCTTGGAGGTGGCCGGCACCGCTCTCACGGTCATCCACACCCCGGGCCACGCACCCGGCGCCGTCTGCCTGTACGCGCCCGCGCTGCGCGCCCTCTTCTCCGGCGACACCCTCTTCCAGGGCGGTCCCGGAGCCACGGGCCGCTCCTACAGCGACTACGACACCATCCTGGCCTCCATCCGGGACCGGCTGATGCCGTTGCCGGGAGAGACCGTCGTCCACACGGGTCATGGCGACACGACCACACTCGCCGCCGAGGCGCCCCACCTGAGGGAGCTGCTCGCCAAGGGCTCCTGACCGAGCCCCTCCCGTGCCGGGGGGGGGCGGGCCCGTCCGTGCGGGACCCGGTACGAAGATGTCTCACGTGGCGAATCGCAAGCTTCCTGGAGCAGGGTGAGGCGGCGGCGAGGCCACGCCTGGCAGGCACGCGGGTTGGCCGGTGGGCCCGTCCGGGCAGGGGCCCGGCGAGCAGAAACAGAGGGTGACACCGTGACATAGCGGTGTTGTTGCTGTTCGTAAGGCCGGCGTCGCCTGCCGGTGGCAGCCGGCCCTGGGTGTGTTGTCCGGACAGGTTGGTGACGTGGCCGGCTGGGGTCTGGCTGTCGATGCCGGTGCGGGGCCGGTGGTGGTTGTACCGGTCCAGCCGGTCAGGAACCGCTGTCTGCCGTTCGGTCTTTGAGGTGTAGGGCCGCTGGTGGGCCCGTTCCTCGAGCAGGTGCGGTGGGAACGTTCGCCTTGCCGTTGGTCTGCGGCCGCCAGGGCCGGGTCCAGTGAGGGCTGATGCCCTGGTCGGCGAACCAGGCCGTGGCGCGGGTGGGGAAGGAAGGCAGACGTAGCCTGCCATGGACGGCTTCCGGTTGGCGCGACCCGCCTGGTGGCCGAGGACCTTGTGGCCGCCGCCGTCGGGGATGCGGCCGGGCTTTTTGACGTCGATGTGGACCGGCTCGCCGGGGCGGGCGCGTTCGTAGCGTCGACGTCGACGGGGTTGCCGGTGGCCCGGTCCGGCACGGCAGGCGCAGGCAGGCCGTGGCGGCGCAGGATGCGGTAGGCGGTGGAGGATGCGACACCGGCACGGGCCGCCGGCCGCGCAGGTCCGGTGCGGTGCTCGCGCCGCAGGTGTACGACCCGTGGCTCCACGGCGGCCGGGGCGCGGCGCGGGATGGTGGTGCGGACGGCTGAAACGGTCGTGCATGCCCTCGGTGCCCAGCTGCCGGTAACGGTCCGTTCAGCGGGCCGCGGTCGTGCGGCTGACCTGGAAGCGTTCCGCTGGCCGGCGCAGCGGCCGGCCGTCGTCCACGACACGCCGGGCCAGACGTGGTCGGCCGGTCGGCGTCAGCGGGGCATTGCGACGGCACATGGGGGCCTTCTGGAGGCCGGTTGCAGATGTCGCCATCCACACCGGCCCCGGAAATGCCCTCACCCGTTCCAGCATCCGGCACGCGTGTCACCGACGTCCCGGCACACCACGCCTAGGCCGTGTCTGACAAGTGATCTTGTCGGGGCTCGCGGAGCCAGAGGATGAGTGCGGCGAGGTGGAGTCCGGCCCGGTAGCGGTCGGCGAGTTTGTCGAAGCGG
>BNBH01000052.1 GCA_014655195.1 Streptomyces cellulosae | reverse complement strand
TTCACCGACTGGCTGCACTGGTACAACTACCACCGCCCCCACACCGGCATCGGCGGCCACCCACCAGCCAGCCGCGTCACCAACCTGCCCGGTCAGCACATCTAGGGGCGCATCCGGGGTGACCGTGGGGCGGCCGTGGATACAGTGCCCGCATGAACAGCAGTCCCGCGCCGTTCGACGAACTCGACCGGAAGATCGTCACCGCTCTGATGGCGAACGCCAGGACGTCCTTCGCGGAGATCGGTGCCTCCGTAGGGCTGTCGGCGACGGCCGTGAAGCGCCGGGTGGACCGGCTGCGGGAGACCGGGGTGATCACCGGGTTCACCGCGACCGTGCGGCCGTCCGCGCTGGGCTGGCGCACCGAGGCGTACGTGGAGGTGTACTGCGAGGGGGCGGCGCCGCCCCGGCGGCTGGCGGAGGTGGTGCGCAACCATCCCGAGATCGCGGCGGCGATGACGGTGACCGGGGGCGCGGACGCGCTGCTGCATGTGCGGGCGCGGGACGTGGAGCACTTCGAGGAGGTCCTGGAGCGCATCCGCCAGGAGCCGTTCATCCGGAAGACGATCAGCGTGATGGTGCTGTCGCACCTGCTGCCCGACAGTCCTGAGGCGGGAGTGACGCAGCCCGCCCCGGACGACGCACCGGACGTGCGCTGAGGCACGGAAAGACGCAGCATTCCTGCGTGGACACGCAGGATCCGTCGCTTGTCGGCCGTAGGGCCGCGTTCCTACCGTGGACTCACCCCTAGTCGGCACCGTGTGAAGCGGAGGAACCCCTTCGTGCCCGAATCACGTGTGGCGCGCCCACGGCGTTTTCTCGTCTGCGAACCCAGATTCTTCGCCGTGCGGTACGCGATCAATCCCTGGATGCGTCCGGAGCAGCCCGTCGACGTCTCACTCGCCCGGCGGCAGTGGCTGTCGCTGGTCGACGCCTACCGCCGCCACGGCCATACCGTGGAGACCGTGGAACCGCTGCCCGGTCTGCCCGACATGGTGTTCGCCGCGAACGCGGCGGTCGTCGTGGACGGGCGTGTGTTCGGCTCCCGGTTCCACGCGCCGGAGCGGCGCCCGGAGTCGGTGCCGTACGTCGCCTGGTTCAAGGCGCACGGGTTCGACGTCCAGCATCCGGAGTCGGTGTGCGAGGGCGAGGGCGACCTGGTGCCCGCCGGGCGCTGGATCCTCGCCGGGACCGGGTTCCGCACCACGCCCGAGGCGCACCGGGAGGCGCAGGAGTTCTTCGGGGTGCCGGTGATCGGCCTGACCCTGGTGGACCCGTACTTCTACCACCTGGACACGGCGCTGTTCGTGCTGGACGAGGAGAACGTCGCGTACTACCCGGAGGCGTTCTCGCCGGGCAGCCGTGAGGTGCTGGAGCGGCTGTACCCGGACGCGGTCCTCGCCACCCGTGAGGACGCCATGGCGTTCGGCCTGAACTCCGTCTCGGACGGCCGTCATGTGTTCATCTCGCCGGGGGCGACGGCGCTCGCCGACCGGCTCGCCGGCCGCGGTTACGTCCCCGTCCCCGTCGACCTGTCCGAGTTCCACAAGGCGGGCGGGGGCATCAAGTGCTGCACTCAGGAGATCCGCTCATGACCTCTGCCCCCCGTACGCGTTCGTCCGCCGAGCTGATCGCGGCGGAGGAGCCGGTCCTCGCGCACAACTACCATCCGCTGCCCGTGGTCGTCGCCCGCGCGGAGGGCGCCTGGGTGGAGGACGTCGAGGGCCGGCGCTACCTGGACATGCTGGCCGGCTACTCGGCGCTGAACTTCGGCCACCGGCACCCGGCGCTGATCGAGGCGGCGCACCGCCAGCTGGACCGGCTGACGCTGACCTCGCGTGCCTTCCACAACGACCGGCTCGCGCGGTTCGCGGAGCGGCTGGCCGCGCTGACCGGCCTGGACATGGTGCTGCCGATGAACACCGGCGCCGAGGCGGTGGAGAGCGGCATCAAGGTGGCCCGCAAGTGGGCCTACGACGTGAAGGGCGTCCCCGCCGACCGGGCGACGATCGTGGTCGCGGCTGACAACTTCCACGGCCGGACCACGACGATCGTCAGCTTCTCCACGGACGAGACGGCCCGCGCCGGGTTCGGCCCCTTCACCCCCGGGTTCCGGGTGGTGCCGTACAACGATCTCGCGGCCCTGGAGGAGGCCGTCGACGAGACGACGGCGGCGGTGCTGATCGAGCCGATCCAGGGCGAGGCGGGCGTGGTGATCCCGGACGACGGCTATCTGGCCGGGGTGCGGGAGCTGACCCGGCGCGCCGGATGCCTGTTCGTCGCGGACGAGATCCAGTCGGGGCTCGGCCGCACCGGGCGCACGCTGGCCGTGGAGCACGAGTCGGTGGTGCCGGACGTGGTGCTGCTCGGCAAGGCGCTGGGCGGCGGCATCGTCCCGGTGTCGGCGGTGGTGGCCCGGCGCGAGGTGCTCCAGGTGCTGCATCCGGGTGAACACGGGTCGACGTTCGGCGGGAACCCGCTGGCGGCCGCCGTGGGCACGGCCGTGGTGGAGCTGCTGGAGACGGGCGAGTTCCAGCGGCGCGCGGCCGAGCTGGGCGTGGTGCTGCGGGAGGGCCTGGAGTCACTGGTCGGCAAGGGCGTCACCGGGTTCCGCAGCCGTGGGCTGTGGGCGGGCGTGGACGTCGACCCGGCCCTCGGCACCGGCCGGGAGGTCAGCGAGCGCCTCATGCGCGAGGGCATCCTCGTCAAGGACACGCACGGCTCGACCGTCCGGCTGGCCCCGCCGCTGACCGTCACCGCGGACGAGCTGCGGGAGGCGCTGCGCACGCTGGAGAAGGTGCTCAGCCGCCAGGTCTGACCGCCCGCTCAGCCGCCCCCGCCGGACCTTCCCGGCGGGGGCGGCGGCGTGTCCGGGACCGTGCCGGACGACGGGCGCGGTGCACCGCTGGCCCACCTCCGGGAAGCCCCCGGCCGGTCATCGGGGTGAAGATGGGGTCTAGCGGGGACATAAGGTGACAGAACACTCTCAGCGACAGAGAGGCCGTCTGTGGGCGGACAGAAGGAGCAGGGAGGAGCCCGGCAGGGGTTCGACGTGGCCGACGCCGCGCCGCTGCTGCTGGACCCGCACGGTCTGGTGACGGGCTGGACGGTGCACGCGGAGCGGCTGCTGGGCCACGGCGCGGCGGAGGCGGTGGGCCGGAAGTTCGCCGATCTGCTGGTGAACGAGGACGCCGAGCGGATGGAGGACCTGCTCGACCGGTGCCGCGCCGGCAAGGACTGGACGGGGCTGATGACGGCCGTCCGCCGGGACGGGCACCCGGTGGAGGTGGGGGTGCGGGTCACCCCGACCACGGCGCCGCAGAGCCGCCCGGCGGTGCTGGTGCTGCTGTCGGAGCTGGAGGAGGGCACGCGGGGCTGGGACATGAGCCGCGGCGTGCTGGAGCAGATCGTCGTCGGCAACCCCATCGGCATCGCCATCGTGGACACGGAGCTGCGCTACGTGTGGTCCAACGCGGCCCTGGAGCAGTGGGGCGGCGGCCAGGGCCGGACCCGTCTCGGCCTGCGGGTCGCCGACGTCCAGCCCGGCATGGACAGCGAGGCCGTCGAGGAGCGGATGCGGCACGTGCTGGAGACGGGCGAGCAGGTGGTCGGCTACGAGTACGTCGGCCGGGTGCGGTCGGCGCCGCTGCGGGAGACCGCGCACATGCTGTCGTTCACCCGCCTCGAGGACGACCAGGGCGACCCGATGGGCCTGTACTACACGGTCGTGGACGTCACCGACCGGCACCGGGCCCGGCAGCGTCTCGCCCTGCTCGACCGGGCCGGCCAGTACATCGGCCGCACCCTCGACGTGATGACCACCGCGCAGGAACTGGCCGACGTCGCCGTGCCCGGCCTCGCCGACTTCGTCACCGTGGACCTGCTGGAGACGGTGCTGCGGGGCGCCGAGCCGGCCCCGCTCACCGGGTCGGAGCGGGTGCCGCTGCGCCGCGCGGGCCACCGCTCCCTGTACGAGGACCTGCCGCGGACGGTCGTGGACAGCGGCGCGGTCGTCTCCTACCTGACGGACTCCCCGCCCGTGTGGTGCCTGACCACGGGGCGGTCCTGGCGGCAGGAGCAACTGGACCCGCTGGCCATGGAGTGGGCCGAGGGAGCGCCGGGCGGCCGGGAGTCCACGTTCCTGGAGCTGGGCCTGCAGAGCGTGATGATCGTCCCGGTCCGGGCGCGCGGCGTCACCCTGGGCCTCACCACGTTCTTCCGCCGCCGGCAGAACCCCTTCGACGCGGACGACCTGCACCTCGCCGAGGACCTGGTGTCGCGCGCCGCCGTCTGCGTGGACAACGCCCGCCGCTACACCCGCGAGCGGGACGCGGCGCTGGTGCTCCAGCGCAGCCTGCTGCCGCGCCGGCTGCCCGACCAGGACGCCGTCGAGGTGGCCGCCTGCTACCGGCCCGCCGACGAACTGACCGGGCTGGGCGGCGACTGGTACGACCTGATCCCGCTGTCCGGCGCCCGGGTCGCGCTGGTGGTCGGCGAGGTGCCGGGGCACGGCATCGACGCCGCCGCGGCCATGGGGCGGCTGCGCACGGCGGTCCGCACGCTGGCCGCGATCGACCTGCCGCCCGAGGAGGTGCTGGCGCACCTGGACGACCTGGCCCTCCGCTCGGCACGGGACGACGGTGACGTGGAGGGTGACGACGGCGAGGGCGACAGCGACGGCGGGGGCGGTCAGGCCAACACCGTCGGCTCCGCCTGCGTGTACGTGGTGTACGACCCGGCCGACGGGCGGTGCACGATGGCCGCCGCGGGTCATCCCGCGCCCGCCGTGGTCGCGCCGGACGGCACGGTCGGCTTCGTGGACCTGCCGCAGGGTCCCGCGCTCGGGGTGGGCGGGCCGCCGTTCGAGGCGGTGGAGGTGTCCCTGGCCGAGGGCAGCACGCTGGTGCTGCACACGGACGGGCTGCTGGCGCACGGCGACGACGGCGCGGATCAGGCCGGACGGGAGCGGCTGCGGCGGGCCCTGGAGGGCACGGAGCGGGAGCTGCGGCCCAGCTGCCGGGCCGTGGTCGACGCGCTGGTCCCGTCCCGTCCGGAGGACGACGTGGCGCTGCTGATGGCGCGGACCAAGCGGCTCGCGCCGGAGCAGATAGCGGCCTGGGAGCTGCCGCCCGACCCGGCGGTGGTGGCGGACGCCCGCAGGACCACCCAGGACCAGCTGTCCCGCTGGGGTCTCGACGAGGAGCTGAAGTTCACCACGGAGCTGCTGGTGAGCGAGCTGCTGACGAACGCGATCCGGCACGCCTCCGGGCGGGTGCGGCTGCGGCTGATCCGGGAGCGGACGCTGGTGTGCGAGGTGCTCGACGGCGGAGCGAGCGCCCCGCATCTGCGGCATCCGCGCGCGATGGACGAGGGCGGCCGTGGGCTGCTGCTGGTGTCGCAGCTCGCGGAGCGCTGGGGCACGCGCTTCGTGCCCGACGGGAAGATCATCTGGGCGGAGCAGCCGCTGAACACTCACCCGGAGTGAGGCGGGGCGATGGCAGGCACGACGATCGACTTCGAGGCGGTGTACCGGGCGCTGCCGGGCATGGTGGCGCTGCTGACCCCCGACCTCGTGTTCGCCGACGTCAACGAGGCGTACGTGAGCGGCACCGGGCGTTCGCGCGAGTCCCTGCTGGGCCGCTACGTGTTCGACGTGTTCCCGGAGTCGGTGAACTCCCCCGCCGCGCAGCACTCGCACCAGCTGCGGGCCTCGCTGCTGCGGGTGCTGGCCAGCGGCGAGCGCGACGCGATGGCCCTGCAGCGCTACGACGTCGAGTCCCCCGAGCACTCGGGGAACTGGCACGAGCACTACTGGTCGCCGGTGAACAGCCCGGTCCTCGGCCCTGACGGCCGGGTGCGGCTGATCGTGCACCGGGTCGAGGAGGTCACCGAGTTCGTGCGGGCCCGGGGGCTCGGCGGCGACACGGCGGGCCGGGTGCTGGAGGCCGAGCTGTACACGCGCGCCAGGGAGCTGCAGGAGCTGAACAACCGGCTGCGCGAGGCGCACGCCCGGGAGCGCGAGGTGGCCCTGGTGCTGCAGAAGGCGATGCTGCCGGCGAACCGGCAGGTGGGTCACCGGGCCGCGGTGCGCTACCGGCCGGCGGTGGGCGCGCTGAACGTGTGCGGCGACTGGTACGACCTGGTCGACCTGGTGGGCGGCCACCGTATCGGCGTGTCGGTGGGCGACGTGGTGGGGCACGGTCTGGAGGCGGCCGGGGTGATGGGCCAATTGCGCAGCGCGCTGAGCGCCGCGTCCCGGGTGGCGGTCGGGCCTGCCCAGGCGCTGAACGTGCTGGGCCGGTACGCGAACGTGGTGGACGGCGCCGAGTCGGCGACGGTCGTGACGACGTTCATCGACTTCGACCGGAACAGCATCACCTACAGCAGCGCCGGCCATCCGCCGCCGGTGCTGCTGCACGACGACGGGCGGGTGGAGTTCCTGGACCGGGCGACGGACCCGCCGCTGGACGCCCGTCCGGATCCGCGGCCCCGGCCGGAGGCGTCGACGGTCTTCTCGCCCGGGGCGACCCTCGTGCTCTACACGGACGGGCTGATCGAGCGGCGGCGGGAGGACATCGACGTGGGGCTGCGGCGACTGGCGGAGTCCCTGCGCCGGCACCGGACGCTGGACCCGGAGCCGCTGGCGGACACGGTGCTGCGGGAACTGCTGCCGCCCGGCGGCGCCACGGACGACACCGCACTGGTCGTCGTACGGCTGTGACGGGACCCGCCGTCAGGCCCGGGTGCGCTCGCGGTCGAGGCGGGTGGTGCGCTCCACGTTCGCCCGGTCTTCGGGGTCGTCGCTGGGCCGCCCGGCGAACCAGGCGTCGAGGATCTCCTGGAGCACCGGGACCGAAGTGAGCCGCAGGCTCAGCGCCAGCACGTTGGCGTCGTTCCAGCGGCGGGCGCCGTCGGCGGTGTACGCGTCGGTGCACAGGGCGGCCCGGACGCCGGGCACCTTGTTGGCGGCGATCGAGGCGCCGGTGCCGGTCCAGCAGCACACCACCGCCTGGTCGGCCCTCCCCTCGGCGACGTCGCGGGCGGCGGCCTCGGAGCACACGGCCCACTGCGGGTCGTCGCCGGGGCTCAGGGCGCCGAGCGCGCGCACCTCGTGGCCGCGCTCGCGCAGGGCGTCGACCAGGGCTCGGGCGACGGGTTCGTCCATGTCGGAGGAGACGGAGATCCGCATACCGTCGAGCGTACTTGGCGGTGCGTGGACGGCGACCGGGCGGCGTGCGGGCGGCTGTCCGGCGCGGTGGGTTCCGGTTCCCGTCGAACCTGGTGCCGGTGCCCGTCACCCGGTCCTAGACTGACAGTTCACGACGTGCCGGATGACCTGCTGGAACGCGGCGATCCCGTCGTTTCCCAGAGTCGAGGAGCGTGCTTTTGTTCTACTACCTGCTCAAATATGTGCTGTTGGGCCCGCTGCTCAGACTGGTCTTCCGGCCCCGGATCGAGGGCCTGGAGCATGTCCCGTCCTCCGGCGCCGCGATCGTGGCGGGGAACCATCTGTCGTTCTCGGACCACTTCCTGATGCCGGCCGTGCTGAAGCGCCGCATCACCTTCCTCGCCAAGGCCGAGTACTTCACCGGCCCGGGTCTGAAGGGGCGGCTGACGGCGTTCTTCTTCCACAGCGCCGGCCAGATTCCCGTCGACCGCTCCGGCAAGGAGGCCGGGCAGGCGGCGATCCGCGAGGGGCTCGGGGTGCTGAGCAAGGGGGAACTGCTCGGCATCTACCCGGAGGGCACCCGCTCGCACGACGGCCGCCTCTACAAGGGCAAGGTCGGCGTGGCGGTGATGGCCCTCAAGGCGGGCGTCCCGGTGGTGCCCTGCGCGATGATCGGCACGTTCGAGGCGCAGCCGCCCGGCCGGAAGATCCCCCGCATCCACCCGGTGGTGATCCGCTTCGGCGAGCCGCTGGACTTCTCGCGCTATGAGGGCATGGAGAACGAGAAGGCGGTCCTGCGGGCGATCACGGACGAGATCATGTACGCCATCCTCTCCCTCTCCGAGCAGGAGTACGTGGACCAGTACGCGGCCGATGTGAAGGCGGCGGAGGCCGAGCGCAAGGCGGAGGAGAAGCGGCGGGCGTCGCGCCTGCCGCAGCGGTGAGCCGCGCGGGACGCGGGTGACTGGTCATGGGTGAGGGGCGGCCGGGGAGTTCCGGCCGCCCCTCACCCGCGTGCGGTCACGGCTTCGGCGTGGCGTGCGGGGCGCAGGTCACGTCGGAGCGGTCGAGCTTCCCGGTGAGCAGGTAGGTGTCGACCCGGTCGTTGACGCAGGAGTTGACCAGCCCGGTCACGCCGTGGGAGCCGGCGTCCCGCTCGGTGATCAGACGGGAGCCCTTGAGCCGCTTGTGCAGCTCGACGGCGCCGCCGTACGGGGTGGCCGCGTCACGCTCGGACTGGACGATCAGCACGGGCGGCAGACCCTTGTCGGTCTTCACGTCGACCGGGGTGCGCTGGGGTACCGGCCAGGTGGCGCAGGGCAGGTTCATCCAGGTGTTGTCCCAGGTCAGGAACGGGTGGTCGCGGTGCAGCCGGGTGGTGTCGCGGTCCCAGGTGCGCCAGTCGGCGGGCCACTTGGCGTCGGTGCACTCGACCGCGTTGTAGACGGCGTTGCCGTTCTCCGCGGCGGCGTTGCCCGCCGTGTCGGACAGGTCGGGGGCGGCGGCGTCGACCAGTGCCTGGGTGTTCCCGGCGGCGGCCTGGCTGAACACCTCGGCGACCGGGGCCCACGCGGAGTCGTAGTACGGGGCGCTCTGGAAGAAGCCGATCAGCTCCGCGGGCCCGACCACCCCGCCGAACGGCTCCTTCGCGGCCGCCGCGCGCAGCTTCAGCCACTGCTCCTGGACGGCGGCGCGGGTGGTGCCGAGGTGGTAGGCGGCGTCGTTCTTCGCGACCCAGTCCTGCCAGTCCTGCCAGCGGGTCTCGAAGGCGACGTTCTGGTCCAGGTTCGCCTGGTACCAGATCTTCTGACGGGACGGGTTGACCACGCTGTCCACGACCATGCGGCGCACGTGGTCCGGGAACAGGGTGGCGTAGACGGCGCCGAGGTAGGTGCCGTAGGAGACGCCCAGGTAGTTGAGCTTCTTCTCGCCGAGCGCCGCGCGGATGACGTCGAGGTCGCGGGCGGTGTTCGGGGTGGTCATGTGGGGCAGCATCGTGCCGCTGCGCTCGAGGCAGCCCTCGGCGTACTCGCGGGCGAGCTTGCGCTGGGCCCGCTTGTCGGCCTCGGTGCGGGGCACCGGGTCGGCCTTGGGCGCCTTCACGAACTCCTGCGGGTCGCCGCAGGAGATGGGCGCGGACCTCCCCACGCCGCGCGGGTCGAAGCCGACGAAGTCGTACGCCTTGGCGGTGTTGGCCCAGACGGGATTCTTCGAGGTGACCCGGGCCGGGAAGCGCAGGCCGGAGCCGCCGGGGCCGCCCGGGTTGTAGAGCAGCGCGCCCTGCCGTTCGGCGGGCGTGCCGGTGCTGGCGACACGGTCGACGGCGAGCTTGATCCGCTTTCCGTTCGGCTTCGCGTAGTCAAGCGGCACGGAGACCCAGCCGCACTGGATGGGCCGGGGCAGGTTCCAGTCGGCGGGGCAGTCCTGCCAGTCGATGCCGGCCTTGGCGGCCCGGGCCGCGGCGACGGCCACGCCCTGAACCTCACGGTCCTTGCCGTGGCGGGTGTCCGCCGTCGCGCTCGCGGTGGGCGCCGCGACGGCGCCGGCTATCAGCGCGGATGCGACGAGCACGCCGGCCGAACCGAGCGCCGCCACCCGCCTCTTCGGTCTGCTGTCCCTCAAGGGGGCCTCCCCGTACATGGTTTCGATGCGTACGGGGGAGGATCCTCGTCTTTCGGAGGTCATGGGCGACAGAGGGGATACTCCTTCTTTGCCAATCCGATAAGCGGACGCGGGAGTGGCGTCATGCGGACGCCGGGGCCGCTGGGGCGAAGGCGGAGGGCGCCCGGTCGAGGAGCCGGCGCAGTCGCAGGGCGTCCGGCGCCACGGCGCTGACCAGGACGGCGGGTCCGGTGAGCGGCAGGACGGCGAGACCGTCGGCGGGCACGCCGGGCGCGACCGGTTTGTCCTCGAACTCCGGGTCGACTGCGACGAGTTGCCCGACCGCGCGGTGTCCGCCCAGCACGGCGGGACCGTCCCAGCCGCCCTCCGCGCCGGGGCCGCAGTCGAGTTCCTGGTCGAGGACGGGGCGTCCGTCGACGCGCACGGTCAGCCGGGAGGTGAGCCGTCCGGGGTCCTCCCCGGTCCGGCCCAGCACGAGTTCCTCGCGGAGCACCAGACGGGCGCCGGGGGCGAGGTCGACATGGGTGTGCACGGCCAGCTCGCTGCCCGTGACGGAGATCAACGGCTCGGGCATCCAATGCAGTTCCCCTCCGGCGGCGACGGTGAGCCGCACGTCCTGGCGCGCCTGTCCCCCGTGCTGGCCCGGCAGGGCGAGCGTGGCGGCGGCCGAGCCGACCCGCAGCCGGGCGCCCGGCCCGACGTCGGCGCGGACGGTGAAGTGGTCCCCGCCGTGCGGGCCGCTCATCGCGCCGACGAGCGTGACGTGCGCGGTGGCGCCGCTCCCCCGCGTGCGCCGCACGGCGAGCGGGCCCCGGCTCTCCAGCACGGGCAGGGCGGTGCCGCCCCGGCCGTCAGCGCGGGCACGGATCTCCGCCTCCGCCCGGACGCCCGCGGTGTTCACACCGCCCACGCGGCGAGCCGCTGCCGCACCCAGCCCGCCACCGCCGCGACCCCCTCGTCCTCACGCAGCGACTGGAACACCACGGGCAGATCGGCACGCTGCGCCTTGGCGTCCACCGCCATCCGGCCGAGGTCCGAGCCGACGTACGGGGCGAGGTCCGTCTTGTTCACG
Source organism: Streptomyces cellulosae (assembly GCA_014655195.1). Classification (GTDB taxonomy): domain Bacteria; phylum Actinomycetota; class Actinomycetes; order Streptomycetales; family Streptomycetaceae; genus Streptomyces; species Streptomyces cellulosae. The sequence continues at coordinate 16,803 of BNBH01000052.1, read as the reverse complement.
ACCAGCAGGTCGGCGGTGGTCACGCCGGGGCCGCCCTTGCGCGGGATGTCGTCCCCGCCGGCCACGTCGATCACGAAGATCTGCGCGTCGACCAGCCCCTTGGAGAAGGTGGCGGTGAGGTTGTCCCCGCCGGATTCGACGAGCACGAGGTCCAGCGGGCCGACGGAGTCCTCCAGGTCCTCGACCGCTTCGAGGTTGGCGGAGATGTCGTCACGGATCGCGGTGTGCGGGCAGGCGCCGGTCTCCACGGCGGTGATCCGCTCGGGAGGCAGCACGGCCTCCCTGAGCAGGTACTCGGCGTCCTCACGGGTGTAGATGTCGTTGGTCACGACGGCCAGCGACACCTCGTCCCGCAGCACCCGGCAGAGCGCGGCGACGGTAGCGGTCTTCCCGGACCCGACGGGCCCCCCGAGCCCGATCCGCAGGGCACGGCGCGCCCCGTCAGGTCTCCGGGCGTCACCACCGAGGGCGGCAGGGCCGGGGTGAGGGTCGATGTGATCACGATGCATGAGGCACCTCCGGACGATTGGGGTGGACATATCGGATGGGGGCCGGACAACCCCCAAGGGGCGCGGGGAACTGCGCGAACAGCCCGCACAGCGCCGCACCCAGCAACGAACCGAACCCGCAGGCCGGCGAGCTGACGAACTCCGGGACGGCCAACCGCCTCAGGGGCGCGGGGAACTGCGCGAACAGCCCCCCGCGAACCCGCACCCGCCGACGAACCTCATGACGCGAACAACCGCCCCGCCCGCCCCGCATGCGCCTCGGCATGAATCTCCAGCAGAGGCGCCGACGCCGCAGGCAGTGCGCCGGTACCTTCCCGCACGACCCGCCGCGCCGCCCGCACCGCCGCCTCCGCCACCCGGTCCGCCTCCGGCGCCAGCCGAGCCAGGACCGCCGTGGCGTCGAACGGGTCCAGGCTCAACAGCCGTACCGTCGCCGTCGCAGGACCACCGACACTCTCGTACACCGCACAGTGCGCCGCATCCTCCGCCCCGAGCCCGGCCGCCCGAGCGGCCGCCCCCAGCACCACCGGCTGGTGCGCCCCCTTGGGGAACCGACGCCCCAACGCGTCCAGTTCATCCCCGGGCCAGGCGGCCCGGACCGCCCGCAGCAACTGCCGCCCCAGCCTGCGTGCGGCCGCCCGCAACGCCGGTGACGGCGTCCGTGCGTCGGCGGCCGCGTCCAGAGCCACCGGGTCCACGCCCAGCGCTGCGGACGCGGCCAGCGCCGCCCCCACCAGCCCCGCCGTATGCAGCCGCCCCCTGCAGAACGACTCCAGACTCTCCGCACCGGTGATCCGCCCGGCGTGGACCGCGGCCTCCGCCCCGCCGGAGTGGGCATGCCCTCCGGCGGGAAAACGGCCGTCGGCCAGGACGAGCAGCGCTGCCCTGGACATCAGAAGAGGAAGTAGCGCTGGGCGAGAGGGAGTTCCTCGGCCGGCGTCGCCTCGACCAGCTCCCCGTCGATACGTACGGCGAAGCTGTCGGGGTCGATCCGCACGTCCGGCAGGGCGTCGTTCTCCCGCATGTCCGCCTTGGTCACCGCGCGCGTGGAGTCGATGACCGCCCACCTCTTGCCCAGCCCGAGCCGGTCGGGCAGCCCCGCGTCGAGGGCGGCCTGGGCGACGAAGTTGACCGAGTTGGCCGCGGGCGCCCGCCCGGTCGCGCCGAACATGGGCCGGGGCAGCACCGGCTGCGGGGTCGGGATGGACGCGTTGGCGTCCCCCATCTGCGCATAGGCGATCTGCCCGCCCTTGATGACGAGGTGGGGCTTGACCCCGAAGAACTTCGGCTCCCACAGCGCCAGATCGGCCAGCTTGCCGCTCTCCACCGAGCCGATCTCGCCCGCCATCCCCTGCGCCACCGCCGGGTTGATGGTGTATTTGGCGACATAGCGACGGACCCGGTGGTTGTCGGCGCGCCCGTCGCCGGGCAGGGCGCCGCGCCTCCGCTTCATCACATGGGCCGTCTGCCAGGTCCGCATGATCACCTCGCCGACGCGTCCCATCGCCTGGGAGTCGGAGGAGATGACGGAGATGGCGCCGAGGTCGTGCAGCACGTCCTCGGCGCCGATGGTGGACGGCCGGATCCGCGACTCGGCGAAGGCGAGGTCCTCCGGCACGGCGGGGTTGAGGTGGTGGCACACCATCAGCATGTCGAGGTGCTCCTCGACGGTGTTGACGGTGAACGGCCGCGTCGGATTGGTGGAGCTGGGCAGTACGTTCGGCTGGGAGACCACGGTCATGATGTCCGGCGCGTGCCCGCCTCCCGCCCCCTCGGTGTGGTACGCGTGGATGCCGCGCCCGGCGATCGCGGCGAGCGTGTCGCCCACGAAACCGGCCTCGTTGAGGGTGTCGGTGTGAATGGCGACCTGGACGCCGGTCCGGTCGGCCGCGGTCAGCGCCGCGTCGATGACGGCCGGGGTGGACCCCCAGTCCTCGTGCAGCTTCAGCCCGACGGCGCCGCCCCGGATCTGCGACAACAGGGCGCCCTGCGACACGGTGTTGCCCTTGCCGAGGAGCCCGATGTTCAGCGGGTACGCCTCCATCGACTCCAGCATCCGCGCCAGATGCCAGGAGCCGGGCGTGACGGTGGTCGCCTTGGAGCCCTCGGCGGGTCCGGTGCCGCCGCCGACCAGTGTCGTGATGCCGGAGGCCAGCGCCTCGTCGGCGATCTGCGGGCAGATGAAGTGCACATGCGCGTCGATCGCCCCGGCGGTCAGGATGCGCCCGTTGCCGGCGATGACCTCGGTCTCCGGGCCGATCACCAGGTCGGGGTGGACGCCGTCCATGGTGTCGGGATTGCCGGCCTTCCCGATGCCGGTGATCCGGCCGTCGCGGATGCCGACGTCGGCCTTGACGACACCCCAGTGGTCGACGACGACCGCCCCGGTGATCACCGTGTCGGGAGCGCCCTCGGCGCGGGTGACGGTGGCCTGGCCCATCGACTCGCGGATGACCTTGCCGCCGCCGAACATCGCCTCGTCACCGGCGCGTCCGGGACCGCCCGAGCGGTCCTCCTCGATCTCGACCAGCAGATCGGTGTCGGCGAGCCGGATCCGGTCGCCGGTGGTCGGCCCGAACAGGTCGGCGTACGCCTCGCGGGAGATCTCAGGCATCGAGCGGGCCTCCCGTCTCCCCGCGCAGCCCGGGCACGATGCGCGCCCCGGCGAGCGGCACCAGGTCCACCTCGACGGGGATGACGGGCTCGAACCGTACGGCGGTGCCGGCGGGGACGTCGAGCCGCTTGCCGCGGGCCGCCGAACGGTCGAACTCCAGGCCGGGGTTGGCCTCGGCGAAGTGGTAGTGCGAGCCGACCTGGACGGGCCGGTCGGCCGCGTTGAGGACGGTCAGCCGGGTGGTCCCGCGGCCCTCGTTGTAGACGATCGGGCCCTCGGCGAACAGGATCTCTCCGGGTGTCACGGCGCTCCTCCCGTCAGACGATGGGGTCGTGGACGGTGACGAGCTTGGTGCCGTCCGGGAAGGTGGCCTCCACCTGCACGTCCGGGATCATCTCGGGGACCCCCTCCATCACGTCGTCCCTGGTCAGCACCTTCCGCCCGGACGCCATGAGTTCGGCGACGGTCCGGCCGTCGCGGGCGCCCTCGAGGATGTGCGAGGTGATGAGCGCGACCGCCTCGGGGTGATTGAGCTTCAGACCGCGGTCGCGGCGCTTCGCCGCCACGTCGGCCGCCACATGGATGAGCAGCCTCTCCTGCTCGTGCGGGGTCAGTTGCACGGCATCCCCCTCACCGTCCTCGCTCCGGGCCGTGCGGGGCCCGGTGGCCGCGGCCACGGGAAGGATCCCCGGTGGCGTGGACCCGGAGGCTAGCCGGGCGGCGTTTCGAGGACGTTAACCGCGCGGCGGCCGGAGCAAGGGTCTACCGGCCGCGGCCGACGGTCATCAGGGCGCGGGTGCCGTGGGCGAGGACCTGCGGCGGGATGTCGCCGAACAGGGCCATCTGGGCGGCGAACCCCTGCACGAGCGCGATCATCGCTCGGGCCATCGCGTCCACGTCGGCGTCCTCGGGCAGCAGTCCGGCGTCCTTGTAGCTCTGCGCCATGCCGCCCCACGCCTGACGGATCTTCGCGTACCCGTCCGCCAGCACGGCCGTCAGCGCCGGGTTGCGCGTGGACTCGGTCCACACCTGGATCATCAGCCGCGGGAACAGCCACTCCCCCGTCTCCAGGGTCGCCGGCCGCAGCTCCCGCATCGTCGCCAGGGCGCGCGGGACCAGTACGTCGGGAGTGGGCGGCGGGCTCTCCTGGGCCGCCTGCTCCAGGGTGGCGCGCACCGTCTCGAGCACCTCGGAGGCGATGGCCGCGATCAGCTCCTCCTTGCCGCTGAAGTACCGGTAGACGGCGCCGGCGGAGAGGTCCACCTCCTTCAGCACGTCCTGCATCGACGTGGCGTGGAAGCCGTTGCGGGCGAAGCAGACCGCGGCGCCGCCGAGGATCTGCCTGCGGCGGGCGTCGAGGTGTTCCTGGGATACGCGAGCCATGCCGTCAACTTAAAACGAACATTCCTTCTTGACAAGAGAGGAGGACGGCGGGACGGTGTGGTCGAGGTCAAAACGAACGATCCTTCTTTTTCAGAGGAGCCCCTCATGTCTCCCACGTCCCTGCCGACGCACCGGCGGATCGCGGCCGTCCTGGTGCTGATCCCGACCCTGGTGGCGCTGGCCCTGTGGGCCTTCGCCTGGCCCGCGGCGCGTACGGCGCCGCGCGATCTGCCGCTCGGTGTGGCGGGCCCGCCCGCCGCGACGGCGCCGGTCGCGCAGCAGCTGGAGCAGCGGAAGGGCGCGTTCGACCTCCATCGGTATGCCGACGAGGCCGAGGCGCGGGACGCGATCGAGGGCCGTGAGGTGTACGGGGCGGTCGTGGTGAGCCCGGAGGGTCCGAAACTGCTGACCGCGTCGGCGGCGAGCCCGGCGGTGGCGCAGCTGCTCCAGCAGGCGGTCGCGCACCAGGCCGCCGCCTCCGGTCAGGAGATCGTCACGGAGGACGTGGTGCCGGCCGCGGCGAGCGATCCGCGCGGGGCGGTGCTGAACACGAGCGTGCTGCCGCTGGCGCTGGCCGGGATCGGTGCGGGGGTGGCGGTGACGCTGCTCGGGCTGCGGGGGCCGGTCGCGGCGGGCGCGCTGGTCGGGTCCGCGGCGTTGGTCGGCGGCGTCGCCGCCGGTCTCTCGCAGAGCTGGCTGGAGGCGCTTCCGGGTGACTGGTGGGCCGTGGCGGGGACGTTCGCGCTGGCCACGCTGGCGGTGAGCGGGGCTGTGGCCGGTCTGGCGGCCCTGCTGGGGCGGCCCGGGCTGGGCCTCGGCGCCCTGCTGGTCATGCTGATCGGCAACCCGTTCTCGGGCGCGGCGTCGGCCCCGGAGATGCTGCCGGAGCCGGCCGGGGTGATCGGCCAGTGGCTGCCGCCGGGGGCGGGGGTGTCGCTGCTGCGGTCGGTCGCGTTCTTCGACGGGACGTCGGCGGTGGGGTCCGCGCTGACGCTTACGTGGTGGGCGGTGCTCGGGTTGGGGGCGGTGCTGGTGGGACACGCGGCGCGGGGGCGTACGGCGGCGGCGGAGAACACGCCCGAGCACGAACCGGCCCTGGCGGGCTGACCCGCCCTTCGTTCGACCGCGCACCTCCGCTGCAGCGGACGGGGTGCGCGGCTTCTTTGTGGGCGCGGCGCCCGCATCGCCCTCGCGCAGCTCCGCCCAGCCGCGCCCACCCGTGCCGCCCTGCGGCACGACTGCCCGCGACCGGGGCGAGGCTGCGCACCTCACGCGACCGGCCCGCCGGAAATCAAGAAGGCCCCGCCCCCCGGTGTTCCGCGGCGATGCCGAAGCGGCCCGGTTCCCGGGGTGTGGACGCCACCTCGCGTACGCCCGAGACCGCGCTGACCGCCGCCCCCTCCCCCGCGACCTCCTCCAGCCGCCGCAGGTCCTCCGCGGAGACGAGGGCGACGAGCGGCTTCCCGTGGCGGGTCACGACGACCCGCTCACCGCCGTACACCACGCGGTTGATCAGGTCGGCGAGCTCGGCCCTGGCCTGGGTCACCGGAATCTCGTAAGCCATACGGCCATCATAACGTCACGTACGTCCTGTACATTTTTTACAGACGGCAGAGACAGGAGGGGCACCATGACGACGCGACCGCCCGACCGGACCTCCGATCCGTACACCCGGCTGCTGGAGGAGCGGATCGTCGTCCTGGGCACGCGGATCGACGAGACCGCGGTGAACGACGCGACGGCCCAGCTCGTGTACCTCGAGCACCACTCCCCCGACCGCGACATCTCGCTGTACGTGAACTCCCCCGGCGGCCCCTTCCACGCCATGTCCGCCCTGCACGACGCCCTGACGTACGTCACGTGCGACGTGGAGACGGTCTGCCTGGGCCGCGCGGAGGGCACGGCCGCGCTGCTGCTGGCCGCCGGCACACCCGGCAAGCGGTACGTCCTGCCCGGCTCCCGGCTGGTGCTCCGTCAGCCCGCCCTCCCCGAGCCGGTGGAGGGCAGCGCGAGCGACCTGGCGATCCGGGCCGACGAGCTGGCCCGGATCAGGGCCCGCACGGAGGAGCTGCTGGCCCGGCACACCGGCCGGCCCATGGACCGGGTGCGGGCGGACCTGGAGCGGGACCTGGTCCTGGACGCGCAGGCCGCCGTGGACTACGGCCTCGCCGACCGGATCGTGCCGCACCACCGGGCCGCCCGTACCGCGACCGGCGGGAGGTGAGCCGAGGATGCTGCCGGAACTGCCGCCGCTGCCCGCGCTGACCCGGGCGGAGGCCGAGCTGATCGACCGATACCTCGAGGTCGTCGACCTGCTGGGCCGGGTCAACCCGGCCCAGGGCGGCGACACCTACCGCGGCCTGCGCGCCGCCCAGGCGCTGGTCGGCAAGGCGGTCGCGCTGCGCGACGCGCTGACCCTGATGCACCGGCGGGGCGAGAGCGAACTGCACGCCGAGACCCTGGCCCGCGCCCTGCGGGTGCTGGACGGCGAGCGGCGTACCGCGAGGGTCACGCTGCCGCCGCAGACGGGACGTTGACCGGAGCGGGCCCGGAGCGACGGGCCCGCTCGACGACACACCCCGCGACGAGTTGAAACGGACCGAACGGCGTACCCCTGTCCGGCGTAGACGAACCTCCTTTTTTGAGGCCGTCGAACTTGCGCACCCCTCCTCGCCGGAGGGCGGAATTGACCATTCCACCCCTGGTCCTGGCCTCACACGCCCTCTTGACGGCGACTCGAACGGACGACTGTCCACCCGAACGGGTGAGTGGTGAGTAACAACACAAACCCCCCGTTCCGTTGGGAAATCGCTCACCCCATGGGTCAAGATCCCTGACTGACGACAAGACCCCGCCGCCGCGGCGGGGCGATCCGGGCGGACGCCGAGTCCTGCCGCCGCCCGGATGACCGGTCGACAGGAGTGGATCGGCAGGAGTGGAGGACCCAGGCACGACGGGTCGCCGGTACGCGCGCAGTGCGCGTCCCGAGCAGCCCTTGGGGTGAAGCCGCGTCAGCGGCCGGGCTACTTCGCCAGCCCGAATCCGACAGGTCATCCTTCACAGGCGGCTGACGAAGGGTTGCGCATGAGTGCGCTCAATCGTGTCCCGTCCCTCATGGCCCGGGCCGGCACGGCCTCGGCCCTCACCCTCGCCGCCGTGGGCGGCTCGATCGTGGTACCGGGAGCGGCCGGGGAGGCCGCGGCGGCGACCGTGGGCACCAAGGCCCTGAAGGTCGCGGCGTCCAAGAAGGGGGCGCCGTACCAGTGGGGGGCGACCGGACCGAACCGGTTCGACTGCTCGGGCCTGACGCTGTACTCGTTCAAGAAGGCGGGGAAGAAACTCCCCCGCACGGCCGCCCAGCAGTACAACAAGACGCGCCACATCTCCAAGAGCAGCCGTAAGGCCGGGGACCTGGTGTTCTTCCACTCGGGCAGCTACGTGTACCACGTCGGGATCTACGCGGGTAAGAACAAGATCTGGCACGCCCCGAAGACCGGGGACGTGGTGCGGCTGCAGAAGATCTGGACCAGCAGCGTCTGGTACGGCCGCGTGAAGTGACGGGCGGAGGCGGCGGCGCCCGCGGGAGCGCCGCCGCCGGGCCGCTACCGGCCACCCGGGCCCGGCGCCCGCGTGGCATCCCGCAGGGGCCCGGCGGGGCCGCCCTCAGGACGACGACCGCCCGGGCCCCTCACGCCGTCCACCGCCTGTGCCCGTAGGCGTGTGACGTGGCCTCAGGGCTCTGTCCGGGCCGCCGCGACGACCGTCTCCGTCGGCTCGACGGTGGCGGTCGCGGTGGCCGTGCCCGGCCACGGGAGCTCGACGGCGACCGTCTTGCCGCCCTCCCGGGTGGGACGGATCCTCAGCCGGCCGCCGCACTCCGCGGTGAGCCAGCGGATGATGACCAGGCCGCGCCCGTTGTCCTGCTGGACCGCCGCGGGCAGCCGCTTGGGAAAACGCGGGTGACTGTCCGTCACGCCGATGTGCACCCGCTCGTCGCGGACCAGGACGACGTCCACCGTGAACGTGGGCGACTGGCCGAAGGTGTGCTGCACCGCGTTGGTCGCCAGCTCGGAGACGATGAGCCGCACGGTGTCGCAGAGTTCGGCGTCCGGTGGCAGCCCCCATTCCTCCAGCGCACCGGCCACATGGGCCCGCGCGGCGGAGACCGAGGCGGGATCGCTCGGCAGAGTGACGGATGCTTCCAGATGGTCTGCCATGGCGACGTCGTCCCTTTCCCACGGGACCGCAGTCCGACACGGAGCGGTTGGTTCGAGTACGGTCCCGCACTGGTGCTTCGTCGCCAGAGTGCCATCACCACAGGGTGCCGCGCGGCGATCCACCAAGATATGCATATATCTGTCGCTCAAAGCGGTGAACTCTGCGACGGGAGACCGTATCCGGGCGGCCCGGAAGGAGTAAGGAGAAGCCCATGCAGCACGGTCCCGCGGTGCGCCGCAGGAAACTGGGCGCCGAACTGCGCCGGCTGCGCACGGCGGCCGGACTCACGAGCGGCGACGCGGCCCGGCTGGCGGGCTGGCACCAGTCGAAGGTGAGCCGGATCGAGACGGGCACGAGCGGCACGAAACCGGCCGACGTACGGTTACTCCTCGACGTCTACGGCGTGCACGACCCGCAGTTGCGGGAGTTGCTGCTGGTGCTGTCGGGCACCGGCGACGGCGACGGGCGGCACCACTGGTGGCACGCGTACCGGGGGGTTCTGCCCCCGACGTACCGGGACTTCATCAGTCTGGAGTCGCAGGCGAGCGCGATGCGCACCCTGGAGACCACGGTGGTCCCGGGGCTGCTGCAGACGCCCGCGTACGCGCGGGCGGTGACGGAGGCGGCCCTGGAGGGCGAGTCGGAGGAGCGGCTCGACGCGCTCGTGGAGGTGCGGCTGGCCCGGCAGGACGTGCTGCGCGCCGAGCCCCCGCTGGAGCTGTGGGCGGTGCTGGACGAGGCCGTGCTGCGCCGGGAGGTGGGCGGTCCCGAGGTGATGGCACGTCAGCTGAACCGGCTGGTCGAGGCGTCCCGGCTGCCCCAGGTGCGGCTGCAGGTGCTGCCGTTCAGTGCGGGCGCGCACATCGGCGTCACAGGCCCTTTCGTCATCTTTTCATTTCCGCGCACTTCTGACCTGGATGTGGTGGTGCACGACCACTTGACGACTAGTCACTACCTGGAACGGAAAGAAGACCTCCGGGCGTACTCGGAGGCCTTCGAGGCCCTGGCGAGCCACGCCCTCTCTCCCGAGGAATCGTCGGAATTCATCGCCGGCGCAGCGGCCGGCGCGTAAGGAGGCATGATGCCTGCACCGCCTCGGACCATCCCTTCCAGCCTCGCCCTGCAGGGCGTGTGGTGGCTGCGCAGCAGCTACAGCACAGGGGCGAACAACTGTGTGGAGACGGCCCGGCCGGCCGCCGGCCCGTCGGCCGGACTGCTGGCCGTGCGCGACAGCAAGGATCCGGTCGGGCCCGCGCTGCTCTTCTCGCCCGACGCCTGGGCGCGCTTCGTGACGGCGGTCCACTGATCCGGCGTCCCCGTCCATGAACGGGACGAGTCCCGTCGTCCCACCGACCATCCGTTCCTCGCGCGACGCACGGCCGTGCCCCGCCGACTCATGGCCGCGTTTCGCCGATCACCCGTACAGCGCGTTCGATCTCCGCCCCGGACAGGTCCGCCCGGGCGGTCAGTCTGAGCCGTGAGATGCCGTCGGGCACGGAAGGAGGACGGAAGCAGCCCACGGACAGACCGGCCGTCCGGCAGTCGGCCGCCCAACGCACGGCCTGCTCCGGGGAAGGAGCGCGCACGGAGACGACCGCGGCGTCCGGACGCACCGCTTCCAGACCCGCGGCCGTCAGCCGGGCGTGCAGCTCGCGTGCGACCTCGTGCGCGCGCGCCGCACGCCCGGGTTCGCGCCGCAGCAGGCGCAGGGCGGAAAGGGCCGCGCCCGCCGCCGCGGGGGCCAGACCGGTGTCGAAGATGAACGTCCGCGCCGCGTTGACCAGATGGCCGATCACCCGTTCCGGGCCCAGCACCGCGCCGCCCTGGCTGCCGAGCGACTTGGACAGCGTCGCCGTCACCACCACGTCGTCGGCGCCCGCGATGCCCGCCGCGTGCGGGGCGCCCCGGCCGCCGTCGCCCAGGACGCCGAGCCCGTGCGCGTCGTCGAGCACCAGGCCCGCGCCGTACTCCCGGCACGCCTCCGCCAGCGCGGCCAGCGGGGCCGCGTCGCCGTCCACCGAGAACACCGTGTCCGACACCGCCACCGCCGGGCCCTCGTGGCCGTCCAGCGCCTTGCGCACGGCGTCCGGGTCGCGGTGCGCCACCACCTGGGTGGTGCCCCTGGCCAGCCGGCAGCCGTCGATCAGCGACGCGTGGTTGCCCGCGTCGGAGACGACCAGCGAGCCGTGCGGGGCGAGGGCGGTGACGGCGGCCAGGTTGGCCGCGTACCCGGAGGAGAAGACCAGAGCCGCCTCGAAGCCGCAGAAGTCGGCCAGTTCGCGTTCGAGTTCCGCGTGCAGCTCAGTGGTGCCGGTGACCAGCCGGGAGCCGGTCGCGCCGCCGCCCCAGGTGCGGGCCGCCCGCGCGGCCCCCTCGGTGACCTCGGGGTGACGGGCGAGGCCCAGGTAGTCGTTGCTCGCCAGGTCGAGAAGCGGCGTGTCGGCCGGCCGGGGCCGCAGGGTGCGGACGAGCCCGGCCTGGCGGCGCAGTTCCGCCTGCTCGTCGATCCAGCCGAACGCCATGGGTCCTCCGCGGAATTTGTAGGCAGTGCACAGACATTAGCGGCAGGGCGTCCGGGCCACGGTGTGGTGATACCCACACCGCCGGACGGCTCTGTTGTACGAACTCTCCTTGGCCCGGACGGCCCCGGTAGGACAGGATCGGCTTCCATGGACCTGCTGAACACGCTGGTGGACAAGGGGCTTCGGCGCGAGACGCCGACACGGGCCGAGGCGCTGGCCGTCCTCGCGACGACCGACGACGAGCTGCTCGACGTGGTGGCGGCGGCCGGGAAGGTGCGCAGGCACTGGTTCGGCCGCCGGGTGAAACTCAACTATCTGGTGAACCTCAAGTCGGGGCTGTGCCCGGAGGACTGCTCCTACTGCTCCCAGCGGCTCGGCTCGAAGGCCGACATCCTCAAGTACACGTGGCTGAAGCCGGACGAGGCGTCCCAGGCGGCCGCCGCGGGGCTGGCCGGGGGCGCGAAGCGGGTGTGCCTGGTGGCGAGCGGCCGGGGCCCGACGGACCGGGACGTGGACCGGGTGTCCGACACCATCAAGGCGATCAAGGAGCAGAACGAGGACGTCGAGGTGTGCGCCTGTCTGGGCCTGCTCTCCGACGGCCAGGCGGAGCGGCTGCGCGAGGCGGGCGCGGACGCCTACAACCACAACCTCAACACCTCCGAGTCGACGTACGGCGAGATCACGACCACGCACACCTACGCCGACCGGGTCGACACGGTGCGCAAGGCGCACGCGGCCGGTCTGTCCGCCTGTTCCGGGCTGATCGCGGGCATGGGCGAGACCGACGAGGACCTGGTCGACGTGGTGTTCTCGCTGCGTGAGCTGGACCCGGACTCGGTGCCGGTGAACTTCCTGATCCCGTTCGAGGGGACCCCGCTCGCCAAGGAGTGGAACCTGACGCCGCAGCGCTGCCTGCGCATCCTGGCGATGGTGCGGTTCGTCTGCCCGGACGTCGAGGTGCGGATCGCGGGCGGCCGTGAAGTCCATCTGCGCACGATGCAGCCGCTCGCGCTGCACCTGGCCAACTCGATCTTCCTCGGCGACTACCTCACCAGCGAGGGCCAGGCCGGCAAGGCGGACCTGGAGATGATCGCGGACGCCGGCTTCGAGGTGGAGGGCGCCGGGGAGGTCACCCTGCCCGAGCACCGGGCGAGCGGCGGCTGCGGCTCCCACGCGGGCGGCGGGGCGTGCGGGTCCCACGACGGCGCCGGGTGCGGTTCCCACGAAGACGCCGGCTGCGGCTCGCACGAGGGCGGCGGCGTCTGCGGGTCGGCGCCCGCGCCCGCGCCCGCCGCCTCCGCCGACGAGCCGCGTCCCGACCTGGTGGCCGTGCGCCGCCGGGGCGCCGGAACGGACCTCGCGCCCAATGCCTGAGCCGGACACCTCCGTCGCCGCGCTGCTGGAGCTCGACCGGCGGCACGTGTGGCATCCGTACGGCCCCATGCCGGGGCGTCAGGAACCGCTCGTCGTCGCGTCGGCGAGCGGGGTCCGGCTGACCCTCGCCGACGGGTCGGGCGAGCTGGTCGACGGCATGTCGTCCTGGTGGTCGGCGATCCACGGCTACAACCACCCGGTGCTCAACGAGGCCGCGCGCGACCAACTGGGCCGGATGAGCCACGTGATGTTCGGCGGGCTCACGCACGAGCCCGCCGTACGGCTGGCGAAGCTCCTAGTCGACATGTCGCCCGACGGCCTCGAGCACGTGTTCCTGGCCGACTCCGGGTCGGTGTCGGTCGAGGTCGCGGTCAAGATGTGCCTGCAGTACTGGCGTTCGCTGGGCCGGCCGGAGAAGCGGCGGCTGCTGACCTGGCGGGGCGGCTACCACGGGGACACCTGGCAGCCGATGTCGGTGTGCGACCCCGAGGGCGGGATGCACGACCTGTGGTCCGGGGTGCTGCCCCGCCAGGTGTTCGCGGACGCCCCGCCCGCCGAGTACGAGGAGTCGTACGCCGACCGTCTGCGGGAGTTGATCGGGCGGCACGCGCATGAGCTGGCCGCGGTCATCGTGGAGCCGGTGGTGCAGGGCGCGGGCGGGATGCGGTTCCACTCCCCCGCGTATCTGCGGGTGCTGCGGGAGGCGTGCGACGCGCACGACGTGCTGCTGGTGTTCGACGAGATCGCGACCGGGTTCGGGCGTACGGGCGCGCTGTTCGCGGCGGAGCACGCGGCGGTGACGCCGGACGTGATGTGCGTGGGCAAGGCCCTGACCGGCGGTTACCTCACGATGGCGGCGACGCTGTGCACCTCGCGGGTGGCCGAGGGCATCTCGCGGGGCGAGGTGCCGGTGCTGGCGCACGGCCCGACGTTCATGGGCAACCCCCTGGCGGCGGCCGTGGCCTGCGCCTCGGTGGAGCTGCTGCTCGGGCAGGACTGGCTCGCGGAGGTCAAGCGGATCGAGTCCGGGCTGCGCGAGGGGCTGGCCGAGGCGGCCGGGCTGCCCGGCGTGCGGGACGTCCGCGTGCTGGGCGCGATCGGGGTGGTCCAGCTGGACCACGACGTCGACATGGCCGCGGCGACCCGGGCGGCCGTGCGGGAGGGCGTGTGGCTGCGCCCGTTCCGCGACCTGGTGTACACGATGCCGCCGTACGTCACGGGCGACGCGGACGTCGCACGGATCACCCGCGCGGTGTGCGCGGCGGCGAAGGAGGGATGACATGCCGGTGCTGGTGGTGACGGGGACGAACACCGAGGTCGGCAAGACGGTGGTGACGGCCGCGGTCGCCGCGGCGGCGCTGGCCGGCGGCCGTTCGGTGGCGGTGCTGAAGGCCGCGCAGACGGGTGTCGGCCCGGACGAGGACGGGGACGCGGCGGAGGTCGCGCGGCTCGCCGGGGCGGTCACCTCCGCCGAACTGGCCCGCTACCCCGAGCCGCTGGCCCCGGCCACCGCGGCCCGCCGGGCCGGGCGGGCGCCCGTGCATCCGCACGAGATCGCCGAACGGGCCGCCAAGCTGGCCACCGAGCACGATCTGGTGCTGGTGGAGGGCGCGGGCGGTCTGCTGGTGCGGTTCGACGCGGCCGGCGGGACGCTCGCGGACGCGGCGGAGCTGCTGCGCGCGCCGGTCCTCGTCGTCGCGTCCGCCGGGCTCGGCACCCTCAACTCCACGGAGCTGACGGTCCGGGAGCTGCGCGGGCGCGGTCTGGACCCGGCGGGTGTGGTGATCGGGAGCTGGCCCGCGGACGCCGGGCTCGCGGAGCGCTGCAACCTGCTGGACCTGCCGGACGTCACCGGGGTGCCGCTGCTGGGCGCCGTTCCGGAGGGCGCTGGACGTCTCGACCCGCCCGCCTTCCGGGCCGCCGCCCCGCACTGGCTGGCGCCCCGGCTGGACGGCGTCTGGGACGCGGATGCCTTCCACACGCGCGAGGCGCCGTCCCGTACGCGGTGATTCGCCGGGCGGGCCGACGGGGAGAATCGCCGTAGGCCCGACCCGGGGAGGTCCCCATGCAGTTGCGGTCCCTCCGCTCCGCGCAGGCGGTGCGGAATCCCGTGCACCACCCGGTCTTCGCCCGCTGGTACGCCCGTGTCAGCGTCGCCGCCGAGAGCCGCGCGGGGATGGCGGACGTACGGCGCCGGCTGCTCGGCGGTCTGTCCGGGCGGGTGATCGAGATCGGCGCGGGCAACGGCCTGAACTTCGCCCACTACCCGGGCACGGTGTCCGAGGTCGTCGCCATGGAGCCGGAGCGTGCGCTGCGCGCGCTGGCCGTGGAGGCGGCGCTGAGGGCGGACGTGCCGGTGGACGTGGCGCCGGGGGTGGCGGAGGCGCTGCCCGTGAAGAGCGAGGCGTTCGACGCGGCGGTGCTGTCGCTGGTGCTGTGCAGCGTGCGGGACGTGCCGCGGGCGCTCGCGGAGGTGCGGCGGGTGCTGCGTCCTGGCGGCGAGGTGCGGTTCTTCGAGCACGGCGCGGGCGGCGGGCGCGTCATGCACGCCACCCAGCGGGCGCTCGACCGGACGCTGTGGCCGCCGCTGGCGGGCGGCTGCCATCTGTCCCGGGACCCGGTCGCGGCGCTGCGGGAGGCGGGCTTCGAGCTGGGCCCCTACCGGCGCATGACGATCCCGGAGAACGGGCCCGCGCTGCCCCAGTCGTTCTGCTGCATCGGCACCGCGTGGCGGCCCCTCACGGACGCGGGTGCCGGCGACGGGTGATCAGGCGCACCAGCGGCGCAGTTCGGCCGCGATCGCCTCGACGTCCGCGTCGCCCGTCTTGACCAGGCGGGCCAGGTCGCGCACCTGCTCGGGCGAGGTGACGACCTTCAGTCCGCCGGCCACCAGGTAGGCGTACGCCACGGCGGAGGCGAACAACGCGTTGGAGCGCTCCAGCGCGGGGACGTGGATCAGCAGCTGGAGCAGCGCGGCGGCGCGGCTGTGCGGGGTGTCGTAGACGGGCACGTCGAATATCTCGGCGTCGTGCCGGGCGACGGCGGCGATCAGGGCGCCCCAGTCGGTGACCTGGGGGTCGCCGGGGGTCTGCTGCTCGGCGAGCATGAGCAGCCAGGCGAGGTCGATGCGTACGTGGTCCAAGGGTCAGCCGCGGCCTTCGCGCGTGCCCTCGCGGTCCCGCCCGAACTCCTCGGCGAAGACGCTCTCGTACTGCTTCATGAAGTCGGCGGCGGCCTCGACGAAGGCGCGCCCGGCCTCGCCGGTGTCCTGCCGGACGAGTTCCTCGATGTAGCGGTTGACGCTGATGCCTCGCGCCAGGGCACGCTCACGGGCCGCGCGGGCGGTGCCCTCGTCCACGCGCACGTTCAGCTGAGTCTTCGCCATACCTCAAAGCTAGCGCCGGGACGCTAGCAGCGGCAAGCTCACCGGCCCGCGACCTTACGTGCCCCGCACACCGGTGTCCGGATCCGGCACCGCCGCCGGGTACGACGACGGCGTCGACGACGTCGCCCGGGTGACGTACGCCGAGGGCGGCACGGCGGCCGCGCTGGCCGACGGCGGGATCGCCATGGACGCGGTGCTGGCGCTGGAGGGCATGACCGCCTTCGCGGTCCCGTGGGGCACCGTGGTGGCGGTGGTCGTCGGATCGGCGGTGGTGGGCGTGGCGGCGGCGCGGCTGCCGGCGCTGCGGGCGTCGCGGATGAACGTGCTGGAGGCGATCGCCCACGAGTGAGCCGCCCCTGCCGGGGCTGCGTCGCCGGGGCCCGCGTCGCCGGAGATCTGCCCCGCCGCGGGCCCCCACCCGGCCGGAGGCCCGCCCCGGCGCAGACCCACCCCACCGGGGGCCCACCCCGCCGCAGGCCACCACGCCACGGGCCCACCCGGCCGGAGGCCCGCCCCGCTGGGGGCCCGCCCGCCGCAGGTCCACCCCACCGCGGGTCCGCCCGGCCGAAGGCCCACCCCAGCGCGGGCCCACCCCGCTGGGGCTCAACACGCATGCCCACCCCACCGGGGTCCCCCCGCCTGGGGAAGCCACCGCAGGCCCACCCCAACCGGGGCCCACCCGGCCGGAGGTCCGCCCCCGTTATCTTTTTCGCGGTCCTGCAAGAGGGCCGCTGGCCTCCGGGCCCGGCATGACTGTTGCCCCCTGTCGAACGGATGACCTGGGGGGTGGTGTCACCG
>BNBH01000051.1 GCA_014655195.1 Streptomyces cellulosae | reverse complement strand
GGCACCACCCGCTGGAACAACTCCCACAACTCGTCCGGCACCAGCCGCTCAACGATCCCCACCATGACTCACAGAGTACCGAGTCGCCCAAATGAGATGGCTTCTAAGGCACATGGAGCCGGCCGAGGCCGACAACCGCCACGAGGACGGCGAACGGACCCTCCGGGCGTGGAGGGGTCTCGTCGAGATGCAGGCATCTGGCCGCAGCGTCGGCTGTGGAGTGCGTCCGTGGCGCGTTGGACCAGCCGAGCACCGAGCCGCGCCTGGGGCCCGTCCACCAGGGCCGGGGCTTGCTGCAAGTATGTTGCATATAATCACGAAACGCATTAGTAGCCGCAGCGGAGCCGACCCGGAGGGATGCCCCCATGACCACGCAGACCGCCCCCACTACCCGGCGGCGCCTCCGGTTCGACGACAGTGAGATACGGCGCCTTGCGGCGATGTACGGGTTCATCGCGGTACTCCACATCGCGGGCTTCGGTCTCTTCGCGTACTACAACGCGCGCTACAGCGGACTCGCCGACAGCCAGGGCCAGCTGCTGTACGCCGGAGCGGCCGGGATCGCCTACACCCTGGGCATGCGGCACGCCTTCGACGCGGACCACATCTCGGCCATCGACGACACAACCCGCTACCTGCTGCAGAAGGGCAAGGGCCCGCTCGGCGTCGGTCTGGCCTTCTCACTCGGGCACTCCACCGTGGTCTTCGGCCTCTCCATCGGCATCGCCTTCGCCGCCCAGGCCGCGAACCGCTTCCAGGCGGGCTTCGCCGACATCGGCGGCATCATCGGCACACTGGTCTCGGGCTTGTTCCTCTACGCCATCGCCGCCCTGAACTTCGCCGTACTGCGCGGCATCATCAGGACCTGGCGCGAGGCCAAGGCGAGCCGCCACCAGCCCGAGGAACTGGAGCGGCTGCTGGCAGACCGCGGGCTGATGAACCGCGTCTTCAAGGGCCGCTACAACAGGTTCATCAACCACAGCTGGCAGCTCTACTTCGTGGGCCTGCTCTTCGGCCTCGGCTTCGACACCGCCACCCAGGTCGGCGCCCTCGGTCTCGCGGCGGGCTCCGCCGCGGACGGCACCCTGCCACCCCTCGCCATCATCGCGCTGCCGCTGATCTTCGCGGCCGGCATGAGCCTGATGGACACGACGGACGGGGTGTTCATGGCCAAGGCGTACGAATGGTCGTTCACCAACCCGGTCCGCAAGATCTACTACAACCTCACCATGACCGGCCTGTCGATCTTCGTGGCCTTCGTGGTCGGCACCGTGGAACTGGTCGTCCTGCTCGCCGAACAACTCGGCGCGGCCGACCGCGCACCCTGGTCGTGGCTCGCCGCCATCGACTTCAACACGATCGGCATCGTCATCGTGGTCACCTTCCTGGCGACCTGGATCGGCGCCGTCGCACTGTGGAAGGTGCGCCGCTACGACGAGCGGTACCCCGCGCGCACCGAGGCCGATCCCGACCCGACCTCCGCGTGAGCCCGCTCTTGTTCCCGGCGGAGTGCACCGGGCTGGCGCGGGGCTTGGGCCGGGAGCGCCCCTCCCTCATCCCGACTTATGTCCCGCATGGTGACGAGTGCCGCCCATAGCTCGGCGATCGTCGTCGCCGTCCAACCCGCAGAACAGCCGTAGCAGTGTCGTGCCGGTGCGGTCGCCTGGCGCGTCCGTGGCCCAGGTTGTTCGATGAGCGGCGCGGTGCACTCCCCCAGGCTCTTGAATCGCCATGCAGCGCATGCCCAGCCGCCCGGTGGCACGCCACAGCCAGTCCATACGCGGCCAATGCGGCGCCCGGTCCTGCAGCACCGGTCACCTTCACAAGCTATAATCTAAGTCACTTAGTAGAATTCGGTGGCCGGCTCCGGGCGGGTGGCGGCGCACAAAGGCCGCGAAGGGGAAGACACGCGGGCCACCTGAGGCGGCCTTTCGGCCCCGCGCCACTGCGTCTGCCCGCTGACGAAAGCAGCACGTTCAATTCCATCCGCATCGTCCTGCAAGGCGAGTCATCGACGACGGCCGACCGGCGCCGGTTGACGGTGATCGAGAGGGATGCCGCGGCACGGCGGCCGGGCACCGAGCGCGGCGGTTTCGCCGGGACGGTGCGACGCCGGCCGTCGCTTCGGTCGCAGCGGGCGACGATTCGCAGCCGCAGCACATCGCAGGACAAGCGGCACCGGGGGGTACCCGGCCACAAAAGCAGGGCGTCCCCGCTGCTGAGGCAGGGATCACCTGGCCTCTGACCAGGCCACCTGACCGCTCCCGAAACGCCGGACGTGAAACGAGAGGGTGAGGGCGCATGTCGAATCCGCCAGCAGGATGCGACGAAATCCGCGAGTGGCTCGGGGCGTACGTGCTCGAGGCCCTCGAGCCGGGGGAAGACGCGCCTATCGAGATCCACCTCGCACGCTGTGCCGCGTGCCGCTCCGAGCGCGACGACCTCGCCGACGTGGTGCGGCTGCTCCACGAGGCACTGCCCCTGCCGACCGAGGCCAGGATGCGCGGCCCGTACAGCCGCTCTCCACAGACCAGGGGCTTCACCGGAGCAGTACCGCCGTGGACGGCATGACGACCACCCTCGGACCTCTCACGAA
The DNA here is from genome assembly GCA_014655195.1 of Streptomyces cellulosae. Taxonomy (GTDB): domain Bacteria; phylum Actinomycetota; class Actinomycetes; order Streptomycetales; family Streptomycetaceae; genus Streptomyces; species Streptomyces cellulosae. Next base: position 29,410 of record BNBH01000051.1, on the reverse strand, counting down.
CGCTGTGGGCCGACCGGCGCCCACCCATCAACTAACTGACTTAGTTCGCTAGAAGATAGGATGAGTTCCGATCAGACGGGCAACCGGCCCAGCGGCGAGTCCGAACGACATCACCGTCATGGGACACCTGCCGGAGAACAGGAGCTCTCGTGCCCATCGCCCAAGCGGCCGACCCGCGCCCGCACCATGCCATTGGCCGTTCCGGCGGCCCCGGCAGCACCACGCCTCAGCCGGGCCGCGGGAGGCGGGCAGCTCCACGACCGGCGGGAGGTGCCGCACCCGAACCCAAGCCGGGCCGAGGCACAGCCCGTCGCATGCTCATGAAGCGTTCGCAGCGCGATGGTCGTGGTGTGTCCGGAACCCGGGATTCGTCGGTGAGATCCTCGACGCCGACACGGAGACTGCGGGTGCGGGATGCGGCGCGGAGCAGGCCCGCCGCCGTCCGGCATTCCGGTGATCCCGGCCATGACGTACGACTCCACCCGCCCGGCTCTTCCCCCTCCCACCCGACGACATGACCCGCCGTCTCGGCGCATCCGAGCCTCGCGGCCGGCGAGGGGGCGGGACAGCGACTCCGGAGCCTGACCGGCGGCGGATCTTACGGAACCACCACAAGCGTCTTCACCTCATCGCCCGGCATGCGCACCGCTGGGCGCCAGCCCCCCGGCACCTGCGACCGTCACAGACGAGGAGAACCATCCGTGCTCCGCTCATCCCTTCTCGGCCCGCCCGCCGACCCCACCGACCCCGCCGACACCGCAGACCCCCGGTCATCGGCTCGTCGCCGAATAGGCCGTGTCGCGCTCGTCGCGGGGGCGGCAGCGGGTGTCGGCTTCGGCGGGCTGTATCTGGCCGGGCTGCTGGCTTCCAGTGACGAGGTACCCGAGGGCACCCGGGTGAGCGGTGTGGACATCGGAGAGATGAGCCGCTCGCAGGCCCAAAAGAAGCTGGACACCGACCTGGGGGGCGCCTGGTCGGAGCCGGTGCAGGTACGCATCGGCGACAGCGCTGCCGCCATCGACGCGAGCGGATTCTCGCTGGACAGTGAGGAGACCGTCGCCCGCGCCGCGCAGGCGGGGTCCGACCCGATCACCGTGATCGGTCGCCTGTTCACCAGCGGTGACCGCGTGGTCGAACCGGTGATCCGCGTGGACGAGGCGAAGGTACGCGCCGCACTGGCCAAGACGGCGAGAGCGCACGACCGGAAGGTCCGGGAAGGCGCCGTCACCTTCCACGCGGGAGAGCCGACAACCGTGAAGCCCGTATCCGGACAATCCCTGGACGTGGACGAAGCAGTCAGGGCACTGGCTTCGGTGATCCCCGGCCAGGGCACGGAGCCGGTCCATCTGCCGGTCCGCACGACCGAACCCAAGATCGGCACGGCGGAGGTGAACCGTGCGATGAAGGAGTTCGCCGCCCCCGCGATGTCGGCGCCCGTCACGCTGACCGTGGGGAGTCGGAAGATCGAGATCAGCCCGGCGACGCTGAGCAAGCACCTCACCATGAAACCGGACGAGGCAAATAGGCTGAAGCCGGTGCTCGACGGCAAGGGGCTCCTGGCCGATCCGGCGGTGGCAAGTCCCCTCGCACAGGTCACCGACAAGGCGGTCAACGCGAAGCTGCGCCTGGACGACGGGCGCGTGGTGGTGGCCTCGGACGGCAAGGCCGGGCAGGAGGTCACGGCCAAGGCGCTGCAGAAGGCCGTGCTGCCGCTGCTGACCGAGACCGGGGCGGCCCGCACCGGGTCGGTGACCACCGAGAAGGTGCAGCCCAAACTGACCCGCGACGACATCGGCCGCTTGGGCATCAAGGAGCAGATGTCGACCTTCACGGTCAACTTCGAGCCCGCTCCCTACCGCGTCAAGAACATCGGCCGCGCCGCGGAACTGATCAACGGCTCCGTCGTGCTGCCAGGCGAGACCTGGAGCTTCAACCGCACCGTTGGCGAGCGGACCGAGGCCAACGGGTTCGTCGAAGGCATCATCATCAACAACAACCAGTTCGAGAAGGCGGCAGGCGGCGGCGTCTCCGCCGTCGCCACAACGACCTTCAACGCCCTCTTCTTCGCAGGAGTGAAGCCGGTGGAGTACGGAGCCCACTCCTTTTACATCGAGCGCTATCCGGAGGGTCGCGAGGCTACGGTGGCCTGGGGAAGCCTCGACCTGAAGTTCAAAAACGACTCCGGCAACGCCATCTACATCGACGCGCGCGCCACGGACAGCTCCATCACGGTCACCTTCCTCGGCACCAAGAAGTACGACGAGATCGAATCGGTCAAGGGCCCGCGCACCAACGTCAAAAAGCCCGCAACCCGCGAGGGCTCCGGCGACAAGTGCGTGCCACAGACCCCGCTCGAAGGCTTCGACGTCGCGGTCGACCGGGTTTTCAAGAACGACGGCAAGGAAGTCAAGCGGGAGACCTTCAAGACGCGGTACGTGCCGCGCGACAAGGTCACCTGCGAAGGAGAGACTGCCGGTTGACGGACACGGGGCCCGGAGGCGCGTGTCGAATGCAGAGGGAACAGGGTTGGATGAGCGGGTGACCTCACCCACGACTGGCTGTGCCGCGAACACTCGCCTCCTGGTCCGGTCGCGGGCTTCGGTCAGCCACTGCTTCCTGGTGAAACTCATGACATGGCCATCGCCCGTAGACGCGGGAGGCAGAGGAGGACGGGCGGTGCTCGTAGTCGCGGACCAGGCGCCGGTTCGTTCTCACGGACCTGGCAGCGCAGGAGCTCGTGGATGACCTGGTCAGTACCGTCGTCCCGTGAGGCGGCGCTGTAGCGGTAGGAGCGTCCGTCCTGGCCCGGGTCAGCCGGCCCCTCTCCCGCAGCCGCTCCGTAACGGTCATCACCGTAGTGACGGGCAGTGAGCGCTGTTCGGCGAGCACGTTCGTCAGGGAGCGAACGGCGAGGGGTTCTTCGCTCTGCCACACCACGCGCATGATCTCAGCTTCGAGCTCACCAAGTGGTCGTATCCCGGCTCTCTCCCGGGTGTTGGCGTCGTCTGTCTCGCGGACACCAGTCCGCCAAGCGGGGCCGGGGTCGAGAGCTCCGCCCCTCGAGAGAACAACTGATCTACTAAGTTTTTAAGCAATATAGTAGTTTCTTTTGTGTGGACGCCGATACGCGCTCAGCCGCATACCCGAGCCCTGCCCTGTCCGTCCCGCACCGGTCCCCTCAAGGGCCTTCGGTCGGGGAGAGCAGAGCCGACGACCAGCGCGCGGACAGCGGCTTCCGGATCCGGTTCATGGACCCGGACGACCTCCCGTTCGTGGTAGCCGAGCACCTGAGACACTTTCCGGACGGCTTCTTCGCGCGCCTCGGGCCGAAGTTCCTGGCCGCGTACAACCGGACCTACCTCACCGGCCCGGATGCGCGTGCTTACATCGCGGAGATGGGCGGACAGCCGGTGGGTTTCCTCATCGGCGGGATCGACCCGGCGGCGCACCGCCGCCATGTGCTGCGCGAGTCTGGGCGCAGTCTGCTGCTGCGCGCCCTGGGCAGCCTGTGTCTGCGGCCGCGCCTAGCGCTGTACTTCGTACGTACCCGGCTGGTGCGCTACGGCCGCAAGCTGATACCCAACCGGACGGCCGTGCAGGTTCCCGCCGCCGGTCCCGTCGGCATCACCGCTGTCCTGGATTACGTCGTCGTGGCCGAGCACGCCCGCTGCCGTGGCATAGGGGCCAGGTTGATCGCGCGCTTCGTGAAGGACGCGACCGATGCGGGCTGCGCGCGTGTCACCCTCGTCACCGCCGCCGAGGGCGGGGCGGGACCGTACTACGAGCGGCACGGCTGGCTGCCTCAGGGAGAAATTCGCACGCCCGAGGGCCGCCGCCTCCTCACGTACGACTTCGCGCTGCACCAGGGACTGACACCGGAGCGCCACTGAGGCGCCGGCCCCGTCCGCCTCACCTAGGACCGACCAGACCAACCTCGCACCGCGGAGCACCTCCGTGCTCGGCACAGCTGCCCCGGAAGCACTCCAGGAGTCCCTGCTTGACCAGCGACGCACCAGAGGCGGAGCACACGCGCACCGCTGCCCGCCCCCACCACCCGTACCGCCACACGCCGTCATCCGCCCGCACGCGGCGCCTCAAACTCACCCTCGCAGGAGTGGCACTGCTCTCCACGACGGCGCTTCTGGTCAGCGGCTGCTCATCCTCATCTGCGTCCAAGGAGGCACCGTCCACGCCGCCGGGTACCGACAGCTATGAGACGGCCTCGGCGCGGCCCTCACGGACGCCCAGCCTGATCCCAGCCCCGTCCCCCGCACCGTCCCTGGACGCCGTCGTCACGTCGATCACGGACGCCCAGTGGTCCCGCATGGTCAAAGCAGGACTGTGGCGCAAGGGCTGTCCTGACGTCCGCGACCAGCTGCGCCGGGTGGAGATGAACTACCTTGGCTTCGACGGCGAAGTGCACCGCGGCGTCCTCGTGGTCAACGCCGATGTGACGGCCAGCGTCGTCCGCATCTTCACGCGGCTGTTCGAGGAAGGCTTTCCCATCCGCCGTATGGAGCCGATGGAGGTCTACGATGGAGACCTCAACGCCAGCCTGGCCGCCGACAACACCTCCGCGTTCAACTGCCGGCGCCCCGACCAGATCAACGCCCCGTTCAGAGAGTCCCCGCACGCCAACGGCCGCGCGATCGACATCAACCCGCTCGAGAACCCGTGGATCAACCTGCGGACCAAGAAGTGGTCGCCGAGCGCCGAGTACGCCGAGCGCACCGAGGGGAAGGGCAAGATCCTCAAGGGCGGCCTGGTCTGGCGTGCGTTCACGGAGGAGGGCTGGGTCTGGCAGGACATCAAGGTCCCCGACTACATGCACTTCGACACCGGATACCCGTCCAAGCCCTTCAAGGGGCCCAAAGCGAGTCCGTCCACTGCCAGCCCGTCGGCTGTGGGTCGGTCGACCTCGGCGGGGTGAGCGCGGAAGACGGTCCAGCGAAGGCACACTCATGACGCGCTGTCCCGACCGATCGCCCACGCACCGCCGTCTTCTCGTCCTCGCCGGTGCTTGTGCCGGAGCCGGGCTTCCCAACGCGTGCGGCGGCATGGGTGGCATGACTTGAGTGACGGTACGTCCGGGACATTGTCCGCCTCCACGAGCGAGGGCGGTACGGCCATGACGACGTCCGCTCCGGACGCGCTCAACGACGCGGACGTCGCCAGAGTATCCGCCGTACAGGAGGCAGGCTCAGGCACTGGACAAGTCCGGGTCAGCCGACGAGGGCGGCATGGGAGGCGCGCACGGATGCAGGCAGCCACACGACAACGGCCGCCTCGCTGTCCGAGCCAACCTGCAGAAACTCAGGGACCCCGAGGGGGCCGCCTTCGATCGTGCGTTTGTGAAGGTGATGATCGAGCATTGAAGCGGCGAGATAGACAATGAAGAACGGCCACGACGCAACCGTTAGGTACCATGCCGAGATGACGGCCCCGTGCAAGATTTATACCCTCACGAGGCTGCTGGCTGACTGACTGGCCGGGGTGGCACTGCCCGGCCACAACCGAACTCGTCCGTCTGCGCAGCGCCGCTCCACCGAGCCGAAGAGCACGCACAGTGGCTCCGAGGCCACGTGGCCGCGCAAGGAGAACGGCCGGCATCACGAAACGAAGGCCGACGGCCACGCAGCGGAACCGCCAGGCGGCCTGGAGACCCGCACGGCAAGGATCTTCTACCGATTTCCGCCTGCTGACCGTCTACCGCCACCTGCACCACGCCCAGTCGCGGACGGCACCTGGTCGACGCCCGTCACCCTGCCCAAGGCCGACGGTTACCGCGTATTCGCCGGCTATCAGGTTGCCCTGCGCTCCGGTGACCCTCGCCTACCCGCACGTGCACCTGAACCGCGAGCCCGGCGACGGCAACACCAAGTGTCCTTCACGACGATGGCACCCAGCGCCGGTGCGTACCGCCTGTTCCTGGTCTTCCACCAGGAGGGCAATGCCTTCACGGTGCATGCTGACGGCGCGGGACGAGGTCGAGAAGCTCGCCTCGGGGGTCGTCAACACCTTCCACGAGGTGGGCGGCTTGATCGGCGTGGCCCTCGTCTCCAGCGTCGCAGCCTCCGGCTTCGAGCGAGACTCGGTGGACGGGTTCGGCGACGCGTTCACGGTGTGTGCTGTGGCGGCCGCCGCCGCAGCCGTGCTGGCCCTGGGCCTCGTACCGCGAGGCAGACCACAGTCGACCGGCGGCCCGCACGTGCACTGACCAGGGCTGGTCACCGGCCAAGAGCAACCGGCCCCGAACGGTCCTCCGTGTGCCCGGAGCCACCACCGCCCAACCGCAGCTCCCGGCCATCGGCCTCTGGCTCAATGGGCATGCCCGCCCTCGGCGGGGCAGAAGTCTCCCTCGCCTGCGTCACTTCTCAGCGGGCGGCACGGGCGGTGCCGCCGCACGCGCAGGACTTCCAAGCCGGAGCCGCTGAGGAATCCGTAAGGTGGGAGGCCGCGACCTGGAGGAGTGCCGCCGCCGTGAGCCTGACGACGGGGTGACCGACAGCCCGGCGCAGCAGTTCCGCTCGCCGCGTCACTGGGGCTCTCCGCCGACGAGCTCGTAACCGGCCTCGTCGACCGCGGCGGCTACGGCCGCGCGATCCAGCGGCTGCTCGCTGGTCACCATGACCTTGCCCGACGGCAGATCCACCTGGACGTCCTCGACCCCTGGGAGGCCCTTGAGTTCGGAGCTGACGGCCTGAACGCAGTGAGCGCACGTCATGCCCTTGACGACATACCCCTGAACCATGCGCTGCTCCTTTCCCAAGAGGGAGGCATCATCATACCCCTAGGGGGTAACTGGATCTCTGGACAGGATTTCCCGATGGGTCGGGCCCGCCTCCAGGTCCCGAACCAGCCGGTCGCGCACCATAAGCGGTAGGACGCCGAGAAGGGAGGTCGGGCGGGATGGACGCATGGCAGCCAATGCTGGTCCTCCTCGGTGTGGTCGGGGCCGGTCTGGTCGGCCTGTACGGGCTGGGCCTGTGGCTGGCGGCAGCGCGGGCTCCCCTCGAAACCGGCCCCTTCGCCGGAGGTCTCGAGCCGGGCGAGCACGCCGTGTCCCGGTTCCACGTGCGCTGGTACCCGGTCACCATGATCTTTCTGGCCTTCGACATGGAGATGCTCTTCATGTACCCGTGGGTGAAGGTCGTCTCGGAGGTGGGCACCACGGCCGTCGTGGAGATGTTCCTCTTCCTCGGCATCCTGTTCGCGGCGGTGGCGTACGCCTGGCGTGAGGGGGCGCTGCGGTGGACCTGAGGGGCCTGGTGCGGCGTACGGCGATGAACCGCCCGGCCGTGCTCGCGGTCACGCTGCCCGGAGCGACGGAACTGCGGCTGGAGGCCGAGGCGGAGGTGCGCCGGCGGGGGTGGCCCGTAGCCGGCGCTCCAGCCGCCGCAGATCTGCTGGTCGTCTGCGGCGTTCCGGCGCCGGAGGACGCGGAGTGGCTGGACCGCATCGAGCGGTCGATGCCGGAGCCCGCAGTGCGCGTCGTGGTGGAGGATAGCGGGCAGGTCGACCACGCCCTCGGCATGGCGTCCAGGGACCTGACCGACAGAGCGGTGACGCCGCGCGGCGGACATATGGACGACCGGTCGGAGGCCCCGGTGGGCGAGCCTGGTGATAACCAACGCGGCGAGCACGAGGGACACGGAGACGAGCACGGCCACGGCGCGCACCACGACAACTCGCCGCCCGCAGCCCCCGAAGGTCGAGGTCATGACGACCACGGCATGGGCCACAGCCATGGTGGCCATGCCGCTCACTCCGGCCACGAGGGGCATGGGCACCACCGACCCGCTGACCATGCGGCGCACATGGGCCATATGGATCACCAAGGGCATGGTGACCATCTGGACCACCAAGGGCATGGCGGCCCTATGGATCACATGGGTCATGGCATACACGCCATGGGCGAGGTGGCAGGCCTGCCGATGGCCGAGCGGGCGGACGACCGGGACGAGTTGCGGCTCGACCAGCTGCATGTGCCGCTCGGTCCCGGGCTGAGCGACTGGCCGGCGGGTCTCGTTCTCCGTCTCACCCTGCAAGGAGACGTCGTACAGGGCGTCGAGGTGGACCACCTCCCCGTCGCGTCCGGCCCTCGACCGCCGTTCTGGGACGAGCCGTGGCTGCGGGCCGCACACGGCGAGGAGGTCACCAGGGGAGAGGCGGTGCGCCGACGCTGCGCTGCGCATCTGGACAGTGCGGGACGGCTCCTTGCTCTGGTCGGCTGGGACGACGTGGCGGTGCGGTGCCGTCGGCTGCGGGATGAGCTGCTTGCGGGGGCGTGGCGCGAGGGGATCGGCGGTGATCTGCGCAGGACGGTGCGCAGAGTCGGACGGTCCAGGTCCCTGCGCTGGTCGATCGCCGGACTGGGGGAGTTGCCGGCGGACAGGGCGCGGGCTGCCGGAGTGACCGGACCGGCGCTCGCCGCGGACGGGGACGTGTACGACCGGCTGCTGATGTGGCTGACCGAGGTCGAGCGCGGCGTCGAAGAGGTCGATGACACACGGCCGTTGGCGCCGGATGACCGCATCGGCCCGCGGGGCCGGCTGGACGGACCACGGCCGCCGTCGCAAGTGTTGCTCGACGTCCTCCCCGGACTCCTGACCGGTGCGGAGTTCGCCTGCGCGCGGATCATCGTGGCCAGCCTGGATCCCGACCTCGACGAACTCGCCCTCGCGACCGTGCCCGGAGCGGCCCATGCCTGATGCAGCGCCCCTGTGGGCGGCCGTCGTCCTTCCGGTCGCCCTGGTCGTGGCTGCCGTGGTCACCGCGGGGTTCGACGCGGTGCTGTCCGGGTCGGCCGAGCGCGGACCGGCAGGGGGTGTCCGGGAGGCCGGGCTGCGGGCGACGGCTCCGTTGCGCGAGGCCCTGCGGCTGCTCGTTCAGCAGCCGCGCCGTACGACTGCCGCCGACCGGCTGCTCGGAAGGCTGGGCGTGGTGCTGGTCCCGGTGGCCGCCGTGCTCGCGGGTGCCGTACTGCCGTGGGGCTTTTGTGCCGTGAGCGATCCGTCCGTCGGCATCGTGTGGTTCAACGCGATGGAGGCCCTGGCCTGGGCGGCGGTATGGCTGGCGGGCTGGGGACCGAACTCGGCGCTGTCGCTGATCGGCGGGTACCGGTTCCTCGCCCAAGGGCTGGCGTACGAACTTCCGCACATGTTCGCGATCACCACTGCCGCTCTCGGCGCCGAGTCCCTGCGGGTCGGGGACGTGGTCGCGGCCCAGGACGGACTGTGGTTCGCGGTGTGGATGCCGGCCGCGTTCGTCGTCTATCTGCTGAGCGCGCTCGCGATGGCGTTCTGGGGGCCGTTCGGGCATCCGCTGTCGCGGGACGCGGCCGGTGGGGCCGAGGCCGAGCTGGCGGGTGTGGACCGTCTGGTGTTCCTGGGCGGGCGGTGGCTGCTGCTGGTGGTGACCGCCGGTTTCAGCGTGCCGCTGTTCCTCGGCGGAGGGCACGGACCGCTGCTGCCGGGCTGGGCGTGGACGTTGCTGAAGACCGCGGCGGTGCTGGCGCTGCTGGTGGCCGGGCGCCGGGCACTGCCCGTGCTGCGGATGGAGCGGTACATGGAGCTGGCGTGGATGGTGCTGGTGCCGCTGACGCTGCTTCAGGCGCTGTTCGTGGCCGTCGTCGTCCTGAACCGATGAGGAGGTGAGGGCCCTGCTCAACGACGTGATCTTCTGGGTGCTGGCCCTGCTGGCCCTGCTGGCGGTGGCCAGTGGCGTCATGGTGTTCCGGTTCGAATCCATGGCCCGGGCCACGTACGCGCTGCTGACCTCTCTGCTGTGCGTGGGCGGTGAAGTGCTGCTGCTCGGGCTGGACTACCTCGGGGTCGTGATCGTGCTGATGATGACCATCGAGATGGCCATCATGGCCGTGTTCATGGTGATGTACATGATGAATCCGGCTGGGCTCATGCCGATGACCATGGTCCACAACAAGCAGGGTGCGGCCGCGATCTGCGCGGTGGTCTTCGCCGTACTCGCCGCAGGGATCCTGCTCGCCCCGTGGCCGTCCCGGCGCGGCAGGCCGTCGGACGATCCCACCCTGGATCTGGGTCTGTCGCTGATGGGGCCTCAGATGCTCACCATGATGACCTTGGGGCTCGCCCTGTTCGCCACCATCGTCGCGACCGTCGTCCTGGCGACCCGCCGGGGCCGCTACGACCGCTTCGGCGACGACCTGAAAGCGCGGAGGGCCGACGACCCGGTACAGGGAGGGAGGGGCCGATGAGCCTGGAGCTGTTCCTGCTGCTCGCCGCCGCGCTGTTCTGCATCGGTCTGTTCGGCGCGCTCACCCAGCAGTCGATCGTGATGCTCATGATGGGGCTCGAACTGATGCTGGGCGGCGTCATCGTCGGCGCCGCGGCCGTCTGGCACTACATCGCCCCGGCCGCCGCCGACGGGCAGGTACTGGTGGTCCTCGCGGTTACGGCGATGGCGGTGGAGATGGCCATCGGGTTCGCCGTGGTCACGGCGCTTTTCCGGGCTCGTGAGGTCGACATGACCGACATGGCGGCGGAGCTGAAGGAGTGAGCGCGCTGCTGTGGGCGCTCGTCGCGCTGCCGCTGACCGTGGGGACGCTGCTGGCGGTCGCGGGCCGCCCGGCGGACCGGTACGCCCCCGGTGCCGCGGTCGGCACGGCCGTCGCTGCGCTCGGCCTCGCCGTCGCCGTGGCGTTCGAGCACCCGCGGGTCGAGGCGCCGCTGCTCGAAGGGCTCCCCGCCGGGCTCGCGGTCGACGGGTTGTCGGGCCTCATGGTCGTGACCGTCACGGCGGTGACCGTGGCCGTTTTCCTCTTCAGCGTCGCGGACATCGGACCGGGCGAGGCCCGTGCCCGCTTCTTCGGGCTGATGCTGCTGTTCAGCGGCGCGATGCTGACCACGGTCACCGCGACCACGCTGCCGGTCCTGCTGATGGCGTGGGAAGTCATGGGCGCCACTTCCTGGGCGCTGATCGGCTACTGGTGGCGTGACACCGAGCGCGGCGATGCCGCCAACACGGCCTTCCTCACCACCCGCGCCGCCGACCTCGGTCTTTACCTTGCCGCCGGAGCGGCGCTGGCGAGCGGGCAGGCCGGTTCCCTCGCCCTTGAGGACCTCACGGCCACCACCGGGGCGTGGTCCGACATCGTTACCGCCGGTGTCATCGCGGCCGCGTTCGGCAAGTCGGCCCAATTGCCGTTCAGTTTCTGGTTGTCCAGGGCCATGCAGGGGCCGAGCCCGGTCTCCGCCCTGCTGCACTCGGCGACCATGGTGGTGGCCGGGGCGTATCTGTTGCTCCGGTTGGAGCCGCTGCTCGCGCAGTCCGGTTGGGGCGGGCAGGTGGTGGCGTGGACGGGCGCGGTGACGGCGGTGGTGCTCGGCCTGGTCGCCGTGGCGCAGACCGACCTCAAGCAACTGCTCGCCGCATCGACCTGTGCCCAGATCGGCTTCATGGTGCTCGCCGCGGGGGCCGGTGCGGTCACCGGCGGAACCCTGCAGCTCATCGCCCATGCCGCCGTCAAAAGCCTGGCCTTCCTCGTCGCGGGGGCCTGGCTGACGGCCCTCGGCACCAAGGCGCTGCCCGCCCTGCGCGGCGCGGCTCGGCGGCACCGTACGGCCGGGATCACCTTCACCGTCGCGGCCCTGGCTCTGGCGGGAGTCCCGCCCTTTGCCCTGTGGGCGGCCAAGGACGTACTGCTCGCCGGTGCCCTGGAGGACAACGCGGCGTTGTACACCGTCGGGTTGGCCGGTGCGGTCATCTCCGCGGTCTACAGCGCGAAGGCCTTGTGGTTCGTCTGGCAGCCCGTTGCCGTACCGGACGAACGTGAGCAGCGGCTGCCGTATGCGGCTCGGCTGCCGCTCGCCGCTCTGGCCGTCGCCTGTGCCGCACTGACCGTCACCTCCTTCCCGCCCGTACGGGACGCGGTGGAGCGGGTGCTCGGCGGCGAGGCACAACCCAGTCCGTACGTATGGGAGTTCGCCCTGTCCGGCGCGCTCGCGGTGGCCGTCTCGGCCGTGGTCTGGATCCGCGGTCCTCGACTCCTCGCCCTGCCCGGCCCGATCAGCGTCCTGGCGTCGGGATGGCTTCGCCTGGAGACCGCCGCGCGCACGCTCCTCGTGACCCCGGTACTGCGCCTCGCCGACGCGCTCGCCGCCTTCGACGACCGGGTGCTGGACCGCGCCGTCGAAGGCACCGCCCGCGGCTCGGTCCGGCTGGCGCGTTGGACCAATGCCCAGGCCGAGAGGCTCGTCGACGGCACCGTGGAAGGCGTGGCCGGCGGCGCCCGTGCGCTCGGCCGGTGGGCGCGCCGACCGCAGACCGGGCAGTTGCACCAATACCTCGCTCAGGCCGTCGCCGCCTTCACCGTCCTCGCCGTCGTCCTCGTCCTCGTGAGGTGACCGCCGTGCTCACGGCCATCGTCCTGCTCCCGACCGCCATGGCGGCCCTCCTGCTGTGCCTGCCGCGCAGCACGCCCCGCACCCTATTCCTGACGGCCTGGGTTGTGACCACCGCCGCCGAACTGGTCCTGACGGTGATCGTCTGGGCGAGATACCGGGCCGATGGCGGCATGCAGTACGAGACGCGTGCCCGCTGGATCCCCAGCGCCGGCATCAGCTACCACGTCGGCGTCGACGGCCTGTCCTTGCCGCTGGTGGCCGTCACCTGCGTACTGTTCCTCGCCTGCGCCCTATACGCGTGGCGCGAGACGCGCAAGGTGCGGGAGTTCGCGGCGCTGTTCCTCTTCCTGCAGACGACGTGCCTCGGCCTGTTCGTGGCCCTGGACCTGATCCTGTTCTTCGTCTTCTTCGACCTGTCCATCGTGGCGATGTACTTCATCATCGCCGGGTGGGGACACCAGGGCGCCGCCCGCGCCGCGCTGAAGTTCTTCCTCTACACCTTCATCGGCTCCCTCGCCCTGCTGCTCGGCTTCATCGGCCTCTACCTGGCCACTGACCCGCACACCTTCGACATCGTCGAACTGACCCGCGCCAATCCCCTCGCCGGACGCTCCACCTACGGAGCGCTCGTCCTCCTCGCCATCGCCGTCGGGCTGGCGGTGAAGACCCCGACCGTGCCCTTCCACACCTGGCTGCCGCCCGCCCACACCGACGCCCCGGCCGCCGGGTCGGCGATCCTCGCCGGCGTGCTGCTGAAGATGGGCACGTACGGATTCCTGCGCATCGCGATGCCCGTCCTGCCCGGCGCCTGGCGCGACCACGCGCTCGTCTTCGTCGTCGTCGGCGTGGTCTCCGTGCTGTACGGAGCACTGGTCGCCCTCGCCCAGAACGACTTCAAGCGCATGGTCGCCTACACATCCGTGAACCACATGGGCTACATCATCCTGGCGATCGGCGCGGCCGGGGCCGTCGGCGCCGGCCATGAGGAGGCCCGCCGCCTCGCCGTCACCGGCTCGGTCTTCCAGATGGTCAGCCACGGCCTGCTGACCGGCGCGCTGTTCCTGCTGTCCGGCGTGCTGTACGAGCGCGGGCGTACGTACGAGATGTCCGCGTACTCGGGTGTCGCCGGGCGGGCGCCCGTCTTCGCCGCGATGACCGGCGTCGCCGCCTTCGCCTCGCTCGGGCTGCCGGGGTTCTCCGGCTTCATCGCCGAGTTCCAGATCCTCACCGGGAGCCTCGGGCCCGAGCCGGTCGCCACCGGCCTTGCCGTGCTCGGGATCCTGCTCACCGCGGGCCTGTTCCTGCGCGCCCTGCAACAGGTCTTCCTCGGGCCGCTGCGGCTGCCCGCTGCCGCGCCAGGTGCCGACCGGCCGTTCCCCGACATCCTCCGCCACGAAGCACTGGCGATCGTCCCCCTGCTGGCTCTGGGAGTCGTCCTCGGCCTCGCACCCCGTTTCGTCCTCGACGTCATCGAACCGGCCTCCCGCGCCGTGCTGGAGCTGCTCGCGCGATGAACGAGATGACCGGGATGAACGAGAACCCCCTCGACCTCCTCCCCGAGGTGCTGCTCGCCGCCTCCGCCGTACTCGGGCTGCTGCTCGGAGCGTGGCTGCCGCGCCGCCGCCAGTGGCTGACCGGGGCCATGGCGGGCGCGGCCTGCATCGGAGGGATCGTGGCCGCCGCGATTGCCGCGGCCAAGCCTGTGGAGACGGCTTTTGGCGAGTCCTTCGCCATCGATCCGCTCACGGCCACCAGCAGGATCGTCATCCTGGGCGGCACCCTGCTCGTCCTCACGCTCGCCATGCCGCGCCTGTACGCCGACCCGCGCGAAACCGAGTTCTACGTCCTGCTCCAGCTCGCCGCTGTAGGCGCCCTCGTCCTGGCCGGAGCCCAGGACCTGCTCCTCCTCGCCGCCGGCTACCTGCTGGCGAGCGTGCCCGCCTACGCGCTGGCCGGATTCCGCAAGGACGGCCCCGGCACCGAAGCGGCCTTGAAGTACTACGTCGTCGGCGCGCTCCTGGGCGTCCTGATGCTCACCGGCATCACCGTCCTGCTCGCCGCCGGCAGGGCGACCGCGTACCCCATGCTGCGTTCCGAGCTCGCCGAGGCACCGGCCGGACTGGTGGCGGTCGGCACGCTCGCCCTGCTCGCCGGTGTCCTGTTCAAGGCCGGAGGCGTGCCCGGCCACTTCTGGGTACCGGACGCCGTCCAGGGCAGCTCGGCCCCGGTCGCCGCCTTCCTCACCACCATCCCGAAGATCGGCGCCTTGGCGGCCCTCTACCGTCTCGGCGCGGTGCCGCTGGCGGACGCCGACCTGCCCTGGGCCGACCTGGTGGCGGTCCTCTCGGTCGCCTCGATGACCCTGGGCAACCTGGCGGCCTTCTTCCAGCAGGACGTCAAACGGCTGCTCGCGTACTCCACCATCAGCCAGGTCGGCTACCTCCTGCTCCCGGTGGCCGTCGCAGGACGCACCGGCCTCGACCAAGTGGCGCTTCTGTACTACCTGGCCGGGTACGCGCTGACCAACCTCGGGGCCTTCTCCGTCGTCTGCGCACTCCCCGGACCCGACGCCATCGACGACTACCGGGGCCTGGCACGGGCGCACCCGGCCCTGCTGGGCTCGCTCGTCGTCTGCCTGCTGGGTCTGGTGGGCACGCCTCCGACCGCGGTCTTCCTCGGCAAACTGGAGGCCTTCAGCGCGGCCTTCGACGGCGGCTACGCCTGGCTGGCCGTCGTTGCGGCCGTCAACACCGTCGCGTCCCTCTTCTACTACCTGCGCTGGATCGCCCCGGCGTTCCTCGCGCGCGGACCCGCGGGTGACTCCCGTACGACGTCACGGACGGCCGCTGTGATCGCCTACGGCGCGGCAGCCGGATCCGTCGCCCTCGGGCTGCTAGGCGGCACCGTCCTCGACGTACTGGGCGGTCCGCTCGCGCCCTGACCGCCCGCCCCGGAGTGTGTCGTCGCCGCCGGGCAGGAGTACGCGCTTGGACCTGGGGCACGAGCGTGCGAACAGTGCAGCACCCGTCGGCCACCCGCAGGCGCACGGCGGGCGACCCATTGGCCTCGGCCAGCTCGGCCGGCCGACAACCGGACGGACTTCTGATCACCTGAACACCCTCCGTTCCACAAACGTACTAAGGGCAGTAGCAGTAGATGCCCATGCGGCGTCTCTGTGTGCCTTTACGACGCGACGGCGTGACAGTACGGACCCGCCGTGCTCGGACGATCGGGAAGGTGAGATGGGAACTCTTGCGCTCAGTTGGGCCATCGGGCTGGTCTCCGCCCTAGTGGCCGCCGTCAGCGCGGTCCGGATGGCGACCACGAGCGGTGAAACCCGGTTCGCGGCGGGTGGCGACCTACTGATGGGCCTGTGCATGGCGGCCATGGCGCTTCCGGCGACAGTCGGCTGGTACGCGGGCTATGGCATGTGGTGGGCAGTGGCGTTCGGCGTCCTCGGGCTCGGGGGCGTGGCGATGGCGGTCAAGCACACCCGCACGTGCGGATGGAAGCACGGCCGCCACTGGGTCCACCTCATCGTCGGCAGCGCCGGCATGGTGATCATGACACTCGCCATGACGAGTACTCCATCCGGTCCGGTGCTCGCCCTGGGTGGGCACTCGATGGCGCACATGCCGGGCATGGAGAACATGAACATGGAGAGCACGGCCGGCGCGCACCAGATGGCCGGCATGGAATCCATGGAAGGGATGGAATCCATGGAAGGAATGGGCTCCATGCATGGGATGGACATGGCGGGCATGACGAACGCCGCAGCCGACGCGGGCTCCTCCGCGGGGTCCGGTTCTGCGTGGCGGTACGTGATCGTGGCACTCGCCGTGTACTTCCTGCTGTCCATCGGCGCGTCTGTATGGGCCAGGGTCCGGGGCACCGGAGGGCGCGGCAAGGGCTCAGGCTCCGCGTACGGCTGGGGCCGCTGGCTGCTCGCCATGCCGGACACGGTGCTCGTCTTCCTGGCATCGCTGACGATCTCCGTGTGGGACAAGAGCAAGACGGCGCGAGGGTCGGGTCGCGGGCGGCGGCGCAAAATCGGAGCCGCCCCGGATGCAGCTCTGGCGGCTCATATCGGCATGGGCGGGAGCATGTCCGCCATGCTGCTGTTGATGGCCGCGTGACAGCCGGTCAACCCTGAGCGGGCACGCCGACACTGCTTCCCGGTGCGGAGCGCCGACCAACGTGATCGGCATCGGCGTCGCCATGGACTGGCATCAGCGCCGACCTGAGTCTGCGAAGCCGGGTCGTATCGAGTCCCCGGAACGGCGAGAATGGACACGAGCGATCCGCGTGCTCGGGTGGGCCTGGGCTCCGCGATCACCAGCGATGGCCCACTGCGGGCGCCCGTCCGAAGGGTCCGGTCCGATGTGGCCTCGACAGCTCCGCAGGCGTTCCGTCCCGTTGGCGCTCGGAGCAGCCACAGTCCTGCTGCTCGTCGCCACCGCCTGTGCCGACGGGGGCAACGAACCCGCCTCCACCTCGCCCGCTGCTACCGCGGGCGTGGACCGCATCACGATGGAGGACTTCGCGTTCAGTCCGGCAAATCCTCAGGTGCGGCCGGGAGAGAAGATCACAGTGGTGAACAAGGACTCCGCCGCCCACACCGTCACGGCAACAAAGGGCGACGCGTTCGACACCGGCAGCATCGCCGGCGGGGAGTCCGGGGCATTCACGGCGCCGTCCAAGGCCGGCGAGTACGCCTTCGTCTGCACCTTCCACTCGAACATGACGGGCACGCTGATCGTCCGCTGAGCCGTCCGAGCCCTCGGCCGACTGCACCGCCTGACACGGGCGCCGACCGAGGTCATGCCGGAGAGGCGTCAGACCACGGGGACGGCGGATGCCGCGGGCAGGCTCGCCTCCGTCCGGGCGCGGGACGCCCGCACGCCGAGCAGTCCGAAGCCCACAGCCAGCCCGGCCCACAGCAGCCCCATGGACGCGGCCGAAAGCACCCGGAAATTCCACACCAGCGTGGCTGGAGCGGTCACCGCGTCAGGGTTGTCAGGCAGCGCGAACAGCGACGCCAGCGCGGCCAGCACGATGGCTGCAACGGCGAGCTGGCGCAGCGGCGCGGAATGGCCCTGCTCCGCCAGCCACCCGTGGACGCGCCAGGCCAGGGCCACGGCGATCACGCCGATCGCGATGGCTGCGAGCCATGCGTGGGTGCGGGTGTCGAGCGTTCCCGGGTCGCCCACACCCGGCGGGTTGGCGGGATAGCGCAGGAACGGCAGCAGCCAGAGCCCGGTGATTCCAGCTCCGGCCAGGGTGAGCGAGCGCCGCCACGGAGCGGCGTCCGGATCACGGCGGTGCAGGATCGTGTACACGGCGGCGAAGAGGACCCCCGATCGCCGCTCCGGTGAGGACGGCGGCCACCAGCAGGCCCGTGTGCTGCGTGGAGCGGGAGAAGACCTCGGCCGCAGCCGATCCGCTGCCGCGCGCCTCCTCGCGGGCCGCCTCCAGCCGCACCGCCTTGTCGAGCACCGGCTCGGCCAGCAGCCACGAGAATCCTCCGCTGACCAGCCCGGCGGCCGCACCCGCGAGCGCGCCGCGCCCCAGCAGGGAAAGAAGTGATGTCACGAGTGCCCTCTCAGTGGCAGGGGCCGGCAAGAAGGTGCCGGCCGTCGTGGGCGAACTCGTGGACGTAGTTGGCGGATGCCGCGACTTTGCCCAGCACCGGTGAGAGCAGCGCGCCCTGGTCCAGGAAGACCGCGTCCAGCGCGACCAGGGCGAGGATCACCGCTGCGGCAGCGATCAGCCCGTCTCGCAGCGGGTGGACAACCAGGCCAGCGGCCGGTCGTGCCTGGGGAGTCGCCGAAGCACTCATGGAACCTCCTCGCGGGGTGCACACGCCCCGCCGTTCAGGAGGACGACGGGTCAGTGTCTGACTCCCGGGGACAACCCCGGTCACAGTGGCGGGACCGTCCCGGATTTTCACCGGGTTCCTGCTCACCGTCGCCTCGATGTGAAGTTGTCGCCGCGGGTCGCAGCGCTTACTAAGTAAATTAGCGAACCGGGCATCTTTCAAACACATCGTGTGGGCAGGAACACAGATAGCCGGAATACCCCAGGGGGGTATAGTGTTGTCATCGGTCGAGAGGGGCCGGGGAAGCGGTGCCCCTCTCGGACAATGACTCACGCACCGACACCCGAGGGAAGAAGCCATGACCACCGAGACGAACGCCAGCTCTGGCTCCTGCTGTGGTTCCTGCGGTTCCGGCACCACCGTCGACGTCCAGGGCACCGGCGTCACCACCGTCTACAAGGTGTCCGGCATGACCTGCGGCCACTGCGAGGGCGCGGTCTCGAAGGAGATCTCCGCGCTGGACGGTGTCACCTCGGTCCAGGCCGTCGCCAAAACCGGGGAGGTCACCGTCACCTCCGCCGCCCCGCTCGACGAGGAGGCCGTCCGCGCCGCCGTCGACGAGGCCGGCTACGAGCTCGTCGGCCGCGCCTGACAGCTCACCGGGGCCCACGGACCCGGATACGCGAATTGCTCCCCGCGCCGGGAGGCGTCGCTCCGCTGATACGGACGCTGCGCCTCCCGGCCTCCCCCTGGAGATACGCACATGACCAGCACGGCTCCCGAGAAGGCAGTCCCTGACACAGCGCCCGTGCCCGCCCGTGAGGTCGAGCTCTCCATCGGTGGCATGACCTGCGCCTCGTGCGCGGCCCGCATCGAGAAGAAGCTCAACCGC
This sequence comes from Streptomyces cellulosae, assembly GCA_014655195.1. Taxonomy (GTDB): domain Bacteria; phylum Actinomycetota; class Actinomycetes; order Streptomycetales; family Streptomycetaceae; genus Streptomyces; species Streptomyces cellulosae. The sequence continues at coordinate 10,317 of BNBH01000051.1, read as the reverse complement.
ATGGACGGCGTCGCCGCGACCGTCAACTTCGCCACGGAGAAAGCCAAGGTGGCCTACCCGGAGGGCATCGAGGTCGCCGACCTCATCGCCACCGTGGAGAAGACTGGCTACACGGCCGCGGAGCCGCCTCCGCCCGCCTCCGCCCCTGTCGACGAGCGCGAGAGAGAGGCCACTCCGGCGGCGGGCAGCGAGCTGCTGTCGCTGCGGCAGCGTCTGTACGTGTCTCTGGTGCTGACCGTGCCCGTGGTGCTGATGGCGATGGTGCCGGCCCTGCAGTTCGACAACTGGCAGTGGCTGTCACTGACTCTGGCAGCACCAGTCGTCGTCTGGGGTGCGTTCCCCTTCCACAAGGCGGCTTGGACGAACGCACGGCACGGCGCCGCAACCATGGACACACTGGTGTCCATCGGGACGCTGGCCGCGCTCGGCTGGTCGGTATGGGCGCTGTTCTGGGGCCACGCGGGCATGCCGGGTATGCGGCACGGTTTCGAGTTCACCATCTCCCGCTCGGACGGCTCCTCCTCCATCTACCTGGAGGCCGCGGCCGGCGTCACCACCTTCATCCTCGCCGGGCGCTACCTCGAGGCGAAGTCCAAGCGCAGGGCCGGTGCCGCGCTGCGGGCGCTGCTGGAACTGGGCGCCAAGGACGTCGCGGTGCTGCGCGACGGCAAGGAAGTACGTATCCCGGTCGCACAGTTGGCGGTCGGCGACCGGTTCGTCGTACGGCCCGGGGAGAAGATCGCCACGGACGGGACCGTCGTCGAAGGCTCCTCGGCGGTCGACGCCTCCATGCTCACCGGCGAGTCCGTGCCGGTCGACGTGACCGTCGGCGACGCGGTGACCGGCGCGACCGTGAACGCCGGCGGGCGCCTGGTCGTCGAGGCGACCCGGGTCGGCGCCGACACGCAGCTCGCCCGCATGGCCCAGCTCGTCGAGGACGCGCAGAACGGCAAGGCCGAGGTGCAGCGCCTCGCCGACCGGATCTCGGCGGTCTTCGTGCCCGTCGTCATCCTCATCGCCCTCGGCACCCTGCTGACGTGGCTGTTCGTCACCGGGGACGCCGCCGCCGCGTTCACCGCCGCCGTCGCGGTGCTGATCATCGCCTGCCCCTGCGCCCTCGGGCTCGCCACACCGACCGCCCTGATGGTGGGCACCGGGCGTGGCGCCCAGCTCGGCATCCTGATCAAGGGCCCCGAGGTACTGGAGTCCACCCGCCGCGTCGACACCGTCGTCCTGGACAAGACCGGCACCGTGACCACGGGCCGCATGCAGCTCCAGGACGTCATCCCCGCAACCGGCGTGGACAAGGACGAACTGCTGAAGCTGGCAGGCGCCTTGGAACACGCCTCGGAGCACCCGATCGCCCAGGCCATCGCCACCGGTGCAACCGAGCGGACCGGCAGCCTGCCGGTGCCGGAGAACTTCGAGAACGTCGCCGGCCTCGGCGTCCAGGGCGTCGTCGACGGGCACGCGGTGGTCGTGGGCCGCGAGAAGCTTCTGAAGGAGTGGATCATCGAGCTGCCGCAGGAGCTGGCCGAGGCCAAGGCCGCCGCGGAGGCCGAGGGACGCACAGCGGTCGCCGTCGCCTGGGACGGCGAGGCGCGCGGCGTCCTCACCGTCGCAGACGCGATCAAGGAGACCAGCGCCGAGGCAGTGACCGAACTTCGCAGGCTGGGCCTGAAGCCCGTTCTGCTGACGGGCGACAACCAGCTCGTCGCGCAGTCCGTGGCCAAGGCGGTCGGCATCGACGAGGTGATCGCAGAAGTCCTGCCCGAGGACAAGGTCGACGTGGTCAAGCGGCTCCAGAGCGAGGGCCGTATGGTCGCCATGGTCGGCGACGGCGTCAACGACGCCGCTGCCCTCGCCACCGCCGACCTGGGCCTGGCCATGGGCACCGGCACCGACGCGGCCATCGAAGCGGGCGACCTCACCCTCGTACGCGGTGACCTGCGGGTCGCGGCGGACGCGATCCGCCTCTCGCGCAAGACCCTCACCACGATCAAGGGCAACCTCTTCTGGGCCTTCGGTTACAACGTCGCCGCACTGCCGCTCGCCGCGCTCGGTATGCTGAACCCGATGATCGCCGGAGCCGCGATGGCCTTCTCGTCGGTCTTCGTCGTCACCAACAGCCTGCGTCTTCGGTCCTTCAAGTAGGCAGATGGACAACCCGTTTTGACCGAGGCGCCCGGCCTTTGCGGCCGGGCGCCTCAGCGCACCGTTGCCGGAGGCCGACGGTGCGCGCACGGGCAGGCTCCTTTGGAGGACGTGGCCACCTCCCCTGCCCGTGCGCGCGGCTCATGAGGGCTGGCTTCAGATCAGGGTTCGGCGCGCCTGCGGCCCAGCCGGTCAACCGTCCGCCACCGGACATGGCACTCCGGGAGAGCCGCGCTGCGGCGGACCGCCGGGGCCAGGACCCAGCGGCGGACGACGCAGCAGCGCGGCTCGATGGGCGGCATGTCCCATCCCTTTCACAGCGCAGGAATACTAACCCGCTTAGGGAATGTACGCATCCAGTCTCCCGAGACGTGGATCCCACTCGCCCCGCTGTTCCGCGCCGGGCGCGGCGACAACACCCACAAGCCGTCGGCGCAGACGCCGACCTGCCAGTGGTATGGAGGGCGGGAGCGCCGGTCGGCCAGAGTCCTGGCGGCAGCCACTGGATCCGGTAGGGCCATACGACGACTTGGCGCAGCTCACGTGCGGCCCAGGCGCCGCCGAGGAGGGACCGCCGGGTCCGGCGCAGGCCAGATCACGTGCGCAGCAGCCGCTCGATGGCCCGCGAAGCCTCTGCGATTTTGTCCTGGGCCGCTTGCCCTCCGGCCACCATGGCCTCGTGTACGCAGTGGTCGAGATGTTCTTGCAGCAGCTGCATGGCCACCGCCTGGAGGGCCTTGGTGGTCGCAGCGACCTGGGTGAGCACGTCGATGCAGTACTGGTCCTCCTGCACCATGCGCTGCAGGCCACGGATCTGGCCCTCGATACGACGGAGCCGCTTGAGGACGGCGTCCTTGTCGTCGAGGTAACCCGGTGGGGCCTGCTCGGCCCCGTCTTGCTCCAGCGGCGTCATACTCCCTAAGGGTATGACCTGGCGATGCCCTACTGATGCAAGACTTCCTCGGCACCGGGGTCAAGGGTGTCGAGGCACGGTGGCCCAGCAGGGGTGTCCGACAGCCCGGACGAGCACCGGCCACCCCTGTGCGCTCCGGGGCGTTCAGCCCAGAGAGGTGATCAGGTCGTTGCACGCCTCTTCGCAGCGGCGGCATGCCTCGGCGCACACCCGGCAGTGCTCGTGCATGCCGGCGTGCCGTTCGCACTCGTCACCGCACGCCTTGCAGACAGTGGCGCAGGCCTGAAGGATCGCCCGGGTGACGTTGGCGTCGTAGCCAGTGTGGCGGGAGAGTACCGAGGCGGTGGCGTTGCAGATGTCGGCGCAGTCGGCGTTGGTGCGGATGCACTTGGTCAACTCGTTGACCATCTCCTCCGACATGCACGCGTCCGCGCACGCCGTACACGCCTGCGCACAGGCGATGCACTCCTCGATGCAGCGGGCGAGCTTCTCGCGATCCACCCGACCCAGGTCGGCCGGGTAGGTGTCGAGCATTTCCTTGACCGCGGTGGTCATGTCAGCCTCCGGAATGGTGTCGTCCTGGTGCGGCGGTTGCCGTCCTGCTACGGGTAGCACCAGGTGGGGTGCGGGAAACCGACTGCGGCCTGGGTCATCTGTTGGCGGTGGCCGCGGCGAGCCGTGCCCGGCCGCGAGGGCGCGGCGGGAGCGGTGATGGCGTAAAGACGGTCGCGGTAGCCGCTGCCGTGCAGTACAGCCCAGTGCTGGTGACGAACCGGGCACCAGCCGGTGCGCCGGTGGTAGCGGTGTATTCGCCTGACAGTGCGGCCCCTGCGGCGCGCAGTGACTGCGGTGATCCGGCAGGCTACGGTGCCGCCGGGATGGTGACCCTGACCCGATCACCGGGTGGGCCCAGGTCGGGGCTACGCAATGTAACCGGTAGGCGATGACTGCACCGCCAAACAGAAGGGAGCCGACCGCAGCGGCCGAGGCAGCATCGGCGGCTGCGGAGGCCATCTCGCTTCGTACACGGTTGTCCGACTTTCTCAATGGGTGCCATGGGTTGCTGCCCGGCCCTGCGCCCTGGGATTGAGGCCCAGGGCGCCTGATTCGGGCTCGGACTGGACGATCACGCCGTCGCTGGCGCGGGTGTTGACGCGTGCCGCCCAGCCGCCCTCCACAGCCCCGCCGCCGAGGCTCTCCAACACACTCCCTAAGCTACTTAGCAGCATTGACCAATGCGTCGGCGAAGGAGACCGGCCGTGGCCCCAACCGCACCCCGCCCACAATCCGCCCCCCCAGCCTTGCGGCCGGACGGAGGCACCGCTCGCACAGGGGCCCTCCTGCACACCCGGCGGCGGGCGGCAGGCCTGATCGCGGCCGGCCTTCTGCTGGCCGCCTGCGGGACGAGCACGACGTCCGGCCCGTCGGCTGCCAAAACGGCCGGATCGGGCACCCGCCAGGCCCTGACCGAGTACCCGGCCGGCAAGCGGCCCGCAGCTCCAGTGCTCAGCGGCGCGACGATCACCGGAGACCGGCTGAACCTGGCCGCTCTGCGCGGCAAGGTGATCGTGCTCAATGTGTGGGGATCATGGTGTGCACCGTGCCGGGCCGAGGCGCCCGCCCTGAAGAAGGCGTCCGACGAGACATACGACCTCGGCGTGCGGTTCGTCGGCATCGACACACGCGACAACGACGCGGCGGCACGCGCCTTCGAGCGCACCTACGGCATCACTTATCCCAGCTTCCGCGACCCCGACGGCGAACTGCTCCTGCGCTTCAACGGCCGCATTCCCTTGTCGGCGGTCCCCAGCACCGTGTTCATCGACCGTGACGGGCGGATCGCCGCCCGGATCATCGGCCAGACCACGTACCGCACGCTGCGCGACCTGGCCAAGGACATCGCCACGGAGAACGCAAAGAACAGCGGCGGAGGTGCGGCGCAGTGACACTCGCCGCCGGTGTGGGCGAAACGGTCATGGCAGGTCCGCTCGTCCTCGCACTCCTGCTGGCCCTCGCCGCCGGAGCCCTGTCCTTCTTCTCCCCCTGCTGCCTGCCCCTGGTCCCGGGCTACCTGTCGTACGTCGCCGGAATGTCGGGCGCGGATGCCGCCGACACCGCGAGGCGCACCGTGCGCTGGCGGGTCCTGGCCGGTTGCCTGCTCTTCGTGGTCGGCTTCGCCGCCGTCTTCACCAGCTTCGGCGCGCTGTTCGGCGGAGCTGGCGCCGTCCTGCTGGCGCACCAGCGCACGCTCGGCATCGTGCTGGGCTCGCTCACCATTGTCCTGGGCCTTGTCTTCGCCGGGCTGCTCGACAAACTGCCGCTGGCCGGGTTCAGCTGGCGGCCCTCCTTCCGGCCCGGCGCGGGGCTAGCGGGCGCGCCGCTGCTCGGTGCTCTCTTCGCGATCGGATGGACGCCGTGCATCGGCCCCACCCTGGCCGCCGTCCTGTCCCTGGCCGCCGACAGCGCGAGCGCGGGACGCGGGGCCGCCCTGTCCTTCACCTACAGCCTCGGCCTCGGCATCCCGTTCCTGCTCGCTGCTGCGTCCTTCGACGGGGCCATGCGGCGCTTCACCTGGGCACGGCGGCACGCACGGGCCGTGATGCGCTTCGGAGGAGTGCTGCTGGTAGCGGTGGGCGTGATGCAGGTGACGGGCTGGTGGGGGCAGATGATCGCCCGGCTCCAGACGCTCATCACCGGTTTCCAGCTGCCCCTGTGACGGGCCACAGGCCTGCCCAGGCTGGCACGCCGGCCCGACATAATCTAAATTACTTAGTAGGAGAGTTTTCGGCAGGGCCCACACGCGACCCTCCGCCCGCCAGGAGGTCTTCATGCCCCAGTCCCTGTATCCGCTGCTACTCCTGGCCTGCCCGATCGGCATGGGCCTGATGATGTGGCTGATGCTGCGCGGAGGCTCGCACACACCGCGGCGGAACGATTCCCTCAGGGAGCAGGCCGAGCTGGCCGAGCTGGCCGAGCTGCGCAAGGAAATCGCCGAGATGCGCACCGCCCAGACGCACACCCACCAGCCCTCACGGAACTGACACAGAGACCGACAGCGCCATGGCCGCGGCAGCGATACTGATCGCCGTACTACTCCTCGCGGCTATCTATTACGACATCGCGCGCCTGACCTCGCCCCATCGGAGCCACCTGCCGCCGCTCGCCCGGCTCCGAGGACGGCGTGCGGCTCTTGAGGACGAGGAGCGGTGGTGCGCGGGCCTGCTGCTGCACGGCCGGATCGACGCACGCTCCTACCAGCAGCGCATGAGCAGCCTTGCGCGCGGACATCGGGTCGCACCGTCCAGGCGGACAGACCGGCCGTTGTTACTAATTCTCTTAGTGTCTTAGGATGGCGGCCAGTCGCCGACCGGGAGCCCGCGCATGGTGCTCCCCGGCGCCCGGCCTGCCGGTCGGCGGCCCGATCACGAGGAGCAACCCCTATGCGTACCTGGCCGGCCCGCAGATGGGTCGTGGCAGCAGCGGTCACGGCGATCGCGGCTATCGTCATCGGCGTGCCGACGGGTGTGGTGCAGACCCCCTTCTATACGCGGATGACCCCGGTGCTGTGGTGGAACTACCCGGTCTGGCTGGTCAGCTCCGTACTTGAGGGCCTTCTCGTGGCCTCGTACGTACGCATCGGCCCGGCCGAAGCCCGCGAGACCTCGACGCCTGAACGTCCCCGCACCGCGCGTGCCCTCGGCGCGGGTCTGCTGTCCGCCTTCGCGGTGGGGTGTCCGATCTGCAACAAGCTCGTGGTGCTCGCTCTGGGGGTCAGCGGCGCCCTGGCGTACTTCGCTCCGGTGCAGCCGGTGCTCGCCCTGGCCTCCGTCGCGTTGCTGGTGCACGCGCTGATGAGGCGGCTTCGCACCGAGAAGGTCTGCGAAGTGCCCTCATGAGGGCACTTTCACCGCGTGCAGCCCGCCCGAGTGCGGCCACGCTCCGATCCTTGGCAGCCGCCTCCGTCGGAGGGCTGCTTCTCTACGCTTCGTTCCCGCCGGTCGGATGGTGGTTCCTGGCCCCGCTCGGTCCGGCTCTGCTGATCCTGGCGGTGCGCGGACGGCGGGCCCGGTCCGCCTTCGCTGCGGGTGGCCTCTTCGGCATCGCCTTCTTCGCTCCGCTGATCGTCTGGCTGGCAAATCTCGGACTGGCCCCGTGGCTCGTCCTCACGGCGGTCCAGGCCCTGGTCTTCGCGCTCGCCGCAATGCCTCTGCCCCGCTTGATCGCGCTGCCGGGCTGGCCGCTGTACACCGCCGCGTGGTGGGTGGCCCTGGAGGCGGTACGCGGCCGGGCTCCGCTCGGTGGCTTCCCCTGGGGGCGGCTCGCCTTCGGGCAGGCGGATGCCCCCTATGCCGGCTGGGCCGCAGTCGGCGGCGGCCCAGCCGTCTCCTTCACCGTGGCCCTTTTGGGCTCGCTGCTGGTGTACGGCCTGACAGAGTGGCGCGGCGGCCGTCGGCAGGTCAGCGCGGCCGTATGCCTCGGAGCGGCCGTCCTGATCACCGCTCCGCTCGCCCTCCCCGCCCCGAGCACATCCGGGCCGAGCGCCGTGGTGGCCGTCGTGCAGGGCAATGTCGAACGCGAGCGCACCCTGGAGGAGCAGGCGCGGGTGCGCGGCGTCGCGGAAAACCACGCGCGCGAGACCAAGGCCCTGGCCGACGCCGTACGCCGCGGCGAGGTCCCGCGTCCGGACGTCGTCCTGTGGCCGGAGAACTCCCTCGACGGCGATCCGGAACGCTATCCGGAGTTCGGCGCCCTGGTCGCCGACTCGGTGCGGGAACTGGGCAGTCCCCTCCTGATCGGCGCCATGCTGGAAGCCCCCGACGACCGGGCCTACAACGCCGGCCAGCTGTGGCTGCCCGGCCAGGGCCCGGCCTCCTGGTACGCGAAGCGCCAGATCGTCCCCTTCGGCGAGTACATCCCGGCACGTTCACTCCTCGGGGGTCTCGGCGCGCTTCAGCTCATCCCCCGCGACCTCCTGCCGGGCACCTCCACGGCCCCGCTGGCCGCGGGGAAGGTGCGGCTCGGCGACGTGATCTGCTACGAGATCGCCTACGACGACCGGGTCCGCGACACCGTACGGGCGGGCGCCAACCTCCTCGTCGTCCAGACGAACAACGCCACCTACGAGCGCGGTCTCCAGGCCGGCCAGTCCGAGCAGCAGCTCGCGATGGCCCGCATCCGCGCGATCGAGTACGGACGCGCGGTCGCCCTCGCCTCGACGAGCGGGGTCAGCGCCATCGTGGGACCGGACGGACAGGTCATGGATCGGCTGGGGACCTGGCGTGCCGGCCATCTGCTGGAGCGCGTACCGCTCTCATCGCGGCTCACCCTCTCCGAGTGGTTCGGCGTATGGCCGGAGGTGCTGCTGGGGACACCCCTCCTCGTCGGCCTGGCGCTTTCCCTGCGTCGCTCGCGGCGCACCGCAACCGCACCTCAGGGCCCTGCTTCCACGCTCGACCATGACCAGCCATTTACTAAACTACTTAGCTGAAATGTCTATAGTGCGGGTATGGAACTCGCCGCACTGCCCAGCCCCTCGACCGGAGTCCTGTACCTGGGTCCGGTCCCGCTGAGGGCGTACGCCTTCTGCATCATCCTGGGCGTCTTCGTCGCCGTATGGCTCGGCGCGCGCCGTTGGGCGGCGCGCGGGGGCAGGAAGGAGACGATCGCCGACATCGCCATCTGGGCGGTGCCCTTCGGGATCATCGGCGGCCGCCTGTACCACGTGATCACCAGCCCGGACGCCTACTTCGGTGCAGGCGGCGAGCCCATCAAAGCCCTGTACATCTGGGAGNCGAGCCCATCAAAGCCCTGTACATCTGGGAGGGCGGGCTCGGCATCTGGGGCGCGATCGCGCTGGGCGGCTTCGGGGCGTGGATCGGGTGCCGTCGGCACGGGGTCCCGTTCCCCGCGTACGCGGACGCGGTCGCGCCCGGCATCGCCCTCGCGCAGGCCATCGGGCGATGGGGTAACTGGTTCAACCAGGAGCTGTTCGGCCGCCCGACCTCGCTTCCCTGGGGTCTGGAGATCTCTCCCGACAAGCGGCCCGAGGGCTACGAGAACGTGGCGACGTTCCATCCCACCTTCCTCTACGAGTCGCTGTGGGACGTCGGCGTCGCAGTGCTGGTCATCTGGGCGGGCGCCCGCTTCGCCCTGGGTCACGGACGAACCTTCGCTCTGTACGTGGCCGCGTACACCGTCGGCCGGTTCTGGATCGAGTACCTGCGCATCGACGAGGCACAGCATTTCCTGGGGCTCCGGCTGAACAACTGGACCTCGATCGTGGTCTTCGCCGGCGCCGTGACCTACCTGGTGATCTCGGCCCGGCGACACCCGGGCGTGGAGGACATCTCGGCGAGCGACGCTCAAGCGGGCACTCCGAAAGAAGAGAAGGCGAGCGCATGAGCGGCGACAGCCTCAAGACCAACAAGATAAAGATCGGCAAGGTGCACACCCGGTCCGTGCCGAACAGGATCTTCGGATGGTCCCTGTTCTGGCTGAGCCTGGTGGTCATCGTGGTGAACTGGATCGAGGAATTCAGCGACCTGGAAGTGCTTCCCGGCGGCCACTCCGTGTTCTACCTCGCGGGCGGTGTTGTCGCGGCCGTCATCGGACTCTGGCGAGCCGGCGTCATGGACGCGAAGTCGTAGGCGCTCCTGGCCTCCGATCCTGCTCGCGGCCCATCATCCCGGTGGCTCGGGTGCCTCGGCGCCCGAGCCAGTGGCCAACCGCGTGGACGGGTCGGCCCTGCGCCAAGGTACGGCTAATGGCCGTGGCTCATGACGCTGAGGGAGCGCTCAGGAGGGCGCACCCTGCTCGGCATCTAGACCCTGGCCACGCGCCATGGCACCACCCACGTCCTGGACAAGCAGGACTGCGTGCCCACCTTGACCCAGAGGGCGTGACTGCCGGCACCGCACCGATCCGCGGATCAGATGCGGACAGGCCGTGACCAGCAGGCTGGAGACCATGGAGATGACGCGACCGTCCGGCGGGAAACGCCTGCCCCAAGCTTTCGACTCCGCTCGGGCAGGCGGACCCCCGATCCGGAGACCGCCCGGCGGGCGCGGCGAACTGGTGGCCTGGGGGCACGTGCCGGGTCGAGGCCGCCGCATAGTGCGAAGCCATGAGCCGGGAACCGACGCCCTTAAGAAGCCATCTCATTTGGGCGACTCGGTACTCTGTGAGTCATGGTGGGGATCGTTGAGCGGCTGGTGCCGGACGAGTTGTGGGAGTTGTTCCAGCGGGTGGTG
>BNBH01000050.1 GCA_014655195.1 Streptomyces cellulosae | reverse complement strand
CGTCCCGGGGTGCGGGGCGCCGTGCCGTGACGACGTGCGGGGGGGGGGGGGGGGTGGGGGGACTCAGCCGAGGACGGCGAGCGCGTCGATCTCGATGAGGAGGCCGGCGGGGAGACCGACGTAGACGGTCGTGCGGGCGGCCGGGGGCTGGGTGAGGCCCTGCTCCTCGAAGTAGGTGTTGTAGATCTCGTTCATCTCGGCGAAGTGGTCCACGTCGGTGAGGTAGACGCGGATCATCATCACGTCGTCCCAGCTGGCGCCGCCCTCCTCGAGGATCGCCTTGACGTTGGCGAGGGTCTGGAGGGTCTGCTCGCGCAGGGTGGGACCGGCGGGCGTGGGCGGCTTGCCCTCCTCGGCGGGCAGGAAGCCGACCTGGCCGGCGACCTGGAGGATGTTGCCCTTGCGGACGCCGTGCGAGAACTTCGCGGGCGGGGTGGTGTGGGTCTTCGGGGTCAGCGCGACTTTCTCGGTCATGCGGGGGATGTCCTTACTTCGGTTCTGCCGGGGTACGGCCGGAGTACTCGCCGCTGATGGCGTCCGCGGTACGGCGCACCAGCGGGAGCAGGGTGAGGAGTTCGTCGGCGGTGACGACGACGTTCGGCGCGGACACCGACATCGCGGCGACCACCCGGCCGTCGGCGCCGCGGATCGGCGCGGCGACGCAGTTGATGGACTCCTCGTGGCCGCCGAGGTCGGTGGCCCAGCCCTGTTCGCGCACCTTGGCCAGCTCCTGGAGGAACGCGGCCGCGTGGGGCGTCGAACGGGGCGTGTACATGGGGTAGTCGAGCTTCTCCGCGAGGGCGCGGCGCTCGTGCTCGGGCAGGTCGGCGAGGAGCAGCTTGGCCACGGCGGCCACGGTGATGGCGACGGGCTTGCCGATACGGGAGTACATCCGCACCGGGTAGCGGCTCTCCACCTTGTCGATGTAGAGGACCTCGTTCTCCTCGTAGACGGCGAGGTGGACGGTGTGCCCGCACTGCTCGTTGAGGCGTACGAGGTGGGCGTGGGCGATCTCGCGCACGTCGAGGTTCTCCATCGCCTCCTGGGCGAGGGCGAAGAGGCGGGCGCCGAGGCGGTAGCGCTGGTCGGACTGGCGGTAGACCAGGCCGTGCTCGTGCAGGGTGCGGAGCAGGCGCAGGGCCGTGGACTTGTGCACGCCGAGGCGGTCGGCGACCTGGCCGAGGTCGGCGGGTCCCTCGGCGAGCAGCGGAAGGATGCTCAGGGCGCGGTCTACGGTCTGGCTCATGGGGTGCGTGCCTCCTCTGCGGCCTCTGTGTCGGCTGCTGTCCAGCCGGGGCCGAGTCGCAGTGTCCCCCACGCGGGGTCGTCGAGGGCGGCGAGGCGGTCGGCGAGGGGCCGGGGCGGGGGCGGGGCGAGGTCACCGGGGGTGGTGAGGGTGGCGGCGGCGGCGAGGTGGCCGTGGCGTAGGCGGTCCCGTATGGGCAGACCCCGGAGGGTGGCCGAGAGGAAACCGGCGGCGAAGGCGTCGCCGGCGCCGACTGCCGCGACGACGTCGACGTGCACGGCGCGTACGAACGTCGCGGTGCCGTCGGCGTCCTCGCACAGGCCGTCGGTCTCCTTGTCGAAGGCGACGGCTCCGCCCTTGCCCTGCTTGACGACAACGATCTCAGGTTCGGGAAGGGCGTCCCGCACCGCACGGGCGCCGCGCAGCCCCCATGCCTGGCGCGCCTCGTCGTCTCCCACGAAGACGATGTCCGCCCTGCGGGCCAGCTCCAGCAGCACATCCGGATCCTGGCCCTCGCCCCACAGGCCCGGGCGGTGGTTCACGTCGAAGGAGATCAACGGGCGCCCCGGCCGGGGGGCGGTCAGCTCGCGCATCAGGGCCAGGCAGTCCTGCGACAACGCCGCCGTGATGCCCGACAGGTGCAGCACCCGCCCCGCCCGTACCGCCTCCAGGTCCACGCCTGCCGGTGACATCGCCGACGCCGCCGAACCCGCCCGGTAGTACGCGACCTCGTGCGTGTCGCCCGCGCGGTCGCCCGCCGTGCGGAAGTAGACGCCCGTGGGACGGGCGGGGTCGCGGCGGACGTGCGACACATCGACGCCGTACGCGCCGATCGCCTCGACGAGGTGGTCGCCGAAGCCGTCCGCGCCGACCCTGCTGACCCAGCGGGTGGTGTGGCCGGCCGCCGCGAGCGCGCAGGCCACGTTGGATTCCGCGCCGCCGATCGACCGGTGGAAGGCGGGGACGTCGGCGAGGCGGCCGGGGCGGGACGGCAGGAACGTCACCATGGACTCGCCGAGCGCGACGACGTCGACGACGTCGGGGGCGTTGCCGGTTCCGGTGACGGTCACGATGGCGGGGCTCCTCGTCGGGGCGGGGGGGGCGCGGTGTCCGTTGACCGCGTGTGGCGGAGATGTTAGACAGCGGTGAGCGATATACGCAATGAGTGTTGCGATATGCGCAACGCACCTGATCAGGGAGGCTCCATGGTCCTCGATGCTCTCGCCCGCCTCGCCGAAGAACGGGTCGGCCACCGCTTCAAGGGCCTCCCGCCGGACGCCGCGGACCTCACCGTCGGCGAGCTGGCCGCGCAGCGGCGGAACCTCTTCACCGGCGGCTTCACCACCCCCGTGCTCGCGCTGTCCGCCGAGCGGCTGGAGCACAACCTGGCGGCGCTGGAGACGTTCGCGGAGCGGCACGGGCTCGCGTTCGCGCCGCACGGGAAGACCTCCATGGCGCCGCAGCTCTTCCACCGCCAGATCGAGCGGGGCGCGTGGGGCATCACGCTCGCCGTTCCCCATCAGGTGCGCGTGGCACGGGAGTTCGGGGTCGAGCGGGTCTTCCTGGCGAACGAGCTGGTGGACGCGGCGGCGCTGCGCTGGATCGCCGCCGAGCAGGACGCCGACCCGGCGTTCCGGTTCGTCTGCTACGTCGACTCCGTGCGCGGGGTGGAGCTGATGGACGCGGCTCTGGCCGGGGCGTCCCGGCCGGTGGACGTGGTGGTCGAGCTGGCCGCCGGCGAGGGCGCGCGCACCGGCGTGCGGACGGAGGCGCAGTGCGCGGCCGTCGCCGATGCGGTGTCGGCCGCGCGGACGCTGCGGCTGGTCGGGGTCGCCGGATACGAGGGCGAGGTGCCGCAGGCGGACCCGGAGCGGGTGCGTGCGTGGCTGCGGCGGCTGGTGGCCCTGGCCGTGGACTTCGACAAGGCGGGGCGGTTCGCGGGGCTGGACGAGATCGTGGTGAGCGCGGGCGGCAGCGCCTGGTTCGACGCGGTCGCGGACGTCTTCGCGGAGGTCCCGGAGCTGTCGGCGCCCGTGCTGAAGCTGCTGCGCTCCGGCGCGTACGTGTCGCACGACGACGGGCACTACGAGCGGCTGACCCCGTTCAACCGGGTGCCGCAGGAGGGCGGTCTGGAGCCGGCGTTCCGGCTGTGGACGCAGGTGGTGTCGCGGCCGTCGGCGGAGCAGGCGTTCACCAACGCGGGCAAGCGGGACGCGGCGTACGACCTGGATCTGCCGGTGGCGCGGGTGGTGCGCCGGGACGGGACGGAGCGGCCGGCCACGGGCATCGAGGTGACCGGTCTGTCCGACCAGCACGCGTGGCTGCGCACCTCTTCGGAGGCGGACGTGGAGGTGGGAGACTGGGTGGGGCTCGGTCTGTCGCACCCCTGCACGTCCTTCGACAAGTGGGCGCTGATCCCCGTGGCCGAGGCGGACGGCACGGTCGTCGACTACATCCGTACCTTCTTCTAGGAGGCAGGACCGTGGAAGAGCTCGTCATCCGGGACGCGGACGTCGTCGACGGCTCCGGCGACTACTCCTACCGCGCGGACGTGGTGGTGGACGGCGGACGCGTCGTCTCCATCGTCAAGGAGGCGGCGGACGCGGGCTGTCAGCGTCCGAAGGCGCGGCGCGAACTGGACGCGGAGGGGCTGGTGCTGGCCCCGGGCTTCATCGACATGCACGCGCACAGCGACCTGGCCCTGCTGCGCGACCCCCACCACAGCGCGAAGGCCGCGCAGGGCGTCACCCTCGAAGTCCTCGGCCAGGACGGATTGTCGTACGCGCCGGTGGACGACCGGACGCTGGGCGAGGTGCGGCGGGCGATCGCCGGGTGGAACGGCCCGGGTGACGACGTGGACTTCGACTGGCGGTCGGTCGGCGAGTACCTGGACCGGCTGGACCGGGGCATAGCGGTGAACGCGGCGTACCTGATCCCGCAGGGCACCGTGCGCGCGCTCGCCGTCGGCTGGGAGGACCGCGAGGCCACGCCCGAAGAGCTGGACCGGATGCGGCAGTTGGTCGCGGAGGGCATGGAGCAGGGTGCGGTCGGGATGTCGTCGGGGCTGACGTACACGCCCGGGATGTACGCCCCGGACGCCGAACTGACCGAGCTGTGCCGGGTGGTGGCGTCGTACGGCGGCTACTACTGCCCGCACCACCGCTCCTACGGCGCCGGCGCGCTGGAGGCGTACGCGGAGATGGTGGCCCTCACCCGGGAGGCGGGCTGCCCGCTGCATCTGGCGCACGCCACCATGAACTTCGGGGTGAACAAGGGCCGGGCACCCGAGCTGCTGGCGCTGCTGGACGAGGCGCTGGACGCGGGCGCCGACATCACGCTGGACACCTATCCGTACACCCCGGGCTGCACGACCCTGGTGGCGCTGCTGCCGAGCTGGGCGAGCGAGGGCGGCCCCGAGGAGATCCTGCGGCGGCTCGCGGACGAGGCGACGGCGGAGCGGATCCGGCACGACCTGGAGGTCACCGGCTCGGACGGCTGCCACGGCGTGCCGGTGGAGTGGGAGACCGTCGAGATCTCCGGGGTGGGCGACCCGGCGCTGGGCGAGTACGTGGGCCGTACGGTGCTGGAGTCGGCGCGGGCGCGCGGCGAGAGCCCGTGGACGGTGGCGCGGGAACTGCTGCTGAAGGACCGGCTCGCCCCGACGATCCTCCAGCACGTGGGCCACGAGGAGAACGTACGGGCGATCATGCGCCACCGGGTGCACACGGGCGGCTCGGACGGCATTCTGCAGGGCGCGAAGCCGCACCCGCGGGCGTACGGGACGTTCCCCCGCTACCTCGGCCACTACGTGCGGGAGCTGGGGGTGCTGTCGCTGGAGGAGTGCGTGGCGCATCTGACCTCGCGCCCGGCGGCGCGGCTCGGGCTGCGGGACCGGGGGCTGGTCCGCGAGGGATACAAGGCGGACCTGGTGCTGTTCGACCCGCGGACGGTGGACGCCGGGTCGACCTTCGCCGAGCCGCGCACGCTGCCCACGGGCATTCCGTACGTGCTGGTCGACGGGCGGTTCGTGATCGAGGACGGGCGGCGCACGGACGTGCTGGCGGGGCGGGCGGTGCGCAGGACTCCGCGCTGACCGCCCGCCCCGCCGGGCCCGTCAGGGCTTGGGCACGGTGCAGCCGCTCCCGCTCAGGTCGAGGCGGTTGCCGGTGGTGAAGCAGGAGGTGAACGGGTAGGTCTGCTGGGCGTAGTTGATGCCCTGGCGGACCGTGACAGCGCCGTTCTCGTCGACCTCGCACGGGTTGTTGACCGTGCAGCGGGCGCCGTCCTCGTTGCCGGTGTTGTTGACGGCGACCACCTTTCCGGTGGCGTCGTCGACCACCGGGGAGCCGGAGGTGCCGCCGATGGTGTTGCAGGCGGAGGTGTAGCGGACCGAGTCCTTCCAGGTCCAGTCGCCCTCCTTCAGCCGGTGGACGAAGCCGTCGACGGAGCAGCTGTAGATCCGCTTCCAGTAGCCGGAGACCACGCTGATGGCGGTGCCGGCGGCGGGGCGGGAGCTGCTGAGGGTGAGCGGGTCGATCCCGTACGAGCTCTTGATCTGCGCGTACGTCGTGTTCAGGCGGTAGATCGCCGCGTCCGTGTCGGTCATGGTCGCGTAGACCAACCGGTCGGCGCGCAGGGTGGCGACCTTGGTGCCCGAGGCGTTCAGCAGCCCGAAGGTGCGGCTCGACACCTGGTCGGTGATGACCTGGCCGGGCGCGGGGAAGCCGCTCTCCAGGCAGTGGCCGTTGGTGAGGACCAGCGCCGGGTCGGAGGCGGCCGAGTCCGGCATGCGGACGACGGAGCCGGAGCAGTTGCTCAGCGAGACGGTGCCCGCGAAGTTCACCGCGCCCGAGTTCTTCGCGGTGAGCCCCGACAGGGTGTCCGCGACGGCCCCGACCGTGTCGTTGACGATGCCCGTCAGCGATGTGGCCGGGGCCGTGCCCGTGGTCGTGTCCGCGCCCGTGGGGGATGGCGCGGCGGCGACCGCGGGGGTCGCGCCCGCGCCGGCGAGTGCCAGGGCGCAGAGCGCGACGACGAGAGGTTTTCTCATGGGGGTCCCCTCAATGCGGCGTCGGGCGGCCGGATCACTCCGACCGCCCACAAAAATTGTCATGCGCATTGTCATCATGGGTGCGCCGGGCGGGCAAGGACCCGTTTTTCCCGGTGACGACCTTCGGTGACGGCGGGGCAGCGCTCGTCCCGCGGCCGACGGACATGACGCGCCCTCCCGGCGGCCGGACGCGGGACGGCCTACAGGTTCACCCGCGGACCTGCGAAAAGAGGGGCCGGGTGTGGGGAGGCTGGGTGTGGAGGTGATGGAGGCGCGCGCCCATGATCGTCACGCGGAGAACCACGCGCAGGACAAAACCACCCGAACCGACGCGTCTCACGTGGCGGAAAACACGGCCCGAAGGGCCATACCGGGCCGTAAGCTCCCAGCATGCAGGTGATCCAGTCGACCAAGCTCGCCAACGTCTGTTACGAGATCCGGGGCCCGGTGCTCGAGGAGGCGATGCGGCTGGAAGCTGCCGGTCACCGCATCCTCAAGCTGAACACGGGCAACCCGGCGGCGTTCGGCTTCGAATGCCCGCCCGAGATCCTCGAGGACATCCTCCGCAACGTGTCGACGGCGCACGGCTACGGCGACGCGAAGGGCCTGCTGGCCGCGCGCCGGGCCGTCGTCATGCACAACCAGACCCTCGGCATCGAGACCGACGTCGAGCACGTCTTCATCGGCAACGGCGTGTCCGAGCTGATCGTGATGGCGATGCAGGGCCTGCTGGACGACGGCGACGAGGTGCTGGTCCCCGCCCCGGACTACCCGCTGTGGACGGCGGCCGTCTCCCTGTCCGGCGGCACGGCGGTGCACTACCGCTGCGACGAGCAGTCCGACTGGATGCCGGACCTCGCCGACGTGGAGCGCAAGGTCACCGACCGCACCAAGGCCCTCGTCATCATCAACCCGAACAACCCGACCGGCGCGGTCTACGACGAGGCGGTCATCAAGGGCCTCACCGACATCGCCCGCCGCCACAACCTGATGGTCTGCTCGGACGAGATCTACGACAAGATCCTCTACGACGACGCCGTGCACACCCCGACCGCCAAGGTCGCCCCCGACCTGCTCACCCTCACCTTCAACGGCATGTCGAAGGCGTACCGGGTGGCCGGCTACCGGGTGGGCTGGATGTCGATCTCGGGCCCGCGCGCCCACGCCGACTCCTACATCGAGGGCCTGACGATCCTGGCGAACATGCGCCTGTGCGCGAACATGCCGGGCCAGCACGGCGTGGTCGCCGCGCTCAGCGGACGCCAGACGATCAACGACCTGGTGCTGCCGGGCGGCCGCCTGCGCGAGCAGCGGGACGTGGCGTACGAGCTGCTGACCCAGATCCCGGGCGTGAGCTGTGTGAAGCCGAAGGGTGCGCTGTACCTGTTCCCGCGCCTGGACCCCGAGGTCTTCAAGATCAAGGACGACCGGCGGATGGTGCTGGACCTGCTGCGCCGCGAGAAGATCATGGTCGTGCAGGGCACCGGCTTCAACTGGCCGGAGCCGGACCACTTCCGCGTGGTCACGCTGCCCTCGGCCACGGACCTGCGGGACGCGGTGGGCCGCATCGCACGCTTCCTGGACGGCTACAGCCAGCACTGAGCTTTTCGCACTCGGTACTGAGGATTGATCACTTTCGACTACAACTCAACTTTAGACAGAATCTAAGCTAGGATGGCTTCCTGTCAGCACCCAGGAGGCCATCCATGTACGAACCGATCCGCTCCAAGTCGGTCCACAGCACGATGGCCGGCCCCGACGACTTCCCCCACAGGTCCCGCGAGGAGGAGCTGGACATCCAGCTCGCGGGCCATCTCGCCGCGCTGCTCGCCGTCACCGACGAGCTGCGGGCGGCGGCGCCCTCGGCCGATCTGGACACCGCGGCCGAGCGGCTCACCCAGGAGATCACCCGCCTGCGGGGAGGACGTACGCCGGCCCGTGCGACGACGTCCACGCGCGGCCGCGAGCCGGACGCGACGGCCCTGCACAGGAAGGCGCACGCGCTCGCCGGGCGCGCCCTGGTCGTCGCCGCGTCCCGCGCGGACACGGCGGCGGCGATCCTGGCCGCCGAGCGGATGGACGCGCACACCGCGGCGCTGAAGCAGCGCCCGCTGGCGTCCTCCGCCCACTGAGCCCCCTCCGGGGGCTCCCCGCATACGGCCCCGGTCCGCGCGCACCCGCAGCGACGCGCGGACCGGGCGCCCTCTCACTTCTCCGGCCGGCTCCCGTACACCGACGCGCCCGCCGCACCGCGGATCTCCGGGAGCGCCGAGTAAAGCGCGGCGCCCGGGCAGAGCGTGGCGTAGCCGTCGCGGTGGCCGGAGATCGTGTTCAGCGTGGCCTGCTCGCCGGTGTCGTAGACACCGGTGTCACCGGCGGCGGTCAGCGTCACCTTCGCCTCCGGGTCGACGCCGTGCAGGCCGAGCTTCCAGGCCGAGAGGTCGGCGATGGCCTGCTTGGCCGCGGCGGTCGGCGTGCCGCCGTTCTCGTAGTCGCCGAGAAGTGAGACACCGGCCGAGTAGCCGTTGAAGCCGTAGGTGTGGGCGCCGCGGACCGGCTTGTCGACACCGCCCGCCCGGCCCTCGAAGACCGTGCCGCACTTGTCGACGAAGAAGTTGTAGCCGATGTCGTTCCAGCCGTTGGTCTCCACGTGGTACGTTAGGATGCCCCGGACGATCGCCGCCGAGTCGGCGCAGTCGTAGTCGTTGGTGCCCGCCGTGTGGTGGACGAACACCGCGTCGACCGTGTCCAGGTAGGAGGGCGGGTCGACGACGAGCGACTCGTCCGCGCCCCAGTCGGCGCGGCTGACGATCGCGGGGGCGGCGGGGGCGGCGGGCGCGGCCGGTGACGTGGACCCGCTCGGGTCCGGCCCGGCACTCGGCTCCGTCGTGGGCTCGGCGGTCGGGGCCGGGGTGGGCTCCGTCGCCGGCTCCTCGCTCGGCGCGGGGGAAGCGGGGTCTTCCGTCGGCTCCTGCGTCGGTGTGTCCGAGGGCGCGGGGGCCGTCGGCTCCTCACTCGGGACGGCCGGTTCGGTGGTCGGCTCCTCGCTCGGCGCGGGCGCATCGGGCTCTGTCGCCGTCGGCTCCTGCGCCGGCTCCTCGGAGGGGGCCGGGGCGTCGGAGGGGGCCGGCTGCTCGGTGGCCGGAGCCTCCGTGGGTTCCTGGGTCGGCTCGGCCGGCTCCTCGGGCGCGGCGGTCGGATCGGCGTCCTCGCCGGAGGGCGTGGCACCGGCGGTGGCGGTGGCGCTCTCGCCGGTGCCGGGCTCGGTGGAGGGCTTCCCCTGGCCGTTCCCCTTGCCGTTGCCGCCCTTACCGCCGCCCTTGCCCTGCCCCTTGCCGGCCTTCTCGTCACCCGGGTCGATCATGTCGAGCCGCAGCGCGTCCGGCACGGCCGTCTCCTTGCCGCCGGCGACCACGCGGGCCTCGACCGCGTCCGACGGTCCCACCCACAGCGGCTCCGAGGCACCGCGGACGCGCGCGGCGTCGCCCTCCTCCGTCTCCGGTGCCCGGATGCCGAAGTCGAGGTCCCGCCAGTCGGTCCACGTGCCGCTCTCCGCGCCGCGGGTACGGATCTGCGCGGTGCCCTCGAAGTCGTCGGCGCTGTCCTCCCAGGAGACGCCGACGAGGGAGAACATCTGCGTGTCCGTGCGCGGCAGCTCGCGCTTCTTCGGGTCCTTGCCGTCCAGCGACAGCGTGTGCGCCTGCGCGGGACGGGATGCGCCGTCGGCACCGCTCCCCCCGGAGCCGCCGGTCACGGACACCGCCGTCACCCCTGTACCCGCCAGGACGACGACGCCGGCCGCCAGCCATATCGTGCGCTTCGGCACCCTCGGACGCCGTGCGCGGATTCCTCTCGGGCTCATGCCCACCCCTCATGAAGTGTGTACGTCGTGATCAGTTGCCGTCGGCGGGCAGTGCGCCCGCGCAGGTGGCCCGCCCGAACGCGCCCATGGCGGTGGCCCGCTGGACGTGCTTGCCGCGGACCGCGAGCGTGCAGGAGGCCTGTCCGCCCTTCTCGCCGAGGACGATCGCCACGGTGGGAGCCATGCCGAGCGGCACCCGCACGGTGCGCTTCCAGGGCAGTTCGGCGTCCCGGACGACGGTCGCCGTGCCGTCCTCGTTCCGGCCGAGGAAGGAGATCTCAGCCGTGCCGTCGCCGGTGACCTCGTAGGTCACGGCGGCGGTCGGCGTCGAGGGCTTCCCCGGCTCCTCCTCGGTGTCGAGCAGGCCGTAGCCGACGAGGCCGGCGCAGGCGAGCAGCAGAACGGCGGCGACCAGCACAACGGCTCTGCCGGCGCCGCTCGAGTCCTTGCTGCCGACGCCGCTCCCGGTGTCACTCGGTGCGCCGTTCTCAGTGTCGCTCGGTGCGCCGTTCCTGGCATCGCTCGGTACGCCGTTCACTGTGCCGTTCTCTTCGTTTTCCGTGAATTCATTGGCTGACATGAACGGGGCTCGGCTTTCCCTGGTCCGGATCGATGCGACATGCAACTGAAGTTGAACCGGGCGGTTATACATCACGCGGAGCGCACCGCGCGAGCGAGCGGACATAAAGGGGCGAAACATCGGCGTTCGGCCCTCTAAATGCCCTCGATGTCCGTTTACTTGACAGGGCATCAGCGAAGTCGACAATAATCCCGCCGCCGCGCCCCGCGACCGGTTTCCCATCTGATCGCGAGGTGCTGCACAGCTATGCACCAAGCCGTGCGGGATTCTCCGCGCCGGCTCGTTCGGCGCGCCCTTTTCGCGTTCGGCGGAGAGGGCCGCCGATGTCGAAAGGTATGCACGTGAAGGTGCCGTACAGGAGATATCTCTCCTGTCTGGTGGCCGCGGCGATTGCGGGCACACTCCTGCCGCAAGTCGCTTATGCGGCCCCGCCGTCCGAGCCCGGAAAGGGTGAGGACAAGGGATTTTTCGATACGGTCTCCGGCTGGTTCGGGGACGACGGTCAGGAGAGCCCGGAGCCGCCGTCGTACGGCGACCGGCCCGTGGCCGACCGGCAGAAACTGGCCAAGGGGAGGAACGCCCCGAAGGCGAAGCGGGTCAAGGAACTCACCTCCCGGCGCACCCCGTCGGCCCGCTTCTGGGAGCTGTCCGACGGCCGCGTCGAGGCGGAGCTGACGGCCACCCCGACCGCGTACAGGGACCCGTCCTCGAAGGCGTGGAAGGCGATCGACACCCGGGTGACGGGGACGAGGGCCAAGGGCTTCGATTTCGCCAACACGGCCAACACCGGCCGTAGCTGGTTCGGGTCGGACCCGGACCGGCTGCTGCGGTTCGAGACGGCGGAGGGGGGTCAGTCGGTCACCCTCGGCCTGCGGGGGGCGCGCGGCTCCCTGAAGCCGGAGGCCAAGGGCGACACCGTCACCTACAAGGACGCGGTCGGCGGCGCGGACCTGTCCTACGAGGTCGGTCCCGGCCGGGTGAAGGAGAACATCACCCTCGCCGAGCGGCCCGCCGGCCCGGTGACGTACACCTTCACCCTGGACACCGAGGGCCTGACGCCGAAGGCGCGCAAGGACGGCTCGATCGCGTTCTTCGGTGAGCTGCCGAACACGCCGGTGCTGGTGATACCGGCCCCGTACATGACGGACGCGAGAAAGTCGGCCTCGTCGCCGTACGGGTACGCGTACAGCGCGGACGTCACGCAGAAGTTGGTCCGTGACGGTGACGGCTGGAAGCTGACGGTCACGCCGGACGCGAAGTGGCTGGCGGCGAAGGAGCGGCAGTATCCGGTCGTGATCGACCCGACGATCACGATCGCGCCGTCGCCGTCGGGTTCGCAGGACGCCATGGTCCTGTCGGACCAGCCGGGCGTGAACTTCAACTCCTCGTGGAAGCTGGCGGTCGGCAAGACCTCCTCCACCGCCCAGGCGCGTTCGCTGCTGAAGTTTCCGCTGGACGAGATCCCGGCCGGGGTGAAGGTCGACGGCGCCCGGCTGGGCGTCTACTTCGACCAGTCGCACACCACCAACGGCAACGACGTCACCATCGAGGCGCACCGCGCGACCGGCGCCTGGGACGAGTCGACGGCCACCTGGTCGAACACGTCCGGGCTGGTGGGCGAGCTGTCCGGCACGAGCGTCCAGGTCGACGACGGGGACGCGGGCACCACGGCCGCGACCGGCTCCTGGCCCGCGTCCGGGTCGACGCTGACGCAGTACGCGATCGGCCAGGACTACCGCTACAACAAGGACGCGGTCGCCGGTGACACGTACACCTGGCAGCCGAAGGTCACCGACACCGCCACCTACCGCGTGGACGTGCACTACGTCGCGGCCACCGACCGGGCGACGAACGCCCCGTACACGGTGACGCACCGGGACGGCACGCAGACGTTCACCGTCGACCAGTCGGCCGGCACCAACGGTGTCTGGACGTCGCTGAACGGCGGCGGCCAGCTGCCCTTCACCAAGGGCACGGTTGGCAAGATCGTCCTCGGCGACGGTCCCGCGTCGACGTCGACCGCGGTGATCGCGGACGCCGTGCGCCTGGTGAACCCGGCCCAGATCGTCAAGAACACGGGCGAGTACAACCAGTGGCACGAGTTCCCGGTCGCCGACACGGTGCAGAAGTGGGTGAGCGGCACCGCCGCCAACCACGGCTTCGTGCTGGCGGCGAAGGACGAGTCGTCCACCGGCCCGCTCGGCGGCCCCCGCTACGAGGCCGGTGACGGCTCCTACGGCGGCGAGACCTCCAGCATCCCCCGCCTGACGGTGACCTACGGCAAGGTCGGCACGGCGCTGAACTCCCCGACCGTGGTGCACTCCACGGGCCCGGAGCTGTCGTGGAAGGCGTACACCAACACCAGCGGGGACACCGGCCAGGACATCGTGGAGTACCAGCTGCACCGCTCCACGCAGCAGGCGTTCACGCCGTCGGCGGCGACCCTGATCGCGCCGATCAGCTCGTCGGCCACCACGTACACGGACACCACCGCGGTTCCGACCCCGGACTCGGCGGCCAACGAGATCGGGAAGTCGTACTACTACCAGATCGCGGTGAAGACCAAGAGCGGGGAACTGCTCGGGTCGCCGACCCGCATCGTGGGCATCCCGAAGGCCGGCCGGACGATGAAGATCATCCAGGGCAGCCAGGGCGGCGTCACCGACACCACGCTCTCCTCCCAGCAGCCGTCCACCAACCAGGACACCATCCAGTCCTGGGGCGTGGGCCAGAAGTGGCTGAGCGTCGGTAACAACTCCGGCACCTACGGCACGACCCGCGCCGTGCTGAAGTTCCCCACCACCGGTATCCCGTCGACCGCCACCGTGATCAACAACCGCATGTTCCTGTGGGGTGCGGAGACCACCACCGACACCGACGGGGCGCTCTACGAACTCCACGCCCTGACGCGGGACTTCAACGAGACCCAGGCCACGTGGAGCAACGCCACCTCCACCATCACCTGGAGCAGCGCCGGCGGTGACATGTCCCCGGCGGTCTCCAGCACCGTCGGCCGGGTGGCGGACGTCGGCCGCCGCGAGTGGGACGCCACCAGCCTGATGCAGGGCTGGATCGACGACCCTGCCGGCAACAAGGGCGTCGCCGTCAAGCTGAAGGACGAGTCCTCCGCCGGCCCGCAGGAGCGCACCCTGTTCCTGTCCGCCGAGACGGCCGACCCCCAGCTGCGTCCGTACATGCAGGTCATCTACGTCGACTCCACCACGGAGGACACGTACTACGCCCCGCAGACGCCGTCCCGGATGACCCCGAACACCACCTACACGGTGGACTTCACGGTCACCAACACCACCTCCGCGGAGTGGGTGGCGGGCGAGCGTGAGCTGTCCTACACCTGGAAGCTGCCCGACGGCACGGACGTCACCACCGGCGGCAACCAGCTCGCCACCCCGATCCCGAGGCTGCTGCCCGGCCAGTCGGCCACGATCCAGGCGAAGGTCGCCACACCCGTCAACTCGGACTCGGGCAACAAGCGCGGCGAGTACGTGCTCGGCTGGGACGTCCGCAAGATTGCCGACGGCAGCTGGCTGTCGGCCGGCACCGGCGGCATCCCGTCGCTGAAGCAGAGCGTGGCGGTCGAGGACCCGACCTCCAACCAGCTCGGCCTGGAGAAGTTCTACTCCTACACCGGCAAGAACACCGGCGCCGGCTCGACGGTGATGAACAACCTGTCCTCCGGCAACAGCGTCTGGTCCTACAACGCGTTCACCAACCCCGGACGCGGTCTGACGACGTTCGCGCGCTTCTCCTACAACTCACTCGACACCAGTGACACGGTCTCGGGCGCGGGCTGGTCGGCGCAGCTGGCAGGCCCCATCCGCCTGGGCACACCGCTGGACTTCCACCCCAACCCCAACCCCACCGAGGTCCGCCTGCCGGACGGCGACGGCACCACGCACGTCTTCCACAAGCAGGCCGACGGCACCTTCAAGGCCCCGGCGGGCGTCCACTACCGGCTGTCGATGAAGGACGGCCTGGACTGCAAGCCCACCAAGGACCCGGTCCCGGACGCCTGGACGATGCTGCGCCCGGACGGCACCCGCTTCCTCTTCGGCTGCGACGGCTACCTGACCTCGGTGGTCGACAAGAACGGCAACACGCAGACGTACACGTACGAGGAACGCAGGTCCAACAACAAGCCGACCAAGTTCCTCAAGTACATCACCGACCCCGCGGGCCGGAAGTCGCTGCGCGTCGGCTACTACCTCAAGGGCGACGCGACGTACTCGTACGTCGACGACAGCGGCGCCCTGGTCTCGGGCACCAACCTCACCAACTCCAAGATCTACGACCACGTGGCGTCCATGACGGACATCTCGGGCCGCAAGATCTCCTTCTACTACACCGAGAAGGGCCTGCTCGGCCGCATGGTCGACGGCAGCGGCTCCGACCAGCCGAAGACCTTCAAGTTCACCTACGACGCCACCCAGGGCAACAAGAACGTCAAACTGGTCACCGTCACCGACCCGCGCGGCAACGGCACCGACCTGGCGTACTACGCCCCGCAGAGCGGTGACGACCCCAAGTACCACTGGTGGACGAAGACCGTCACCGACCGCCTCGACGGGAACACGGGCTTCACCTACGCGGCGAACACCGCGACCCCCAAGTTCACGGACACCACCGTGACGGACGCCGAGTCCCACGCGACGAAGTACGTCACCGACGACTACGGCCGTCCCGTCCAGACCACCAACGCCAAGTCCCAGACCACCAAGATGAGCTGGGACGCGGACAACAACGTCACGTACCTGGAGGAGGCCAACGGCGCCAAGACCGCGTACTGCTACGACCAGAAGACCGGCTACCCGCTCTGGTCGCGTGACGCCGAGAACAACAAGACGGGCGTGCCCGACCAGGCGACCGCCTGTGTGACGGACACCTCCAAGTGGCCCGATTACGCGGCGACGTACGAGTACCAGACCCGCGCCGACGGCTACGCCGCCGACCTGTGGCGCAAGACCTCCCCCGAGGGCCGCGCCTGGCAGTTCGGCTACGACGACTTCGGCAACCTGAAGACGGTCACCGACCCCAAGGGCGTCGCCACCACCACGGCCGACGACTACACCACCGCCTACGAGTACAACTCCCACGGTCAGCTGACCAAGGCCATCGACGCCAACGGCAACCCCACGTCGTACAGCGGCTTCGGCCCGACCGGATACCCGGAGACGATCACCGACGCGCTGACCCACTCCACGAAGTTCGTCTACGACGAGCGCGGCCAGGTGACCAAGGTCATCGACGCCGAGGAGAAGGTGACCACCCAGACGTACGACACCTTCGGCCGCCCGCTGGTCAGCACGGTGCCGAAGGAGCAGGACAAGAATGACCTGATCAGCACTCCCGCTCCGGAGTACGACGCCAACGACAACGTCACCACGTCCACGACGCCCAATGGAGCGGTCTCGACGGCGGTGTACGACGACGCGGACCAAATCACCTCGGCGACCGCACCCAAGGACACCACCACGTCGGAAGAGCGGAGGACCACCTACACCTACGACAAGGTCGGAAACGTCAAGACGGTGGTGGAGCCCAAGGGCACGCTGACCACGGCCGACACCACCGACTACGTCACGACGAACCACTACGACGAGGTCTACCAGCTCACCTCCGTGGTCAACGCGGTCGGCGACAAGATCAGTTACGAGTACGACGACGTCGGCAACGCCACCAAGGTCATCGACCCGAAGAAGAACGCCACGGCCGACACGGCCGACTACACGACCAAGACCGTCTACGACCTGAACCATCGGGTCACCTCGGTCACGGACGCGGCGGGCAACACCACCAAGCGGGCCTACTCCAAGGACTCGCTGGTCACCTCCACCACGGACGCGGAGAACAACACCACGCTCATCGACTACGACGAGCGCGGCAAGACCACCGAGGTCAAGGTCCCGCACAGCGGCACCACGACGATCATCTACCGCACGACCCGGTACGAGTACGACGAGGTCGGCAACACCACCAAGGTGATCACCCCGCGGGCCGTCGAGGCGGGCACGACCACGGCGTTCACCGCCCGCACCGAGTACGACGCGCTGAACCGGCCCGTCAAGCAGTACCAGCCCTACGACCCGGCGGACACCCGCCACAACGACCCGAACGTCTACACCGAGACCGTGTACGACAAGGTCGGCCGGGTGACGGAGACCTCGCTGCCGCCCTCCGAGGGTCAGACGGTCCGCAACACCACCGCCTACGACTACTTCGACAACGGCTGGGTGAGGTCGTCCACGGATCCGTGGGACATCGCCACCACCTACGACTACAACGACCTGGGCCAGCAGACGGCCCGGACGCTGACGTCGGCGGGCGGTTCCTCCAACCGCACGATGACGTGGGGCTACTACCCCGACGGCAAGCTCAAATCCCGCTCCGACGACGGCGTCCCGGTGGGCAGGTCGGTGGTCCTCGTGGACAACTCCGACACCCAGCACACCACTTCCACGGGCACGTGGGCCGAGGGAGACGTCAACGGCCAGCAGGGCTACGATCACCGCACCCACGCCGCCGGCACGGGCACGGACGCCTTCACGTGGACGCTGAACATCCCCGAGGACGGCACGTACACCGCGTACGTGAAGTACCCGGAGGTGACCGGCGCGGCCACAACCGCCAAGTACACGCTCACCCACGGCACGACCACCGAACCGGCGGTCACCAAGGACCAGACGGCCGGCCCCGGTACTTGGGTCAGCCTCGGCGACTACGCCCTCAAGCAGGGCGAGGACACCGAGTTGAAGCTGGAGCAGAACAGCACCGGCACCGTGGTGGCCGACGCGGTCAAGCTGGTCCGTGACAACTCCGCGGACACCGACAACGAGAAGAAGACCTTCACCTACGCCTACGACGTCAACGGCAACCTGACGTCGATCGACGACACCTCCTCCGGGGCGCGGATCGACGCCTACACCGTCGCCTACACGGGGCTCAACCAGGTACAGAAGGTCACGGAGTCGCTGTCCGGTACGGAGAAGAAGGCGACGTCGTACACCTACGACGCCAACGGCCAGCCGGAGACGGTCACCCACCCGACCCAGCACTCCGCGTACACCTACGACCTGCGCGAACTGGTCAAGACGGTGTCGGTCGGTAAGACGGCGACGGACACCGACCCGAAGGTGACGTCGTACACATACACGGACCGCGGCCAGAAGCTGAAGGAGACCAAGGCCAACGACAACACCGTCGACTTCGCCTACTACCTCGACGGCGCGCTGAAGTCGACGGTCGAGAAGAAGGCCGACGGCACCACGCTGGTCGCCTCCCACACCTACGCCTACGACCCCAACGGCAACAAGGCACAGGACGTCGCGAAGAAGATGAACGCCGACAACCACACGGCGTACCTCGACTCCACGACCGACTACTCCTACGACCCGGCCAACCGGCTCACCAAGTCGGTCAAGACGGGCAATGGCGCCGGCACGGAAACCTACGTCCACGACGACAACGCCAACGTCATCAGTCAGACGGTCAAGGGCACCAGCACCACATATCACTACGACCGCAACCGGCTGCTGACCGCGACGACATCCGGCGTCACGGCCGACTACAACTACGACCCCTTCGGCCGCCAGCAGTCGGTGACATCGCAGGGCAAGGTCATCTCCCGCAGCGTGTACGACGGCTTCGACCACGTCGTGGAGTCCCAGAAGATGGACGACACCGGCGCGATGAAGTCCACCACGTACACCTTCGACCCCCTGGACCGCACCGCCTCGAAGACAGCGGACGGCAAGACCACCGACTTCACCTACCTCGGCCTGTCCGGCGAAGTGCTGAACGAAGAGGTCGCCGGCGAGCTCACCAAGTCGTACCAGTACAGCCCCTGGGGCAAACGCCTGTCGCAGGTCAAGCACAACACGGACGGCACGGCCGAGGACGGCTACTACAGCTACAACAGCCACTCCGACGTCGAAACCCTGACGGACGACAACGGCGACACGAAGGCCACCTACGGCTACACCGCCTACGGCGCCAACGACGAGTCCGAGTTCACCGGCATCGACAAGCCCGACACCACCGACGCCACCAAGGAGGACTACAACCCCTACCGCTACAACTCCAAGCGCTGGGACGCCCAGTCCGGCACCTACGACATGGGCTTCCGTGACTACAACCCGGGCCTCAACCGCTTCACCACCCGGGACATGTACAACGGCGCCCTCGCCGACGTGAGCCTGGGCAACGATCCCTATACCGGTAACCGGTACGCCTTCACCGGCGGCAACCCCATCAGCCGTATCGAACTCGACGGACACGACTGGTGCGACTGGTGCTCCGACACGCTGGACGCCACGGGTGACTGGTTCTCGGAGAATTCCGACACTCTGCAAGACATCGGCTGGGACCTTCTCGAGACCGGGGCAGGGGCCGGAGGCACTGTACTCGGCGTCGCAGCTGTGGTCGTCGGCGCGGGTGAGTGCGTCGTCGGTGGCATTCCAACGCTCGGCGCCTCATGTGCACTCGGCGCGGCCACCGCCACGGCGGGCGGGGCCCTCGCTATGGAATCGGCGGGCGTCTTCGGCTCAGGTCTTCAGAACCTCTTCGATGACATCGCGAACCTCCGTAGCGCCGACAGCGGATCCTCCGGAGGATTCTCGGCATCCAGTGGCGAGATCGCGTACAACAGCGACGATCTGAGCAGGGCGGCGTTCAATGCACGTGTGAAATCGGGAGTCGGTGACGGTCGGAACGTTGCCGCAGCCTGGGTAGAGGGCCTTGATGCGCCGGTGATCGGTTTCAGCAAGGGCAAGGTAAACGGCAAAGAGTATCACTCGGAAGATGACATCCTGGCCCAGCTCACGGCCATGAAAATCGATCCGAGTAAGATTAGAGCGCTATACAGCGAACGACAGCCCTGCCCCGACAAATGTGACCCCATGTTGGCAAAGACGCTGGAAAATGGGACGCCGGTCTCCTGGTCTGTCCCATGGCACACCAAGACGACGGAATTGGGACTCTTGATGAATCAGCAGTCGAACGAGATGCTGAGCGAGATGATCAGGCGGGCAAAGGGGTACTAGCGGACCCCCTGATCGGATCGTGACATCCTAGGGCCCGGCAACAGGAGGAGAATCCCGTTGCCGGGTCCCCGGTTCCAGCACAGAAGGAGATCTCACATGGTCGACCACATGAGCGAAGAAACCCTTCGCGGCATCCGCGAATTGGCTGAACTCACCACAATGACACTGAAGTCCCACGGCTTTTCCCCGGCATCTGGGGATTGTGGTGGATTTTCCGTGGAGATTGATGCAGGCGACGATGAAGCCGGAGGAGTTTACATTGCATGGAAACTCCCAAACTTGATCTCCTCGAAAGTAAAAGAACTAATCCGGTCACAAGAGTTGCAGTCTCCGTTTCTTGCACGGGTTGCCCAGCACTCGTCTGACATGCAGAAGACGCTCGCGGACTCCCTGCAACTGAGCGGATTCCTCATCGAAGTTGCGGACGATATGCGCCCGTTTGGAATCCGAGTGATCCGCCAAGAACATCGATGACCTCAGGTGGCCCGGGAGGCTTGGTCGTGGGTGCGAAAGGCACCCGAGCTCGCGGAGGCCCGCCCTGAGCTGATCGCCTGGGGTGGGGACGCGAGCGCCGACCTTCTCTGCTGGGATGCCTCGGACGAGGAGCCGGGCAGGTGGCCCGTCCTGGTGTACAACCGGGACGACGGTCTGTGGCGTCGTTACGACTGCGGGATGGTGCAATTCCTCGTGCGCGTCCTGCGGGGTGGCTTCGACGAGTGCCCTCTCGGCGATCTCTCACTCTGGGGACGGGAGTCAGCGGTTTTCCTCAACCGGGACGAGGAAGAACGCATGTGGGAAGCCGGACTGGACCCCTGGACGGGCGAGCCGGATCCGTACGCCGGAATGTTCGGACCCTGACCTGACCCATGAATGACGCCTGCACACCACACGGAACATGACAGGTGTCTGTCTCCTGGTGAGTGAATAGCCAGTCCCGGCGGGCCCGTCGAATCCATCGGCGAGCCCGCCTGCTGCGTCCTCGAAGTTTCCGACCGTACTGATCAGCCAACAGCGAGCATGCCTCAGGGACGCCCCATAATGCGCGGGACGAAGAGGAAGACGCCTTCAAGTGGTACCTGGTCGCCGCGCAAGGGGGCCGCGTTCCCGCAATGTGGGTGGTCGCCGCGCGGTACGAGGCCGGCCTCGGGACGGCGGAGGAAAAGGTTCAGGCTGACCGCTGACTTTTGCAGATGATGCACCGAACAAACGGTGACGGATTCCACGAGGCTGAGCCTTGCACCTTCCTTGCGTCGCAGGGTCCACGGGCGAGGACACCGAGCTGAATCTGGAGCAGAACAGCACCGGCACCGTAGTGGCCGACGCGGTCAAGCTGGTCCGTGACAACTCCGCGGACACCGACAACGAGAAGAAGACCTTCACCTACGCCTACGACGTCAACGGCAACCTGACGTCGATCGACGACACCTCCTCCGGGGCGCGGATCGACGCCTACACCGTCGCCTACACGGGCCTCAACCAGGTACAGAAGGTCACGGAGTCGCTGTCCGGTACGGAGAAGAAGGCGACGTCGTACACCTACGACGCCAACGGCCAGCCCGAGACGGTCACCCACCCGACCCAGCACTCCGCGTACACCTACGACCTGCGCGAACTGGTCAAGACGGTGTCGGTCGGTAAGACGGCGACGGACACCGACCCGAAGGTGACGTCGTACACATACACCGACCGCGGCCAGAAGCTGAAGGAGACCAAGGCCAACGACAACACCGTCGACTACGCCTACTACCTCGACGGCGCGAGCAATGCTCATGACTTGTGGATCGGTCTTCGGGACGGCACGCGAAGGGCGTACCTTCCCGAATGATCCTGTATCGGTCACCAAGTCAGGCCCGCGTTCGCAGCGCGGGTCGGGAAGGCACGCCCGTGCTCAGCGTAGTCAACGAAGACGGCTCCACCGCTACCGGTTCGCTGATCGACGAGATCGTGCGGGAAGGCGCCCGCCGGATGCTCGCCGCCGCTCTGGAAGCGGAAGTCGACCAGTACATAGCCGAGTTGGCTGCCGAGCGGGACGAACGCGGCCACCGTCTGGTGGTGCGTAACGGTCACCACCGTCCCCGCACCGTGACGACAGCGGCCGGCCCGGTCGAGGTCCGCGCCCCGCGAGTGAACGACCGCCGCGTCGACGAGGCGACCGGTGAACGGCAGCGGTTCTCCTCGAAAATCCTTCCGCCCTGGTGCCGCAAGTCCCCGAAGATCAGCGAGGTCCTGCCGCTGCTCTACCTGCACGGGCTGTCCAGCGGTGACTTCGTGCCCGCCCTTGAGCAGTTCCTCGGCTCCGCGGCCGGCCTGTCGGCGGCCACCGTGAACCGGCTCACGAAGCAGTGGCAGGACGACCACACGGCCTTCCAGAACCGGGACCTGTCCGGCACCGACTACGTCTACGTGTGGGCCGACGGCGTCCACCCCAAGGTCCGCCTCGGCCAGGCCCACTCCTGCGTCCTGGTCCTGATGGGCGTGCGTCTGGACGGCACCAAGGAGCTGATCGCGCTGGCCGAGGGGCTGCGGGAGTCGACGGAGTCGTGGGCCGACCTGCTGCGGGACTGCCGGCGGCGTGGCATGCGCGATCCGGCCCTCGTCGTGGGCGACGGTGCCATGGGCCTGTGGCGGGCCCTGGCGGAGGTGTTCCCGCAGGCCAGGCACCAAAGGTGCTGGGTCCACAAGACCCGTAATGTCATGAACACGCTACCGAAGTCCACGCAGCCCGGAGCGAAGAAGGCCTGCAGGAGATCTACAACGCCGAGGACCGCACCCACGCCGAGAAGGCGGCCCGCGCGTTCGAGAAGACCTACGGGGCGAAGTGGCCCAAGGCCGTGAAGAAGATCACCGACGACCTGGACGAGCTCCTGGCGTTCTACGACTTCCCCGCCGAGCACTGGATCCATCTGCGGACCACGAACCCCATCGAGTCCACGTTCTCCACGATCAGGCTGC
The DNA here is from genome assembly GCA_014655195.1 of Streptomyces cellulosae. Taxonomy (GTDB): domain Bacteria; phylum Actinomycetota; class Actinomycetes; order Streptomycetales; family Streptomycetaceae; genus Streptomyces; species Streptomyces cellulosae. The sequence continues at coordinate 10,936 of BNBH01000050.1, read as the reverse complement.
GGACGAAGGTCACCCGAGGAGCGGGCAGCCCGGCCGCCGCCCTGGCGATGGTGTTCAAGCTCGCCGAGGCCGCCCAGGCCCGCTGGCGGGCGGTCACCGCACCCCACCTCGTCGCCCTCGTCCGCTCCGGCGCCCGCTTCGAAAACGGCCACCTCGTCGAGGACCTCGAAGCCGCCTGAAACTCAACTCACCCACAAGTCTTGACAATTACTCCGACGGCGCGCTGAAGTCGACGGTCGAGAAGAAGGCCGACGGCACCACGCTGGTCGCCTCCCACACCTACGCCTACGACCGCAACAGGCTGCTGTCTGCCACCGCCGACGGGGTCACGGCCAACTACAACTACGACCCCTTCGGGCGCCAGGAGTCGGTAACCTCCGGCGGCAAGGTCATCGAGCGGAGCGTGTACGACGGTTTCGACCACGTCGTGGAGTCCCAGAAGACGGACGACGCCGGCGCGATGAAGTCGACGACGTACACCTTCGACCCGCTGGACCGCACCGCGTCCAAGACCGCGGACGGCAAGACCACCGACTTCGAGTACCTCGGCCTGTCCGGCGAGGTCCTCGACGAGAAGGTCGCCGGCAAACTCACCAAGTCCTACCAGTACAGCCCGTGGGGCGAACGCCTGTCGCAGATCAAGCACAACACCGACGGCACGACCGAAGACGGCTACTACGGCTACAACAGCCACACCGATGTCGAGACCCTCACGGACAGCAGCGGCAACACCAAGGCCACGTACGGCTACACCGCCTACGGCTCCGAGGACGAGTCCGAATTCACGGGCATCGACAAGCCGGACGCCAACGATCCCACGAAGGAGACGTACAACCCCTACCGCTACAACGCCAAGCGCTGGGACGCCCAGTCCGGCACCTATGACATGGGCTTCCGCGACTACAACCCGGGGCTCAACCGCTTCACCACCCGGGACATGTACAACGGCGCCCTGGCCGACATGAACCTCGGTGTGGACCCGTACACCGGAAACCGGTACGCCTTCACCGGGGGCAACCCCACCAGTTTCGTCGAATTCGATGGCCACTTCTCCATCACGGACATCGCGAAGGACGTCCTGAAGTTCGCCGGCAAGAGGAACCCGGTGGGCCTGGTCAGCTCCGTATCGGGCCTGTTGTTCGACTTCGATCCCGTCGGTGACGCCGTTGACACGGTGGTCGGCGAGATCTTCGGAGAGACCGAGTCCCGCTGGTACCAGGCGAAGGACTACGACAAGGGCCGTTTCCTCACCCCTGATGGAGAGGTGGAGACGGATCCGGGCATCGGTTCCGGCGACCTCCCTCCGAGTTGTCTCAACGGTGGGCAGACCTGGGTCTTCTATCAGCCTCTGGACGACCAGGGGCGTGCCACGGGCATGCACGCCTGCCTCAACAAGGGAGACTTCAACTACTCGAAGGACAACGGAGAGGCTGCCTTCCCCGACAATGACGCCACCGCGATCTGGGGCTCCAAGGCGCCCTGGCCCGTCGAGGACTGGGGAGACAACCCGAAGGGCATAAAGTCCGGTATGCACAGGGGGCATCTCCTGGCCCGTCAACTGGGAGGTGACGGTGAGGACCGCAGGAATCTAGTCCCCCTGTATGCCCGCGTCAATACGCCGGAAATGCGGGACATCGAGACCGAGATTGCCGAGCGCATCCAAGGGAATGAGACAATTCTGTACAGTGTAATCCCGGACTACGGAAGCGGTGGAAATGTGCCGACAACTCTCACCTTGACTGCTGTCGGCAACAAGGGGTATAGACTGAACTACCCCTTGATCAATCAGCCATAGCGAGAAGAGGGAAAATGACCCCTTGGGTCGAAAGAATTGTCGGCGCTACGGGGTGGCAGCCGCGCGACATCCAGATTTCCTGGACTGTTGTGGAGGAAGCTCTGGGTGTCGAGCTGCCGGGCGACTTCAAGGAGTTGTGCGCCACCTTCGGCCGTGGAGAGTTCTCCGGATACGTCACCGTGCTGGCTTCCGCCGGAGGCGAGTCCTCTGCGGTGGTCGACAACCTGCGAAGGCTGCACAGCATCTTCGATCGAAGGCCGACCGCCCGCCGGCTCTACGAGCCCTACGGAGTCCATCCTGAAGGCAGGCTGATTCAGTGGGCGGACACGGCTGATGAGACAGAGTTCCACTGGCTCGTACAGTCGGACAGGCCGGAATCGTGGAAGGTCGTGGCACGTCGGGCTACCGACGAGCCTTGGCACGAACTGGAGATGTCGACATCGGAGTTCCTGTACCGAGTCCTGAAGGACGAGGAATTCGCTCCGTTCGGTATTGCCCGGCAGGTGCCTGAAGCCTCGTTCGAGCCGTTGGAAGAATAGCTGGAAGGGTGGGGGAGCGATCATGTCCCCCACCCGGCCCGCCGTCCCGATTCAGTCGGGACGGCGGGCCGCCGCCTTTTTTCAGCCTGGATCCACCGATCGTGATCGGGACGTGGAGGGGCTGACGCAGAGAGGTGCTTGCTGAGCTGGGAAGATGGGAGTTCTCACGCTTCCGTCCGGCCCAACCAGCAGGGCACCTCATAAGACCGTGTCCTACGTGGTGAGGCGGACGAGCCGCTTGTAGCAGCACAGGGTGGCGGCGAGTCCGAGAAAGGCCAGGTAGTTGCGGGGATCGCGTTCGTAGCGAGGACTCAGGCGGCGGTAGCCGGACAGCCAGGACATCGTCCGTTCGATGACCCAGCGGCGGCGCCCTAATCGTTCGCTGGACTCGATGCCCTTGCGGGCGATGCGCACGCCGATCCGCTTGCCGCGGAGCCATCTGCGCAGGTCGGCCCGGTCGTAGGCTTTGTCGGCGTGCAGGCGTTGCGGCTTGAAGTACCGGCCGTTGTGGGGGTCGTGTCTCGTTTGGTGACCCTCCACCATCGGCTTCAGTCCTTCGCTGTCGTGGGTGTTGCCGGCGGAGACTCCGACGAGGAGGGGCAGGCCGTTCGTGTCCGACAGGATGTGCATCTTGGAACCCGGCTTGCCCCGGTCCACGGGGCTCGGACCTGTGTGTTCGCCCCCCTTTTCGCCCTCACGTGGGCGGTGTCGAGGACGACGCGGGTGACGTCGATGAGGCCGGCGTCGTCGAGCCGGTGCAGCACGGCTTCGTGCAGCCGGCCCCAGACACCGGCTCTCGACCAGATGAGGAACCGCCGATGGGCGGTCGACTTCGAGACGCCGAAGCAGGGCGGCAACGCCCGCCAGGCGCAGCCGGACACCAGGACGTAGATGATCGCGGCGAACAGCGTCTCATCAGGCGTGTCCTGTGTTCCGCCGCCCTGCGGCCGCACCTTCGACGGCGGGATCAGCGGCTTCGCGATCTCCCACAACCCGTCCGGAACAATCCAACTCCACGTACCCCGCCCCATGAACGAAACAACGACGCCTCACCACGTAGGACACGGTCTAAGACCACCTACGGCTATACCGCCTACGGATCCAACGACGAGTCCGAGTTCACCGGCATCGACAAGCCCGATGCCACCGACCCCACCAAGGAGAACTACAACCCCTACCGCTACAACTCCAAGCGCTGGGACGCTCAGTCCGGCACCTACGACATGGGCTTCCGCGACTACGACCCGGGCCTGAACCGCTTCACCACCCGAGACATGTACAACGGCGCCCTCGCCGACATGGGCCTCGGGACGGACCCGTACACCGGCAATCGGTACGCGTTCACCGGAGGCAACCCCGTCAGCAACGTGGAGCTCGACGGCCACATGCCCGCGCCGATTGATGGCGGTAGCAACACGACCCCCACCGGTGGCTGCGGGACGCCGGGCTTCATCGGGCCGTGCCCGATAGCGGCGGTCGCCCCCACGGTGCAGAACCCCGATTTGCAAAAAGTGCTCACCACGGAGCTCTACATAAAGGCCGGCAGCGTCCCCGCCGTCGGAACCGGAAAGGTGAGCGAGGCCGTTGTCAACGAGCTCAGGACCGGTCAGCCGACCAAGGAGCTCTGGCATCTGGCCGATGCTGCCGGTTCGCTCCGGCAGCTGCAGAAGCTGCGCGAAGAAGACCGTAAGAGCAAGAACACGCTGCTGAGCGCCGCCGACCGGAAGATCGCCTTGGCCGAGGCCAAGGCGATCTGGGATGCGTTCGACACGCCTGACTCGACAGGCAAGATCGCGCAGTTGATCAACGACAACCCGGAAATCGGCAAGGCAGTGCAGTCAGCACTCAAGCGCACCGCCGAGTCCGCTTCCATGGCATCGGTGACAGGTGGACAATTTTATGAGGATCCACGCGGGTTCAAGGCCCCCCGACTGACGAACAAACCGAAGATGCCGCGTATCCTGGGCGTGGCAGGCGGGGTTCTCACTATCGGTCAGGCTCCGTCATACGTCAGAACGTATGGGTGGGGACAAGGCGCCTGGGAGATGTTCAAGGACATAGTGGACCCCTTCGGGGTCGCTGATCCCCAGTACCAGCCGAGCATCGCCTGACATCACAGCAGGAACCCGCACCTGTGTGACGTCCGGAGTCCAGGGGGTTGCGATGCGTTCGCATCCCCCTGGGCTCACCCGTTCGTCCCATCAACCCATCACGGATACAGGAAATGAATAATACGGACAGCGAGTTCGTGCGACAGAGCATCTGGGAACATGTCCCGGAGGCCCGCCCCTTCATCACTGAGCTTGAACAGGAGGAATTGGAGCTCACGAACGGCGAGTGCTCCGATCCCGGCATGTATTCCATGCTGAGTTACGGATTTATCCACCCCGTGTTCCGTCCCGCCCTGGAAAAATGGGCGGAGGAGACCATCGTTCGCTCGGCCCGTTTGATAGAGACACTCCTGGGATCGGGACGCCCTCAGGTGATCGAACTCGTCAGCATTCGCATTACGGATCTTCTGCTGGGGTTCCCTGAACTCTGGGAGCGATTCGCGAGCTACGCGGGCCCTCACATGCAGTTCGAGGCAGATCTACGACGTAAGTACTACCGCTGACTCCAGTCGTCGGTCGGCGGGTGGAAGATCGCCGAGGGTCGTTACGCCGTCTGTCCGAGCATGAGCATCGTCTAACGAGCTCGTGCACGGTAGGCGGTGAGGCGTCGAGCTTCTGACCGTTGATCATGGTTGTGTGGTGGGGAACGCGTCTCGCGCAGCGATCACCAGCGACCGGAGGATCACGGGCCTGTCGGCCGACGTGATCGCTGAACTTGTGGCTGAGCTTGGCCCGTTGTGGCACGACCGGCACCAGGCCAGGCTTGCGTCCCGGCCGCGGAAGCGGGCTGTGGGCGCGGGTGCGAAGCACCGGTTGGTGTTTGTCGACCGGTTCCTGGCCACGCTCGAGCACCTCCGGCATGCCACCACGCACCATGTGCTCGCCTGCTGGTTCGGTGTGGACCGCTCCACCATCACTCGGGCCATCGCAGAGGTGCGGCCCTTGCTCGCCGAGCGAGGGTGCACCATCAGCCAGGGTGTGCGGCTGCGGACCCTGGCCAAGGTCATCGACCACCTCGGTACCGACGGGAAGACCGGCATCATCGACGGCACCGAGATCCGGGTCCGCCGGCCAGCAGCCGGGCACAATGACCGGGACAATTCATCCCCGGCAAGAACAAGCAGAACGCGGTCAAGACCATGGTCGTCACAGACGACGACGGACGCCTGCTCTTCTGCAGCCCCACCAAACCCGGCAGCTGCGCGGACACCACCCACGCCCGCCAGTTAGGGCTGGTCGCGATCCTGGCCGACGGACCCGCGGTGGAGATCCTCGCCGACGCCGGCTACCAGGGCCTGGGCGCCCAGACCGGCGGACGGGTGATCACACCACCACACCGCAAGTTCAAGAAGGAGATGGTGATGTCGCTGGCCGCGAAGGGCCTGACCATCGCGAGTTGCCGCCGTTCTTGCCCGTCGGATCGCGTTGGGCATATCCGAGGTGGTCGGTGATCTCGCCCTCCAGCGCGGACTCCAGCAGCCGCTTGGCCAGCTGCTGCAACAGCCCGCCCTCGCCGGTCAACTGCAGGCCCTCGGCCTGGGCGCGGCTCACCAGCTCGTCGATCGACTGGTCGTCCACGGCCTTCGCCGACACAGCCGCTGCCGACTCGGCAGCGTCCTGCTCAGTTACGTTTCATTGGTCATCAATGCAATCTCATGATCGGGAGTTGCACCGAACGATTGGGTCTGTTCCGTAGTCGGTGGTGACGGAGGGTGTCGTCAGCCCAGGAGGATCCGGTGGCGGAGGGGAGGGAAGCTCGCGCGGCCGTACATCTGGCGCTTGATCAGCTTGGTTTTGTTGTTGACGCCTTCGGTACCGCCGTTGTGGTGCGGCAGGGTGGGGGCGGCGTCGACTGCGGCGCGGTCCTTCTCGAGGCCCCGAGTGAAGGCATGCAGGTGGGGCAGGTCCTCGGCCTGGGCCGAGGTGATCCAGGTGCTCAGGAGAGTGGCATTGCCGTCGGCGGGATCCAGCAGCACGACGAAGTGGTGGATGAGGTCGGCCAGAGCGGTCATCTCATGGCAGGCGGTGCGGGCGGCCTCGACACGTTCCCGCTGGTGGTCCTTTAGGCGGTCGGGGCGGGTGAGCAGGTAGCGGGCGAGTCATGGGCGTTTCCGCAGCAGACATCGACTTGCCAGTCCTTGTCATGGCACGTATGGGGGTGAGTTCGGGTAGCGACGACGAGGAGTAGACACGGAGCTGACGTCCACACCGCTGGAACGAAATCCAGTAAGGGCGCGACGGAACCCCACCGACAGCCAGGTCGGTGAGGGCTCCGCGACGTTCGAGGCAACGCCGGCATCGGCCTGGACGGAGCCGTGATCACCGCCGACAGCCCTGCACACCCAGCACAATCACGCCGCCGTCCTGCACGAACGCGGTGCAGCGCCTGCTCGCCCCCACCTTCGTGTCAAGCATCGCGGCCTCCGATGTGCGCGGCCGCGCCTGGCCTTCGGGGCAACCCGTGGGGGTCTGCGGAAGCGGGTGGTGCCCCGGCGCCCTTCCGGCGGTCGGCGACGCTCGTTGGATTCGTTCTTGCCCCCCGGGGGGAGCCACCAGGGCGTGACTGGCCCAAGGACCGCTGCTTTCACTGCCTGATCGTTTCTGGGTGATGCAAGGTGTGCTTCCGGTACGGTTCGCGGCATGACTGACGTGTCCGACGTGGCCCAGGCTTTTGACGACGGAGTCCCGGACCGGGGGCGGGCGTGGGCATTCATCCGCGGTTTCGCCGCTGCCTGGGACGAGCCGCTGACCGAGGACGACGGCACGCCAGCAGCGGAACTGGCGCGGGCCGAGGCGACATTCGGCTGCTCCCTGCCGGCCGCGCTGCGCGAGGTTTACATGCTTCTGGGCTTGCGGTCCAGTCTGGTCGCCAACCAGGATCCACTGCTGCCCCCCGCAGAGATCTTCGTGCATGACCAGTGCGGCGGTGTCCTTGTGTTCCGTAGCGAGAATCAGGGCTGTGCCTTCTGGGGTGTGCGTCTGGGCGACCTTGATCAGGACGATCCGCCGGTGTTCGTCCAGGCGCGGCACGGCTGGGTGCCGTTCTTGGACCGGGTATCCCTTGCCTGCGCCGAGCTCGTACTGAGCGAGGCGCTGTTCGGCGGTGGAGGTCGGCTGTACAACGCGTGTGAGCTGCCGGCGGACCTGCTTGAGGCAGTTCCCGAACGCTTCCAGCGCGTCGCCCTGCCCGACTACCCGATGTGGACGGGGCCGGAGGACTTTCCAGTGCGTTGGTTCTCCGCCCCGGGGCAGTTGCTACGCCTGGACGGCTTGGACGCCCACAGCTGGTTGCACGTCCGGGGCCGGACCCGGGCGGATCTGGAGGCGATCTGCGAGACCGTCCCCGGACGGTGGTCCCTGGGATACACCGAGTCACTGGATGCCGGACCGCTGCCTTTTGAACCGTCATGATTCGGGGCGCCTCTGCGGGAGGTCACGGGGAGGATCCGGCGCCTGCGCAGTTCGCGGCGCTTGGGGGCGGAGGCGCGGCCCATGTCGCCGAGCCGGTGTCGGCGCCCCATCCGGGCCGGGACTTCCTACAGTAGGCCCCCTGCCTGTCGGAGCGGCGGAACGCATGCGGCGCCCCGAGGTAAGCGCACGAAACCAGGGCTCTGCGGACCGTGGTCGGGACCACAACGCAGGTCGTCAAGTGCCTGTCGGGAGGGATGCCATGATGCTCACCCTGAGGAGGCAGACATGACCGGGGAAGACGAGCTGGAGGCGCTGCGACAGGCGATGCCGCCCACGGCACCGAGCAACGCGTCGGTCGACTGGGATCAGTTCGGCCGGTCCTGGGGCAAGCAGTTCCCCTCCGACTACTGTCGGTTCATCGACGTCTACGGGTACGGCTCGATCGAGAGGTACCTGGCGGTCCTGAAACCGGAGCCCGAAGGCACGGTGACGGAGAACTCCGACATGGCCAACGAGACCGAGATGGCCCGGGAGGCTTGGTCATGGGTACGGAAGGCCCCCGAGCTCGCGGAGGCCCGCCCTGAGCTGATCGCCTGGGGTGGAGACGCGAGCGCCGACCTTCTCTGCTGGGATGCCTCGGACGAGGACCCGGGCAGGTGGCCCGTCCTGGTGTACAACCGGGGCGACGGTCTGTGGCGTCGTTACGACTGCGGGATGGTGCAGTTCCTCGTGCGCGTCCTGCGGGGTGGCTTCGACGAGTGCCCTCTCGGTGATCTCTCACTCTGGGGACGGGAGTCAGCGGCTTTCCTGAACCGGCACGAGGAAGAACGCATGTGGGAAGCCGGACTGGACCCCTGGACGGGCGAGCCGGATCCGTACGCCGGAATGTTCGGACCCTGACCCATGAATGACGCGTGCTCACCACGCACGTGAAACGGCAGGTGTCTGCCTCCTGGTGAACAACTGCTCCCGGTCTCTCTGCCATCGGTGTGGTCCCGTAACTACGCCCCTCAAAATCCCTTCTTCGCGCCGATTTCCTAGTCCGGGCCCTGTCGCGGATCACACCATGTGGTAGGAAACGCGTGAGTGTTACACCTTCCCTGCGTCGAAGGGTCTCCACACAATGCGGTCGTCCCCGCAACCGCTCAGAGGCGAACAGCCGTACAGCGCGGCCAGTTGGCTGGTCGGTTGGGCGGTGTTCCTTTCGTCCGGCTTCGTGGCGTCCGTCCTCCTCAACAGCGCGTGGGTCGACTGCGACATCGGGGTCAACGCGTCGGCCAACCTCGGAAGTCTCGTAGTCGCATCGATGGTCATGGCCACCGTGTCGACGTCCGTGTGGGCTCTGATGCGCTGGGCCACCGGCCGGCGTCGGCTGCTGACTCCGTTCCTCCTGACCACCGCGACGGGCATCCTGCTTCTCTGGCCCTTCATGGCGTTCTGGCGCGCGCCCGACGGCTACCCCGTCTCTACCTGTCCACCGGACAATGTTCCGCCCTGGTGGCCCACATGGCTTCCGCTGTGAGGCCGGCCCCATGGGGGCCGGCGCTTCTCCGCGTCGCAGCCTCGCTGTGCCTTGTACTCACCGGTGCGCTGGTCGCGGGGTGTGGCACGCATGCCGGTTCGACGCCGGAGCAGGACGTCCGGCGGGACGCGAAGGTCATCCGGCAGTACTTTCCCGAACTGGGCACCGTCGAAGAGGTCGTGTGGACGGGTGAGCTGTTGGGTGACGCCAGGGCCGCGTTGCCGGGGCCCACGGACTTCCGGTTCTCCGGGATGGTCCGGCTGACCGCGTCCGACACCCGGCGGCTGCGGAGCGAGTACACCTGGCAGGGCGCTTCTGAAGGTCCAGCCGTGCTGGCCGGCATTCGACCGTACGTTCCCGCCCAGGCGGATTGGAAGGCCAGTGATGAGTTCACCGCGACCGTCACCGAAGGTCGTTACGCCGGGACCTTCCACATCGACTTCCAGAAGAACACTCTCGTGTTCGATGCGACGAATCCCCGGAAGAAGGTGTGAGTGGCGTCCTTCATTCGAGCGTGAGCATGGCCTCGGTGATCTCGTCGATCGCCGTATCGGGGATCGCCGTGGCGGCCTCCTCGAGGACGAGCAGCCGTGCCCCGGGGATCTCGCGCGCGATCGCCTCGGCGTTGCCGACGGGGAAGAACCGGTCGCGGCGGCCGTGGACGACGAGCGTGGGGAGCTTGATCTCGGGCAGGCGCTCGCGCCAGCGGGGTGAACAGTCAAGCCTGGAGAACACCATGCCCAGTTGGTTGGCCATGTGGACCGCCGGTGCGGTGCCGGGCGTGCGGTCCCAGATGCGCGCGGCGACCGCGCGTGCGGCGACGGGGTCGTCGCCGAGGATCTCCGCCCCGGCGGCGGCGAAGTCCGCGACCGCCTCGCGGTCGCTCCAGTCGGGCATCGGGTGCCCGAACAGCCGGCTCATCGTCGCCTGGTCGTGGTCGGGGAGGTCGTCGTCGGGCGGGCCGGGCGCGACCGCGCGGGTGCCGGCCAGCGTGAGCGCCGAGAAGGCGTCCGGGTGGTCGAGCGCGGCGACCTGGGCGACCATCCCGCCGACGCCGATCCCGGCGAGGTGCGCGGGCCGGCCGCCGAGCGCGTCGGCGAGGGCCACCGCGTCGGCGGCGAGGTCGCGCAGGGTGTAGGCGGGAGCCTCCGGGTCGCGCGTCGTCGACGCGCCGCTGTCCCGCAGGTCGTAGCGCACGACGCGGCGCCCGCCGGCGGCGAGGCGCTCGCACAGCGCGTCGGGCCAGGAGAGCATCGTCGTCCCTCCCACGAGCAGGACGAGCGGCGCGTCGTCGTCACCGAACGACTCGACGCCCAAGGTGACCCCGTTGGCTTTGACGGTGGTGGTGTGACCAGTCATGACAGAGCAGACTCCATCCGCCGCCCGGATTCATCGCTCACGCGCCGGACGACCGGAGCACCCTCCGGCGGCTGCCCCGCTCCATGTCAGTGGGCGGCCCTAGGTGTGTTGTCCCGGGACGTTGGTGACACGCGTGCTGGGTGCTTGAACGGGTGAGGGCCTTCTGGGTTCGGTGTGGATTGCGACATTCACGCCCGAC
>BNBH01000049.1 GCA_014655195.1 Streptomyces cellulosae | reverse complement strand
CTGCGGTCGGGCGTGAATGTCGCAATCCACACCGAACCCAGAAGGCCCTCACCCGTTCAAGCACCCAGCACGCGTGTCACCAACGTCCCGGGACAACACAGCTAGCCGGGCGCTGTCGGTCCTGGCGATCGTCGACGAAGCCGGCCTGATCAGGCTGCGTGCTGCCTACGACCCGGCCCCCACCCCCACCGCGCCGGCAAGTGCTGAGCCTGCGGCTGCCATGGGGCTGCCGCCCGCTCCTCCGGCCCCCGGCAATGCGCCCCGTCGATAGCCCTTCAACGGGCAGCCCCGTACCGCTCGCCGCACGCGAACCCGATTCCGGACGGCTTTCATCGTTCACCCCTACTCGTCCACACACGGAGTCCTCTTGGAACGCCCCCCTCATGTGAAAGCCGCCGAATGGGCCGAAGACCAGCACCGCCGAGCCGAACTCGACGACCTCATGGCGCAGCTCGCCGACCGTGAAGTGCAGATGGAAGACGACCTGATCGCAGCCTGCGACGAGTACGAACTCGACTGCAGTCGGGACTCGAAGCCGGAAGCCGACCTCGCTTGCCAGCCAGCTCGGCCACACCGACCGGCGTCCCGCGGGAGAAGCCGTGGACGCTGACAAGGCACACGCCGCGGACGCGTGCGCTGCTCCGCTCGCGCCGCTTCCCGACCACCGCAACGTGAACACGCCGTGGTGGCAGGAGCTGTGGCGTCGTCACGCGCACATCACGACGCCGCTGCGAGCGCGCGGCCTGGTGTGCGACATCGAGTTCGGGCTCAGCGCCTACGTCGTGCGCGTTGCGCTCCCAGACGACAGCTACCTGGTCATCAGTCCGCCGCAGGAACCGTCTTCCGAGCGCCCGCCCGGAGATGCCGAGGGCTGGATCGTGACCCGTGAGCACCCCGACGACCAGACGCTGTTCGAGGTCCTTTACGACTCGGCCCCCTCTGAGAGCACCGGTACGCGCCAGCGTCCAGAAGCCCTCTATGGAGGCAGCGCGCCGCCCCTGATCGAGGCGATCGACCAGCGCCTTGCCCAGCTCGGGCTGCTCCCACACCCCGTCCTGCCCCAGGAAAGCTCTCACGTGCACCCCGCTCGAACGACGTCCCAGCCCCACACCCGGGATGTCCCCGGCCCGCCTGACCGTGCCACCGTCTACGTCTACGGCGACGCGCTGCGCGCTCTGATCGACCGCCTCAACGGAGCCGAGTCCCACGCGGATGCCGCTGCCCTGTTGCACCAGATTCTGGATCCGATCAATGGCCTGCTGGCGCAGCTTGGCGAGTTCTTCGAAGCAGCCGGGGAGAAGGCCAAGGAAGCTGAGGAGGATGACGGCTTCGACCTGTCCTACGACCTCGCTGATGCCGCCGCGGAGATTCGTAACCTCGGTGAGGTTCTGCACGTGGCCGAGGACCGGATGCGGGCCCTCACCCCGCTCGCGCCCGCGCCGCGGCTGTCCTCCGCCCCGGCCCGTGCACCGTCCCTTCCGCCGCAAGCCCTCCCACCGGCACCACCACGGCACACACGCTGACGCGTAGCCCTTCCGCCCTCCAGGAACACATGTCCTCACCCCACACCGACCTATCCGCCCTCGCTGCCAGTCTCGCCGACCGTCTGCCGGGCCTTTGGACCAGTGACTATCAGCGCCACGCGCAGTATGCGGGCCAGTTTCCCCTAACCGAGCAGCTCTGGGACGCCGGTCACGTCGAGTACATCGTCAGCCAGTACGTCCTCACCCACGACGCCGTGCTCCACGGGCCGTCCTGCCAGCGGCTGTATGTGACCGACCGGCCCCGGTACCCGCACCAGTTCGTCGTCGCGCCGCTCGTCCCCGTCGGCACGCACATCAAGCCCTACCACTTCGGCACAGTCGAGGAACCCAACGGCATAGCCGTTCCCCGAGATCCCGCTCGTGCGGCGGCGCGAGTCGCCCGGCGGGTGCTGCCCCGCTACGAGCGCGCCCTGCAGCAAGTGCTCACGAACGCAGCCAAGCAGCCAGAACCTCCGTACCGGCCCGGCCCGCCGCAGGTCGAGCAGGTCCTCACCCTGGCCCTGTACAGCGACGGAGCCCTCGGCGCACCGTACGAGAGCGTGCCGGTGGATGCCCGCATGACGCTGTACGCCCACGGTTTCCAGTACCACCCGCACCAAGCGGCGTTTCTCCTTCCCACCGCGTACGGGGACAGCGGTCGCGCACTGCGCGTCCACGGCGTGGTCCAGCAGCTCACGGCCAAGGGCATCGGCGTCAACCTCCGCCACTCGGCGCCCAGCACGAGCTCGGCCCTTCCGCCGGCATCAGCGAAGACCACGTCCACGGCCAGCCGTACGCGCTGATCCCCCTTTCGCCCAGCAGGTCCTTGGAGCCCCCTATCCGCACTGCCCGCCGTTCCCTGCCGCTGCTCATCAGCGCCGTCTGCCTCACCATGACCCTCACCGGCTGCGCCGGCGAAGACGCCCCCGCCCCGGCCCGCAAGACGCCCAGCGCCGACACCGCCGCGAAGCCCGTGCCCTCTCTCAGCGCCGCCCAGGCCCGCGACGTCATCACCCGCTATTCAAAGATCAACAACGAGGCCAACGCCGACCGGAACCGGCGCCTGCTCGACACCGTCGAGGACGGCCCGCTGTACGCGATGTCTGTCTCGGACTACACCGAGACCGAAGGACTCCCCGCCAAGGACCGCGAGCCGTACAAGCCCTGGTCCTACGACCTCGCCAGCGCCAAGCTGTACATCCCCCGTCTGGCCGCAGGGCAGGAACGCTGGTTCGCCGCCGCCCTCTCCAGCGAGAAAGACAAGGCCCCCTCGCGACTGGCCGTGTTCGTCGAACAGCCCCAGCACAAACGCTGGGAGATGGTGTCCGTCGTCGACCTCGACAGCCAGAAGCTGCCCGACGTCGCCCTGGACCGCGAGGGATACGCGACGGCCGTCGCCGCCAACGACAACAAGCATCTGGCCGCCGACGCCGACCTGCTGCGTACTGCCGTGCTGGACAACTTCACCACCGGAGGCACGAACACCGGAAGCAAGGTGTTCGCGTCGACCAAGGCCAGCAAGCGGCAGGTCAAGGTCCACAGTGATGCCGCAACACGCTTCGGCGACAAGGGAACCAGCGTCTTCGACGGAACCGACAACCGCTTCACGGACGCCTACGCCCTCAAGACGGCAGACGGCGGCGCGCTGATCCTCTTCTCCCACACGCACACCCAGACCGACGCCGTCGCGCACTCCGGCCTGCAGCTCAACCCCGGCAGGGGCGACCGGGCCTGGCTCCACGACGTGCCCCGCACCTCCATCCGGTACACGTTCGTGTGCAACGACGCCGCCACCGTCCCCGCAAAGGCCGAACCCTCCCGCCTGATCGGCTACACCTGCGCCCGCACCGACGCCTCCGGCCCCCCGGTCGCCTCCTGGTCGCACCGCGCGTAGCCACACCCGCGCCACCACTTCGACGGCCGCCGGGCATCCCTCTGCTCGCTCCGGAGAACTCCCTGTCCACACACTCCTTCATCGCCCGATCCACCATCGGTACGGGGTACAGCGGCATCCACGTCCAGCTCGACGGCGTGCCCAGCCACCACCTCCCGCTCCTCCTGGCCGCCTACCAGTACAAGTTCGGACGTGACGTCGAGGCCATGGCCCAGCACCTCATCGACGACATCACCGTCGGCTGGGACGAACTCGGCACCGATCTCCTCGATGACGCCCCGCCCACGCTCGTGGCCGCGCTGACCGGCGGCGAACACTGGCCCAGCCGGACCCTCGATCACCTGATCACTCCGGACGGCTCGCCCCCGGTGCGCATGACGGTCACCGACACCACCGCCGGCGAACTGGGCATGCAGTGGGGCTACATCCTGCATCCGCAGGGCATCGAAGTGATCAGCATGGCTCACACCGGCACGGGCCCCCTCGTCGCCTGGGACACCGACCCCAGTACCCCCTTCAGCGACCACCCGGCGCACTGGCCCGCCATCACCACACGCCGGACGCCCACCACGCGCCCGCCGCGGCCCGCTGCCGGTGCAGCGCCGACCGGGCCCCGCACGGCTGCCCGCCGCTGACCCTCACCGCCTCTCATTGCCGGAGATTTCCCTGCCCGCTCCTCTGATTACGGTCGTCATCGCCACCCGTCTGCGCGACGACCGCCTCGACTACCTGACCGCCATGCACGCCAGTCTTACCCGGCAGTCCGTGCCGTGGGAGGCCGTGATCGCGCTCGACGGCACCGCACCCGAACGCCTGCCGGCCCCGCTCGCGCAGGACTCCCGCATCCGTACACTGCGCCTGCCCCGGCCGGTCGGCGCGGCCTGCGCCAGGAACCTGGCCCTCACCCACGTGCGCACCCCTTACGTCAACTGGGCCGACGATGACGATGAGTTCACCGATGACGCCATGTCCGTACGGCTGGACACCCTGGAGTCCACCGGAGTCGGCTGGTGCGCGGGGTGGAGCGAGGACCAGTACCCCGACGGCTCGACCCGCCTGTGGCGCTGCCCCGCCCCGCCCGGCCGGCACGAGGCCGGCGACGTTTGGACGTATTGGAAGTCGCCGACGGACACGATCCCCATCGGGCCGACCACGATCCTCGCCCGCACCGACCTCGTGCGCGCCGCGCCGATGGGCGGCCTCGTCCAGGGCGAGGACTACTGCGCGGCCCTCGGCGTCACCACGCTCGCACCCGGAATCCTGCTGCCGGCCCCTGTGTACCGGTACCGCAAGCACCCCGGACAGATGACGGCCCAGGTCGGGTACGACCAGCTGGAGGCGGCGGCCCGGGAGCACGCCTGGGCGTACGGGCGCAGCCTGCGCGCCGTCCTGCAGGGTGGCGAGGACCTGGTCCGTGGCTGAGGCGCAGATCGTCCTGTCGCACAGCCGGGAGTCCGGGATCGTCGCCATCGCCTCGGGCGAGCAGTACCCGTGGGCGCACACCGCCCTCGCGGAGAGTGGCTTCCAGCGAGCCGACGACGGGGTCTGGCACCTGCCCACGGGCGGCACCCAGACCACCGTGGTCGATCTGGTCACGTGCGCGAAGTGGCACCGCGCCAGCGTGCACACGAGCAGCCGCCGGTTCATCGGCGACGCCGCCCGTGACCTCGCGCGCCTGCTGCCCGGCCAGTGGCACGCCTCGGTCGAGATCTATGCGCACCCGGCCTGGCAGGAAGACCTGGTCCCCTGGATCTGGGACAGCGGCGACCTCGGCCGCGCCGTCCAGAGCGAAAGGATCCCCTGCGCCGCGGTCCTCACCGACGCGGCGCAGGGCACCACGCTGTTGTTCATCGAGCGGTCCGGCCGGCAACTCGACTACCTGGTAGGCGCCTTCTCGCCGGAAGGGCTCGAAGAGGGCTACGGCGATCCCCACGCTCCGCGCAGCATCGTCCTGCCGCCGTTTCCCGGGCGGGCTGCCCAGGCCCTCACCGACCGGTACGTTCCCGCCTACGAGCAGGCCGTCCATGCCCGCCAGACGGCGGCCA
Source organism: Streptomyces cellulosae (assembly GCA_014655195.1). GTDB lineage: Bacteria > Actinomycetota > Actinomycetes > Streptomycetales > Streptomycetaceae > Streptomyces > Streptomyces cellulosae. Next base: position 28,461 of record BNBH01000049.1, on the reverse strand, counting down.
TCGCCGCCGTGCTCGGAGACATCCGCTGCGAGCACGACACCTGGCAGGCCATGAACGCCTCCGGCCGCTACAGCCGCTGAGCGCCGCTGCCCTCGGCGCCTCGACGGAGCTGTTCCTCGACCACGCCTGGCGCCGTTTCCTGACCGTCGTCGACCACGCCCCGACGCTTCTCGACCGGTGCCGGCCCGCGACCAGCCCGTGGCCCGACGACGCCGCAGCCCTCTCCCGTCTGGCCGACGCCGTGATCGATGCCGAATCCCTGCTCGACGAGATCGTCCACGGTGGTGCCGTACCGGAGCAGGAGCGCCGAGCACGCGCGTGGCCGGCGATCGAGACCTGGCTGACCGACGGCGACGCGTTCTTGCGCCAGGCCCGCCTGAGCGCACCCCACCGCCGCCCGGCCCTCCCCGTCGCAGCCCCAGCCCGCCCCCTCGCCGCGGCCCGGTCGGCGTACCGCAGCCACTGACCGCTCCACCCCGACAACGACTGGAGACTTCCGCTCCCTTGCAACCCGGCACCCACTTCTCCTTCGGAGACCACAAGGAACACGGCTTCGTCGCCTCCTTCACCTCCTCGATTCCCCAGCACCTCGCCCACTGGTTCCTGGAACGCGAGCAATTCGAGCCCGTCCCCGGTGCACCCGGGCTGTACCGCCTCAGCGAGCCCGAGCGCGACGGAGTCCGACGCACCCGCCAGGCCGTCCACGACCTGCGCCGCCGGGGCTACACCGTGCAGGCCGACATCCGCCTCAACCCTGCCCTCTCCACCGGCCCGCTGCGCCCCGTCCGGCCCCACGGACTCCAGGAGCACCGCAGCCGGCTCGCCCAGGCTGCCGCCGGCCGAACGACGCAGCGCTCCACGCCTCCCACCACCTCCCCTCCGTCGGCCCGGCCGATCCCGCCGAAGCCCACCTACGCTCCCACCGTCCACCTGACGGCCGCAGCCGGCGGGCGGTCCCGATGACACCCGCGAACAACCCGGCCTCCGACAGCCCTTTGCCGACAGCGTCCGCACTGGCCAGCAAGGCACGCGACTTCCGGCTGCGAATGGCAGTCATCGACTGCGAGACCGATGCCGCCCTCGACATGACACGCGACCGCCACGGCCACACCGTCCACGCAGACGCCGCCGCAGCCGCACGAGCCCACCGCGACAAGGCGGCACTGGAGGCGTACGTCACCCACCTCGCCCCGCACGCCGAGGCTCTCCTCGATGCCGCCCGACTCGCGCTCGACGATTTGCCGCCTGCCCGGCACCTGAGCGGGTGGCGGGCCGTCCTGGACGGCTTGGCATCGTCCGCCGCCGAGATCCGCCGGGCCCTCGACCGGCCGGCCGCGCCCGGCTCTCCAGCCGAACGTGCTCAGCACGCGGCTCTGTGGCCGCACCTCACTGCCTGGGCGGACCACAGCCCGATCGCCAGCAACCTCGCCGACCAGCGCGACGGCCGGCACCACCAGGCTCCGCTGACCGACGAGGAACAGCAGTTGTGGACCGACAGGGCCCGGGCCGCACAGATACGTGGTGCGCTGGAGCTGACCGAGTCGTGGTATGCCGCCGACGGACAGCCGATCACCCTCGCTTACCTGGTCGAGGACGACGACTCCACCGTGGTCGCGCTGCGCGGCGACCCGGGCGCGCCGGGCTGGCAGGTGATCGGGCACTTCGCCCACGAGTACGAGGCGGGCAAGGCCCTGCCCGCTCCGGTTCCGCCCGGCGTGCTGCGCTCGGACATCTCCCGGTTCAACCGTCCGGCTCCGGCCCCGGAGCTGTCCCTGCAGGACCTCATCCGCGACGTCGTCGAAGGCCACAGTGCCGGTGACGCATCGAACGCTCTCCTGGGAGCTGTCCAGCGCGGCTACGCCGCCGGCCCGATGGTCCGCCTGCAGGAACTTCTGGAGACGAGCGGCCAGTTCGCCAGCGCCCTGGAGACCGTGCAGGGCCGTCAGATCGCCGCCCGCCTCTCAGCGCTGGGCCGGCAGATCGAGTTCCTCACCCTCGAAGTCGAAGAGGCAGCCGAGGACCTCGGTGCGACCGTCGCCGTCCTGCCTCCGCACCGCACCCCCGTGCTGCGCGCCCGCCCTCGCCCGGCCGTGGACACCACACCGCCCGCGCCGCCCCGCGCCAGCATGACCGCCCGCCACCGATAGGAGATCCGCTTTGCCCGAATCACCAGCAGAGCCGTTCATGCCGATCCGGCACACCATCACCGGCGAGATCACCACCACCGGCTACAACGCCGCCGCCCGGCGGATCCTGCTCCAGGACGGCTTCGAAGAGACGCCAGGCTGCGCCTGCCGAGCGACGGAACCCGGTACGGAGCGGACGCACGGGCCTGCTCGGCAGCCAGCGAGCTGCTCGTCGTCGGCCATCCCGTGCACCTGGACCGAGCCCTCGGCCGGCCGGTGAGCGCCGACGGTACGCCCCGGTTGGCCTGGTCGCCGATATCGGCACAGCCCGTGATAGCACCGCGGGCGGCCAGCCCTTCCAGCTCATCGTCAACCCCGCGCTCGCTCATACCTGTTGAAGGGACCTCGTTTTGACCACACCCGGAACGCCTACCAGACCAGCGCGCACCAAGGGCGGCGAGCTCCGGGCCAAGGTGGCCCGGCTGCTGGCCGACCGGCCGGCGGACAAGCTCACCATCGGGGACATGGCCAGGCAGCTGGGCCACTCCCACGGCGCCGTCCGCAACGCCGCGCTTACCCTGGTGCGACGCGGCGAGGCCGACCAAAGCGGGACCGGACAACCGGAGTTCCGCGCGAACGGGAAAACCGCCGCCGCCGCGCAGAGGGCTGTGATCAGCCCACCGGGCACCCACTCTCCCCGCGCTCAGGCGGCCACGGCCCGTACGACCTACACCGCAGCAGCCACGCCCAGGCAGACTGGCCCGATCCGCCGCGCGGGGGGCCAGCTCTACCACCCCCGGGAGCTGGCCGATCTGCCCGACGTCGAGGCGTTGAATCGCTTGCGCGACGCCGACGTGCCGGTGCTGCTCTACGGCCCTCCGGGCACCGGCAAGACGAGTCTGGTCGAGGCGGCGTTCCCGGACCTGCTCACCGTCGCCGGTGACGGCGACACCACGGTCGGCGACTTGATCGGCGAGTACACACAGGACGACGCGGGAGCCTATGTCTTCCAGTACGGTCCGCTGGTCACCGCGATGACCGAGGGCCGCGCTCTGCTGATCGACGATGCCACCTTGATCTCACCGAAGGTCCTGGCGGCGCTGTATCCCGCGATGGACGGGCGCAGGCAGATCCAGGTCAAGGCCCACAAGGGCGAGACCATCAAGGCCGAGCCGGGCTTCTACGTGGTGGCGGGCCACAATCCCGGCGTCCACGGCGCGGTGTTGACGGAGGCGCTCGCGAGCCGGTTCAGCGTGCAGATCCAGATCGGCACGGACTATGACCTCGCCCTGGCCTTGAGGATCGATGCCCGGGTGGTCCGGGTCGCCCGACACCTCTCCCGTCAGGTCGAACTCGGCGAGCTGGGCTGGGCCCCCCAACTGCGGGAACTGCTCAGTTACCAGAAGACCGAGGCCGTCCTTGGCACCAAGGCCGCGCTCGCGAACCTGGTAGGCATCGCTCCTGTGGAGGATCGCGATGCCGTCGCCGACGCCGTCATGAAGGCTGTCGGCGTCAAAAATATCGCTCCTCTCACCCTCGGCAAGCAGCTCCCCGCCTCGGCCGCCCGGCATCCCCCAGGCAGCACCGGCTCCGCACACCGGGGTCGCCCGCGATGAGCGCCCACCACCATGTTCAGTCCCCCGCCACCACGCTGGACGACGACGCCGACCTCGCACGATGGGACGATGACGGCGCCCCGCCCGCGCAACCCCGTTCCTCCCCGGCCGCGTGGCTGCGTGTGGGAGCCGAACTCGGCGACCGGCTGGTCGAACTCTCCGGCCGTAACGACCTCCTCGTCACCTGCCGCCCCGGCACGCGCAGCGGCGCACCGGCCGCGTTCTTCCCCACCCTGGGCGAGGTCGAGTTCGACGCCCGCCTGTTCGCCCCCCTCCAGCCCCACGAGATTCATCCGCGGATCGTGGGCGACGAGGAGCGGTATCCCGCCGCCTGGGGAGTGTTCGTCCACGAGGCCGCGCACGCGGCTCACTCCGTCTGGACACAGCCTGCCGGAGCGAGCCCCCGTGTCGTCGAGGCCGCGTTCCTACTGGAGGAGAGCCGCGTCGAAGGCGCACACCTGATCACGCGGTCCACGGACCGCACGTACCTGCGCACCAGTGCCCGAACCCTGGTCATGCCCGATATCGCCCACCCCACCCTCCAGGGCATCGAGCAGGCCGCCGCCGTGGCGGCCCTGATCCTCGGTCGCCGTGACGTCGGCATCCTGGACGCCGGCGAGACTCGGGCTGTCGCCGATCTGTGCGAAAAGGTGCTGGGCGCAGACCTGCTGGCTACACTCACCCGCATCTGGACCGCAGCTCACCAGTGCGCCGACCACGATGCCACGACCATGCTCGCGCGCGGTCAAGAATGGTGCGACGCTCTGGACGCCGCGGCCCCCGTCCTGCCCGTGCCGGAGGGCCTCTCCGATCTGCTGTCCGGCGCCGTGGGGGTCGTCATGGAGAGCACGGCAGCCACCGACGCGGCCGATCTCGCGGCACAGGCCGCAGCGGCCAACGCCATGGCGTCGCGGTCCAAGGCGCAGGCTCAGGACCGCGCCCAGCGGGCCGGCCGGCGACGCAAAGCTGCCGCCACCGCCAAGTCGGTGTTCAACGCCCGTGGCACCACCGTCAACCCCGATGGCACACCGGCGCCCTCCGGCAACCCGGTCACCGGCACCCGCAGGCCCACCGCCGCCGAGCAGAGTGCCGCCGCGCGCCTGAGCCGCGCCCTGCGTGCCGCCGCCTACCGCGAGCGGACCGAGGAGCGGACCACCAGCCCCACCCCGCCCGGCCGCCTCAACATGCGCGCGGCCCTCGCCCGCGACGCTCAGCGCGCGGCCGGGTCGGTCCCCACCGCAGAACCGTTCACCCACACCCGCCGCCGGAACTTCCCCACCCCACCGCTGCGTGTGGGGATCGCCGTCGACGTCTCCGGCTCCATGCGTGCCGCCTGCGCGCCCGTGGCGTCCGCTGCCTGGATCGTGGCACGCGCAGCAGCCCTGACCGACCCCGACTCCCTGACCGCCACCATCGCCTACGACAGGCACCTGACCGCACTGACCCGGCCCACCCACCGAGCACCAGAGCGCGTGACGACGTTCGATGCCACCGGCGGCCACCACAACCTCGGCGACGCCATCGACGCACTCGACCACGGCCTCGAACTCAGCCGCCCCGGCGCCGGCCGCCTCCTCGTGATCGTCACCGACGCCCGGTACGGCAGCGACGAAACCGCTCAAGCCGTCACCCGCGTCAAGCAGCTCACGACCGCTGGCTGCGCCGTACTCCAGCTCACCCTCACCGCGGAGTCCCGTCACTTGCCGGGAACCACCTTGCTGCACCTGTCCCGGCCCTCCAGCGCTCCCGTCGCCATCGCCAAGGCGGCCACAGACGCCATCCGCAGGACACGCTGAGACGACGCAGAAGGCTGAATCGTCCCCGAGACCACCGCCAAGCACTCCAGACCACTTCCGTCCGCCGCGTGAATCGTGCATCTGATGCACGACCCTCCGCAACGGCGCAGGCCACCGCCCCAACCGTCAACGAAAGGCACTCGATTTGAAGCCCCAGACCAGCATCCCGACCTCGAACGTAATGCCCATCAAACGGAATTCCCCGGGGGTGAGTACGCACTGGACCGTGGAGCACGCCTGCTCCCACCGGGTAGATCATGACCTGTCCAACCGCCCCGCCGACAAGCGGGCGGGCTTCGCCCGTTGGCTCGCGTCGAAGGACTGCACCGACTGCTGGAAGGCGGCGCGCGACGCCGACTCCGAGTCCAAGGAAGAGTGGCTCGCGGCGAAGCGCGCCGAGGAGCAGGAGGCAGCCGCCACCTGGGCCAAGCAGTTCGACATGCCGCAGCTGGAGGGCCCGGAGAAGGCCCTGGACTGGGGTGAGCGCTCCCGCCATCAGCTGATGACGGCCGCGCACACCGCCCTGGTCGTCGAGGGCAGTTGGGACGAGGCGGACTGGGCGGAGCTGGAGGAGAAGGCCCGCTCCATCAGCCGTGCAGGGTGGTGGATCGACCAGCGTGACTCCGAAGGCACTGACCTGGTCGAACTCCTCGACGCAGCCACCGAGGCGGACCGCGGGACGGAGAACCCGTTCCGCTGACGGCGGGGCAACATAGCCGGGAAACGCCGGTTAGCCAAACCGGCGTTCCTCCGGACTATTGATGCTCCCACCCCGCCAGCCATCGCGTGGAAGGAACCGCGTGCTCCCTCCGTCCTGGGACCATCAACCCACCCCCGTCACCGCCCTCACCCCCGACCCGCTCACGCCCGCCCGCGACATCACCCACGCCCACTTTCAGGCCGGGGACACCGTCGTCGTCCTCAAGGGGGTGGCCGGCGGGGAACTGTGGGGAGACTCCATGCGCATCGTCGCCCCCTCCTGGCACACCCCCACCGACGAGGACGGATGGCGACTGCGTGATCCCACCGGCGGTGCCCAGTCCTACGTCACCGCTCACCCCCGCTACCTCGTGCACCTCTCGCGCCGCTGCCCGGACTGCCTGATCTACCTGCGGGCCATGGAAGACACCCTCCTCGCACGGTTCGCCGGCCACGACGAGCTGATCGACTGCGGCTGGTACACCACCACCGCCCTGGGCCAGCTCGTGCACACCGCAGACACCAGGGGCGGCCAGTGACTCCCCCCATGAACCGCCCCGACCGTGCCGCTTCGCTCCACAAGGCCAGGGCCCGAGCCACCGCAACGCCGGTCGATCCTTCCTGGCCGCTGCGCCTGGCCGAAGATCTCCGCGGCATCCGGGCCGACTGGAAAACTTCAGCCGAGGTGTGCGCGGATGCCGCCTGGGCGGCACGGTCAGCCGGCCGCAGCGTCCTGGGGCTGCTGTCCTCGGAGGATGTCCTCGCAACGGACCGTGATCCGATCACCGCCCGCACCTTGGTGCATCTGTACCTGAGCGCCCTTCGGTTCGACTTCCGCTGTCCCACCCTCCAACGTCTCGTCGAGCACCTCGCGGAGACCACACGTCAGCCGCTGGACTGCTACACCCGCGCTCTGTACGCCTTCGCGCTGCTTGGCCAGTCCCGCCCCGAGGGCCTGACGGTCATGGACGAGGTCCTCACCGAGGCGGAGGAGCACCCTAAAACGCTGCACGTCCTGCTGCACGGGCTGTGGTTCGGCCAGGACCTGGACGAGGGTGCGGAGCGTCTCCTGGCCCTCAGCTCCCGGCTCGCCCTCGCCACCGGTACCGGCACCGGCACCGGCACCGGCACCGGCACCGGCACCGGCCCGATCGTCCTCTTCCGCGTGGCGGGGGCGCTGCGCCGGATGGACCGGTACGACGAAGGGCTGGGCGCCATCGACAGGGAGATCGACTGTCTTCCGCCGGGAGACACATCGGTTCACGCCGACCTGGTCCGCGAGCGCTCCCTGATCTGTGCAGCCCGCGGCCTTCATCAGCACCGGTCACCCACCCGCACGTCGAGCGGGGTGCCGTCATGATCCCCCGCCTGCACGCGAGGGCCCACTCGCCGCGCGAACCGCTGGCCGAGGCGCTCAGGCGGCCCCTTTCCCCGAACGAGGGCCTGACGGAGTACACCGTGGTCACCCACTGACCGGGCCTGGACTACTACACCCCGGACGACGAGCAGAAGACCTGGACGTCCGTTGAGTGGGCCGAGCACCTCGAAGATCCCTACCTGGAGCATCCGTTCGCTGCCAGCCCGGACGACGACCGGCATGCGATCCTCCATCTCGACGTCCGGCTCCACCCGGACGACCGGGAGCTGACAGGTCCCGAGTGGTCCGAAACTGCCCACCGGTTCGCACGGGCCGCTGGTATCGAGGTACCCGGCGCCGCGGAGCACGGTTGGCGGTGGATCGCTGTCCAAGGCCAGCCCGGACGTCTTGATCTGCTCGCCAACCTGATCCACCTCGACGGCACCTGGCGCACCCCGCCCGCCGACATCCGGCAACGCCTTGCCGGTGAAGCGCGCCGCATCGAGCAGGACCTGAACCTGATCCCCGTCCGCACCGGCACCACGCAGTGGTCCGTTGCCCGTACGGTCCCGACCGCATCGTCGCAGCTCGCCGGCGTCCTCACGCAGCTCGCCGACGAGCAGGCTGGCCCGCTGGCCACGGTCCGCGGACTGGTCGAGCACACCGCTTACCGGATCGCCCGCCAGCCGGGAGCTGCCGGCACGGACACGGCGCACCGTCTGGAGCTGATCGCCCGCCGCCTCCATGCGATTCAGCAGGACCTGGACGCCGCTGCGGCCCACCTTGTCCAGCCGCGGGCCGCCGCCGCACCTGCCGCAACCCAGCGCGCCGCCCACAGATCTCCGTAGGAGAAACGTCTCCTTGCCCCGAACCACCGACCACTTCCTGGACATCCGCCGTGGCCCGCACTCCGGCGAACTCCTCGCCCGCGGCGGAGACCTTGAGGCACACAGCATTCTCCAACGCGCCGGATTCGTCGCTGTCGTCCGCCTCCACGAGACCTACCACCGCGCCCCCGCCGGCCTGACCGAGGCGGACGAGTCCCGTCTCGCCACCGAGGCCGTAGGGCGCCTGCGGGCCGTCGGGTACCACGTCGACTGCGATGAGCGCTTCGACACCGAAGCCCGCCCCGCGCGCTATCCCACGCTCGGCGCCTCGGTCTCCCACCTCGCCGAACGCCTCCGCGAGGCCACCGACACCGCCGAGGCAGCCGACATCCTCACCGAACTCACCGCGCCCCACGACGGCATCCTCGCCGGGTTCGAGGAAACCCTTCGCGCTCTAGCGGAGTTCTTCGACGGCCTCGGCGACGCGAGCGATCCGCACACCGCCCGGCGCCTGCGCTACCTCGCCGACGCATACGTCCGCGTCATCCACTCCGACCTCGCGCACACCCGCGAACGGCTGGCCGACCGGCACGCCCCTCACCCCGGCCGCCGCGCCTGCGCCGAACACGTCCCCGACCACGAGCCCGAACGCTCCGCGGTGTGCGCCTGCCCGCCCTCGCCGCGTGCACTGCCGGTCCCGGCACCGCCACCCGTCGGTGCCACCCGCCTGCGCCGCTGAGCCCCTGCAACCGCCCAAGGACACCATGCACGACCACAGCGCCTCCGAGCGCCTCGCCTCCTACGCCGACGTCCTCGCCAGCGAACTCCCTGACACCTGGACCAGCACCCACCTGACAGCTGACGACAAGGACGACCTCGCCGAACTCACCGACCGCATCTGGGACCTGGACCTGGTCGCCGCCTCCCTGGCCGAACACCCCCTGCAGCAGGCAGCCGTCCTCAGCCGCCCTGACGGCGCCCAGCTCGTCCTGATCGACCGGCACGACGAACGCGACGGCTTCCTCCTCGCCGCCGTCGCCCCGCACGCCCTGCCCGATGAGGCGTACCATGCCGTCCCCGAGCCCAACGGCATCGTCCTGACCGACGACCCGTTCCTCGGCGCCGAGCAGGTCGCAAATGATCTGCTCGTCCGCTACGACCGTGCGCTCGCCCAGGTCCGGCACAACGCCCTGGACGGCATCCAGCCCTCCCAGCCGGACCGGGTCATCCTGACCTGGCAGCCGGACGGCAGCGTCGCCACCGCCCCCGCCGACGACCGGGCCCGCACGATCCTCGCCGCCCACGGCTTCGTCCAGGACCCGCACAGCGGCATCTACCGCCTGGAGGGCAACGACACCCAGGCCCAGGCTCGTGCGCTGCGCGAGATCGGCCCGCAGCTCGACGCGCTCGGTATCGGCACCGCCCTCCAGCACCCCGCATCCCGGACGGCACCCACCGCAGCCCCGGCATCCATGCCGCCGGCCCCCACCGGCGCCCGCACACCCGCCACCAGGACGCGATGAACAAGACGGAGCCCGACTTCTGGGTTCTGGAGTACGTCACCATCGCCAAGGACTCCCGCACCGGCCTGATCGTGGCCATCGGGGGCACCGAGCAGGCAGCGGACATCCTCCAGCGGACCGGCGGCTTCCTCACCGCTCCCGGGCCCCGCGGGGACTACCACAGTCTTCCACACGGCCTGCCCATCGAGCAGCAGCGCCTGAAGGCGACCACCGCCTCACACTCCCTGCTCGCCCTGACCAGAGAAGTGATCGTCCGCGCCTGGATCACCTCCAGTGATCTCCACGGCGCCGCGCCCGGCGAGGAACCCGAGCCCATCGCACGGCTCGGTAGCACCGCCCATTCCCTGCGCGAAGCCGCCAGCGTCATCCTGCACGCCCGCAACCACGCCGCTCGCCTGACGCAGCCACCGGCCACCGCACCGGCACCGGGTCGCGCGCAGTCCCCGGTATCCCGCCGCCGCTGACCCCGGAGAAGAAGCGTATGGCCAACCTGGCCGACGAGTACGGCACGGACGTCGAGATCTACATCAAGGCCCTGACGACCACCATTCACGCCGACACTCCCGCCGACGCCCCCGCTGGGCTCCACGACCTGCTGGAACAGCTCGGCCTCGAACGCCACGCATACCCCACGGGCGAGCCGCTCTACATCTGGCACACCGTGCCCGACCACCTTGGCACCGAGGAACAGAAACGCCTGGCGAATCGCGCCATCCCCGCCCTGCTGCTGGCCGGATACACGGTCAACTGCGACCCCGAGGTCTTCGACGAGGCCCTCTACCAGCAGGCTGTGCACCGCCTCTGGGCGCGCGCAGCCCGCTCCGCCCCGCAGCATCCGGTGCCCGCCAGTTCCCCCTCGCGCTCCGCACCGGCCCGCCGCACCCCGTAAAACACCCGGGCGGCCCCGGCACCACGTCGGGGCCGCCCACCGCCCCGCCCCGACTCCTGGAGAAACCCGTAGCAGCCCGCACCCTCCCGCCGATCAGCCACCGCCGCAAGCCGCGCCTCGCGACCGCCCTGTTCCGCCGCTATCTGCGCGCCTGCATTCCCACCGGCCCCGACCACGCCGCCCCGCTGGCCGGCGCCCGCCCGGAGGCCGTCCTCACCGAGACGCAGCGCGTCGGGCAGCGCCACCACCACTGACCGTCCACCGCCCTGGAGGAGCATGTCCCACCCCGCCCCCTACCTGGTGAGGCTGGCCGACGAGATCACCCGCCAGCTCGGCCAGCTCGCCGACCACCTCTCTCAGCTTCCCCCGCCCCAGGCCGCGCAGGTCATCGCCCGCATTCTCGACCCGGACGCCGGAGTCCTCGGCGGCGTCACCCGCCTCGTCGCCACCGGCAGCCACTTCGCCAAGGACCAGGCCGAGCAAGGCACTCTCCCTGCGGAGGTGTGGCTCGCTCTGGGCCGCGCCGCGAACGAACTACACGACATCACCCTCGACCTGGACGAACACCAAGGCACCCTTCAACGCGTCGGCACCCAGCCCGCCACCACTGCGGCGGCGAAGCCCCCGGCGCCCGCACCGCTCGTCGTGCGGCGGCGCCGGTGAAGAAGAAGCAGTGGCAGGGTTGGGGGCCGGGCGAGCAGGCCGAGCAGCACTACCTCGTCCAGCCCCGTGCCCTGGCCGGCGGGGGCGATGTCCGGCACGTCTCGGAGTTTTTGCGCGCCTCGGGCTGGCGAGACAAGTCCAAAACGGGGGGCCCGCTGCTCATAGAGAGCCCGGACCGCGCCGTCCGTGTCGCCTACGACCCCTACGTCCTGCCCGGTGGATGGACCATTCACGGCCGGGCAAACGGGGCGAACGCCGAGTGGTCTGCGCACTTGGGCCGGCAGACTCCGGTGGAGATCGTCGCCGGTCTGACCGACGCCCTCACTCGTCCCCGCTCCGCACACGCCCCCAACGCCTGGGCACCTCTGCAGGAGCAGAACTGGCACACGCGCTTCGAGGGCCAGGACTATACGGCGACCAGCCCCGACGGCACCGCATGGATGCAGTACCACCAGGGCGTCAACGACTCGGCGATGTGGTGGACCGGAGCGCAGGACAAACAGGGCAACGGCTGGACTGCCAACTTCACGCCGAACACACCGATGCACCTGGTCCAAGCCTTCTCAGCCGAACTCGCCGGCCCGGACCCCGTGATGCGCCCACGCGGACGCGTCCCCCACAGCGCCCAGATCCGTACCTGGTCGGTCTCCGTCAAGCCCTCTCAGCTCAGCGCGTGGCAACAGGCCCGGATCACCGCTGCCCGCGCCGCTACCTGGGCTCGCAACACCGCCGGAAGCACCCGGCCACGCACCACCGCCCGTCCCTACACCCCGGCCGGCGGCGCCCGGACCCGCCGCTGACCTCCGTCCCCGTCTCAAGGAGCCCGATGCCCGCCCCCACCCCGGAATCCCTGCGCACCCTGACCGAAACGCTGTCGGACGTCACCGAGTACCTGCGCGAGAGCCCCGACCCCGCCGAAGCCCTCGCCCTCGTCGAGCCGCTCCTCGACGAGTACACGGGCCTGCCCGTCCAGCTCGCCGACACCCTGCGTGCCCTCGCCCGCACCATCCAGGAGCACCAGGCCATCCCCCGCACCGCGCACGTCGACCTCCTGATCGCCGAGCTGCGCTCCGCCGCCTGGGAGCAGACCGACCAGCACATCCTCCACTACGTCCTGGACGAGCTGCGCGCGCTGCACGACGACGCCGAGAGCGAGCAGGGGTGCAGCCGGTGCCGTTGAGCGAGCGCCAGCTCGACGCCTTCGCCGACAAGCACGCCGGGCAGATCCCCTTCGACACCAGCCCTCGTCACCTCGCCGGTCCGGGCGACGCCCGCCATGTCACCCACGGCCTGGCCGCGGCCGGATGGGCCACGGTCTCCGACCCGCTGAGCGCCGAGATCGTGATGGCCAGCCCCGATCACCGCTACCGCCTGCAGTTCGACCCGCAGTCCGCCACCTCCGCCTGGTGGCGGCTGCGGGCCGCCCCCGGCGGCAACGACCATGGCTGGTACGCCGAGTTCGGTGAACTCGTGCCAGCCGAGGTCCTCGCCGGCCTCACCGACGCCCTCATCGCACCATCCTCACCCCAGTCGGACCCCTGGCAGCCGGTGACCAGCGCAGGCTGGCAGCACGACGATGCCGGGACAGCGCTCTCTCCGGACTCGCTGTGCCGCATCGAACACCGCCCCATGAGTGAGTTCCATGAACGGCCGTCCTGGCACATCGAGGTCAGGACAAGCAGCGACGAATCATTCCCGGGCCCGCGGATCTGGCACGCCTACCTCGACGAGCACGTTCCCGACCACCTGGTCGGCGCCTTCCTCGGTGCCCTGGCCAACCTCCGGCCCCTGCAGCGCGGCATGTTCGACCGCACCGCTCACCACCGAGCCGTCCAGGAGCCCAGTCCGCTGCGCCCACAGCAGGTAGTTGACGCGCACACCGCCCGGGTGAAGACGATCCGAGCACAGGCCCGCGCCGTGCGCCGTCAGCAGACCGCCCCCCGCGACAACCCCGGCGCCCACCACCGCCGTCCAGCCGGCCGCCCGCCGCTGACCTCAAAGGATGCTTCCATCTCCCGCACCACGACCCACGGACGCCGCGCCTCCCTGCGGCGCCTCAACCGCTACCTGCGCCACAGTGAACGGATCCTGGCGTCCTGGGACGCCTTCACCGCGTTCAACACGGACCTGGACGGCTGGCCCTTCGACGAGGACGCCTACGGCCGCCGGGCCGCCGTCCGTGACGCAGACACCGCCGCAGCGTTCGCCGGCATCCGCCCTGGCGCCCGCCAATTGCTGGCCACCGCCCGGCTCCAGCTCCAGCACCTGCCCGCACACCTCACGCGGGACAGCTGGCCCGGGCAACTGACCATCCTGGAGGAGGCACTGAGCCACCTCGACACCCTGGACGCACAATGGCGCCAGACCCGGGCCCAGCTCCCCGAGGGCGCCGGACCGGGCAGCGAAACGTACGTCGACGCGCTGGACGAGCACCACGCAGAGTGCTGGAGCTATCTGGACGACTGGGCCTGCCACGGCCGCGTCATCCTCGACATCCAGGCCGCCGCACGCCGAGCACCGTCCCGGCCGAAGCACCCGCAGCTCCCCGCCCTGACGTCCCGGCGCAGCGGACACGGCGCGAGGGGACGGTGACCATGCCCGACGGCCCCGCCAATGTCGACATCGACTACATCGCCCCACGCCACCTGGCCGGCGGCGGTGATCCCGCCTGGATCACCGTCCCCCTCCACCGTGCCTGCGGCTGGAGCTACGGTCACGACCCCCTGATGCCCCGCGTCCTGCTTTCCAGCCCCGACCAGAAGGCCCTCCTGCGGCTGGAGCCCGACCCCGACGGACGGTGGTGGACTCTGCAGCACGCCCCCGCGCCGGACCGGCCCGCCTGGTTCGCCTGCTTCGATGCCCGCACCCCCGTCGAAATGATCGCTGCGTTCACCGATGCGCTGACCGACCCCACTGCCGGCCAGGCAGACAACTGGGATCCGCAGGAGCCGCTTCTGACAGCGGGCTGGTCTCCGGCCTACAGCCACCACCGGCTCGCCTCACCCGACGGCACCGTCCGCGTCGAGGCCGACGAGACAACCGGGGCCTGGTGGGTCGACACCGCCCTCCGCGACTTCCGGACTCTCCTGTGGCAAGCCCACTTCAGCGAGCACACCCCACCGCACCTGATCACCGCGTTCACCGCCGCGCTCACCGACCCCCGACCGGTGCCGCGCACCGCAGGCCCCTCCAGCCTCCCGACTCGCAACCCGGACCTCATCACCCTTTCCCCGGGAGGTACCCGCCACGCAGGTCGCCGGCGCCCTGGAAGAACGCATCCGCTCCCTCGCCGCACGCCGATCCGGCCCGCCGGCGACGAGTACGCATCCTCCGCAACGGCCGCAGGCCGAGCGCCACCGCCTGCGCTGATCCCTCCGTCCCCGCCTGGAAGCACCTAGCCCTTGCCCCCTTCCTCCTCCAGCAGCAACACCGACGGATACGACCTCGTCCTGCGCCTCCTGCTCGGCGTGCTCGCCGTCGTCGTCCCCCTGTCCCACCTGGCCTGGCTGTGCGGCAACCTCACCGCCTCCCTCACCGGAGGCAGCTGGGCCCCCTACCAGCCGACCAACGCCTTGCTTCGCCCCGAGCAGGTCTGGCCCGAGGCCGGGGAGAACGCCCTGCTCATCGGGGCACGCATCGTTCCCGTTCTGCTCCTCCTGGCTCTCGGGGTGACGGTGGTCGCCCTGTGGCTCCGGCACAAGAACCGCGGCGGCGGCCGGAAGAAGATCACCGGCATGGCCAAGGCCCGGGACATCGAGCCCTTGATGGCCAAGGCGATCACCGACAAGGCCCGCTCGCTGCGTCCGAGCCTGAAAGACGCCAAGCACATCGAAGCCCGCGACACCGGCATCCTCCTGGGCAACCTGCAGAACACCCGCCACGAGGTGCGCATGGGCTACGAAGATGTGGCCGTCGCCATCATGGCGCCCCGCTCGGGCAAGACCACCTCGCTCGCCATCCCCTCGATGCTGGCCGCGCCCGGCCCCGTCCTCCTGACCTCGAACAAGGCCGCAGGCGACGCATTCACCGCCACATACGAGGCCCGCTCCCGCGTCGGGCAGGTGTGGTCGATGGACCCGCAGCAGATCGCGCACGCCGCACGCGAGATGTGGTGGAACCCCCTCGCCAGCGCAAAAACCCTGGACGGGGCGAACCGGCTCGCCGGACACTTCCTCGCTGCCTCGGTAGACGCCTCCCAGCAGGGCGACTTCTGGTCCAAGGCCGGCAGCAACATCCTGTCCCAACTGCTGCTGGCCGCAGCGCTCGACGAGCGGCCCATCACCGACATCATGCAGTGGCTCGCCTTCCCCGCCGACCGCACCCCGCTCGACATCCTCCGCGACCACGACTTCGCCGCCGTCGCAGCACAGCTCAAGGGCACCGTCGAGGGCCCCCCGGAGACACGCGACGGCATCTACGAGACCGCCCGCCAGTACGCCGCCGCCCTCCTGAACAACGAGATCGCCGCCTGGGTCACCCCGCAGAAGGACGTTCCCGAGTTCCGCCCCTCGGAGTTCGTCACCTCCACCGACACACTGTTCCTGCTGAGCAAGGACGGCGGAGGCGGGGCCTCGGCACTGATCGCCGCGTGCGCGGACTCCGTCATGCGCGCGGCCACCGCCCAGGCCGAACGCGCCGGCGGACGCCTGGACCCGCCCATGCTGGCGATCCTCGACGAGGCCGCCAACGTGTGCAAGATCAGCGACCTGCCGGACCTGTACTCCCACCTCGGCAGCCGCGGAATCATCCCGATCACCATCCTCCAGTCCTACCGCCAGGGCCAGAAGGTCTGGGGAGACGCCGGCATGGACGCCATGTGGTCCGCGTCGACCGTCAAGGTCATCGGCTCTGGTATCGATGACCCCGACTTCGCGGACAAGCTCAGCCGCTTGATCGGCGACCACGACGTGGAGACCACGTCCACCTCTCACTCGGAGTCCGGGAAGTCGACCTCGGTCAGCATGCGCCAGGAGCGCATCCTGCCCGCCGACGCGATCCGCGCCCTGCCCAAGGGCACCGCGCTGTGCTTCGCCACCGGCATGCGCGCCGCGATGCTCGACCTGCGGCCGTGGTACCGGGAGCCGGGAGCGGAGGAGTTGTCCGCGGCGTCCGCCCGCGCGTCGAAGGCGATCACCGCGCGCGCCGTCGCGAAGCACGCGCCGACCCAGTCCGACTTCGGGAAAGCCGTGTGAGCGACACCCCGCTGCACCTGGTACCGGTCCGCTCCCGTGAGGCGAAGGACTTCGTGCGGGCCTGGCACCGCCACCACCCGCCGTCCGCGGGACAGATCTTCGCGGTCGGCGCCGCCGACGAGACCGGCACGCTGCGCGCCGTGGCCATCGTCGGCCGGCCGGTGGCCCGTCACCTGGACGACGGCGCCACCCTCGAATTCACCCGGACCGCCACCGACGGCGCCCGCAACGCCAACTCACTGCTCTACGGCGCCGCGTGGCGGGCGGCGAAAGCCCTCGGCTACCGGCGACTGGTCACCTACACGCAGGACGGCGAGAGCGGCGCATCACTGCGCGGCGCCGGGTGGCGCGTCATCGCCAGCCGGCCGCCCCGCGCCGGCTGGCACACCCCGTCTCGCCCACGAGCCGGCCACGGCAACGACCATGTCACCCGCCTGCTGTGGGAAGCCCTCTGACCGGCTCCGTTCCTGCACATCAACGGACCAACCATCTTCACCTTGCCCCGTACCGCCCGCATCCTCCCGGAGTTGTCCTGCACACCGTCGACTTGACCGAACACACTCGCCTTCTCGGCGAGGTGGCCCCCGCCCTGGAGGAACTGTCCGCGGAGGCGGCACGCATCCGGGAGGACGAGATCGCCAAGCCCATCCGAGAGATCACACCCCTCAGCCTGCGGGTGCACGAGCTGGCGATGCAGTGCACTCGGCAGGTTCACGACCTGTCGGTCAGCCAGTACCCCGCGATGAAAGACGGGGCCGACAACCTGGCACACCTCGCCGGCGCCTGCTCCCAGATCTCACTCGCCGCCACACTGTGCAACCTCGCCGTCCATCACCGCACCAAAATCCTGCTGTACGAGGACGCCGACTCCACCCCCGCGACCAGCCGTGATCAACTCCGCCGTGCCGGTGTGGAAATGCAGCGAGCGGCCACCACCTATCGCGCCGTGGCGCGAGGGCTCTCCCGCCGCCTCGCCTCATTCTCGGCACGCGCTGAGGACCGCCAGCTCATCCCCGAGGCCCAAGGGCCCAGCCCGCAGAAAGCGCCCTCCGCGCCGCCCGCGCCCGCTGCCCGGCGCCGCGTATGACGACACCGCCCGAGGGCCTCCTGTTCGACGCTGCCTCCCCGCCTTCACCGGCCACCCGCCACCGCTGACCTGCCGCGACAGCCCGCCCCCCGAGAAAGGCCCCTCCTGGCCACCACCGACTCCCTCCACCCCTCACGCCCAACCCCGATGCACGCTCGGCGTGTTCGTTCCCGCCGGACTGCATCCGGCTCCCACCGAGCGCCATCAGCCCGACCAGATCGCACGAGCCGGCGCCGAACTGACCGCTGCCCTGGCCCGCGCCGTGGAGAACCAACGCCGCCAGACCCACGCCACATCATGCTGGGTCGTCCTGATCGGGCCTGCACCTCAGCAGTTCATCGAGTCGGCCGTCGGCCTCCTCGACCGCATCCTCGCCCTCTGCGACGCCGTATCCCGCGACCGGCCGGAATCCCCCTGCCACTGACGCGACAGCCGCGATGCGAGCGCGCCCTCCCTTTTCCCTTACATCCAGGACAGACCATTTCAGATCAACCCCGATTCCGCGCCCTCTCCCTCGGCGCGGGAGTTCAGTCCAGCACGCTTCTCGCCCTGTCAGCCGAGGGTATTCTCCCCAGGGTCGACTACGCGATTTTCGCCGACACCGGATGGGAGCCCGAAGCGGTTTATGCGCACCTTGACCGCCTGGAAGAAGAGATAGCCGCGCCCGCCGGGATACCCGTACTCCGCGTGTCGGCCGGAAATATCCGCGACGACGCTCTGAACCCGGATCACCGGTTCGCCTCCATGCCGCTCCACATCCTCAATCAGGACGGGCGTCCTGGGATGACCCGCCGGCAGTGCACCGGGGAATATAAGGTCAAGCCGATCAAGAAGAAGGTTCGCGAACTACTCGGCTACCCCTATCCGGCCCGCATCCCGAAGAGCGTTTTCGTCGAGCAGTGGGTAGGAATATCCACGGATGAATTCCACCGCGCGAAGGATGCGGACGTCAAGTACATGCGCAACCGGCATCCTCTTCTGGACATGTCCTGGAGCAGGACGGACTGCGTGCGTTACCTGACCTCTCTTGGTCTCGCAGATACGCCGAAGTCGAGTTGCCTGGGGTGCCCGTTCCACGGGAATGCGCAGTGGCGGCATATCAGGGACACCTCTCCGTCCGAGTGGGCGGACGTCGTCGAATTCGACGCGGCCATCCGGCAGGGCAATGCCCGTGCCAACGCCTCGGGCAACCGCCTGCTCGGTGAGGCTTTCCTGCACCGCTCCCGCGTCCCACTGAGCCAGGCGCCGATCGACCACGTCACCGCCGCCGAGCGGGCCGCCCTGCAGATCAGCGCGGACGAGGCCGACGTCCTGGAGAAGGGGGTCGAGGACGGCTGCTCGCCCTGGGCGTGCCGCGGCGACGCCGACGCGCTGACACGGGACGACTTCGGGCTGGCCACGTGATACTCGACCTCTTCGCGGGGCCGGGCGGCTGGAGCAGGGCGCTGCACGTCCTGGGCGTGCGCGACGTCGGGCTGGAATGGGACCAGTGGGCATGTAAGACCCGCGCAGCGGCGGGGCAGTTGACCATCCGGTGCGACGTGGCGAGGTATCCGGCCTGGCCGTTCGTCGGCCGCACCCGCGGTGTGATCGCCTCGCCGCCGTGTCAGGCGTGGAGCACGGCCGGCAAGCGTCTTGGCCTGGTCGACCAGCCGCTGGTGCACGCGGCGGTCGAGGATCTGGCCGCCGGCCGGGACACCCGCGAGCGCCTCCTCGCCGCGTGCCGTGACGAGCGCTCCCTGCTCGCTGCCGAGCCGATGCGCTACCTGTACCCGCTGAACACGGTCGGTGAGCCCGACTGGGTCGCCATGGAGGAAGTACCGGACGTGCTGCCGTTGTGGAAGCAGTACGCGGCCGTCCTGCGAGGGTGGGGGTTTTCCGTCTGGTGCGGGATCCTCAACGCCGCTGACTTCGGCGTCCCCCAGACCAGGAAGCGAGCGATCCTGCTGGCCTCCCGCGTCCGTACGGCGCAGCCGCCCACGCCCACCCATGCCCAGCTCGCCGAGCCGGAATCGCTGTTCGGTCCGGGCCGTGCCCGCTGGGTCAGCATGGCCGAAGCCCTGGGATGGGGCGCGACCGACCGGCCCGTCCCCACCGTCTGCGCAGGAGGTGGGCCCGGCGGCGGGCCCGAACCGTTCCCGTCGGGCTCCCGCAAGACGCTGTCCGACGCCCGGGAGCGCGGCACCTGGAGGCCCCGGCCGGACGGAGTGGTCCTGCAGTCCCGCCGCGAAGGCGCCGGATGGGCGGCCCGGCACGGCACCCGAGACAACCGTGCGGCCGACGCTCCGGCGCCCACGTTCACCGCCGAGGCCCACCGCTGGTCCTGGTCCCTGCGCAGCAACAACCAGGCCAACGCCACCGTCCGGTCCATCCAGGAGCCGGCTGGCACGCTGTTCTTCGGGCACCGCGCCAACGAATGCACCTGGGTCGCCGAACCCGCCACACCGCCAGCCGAAGAAGGTGATGCGCCGGCCGTTCCCGAGCCGATCCGGATCACCGCCCGTGAGGCGGGCCTTCTGCAGACCTTCCCCGCCGACTACCCCTGGGCCGGGAACAAGGGCCAGCAGTTCTCCCAGATCGGCAACGCCGTGCCCCCGCTGCTCGCCGGCCACCTCCTCGCCCCGCACCTTGGCCTCCCCCTCAACCCCGACGACTTCACCCTCGCCGCCTGATGCCCCACACCCCCGAACCCGATGAAGACGACCTCGACGCCATCGCACCGCCCCAGCCGGTGTTCCACGTCGAGCAGGCCCTCCTCGGCGCCCTACTCCTCGACCCGCACCGCCTGGACGACGTGAACGGCATCACCGCCGACTCCTTCTCCACCGCCGCGCACGCCGCCCTGTACGCCGCGATCAGCACCCTGCCGCAGCCCGACCCCGCCGAGCACGCGAAGAACACCAAGTGGCTCGACCGCGTGCTCGCCGCGGGCCGGGAGCAGGCGCGCGGTCTGACCGCCACCTACCTGCACGCCCTCGTCCAGGTCTGCCCCTGGCCCAGCCACGCCCCCGCCTACGCCCGGATGGTCGAGGCCGAGCACGCCCGCCGCCGCCTGCTGACGGCCGCCGAACGCCTCATCCACACCGTCCTCGACGCCAGCCTCCCGCTCCCCGTCCAGACGGTGCTCGCCGAGGCCGACGCACTCGCCGCGGTCGTGGACGACATCGCGAACCGCTTCCCCCCGCGCTCCGGCGTCCTCCCCCGCACCCCGGCAACGCCCCCCGCCGCCCCTGACCACACCGAGGCGGTCGAGGAGGAGCAACTGCTGCTCGCCACCGCCACCGCCAGCCCTGACGACATCGACGCCGTGCGGTGGCTGGCCCCCGACGACCTCACCCTGCCGCTGCACGCCGGCCTGTGGCAGTGCCTGACCACCCTCGCCCGCCGAGGCGAGCCCGTCGACCCCGTCACCATCCTGTGGGAAGCCCAGCAGCGCGGCCTGCTGGACGGCGGCAGTGAACCAGGCGAGGTCCTGCGCATGCTGGCCGAACCGGCCGGATCCGTCGGGCACTGGGCCGAACGCGCCCTGCAGCGTTCCCTCCTGGCCACGGCCGAACACACCGGACGGCGCATCGGGACATACGCCGGCGACCCGGCGAACACCCCCTTCCAGCTCGTCGTCGGCGCCCGCCGGGCCCTCGCTGACATCGCCGCCGTCCGCACCCGCTGGCAGAACGCCACCGGAACCACCCCGCCACAGCAGCGGCGACCGGCGCCTGCCATCCGCGCCGGCCCGCCGACCACCACGGCCGCACACGCCGCCCGATCCACACGAGCAACCCGATAACTCCCGAGTACGCCGGTGGCCGGGCCCGCGGGTCCGGCCACCGGCAGAACGGATGAGACCCTCACGTGACTGCCTCCATCGACGCCCATGTCCGCCTCGACACCCACCCCACTCACCCGAGCGCCGTGCAGGCCGTCCTGACCGGCACCCAGGCCCGCGTCGCCTCCGTGGCTCTGGAGGCTGCCGGCTGGAGTGCCGCCGCCACAGGCGTCCTGGTCCTGGCTCGCATCGATCACGAGGAGCCCTACTGGGCCGCCGACGCCGCCCAGCACCTGACCGCCGAAGGCATTACCGTCGAGATCACCCCGCGCCTCCAGGAGGCCATCGACGAGGAATGGACCTGGCCGAACTACCCGATGCCCTGGTGCACCCGCAGCGAAATCCGCGAGGTCTCCGACCAGGCGCAGAAGATCCACGACGACATCCGCAACGGCCACCTCCTGATTCACGCCCACGACGGCCACACCACCGTCGCGGTCGGCACATACCTCCACCGGGGCGGCAAGTCCGTCTACCTGCACGGCGAGGATCATCTGCGTCAGGTCGCCGACACCTTCGACTCACCCGCAGAGGCACTGGTGGCCTTCGAGAAGGTCCACGCGGCCGAGATGTGCCCCGGCCCGGCGCCCCTGACCGACACCGAACGCGCCGCCATCGCAGCGCGTTCCGTCTTCGACGTCACCACAGCCAAGTCCGAACCGTCCCGCCCGGAGCCGGAGGCCGTCCCCGTCTACCTGGCCGATGCCGGTGACCACGACGCGCTCCTCGACAGCTTCCTCGACGCGCACGGCGAGTTCGAAAAGTGGCGCACCTGGTCCGATGAAACGACCCACGCCATCCACGAATCGCAAACCCTGCGCATTGAACGCGTCCACGAAACCCAGGCCCGCGAGACCGCCTGGACCGTGGCCGCCTACGAGACACCCGTCTCCGACCGCATGCGGCACCTCACCGCGACCGGCGCCACCCCCGCCCCCGTGCTGCAGAATTTGCTGAACCACCTCGCCGACGGCGACGGCTGGGACACGGTCATCGGCGTCCCGGTGGGCGAGAGGACGGTCACCACAGCCACGCAGCCGCTCACTGAGGCCGGGTGGAAGCACACCCTGACAGGGCACGGGATCCGGTGGACGTCCCCCGACGGGCAGGCAGGCGTTCGGTTTGACCCACTGACCGCGCAGGCCCCCCGGAACCCAGCCACCTGGACCATCTGGGCCGGCCCGACGCCGCCGTGTTCTCGGTTGGGCCAGTCCGCGTCGGTCGTGATCTTCAGGTGGTGGCCACGGCCGGTTGTTGGACTCGGCGTCATTCTGAGCTCTCGGACAACCGGCCCCATCCCGGCAGCAACCGGTCGGCCTGGGCCGTACGATGCAGACGCTGGTGCTTCCACCGGCACCTGGGTACAGATCCAGCGGACCTCATTGACAGCGGCGGGCAAGAAAGGGTGACAGGCGTATGGCAGCGAACGCCGACCACCTGAAGGCCCTGGTGCGCGCGCACGCCTCAGCGGACGACGATCTTTTCTACAGCGTCGCCTTGCAGGTGGCGGCGAAGTCGGCGCGTCAGGGCCAGGGGAAGTTCGCTGTGGAGCTGAGGGAACTGGTCGAGGCCGCTCGAACGAAGCAGAGCAGAGCTGGTGGCCGTGCTGCCACTCCAGTAGTGCAGCCCCGGGGCGAGCTGTCGAGTCTGCTGACCGCGGGCTATCCCGACACCCAGCTCGATGACATGACCCTTGACTCGGAACTACGCGCATCGCTGGACCGGGTACTGCACGAACAGCGGCAACGCGCCCGTCTGGAGCGCTTTGGTTTCACCCCCGTGCACCGGATCCTGCTGTCCGGCCCCCCGGGAACCGGCAAGAGCATGACCGCCGCCGCCCTAGCCGGTGAGCTGAAGCTGCCGTTGTTCACCATCCGTCTAGACGGGTTGATCAGCCGGTTCATGGGCGAGACTGCGGCCAAGCTCCGCCTGGTCTTCGACGCCGTCGCCCAGACGAGAGCGGTGTACCTCTTCGATGAGTTCGACGCTCTGGGGGCGGAGCGGGCCGCGGGCAACGACGTCGGTGAAGCCCGGAGAATCCTGAACTCGTTCCTGCTGTTCCTGGACGAGGCTCCCTCGGAAAGCCTGGTCGTGGCGGGTACCAATCATCACCAGCTCCTGGACCGGGCGCTGTTCCGCCGCTTCGACATGATCGCCACTTACGGTCCGCCTACCGCTGAAGAGGCCGTGCAGGTGATACAGCGACGGCTAGCCGGAATGGACACAGGGACAGTACGGTGGGACGCCGTGACAGACAGTGCATCCGGGTTGAGCCATGCAGAGCTGGTCAAAGCGGCAGAAGCCGCTGCCAAAAGGGCGATCCTGACCGACCGGGAAGTGGTGGACGAACAGTTGCTGCTGGCAGCGCTGGCCGAGCGGCACGCATCCCACCATGCTTGAGCCCGCCCCTCCCGCGAGAGGGACGCCGCACCTGGTGGTGCCCTGGCGGGCCACCACGCTGACACCGCGCTCCGAGCCTGCTGGCGGGGGCGGGCCGAGCTTGGTCCCGCGTGAAGACCGCCATGGGCATGCCGCGACGCTGGTGGACGGCCTTGAGACGGCCGAACGGGAGTCGGCACAGCTCGCCCAAGAGATACCCGACGCCTTCCAGCCGGACGGTTTCGCGGTTCGGATCGAGGCGGCGCGTGACCACCCTCTAGCGCTGGAGCGTTTGGACGGCTCGGGCCTGACCCTAATGAGCAGCCATCCGCAGACAGACGACGGTCCGCAGGACGCTCTGGTGTGGATTCCCTTCGACAAGGTTGCCTCTTTCACGCAGCGGATCAACGCCTTCACCGAAGACACCGATGCAGGCAACCCCAAGCAGGCCCCCCTGGTGGCCAACATGGAACAAATCCGCCGGGCGCTGCTGGAGCACCTCTGGCAGGAGCGGCAGGGCCTGCCACCTTTGGACGAGGAGCGGTGGTGGGAGCTGTGGTTCGATCCGCGGATCTCGCCGACGGATCCGGTCATCGCCCTGCACGCGGTCGCCGACGAGCGGCAGTGGCGCATCAGCGAACGGGCGATCCATGTGGGCGAGCGTCTCGTCGCGCATGTCGCGACGACCGGCGAAGAGCTGACGGTCCTGCTGGCTACGAACGCCTGTCCTGCCGAGATCCGCAAGCCGACCTTCGCCGAGGGCCTGTACGCCGTCGACCGCGCGTTTCGCGTGGACCTCGTCGAAGAACTCGCCGAGCGCATACAGCCAGCGGATCCGCAGGCCCCAGCGGTGTGCATCCTGGACACGGGCATAGCCCAGGAGCACGCGCTGCTGAAGCCCGCGCTGCACGAGCGCGCCTACACCGTACTGCCGGGCAGTACGCCGGCCGATCGTAACGGGCACGGTACACAAATGGCCGGACTCGCCTTGTTCGGTGACTTCGCCGCCACCCTTGAGTCAAACGGCCCGGTAGTTCTCGGCCACGGCCTGGAGTCCGTGAAGATTCTGGACGACGGCCACACACCAGCCACGTCTCCGCGGACCTGCGCCGAGACCACCGCAAACGCGGTAGCGACCGCCGAGATCGGCAACGGCGGTCCAATACCGTCCGGCCGGGTCTTCTCCATGGCTGTCACCCGGCAATCCGGCCAAGGCGAGAACGGCGTCGACGGAACGGCGACCCTGTGGTCGGCCACCTTGGACGCTCTAGCGGCGGGCACTGACGTCAACGTGCGGGACGACCGCATCGACCTCATCGGAGCACCTGACCCGGACGCATCACGGCTGATCATCGTCAGCGCTGGCAATATTCGCGGCGTCTTGCCCCACCAGATGCGCACCGAGGAGGGCGCGCTCAACCCCCTGCTGCTCTCGGACCTGTCACGCATCGAGGAACCCGCCCAGGCGCACAACGTTCTCACCGTCGGCGCCTGCACGCATCTGGACACTGTCCCCGATATCCCCGTGTTTCGCGGATACCGGCCGTTGGTCGCCCCGGGCAGCCTTTCACCGTTCAGCCGTACCTCGGTGGCACTGACCAACGCAGCCGTCACCAAACCCGACATCGTCCTGGAGGGCGGCAACTTGCTCGTAGCCCCCGACGACGGCTACCTGGACGAGCACGAACTGGTGAGCGTGGCGACCACCCACCATGATCCCGCGAGACAGTTGGCTTGGACGAACGCCACGAGCGCCGCCACCGCCCAGGCAGCCGCACTGGCCGCAGCGGCCATGAGTACCTATCCCGGACTGCGGCCGGAAACGGTCCGTGCTCTCCTCGTCCACGAAGCCCAGTGGACTCCGGCCATGGTCGAGCAGGGTCTGTTCAAGAGGACCGGAACCCCCAAACTGGCCAAGGGCGAGGTCATGCGGCAGGTGATCCGCCGCTACGGCTGGGGGGTGCCCACCACCGAGCGCATCCGCAGCAGCGCCTCCAACGCCGTCACGATGATCATCCAAGACACTCTGGTGCCCCTCAAACGAGTCAAAGGCGGGCAGATCCGGCTGGCCGAACTCAAGCTCCATGAGCTGCCGTGGCCACTCGAACAGTTGCGGGAGCTGGCCGACACTCCCGTGGACCTGCGCGTGACCCTCGCGTACATGATCGAACCTAACCCCGGCCGGCGCGGCATTCTCGGCCGCTACAGCTACGCCTCACACGGCCTGCGCTTCGCCATCAAGGGCCCCACCGAGTCCAGTGACGCCTTCCAGCGCAGGCTGGCCGAACATGCCGAACACGAGAGCGACGGACTCGGCAACCCGAAAGCATTCGAGTCTGACACGCGATGGCTGGTCGGCCCCCGGTTCCGCAACCTCGGTTCCCTGCACGCGGATATTTGGCGCGGAACAGCCACCGAACTCGCCGACTGTGGCGCCCTCGCGGTCTATCCCGTCGGCGGTTGGTGGAAAGCAAACAAGCGGAGCGATCGGATCGGCCTGCCTGTCAGCTACGCCCTTCTTATCTCTCTGCGCACCCCAGAGGTCACCACGGACCTGTACACGCCCATTGCTACGCAGCTCGGCGTGCCGGTCGAGGTCGCGCCTGCCGCCCAAACTGAAACCACCGACGGTATTCCTGTCCAGATGGAATTCGGTTGGTAAGTCTTCTGGGCCTGTAACCCGACAACAGGCGCTGGCATGTCGCAGCGGACCGTCCTACTTCAACCGCTTGATAACGCCGAGCCGCGGCCTGGCATGAGTCGCGCGCTTCGGCCCCGACCACCGAGGCGCAGGAAACAGGCGTAGTTGGCGTTTCACTCTGGCTGACTGATGCCGTCCGTCGCGGTGCTGAGCAATCGTGCCGTGTCCTGGGCGCTGCCCGCTCCTGCCCTGCCTCGTGCTTCACGCCGTTCGAGATGGCGTCCCGCTGGGTGGTGTGGGGGATCTCCGCGGTTGAGTGCGCGGGTTCTGCTCCCTGGGGTGCACCGTCTGCCGGTGTCTGCTCCCTGCTCAACTGGCAGGCCACCGTGCAACTGTCCGGAGTGAACGGGCAGTTCGACTCCAGGGGGTGCACGGTGGCCTTGTCCCAGCATGACTTACTTCGTCTGCTTGAGTCACTACGTTCAGCGGATGGTCTTGAACTGGTTCGTGAGGTGGCCGAGCGGCTGCTGCAGGAACTGATCGAGGCTGAGGCGAGTGTGAAGATCGGCGCGGAGTGGGGAGAGCACACCGACACCCGCACCACCTGGCGCAACGGGCACCGGGAGAAGACGGTGACCACGCAGGCCGGCGATCTGGAACTCGCGATCCCGAAACTGCGGTCCGGAAGCTTCTTCCCGAGCCTTCTCGAGCGCCGGCGGCGCATCGACCAGGCTCTCTACGCGGTCGTCATGGAGGCATACGTCCACGGCGTCTCCACCCGCTCGGTCGACGACCTGGTCAAGGCTCTGGGCTCGGACACCGGGATATCCAAGAGCGAGGTTTCCCGGATCTGCGCGGAGCTGGACGAACAGCTCGACGCCTTCCGCACCCGCCCGCTGGACCACATCCGGTTTCCCTACCTGTTCCTCGACGCCACCTACGTCAAGGCCCGCGTCGACCACCGCATCGTCTCCCAGGCCGTCGTCATCGCCACCGACGTCACCCAGGACGGCGGCCGCGAGGTCATCGGAGTCATGGTCGGCGACAGCGAGACCGAAGTGTTCTGGGCCCAGTTCCTGCGTCACCTGCGAGAACGCGGACTGGGTGGCGTCCGCCTGGTCATCTCCGACAGTCACAGCGGCCGGGTCAAAGCGATCCGCAAGGTCATGCTCGGCGCCGCCTGGCAGCGCTGCCGGGTCCACTGAAGCCGTAAGGAATCAACCTGTTGCTTCGGGGGCATCGGCTCGTTGGTCTGGTATGGCGATCACGGAAGCGATCCTGTCCCAACTCGACTGCCGCTTCTCGGTGTTGCTGCCCCATCTGAACGAGCGGCAACGGCGCTTAGCGGTGGCGGCCGAGGCGAGGCTGCTCGGTCACGGCGGAGTGCGAGCCGCCGCCCGGGCGGCCGGGATGAGCGAGACCACCGTGCGCCGAGGCGTCGCGGAGCTGGAGTCCGGAGCCGGGCCGCTGCCCGACGGGCGGACTCGCACCGCGGGCGGAGGCCGCAGGCCAGCCGAAATGATCGCTCCGGGCCTGGTGGACGCGCTGATGGCCCTGGTCGAGCCTGATGAACGCGGCGACCCGGAATCCCCGCTGCGCTGGACGACGAAGTCGCTGCGGCACCTGGCCGAGGAACTGGGCCGGCAGGGCCATCCGGTCTCCGCGCCAACGGTGGGCCGCCTGCTCAAGCAGGCCGGCTTCAGCCTTCAGGGCAACGCCAAGACCCTCGAAGGCAGCTGTCGGCGTACAAGCGAACGTGCACCACCTCGTACGGATGAAAGTGCACCATTCCTGATGCGGTGACGGGGTGCCGGCCGTGAGTCTGCTGCTGTCGTTTCGG
>BNBH01000048.1 GCA_014655195.1 Streptomyces cellulosae | reverse complement strand
TTTCCCGACTGGCTGGACTGGTACAACTACCACCGACCCCACACCGGCATCGGCGGCCACCCACCAGCCAGCCGCGTCACCAACCTGCCCGAACAGCACAGCTAGCCGCTGTCATCAGCAGGCTCGAGGGGGAACCCTTGGCAGCATCGCGGTTCTCGCGCCGCGGGGCGGGCCAGGGCTGGTCGGGCAGCGGATGCGCCTTGCGGAAAGGCTCTGCGTCGCGCCGTGCCCACCGTTTTAGGTCGCTGCGGGTGGTGAGGTTGTAACGGGCGGCGTGGATTTGGTCGGCGTCGCGGCCAACGTTGTCGTAGAGGTCGAAGTCTGGGTCGCGTGGGGTGATGCGGAAGTCCTTCGGGCGGGTGCGGGGATGATGGCGTCGGCGGCAGCGAGTTGCGTGATGGGTGCCAGGCCCGCGAAGCCGTGGCACAGGGACACGTCCGTGGTCGCGCCAAGCTGACCGGGGTCGGTGCGGTCGGCATCAGGTTCTACTGCTCGGTCGGCTCCTTGGCCAGCGGCACGTCGTCAGTTGTGTCCCATGTGCTCGGCTTCCTCGTGCAGCTGGCTGTTGCCGTCGTGGTGAAGGGCAGATTGCGCCCCTTGATGCGGCAGTGACGGGCTGTGGGCGTCCGGTCACCGGCGAGTGCGGCGAGCAGCTGTGGACGGTACGGGCGTGGCATGTGGGTGGGGGGGTGGCGGTGGGCTTGTCCGCCGTTACCTGGCGGTAGGCGTTGATGGCTTCCCCGAGGCGGTCGACTGCATCAGCTCGACGTGCGGCGAGAATGTCGATCTGAGTGGCGGAGTGCTGCAGGACGCCCAGGGAGTTGATCGATGTCGTGCCGGCGACGGCGCGCGTCAGAGTGGTGGCTGCTCGCTCGGCGGCATCGGTGAATTGTCGGTGCACGTCGTCCAGGTGACGTGCGGCTCTGCCTACGAGGACAGCCAGCACCAGCTCGGTGCCCTCGTGGAGGAACCTGAGTTCTGACGGTGCCTTACTGAGGGCTTGGCGCACCATCTGGGAACCGGGTGCAGCGGAAGGCTGGGTGGCGGAGGTATTCATCAGGGTTAGTGGTCCTGAGAGTTGAAGGTGATTGCCACGGGGCGGCAAGGCCGGGTGGGCCCGTGTGCGGAAGGCCAGGCCGATTCACGCAGTGTCGGAGTCGAGGCCGAGGTCCTCGAAGGAGCTCTGTCGGTAGCCGAAGACGGACTTTTCGAGCGTGGAGAGCCGCTTACAGTGGGGGTTCTCCCGGTAGGCGTCGCTTCGACTGCTGACGTACTCCTGCTTGTGCGCTTCTGCCGTGGCGGTTCGGACGAAGTTTCGCGAGGAGATGCGGCTCCACTCGGTCATGTCGGTGGGAGTGCTGTCTTTCATCCACACCCAGATGCCGTTGCCGAGCTTCATGATGCTCTTGGGGTGGTACAGCCCATCGGTCGTGCGGTGACGGCGTGGACTGTGGCGTTCCCCGAGGTCTCGCATCAGGGCCTGGCCGGCCTTCTTGATAACCAGGCCGAGCAGTTCCTTATGCGGAGCAAGCCGCTCGCAGAGCGCTTCGAGAAGCTCGTCTTGGTGGATACGGCCGATGTCGGTGGTGACCTGCTCGGCGGCCTCCAGTGCGATCTTCCGGAGAACGGGGTCGGAGGTGAAGTGCACGGAAGGTCACGCTCCTCCCACACCGAAGCCATCTCGGCCAGTGCCGTGGCTGCATGCTCGATGACCTCTCGGGTCACGGCCCGGCCGGGCGGCGCGAACTCGGGGTCGTACTCAGTGCATGCGGGCGTCGGTGTCGAAGAGCGCCAGTTCGTGGCTGTGCAGGAGGTGCTGCACGATGAAGGATCGTCCGGCGACCTTCCACAGGCCCCGGCCGCGGTTGAGGTGGGCGATGGCGTCCATCTCCACGGAGGTCAGGCCGAGCAGGGAGGCCGCGGCGTGGAGCTGGTCGGTCTCCTGGCGGTAGATGATCCGGGTGGAGCAGTCCGCCAGGAGGCCCTCGGCCAGGGCACGGCCCTGTGATCCGGCGTCGCCGGCGGTGAGCAGGTCGGACAGCCGGTGGATCACCATCAGATTCGCGATGCCCAGGCCGCGGGAGAGCTTCCACTGGGACTGCATCCGCTGAAGCAGGCCGACGTGCCGCATCAGACGCCATGCCTCGTCGTATACGATCCAGCGCCGGCCGCCGGACGGGTCGGAGAGAGCGGATTCCATCCAGGCGGAGGCGCAGGTCATCGCGAGAACGAGGGCGGTGTCGTCCCCGGAGCCGCCGAGACGGGACAGGTCGATGGTGAGCATCGGCGCGCTCGGGTCGAAGCTCACGGTCGAGGGGGCGTCGAACATGCCGGCCAGGTCGCCGTGGACCAGGCGCCGCATGGCGTGGGCCAGGTCGCGGGCGGCGTCACCGAGCTGGCCCGACATCATCCCGGCGGCCTCGTCGAGGGCGTGAGGGTTGTTGAGGGTGGCGGCGATGTCGCCGAGGAGCGGGGTGCGGTGTGTGTCGGCGGCGCGGGTGACGACGGTGTCGAGGGCGACGTCCAGGGCGGTGTGCTCCATGGGCATCAGGTTCCGTCCCAGGACGGTCCGGGCCAGGGAGCCGAGCAGGAGCAGGCGCCGCTTGCGGATTTCGCCGGCCCAGTCTGCCTCAGCCACGCTCTGTGGGCGCGGGGCTGCGTCCAGGGGGTTCAGGCGTCCGGGCAGTCCGGGCCCGAGGGCGACGGACCGGCCGCCGAGGGCTTCGGCCACCGGAGTCCACTCGCCCTTCGGGTCGCACGGTACGTAGACGCGGTATCCGAAGGCGACTGACCGCAGCGCGAAGGACTTGGCCAGCGCGCTCTTGCCCTGGCCGATCACGCCAGCGAGGAGCAGGTTCGGGTTGGTGAACCCCTCGACCTTGCCGTACAGCGCGAACGGGTCGAAAACGAATGACGCCTCGGCGTGGACGTCGCGGCCGATGTAGATGCCCTCGGCGCCGAGTCCGCCTTCGGCGAGGAAGGGATAGGCGCCGGCCGCGACGGCGGTGGTCATGCGATGGGCGGGAAGTTTCAGCCGGTTTCCGCGGGCGGAGGCGGGCCCAGGGCGCCCGCTCGGTGGGTAGAGCGAGGCGGGCATCTGCTGCTCGGAGCGGGTGCTTTCGCTCTGGTGGGCACTGGCTTCCGCGCGGGCTTTGGCGGCGGCCTCGGCGAGCTGGCGGCGGGCGGCCTTGCGGCTGGCGCGGTCGGTGCCGTGGGGGGTGAATAGCGGGCTGGCGGACGCGCGGCGGGCGCGACGGGCGGGCCGGTGGCTCATCGGGGGCCCTCGATTCTGCGGGTGGTGCTCATCGCACGCAGGTCGTGGTGTGCGGGCGGAGGTCGGTGGGGGTGGTCTTGCGGCGGACGACGTGTCCGGCGGCGAGGTGGCGTTGGCAGATCGTCAGCACGGGCGGGCCATCGGGAAGCCGTTCCGGATGACAGGCGCTGGTCCTGGCAGTGGCCTCGGTCGTGCCGGGCAGCAGGTGGAAGGCGGTGTGGACTTCGGTGGTGGCCTGCCAGAGCCTGGTGTGGGCGGTGGCCAGGTGACGTCCGGCGGCTGGGTGCGGGGGTCGGGTGTGGTCGGCGAGCCGGTCCAGAAGCTGGAGCAGAGCGGTGAGGTGGGCGTGCAGTACGTCGAGGTGCAGACGGTCCACGGGTCTAGGCGGGTCTGCGTCCGACGGCGCCAGGGCTCGGGCGTGGTGGCGGATGCCGGCGCTCGCGGCGCGGAGGTAGGGGTGCGCGTCGTCGGGGTGCGTGGAGGAGGTCAAGGTGGTGGTCCTTCCTGCCGGTAGGCAGGGTGGTGAGGGGCGCCCCGTCGTGGGTGATCCGGATTGCAGTGGGTCAGGGCGTGCACGGGCGCTGGTTCACAGGGCGGTGCGGGCGAGCGGGAGCGCGGAGAGGGTGAAGGCGTCCGGCTGCTGGTAGTTGAGCCTGCGGAGATCGACTCCGGAGGTGACGGCGTGGGTCTCGATCTGTGCGCAGGCGGCGTCCAGGAGGGCGTCGGTCTCGGCGGTGACGGTGACCAGGCCGGTCAGTGCCACGTCCGCGTGCCCGGCGATGAGCTGGCGTTCGCGGGTCTTGACGTCGGCGTACTCGACGGAATCCTCTTCGGAGTCGACCTGCCCGCGGCGGGCGCGCTCGTTGGCGTCGGCGATGATCGCGGCCTTCTTGCGCTGGACGTCCCGCAGTGCGGACTCGAGCCCTTGGGGTACGTAGACGAGGGAGAGGCTGCGGCGCACGCCGGCCGTGAACATCAGCCCGTGCAGGAACCCTGCCCCCATCTCGGTGCGCGGCCAGTTCTCCACCCAGTACGTCACATGCCGCGCGCTGTCGGTGGCGAGGCGGTCGTACTCCTCGAACTGGACGACGGGGCCGGCGGCTGCGGGGTCGGCTTCGGCGCGGCCGGCCTCGGACCACTGCTGGAGCGCGGCGAGCGCCTTCGGGTCGTAGGCGGTGCGGATGACGGCGGCGATTTCCCGCGCGCTCAGCCATCCGGTGACCATCAGGCCGGCGCTGCGGGCGGCCTGGGCGATGGACGTGGTGGTCTGCTGCATGACGGTGAACGCCCCGGGCAGCCCTCCGCCGGCTTGGTTGATCAGGCGCCGGGCGGCCTTGAGGTCGAGGGAGATGGCGAGGTAGGTCTCATGCGGGGCAGCGGCGGGACCGGCCGAGGCGACCAGTTCGGAGTAGATCTGTCCGGCGATAGGAGTCTGGGGTTGCCCGTTCTGGGTCCAGTGGCGGGTGAGGGTGTCACCACTGTCGGGGACAGTGCGTTCCAGTACCTGAACGGTGGCGATGTGTCCGGTGCGGGCGATACCTGCCAGCGCGCGCCCCCAGCTGCTCACGTTGTGGTTCTGGGTGGCGGGGTCGAGGAGGGCGAAGGCACGGCTGGTGACGCGGGCGATGGCGGTCAGGGTCTGCTGGTGCGGGTCGTGGACGGCTGCGGCTCCGTTGGCGGAATCACCGGGGGTGACCACCTTCAGGGAGGCGACGGTGCCGGGAAGGTGGAGGACGCCGTCCTGCCGGGGCCGGGTAACGGGCCGGGCGAGCCAGAGAGTCTGGCCGGTGCGGCGACGGTGCGCGTACCGGGTGACGATCGGTGCCCAGTCGATGAGGGAACGCCCGTGCCGACGGATGGCGACGAGCGCGCCGGATGCCGCCCACAGCGGTGCCAGGGCGAGGGCGCCGAGCAATCCGGTGGAGATTACCGTCATCAGCAGCAGGGCCAGCGTGCAGGAGACGAGGACGAGCTGGGGTAGGGAAAGACCGAGGAGGATGCCGCGGCGACTGCGGTGCGGGAACTTCACCGTAACCGGGGCGACGGAGAGGTCAGACATGGGGCGGGTCCTGGTGGCGCGGAGAGTCCGGGGGCGGGAGGTGGTGTGCACGTCCCGCCCCCGGGAGTCGGGCAGGAGTCAGAGGCCGGTCGGAGGCGGCGGCGGAGCCGACCTGCTCGACGCGGCGTTCTGTGAATCGGAGGATGGGGGTGCGCCCTGCGGAGGCGGTGTCGTCGTCGGCGGAGTGGTCTGCCACCCGCCGCCCTGGCCGGACGCGGCGTGCGCGCCGGATCCACCTGGTCCCGGGCTGCCTCCCACCTGGCCGCTGGTGTTGTCGGAAACGCTGGTCGGCGCGGGCTGGACGGCCTTCTCCAGGCCGGACTTGGCAGCATCGCCGCCGGGTGGACCGCCCGTTCCGCTGCCCTGCGAACCGTCCTTGTCTTCGGTGCCTCCGCCGGTCGGGTTGGCGGCGATGTCGCCGGGGAATCCGCCGCCGTCGGGGCCTTGCGGTGCAGCATCCGCTCCGGCGGCAGCGCCACCCGCTCCGGCTGCGGCACCACCGGTTCCGGCGGTGGCCGCGGCTGCGGCGGCCTTGCGGGCGGCCTTCTCGGCGTGAGCCTTCGCGATCTGCGCTCCGGCGCCGCCAGCCCGGTGGATGGACTCGCCGTCGGTGCCGTCGGCTGCCCAGTGCACGAACTTGAAGACGGCGTACGGACACAACAGCACCAGGCCCATGATCACGATGCCGGACATGACGTCGGCGAGCGCGGCGACGCCGTCCTTGGCTTCGGTCTTGCCCATGGCGGCGATACCGAGGACGAAAATGACGGTCATCAGGAGCTTGCTGACAACGAGGGTGGCGGTGGCTTCGATCCAGCCCTTGCGCCAACGTCGGGCGACCTCCCAGCCGCCGCCGGCGGAGGCGAAGACGGCGAGGGTGACCATGACGAGGATGCCGACCTTGCGGACCATCATCACGCACCAGTACAGGACGGCGCCGACGGCGGCGCCCAGACCGGCAACGACCGCGACGAGCCAGCCGAGGCCGGCCAGACCGGGGATCTGGTTGACCTTCACGATGCGGCGTACGGCCGAGGCGATGTCCAGCTTCGCGGCCTGGAGCAGGCCGTCGGAGACCGCGTCGACCACTTCGATGGCGACCGTGGTCAGGGAGATGGCGCAGAAGGCGAACAGGACGCCGCTCATGGTGCCGGTAAAGGCTTGAGTGAGGGCTTGTCCGTCCCGTCTGACGGCTGCCCGTACCAGTTGCGCACAGAAGGTGGCGACCAGCAGCACCAGGCCCAGCGGCAGAAGCATCTCGTAGTTGTCGCGGAACCACCCGGCGTTCAAGTCGACCCTGGTGGTGGTGTCGACCGCCTCGGCGGCCAGGTCAGCCGATGCGGCTGCCAGCTCACCTGCCGACTTCGCCATCCAGTCACCGATGGCCTTGCCAGGGTCCGAGGCGAAATCCACCGCGTCGCCGACGGCGCACAACTTGTCTGCCAAAGGCAGATCGCAGAAACCCACGGGGGAGTTTCCTCCTTTCTCGTGTCAGGCGCGGGTCACTGGGTGACGCTCGGAGCGATGGCGGCCAGGGAGCAGTCGTGGCTGGGGCGGCACTGGACGGCGAGGGTCACGGCGCGTTCCTCGGCCCCTGCGCCGCCGTTCTTCCAGGTGATCTGCTGCGTGCCGTTGATGGTGACGACGTAGATGTATGCCTCGGTGATCGCGGACGGGTCGTCGGCCAGCGCCTGCTTGAACGCGCCGGGGTAGTGGCCCTCGGTGACGTGAGCGGTGGCGTGCTGGTCCTGGTCGGCCATGCGCGACCACAGCACCGGGTCGGGGACCTGGCCAGAGACCGAGGCCCAGTCGGCGTACTTGGTCTCGGTGGTCATCCAGGCGCGCATGCCGGCGAGTTGCTGGTCACGGCTGGTGTAGCGGGTGTCATAGGACCAGAGCATCTGGGCTGCCGCCTTGGCGTATGCGACCGGTTCGGAGATCTGCGGAGGCTTGGGCACCGATCCGGATCCGGAGGAAGGCTTGGGGGCGGCCTCGGAGGAGGGCGGGCTGCCAGTCGGGGCGGGCGCGGCACTGTCCGGGGCTTGGTGGTCGTTGCCGCCGCCGGTCAGCAGGGCGACGATCCCGGCGAGGGCGAGCAGGCCGGCGACGGCGGCAGCGACGATCGCGATGCGCCGGTTGGCAGACCAGCCCGCGCCGTACGAGGACAGCGAAGAGGAGGGGAAGCGTTTCCGCATCAGTGGACCTGTGATCCCAGGTCGGAGAAGAAGGCCACGATGCCGTTCGCGGCACCCAGACCGAGGGCGGCGCCGGCGGCGACGACGGCGCCCTTCTTCCCGTTGGCCTCGGCTTGGTGTCCACCGGTGTGGTGGCCCCAGGCCCATACGCCGAGCGAGACGGCGAGGGCGCCGACGACGGCGATGATCCCGAACATGTTGATGCTGTTGACCACGTTCTTCAGCACGGCGAGGCCAGGCAACCCGCCGCCCTGGGGCGAGATTCCTGGGTCGTAGGCGAGCTGTATGACGTGGTCTGCAAGAGGGACGGACATAGGTGTGGCGGGCTCCTTGCATACGCGGGCCAGGTGAGGGCCGGCGGGAAAAGTGAAGCGGAGGGGGACGTGCGCTCAGGGCGCGAAAGTCGCCGCGGCGGCGGCTTGCCCGGACCTGCGTCGGGCAGAGGCGGGGAGAGTCCAGTCCTCGGGCCGGGGCGCGGCTTCGAAGCCGCCTTTTCTGCTTGGGGCCAGGGAGGGCTGTCAGGGCGCGCTACTTCGGAATCGGCGGCTTCGGTGCCGGGTTCGACTCGTACGGGTTGGCGCAGTCGTAGATCATGTATCCGCGGATCTTCTTACCGTCGGACTTCCGGGTCACCGCGCCACGGGTGTCCCAGGTCTTCTCTGCGCGCTTGTACGCGAACTGGTTGTAGGCGACCTTGTCGTGCCGGTAGGCGATGCCCACGACGGCGGACTTCTTGGAAGGATCCTTGTGGACCTTGACCGCCTTGCACGAGATCGTCGTGTAGCTGGTGTCGTACGCCTGGGCTATGGAGGCGCTGGCCAGGCCACCGGCGGCAACTGCGAGGCCGATCGAGCTGGCTGTGAGGGCGCGCCGGACGCGGGAGGAGATTGTCACGTGGACGCTCTGGGGGTTGGGAGATGGAGAGTGGGCCGTTCAACTCGTCCCGCTGGGCGGTTCGCCGGGCGAGACGGCGAGTGCGGAGGGAGTTGGCCTCCGAGCCCGGCTATCGGGCAGTCCACTGGCGAGGTCCTGGCGACGGCGGCTCGCGGGCCTGCGGGCTGACCGGGGTCAGAGGACGCGGCGGGCGGCGAGAATGTCCCAGTCCTTGAGCGGGGTGATCCGGACCGGTTTGGTGGTGCGCGGTGCCTCGATCACGAGGCCCTCGCCCATGTACATGCCGACGTGCTCGGGCCGGGCGGCGGTACCGCGGCTGAAGATCAGGTCGCCGGGCTTGAGGCGAGCGGGCGAGACTGCCTTGCCTTCGTTGACCTGCGTGTACGTGGTGCGGGTGAGCGTGATGCCGACATGGGCGTACGCCTGCTGCATCAGGCTGGAGCAGTCGCAGCGGCCCATAGGGTCGGGACCGTGCGCGTTCGTGCAGGATCCGCCCCACTGGTAGAGCGTGCCGAGTTGGTGCATCGCCCACTCGATGGCCTTTCGGGCCTTCGGGTCGGCGTCCTTGGGGATCGAGTAGCCCTTGGGGACGCTCCCTTCGGGGATGCGGCCGAAGCCTGACCCATCCTGGCCCGGCGCACAGCCGGTCGTGCTGGTCGAGGGCTTCTCGCCCTGGTGCGCGTCCTTGTCGTCCGCGTCATCGCCTGCGCCGGGGAAGGTCTTGGCGATGGCGCTCTGCAGCGCGGTGGCCAGGCTTTCCCACTGCGCATACGCGTCCGGGAAACCGGACTTCTGCACGGCTTGGGCAGCCTGGGTGACAGTCATCTGCTGCCAGCCGTCCACCTTGAGCAAGTGCTTGTAGAACTGCTCGGAGGCGTAGACCGGATCACGGATCTGCTGGGCGCTGCCCCAACCCTGGGAGGGACGCTGCTGGAAGAGTCCGAGGGAGTCGCGGTCGCCGTAGTTGAGGTTGCGCAGTCGGCTCTCCTGCATCGCCGTGGCGAGCGCGATGATCTGTCCCTTCTTAGGGACGTCGAGGGAGAGGCCGGCGGCCACGATCGTCTGGGCATTCGGGACCTGCTCGGCGGGCAGGTCCAAGCCCTCGACGTGCACGTCTTTGTCGGAGGCGCCGTCGAGGATCTTGGTTACCTGCTCGGCGACCTTGTCGCTGTCGATATCGGTCAGGCAGTCGCTGAAGGAGCCGCTGCTCTGCACGGCATCGGCGGAGGAGGCCAGCGTCATGCCCATGCCGACGATCAGGAGCGGGGAGAGGAAGACAACGCCGATACCGGCGGCGAGCCCCTTCAACCTGAGCGGACCGCTCGCCGGTCAGCGGTTTCGGGCATGGGTGGGTAGCGAGACGTCATGAACGGCTCCTTGAGGGTGTGGTGTCCGGCGTGGCGCGTGCGCGAGGCGTGGTGGAAGGACGCGGCGGCCGGGGTGGGCGATCGGAGACGGGCCGGTGTGGGCGAGTTGCCGCTTGCTCCGTGTGTGGCCGTGCCGTGAGCTAGGTGTGCCGGGGCAGGGGGGTACCTCCGTGAGGTGTGGCAGGGGAGTAGCCAGCGGCGGTGTGCGCCGGGCGGTTCAAAAACAGTAGGCGCGGATCGGCGGTTGACCAAAAAGTTCGGCGTGAGGTGCCGGAAACCGGCACCTCAGCACGGCACTTCTTGGTCGTCGGCGGATTCGGCTCTACAGTTTTTGGACTCCCCCCTCGCCTTCCTCCGCCTGTGGCCATGGGCTTCTGCATGCCCATTTCCGGCCCGTGAGGAGTCCTGTGCGAGGCGGGGTCTCCATCCGCGTTTCTGCACCCGAATTGGGGTTCCTCTTTGCCGTTTTCCCTGCATCAGGGCGACGCTCTGGCCGTTCTCTCCGGTCTCCCGGACGGCTGCGTCGACTCCGTCATCACCGACCCGCCGTACAACAGCGGTGGCCGGACCGCGAAGGAGCGCACCGCCCGCACCGCGAAGCAGAAGTACACCTCCGCCGATGCCAAGAACGACCTTGCCGACTTCACCGGCGAGAACATGGACCAGCGGTCCTACTCGTTCTGGCTGACGCAGATCATGACTGAGGCCCACCGGTTGACGAAGACCGGCGGGACCGCGCTGCTGTTCACCGACTGGCGCCAGCTCCCCACGACGACGGACGCCATTCAGGCCGCCGGGTGGCTGTGGCGCGGGGTGCTGGCCTGGCACAAGCCGCAGGCCAGGCCCCAGAAGGGCCGGTTCACCCAGAACTGCGAATTCATCGTCTGGGCGTCCAAGGGGCCGATCGACGGCTCCCGGAACCCGGTCTACCTGCCGGGTATGTACTCGGCTTCGCAGCCCTCGGGGGCAAAGCGTCGGCACATCACGCAGAAGCCGGTCGAGGTGATGCGCGAGCTGGTCAAGATCAGCCCCGAAGGCGGCACGGTCCTCGACTTCTGCGCCGGCTCCGGCTCCACGGGCGTCGCCGCCCTGCTGGAAGGCCGGGACTTCATCGGCGTGGAGAAGACCGAGCACTACGCGTCGATCGCGGCCGACCGGCTCACCGAGACGATCCGCGCAACCCTCACGCAGGACGACGTGGTTCTCGCCGTCTGATCCGGGTCCTCTCCTGCCGCCAACGCAACCGGCTCCCTGCATAGCCGCTGGTGGAGCACCGCCGGAGCGGACGTGCGATTTCGCTGTCCGGTCCGTGCAACGACGCTTTCGCCCTTCTCTTATCCCGTGTCTCGTAGGAGGCCGAACTTTCAATGTCCGAAACCGCAAAGCCCTCTGAAGATGGGGAGTTGGAGCCGGTTCGCATTCCGGATCCGCAGTTGGAGGGAATCGAGGCGAGCGTGCGGCGGCTCATGGAGCAGTCGGCGCAGCAGGCTCAGCAGCTCGACCACCTCGCATCCGCGCCGGCGCCGAGCGGGTCACCGTTCGCCGCGTTCGGCATGCCGGGACTCGGCGGGCTTCCGGCCGCCGCTCCGCCGGAGCCCCGCCCGATCCTGGAACTTGACGGGGAGGAACGGGAAGACGAACTCGACGCCCTCTCGGACTGGGTCGACGACTTCTTCCTCCCGGTCTACGGGGCGGAGGTCACCACCGCGGCGCCCTGGTGCCTGCAGTGGCAGGAACACGACGACGTCGTGGCCTGGCTCCACGCCCTGTGGCTCGCCTACCAGCAGCACAAAGACCCCGAAGCCGGGCTCTCCGGGCTGTTCGTGTGGCACCGGGACTTCCTCACCCATGCCGTCGCCGCGATTCGTGCTCCGGGCGGACCGCTGTCGGCCTGCATGACCTCTCCCGACCGGCCCGCGCACCGTCTCCTGCCCGGCCCGCCGCCGTCCGTGCGCACCGAGACCGCGGCCACAGAGGAAGCCACCGAGCCGGACGAGCCGACGTCATGACCGCGAGAGCCGGACAGCCTGCCTTCGGCCTGAGCTTCGACCCTCGCGCGCTGACCGATCTCCTCCAGGCCCCCAGCGATATCCGCGACCTCACCCTCGCCTACCTGCAGGAAGTGGTGAACGCGCAGCGCTTCGGACAGCGCCTCGATGGCGACCTGGAGGGATTCCGGAAGCTGTTCGTGGACCGCCGCAAGGACTGGCGCGTCGTTTACGGCGTCCGTCCGGCGCCTGCGGAATCCGCCCACCCCAAGGAAATCCACGTCATCGCGGTCCGGCCGCGTGCGGGCAACGATATCTACGACGAAGTCGGCCGCCGCCTGGGGATGACCCGCCGGCCGCTGAGCGCTCGGACGCACGCGGCCCGCTCGCGTTCCCCGCAGCTGACCACCCGCACTCCCGTACCCCGGCCTGGTCCGCCGCCTGCTGCGCTGCCGGGTCTGCCCCGTCCCGCACTCAACCCCGCGCACCATCCCACCCGCTGAACGCACGGAGCGTCGCCCATGCCCCCTCAACCCGCGCCGACACCCGCCCGGCGTGCGGTCATGCAGCTCGACCATCACCGGCCACGGCATCGACGCCCTGTGAGCCTACCGCAACCGCGGCGCCCTCGACGAACCACACGCCCAGCTGGTTGACCGGCACCGCACGCCGGCCAACGCCTAGATCGGCGTCACCTTCCACTTCAAGCTGCTCAACCGGCTCATGAGCGGCGAGTTCCCTGTCGAGGCGCCCTCTTCGTACGCATCGACCGCACCGTGGACCAACTGGAGGTAGCCACCGACGCGCGCCACGCCGCCACCCAAAAGGTGCTCGCCGCCCTAGAGCCCATCGAGGCCGCCGCCTCAGCGTCGAGGCCCGACGGACCACCGCTTTCGACCGATGACCGGGCGGCACTGCTCGCCATCGTCGGCGGTGCCAAGCTCCACGAACACCTCCTGACCGGCAGAGCATCCGTGACCGCCTCCTCCGGCACCCGCATCCCCTACCCCCAGATGCAGAAACTGCAACGCGTCGGCCTGATCGTCCGGGACACCAGCCACCCGGTACACGCCGGCCAGCCCGTCTCCCTCACCGACGCCGGACTCCAACGACGCGCGCGCCGAAGAGCCCGGCTCGCCCCGGCGCCTCGCCGTCCACTCCCATGAAGCGGCGCTGAACTCCACCGATCCCGAAAGGCTCTTGTTGTTCCCCACCGAACCGGCGCTGGTCCAGAAGTCCATCCCCCACGTCGACTTCGAATTGGACGACCTCGACTCCGACGAGGAGAGGTACCTCGACTTCTACCGCAAGGTCGCTGTCCACGAGGACATGCTCGTCCCCCTCGCCGAACACCACGACGGCCCGAACAGCTACTACGTGCTGTTCGACCGCACCGCCATCTGGGGACACCCCGGCAAGCCCCAGATACTCGCCGTGCATCTGCAACGGGACTACGAAAAGCAGACGTTCAGCTTCGAGCAGGCATCGCTGCCGCTGCCTGCGATGGCGCAGTCCTGGCTCATCCACCGCGGCTGCCCGCACGACGCCATCGACCTCGACGCCGAATCGGGACCGCCTCCAGCGGACGAGGCCACGCGAGCACTGGAGCGACGCCTCGTCGGTGACGGCGATCGCTACGCCATGGGCTACTCCTACACCAGCGACGACCCGGACGACATGGTCATCGTCGTGGTTCTGCGTGCCCGGGACGAGCAAGCCCCCGGACCGTTCCGCGTGGTGGTCGAGGAGGTCGATACCGAGAGGTGGACGCACACCCTGCGCGAGGGTGGCTTCGACACGGCCGATGAGGCCCTGCAGTGGTGCAACGACCGCCTCACCGGCGAGGCCGCCCCTCTCCCGCCGGTTCGTTCGGCAGTCACCGCCAGCCACCCGGCCAGCGTGGCGAAAGCCCCTGCCCCGCGCCAGCCAGGCCGTTCACGTTGAGCGCTCAGCCTGAGTCGGGCGGCGCAACATAGCCGACGATCGCCGGTTAGCCAAACCGGCGATTCTCCGGACTCTTATACAGCCGCCGGAACAACTCCCGCGGCCTCTTCCCCGCATTCCCTGTGCCTTCACGGAGGTTTCTTCCGCATGCGCTCCACCCGAATTGCCATATCCGCGGCGATGCTCGGCGCGCTCGCGCTGCCGGCGCTGTCCGCCACGACTGCCAGCGCCGCGACCGTACCCACCGTAGCAACCGCCACCCCTGCCGTGAGCTGCCACAACCTGCCGCCGCTCCCTTACGAGGTGCACGCCAAGGCCGTGATCATCCGGTCCAAGGCCAGCTCGAAGTCCACCGCGCTCGGCGTGCTCTACAAGAACCACAAGTTCAGCGTGGCCAAGAGGAGCGGCAACTGGCTCTACATCACGGACAAGACGACCGGGGTCAAGGGCTGGGTCTCCGGCACGTACGTCTACCGCGACGTTCGCATGTGCCTGGACTGACTGGCCGGACCCAGCACGTCCCGCGAAGCGGCGCGGGCACCGAGTACAGCCGCCTCTTACATTCCCCAGACACCGGCCTATCCAGAACAGGAGATCCCTTTGACCGACGGCATATCCGATGAGTCTGCGGATGTCGTGGGCGTGCTCACCGAACGGATCGAGGCCCGCTTCGACATGGGCATGGACCAGTTGAAGGCCGCGGTCGCCGCCGCTCCGACTGCGAACCAGGACGCCACCGACGTCGTCAAGTGGCACGGCCTTCTCGTCGAGGCACAGTCCGTGCTGGAGCGTGCGGAGGACGACCTCGTCGCAGCCCTGCAGACCCAGCCCAGCGAGGTCGACGATCCGACGATGGGCCTCGCCCACCGAGTGAACGCCGCCGTCACTGCCCGCGACGGCCGGGCCATGGTCGTACGTTGGCTCCTCGACCCGGACGCTCCGGGCAAGAAGGGCCTCGCCGCAGAGCGCCTGGCCCGTCTCCGGCCCCGAAGCGGCCCGGCGGTGCAGACCAGCGCCCCCAACCGGCCGGCAGGGGCACCCGCGCCGGCGTCGGCGTGGGAGCCAGCACGGTCCGCCCGATGAGCCGGGACAAGGCCAGCACCATGGACGCCGACCTGCAGAAGGTCTTCGGGAACCCGGTACCCGAGCTGTACGAGGCGGCTGCCGGTCACGACGCTCCACCCGCACTCGCCCACGCTCTGGAGCTGCGCTCGTTCCTGGCGCTCACCGAGGAGCAGGTCACCCGCGTCCGCGACCGTGTCCACGCCGACATGGATCCCGACCTTGACATGGACGAACTGTCGGCGGACAAGCTCCGCTTCGACGCGCAGTGGCTGGAAGCAGCACTGGAGGCCCGCGACGGCTACCGCGCAGCCCTAGGCGAGCTGCTGCGCACC
The DNA here is from genome assembly GCA_014655195.1 of Streptomyces cellulosae. GTDB lineage: Bacteria > Actinomycetota > Actinomycetes > Streptomycetales > Streptomycetaceae > Streptomyces > Streptomyces cellulosae. The sequence goes on along the minus strand of BNBH01000048.1, from coordinate 21,348 downwards.
ATGCCCCCGCCCGCCCAGCAGTCCCGGCCCGTACGAACGGCTCAGCTCAGGGCCACCGCCACCCTGCCCCCGTCTGCCGCCCCGGCACCCCAGCGTGCCGGGGCGGCCCAGGCCCGCCGACCGTGAAAGCCCCCAATTGCTCCACTTCACGTCCACTGACATAGCCGGACGGATCGAGGACCTGTACGGCGCACCGCTCGCCGACCTCAGAGCCCACGCACAGGACCAGCCACCCGGCATGCTCTCCGCCCTGCTCGGCATGCACGACACCCTCGCCCTGGCCGAGCGCAGCATCGACTTCCACCGCGACCACCTCACCCGGCTCATCCACCCCGAGCGGCAGATCGGCCCGCACGAGGTCTCCCACCTCCTCGACGGCACCCGCCGACTCGCTGAGGCCGTCGCCATCCGCGAGATCCAGGCCAAGTCGATCGCCGCCGTCCTGCAGAGCCTGGCCCGCGCCCCGGCCCCGACGCCTGCCTCGCCGACTCCCTCACCGCTTGCCTCGGCCGCGCCCCTTGCGGCCCAGAGCGTGGCACACAGCCGCTGATCCCAGGCGATCCCCCTTTCCTTTCACCCAGGAGTTCCTCCCTTGGCCATCACCGCTCTGCCCCCCGATGCCGACGCTGACATCACCCGGGTCACCGAGGCCCTCGCCATGATCACCCCGCGTTGGAACGTGAGGATCCTGCTGGCCCTCTCCGGCCCGCCGCTGCGCTACAGCGAACTGGCGGCCAAGGTGTCCTGGCTGCAGAACGGCCAGCTCCACCCCAAGCTCAAGGCGCTGTGCGACGCCGGACTTGTCGAGCGCACCGAACACACCGCACGGCACGTGACCTACGGCCACACCGAGCGAGCCACTGCCCTGCTGCCGATCCTGCCGATGATCGTCACCTGGGCCGAGGAGCATCTGGAGAAGGCGGAGCGCCCGCTGGCAGCGATCGAGCAGATCGAGGACAGCCTCACCCTGCTCACCCGGCGCCACGCCGCGGCCATCCTGTGGGTGCTCAAGTCGCGTAAGGAGGTCAGCGGCCGGGTTCTGGCCCGGATCGTGATGCCCAGCAGCGACTGGACGAACATCTATCCGCCGTTGCGCCAGCTCGTTGCCGACGGTCTGGTCGACACTGAGGGAAACGGCCGGCCCTACCGGCTGTCCGCCGCCGGCGATGCCCTGGGCCCCGTGCTCGGCACGCTGTCCGCCTGGTCCGCCGGGCAGCCCCTTGACCAAGCGGTCCGCCACCCCGTCTGGGGCCAGTTGCAGGCCAAGAGCGCGCCGAGGCCGTGGGTCAGCAGCCAGTCACGGCCGACGCCCGCGGCGCTGCCACCCACTCGGGCGGTTGGGTCGTCCCCGGTATGGCACCACCGCGACCTTTTCTCGCACGCCGCCGCCGGCCGCCCGACGGCAGTCATCTCGGCGGGAGGACCGCGCCGATGAACGCTTCCTTCACCCCTGCCGAAGCGCGTCGCGCTGTCGAACTGCTGGCCTCGCGCTCCTTGATCCGTCTGGTCACCGAGATCGACGACAACGGCGCCATACCGCCGCGTCGGCTCGCCGGGACCCTGCCCGACCTTTCCACACACCAACTGCGCAGTGCATCCGACATGGCCCGCGCCCACGGCCTCGTACGGGTCGCGCCCGGCGCCAGTCTGGAACTCACGGACTCAGGAATGGAGCTGGCCGACCTGTACGACGCGCTAGCCCGGTGGGCGCGACGTCACTCGCTCCCCGCCGTCGCATGCGAGTTCAGCAGCCGTGTCCAGCATGCCCTCGGCCTGCTGGCACCATCGCTCACCCCCGAGAACGCCGACCGCCCCGCACCCCTACCCAACGTGCGCCCCATCAGCGTGGAGGCTGAGGCGGGCCTGGCCTGTGCCCGCACGCTCCTGATCCAGTGGCTGGCAGGGAACTCCCAGGTGGCCAGGGCCGAGCCCGAGCGGGCCGCGTGAGCGCAGCGGTCACACCCCGGCACGCACGCCACACTGCCGGGCTGATGAGCAGCATCTACCTGCCGCGCACGGCGGACGCGTTGGCGTTCGCGATGTCCACCTACGGCATTCCGTTGCTGATTCTGGCCACGACTGGCTCCGCCGTACTGACAGGGGCCGCCTTCGCCCTGGAGTGGATCCCGCGCCTGGCAGCGTTCGGTTGGGCCGGATCGATCGTCGACCGGCGCGGCGCCTCGGTGGTCTTTCACCTCGCTTCCCTGGGACGGGCGGTGGCTTTCGCTGCCGGCGCGGTCCTGCTGTACCTCTACCCGTCCGGTGCCGTGGCGACCGCGACGGTGATGGTGTTGGCGGCGGCGACCGGTGTGCTCACCGAGTTCAGTTACATCGCCGTCGAGACCGCAGGTGCCGCCGCCGGCCGCCGAGCGGGGCCTCGGGCTCACCGTGTCCAGGCCGTCCTGCTCGGCATCGACCAGACCGCGACCTTGGCCGGACCGGCGCTCGCCGGTGTGCTGCTGCTCGCCGGGCCGCCGTCGATGCTCGCGGTGGTCACCGTGCTCTCGCTGCTCGCCGCGCTGCTCGCCCTGCGCACACCGCCCTCGCCCGTTGCCCCGGCCCGCGCTCCGAAGGGGCGGCCCGGCGCCGGGCTCGTCACCGGATGGCGCACCATCCGCGCGCTCCCGGCGCTCGGCTGGTTGGTGACCGGGCTGACCCTGTCCAACCTGTCTATCGGCCTTCTCCAAGCAGCCGGTCCCGTGATCGTCATCCAGCACTTCGGGCAGTCCACCACGGCCGTCGGCCTGGTGTGGTCCGCCGCAGCGGCGGCCACCCTGGTGGCCGTCACCATCTGCCGGTTCGCGTTGGACCGCCTGGGTCTGTGGCCAGTGGGAGCAGCCTGCTCCCTCATCGCTTCGCTCGCCTGTCTCGCTGCTGCCCTGGCCCCCGACTATCTGTCCTACCTGGTCATGGTCGCGGTCCTGATGGCAGCCGATGGCGGCCTGGCGGTCGTCCTGCGCACCCTGCGCTCCCGCCTGATCCCCCCGGAGACGTTCGGCAGCACCCTGTCGGCCACCATCCTCATCCTTCTGCTGCCCTTCCCGGTCGCCGGTGTGCTCACCGCGCTCACCCCGCCCGACGCGTTGGGCTACGTCATCACCGCCTGCGCCGCCCTGCAAACCCTCGGCCCGCGCCTTCGCCCGCCTGCGCACCGACCCAGCTCTGCGCACCTGACCCGGCTGTCCTCGGCCCGTGGAGAACCTTTATGACCATCGCCGCCCTCGGGTCGCACCGAGCGACCGGCCGCACCATCACCGAGCAGTTCCACACCTTCGACGCCCGCAACCCGCACGTATACCGCGCCCTGGAACGCCTGGTCGCCCGCCGCCTGGTCGCCGGAGCCACACGGGTCAGCCTCAAGGACCTCTTCGAAGACCTTCGTCGCCAACTCCCGTACGGCGTAGCCGGGCTGAACAACAACTTCACCGCTCTCTACGCCCGTCGCCTGATCGACGACCACCCCCACTGGGCCGACGCGTTCGAGCTACGCCGTCGCCGCGCCGCCTGAGACACCCCCCTTTTCCCGCCCTACCATCCCTCGATACGGAGAACTCCTTTTGCTCGCCCGCCCTGTTGTACTTGTCGTCGCTCCCGGAGATGAGAACTACCGCGGCTACTGCCTTGAGCAGGTCGCCGACGCCTACGACGTCGTGCTGCTCACCGGCACCGAACCGTTCTGGGAGAAGCCGCACATCACCGATCACGTCGTCGTGGACCTCAGCGATCCTGCCGCTCTGCTGGCAGGGGGCCGGGCCTTGGCCGGACGCCACGACCTCGCCGGTGTCATGACCTGGGACGAGTGGAGCGTGGTCCCGACCGCCCGCCTCGCGCGCCAGCTCGGCTTGTCCACCACCGCACCCGAAGTGATGCAGGGGTGCCGCAACAAGGCCACCGCTCGGTCGCTGTTCGCCCGCCACGGCGTGCCTTCGGCCGCTTCGGTGAGCGTGCGTACCCGCCAGGAGGCCGAAGCCGCCGCCGAACGGATCGGCTACCCCGTGGTGCTGAAGCCCGCCTCCCATGCGGGTGCCATCGGCGTGCTCCGCGTCGACGACCGCGATCAGCTCACGGCCGCCTACCAGGTAGCCGAACGGACGGCCGGTCAGGGAACCGAGAGCACCAGCGTCCTCGTCGAGGAGCTCCTCGACGGGCCGGAGATCTCCGTGGAGTGCGTCACCTACCGCGGCGCCACCACGGTGGTCGCGGTCAACCGCAAGACCATCAGCCCCCCGCCGCACTTCGAGCAGCTGGCCCATAGCGTGGACGCCGACGACCCGCTCCTGGAGACCGTCGCGCCGACCGCCCGGGCGGCGATCAACGCCCTCGGCATCACCGACGGCGTCAGCCACATTGAGATGCGGCTCGTCGACGGCAAGCCCCGCCTCATCGAGGTCAACGCCCGCCTGGCCGGAGACATGATCGGCCACCTCGTGCGTCTCGCCACCGGCATCGACCTGCCTCGTGCCGCCGCCGACATCGCCTGCGACCGTGCCCCCGACCTCACGCCCACCAGGTCCTCGGCCGCCGCCATCCGGCTCCTCTACCCGGACACCTCCGGCACCCTCACCCACCTCACCTACGACGGGCCCCGCCCGCATTGGCTGGACCGGCTGCACTTCCATTGCCGCCCCGGCAACCAACTCCTCCTCCCCGCCGACGGAGGAAGCCTGTACACGGGCCGGCTCGGTTACCTCATCACCACCGCCGCCACCGGCCAGCAGGCGCGTGCACGCGCCGACCAGGCCGCTCGTGCTGTCACGACGGTCCTCGACCGGACCCCCGACAGCCGCAGCACCGCGGCGTGAGCGCGGTGTCTGCGGCTGACCGGCACAGCCGGGCGCTGCTGACCGGGTACTTCCTCGGCCTCGGGGCCATCATGGCGGTGTGGGGCGCCCGGATGCCTGCCGTGCAGCAGGCGGCCCACCTCGGCACCGCAGGGCTGGCCCTGGTCCTGCTGGCCGCCGCCGTCGGCATGGTCGCCGGGCTGCAGGTCGGAGGCCGCTACGCCCGCCCGGCGCGGCTACCGGCTCTGCTCAGCATTGGGGCCATCGCCCTGGCCGGATGCCTCGTCCTCGTGGGCCAAGGCGAGAGCCTGTCCGCGTTGCTGGCGGCGGCTCTCGCGTTCGGTCTCGCGCACGGCGTCCTTGATGTAGCCGCCAACACCGCGGCCGTCCGCTGCCAGAACAATATCGGTCGGCCCATCATGTCCGGCCTGCACGCCGCCTACTCCCTCGGCGCCCTCGCCGGCGCCTCCCTGGCCGCCCTCACCGCCCAGGCCCCGCACAGCACTCTCTTCACCGCAACAGGCACCATCCTGGCCGGCGTCGCAGTCGCTGCGGTGCCGGTCACCCGAAGCCTGAGCGGCGCAGACCGCCCCGAATCACACACCGGAGCCAGGGAGCTGCCCCTGCTTCCGTCACCGGGAAAGCTCTGGCTTCTGGCCGCGCTGGCCGCTGCGAGCCTGCTTGGGGAGGGAGCCGCCGCTGACTGGGCCGCCGTGCACCTGCACACCCTGGGCGCCCCGACGGCCGCGAGCGCCACCGCGTTCGCGCTGTACAGCGCGGCCATGGCCGCAGGACGGCTGACCGGAGACCGGCTCACCGCAGCCTTCGGCGCCCCGACAGTCGTACGGGCCGGAGCCGTTCTCGCCACAGCCGGACTGACCATCGGCGTCATCGGGAACAGCGCCCCGCTGGCGCTGACCGGCTGGGCGGTCTTCGGACTCGGCCTGTCCACCACCGTCCCCTCGCTCATCACCGCGGCCGGAGCCGGCGGAGCCAAGGCCGTGGCCACGGTCACCGCCACCGGCTACCTCGGCCTCCTCGCCGGACCGGCCCTCATCGGCGCCCTGGCCAGCGCCACCACCTTGTCCACGGCCCTGCTGCTGCCCGCCCTCCTCGCAGCAGCCGTCGCCGCCCTCGCCCACCGCGCCCTGGAGAACCCCACCCCGTGACACCCACCACCGCCCAGACGGGCCTGGACGCCGTCATCCTCGACTACAACGGCGTCATCGGCCTGCAGCCCACCACAGGCCAGTGGCTCCGCCTGGCCCGCACCGCCCTGTGGTCCGACGACGACCTGCCCGCCTTTCAGCACGCCTTCTGGACTGCCCGCTCTGCATACGACGCCGGCCAGCTCAGCGATCTCGCGTACTGGACCACGGTCCTCGGCCACCACCCCGGCACCCGACGGCTGCGTGAACTCCGCGACGCCGACACCGACATGTGGACGTCCACCGACGACCGCGTCGTGGAAGTCCTGTACCAGGCCCACGAGTCCGGGCTGCCGCTGGTGCTGTTGTCGAACGCACCCCACCACCTCAGCGATGTTCTCGACCGCCACCCGTGGCGCCGCCTGATGACCCACGCTTTTTACTCAGCCCGGCTCCAGGTCTGCAAACCCGACCCGGCCGCCTACCAGCATGCGATGAACGCCACCGGCGCCGACCCCCACCGCGTCCTCTTCGTGGACGACCGGTCCGACAACTGCCACGCAGCCCACCGCCTGGGCCCGCGCACCTTGCACTACACCGGTCGCCCCACCGACCTCGCAGCCACCCTGCAGCCCCCGAACTGACCCCACCCCTTTCCCTAGGATTCAGTGCCTCACGACGACCACGACACCATCGACGGCGACGTCTACGTCTCCCCACGCCACCTGACCCGTGCCACTGCGGTCGGTGATCCCGGCTTCGACCCGCTGCGCGACCTCGGCTGGGATCTGCACCACGACGACCTCGGCAACGCCTACCTCACGGCCCCCGAAGGCAAGGTCCGCCTCGGCTACCTCCCCGAAGGCAACGACGACGGACTATGGCGCATCAACGCCTACAAGGACGCCTTCGGCCCACCGGCCTGGGGCGTCTGCTTCAACGACAGCGCGCCGACCGAGTTCGTCACCGCCTTCACCACCGCCCTCGCCGAGGCGTACCGGCAGGGCCCGGACCACTACCTTGCCCGCCCGCTCGCCGGAAGCGCCGACCGCGACCCGTTCCACGCCGTCGACCCGCTCATCAACCACGGTTGGCAGCTCGACCGCCCGGACTCGAGCACCTTCGCCATCACCTCACCCGACGGTCTCGCCACGCTGGAGTACACCACCGGGGACCTAGACCCAGCGATCGAACTGGACACCCGCGACGCGCGCTGGCACCTGTGGGCCGGCACCTCCTCAGCCCGGCCCTTCTGGTACGCCACGGCCAGCACCGACACCCCCGCCGCCCTCCTGCGGGCCGTGACCGAAGCCGTGGCCGACCCCGCCCCCCTGCCTCGATGGCGGGACGACACCTACAGCTACGTCAAGGGCTACGCCCAGCTCTCCCCGATCCTCCCGGCGAGTCCGCCATCGCCCACCCCGCTCGACGTCCGGCGGGCCGCCGCGTCCCGCCGCCCGGCCGTGCTTCCCACGGCCAGCGTCCCGCGCTGGAGCACCACCAGCCGACCTGCCCTGCCCGGCCCACGCCGCTGACCCCAGCCCAACCCCGACCGGAGACCCTCGTGTCCCTGCAGGCCCCCGAGTTCTTCACCGAGCTATGCCTCCCTTTCCACGACCACGCCGTGGTGGGTAACACCTACTACGCCGCTCCCGTCCCGGGCACGCCGCTACGGCTGCGGATCGACTTCACCCGCACCATCCACGCGGACACCTACGGCGGGCTGCGTGTCGCAGTCGTCCACCCGGACCGCGGCGAGATCGACGCGGTAGCGCTCAGCTTCGTGGACCACGGGACCTTCCACCGCCGCGACGAAGCCAACCGCACCCGTCCGAACACCAAGCAGTACGGCACCTTCGACACCTACCACCGCCCCGGCCGCCCGCCGTGGGACGGGGCCGTCACCACCGGGCTGCGCGATGCCATCGAGCAGTACACCGCCGTCTGGTTCCCCGGTGCCTGGGCCGCCTCCGCGTCCAAGCGCCAGGCTGGCCGCACGCCGCGCAGCACTCCTGCCCCGCCGGCCGCCCCCGCCGGGGCCCGCACCCGCCGAGCCTCTTCCCGATCCCCGCGCACCGCACGCCACGTCAGCTATCGAGTAGGAGCCTCTCCTCTTGTTGCCCGGTCCGCCCCCCGACCCCTTCAAGGACCTTGACCCTGCCCAGACCGTGAGGGTTCTCCCGCGTCACCTTGCCGGCCCCGGCCAGGCCGACCTGAAGACGATCTGGCCCTTCCCCTCCGACGACGGCTGGCACCTTCACCAGGGGCTCGAAGGAATGGTGTTCGCCATCAGCCCCTGCGCCCGGCTGTGGACCCGCTTCGCTCCCAAACCCGAGGAACGAGGCCAGGGGACGTGGAGCATCGGCATGGACCGTGTCCCCTTCGGCCCGCGGGCCTGGGAGATCACCTTCGCCGCCACCACCCCCGCCGAACTCCTACGCGACGTCCACGCCGAGTTGCTCGACCTGTACCTCGAAGACCGCCACGGCGACCAGAACCACCTGTTCGAGGACGCGACGGCCCCACACGAGGTGTACACGCCGCTCCTTACCCACGGCTGGAGCCACAACGTCAAAACGGACGGCACACAGACCTTCCTCCCACCGGACGGCCTCGGCGGCGTGCGCCACCGGTACGCCACCACCGGCTCCGACGGCCCGGTCTGGCGGGCCTGGGGCGGATACCCGAGCGAGCCGCACTGGCAGGCCCGGTTCTCTGCCGGCGCGCCCACCACCCTCGCCGCGGCTTTCACCGCCTTGCTGATCTCCACCGAACCGCTACACCGGGCCGTGAAACACATCCCTTTCCATACCCGTCGTCACCTCTACGCCGCACCCGCTGGGGCCCCGCAGCCACTCAACCGTCCGACCCCCGCGATACCACCCACCGGCCATACGACCGGCCGCACCCGCTGACCCTGACCGATCAAGGAGTCTTCTTCCTCGTGCACGCACGTCTCGTCCGATCCGCCGCCGCCATCGCCGTCACCGCGGCCGGCACCCTCACCTGGGCGCCGACCGCGAGCGCCGAGCCCTCCGAACCGAGCCCCTCGACCTCCGCCGCCCCCGCCGAGACTCCGGCCCCGGACGCGGGCAGCGTCGAGATCACCACCAAGGACACGGCCGGAGATGCCCTGCCCGGCGCCGTGTTCCTGCTGCTCGACTCCGCCGGCCAGGAAGCCGGACACGGGAAGACCGACGCACAGGGAAAGCTGTCCTTCTTCGGCCTCGCGCCCGGCGTCTACCGGCTCAAGGAGACGGCCTCCGGCAGCCCGCTCCACGAGGTCGTCGCCGACCAGGACGTCATCGTCACCCCGGGCGCGACTACACGGCTGACGATCACCGACCCCTTCAAGGCCGCCAAGCTCCTCCTGCAGGTTAAGGACGACAAGACCGGCAAGCTCCTGCCCGGCGCGACCGTGAACATCGGCACCGGCACCTCGACGCTGCTCACCCTGACCACGGGAGCCAAGGGCATGGCCTCTGGAGAGCTGCCCATGTCGAGCCGAAGGGCCCAGTTCTGGGTCAAGGAAATCAAAGCCCCTGCCGGCTACGACCTGTACAAGCCGACCAAGACGTTCGCCGCTGCTCCCGGCGACCCGGTGACCGTAACCTTCACCAACGCCAAGACCGCCGCCACACCGCCATCCACGGAGAAGCCGACAGGCAACCCCACCGAGAAGCCGACCGCCAAGCCCACCGCAAGGCCGAGCGGCAAGCCATCCCCGAGCCAGCACGGTGAGGGCCTGGACATCCCGGTTCCGTCCGCCTCGGGTACCCAGACGGCCAACGGGACTGCGTTGAGCACAACAGAGCCTGTTCCTGTGGGCTCGCTCGCGCACACCGGCGCCGACGCCTCCCCGTGGCTGATCGGAGGCGCCGCAGCCCTGATCGGCACAGGCGGAGGCGCCCTCGTCATAGCCCGCCGTCGGCGCACGGACAACTCCACCGACGAGGGCACCACTCAGAATTGACCCATCCGTCTTACGGCATAAGCCCCCGGAACTCGCTGGCGAATTCCGGGGGCTTAAGAATCCACCCGCTGATCGATTGCAGCCTCGTAGAAGGCGTCCGCCAGCGCGATAATGATCGAGTTGATGGCCGGGCCGTCAGTGAAGAAGTAGTCGGCCATCGTGTTGTGGGCGTCCTGGTTGTCCGCAACCGCCTCCGTCACAGCTGCTTGGAAGTCCTGCGACTCCATGAACTGCTTCTTGGTGTTCACCTTCGTCTGCTTCACCAAGTTCGAGTCGGCGAGCAGCCGCTGCACGAGCCCTTGGACAAACTCCCGGATCTGGTACTCGGCGAACGTCTCAGCACCGAAGAGGTCGTTCATCTTGTCTATGACGACCTGGAGCGCCACGTACTTCGGCTCCTTCTTCGTGCCAGTGCCGGCGGCGTTGATGCCCTTCAACTGCCCGTCGCCCACGAGGGAGATGTCGACCGGGCTCGCCTTGCTGTGCTTGACCCCGACCAGCACCACGTCGGAGAGGTCTACTTGGGCCGACCAGGACGACTCGGCGATGACCTTTTCCAGCAGGCGCAGGAAGATCGACAGCATCTCCGGGTACGGGTCGCCATAGTCGACGATCTGCGACATGAAGTCGTAGAGGCGCACGTACGTGGAGACGTCCTTGCGGAAGAGGTCGAGCGTGTTGAGGGCGACCTTGTCCTCTTCCTCGATCGCCCGCGCGTAGCGGCGCCGAAAGTCGTGCTGTGCCGGGCTGATCGCCGCCGACAGCGCGTTGTTGCCCTTCCGCGTGACCCACAACTCGGCGACCTTGCGGACGTCGTCCTCGGTGTAGATGTTGGCCTGGGCGAGCTTGTTGGCCAGGTGGATGACGACGTACGGGTCGGTCTCGGTCTCCAGGGTGGCGTTCTTGAAGTACGGCTCGAACGCCGCCCTGATGTCCTCGGGCTTGTTGGCGAAGTCGATGACGAACGTCTTGCGCTTTTGTTCTCCGCCGGGTGTGCGGTGGGTGCGGTTGAGGCGGGAGAGCGTCTGTACCGCGGTGACGCCCGACAGCTTCTTGTCGACGTACATCGCCGAGAGCAGAGGTTGGTCGAAGCCGGTCTGGAACTTGTTGGCGACCAGCATGATCTTGAACGTGTCGCCCTTGAACGCTGCCGCCAGATCGGACCCGGCACCGGGGTTCATGTTGGCCTCGGTGAACTCGGAGTCCTTCGACGGCTGCGGACCCCAGGCGTTATCCCAGGTCTCTTCCTCGGGTATCGCCACCCCGGAGGAGAAAGCGACCAGGGCGCGGTAGTCGTACGAAGGGTCCTGGGCACGGCGCTTGGCTATATAGGCGTCGATGGCCAGTTTGTACTTCACCGCGGCCTTGCGGGAGTCGGTCACCACCATCGCCTTCGCCTTGCCCTCAAGGAGGTGGGCGACGTTGACGTGGAAGTGCTCGACGATGATCCGCACCTTCTGGCTGATGTTCGTCGGGTGGAGCTGCACCCACCGCATCAGCCCTTTGCGGGCGGTGGCCTCCTCGACCTCCCCGCCAGCACCGCTCTCGGCCTTGCCGGCGATCTTCAGCGCGGTGTCGTAGGACTGGTAGCCCTTGAGCACATCGAGGATGTAGCCCTCCTCGATGGCCTGCTTCATCGAGTACAGGTGGAACTCGTGAGGCTTCCCGTCGGCGCCCTTGCGGCCGAACATCTCGAGGGTCTTGTTTTTCGGCGTCGCAGTGAAGGCGAAGTAGGAGATGTTCTCCGACTCGGCCCGTTCGGTCATCTCCGAGGCGAGGATCGACTCCACGGCGACCTCGCCGCCCTCTTCGATCTCCTTGACCTCCTCGGCCGTCAGCACCTTCTTCAGCTTCGAGGAGATCTGCCCCGACTGAGAGGAGTGCGCCTCATCAGCGATGACGGCGAACTTCTTGCCCTTCAGGCTGGCGTCGGTCCGGATCTCGTTCAGCGCATACGGGAACGTCTGCACCGTCACCACGATGATGAGCTCGCCGTTCTTTAACGCCTGCGCCAGGAGACCCGACTTCGACTTCAGGCCGGCCTTGCGGACATCCTCGGGGCTGATCGTCGCGACGATCTTGCCGCTGCCGTCGATCTGCCGGATCGCGTCTTGCAGCTGGGAGTCGAGCACGGTGCGGTCCACGATCACGATGACCGAGTCGAAGATCTTCTGGTCGTCGACGTGCAGCCGCGCCAGCCGGTGGGCGGTCCAGGCGATGGTGTTCGTCTTCCCCGACCCGGCGGAGTGCTCGATCAGGTACCGCTTCCCGACGCCCTCCTCCTTCACCGCCTCCACGATCTGGGTGACGGCCTCCCACTGGTGGAACCGCGGGAAGAGCATGCTCGTGCGTCGGACCGAGGTGCCGGTGTTGACATCCCACTCCTCCTTGGTCTGCACGATCATCAGCCGGCCGATGATGTTCAGCCAGGCGTGCTTCTCCCAGACGTGCTCCCACAGGTACGCCGTGGCCGAGCGCCCGTCCTCACCGGGCGGGTTGCCGGCGCCGCTGTCGAAGCCAACGTTGAACGGCAGGAAGTGGGTCTTCTCCCCTTCCAGCCTCGTGGTCATCGCCGCCAGGTCGTTCGAGACTGCGAAGTGCACCAGCGCCCCATGACCGAACGACAGCAACGGCTCCGGCCGTCCGTTTGTCAACGGGTTGCGATCCTGCTTGTACTGGTTAATCGCCTCGTCCACCGACTGGGTGAAGTCGGTCTTCAGCTCTGCCGTGGCCACCGGGAGCCCATTGACGAAGAAGACGAGGTCGATGCTGCGCTGGTCGGCGGTCGAGAAGTGCACCTGCCGCACCACCCGCACGCGCATCGCCTCATAGAGAGCCGTGGTGGTCTCGTTGAGCGACGTCTCCGGACGGAACTGCGCCATCTTCAGGCGGCCACCGCCGATGTACTGCACCCCGTTGCGCAGGACGTTCAGCGTGCCGCCGCCGTGCTCCAGCGGCCGGCCGAGCGCTGCGGTCAGCACGTCCAGGAACTTCGCCTGCGAGCCCGCGGCCTTCAGCGCCTTCTCGTACGCCGGCTTCTGCGTGGCCTCCAGCCAGGCGAACAGGTCCGCCGGGAACAGCGCCCGCTCCCGGTCGTACTCGCCCCCGTCGTGGTCGTTCTTCGAGTACAGCCAGCCGTGATCCCGCAGGTACTCGCAGATCTCCGTCTCGAAGACCACCTCGTTGTGGTCGGCCATCACGCCGCCTCTCGTACGTCGATCTGCCCCGTTACCGCCGCCGTGATCAGCGCCGATCGCCGCTCCTTGGAGAGCTCAACGAACCGCTCCGTCTCAGCGATGAGCGAGTCAATCTTCGCGGTCTCCTCGTCCAGGTATTCGACAATGCGGCGTTGCTCGTCGAGTGGCGGGAGCGGGATACGGAAGGCCTTCAGGTCTCCCATCCCGATCGTTCGGATTGTCGAACCGTTCTGGAACGAGTCGAAGAAAGGCTGCATTGCATCCTCGAACAAGACCCAGAGGTACTCAGGATCAAGATCCGGTCCGCATACCCAAGCCGCGAAATGCTGAGACGTTGCCATCGGAACGCCCATGATCGCTGTGCGACCGACCGTCGCATCTCGAGAGAGGACAACGGTCCTTGCCGGCAGGAGACGGGCGGAACTGTTGGCAATCCCAGCGTCGCTGATGTGCTGTGTCGTATCGTGCAAGTACTTGGCGCCCCGCATCCCCCCAACGTCGTGGAGGCTTACCCATGGGATGTAACAGTCCCGCCACCAGTCTTCACGGGAGCGGCTCGGCGTGTGCCCGCTTTCGAGCTTGGCAACTGACGTGAGCGGAACAACGCGCCAACCAGCCGGGAGACTTTCTACCCACGGCAGAGGGCTCGGGACCTCCTCGGTCAGCACCGTTCCATGCAGGGCAACGTTGACGCGGAGCGCAAACCGCCGCTCCTGGAGCATCCCGATCAGCCGTTGCTGCTCCTCGATGAGCGTGTCGATACGGGCAGTCTCACGGTCAAGGTAATTGGCGATGGCGCGCTGCGCCTCTACTGGCGGCAGTGGGATAGGAATCCTGGCAAGCTTCTCTGCCGTGAGGTGCGGCATTGAGACAACGTTGGAGTAGGCGCGGATGAAGCCACTAGCACGCAGCGCGATAAGGTAGAACGCGATAAAGCGTCCGTCGAAGTCGCCAATCGCTCGAAGCCGGTTGATCGAGTTTTGGAATCCCCAGCCAGGAAGGTCCTGGTCGACATAGGCGGCACGGCCGAACCCGCCCTGCCCACCCTCAACAACTACCACGTCGCCCGCGCGAATGCTCAATTGGTCCATTTCACCCTTGGTGAACCACATTTCATTCACGTCGTCGAGGGCCAGGACTCCGTCGGGTTGCACGTTCGCAGCGCGCATGTAGGGCGCACAGACATCACTGCCCGAGTCCTTGCTCTGCAACATCTTGCCGAGCGTTACCGTCGCAGCGTTCTTGACCTGGCCTACCCGCCACCCATCGGGCAAGACCTTCCAAAGGGGCCCTGTCACTGTTCCACCTCTCGGAGCAGGTTAAGGATCTTGGCGACCTGTTTCTCCAAGTCGGCATCGATCTCGGCAAGTGGGCGGGGTGGAACATATTTGTAGAAGTGGCGAGTGAAGGGGATCTCGTAGCCCACCCGGGTCTTCTCCCAGTCGATCCAGGCGTCAGGAACGTGCGGCTTCACCTCCGCGTCGAAGTACGCCTGGATGACTTCGCGCTCCCCTGCCGCGCCAGCGGTTGAGCCGCCGTAGGTGAAAGGCACGTTCTCGGTGTCACGCTTTTTAGAGGGTTTCGGGTTGCCCTTGCGGTCGAGGACAGGGTTTCCGTCCTCGTCGAGCATGGGACGCGCAACGGAGATGGTCCAGTAACCGAACTCGTCGTTGCGCAGCACCTTGGAGAGGTCGGGATCGGCGTCCTCGAAGTCGGCGTACAACCGCGTGATCTTGGAGCGGTCAGCGTCGCTGATCTCGCGGTTTTTGGATCCGAGGTTCTTGCGCATCTTGGTCCAGAACGACGTGCCGTCAATGAGTTGGACCTTGCCCCGACGGTCGGGGTGCTTGGCGTTGTCGAGGATCCAGATGTAGGTCGGGATTCCGGTGTTGAAGAACATATTGGTCGGCAGGGAGACGATGCCCTCGACGAGGTCGTTCTCCAGCAGCCACTTGCGGATGTTGGAAGGGCCGGATTCGGCCCCGCCGTTGAAGAGTGGCGAGCCGTTCATGACGATGCCGACACGGCCGCCGCCGTCCTCGGGTGCGCGCATCTTGTGGGCCAGGTGGAGCAGGAAGAGCATCTGGCCGTCGGAGGTCGCGGGAAGTCCCGGTGCGAAGCGTCCATAGGGGCCAGCGGAGTCGCGCTCCTTCTTGACATCCTTCGCGTACTGCTTCCAGTCCACCCCGTATGGCGGGTTGGACATACAGTAGTCAAATTGGCGGCCCTTGAAGGCGTCGTCGGTGAGCGTGTTCCCAAAGGCGATGTTGGTCGCGTCGTGGCCCTTGGCGAGCAGATCGGACTTGCAGATGGCATACGACTGCGGATTGTACTCCTGGCCGTACAGGCTGAGTTTTGCTTCCGGATTCTGGGCGAGCAGGTGTTCCTCGGCCAGCGAGAGCATGCCGCCGGTGCCGGCGGTGGGGTCGTACAGCGAGCGGATAATGCCTTCCTCGGTGAGCTCGGCGTCCTTCTCGGCAAAGAGGAGATCGACGAGTAGTCGGATCGCATCGCGTGGCGTGTAGTGATCTCCGGAGGTCTCGTTCGCGGCCTCGTTGAACTTGCGGATGATGTACTCGAAGGCGTCACCCATGTCCGAGTTCGACACCGCGTCGGGGTGGAGGTCGATGGCACCGAAGGACGTGACGATCTCGCGTAGGAGCCCGGCCTTCTCCAGGGCCAAGATCTCCTTCTTGAAGTCAAAGTACTCAAACACGTCCACATCGGGTGAAAATCGGTCGATGTAGTCGGTGAGATTGTCCGCCAACCCGTCCGCGTCCTCCAGCAGGTTCGTGAACGAGTAGCTGGAGGTGTTGTAGAACGGCCGCCCCGTGACCTTCTTGACCTCGACCTTGAGCCGGTTCGGGTTCTCGTGCTCCTTCGCCAGCTCGCGCACCGTTGCCCGGTCGGGCTCCAAGATGCAATCGAGCCTTCTCAGGATCGTGAACGGGAGGATCACGTTCCCGTACTGGTTGGGGCGGTAGGGGCCCCGAAGCCGGTCAGCGATCGACCAGATGAAGCTACCGAGCGTGCTCACAGAGGTTCCTCACGAGGATTGTTTAGTCGTGCAGCTACTTTGCCAGAGCCGGTAGCCCACGTCCCTCGATTCGCCCACGGAAGCCCTCCCCCGCCTCTCACCGATCAGCCTGGGCACCTGCACGCGGCGCCGGAGGGACGACTGTAGGCTGCGGCACTGACATTGATGCTGATACTTAAGTTCCGGTGGTCGTGGCTCGGGCACTGACTGACGCCCTGCTGGGCTGTCCTCAAGTTGTTCTGTCCGGCCGCCGGGACCTGTTCTCATGGCTCCGGCCGGACGGCTAGGGCGAAAGCCCGCTGTTGGATCCGCTTGATCTCTTCGGTGACTCCTCGATCGGGTAACTGGCGTCCTGGAGCATCTGCACTCCGGTCTCGAGGCTCATCACGCCGTTCGTGCCACCGGACACGACGTCGGCGAGCACCGCGGTTCGGTCGGTTGGGGTGTGGGGTTCCCATGCCAGAGCGGCGGGCAGGGATTCGCCTGCGGGCCAGCCTGGCGGAGCCGCTGCACCATTCGCAGCAGGACCTCGTACTTGTCCGCCCAGGCCAGGCGTATCGAGGAGACCAGGGAGTCCAGCGGTCCGAGAGGTTGCCACTCTTGCCGGTGAGTGATGCTCAATCTTCGATAGCACAAGCCCCAACTTCGCTGGCATGGGGCAATCTGCTTACGGCCGGTCGGGCCAGAAGATGGAGGAAGGGAGCCGGACGGAAGGTAGCTGCATGACTTGGATCGGTCCGAGGGCAGCCGCGGCAGCGCGAAGGGCTTCGTCGTGAGAGCCGGAGCCGAGAACCTCCGCAGAGCAGGCAGGGCAGTCGCCTGGACGGCGGGCGTGACCGGTGCTGCGATCTCGGGAGCCCCGAACATGTACGAAGGCGTCTTCGGGAAGATCGGCCCGCACGGTGTGCCAGATTCCAACGCGTTCGTTGTCGGGCAGCCCGGCCGCTATCGCCGGTCGCATCGGCGGCAGCACGCGTTCGTGCTCCTGGACGAGGAAGACCCGGTCGGTGAAGTCGACGCTGTCCCCCTCCGGGCGCTCGTGCTCCAGCCACGTCCGTGCCTCCGTTCGGGTGCCCGGACCCCACAGGTATTCCGTGGGGAACTGTGTGGTCTCGTAACGGGTATCGAACTCTGCCCAGTGCTCGTCATTCCAGCGACTGTCCGGGATGAAGGGGATGGCCCGTACCACGACGTGCTGGTACTCGTCGTCCTCCTGATCTTCCATGGAGTCGGCGGCGGTGAGCGCGTCGGCGGGCTCCATCCGCGTCCGTCCAGCACTGTTCCAGCTCAGCACGGCGATCTCCCGGTGCAGAGGGGCCGGGTACAGGCGCCCGTCGGGAGTGGCCCGCCCCCATAGCTGGTTGATCAGTTCTGCCAGATCCCGCACCGTTCGGGCGGCACCGACGGGCGTGTCGACGTGATGACTGGACGGGTGGGCGACGTGGTTGCGCAGCTTCGCCAGTGCTTCCTCGGCTGCGCGACTGCGCCGCCCGCGGAGCAGCCCCGCCGTCCGCGCCCACAGGCGAAGCCCGTGCAGCATCCCGTTGAACTCGATGTCGTGGGTGCCGACGGCCAGCTTCGCGCGTTGCCGCATCATTCGGTTCGCACACCTCTTGACATCGTCGTACGACGTGACGCTGTAGGAGACGTCCGGGGCCTGGGGTACGCGGAAGGTGATGGTGCCGCCGCACCATTCCATGAAGCGGTCGCGCAACGCCTGCTCGTAGATGAGCAAGGCTTGGTCACTGACGATGGTGTATACGTCGTAACACAGCACGCCATAGGCGAAGACAGTGCGCAGTCGCTCGAAGGAGTCGCGCGTTCCAGCCGCGGCACCTGCCGTCAGGTCGCAGTCGGCGATCTGACGCTGTTGGAACTCTGCAGCCTCTTCGGGCCGCATGCGGCCACCAAGCCCGTACGGATTGAACGCCAGCGACAGGTCATCTGCGGCGCGCAATTCCGCAAGCGGTCGGATGTCCATCTACTTCTCCTCCCGGTGGGAAACGGGCCAGCATGCACCTACACGCGCCGTGGCCGCCACCCCCTTTCCTCGGCGCCTTCGTGAGTTCGACGCAAAACGACGCGGACCGGCAGTTCGCCGGGGGCAGACAGGAAAGATCGAGGAAAGACTGGCCAAGGTGTGCGAGTACATGTCAACGTAGACGACCTTGCCAGTAACCCCCAGGTCAGAGAGGTGTTTGCCTGTGACCGTGGTCCCCCTGGACCCTGGTTTCTCCACCGCCGTCGAAGCCCTGCGCCTACGCGAGTGGCAGCTCGGCCCTGGCCAGCCCACGCTCGTCACGGATCAGTTCTCCGGGGAGGACTTTCACCTGATCGTGGACGACCGCGCGGATGTGCACGTCAGCTCGAAGGACGGCCGTTTCTACCTCGGATGGTTCCCGAACGGCCGTCCCGGCACCGACGGCGAGGGGTGGACTATTGCTGTCACCGGCACGTCGAAGGTGCGCGGCTACCGCCTGTCGTTCGACACCGAGACGCCGGCCGACATCGTTGCCGCCGCCGTGGCACGGGTGCTGGAGACTTCACGCCACGTATGACGGTGTAGTCAGCCGTGCCACCAGGCGGGGCCGCCTCCTGCCGGCCCCAGCCCGTTCTTTTGCTTTTGTTTCCCCCTTGCGACTAGGAGGCTGTTCGTGCCGTCCTCGGAGATGACCGTCGGCGATCTCATCGATCTGTTGTCCGCCTGCGACCGGAGTGCTCCGGTCCGCCAGGCCATGAATCCCTTCTTCCCGATGGCACACCGCTTGGCGCAGGTCGTGCAGTCCGTGGACGAGACCGGCCGGACCGTCGTCTATCTCGCAGAAGGGCGCGATCCGGACGCGCAGCTCGGCCACCTCCCGCCCGAGGCCGCCATCGCCCTGACGTGGCAGGGCCCCGTCCAAGCACCCCCGCGCCACCCCCGCCGCCGTGCCGGCGGCAACTAGGCCCGCACCGAGCCTTTGGAGGCGCCCCTGTACCCCGACTTTCCGTTCGACCCATCTACTTCGGGTGGCGACCAACCCGCATTCTGGGTCGGCCCCCGCCACCTGGCCGGTGATGATGGGTGCCTTTTCGATGTCGTCGCTGACACGCTCACCGGCCTGGGCTGGACGAGTCTGACGATCGTCCGCGGGCGGCACGAGCCGGATGAGGCAACGGAGGACCGCCAGGTCCTGCGCAGCACCGTCCTGCACATCAGCCCCGATGCCCTCCGTTGGGCACAGTGGTGTCTGGCGGATGAGCCGTTCCATTTGGGTGACGTGCCGATCGCCTGGCAGATCTCGGCCCGCGCGGACGTGAGCAGTCCGCTCGCGTCGTGGTCGTCCTATTTCACCACCGACGTCCCCGGCGAGGCCGTGACCGACTTTCTCGTCGCACTCGACGCCCGGGGCGGGCCCGCCGCGCCGTTCGCCGGCCCTGGGCTGGTCCTCGACGCCGTCACCACGCACGGCTGGCTCCGCGACATCGATCAACCCCACGCGGCAGCGACGGACCCGACGTTCACCTCGCACATCGGTCTTGGGGAGGTGCCGCCGCTTATCCAGGATGCCGACCCGCGCGTCCTGACGACCGAAACCGACGAGACGGGGCCGACCGGATGGCAGGCATGGGCGGAGCCCGAACTCGGCGCGCCCTGCCTGTGGGCTGCCTCCTTCGGTTCCAGCGTGCCGCACGACCTCGTGGCAGCCTTCGCCGCCTCCCTCAGCTCGACGGCCCCGGTTCTGCGGCGTGCGCTGCCCGTGGCCACACGGGAGCGACTGCTGCAGGCCCCGGCGTAGCAATCGGCGGTACCCCTCAGCCCGATAGATGAAGCCCGGTCCTCCCAAGCGGAGGCCGGGCTTCTGGCGTTGTTGTTCGTGGCTCGGCGAGCCATCGAGCCGGAGGAGGACAACCGTAGCTACGGGTACGAGGCGCCGGGCCTGTCTGGCCGCAGCCTGTGAAGTGGGGTCAAGTGGGGTCGTCGCAAGGTAGCGGTGGGGACTTCCCATGTGGTATTTCCAGCGCCTCAAATTGGGGAAAGTGGCCACGTTTTGGCGTAGTGATGCCGCTCAGCCTGTGGTATTCGGAGGCTCGTTGAAGTGGGGCAAAGTGGCGAAGGTATGGCGTAGCGGTGCCACGTTCCCGTGCGGCTGAATAGCCGTATGCCTCGAACCGAAGAGAAGCAGCAGCCTGTCCTTGAACTCCGCATCGGGGGCGTGTACGTCGTCGTCCAACGCATCTCACCCTGGCTGGTGGCCGCCGTCGTCACGGCACTCGTCGCAACGATGGGCAGTTCACTCGCCGCATGGTTCACATCTCGTTGAGACCTTGTCAGACCGTGCAGGCGAGAAAGGCCGTACAGCACTGCTGCCCCGACCATCCTGGGTCGGGGCAGCAGTGCGTCGGGCGCCGGTCAGCCGGCTGCCGTGGCTTTGGTGAGGGCCTTGTCAAGGTGGCGGTCGACGAGGGCCGGGGAGCCGGAAACGACCAGCAGCAGGTTGCCGTCGCGGATCGCGGTCTGCTTGACCACGGTGCTCCGTCCTCCGGTGATGAACGTCAGGAGCTGGCTCCACTGCTCGTCACCGCCGGCGTGGGGTGCGGGCAGCTTCTGCGAGGCCACGTCGACCGGGGTGCCGCCCGCGACAACCTGATAGGTCGGGCAGCCGGTCATGGCATCGAAAATCCGGCCGATGCCGTCGGAGAGCTTCTTCGCGCTGTCGCTGTACAGCTCCTCGGAAATCTCCGAGGAGCTGCCGCCGTAGGTGAAGTCCGCCTTCGCCTTGTGCGGGAAGGCGAGTGTGCCGCCAGTCGCCGCGTCGCCGCCCAGCTCGCTCAGGGCCGGGCAGCCGATGACGGTGACGTCGTCGTGCTGGGCCGGACGTTCCGGCTTGGGAAGGTAGCCGCTGCCGAGGTCGCTCGGATCGAGCAGGCGGGACTCGAGCGCGGCCGATGAGAGCGCGGCCGGCTCCTGGACGGCGTCGGTCGGCTTTCCCGTATGGGAGGAGGAGGTCTGGTGCTTGGACCTGGTGGTGTCGATGGAGCAGGCGGGCACGGCGAGGAGGGTGGCGGTGATGCCGAGTGCGGTGGTGGCGACGCGAACGCGCATGACGGAACTGACCCCTTGGTGCTAGGTGTGCTGTTCGGGCAGGTTGGTGACGCGGCTGGCTGGTGGGTGGCCGCCGATGCCGGTGTGGGGTCGGTGGTAGTTGTACCAGTCCAGCCAGTCGGGAAA
>BNBH01000047.1 GCA_014655195.1 Streptomyces cellulosae | reverse complement strand
CTCAAGAACCGCCTCCAGGCCATCGAACGGGACACCGACGTAGCCTGAGCAGTGGTGCACACAACTTCGTACTCGGTGGTGCACTCAGATGAGTACGCGGACACGGTGTCGGTCGTCGGGGTGTCGGTCCCGTCGGTCATGGTCTCAGTGTCGCGCCACCTCCAGCTCTCCGTCCCCGCCCGTCCCGGAAACGACCGCCAGCGCCCCGTCCCGGTCGGTCCGCAGCACCGCCGCTCCGCCGGCCCGCAGCGCGTCCACCGTCCCCGGGGCCGGGTGGCCGTAGGAGTTGTCCTCGCCGGTGCTGATCAGCGCCAGGCGCGGCGCGGCGAGGCGCACCAGACCCGGGTCCTGGTACGCCGAGCCGTGGTGGGCGACCTTGAGGACGTCGACGCCGGCCAGCTGCCGCGCCTCGGGTGAGCGGGCCAGGGCGCGCTGGGCCGGGGGCTCCAGGTCGCCGAGGAGGAGCAGGCGCAGACCGCCGGTGCGGACCAGCATGGCCACGCTGGCGTCGTTCGCCCCCTCCACCGCCGGGTGGCCTCCGGGCGGCGGCCACACGACCTCCCAGGACAGGTCACCCGCCCGGCGCCGCTCCCCCGCGACGACACGTGTGACCGGGACGCCCGCCGCGGCCGCCGCTCTTCGGACGGCCGCCGCCTGGTCGGCCGGCTCCTCCAGGCCCGTGGTCCCGATGCCGCCCACCTCGCGCCCGCGCAGCACCCCGCTCAGCCCGGCCACATGGTCGGCGTGGAAGTGGGTGAGGACGACGAGCGGGATCCGGGTGACGCCGAGGGAGCGCAGGCAGCGGTCGACCGGCTCCGGGTCGGGTCCGGCGTCCACGACCACCCCGGCGCCCTCCCCCGCCGCCAGCACCAGCGCGTCTCCCTGCCCCACGTCGCACATCACCATCCGCCAGTCGGGAGGCGGCCAGCCCGTGATCGTGCGCACCAGCGGCCGGGGCTGCACCACCACCAGCGCCAGCAGCAACGCGCAGGCGGCGCACCACCAGGGGTGCCGCAGCAGCCGGCGCCCCACGAGCAGCACGGCGAGCGTGACCGCGCCGAGGGCCGCCGCGCCCGTCCAGCTCCCCGGCCAGTCCACCCCGGCGCCCGGCATCGCCGCACCGGTCCGGGCGACCCGCGCGATCCACCCGGCGGGCCAGCCCGCGCACCACGCCACCGCCTCGGCCAACGGCATCGCGATCGGCGCGGTGGCCAGGGCCAGGAAGCCGAGCACGGTCGCGGGGGCGAGCGCGGCCTCGGCGAGCAGGTTGCAGGGGATCGCCACCAGGCTCACCCGGGCCGACAGCACGGCGACCACCGGGGCGCACAGCGCCTGCGCGGCACCGGCGGCGGCGAGCGCCTCCGCGATCCGGGGCGGCATCCCGTGCCGGCGCAGCGCCTCGCTCCAGCGCGGGGCGAGGGTGAGCAGCGCGCCGGTCGCCAGCACGGAGAGGAGAAAGCCGTAACTGCGGGCCAGCCATGGGTCGTAGAGCACCAGGAGCAGGACTGCCGTGGCCAGGGCCGGGACGAGGGATCTGCGGCGGCCGGTGGCGAGCGCGAGCAGCGCCACGGAACCGCAGGCGGCGGCACGCAGCACGCTCGGGTCGGGCCGGCACACGACGACGAACGCCAGGGAGAGCACCCCGCCCAGCACCGCCGTGGTCCGCAGCGAGATGCCGAGGCGGGGCGCGAGCCCGCGCCGCTCGGCCCGTTGCGCCATCCCCGGCGGACCGAGGAGCAGGGCGAGCAGGATGGTGAAGTTCGCCCCGGAGACGGCGAGGGTGTGGGTGAGGTCGGTCTCCCGGAACGCCTGGTCCAGCTCCGGCGTCACCCGCGAGGTGTCCCCGACCACCAGCCCCGGGAGCAGCGCACGCGCGTCCTCCGGCAGATCCTCGGTCGCCTCGCGCAGTCCGGCGCGCAGCCGTCCCGCGAGCCGCTGTGGGGCTGAGGGTCCGGCTACGGTCTCTGGACCGTCGCGGCCGTCCACCCGCAGCACCGCCGCGAACCGGTCGCCGCCCTCCCGCGCCGGCGCGAGCCCCGCCTCGACCCTGAGCCGGGTGGAGGGGAGCAGGGTCAGCCAGGGCGAGCCCTGGTGGTCAGCCGCGGTGGCTGTGGTGGTCCGTTCCTCGTCGCCCGGGTCGACGATCAGCAGGACCGGGGCCCGCGTGGCACGGGTCGTCGTTCCGGCCCTCTCCACGCGCCGCACCTCGGCCTCGACCAGCACCGAAACCGGAGCCATCCGGTTGCCGCTGACCCGGGGCCGGGTGAGCCGTGGGTCGGCGGTGACCTCCACCTCCGCGACCACTCGCGCGTACTCCTGGGCCAGCTCGGGCACGGGACCGCGTCGGACGTCCGCGCCGTGCAGGCCTGCCGAACCGGCGGCCGCCGCGACACACAGCAGGGTGGCCGCGACGGCGTGCGCGGTCACGGGCACCCGCACCGTGAGGCGTGGGCGCGCCAGGAGCAGCGCGACGGCGACCAGGACCGAGACGGCCACGGTGGTCACGGCCCAGCCCGGAGGGGCGTGGAGCATCACCGCCGCCGTGGCCCATGCGGCGAGGGCGGGCGGGACCAGCCGGAGGTCGGTCGGTCCCTCATGCCGGGGACGGGAGGCGCCCGGCTGGTCAGCCGAGGCTTCGGGGTCGACGCGGGTGAGGGTGCTCATGGCCGGACGAGGTCCCGTAGGTCGGCGAAGCGGCGGTCGCCGATGCCGTTGACCTCCCGCAGCTCGTCCACCGAACGGAAACCGCCGTTGCGGGTGCGGTAGTCGACGATGTGCTGGGCCAGGACCGGGCCGACACCGGGGAGGGTGTCGAGCTGGTCGATGGTGGCGGTGTTCAGGGAGACGGGGGCCGTGGGACCGGACGCCGTTCCCGTGCCTGCCGGGGCTGCCGGAGCCGCCGCTGCGGCCGAAGCCGGGCCGCCCACCACCAACTGCTCACCGTCCACGAGGAACCGGGCGCGGTTGAGGCCGCCCGTCTTCGTGCCGGGCCGCACCCCGCCCGCCGCCTTCAGCGCGTCCTCGACCCGTGAGCCCGCGGGCAGCCGGTGGACGCCCGGGTCCCGCACCTTGCCGCTGACGTCGACCACGATCTCGGGAGCCGCCGAGCCGCCTGCCTGCCCGAAGGTTCCCGGAGCGCCCGGGGGATCTCCTCCGGGGTCCACGCCCTTCCCTTGCGCCGCGGGTGCCGCCCGCACCACCTCCGGCGCCCGCACCGGCTGGGTGCGCCCGGTCCAGAAGTGCTGCACGGCGAACACCAGGGCGAGCGCAAGGAGCGCGGACAGCGCCACGACACTGCGCCGCTCCAGCCCGCACCGGGCCTGCACCCACAGCGGCAGCCGCTCCCGTAGCGCGGGGCCGAGAAGCCGCCCGGACGGAGACGCCGGGGGCGGTTCGGGCACTGCTTCGGGCGTCTCTCGGTCCTCCGGGTCCGGCAAGCCGCGCTCACTGCGGCAAGGGCGCCCGGCGGGCAGCCGCACAGGGTAGGTCGCCGGCTCCTCACCCTCCGGCCCGACCCCGAGGAACCGCCCCGGACGGGCAGCCGCATCCGCGCGGTCCGGCAGCCGCCTCAACTCCAGCGTCCGGTCCGCCGCCGAGTCCCGTCGCCGCCCAGCAGCCACCCGGGGCCTCGTCAGCAGGGCGTGCCCCGCGACCCCCTGACGGTCCACCACCACGACCCGGCAACGCCGCCGTGAAGACGGCACCCCACCCTTCACACCCGCTAACGCGCGACCCGCTCCCAACTCCGGCCGCGCCCAGCTGGGTGCCCTCCGCACCGCCCGCTCCCCGCGCACCACGGGCTCCACGGGCTCCCCGGGCTCCCCGGACTCCCCGGACTCCCCGCCGAACAGCGTCTCGGCCCGCCGCCGAATCTCCTCACCCGGATCCTGACGGTCCCCGTCCCGCCCCCACGCACGCGCCCTGCTCGGGCGCCCCCTGCGGTGACGGTGACGGGCGTGGGACATGCGGCCGTCGGACAGGGGCCCACGCCCTGGACCACTCGTCGGAACAGCGGTACGTGTCTGTGATCGAAGTGCCATGCGACGAGGGTCGGGCACAACCGCACCCTCGCGATGATCATGGTCAAAACCCGTGGACGAGCACCCAGTTGTGGAAAACTCCGTCACCCGATCGAGGGGCCCTGCCCCACCCGAGCCCCGGCCCGCCCCTCACCGGGCCGAAACCACGACCCCCAACAACCCCGGCCCCGTATGCGCCCCGATCACCGCGCCCACCTCGCTGACATGCAGCTCGGACAGTCCCGGCAGCCGGGTGCGAAGCCGGTCGGCCAGCGCCGAGGCGCGTTCCGGGGCGGCGAGATGGTGGACGGCGACGTCCACCTCCGCGCCTCCCGCGCGGTCCGCCGCGATCTCCTCCAGGCGGGCGATCGCCTTGGACGCCGTCCGCACCTTCTCCAGCGGTTCGATACGCCCGCCGGCCAGTTGCAGCAGCGGCTTCACGGCGAGGGCGGAACCCAGCAGGGCCTGCGCCGCGCCGATCCGGCCGCCCCGGCGCAGATAGTCGAGCGTGTCCACGTAGAAGTAGGCCGAGGTGCCCGCCGCCCGCTTCTCCGCCGCGGTGACCGCCTCGTCCACCGTGCCGCCCGCCTCCGCCGTCTCCGCGGCCGCCAGCGCGCAGAAGCCGAGCGCCATCGCGATCATGCCGGTGTCGACCACGCGGACCGGCACCGGCGCCTCGCGGGCCGCGAGGACCGCCGCGTCGTAGGTGCCGGACAGCTCCGCGGAGAGATGGAGGGAGACGATGCCGGTCGCGCCGGACTCGGCGACCCTGCGGTAGGTCTCCGCGAACAGCTCCGGGCTGGGGCGGGACGTCGTGACCGGTCGCCGCTTCTGCAAAGCCTGGGCGAGGGAGCGGGTGGAGATCTCGGTGCCCTCCTCGAGGGCGCGGTCCCCCAGCACCACGGTCAGGGGTACCGCCGTGATGCCGTGCCGCTCCATCGTCCGGGCCGGAAGGTAGGCCGTTGAATCGGTGACGATCGCGACATGGCGGGACATGAGCTGGAGGTTACCTGCCATGGCGGCCGTGCGGCAGCCCGGGCCCGTGGGGGCGTCGTCCGCCGCGGGACGATCAGTACCGCTCAGGCGGTGGTCACGTGGTGGATTCGGGGCGCGGCTTCTTCTGCCAGGGGTAGGTGGGGCGCGGGGCGGCCGGGGCGATGGCGGGCCGCTCCTGGTCGTCGCCCTGCCGCGGCTCCGCCTCCTGCCGGGCGGTGTCCGGCCAGGTCTGGCCGGATCCGGCGGCGTCGGCGGCCGGGGCCTCCGGCCAGCGCGGGGGTGCGGGCGTGGACGGCTGGTCCGTGGTGGTCCAGTGCCGCAGGGCGCCGGCCTCCATGTCGATCTGCGCGCTCAGCGAGTCGAGGTCGTCGTCCGCGAAGCGGCGGGCGCGGTCGCGGGTGGCCCAGCGCAGGGAGTCGGCGGAGCTGGTGATGCGCTCGGTGCGCTCGCGCAGGTCGGGCAGGCGCGCGGACAGCGTGGCGCGGTCCGGCTCGCCCTCCAGACGGCGCAGTTCGGCGTCCAGCTCATGGCCGTGCGCACTGAGACGCTGGAAGAGGGACAGTGACTCCTTCACCGAGCCGTCCTCGGCGGCGACCGCCTCCAGGGCGTCCTGCGTGGCGCGCATCGAGGTGCGCAGTTTCAGCCGGAGCTGGGCGATCTCACCGGCCGGGCCGGTCTGCGCGAACGCCTTGGCGCGCAGGGTGTGGTCCTCGACCGTGCGGCGGGCCTGGTGGATGTGGCGGTCCGCGCTGCGCTTGGCGGCGCCGACGACCTTCACCGTGGCGTACACGCCCAGGGCCACGAAGAGCACGAAAAGCAGCGCGATCACTGCGAACACCGCTTCCACGAGGCTCCTCCTCAGGGCACGTCCGGCCTGTCCCGGCACATGTCGTGCCGCTCTTCCACGGTAAACGCAACGGGCAGGCCCGGAGTTCCGGCGGAACCCCGAACCTGCCCGCAGACGACCCGGCCGCTACCCGTAAGGGTCAGGCCGGGCCATGACCGGACCGGTGACGGCCGGACCGGCAAGCGTCAGGCCGGAACGATGTTCACCAGCTTCGGCGCCCGCACGATCACCTTCCGGATGCCGGCGCCGTCCAGCGCCGCGACCACCCGCTCGTCGGCCAGAGCGGTCTTCTCCAGCTCGTCCTCGGAGATGCCCGGGGACACCTCCAGCCGCGCCTTCACCTTGCCCTTGATCTGGACCACGCAGGTGACGGTCTCGTCCACCACGTACGCCGGGTCGGCGACCGGGAAGTCCTGGTGCACCACGGAGTCGGTGTGGCCCAGCTTGCGCCACAGCTCCTCGGCGATGTGCGGGGCCAGCGGCGCGACCAGCAGCACCAGCGGCTCCGCGACCGACCGGGGCAGCGGGCCGCCTCGCTTGGTCAGGTGGTTGTTCAGCTCGGTGACCTTGGCGATGGCGGTGTTGAAGCGCATGCTCTCCAGGTCGCCGCGCACGCCGTCGATCGCCTTGTGCAGGGCGCGCAGGGTGTCCTCGTCGACGTCGTCGGTGTCGACGACGGTCACCTCGCCGGTCGCCTCGTCGACGATGTTGCGCCACAGCCGCTGCAGCAGGCGGAACTGGCCGACGACCGCGCGGGTGTCCCACGGGCGGGAGACGTCCAGCGGGCCCATGGCCATCTCGTACAGGCGCAGCGTGTCGGCGCCGTACTCGGCGCAGATCTCGTCCGGGGTGACCGCGTTCTTCAGGGACTTGCCCATCTTGCCCAGCAGGCGGGTGACGCGCTCGCCCTGGTACCAGTAGCCGCCGTCGCGCTCCTCCACCTCGGCGGCCGGCACGGCGATGCCGCGGCTGTCGCGGTAGACGTAGGCCTGGATCATGCCCTGGTTGAACAGCTTGTGGAACGGCTCCGCGGAGGAGATGTGCCCCAGGTCGTACAGGACCTTGGACCAGAAGCGGGCGTACAGCAGGTGCAGCACGGCGTGCTCGGCGCCGCCGACGTACAGGTCGACGCCGCCGTGCGGCATGCCCTCGCGCGGGCCCATCCAGTACCGCTCGATCTCCGGGTCGACCAGCTTCTCGGAGTTGTGCGGGTCCAGGTAGCGCAGCTCGTACCAGCAGGAACCGGCCCAGTTGGGCATGGTGTTGGTCTCGCGGCGGTACTTCTTCGGGCCGTCGCCCAGGTCCAGGGTGACGTTGACCCAGTCCTCGTTGCGGGACAGGGGCGTCTCGGGCTGGGTGTCGGCGTCGTCCGGGTCGAAGGTGCGCGGGCTGTAGTCGTCGACCTCGGGCAGCTCCAGCGGCAGCATCGACTCGGGCAGCGCGTGGGCGACGCCGTCCTCGTCGTAGACGATCGGGAAGGGCTCGCCCCAGTAGCGCTGGCGGCTGAACAGCCAGTCGCGCAGGCGGAAGTTGACGGTGCCCTCGCCGTGGCCCTCGCGCTCCAGCCACTCGGTGATGCGGGCCTTGGCCTCGGTGACGTTCAGGCCGTCCAGGGAGACGTGCTCGCCGGAGGAGTTGACGATCTTCGCGTCGTGGGAGACGAAGGCGTCGTCCCACGTGGCGGGGTCGGTGCCGCGGCCGTCGGTCGGCTCGACCACGCACACGATCGGCAGTTCGAAGGCGCGGGCGAACGCGAAGTCGCGGGTGTCGTGGCCGGGGACGGCCATGATCGCGCCGGTGCCGTAGCCCATCAGGACGTAGTCGGCGATGAAGACGGGCACCCGCTGCCCGTTGACCGGGTTGGTCGCGTAGGCGCCGGTGAAGACGCCGGTCTTGTCCTTGGCCTCGGCCTGCCGCTCGACGTCGGACTTCGAGGCTGCCTGGGCGCGGTAGGCGGCGACGGCCTCGGCGGGCGTGGCGTGGCCGCCGGTCCACACCTCGTGGGTGCCCTCGGGCCAGGCGTCCGGGGTGAACTTCTCGACCAGCGGGTGCTCGGGCGCCAGCACCATGTAGGTGGCGCCGAACAGGGTGTCGGGGCGGGTCGTGAAGACGGTGATCTTCTCGCCGTCGATGGGGAAGTCGACGCGGGCGCCCTCGGAGCGGCCGATCCAGTTGCGCTGCTGCAGCTTGATCGCCTCGGGCCAGTCCAGGGCGTCCAGGTCGTCCAGCAGCCGGTCGGCGTAGGCCGTGATGCGCATGTTCCACTGGCGCAGCTTGGCCTTGAAGACGGGGAAGTTGCCGCGCTCGGAGCGGCCGTCGGCGGTGACCTCCTCGTTGGCCAGCACGGTGCCCAGACCGGGGCACCAGTTGACGGGCGCGTCGGAGGCGTAGGCCAGGCGGTACTCGCTCAGCAGGTCGGCGCGCTCGACGGAGCTCAGCTCGCTCCAGGAGCGGCCGCCGGGGACGGGGCGCTCACCGGACTCGAACTGCGCGACCAGCTCGGAGATCGGGCGGGCCTTCTGCGCGTCCTGGTCGTACCAGGAGTTGAAGATCTGCAGGAAGATCCACTGGGTCCACTTGTAGTAGTCCGGGTCGATCGTGGCGAACGACCGGCGCTTGTCGTGGCCCAGGCCCAGCCGGCGCAGCTGGACCTGCATGTTCTTGATGTTGGCCTCGGTGGACACGCGGGGGTGCGTGCCGGTCTGCACCGCGTACTGCTCGGCGGGCAGGCCGAAGGCGTCGAAGCCCAGGGTGTGCAGGACGTTGTGCCCGGTCATGCGCTGGAAGCGGGCGTAGACGTCGGTGGCGATGTAGCCCAGGGGGTGTCCGACGTGCAGGCCCGCGCCCGAGGGGTACGGGAACATGTCCATGATGAACTTCTTCGGCCGCGCGACCACCTCGGGGTCGCCCGCCAGGTCGCCCTTGGGGTTGGGCGCCGCGTACGTGCCCTCGGCGTCCCAGAAGTCCTGCCAGCGTGCCTCGATCTCGGCGGCCAGGGCGGCCGTGTAGCGGTGCGGCGCGGCCTCCGCGGCTGCGGGGTTCGTCTCGCTCATGATCCTCAAAGCTCCATCGATCGTCTCTGCCTGCTGCTGCGACTTCCTGGAAATGAAAAAACCCCTCGCACAGGAGGGGACGCCGCGCCGATTCCGACCTGCCGGAACATCGGCGGTCGGGACTGATCAGCGCGGCTCGCTAAGCAGAAGGCGTACGGCACGCATGGGGTCAGGGTACCGCAGGGACGGATCTCGCCGCGACGCCCTTCCACAACGCACTGAACAAAGGTCAAAAGTTACTTCGCGTAACAACCCCTAAGGGACAACACAACGGCCTCATTGTCTTTTGATAACAGCGCAATAACTCAAACCTGGTACTGACGGGTACGACGAGGCTTAGAGTTCGGCAGCGGGACCGCTTTACCGAACCGTTCGGAGTTGCCCCCATGAACCCTCGTCCACTCGGCAGCCCACCCCCCTCCCGGGGCAGGTCGGCTGCGACTCCGTCGTACCCGCTGTGCGTCCGGACGTCCGGAGGTGCGTCGTGAGGCCGGACGACAGCACGGCGGACGACTGGTTCGTCGACTTCCTCAACTTCGGCGTCGGCGTCCTGTCGCTCGTCTGTCTCAGCTGCTCCGTGATCTGGGGACTCGTGGCGCAGGACCGGATCCTGCTCGGCCCGCGGCAGCGGATCCTCGCGCAGGCGGTGCACCGCACCACGGCGGTCGCGTCCGTCGTCTTCCTGCTGATCCACATCGTGGTCAAGCTGGCGCTGGACCACACCTCGTGGATCGCGGCCGTGATCCCCTTCGGGCTCGTCCTCACCGACGACGAGGCCGTCATGGGCCGGAGCTTCCTGATCGGCCTCGGCACCCTGGCCGGCATGCTGATGATCTTCGTGGCGATCACCGGCATCCTGCGCAACCGCTTCGCCTCCCCGGCGGAGGTCGCCGCCCGCTGGCGCGCGGTGCACATGCTGGCCTATCCGGCCTGGTGCGCGGCGCTGGTGCACGGGCTCTACGCGGGTCGAGCGGCCAAGCCGATCTTCATGATCCTGTACGGCCTGTCGCTGTTCGGCGTGTTCGCGGCCCTGGTGCTGCGGGCCTCCCCGCGCCCGGTCAAGCGCAAGGTCGCCGACAAGATCACCTCGATGCTGGGCCTGGACCAGCAGCCCGGCGCCCGGCTGGACGAGGCCAGAGCGCGCAACGCCGAGTCCGCCCTGCCCGGTTACGGCGGCGCCCGCGACGAGCGGCGGCCGCGCGCCGAGCGCCCGTCGTACGAGGCGCCCGAGTCCGCGCCGGCCCCGGAACCGGCGAACGGCTTCGCGGCCGCCTACCGCGCGGTGTCCCCCCGGCAGTCCGCCGCGCAGAACCCGCTCACGGACGCCACCGCCCGCATGGAGATGCCGGACCTCCAGGCCACGGAGGCGATACCCCGGGTGGACTCGCCCTCCAGCACCTCGGGCAGCTGGCCGATCCCGTCCCCGCCGCCGGTCGGCGAGGCCCCTCCGTCGGCCTACGACCCGCTCAACGACACCGGATACAACATCCCGACCTACAACAATTCGGTCGCCTCCGGCTACGGGTCGAGTGATGTGTACGACACCGCTGAGACAAACGGCCTCTACGGCACGTACAACCCGGGTGACACGTACAACAGCGGTCCCGCCAATGCACCAACCCCCGGTGTGCCCTCGTCGACCTACGACTTCGACGCACCGGGGTCGGGCGAACCTTGGAACACGCCTTCCGGAGGCTTCAATTGAACGAGGCCCTGCCCGACGTTCCCGAAGTCCGCGTCGTCGGACTTCCCCAGCTCACGTCGGGCTTCGACCTTGTCGACCGGCTCGATCTGCAGATGCACCTCAAGGTGCACGGCCCGCTCGAGCCCCTGGGCGGTGAGCAGCTCGCGCAGCTCGCCGAACGCATCAACCTCAGGGGCCGCGGCGGCGCGGGCTTCCCCTTCCACAAGAAGCTGCGCTCGGTCGCCGAATCGGCGATCAGGCGCGGCGTCCGGCCGGTCGTCGTCGTCAACGGCAGCGAGGACGAACCGGCCTGCCGCAAGGACACGGTGCTCATCAACCGGGCGCCGCACCTCATCCTGGACGGCGCGCTGCTGTGCGCCGAGGCCATGGGTGCCCGCACGCTCGTGGTGGGGGTCACCCGTGAGTCCACCCAGCGCTCGATGGAACAGGCGCTCGCCGAGCGCGGCCTGAGCAACGGCCGCCGCTCGGCGCTGCGCGCCCGGGTGCAACGCAACCCGGTGCGCATGGTGACGGGGGCCGCCGCCTCCCTGATCCGCTCCATCGACGGCGGCCCGGCCATCCCGCCGGGACGCAAGACCAGCGCCTCCAAGAGCGGTGTGGGCGGCGCGCCCACGCTGCTGTCCAACGCCGAGACGTTCGCCCAGCTCGCCATCGCCGCCCGTATCGGCCCGGAGCGCTACGGCAACACCGGCCTGTACGACGAGCCGGGCACCGTGATGCTCACGGTGTCCGGTGCGGTGGCCCGCCCGATGGTGGTCGAGGTGCCCACCGGCGTGCCGCTGCGCTACGTGCTCCAGCTGGCCGGCGCCCCGCCGGTCCCGCAGGGCGTGCTGACGGGCGGCTACCACGGCAAGTGGATCGACGCGGCGACCGTGAACGAGGCGATCGTCTCCCGCAACTCGCTGGACGCGGTCGGCGGTTCGCTGGGCGCGGGCGCGATCCTGCCGATCAGTCAGGACACCTGTCCGCTGGGCGAGTCGCTGATGGTGGCCAAGTGGCTGGCGCAGGAGAGCGCCAACCAGTGCGGCCCCTGCTACCTGGGGCTCCCGGCCGCCGCGCGCGGCCTGGAGGACATCCTGAACGGCGGCGGGGCGGCCGCGCTGGAGGCGGTCCGGCAGGTCGCGAAGAACGTGAAGCGGCGGGGGGCCTGTTCGCACCCGGACGGCTCGGCGATGTTCCTGGAGTCGACGCTGAAGGCGTTCACCGAGGACATCGCGCTGCACGCCCTCGGCAACGGCTGCGGGCGGCCCGTGGCCGGCGTGCTGCCGCTGTTCGAGGGCGGCGCGACGCCGACGGGCATCCCGGGCGGCGAGGACGAGGAGAAGAACGGCCCGAGCCGGCAGAAGATCTTCGTCGACTGGACGCTGTGCCGGGGCCACGGGCTCTGCGCGGACATCCTCCCCGAGGTGTTCCAGCTCGGCGCGGACGGCTTCCCGACGGTGGCTCAGGCGCAGGTGCCGCGGTACGCGGAGGCGAAGGCGCTGCGCGCGGTGCGCCGCTGCCCGGCGCTGGCCCTGCGCATCGAGGACTCGGCCCCGCAGGCGAAGGCGCCGTCCCGGAACCTCCCGGTGCTCTCCCAGGGCCGCGGGAGGCGCGCTCTGGGGCGCTGACGCGCCGGACAGGGGGGCAACACGCAGCCGGCCCTCTCCGGCGGTCCGAGGCCGCCGGGGAGGGCCGTTCGCGTACGGGGTGACCCGCGACACACAACCCTCGGCACACAACGACCGAGGGCGGACCATCCGTTCGGATGATCCGCCCTCGACTTCTGTGGAGCTAAGGAGAATTGAACTCCTGACCTCCTGCATGCCATGCAGGCGCTCTACCAACTGAGCTATAGCCCCTTGCGGTGTTCCCCCGGGTTTCCCCGGCGGCGACGCCAACTTTACACGGTCACCCTGGCCCAACACCAAATCGGTTTCGCTTCGCCCGCTTCCGCCCGGAAGGACCGCCCCCGGAGGGGCGCTCCCCCACGCTCAGGCGCTCACGCCGTCACGAACGAGTAGAAGCGTTTGAGGGTGCAGTGCTCCTCGAGGAGCCGGCCGTAGATCGGCTCCCCCTCGAGTTCCCGGTACGTCTCGATGGGGTCGCCTTTTATGATCAGCGCCCGCGCGCACTCCTCGCACCAGTACTGGTAGTCGGGGTTGATCGGCTCCATGTCGCGGACGATGGGCGTGCCGCTGCCGCA
Organism: Streptomyces cellulosae; assembly: GCA_014655195.1. GTDB lineage: Bacteria > Actinomycetota > Actinomycetes > Streptomycetales > Streptomycetaceae > Streptomyces > Streptomyces cellulosae. The sequence continues at coordinate 25,144 of BNBH01000047.1, read as the reverse complement.
CCAGTCGCACTTCCGCCTGTGTGCACCCATCGGTCAGCTCCAGCTGTGGCCGCAGGCCGTACACACGTAGGAGATCCCGCCGTTGTCGCCGAGCACCTGGGCGACGTGTGCGGAACCGCAGGAAGGGCAGCTGAGACGCGTAGAGGTCCGTCGGGTCGACACCGCTCCGAGGAGGTGGTCGACCCCCTCGAGGATGCTCGCAGGCATCACAACTCCCTCCCGTCGGGCCGCGCCCCCTTCCGGTCGTTTGATTCTGCCACGACCGGGCCAATACGGTCAGCGACGCCGTGGTACCGGTAGGGACACGGCTGTACGCCTCGTAGAGGTATACGTCGGAGGACGCCGCCACGCTCACCCGCGGACGACAAAAGATCCCGCCTCCGCTGAGGGAGACGGGATCTTCACCATGTGGAGCTAAGGAGAATTGAACTCCTGACCTCCTGCATGCCATGCAGGCGCTCTACCAACTGAGCTATAGCCCCTGGCCGCCACATGAAGTGACTTCCTGGTTTCGCCCCGCTCGGCGGGGCGAACAAGAAGAACTTTAGCCTGCGACCTGCCAGAAAGTGAAATCCGGGTCCGGGACGGCGCGGGGCGGGTCGTACGGCCGCCGCCGGAGGCCCCGGCGGCGGGCACGGCCGTCGTCAGTCGTCGTCGCCGAGCACCGGCTCGGGCAGGGTGCCGGCGTTGTGCTCCATCAGCCGCCAGCCCTTGGCGCCCTCGCCGAGGACGGACCAGCAGCAGTTGCTGAGGCCGCCCAGGCTCTCCCAGCTGCGCGGGTCGAGGCCGAGCAGCCGGCCGATGGTGGTGCGGATGGTCCCGCCGTGGCTGACCACCACGAGCGTGCCGTCCTCCGGGAGCTTCTCGGCGTGCCGCAGCACCACGGGGGCGGCGCGGTCGGCGACCTCGGTCTCCAGCTCGCCGCCGCCGCGGCGGACCGGCTCACCGCGCTTCCACGCGGCGTACTCCTCGCCGTAGCGGGCGATGATCTCGTCGTGCGTCAGGCCCTGCCAGACGCCCGCGTAGGTCTCCCGCAGCGCCTCGTCGTGGACGACGTGCAGGCCGGTGAGCGCGGCCAGCTCGGCGGCGGTCGCGGCGGCCCGCTTGAGGTCGGAGGCGACGATCGCGTCGGGCTTCAGGCCCGCCAGCAGACGGGCGGACCGGCGGGCCTGGGCCACGCCGGTCTCGGTCAGCTCGACGTCCGTGGAGCCCTGGAAGCGGCGCTCCACGTTCCAGGAGGTCTGGCCGTGCCGCCACAGGATGACGCGGCGGCCCCGGCGCGCGGAGCCGCCCACCTCACCGGTGGTGCTCACCGCCACTCACCTCCCGGGCCGGTCGCCTCCTCGGCCTCCTGGAGCTTGGCGTGCTCGGCGGCCTTGCCGCGGGTGGCCTTGGCGTCCTCGGGGAGGTCCAGCTCGGGGCAGTCCTTCCAGAGCCGCTCCAGGGCGTAGAAGACCCGCTCCTCGCTGTGCTGGACGTGGACGACGATGTCGACGTAGTCGAGCAGCACCCAGCGGGCCTCGCGGTCGCCCTCGCGGCGGACCGGCTTGGCGCCGAGCTCCTTGCTGAGCCGCTCCTCGATCTCGTCGACGATCGACTTGACCTGGCGGTCGTTCGGCGCGGAGGCCAGCAGGAATGCGTCGGTGATGGACAGCACGTCACTGACGTCGTAGGCGACGATGTCGTGCGCGAGCTTGTCGGCGGCCGCCTGGGCGGCGGTGGTGACGAGCTCGATGGAACGGTCGGTTGCGGTCACTGCGTGGCTTTCGGTCGACGGTCGGTTGACCTCCAGGGTCTCACGGACCGCCGGGCGCACCCCACGTCATTACGCGGGGTGCGCCTCCCGTCGCCTCCGGTCGCCGCCTGCTACTCCGTGCCAGGGTCGTAGTCCTGGCCGAGGACGACCGCCACGCGCGCGTTGCCGGAGATCTTGCCCTTGGTGACGGCGTCGGCGGGCAGGCCCAGGGTCTTGGCGACCTCGGTGGCGTTCTCCTTCTCCGCCGGGTCGGCGTAGACGACCTCGGAGGTGGCCTCGGCGGAGCCGGCGGTGCCGCCCTCCAGGAAGGTGAAGCCGCCGTTGAGGAGCACCACGCGCGCCTGCTCGGCGTTGTCCTTGTCGCCGGTGGCGTTGCGCACGGAGACGGTGACCGCGGCGTCCCGGTCGGGGCTCTTGGCGGTGCCGCCGAGGACGTCCTTGACGACGCTCTCGCTCGCCTCGTCGGTGAGCGTGCCGTCCTCCTCGACGGGCAGCAGTGCGGTGCGGTGGTCGCCGCCCTTGGCGAGGTCGGAGAGCCCGGCGAGGAAGGCGCCGAGGTCCGCGTCGGTCAGCGGCGGCTCGATGATCTGGCCCAGGGTCTGCACGGTGGTCGTGGCGGCGTCCGGGTCGGAGGTCATCTTGCGCAGCACCCCGTGCAGCACCTGCCCGAACCGCTCCAGTTGGGCGTCCTGGGCCTCGCCGGGGCCGCGGTGGGTGGCGTAGGCGACGGCCATCTTGCCGCTGAGGGTCTGGCCCTGGCCCTTCCTGACCAGCGGCGCCTGGCCCTTCTTCTTGGCGTCCGGGTCGGGCACGTCGGTGTCGGTGTCGACCTCGATGTTGCCGACCAGGTCGACGAGGGTGAGCAGGAAGGGGGTGTCCAGACGCCAGGTGCCCTCGATGTCGGTGCCGAGGACGGTGTCGAGGGCGGACCTGGTGCCCTCGGAGCCGTCGTCCTCGACGGACTTGGCGAGCGTGGTGGTGGTGCCGTCCTCGGCGGTGAGGGCGAGGGAGTTGGGCAGCAGCACGGTGGTGCCCTGCTTGGTGGTGGCGTTGTCGACGAGCAGGGCGGTGGAGGTGCCGCCGTTCTCGGTGTCGTGCAGATGGACGACGAGCACGTCCCGCTTCTGCGCGCCCGCGGCCGTGGTGGTGCCGGTGCCCTTGTCGGAGGAGGAGAGGCCGGGGAGCTTCCCGGCGTACCAGAGGTAGCCGACGCCGCCGGCGACGACCAGCGCGAACACCACGGTCAGCGCGATGATCCGGCTGCGGGCGCGGCGGCGGGCCTCCTCGCGGCGCTCGGTGCGGTTCTCGGTGAACTTGAGCCAGTCGATGACGTCCTCGGAGTCGCCGTCGGGCTCCTCGACGAAGGCGAACTGCTCGGTGCGGTACTCGGGGGCGGAGCCGTCGTCGTCCCTCCCGTCGTCGTCGGCCGGACGGGCCTGCTGCGGGATGTGCGCGGTCCGCTCGGGGGCGGGGGGCTGCTCCGGTATGTACGCGGTCTGCTCGGTGACCCGGGGCTGCTGTCCGGTGGCGTCGGGGTGCGCGCCCTGCCCGTAGGGGTCGTAGGCGGGCTGCTGGTGGCCGCCCGTGGCGTAGGGGTCGTAGCCGTAGCCGCCGCCGTTCCCGTACGGGTCGTAGGCGGGCTGCTGGTGGCCGCCCGTCGCGTACGGGTCGTAGCCGTAACCCTGCTGGTTCTGCTGGTTCTGCTGGTTCTGGCCGCCCTGCTGCTGGCCGTAGGGGTCGTACTGCTGCTGCGTCTGCTGGTCGGCCGCCTGCCGGTAGACCGGCCGGCCGTACTCGTCGTAGCCGACGAGCTCGTACGGGCCCCCGTCCCCGTACCCCGCGTCGTATCCGTCGTTCACCGGTGCCCCTCTCGGCTCACTCGCCGCGATACAGCTGGCGCTTGGCGATGTAGCGCACGACGCCGTCCGGCACCAGGTACCAGACGGGGTCGCCCTTGGCGACTCTCGCACGGCAGTCCGTGGAGGAGATGGCGAGGGCCGGGACCTCCACGAGCGAGACTCCGCCCTCGGGCAGGCCGGCGTCGGTCAGATGGTGGCCGGGCCGGGTCACGCCGATGAAGTGTGCCAGGGAGAACAGTTCCTCGCTGTCGCGCCAGGTCAGGATCTGGGCGAGGGCGTCGGCGCCGGTGATGAAGAACAGGTCCGTGTCCGGGTTGAGCGCGTCGAGGTCGCGCAGGGTGTCCACGGTGTAGGTGGGTCCGCCGCGGTCGATGTCGATGCGGCTGACCGAGAACTGCGGGTTCTCGGCGGTGGCGATGACCGTCATCAGGTAGCGGTCCTCGGCAGGCGAGACCGCGCGGTGGCTCTTCTGCCACGGCTGCCCGGTGGGGACGAAGACCACCTCGTCGAGGTGGAACTGCGCGGCCACCTCGCTGGCCGCCACCAGGTGCCCGTGGTGGATCGGGTCGAAAGTGCCGCCCATGACGCCCAGACGGCGCTTGCCCCGCGCGACCGGGCCGGTGCCGGGGCCGGTAGGCATGTCCTGCTCTCCCATGCGTGCAGACCCTACCGGCCCCGCCTGTGGACCCCGCCCGCCAGTGCCCTCGGGGCGGGGGGCCGGCGGCTCAGCGGTCGCGGTTGAAGCGGGTGGTGATCCACAGCAGGAGCAGCAGCACGAACAGGGCGCCGCCGCCGGTGAGGTAGGGGCTGAGGCTCTCGTGGTTGCCGCCGTGCTCTCCGCCCTCGGCGGCGAGGGTGACCATCTGGGCAGCGGTGCTGGGGAAGCTCATCTTCGGCAGGACCTATCGCGTGTGGGCGGGATAAAGACGTGCGCTCATCGTATGCGGGCGGCTTCGCGGCGATCACGCCGACTCCGCCGTTGCGGGCGCGCGGCGACCCGGCGGGGGCCGTGCCGGCGCCGGTGCGGCGGCGGAAGGCAACCGTTGCCGGTTCCCGGTCGTCCTTCCGCGTGGGGCCGCACGGAGCGGCCTTCCCCTCTGCCCGCGTACGGGAATCCCGCCTAGGCTGGGTCCCGCCGCGGGGGGAGCGTACGGGCCGCACCGGCGGCCGCGCAGGTCCATCAGACGCACATGGGGGATACATGTCCGACGGCCACCGGCACAACGGGCACGAGAGGGTGCCCGGCAGGCAGCGCAGGCGCTTCCCCGGAATCTCCTCGCGTGCGTACGAACACCCCGCCGACCGGTCCGCGCTGGTGGCGCTGCGGAAGCTGAGCGGGTTCGACACGGTCTTCAAGGCGCTGAGCGGGCTGCTGCCCGAGCGGAGTCTGCGGCTGCTGTTCCTGTCCGACTCGGTGCGGGTCTCGGACCGGCAGTTCGCGCACCTCAACGACATGCTGCGGGACGCCTGCTACATCCTGGACCTGGAGAAGGTCCCGCCGATGTACGTCAACCAGGACCCGGTCCCCAACGCGATGTGCATCGGTCTCGACGAGCCGATCATCGTGGTGACCACGGGTCTGGTGGAGCTGCTCGACGAGGAGGAGATGCGGGCGGTCGTCGGGCACGAGGTCGGGCACGCGCTGTCCGGTCACTCGGTGTACCGGACGGTCCTGCTGTTCCTGACGTCGCTGGCGGTCCGGGTCGCCTGGATCCCGCTGGGGAACGTGGCGATCATGGCGATCGTGACCGCGCTGCGGGAGTGGTTCCGCAAGTCGGAGCTGTCCGCGGACCGGGCGGGGCTGCTGGTGGGGCAGGACGTCCAGGCGTCGATGCGCGGCCTGATGAAGATCGCGGGCGGCAACCATCTGCACGAGATGAACGTGGACGCGTTCCTGGAGCAGGCCGAGGAGTACGAGTCGGGCGGGGACCTGCGCGACTCCGTGCTGAAGATCCTCAACGTGCTGCCGCGCTCGCACCCGTTCACCACGGTGCGGGCGGCCGAGCTGAAGAAGTGGGCGGCCTCCCGCGACCACCAGCGGATCATGGACGGCCACTACCCGCGCCGTGAGGACGACAAGGACGCGTCGGTCCGGGACTCCTGGCGGGAGTCGGCGAGCACCTACGCGGAGGAGGTGCGGACCTCCAAGGACCCGCTGATGAAGCTGGTCAGCGACATCGCGGGCGGCGCCGGCGACCTGGGCGACCGGGTCCGCCGCGGCTTCGGCGGCTTCACGGCCTCCAGGCCGGGCCCGTCCCGCCCGGACGCCGGCGACGACACGGACACCGGCACGGACGGGACCCCGCCGCGCGACCAGGCGTGAGACGCCTCGGCCGGGCGTGGGACGCCTCGGCCGGGCGTGGGACGGGGCGACGCGCCGTCCGGGCGCGCAGGCCCGCCGGCCTCGCAGTGCCGGGCGCCCGGCACTGCGAGCACAGCCGGTGTGCCGTCTCCTGCCGGCGCACCGCGAAGCGGACGCGGCGCCCGACCGGTCGCTCCGGCCGGATCGCCCGCCGGCCACGCGGCGCCGCGCCGGGCGCTCCGGCCCGCCACCGTTGGCACAAAGACGCGTCCCGGCCGCTGCCTGGCGGGGGTCGCATGAACCGGCGGCCTGCCGAGCCTCACAGCCGGGGCTGGGCCGCCTCCGCCAGGGTGCCGCAGAGGGCCGGGGTGATGGTGTCGGGGGCGTAGGGGTCGGTGCCGGGCGGCGCCGTGTGCGGGGCGCGCTGGCCGGCGAGCAGGGGGTGCAGGCGCGGGGCCGGGTCCAGGGCGCAGGACTGGGGGCCCGCCTGGACGTGGGAGACGACCAGCTCCGCCTGGTGCAGCCGCAGGTCCTCGCGGTCGAAGCGGAACCGCAGCTCGCGGCGGACGGTGAACAGCGACGCCTCCGTGTCCCGGTCCGCGCCGGCCGGGCGGAGCGCGTAGACGACGGTGTGGTCGGTGGTGACCTCCAGCGTGCCGGAGTCGGCCTCGGCGGTCTGGAGGGTGCCCCGGACCCGGATGTGCGGGTCGGCGAGCCGTACATGGGCGGGGTCGAAGCGGACGAGCCAGCCGGTGACCGCGTGCCGTCCGTCGGCGGCGGGCCGGTCGATGCTCTCGTCGAACTGTTCCTGCTGGCCGGAGTCGAGCAGCACCCGCACGGCGCGGGTCTCGCCGCCGGTGACCACGGCCGGGTCCAGGGCGGACCGTACGACGTAGTCCCGGGCGGTGAGCAGGGCGGACACCACCTGGTCGTCGGAGAAGTTCGCGGTGCGACGAGTGGGCGGGAGGGGGACGCCCTCGGCGCCGGTGCGGAACTGCGCGGCGGGGCTGTGCGCGTACAGCCGCTCCACGTCGTGGGCGCCGGGCACCGTGCCCTGGGGGGCGAGGGGCACCACGGTCATCCGTAAGGGCTCCGCGGGCCGCTCGGCGGCGGGGGTGCGGTAGGGGTGGCGCACGCCCATGTAGACGGCGGTGCCGAAGGCGACGGCGATCAGCAGGACCAGGACGAGGGCCTGCCGGGGGAGGCCGCTGCGGCGGGCCGGCGGGAGGCGGCGCACGGCGGGCGTGTGGTCGGCGATGCGCTCCTGCGCGGAGAACTCCTGGAGCCGGGCAGCGCGGACGAAGGTCTCGTCGAAGACGACGGACCGGTACTCGTCGTCGCCGCCTCGGGGGGTTCCCTCGGGTGTCCCCTCGGGCGGGTCCGAAGGCTCTCCCATACCTTCAGGGTGGGTCCGGCGGGGTGCCGGTAAACGCGCACCGGGGACCCAAGTTGTGACAGGTTCTCACCAAGCCGGGCGGTGGCCTCAGGGGCCGCCGGTGGGGATCACGGGGACGGCCGGCCGGGAGTAGTCGGCCGAGGCGGAGGGCGAGGCGGTGGCGCCCTGGCCGACGCCGGTGGTGGCGGGCGGCGGGGCGGGCTCCTGGCGCTGCGCGGAACCGCCCCGGTAGACCGCCGAGAAGGCGAGCGCGACCATGCCGATGCCCATCACCAGGGCGAGCATCCAGGCGACCGGCCGGTGCCAGCGCACCTGTCTGCCGTACGGGGAGCCGTACTCGGCGTCGAGGTCGTCGGCGTCCTCGTCGTCGGGGTCGTCACCCCCGGCGCGGTAGCCGTAACCTTCGTCGGGCCGCCGGGCGCGGGCGCGGTGGGCCTCGGCCTCGGAGGCCTCGGCTCTGGCCTGCGCGGCGGCCAGGAGCCGCTCGACGGCGGTCGGCTCGTGCACCGCGGCCGCCTGTACGAAGGCCTCGTCGAAGACCACGGAGGCGAACTCTTCGTCCGACACCCCGCGGTCGTGGTCGTCGTCGGGCTTCCCGCCGTCAGGGAACGGCGTGCCCCCCACGTCCTCCGGCACGCGTCCAGGGTAGACCTGGGGGGTCAATTTGGGCAGACGGTACGGAAATTCGTCCGCCCACCGGACGCCGCCGCTCAGCGCCGGGTGTGGCCGTCGCCGGTGACGATGTACTTCGTGCTGGTCAGCTCGGGCAGGCCCATCGGGCCGCGGGCGTGCAGCTTCTGCGTGGAGATGCCGATCTCGGCGCCGAAGCCGAACTGGCCGCCGTCGGTGAACCGGGTGGAGGCGTTCACCGCGACCGTGGTGGAGTCCACCAGTTGGGTGAAGCGGCGGGCGGCCTGCTGCGAGGTGGTGACGATGGCCTCGGTGTGGCCGGAGGTCCACAGCCGGATGTGCTCGACCGCCCGGTCCAGGGAATCGACCACGGCGGCGGCGATGTCGTAGGACAGGTACTCGGTCTCCCAGTCCTCCGTGGTGGCCTCCACGACGGTGGCCCGGGAGTCCTTGGCGTACGCCATCACGCGCTCGTCGGCGTGCACGGTGACCCCGGCGTCGGCGAGGGCGTCCAGCGCGCGGGGCAGGAACTCGGCGGCGATGTCCTGGTGCACCAGCAGCGTCTCGGCGGCGTTGCACACGCCGACGCGCTGCGCCTTGGAGTTGACCAGGATGTCGACGGCCATGTCGAGGTCGGCCTGGGCGTCGACGTAGACGTGGCAGTTGCCGGTGCCGGTCTCGATGACGGGCACGGTGGACTCCTGCACGACCGTGTTGATCAGCGAGGCGCCGCCGCGCGGGATCAGCACGTCGACCAGGCCGCGGGCGCGCATCAGTTCGCGCACGCTGTCGCGGCTCTCGCCGGGCACCATCTGGACGGCGTCGGCGGGCAGGCCCGCGCCGTGCACGGCGTCGCGCAGCACGCGGACCAGCGCGGTGTTGGAGCGGTAGGCGGAGGAGGAGCCGCGGAGCAGGACCGCGTTGCCGGACTTCAGGCAGAGGGCGGCGGCGTCGACGGTCACGTTGGGCCGGCCCTCGTAGATGATCCCGACGACGCCGAGAGGGACGCGGACCTGGCGCAGGTCGATGCCGTTGGGCAGGGTCTGGCCGCGGACGACCTCGCCGACCGGATCGGGCAGCGCGGCCACGTCGCGCACGTCGGCGGCGATGGCGCGGACCCGCTCCGGGGTGAGCGTGAGCCGGTCGATCATGCCCTCGCTGGTGCCGGCCTCGCGCGCCTTGGCCACGTCCTGGGCGTTGGCCTCGACGATCTCGCTCGTGCGGACCTCCAGCGCGTCCGCGATGGCGAGCAGCGCGTCGTCCTTGGCGGCGCGCGGAAGCGGCGCGAGGGTGGCGGCGGCGCCCTTGGCGCGGTAGGCGGCCTGGCTGACCGGGGACATCGAGTCGAACGGCGAGAGCGTGGTCATGGGGGGAAGCGTAGTGCGCCCGCCGCGCGGCGGAGGCGTTCGTCCCACACCCCGAGACAGTGATATTCACGGTCAAAAGGGGTGTGCCGGACGGAGCTCCGGGGGTCACCGGAAAGGGTGCACCCCGACCGGTGTGGCCGGCACCGGTCCGTGTCCGGCGGCGACGCGGCTGCGGTAGGTGGCGCGGTCGATGACCTCGAGGCCCACGATCTCCCACGGCGGCAGTCCCGCGGACCTGCGGTGCTCGCCCCACAGGCGCAGCGCCACCGCGGCGGCGTCGTGCAGGTCGCGGGCCTCCTCCCAGTAGCGGATCTCCGCGTGATCGTCGGCGTAGCGGCTGGTCAGCAGGAACGGATGGTCGTGGGCGAGCTGTTCCAGCGCACGGCGGACCTCCGCGACCGGCGCGGGCTCGCCGGACACGCTGAGGGTGACGTGCCACAGGCGGGGCAGGTCGCGCGCCTCGCCGCCACGGTGCCGGTCCCCGGCCGCGACGCTGGTCAGGGCGCGCTCCTCGCCCGCCGCACGGGAGCCGCGGCCACCGTGGGACACCGTCGTCCCGGGGCGCACTCGTCTCACGACGGCCTCCTTCACACACGGACCGCCCGGGCCCCGGGCGGAATTTGTCCCTGCGACAAAGTTGAGCAGGCCGTCGCGGATCTCGGGGCGATTTCGCGGAACGTCCACCACCGAGGGCCGACGTTTCAGGGCATTACGGATGCAGGACCACGAGATCGTCCCTGTGTACGACCTCGCGTTCGTACCCGGGGCCGAGCTCCCGCGCGAGTTCGCGGGTGGAGCGGCCCACCAGGAGGGGGATCTCCTTGGCGTCGAAGTTGACGAGCCCGCGGGCCACCGCGCGTCCCTCACGGTTCCGCAGCTCGACCGGGTCGCCCGCGCTGAAGTCGCCCTCGACGCCCGCGATGCCGGCCGGGAGGAGCGACTTGCGGCCCTCCACGACCGCGCGGACCGCGCCGTCGTCCAGGGTGAGCGAGCCCTGCGGGGTGGAGGCGTGCTGGAGCCACAGCAGCCGGTCGGCGGAACGGCGCCCCGTGGGGTGGAAGTAGGTGCCGGTGTCGCCGCCGCCGAGCGCGTCGGCCGCGTGGACCGCGCTGGTCAGCACCACCTGGATGCCCGCGGCGGCGGCGATGCGGGCGGCCTCGACCTTGGTGACCATGCCGCCGGTGCCGACGCCCGCCTTGCCGGCGCTGCCGATCTCCACGTGCGCGAGGTCCTCGGGGCCTTTGACCTCGGCTATCCGTGAGGTGCCGGGGCGGGACGGGTCGCCGTCGTAGACGCCGTCCACGTCGGACAGCAGCACCAGCAGGTCGGCGCGGACCAGGTGGGCGACGAGCGCGGCGAGGCGGTCGTTGTCGCCGAAGCGGATCTCGTCCGTGGCGACCGTGTCGTTCTCGTTGACGACCGGGAGGGCGCCCATCGCGAGCAGCTTGTCCAGGGTGCGGGAGGCGTTGCGGTGGTGGGCGCGGCGGCTCATGTCGTCGCTGGTCAGCAGCACCTGGCCGACGCGGACGCCGTAGCGGGCGAAGGAGGCGGTGTAGCGGGCGACGAGCAGGCCCTGGCCGACGCTGGCCGCGGCCTGCTGGCGGGCCAGGTCGCGGGGGCGGCGGCGCAGCCCGAGCGGGGCGAGTCCGGCGGCGATGGCGCCGGAGGAGACGAGGACGATCTCCCTTTCCCCGCCGCTCCTGGTCTTGGCCAGGACGTCGACGAGCGCGTCCACGCGGTCGGCGTCGAGTCCGCCCGCGGCGGTGGTCAGCGACGAGGAGCCGACCTTGACGACGATCCTGCGCGCCTCGCCCACGGTCTGCCGTGCCCCTGCCACCTTGCCGTCGCTCCCTCGCGTCGATCGTCCGCCCGGCAGGCAATCTACGCGAAGCGCACGGAAGGACGCTCGGCGGTCCAGCCTCCGGACACCGCGCCGGACACCTCCCGCCGTGCGCACGGGACGTCGTACTCCGTCCGTGCGACCCGGGGTGTGGACACCTGTGCGAGACCGCCTGGCCTGCGGCGGCGCGACACGCGCGTGTCGTCTTCCGGCCGGCGGCCGTTAACCCCAGCGCACGTCCCTCACGACCCAGGAGTGACCGCAGTGCCCCTACCCACGTCCCGTCGGCGGTTCAGGGCGGGTATCCGCCGGCCCCGCCTCCCGCTGCTCCGCGCGCCCGGCCGCCCCGCGCTCGCCACGCTCCTCACGGCGTCCGTCCTGGCCGGCGCCTACGTGGCGCAGGCCGTGGCGGCGCTCGCCCCGCACGTGCCGCTGCTGCTGGCCGCCACCGCCCTCTCGCTGGCCGTGGAGGGCGTGCTGTACCGCTGGCAGCGGGGCGTGCCGGCGCTGTTCGCCAAGGCGCACGCGGACGTCACCGTGCGCCATGTGCTGCGCGACCTGCTGCTGGTGGTGGGCCTGCTGCGGCTCGGCGAGCAGCACCGCGAGACCCAGTACGCGCCGCTGCTCGCCGGTCTGCTGCTGTGCTACGCCCTGCACTGCGCGATCCAGGCGGTGTCCGTGCTGGTGCGCCGCACCCGCACCCTGCCGGTGGTGACCCGCAACATCGACGCCTCCGTGCTGCGCCTGTCCCCCGCCCCGCCCGCGCTGCTGCGCCGCCCCGGGCACCGGCTGCTGGTGTTCGGGCTGCCCGCGACGGCCGGTCTCACGGCGACGGCGGTGACGGACGACGCGCGGTACGCGGCGGCCGGGACCGGACTGTCGCTGGTGCTCGCGCTGGGCGGGCTGGCCGTGCTGTCGCTGCGGCTGCTGCCCGGGAGGCGTCCGGCCGGAGAGCAGGAGGTGCTCGCCTGGTTCGACGCCTGGCTGGCCGAGTACCGGCCCACCGTGGGGCTGTACTTCTCCGGCGGGCCGTCCTCCGTCTACCAGGCGGGGATGTGGCTGGAGCCGCTGGCCCGGCTGGAGGGCCGGCCGTTGATCGTGCTGCGCGAGCGGTTCATGGTGTCGCGGATCCCGGCGACCGACATCCCGATCGTGTGCCTGCCGAAGGTGCCGACGCTGATGCGGCTGGAGCACTCCTCGCTCCAGGTGCTCATCCACCCGTCCAACTCCGGCAAGACCTCGCAGGTGCTGCGCATCCCCACGATCAAGCACGCCTTCGTCAACCACGGGGAGAGCGACAAGCTGTCCTCCTGCAACCCGTACGCGAAGGCGTACGACGAGGTGTGGGTCGCGGGTCCGGCGGCGCGTGAGCGGTACGCGCTGGCCGAGGTCGGGGTCGAGGACAAGGACGTGGTGGAGATCGGCCGCCCGCAGCTGGACGCGGTCCGGCCGTACGCGGGGCCGCCGACGGGCGCGTACCTCACCGTGCTGTACGCGCCGACCTGGGAGGGCTGGGACGGCAACCCGGGCAACACCTCGCTGATCGAGGCCGGCGAGAACCTGGTGCGGGCGCTGCTCGGGGACCCGCGTGTGCGCCTGCTGTACAAGCCGCACCCGCTGACCGGCTCGGTGGACCCGCGCGCGGGCGCCGCCGACCGCCGCATCCGGGAGCTGGTCCGCGCGGCCAACCGGGCCCGCTCCGGTCCGCGCCCCTCCTCCTCGGAGGAGCTGGCGGCCCGGACCGCCGAGCTGGACCGGCTGACCGCCGCGGAGTTCCGTGAGGGCGCCGACCAGGCGGAGCGGATGCTCGTCCAGTCCGTTCCCCCGGCGGGCCGCGCGGAGGCGGTGGCGCGGGCGACGCGGGCCTGGGAGAAGGCGTACTGGGCGTCGCTGCCGGAGTGGGAGCACCAGGTCGTGGTGGACGCCCGCCCCTCGCTGTACTCCTGCTTCGACGTGTCCGACCTGCTGGTCAGCGACGTGTCCAGCGTGATCAGCGACTTCCTGGCGAGCGGCAAGCCGTACGCGGTGACGAACACCGGCGGTCTCACCGAGGAGACGTTCCGCGCCCGCTTCCCGACGGTGGCGGCGGCGACCGTCCTCACCCCGGACGCGACGGGCGTCCCTGCCCTGCTGGAGACGGTCCGGCACCCGGAGAAGGACGGCCTGGCCGAGGCGCGCGCGGAACTGCGCCTGCGCCTGCTGGGCCCGTCCGAGCCCTCGTCCCAGGAACGCTTCGCCGAGGCCGTACGCGTCCTCAGCGCGAAGGCCGCGGCACACAGGGCCCGGATGACCGGCCGGACGGCTCCGGGAGTCCCGGGCCCCCGCCAGGCCCTGCCGACGCCCGCACGGATCACGCTCCCCGCGCCGGAACGGCCGGGGCAGCTCGCCTGACGAACGCAACGGCGGGCCGCCCCGCGTGTGGACGCGCGGCGGCCCGCCGGGGGTTCTACGGGCGGTGCCGTCAGGTGCGCTCGAAGGAGCTCGGGTACGGGAAGTACCACTCCAGGAAGTCGTGGACGTAGGAGCGCACGTAGTCGCGGCGCTCGGGAGCGGTGTCCACGTCGTTGAGGCAGAAGAAGTCGTAGCCGCGGCGCGCCTTGAGGGACTCGACGCGCTCCTCCAGGTGGGGCTTGCCGACGTCGACGTAGCGGTACCTGAACTTCGCCGGGACGGCGCGGCCGGTGAGCAGCGCCAGGTGGTGGTGGAAGGAGGTGGCCGGCGCCACGTCCTCGATCGACCGGAACCGGGACCGCATGGTCCGCTCGATCGCCTCCGGGAAGTCCCGTTCCAGGTCGTTCAGCACGTCCCGGCGCTGCGGGTGCGGGGTGTGCAGGAACTTGTGGGTGATGGACACCCCGTAGGTCTTCTCCAGCAGCCGGCGCACGTTCCGCCCGGCCGAGTTGGGGGCGGAGGCCTGGGGGTGGGGGGCGCCGACGCCGATCTGGTACGTCGAGAAGGGCAGCCGGGCCACGCCGTTCGCGTGGAAGAAGTGCTGCGGGGTGACGCTGCGGCCGACGAACACGTCGTCGTTGAAGTACAGGTAGTGGTCCGACAGGCCCGGGATGTGGTGCAGACGCGTCTCGATGGCGTGCGAGTTGAAGACCGGCAGGACGCCCTCGGGGAAGATGTCCTTGTGGTCGACCACGGTCACGCCCGGCGCGTCAGGGTCGAGCCACTGGGGCGTCTGGCCGTCGGTGACGATGTACACGTGGCGGACGAAGCCGGCGTACGTCTGGAGGGACCGCAGCGAGTACTTCAGCTCGTCGTGGCTGGTGTAGCGGGACTCGCCGACCTCGCGGGCGGCGATGCCGGCGTCGCCGTCGCCCCGGTACTTCAGGCGCTTGGCGCGCAGTTCGGGGTCCTGGCCGTCGACCCAGGTGTAGACCACGTCGATGGGGAACGTCACGTCCTCCACCGTGGTCACGGTGAACGGCGCGAAGGTGGGGTGGTCCCGCCCGGCGACCGTGACCTTGGCGGGCGTCTGCTCCGCGGTCGGCACCACGTCGGCGATGCGGTTGCGGCGCGGCGCCACGAGGGAGTCGGCCAGCACGTCGGCGGACGCCTGCGGCGAGACCCGCGCCAGCTCCGCCTTCGCCTGCGGGCCCGCGAGCACCTCGGCGCCGTCCTGCCAGAACTCCACGTCGCAGCCCAGCTGCGGACCGCCGAGGACCTGTCCCGCCGGGCCCAGACGCACCACGCCGAAGCGCATCACCGGGGCCTTGGACAGCGACTTGGGCCAGGACTCGTCCGCGAAGAGCGAGAAGTCCGACACACCGCCGGAGCGGGGACGCGCCGCGAACACGACCGTCCCCGCGTACAGCTCGCGCATGGACCGCAGGAACGCCTCACGGTCGGCCTCGCGCACACCCAGCACCCACGCGGTCCGGGACACGCCCGGCACCACGAAGTACGGGACGCCCGCGCGCTCCAGCGCGTCGGCGACCAGCGCCAGGTTGTCCGCGGCGGCCCCGGCCGTCGTGAAGCCGTCGGCCACCCGGCCCCACAGCGACTGGCCGTCGAACGTGGCCTGGCGCACTCCGGCCTCGGACCTCAGCAGACCCTGCCGCCGGCGGGCGAGGCGTGCCGCGGAGGCCCGGTCGCGCACCGTGCGGCCGACGCCGAGTCCTCGGCGTGCCAGCCGGCGGATCCGCCGCGAGGCCCGGGACATCAACGCTTCCCGGAGGAGGTGCTTTCAGGTGCCTTCTCGAAGGAGCTCGGGAAGGGGAAGTACTCCTCCAGGAAGGAGAACATGCGGGCGGTGACCTCTTCGCGCTGCTCCGGCGGCACGTCGACGTCGTTGAGGCAGAAGAAGTCGTAGTTGCGCTTGGCCCGGATGCCCTCGAGACGCCGGTCCGCGTCGTCCCGGCTGATGTTGACGTACCGGAAGCGGAACTTGCCGGGGACGCCCTTGCCGGTGATGTACGCGTGGTTGTAGTGCATCGACGCGGTCATCGCGATGTCGTCGGGCGACCGGAAGCGCGAGCGCATGGTCTGGCCGACCTCCTCGGGGAACATCTCCTCGAGCTCCTGCAGCACCGACCGCACCTGCGGCAGCGGGGTGTGCATGAAGTTGTGCGTGATGAAGCGGTCGTGGGCCTTCATCAGCAGCTGGCGCACGTTCTTGCCGGCCGAGTTGGTCGCGGTCTCGCCGCCGTGCGGCTGGCCGACGCCCACCTTGAGCGGCGAGAACGGGATGCGGGCGATGCCGTTCGCGTAGAAGAAGTGCTGCGGGGTGACGCTGCGGCCGACGAACACGTCGTCGTTGAAGTACAGGTAGTGGTCCGACAGGCCCGGGATGTGGTGCAGACGCGTCTCGATGGCGTGCGAGTTGAAGACCGGCAGGACGCCCTCGGGGAAGATGTCCTTGTGGTCCACGACCGTGATGCCGGGCGCGTCCGCGTCCAGCCACTCCGGCTTCTGGCCGTCGGTGACGATGTAGATGTGCCGCACGAAGTCGGCGTACATCTCCAGCGACCGCAGCGAGTACTTCAGCTCGTCGTGGCTGGTGTAGCGGGACTCGTTGGTCTCCTTGTCGAGGATCGCCGGGACGCCCTCGCTCTTGTACTTCTGCCGCTTGGCGCGCAGCTCGGGGTCCTCGCCGTCGACCCAGGTGTAGACCACGTCGATGGGGAACGTCACGTCCTCCACCGTGGTCACGGTGAACGGCGCGAACGTCGGGTAGTCGCGGCCCTGCACCGTGATCTTCGCGGACTTCTGCTCGCTCGTCGGCATGACGTCCGATATCCGGTTGCGCCGGGGGGCGACCAGGGAGTCGGCCAGCACGTCCGCGGACGCCTGCGGCGACACGCGCGCCAGTTCCGCCTCCGCCTCGGGACCCGCGAGCACCTCGGCGCCGTCCTGCCAGAACTCCACGTCGCAGCCGAGCAGCGGACCGCCCAGCACCTGACCGGCCGGGCCCAGGCGCACCACGCCGAAGCGCATCACCGGGGCCGAGGAGAGCGACTTGGGCCACACCTCGTCGGCGTACAGCGAGAAGTCGGACACACCGCCGGGACGGGGGCGCGCCGCGAACACGACGGTGCCCGCGTACAGATCGCGCATCGACTTCAGGAACGCCTCGCGGTCGGCCTCGCGCACACCGAGCGCCCAGGCCGTGCGCGACACGCCCGGCACCACGAAGTAGGGGATCTCCGCTCGCTCCAGCGCGTCGGCGACCAGGGCCAGGTTGTCCGCGGCGGCGCCGGCCGCCGTGAACCCGTCGACCACCCGGCCCCACAGGGGCTCGCCGTCGAAGGAGACCTGACGCACACCCGCGTCGGAGCGGAGCAGGCCCTGCCGCTGCCGCGTGACCCGCAACAACCACGCCCGGCGCTTCTGCGCCTGCATCGCGCTCTTGGTGCGCGACTTCAGACTGCTTCCGATGCGGGTACGCACACTCACTTCAATCCCAAACCTTTCGGCGAGTCCCGACGTGGCCTACATGATGGGGGTATCAAGGCGACCAGCGGCAACGAGCGCTGTACCCCCATACGGCGCCACACGCGGAGCGCTCGAGGCTCCTCCAGGGTCAAGCCGCAGGGGGGAAGTTTACAGCAACGGTGTCACATTCCTGTTCGATGACATGGGCCGCCACGACGGGCGGAGTTCACACCTTCGTCGCTTGCGTTTGCGACCGTCAATTCCGGCACTTACATCTCCCGTAAGGGTATTCTTCGGACTTATCCGTCCCTCTGAAGATTCCGACCGTTCCCGGCCGCCGGCGATCCCATTCGTGACGTAGCACACACTCGCGTTTGAGCGCAGAGTGTTCGGGCGAGCATGCAGACTTACGGTCATGCGTGTACCTTCACTCCCCGAAGTCCGCCGCCTCACGGAGAAAGAGCGAGACGCCTGGTGGACCGTTCTCCTGGTCGATCCCGTCGCCACCCCTCTTGTCCGCTGGACCGCCATGTGGACACGGGTGACCCCGAACCAGATCACCTGGGCCGCCCTGGTGCTCGGAATCGGGGCAGCGGCCTGCTTCGCACAGGGTGACTGGCAGTGGCTGGTGGCCGGAGCCGTCGTCTATCACGTCAGCTTCATCCTGGACTGCATGGACGGGAAGCTCGCCCGTCTGACGGGGAAGGGCTCGGCGTTCGGCGCCTGGCTGGACTACATCTTCGACCGCGTCCGCGTGCTGGTGTGCGCCATCGCCCTGATGGGCGGGCAGTACCAGCGGACGGAGGACGTCACCTACATATGGCTCGCCGTGGCCGTGGTGTTCCTCGACATGCTCCGCTACATGGACGCGCTGGAGATATGGAAGGTCCGCCTGAACATGCGGCGGCGCCAGCGTGAGCGCGCCGAGGAACTGGGCCTGATCGACACCTCCCAGGACAACGGCTCGGACGACGACGCCGACGACACCCCGGTGAAGACCGCCAAGGTCCCCGCCCAGCCGACGGCCGGCGACGCCTCCGCGGCCGACGCCGCGGCGACCGCCACCCCGGCGCACGTGGTGCCCCCGGCCAAGACGTTCATCACGCGCCTGCCGGGGTACGTGCGCCTGCGCGACTTCCTCGTCAGTCACCGGATCCGCATCCACCTGTTCAGCGGCATCGAGTTCCAGATGACGATCTTCATCGTCGCGCCGCTGCTCAACCAGATCTTCTGGCCGACGGTCGCCGCGGGCGCCCTGCTCCTCGCGTTCGAGGTGCTCGTCGTCTACCGCCTCCTCCTGGCCACCCGCGCCTTCCAGCGCACGATGGCCCGGTACGACCGCCTGGAGGCCGAGATGACGTCCGAGACGTCCAGCCCGTCGGAGCAGGCCACGCTGGTCTGAGAGGGAGAGGGCCGCCCGGCGGAGAGGACGAGCACAGAGGACGAGCACAGACGTTCCCGGCAGAGAGTGCGCAGATCGCGATGAATGAGACCCTCCCGGCACTGTCCCCGAACTACGCGGCACAACGGCGGCACGTCTTCACCGAGGCCACCGAGGCGCACGGGAAGTGGCCCGTCGAATTCCAGTTCCGCCCCGCCCGCGGGGACCACCGCAATCTCCTCGTGGTCTTCTCGTCCGTGGGGAGCCGGTACGGATTCGGCAACGCCCTCGACAGTGTCCAGTGCCACATTCTGCGGATCCGCGACCACTTCGACGGCGGGGCCTCGTACTACGTCGCCCGGGACATGGACTTCTCGGTGTCGGAGTCCGTCCAGTCGCTCATCAGGAGTTTCATGGAGCGGCTGGGCGTGTCCCGGGACGAGGTGACCCTGCTGGGAGCGTCGAAGGGCGGAAGTGCCGCCCTGTACTACGGCATCAAGTACGACTACCGGAACATCGTCGCGTCGACTCCCCAGTACTTCCTGGGCAGCTACGCGCACGGTCACGGTCAGCTCGGCGACGCGGTTCTCGGTGAGGGCCAGCCGGCCGAGAACGTCGCGCTCATGGATTCCGTGATGAGGGATCTCCTCGAGAAGGACACGGAATTCGACCGGAACATCTACGTGATCTCTTCTCCGGGCGATTACCAGTACGAGCAGGAAGTGAAGCACTACCTGCCCGCGCTGCGGTCCTACGAGAACTTCAACTTCCTTTTCGTGGACTCCCCCACCGTGCGGCGCCACGACGAGGTCGTCCGCCAGGCCATGCCCTCCGTCCTGAGCATCGTGTACGCGCTCACCGAGGGCGTGGCCCCGCGCTGGGGCGACGTCCGGATCGGTCCAGGACCCGAGGACGAGGACAAGGCGGCCGAACACCTCGACCGGCTCCGTAAGTCCGACACCGCGCTCGCCGTTCTCACCCGCGCCGCCGCCGACGGCGGCGGGCTCCGGCTGAGCGGGCACGCCTTCCTCCCCGGCGTCTCCCGTGAGGGCGTCAAGGAGGAGCAGAAGCGGCTCGTCCTGGAGCGGCGCGGCAGGAGCTGGACGTTCCCGCTGACGTCCGCCAAGGAGCCGCGGCTGTACCGGGAGTACTTCGACGAGTACGTCTGCGCGTACGGACAGGGCGGGTTCGCCACCCCGGACGGCCTGGACCTCACCGCGCTGCCCCGGGGCACGTACGAGGCCTCCGTCGTCGTGTCGAGCCCCGAGGAGGGGATCGAGCGGCGCACCCGTCTCATAGCCTCGCGGCCGCTCGACGCGCGCCAGGCCCTCGGCGACAGCGAACTCCTGGTCCGGGGCGGCGGGAACGGCGTCAGGATGACCAAGCGGCGCATCCTCGGGGAGGACACCGGCGGGGTGCGCTTCTCGCTGGAGAAGTCCTGGAGGCGGGACCGCACGGTGCACGCCGAGGGCGTCTTCTTCCTCCCCGGCAGGAACGCCGACAAGAAGGGCCACGCCCACTACTACCTGGTCCTCCAGGGCCGACGCGGCTGCTTCTCCTTCCCTCTCGAGGCGAGGAAGAACGCGGCGGCGGTGCGCGCGCACCGGGGCCGCGGGGACATCGGCGCCTATCCCTTCGGGTACTTCACCACGCCCGGGGACGAGGGCGTCGACGTGTCCGCGCTCCCGGCCGGCCGGTACCGGATGTACGTGACGATGAGCACGGGCGGCGCGCTGTTCACCAAGAAGGCCGGGCGCGTCACCCTCGGCAGAGTGCGCTGACCCGGCGGAGGACCCGGCTCACACCACCCTCCACGGGCGTTCGTGAGTCACTTGTTACGACAATGCGACAGAAGATGCGACGGATCCCGGACCGGGCGGAGATACGCTCGAGCGTCTGACTCCGCGTCGATCACCGGCGTCAGCAGGTCCCGGCGGCGCCTGGCCCCGGACCGTGTCGCAGACTTCTCACGTCTCGCAGACGCTCCCCGAACAAGGAGAATCCCCGAATTGTCCGCCCGCGATCTCGCGTCCCCACCGCGGCCTGCAGCAGATGGCGCCCCGTCCGTCCCCCACACGCGGGCCGACTCCCCCGCACCGCCGTCCGGCGCCAAACCCGCCTCCACCGCGGGAGGCGCCGGACTGAGGCTGGACATCCAGGGACTGCGCGCCGTCGCGGTCACGCTCGTGGTGGTCGCCCACGCGGGTGTGTCGTCCCTGGCCGGCGGCTTCGTCGGCGTCGACGTCTTCTTCGTCATCTCCGGCTTCCTCATCACCTCGCTGATGCTCCGCGAGTGGAAGCGTGAGGGCCGGATCTCGCTGGGCCGCTTCTACGCCCGCCGGGCCATGCGCCTGCTGCCCGCCTCCACACTGGTCGTCATGGCGACGCTGGCCGGGTCGTGGCTGTTCCTGGGCCCGCTGCGGTTCGCGGACTACGCCAAGGACGCCATCGCCTCCGCCTGGTACGTCGTCAACTTCCGGCTGGCCGACACGGGCACCGACTACTTCAACACGGACGTGCCGCCGTCGCCGTTCCAGCACTTCTGGTCGCTGGCGGTGGAGGAACAGTTCTACCTGATCTGGCCCGTCCTGCTGATCGTCGCGCTGAAGATCTTCCGGCGCCGCGCCCTGCTGGCGATCCCGCTGCTGGCCCTGGCCGCCGCGTCCTTCGCCGTGAACCTGCACCTCACCGAGACGTCCCCGTCCTGGGCCTACTTCGGCTCGCAGGGCCGTGTCTGGGAGCTGGCGGTCGGCGCTCTGCTGGCGCTGGTGGCGCACCGGCTGGACGACATCCCGCGCCCGGTCGCCGCGGTCCTCAGCTGGGCCGGCCTGGCCGCCATCGCCTACGCGGCGGTGGCCTTCGACGACCACACCGTCTTCCCCGGCCACAACGCCGTGATCCCCGTGCTCGGCGCGGCCGCCGTGCTGGCGGGCGGCGCGGCGGGCGGCCGGTACGGCGCGGGCCTGGTGCTGTCGCTGCGTCCCGCCGTGTGGGTCGGCGGCGTCTCCTACGCCTGGTACCTGTGGCACTGGCCGCTCATCGTCATCGTGCCCGCGGCCGCAGGGTTCGGCGAGCACGAGGGCCCGCTGCGGCTGATCGCCGCCCTGGGCGGTCTGGTGCTGGCCTGGCTGACGCTGAAGCTGGTCGAGGACCCGATGCGGTTCCACCGGGCGTTCAAGGCGCACGCGGCCCGCGGTCTGTCGCTGGGTCTGGGTCTGTCGGCGGTCGCGGCGGTGGCCGCGCTGGTCGCCGCGCAGTTCCCGCCGAGCCTGTCCTCGGGCGGCGCGCAGCAGAACACCAAGGAGGCGATCGCCCAGGCGCCCGACCCGCAGGCGGCCCTGACCCGGCTGCTGCAGGACCCGGCGGAGAAGATGCCGTCGAACCTGTCGCCGAGCGTGCACGACGTGGCGTACAAGCGGACGGCCGTCTACAACGACGACTGCGCGCTGACCATGTCGGACGAGAAGCAGACGCAGCCGTGTCTGTACGGCGACAAGAACGGCGACCGCAGCGTGGTGCTGTTCGGCGACTCGCACGTCGCCCAGTGGTTCCCGGCGTTCGACGCGATCGCCCGCGAGCACGGCTGGAAGCTGTACTCGTTCACCAAGAACGCCTGCAAGGTCTCCCAGATCACCATCGCCTACAACAACGGCCCGTACTCGTCCTGCGACGACTGGCGTGAGGTGACCATCGACAAGATCCTCGCGATGGAGCCCGACCTGGTCGTCACCTCCAGCTCCAACTCCGCGAAGCTGTGGGGCGAGGGCGACACCGCCACCGAGTGGGGCAAGGGCCAGGCCGAGACGTACCGGATCCTCCAGCGGGGCCGCACCCGCGTGCTCACGCTGCTGGACAACCCCTGGCCGAAGAACAACTCGGTGGACTGCGCGGTCGCCAACCCGGACGACCTGTCCGAGTGCGCCAACAAGCTGTCCGAGGCCGACAAGCAGCCCTCGGTGACCAAGGCGATCCGCAAGGCGGCGGCCGCCGAGGACGTCGCGCTCATCGACCCCGCCCCCTGGGTCTGCGCCCCCTCCGGCACCTGCCCGGTCGTGGTGGGCAACACGCTGGTGTACCGGGACTACGGCCACCTGGCGGACGCCTACGTCGAGGCCCTCACCCCGCTGGTGGAGGAGCGGCTGCTGGGCCTCTACGGCGCGGACCTGAGCCGGACCCCCGGCAACTGAGCCGCCGTACGCACGAGAAGGGCCCGTTCCGGTCGGAACGGGCCCTTCTTGTGTGCGTGGTGCGCGGTGGGGGCTAGAACGGCTCGAAGCCGTCGAACTCCCGCTCCGCCTCGTCGCGCTGCGCGTCGCGGTCGCGGCGGCGCTGGGCGGCCGGGCGGGGCGCCTCGAAGCGGTGGTCCTCGCCACGGCGGCCGAGCATCTCCGCGCCGGCGCTGACGGACGGCTCCCAGTCGAAGACCACGGCGTTGTCCTCGGGGCCGATGGCGACGGCGTCGCCGCCGCGGGCGCCCGCCTTCATCAGCTGCTCCTCGACGCCGAGGCGGTTGAGCCGGTCGGCGAGGTAGCCGACGGCCTCGTCGTTGTTGAAGTCGGTCTGGCGCACCCAGCGTTCGGGCTTCTCGCCGCGCACCCGGAACACCAGCTCGCCGTCGGCCTCCTCGCGGGTGACGGTGAAGCCGGAGTCGTCGACCGCCTTGGGACGGATGACGATGCGGGTCGCCTCCTCCTTCGGCCGGGCCTCGCGCGCCTTGGCCACCAGGTCGGCGAGCGCGAAGGACAGCTCGCGCAGACCGGTGTGGGCCACGGCGGACACCTCGAAGACGCGGTAGCCGCGCTCCTCCAGGTCCGGGCGGACCATGTCGGCGAGGTCCTTGCCGTCGGGCACGTCGATCTTGTTGAGGACGACGAGCCGCGGCCGGTTGTCCAGGCCGCCGTACTGGCGCAGTTCCTCCTCGATGACGTCGAGGTCGGAGACGGGGTCGCGGTCGGACTCCAGGGTGGCGGTGTCCAGCACGTGCACCAGGACGCTGCAGCGCTCGACGTGGCGCAGGAACTCCAGGCCCAGGCCCTTGCCCTGGCTGGCGCCGGGGATCAGGCCGGGGACGTCGGCGATGGTGTAGACGGTCGAACCGGCGGTCACCACACCGAGGTTGGGCACCAGGGTGGTGAACGGGTAGTCGGCGATCTTCGGCTTGGCGGCGCTGAGCACCGAGATCAGGGACGACTTGCCGGCGCTGGGGTAGCCCACGAGGGCCACGTCGGCGACGGTCTTCAGCTCCAGGACGATGTCGCGCAGGTCGCCCGGCTCGCCGAGCAGCGCGAAGCCGGGGGCCTTGCGGCGCGCCGAGGCGAGGGCCGCGTTGCCGAGGCCGCCGCGGCCGCCCTGGGCGGCGACGTAGGAGGTGCCGTGGCCGACGAGGTCGGCGAGGACGTTGCCCGCCTTGTCGAGCACGACGGTGCCGTCCGGCACGGGCAGGATCAGGTCCTGGCCGTCCTTGCCGGAGCGGTTGCCGCCCTCGCCGGGCTTGCCGTTGGTGGCCTTGCGGTGCGGCGAGTGGTGGTAGTCGAGCAGGGTGGTCACGGACTGGTCGACGGTGAGGACGACATCGCCGCCGCGTCCGCCGTTGCCCCCGTCGGGGCCGCCGAGCGGCTTGAACTTCTCGCGATGGACGGAGGCACAGCCGTGACCTCCGTTACCCGCGGCGACATGCAGCTCGACGCGGTCCACGAAGGTGGTCATGGAATGTGCCTCCAGTTACTACGGGGTTGTCTCTTGGGTAACACGCGAAAGGCGGACCCGCTTCCCGTGGGGGAAGTGAGGTCCGCCTCGCGAAAGTGTCCGATCAGGCGACCGGAACGATGTTCACGACCTTGCGGCCACGAGCGGTGCCGAACTGCACCGCACCGGCCTGCAGCGCGAACAGCGTGTCGTCGCCGCCACGGCCGACGCCGGCGCCCGGGTGGAAGTGGGTGCCGCGCTGGCGGACCAGGATCTCGCCCGCGTTCACGACCTGACCGCCGAAGCGCTTCACGCCGAGGCGCTGAGCGTTGGAGTCACGACCGTTGCGGGTGGACGATGCGCCCTTCTTGTGTGCCATCTCTCCTCAGTCCCTTACTTCGCAGCCGCGGGGATCTCAGTGACCTTGATCGCCGTGTACTGCTGGCGGTGGCCCTGACGACGGCGGTAGCCGGTCTTGTTCTTGTAGCGCAGAATGTCGATCTTCTGGCCCTTGTGGTGGTCCACGACCTCGGCCTGGACCTTGATCCCGGCCAGCACCCACGGGTCGCTGGTCACGGAGTCGCCGTCGACGACGAGCAGGGTCGAGAGCTCGACCGTGTCGCCGACCTTGGCGGTGGAAATCTTGTCAACCTCGACGATGTCGCCGACAGCAACCTTGTGCTGGCGACCACCGCTGCGCACGATGGCGTACACGCGGATCTCACTCTCACTCGAAGAACGGCACCCCCGCAGGCCAGTCGCCCACGCGCATACGCGGGCGACCTCTCCCGGTCGCGGCCCGCGTCCGGGAGGAAGAGGTTTACGGGGATGTGGCGGTCCCGATGGACACGCCGACGGTCAAGGTTACGGGGCCGGAGCCACGGGGGTCAAACCGGACCCCCGCGCGCCCGCGCCGCTCAGTGACCGGCGACGATCTCCCGCGCGCGGGCGAGGTCGTCGTGGTTGTCGATCTCGACCCACCGGACGTCGCCGATCGGCGCCACGTCGATCCGGAAACCCCGGTTCACCAGCTCCTGGTAACCGTCCT
>BNBH01000046.1 GCA_014655195.1 Streptomyces cellulosae | reverse complement strand
GGGGGGGGATGTAGTGATGTCAGTTCCGCTTCGCTGCACAGACATCCAGACTTGGTGCCGCCGCCCATGTTCGCCTGCTCTCGCTCTGCCGCGGGCCGCCCACCTGGCACGCGGGGTAAATCGTGTGCGCTGCGCCGAGACTGCGTGGCTAGTCTGTTGTGGGGGCTGCAGGTTTACGCTTCCTGTGCGCCGGCGGAGAGGGGAGAGAGACATGGCTACGGCGGGTTCTCGCGCTGGCCGGCGTGCGGCACCAGGTGAGATGGAGCCCTATCTCGGCTCCGGGAGACCGTTCGCGACTCCGGTCGCCGGTGACGGGCTTCGCCGCTTCCGACGCCCAGGCAACGTCCGGAGTGCCGGCCTTCGCGCGGCGTGGGACCAGATGCATAAGGCCGAACAGCGGCTGCCCCAGCTGCTCGAGGAGATTTCCCAGACGGCACTGGCAGCAAACCCGATCATGCTCTACAGCAGCCTTCATGTGTTCGACGCCATGCGCCGGTCGTCGCAGCCGGGACAGCTGATGTTCGGCAGCGACGCGATGGTGGAGTTCTACGGAGGTCTGGTCACCGCGATGCCAGCGAATCAGGTCCTTCAGCGGCTCGGAACCGATTATCACCCGCAGGCGCTGTTCGACATGGACCGGCTGCTGCGCGAGTATGCGCAGGCGGAGAACATGGCGCATCAGGCCAAGGTCCTCCGCGAGGGCGCTGCGGATAAGCAGACGAGTGTCCTGCACATGCTGCAGATGGAGCAGCGCTTCGACCGGATGCAGGGTTACCCTGCACAGCTGCGCCCGATCTTCGAGGAGATCACGGCTCCTTTGGCCGACGCGTCCAGAGCAGTCCTCGGTTTCGCGCTGCACCAGGCGCTGGCGGCCGCGGACGTCTATCACGTCCGGCAGGCCACGCGGTTGGGTGAAGTCATGACTGAGTTCGAGAACGCGTCCTCCCTTCTCGCGCCGTCCCCCGGCAGAGAACGGCGTGTGCAGGTAGCGGCCACGTTCACCGCAGGAGTGGCCACGTTCGGGGCTTCGCCCGTCGAGGACGACCTGCCCGGTGTGCTGGCCACGGAACTGAATGCTCCTCACGAAGAGATGGTTCGCCTGGTCGCTGCACTGACTACGCCGCTGGGCAGCCAACCAGCGCTAAAGACCCTGAGCGACACGAACTCGCTGCGCCGCCGCCCGGTGATCGGCCTGGACAACTCACGCAGTCTGTGGGCACGTCCCGGCGACTTCATTCACGAGGCACTCGACTGGGCCGCCGACGCCTGTCGCGATCACCCTGATCTGCTGAAGAGCTTCGACAAACAGCGCCAGGATGGCTGCGAAGAACTCGTCCGGCGCACCCTGGCCGCGGTGTTCGGAGAGATCTATGTCCATCATGGCGCCACGTACCCGGACCCGGGCCATCCGGACGTCGACGTTCTCGTCGCCATGCCCGGCGCCGTCATCGTCGTCGAGGCCAAGGGCGGGCGTTTCACCGATCCTGCCCGCAGAGCGGCACCGGACCGGGTGAACAGAAAGACACGCGAGTTCGTCGACAAGGCCCTGGAACAGAATGCGCGTACCATCGCTTACCTCGACAGCGGGAAAGGCAACCTGCGTAGCCGGAACAAGAAACGTCTTCTCCTGCCGGACCATCTCCCGCCCGCCGTGTCGGTGATCGTCACGCTCGAGCGTGTGGACCCGTTCGCCACTCATCTTCCCGACGGCGGCAAACGCAGCGCGGAACCCAAGGACGGCACCTGGCTGGTCACCCTGGCCGACCTGGTGATGGTGGCCGATATCCTGCGCCACCCGGCCGAGTTCTACGCCTACGCCCGCACCCGCGCCGCCATCGCCAAGGCAGGCGGCCCCGGGTCTTCGTCGAGGCCGACGCCCTCGCGCACTGGCTCGACCACCGTGTTCAGCCCGTTGAGCCCGCGCCGGACGAGATCGTTTTCCTCGACACCGGCAGTGAAGCTGTCAATGACTACTACACGCAGGGCATCACACCGGACTCCGCCTCTCCTTCCCGTCCGGGCTCCGGCGTCCTTCCGGAGGTTCTGGACGCCCTCGACGTCGTCCATCGTGAACGCCCGCAGGACTGGAACGGCCTGGCGATCGCCGCCCTGTCGGTGCAGCCCGAAGACTGGCGGCCCGTTCGCAAGGCGCTGCGGGCCGCCCAGCCGGCGGCGACCGGCACCCGACGCGCGCGCAAGCGGGCCCGTCGTGCAGCGGACGGAATCCGCCTCTCCCCTCACCTGACGGTCTACGTCCGCTCCAGTACCGACGAGAACTCTCCCCCGCCACTTGGACCGACAACCCTCCTGCTCCCCACTCCATAAGGCTCGTGACCTTCCTGCTCCCCGACTTTCCCTGGTGTCGGGACGCGTAGCGGGGGCGAGCAGTTCAGCGCCCTCCGCGGCGAGGATTCCTCGGCCGGGCGGCCCGTTCAAAGCGGTTGCTATGGGCGGTCGGGATACCAGGGGCGAGGCGCAGCAGGAGGGGGAGGGTGCGGGTCGCGGCGGTGCGGTGGCGGCGGCAGGGACTGTTGCCCGGGCACGCGCGGGTGTGGCTGGGGCGCGGGCGCGGTTCGGTGTCGGTGCTCGCCGAGGGGGGACGGCCGCGGTGGCCGCGGTGTTCGGGCGGCACGCGAGGGCGGGGCGGGATGTACGCTGGACGGTGATCGCCTTGTACTTCGAGGCCGAACGCCCCGTCTCGCCTGGGCAGTTGGCGGTGCCGGAGCCGCCGTGGCCAGTTGTACGGGGGCCCTGGTGTGGGTGATGCGGCTCTCGGCGGCGCAGCACCTGGTCGAGGCCGCCCATACGGCGGCCGACGCCGGTGAGGAGGAGCAGGACGCCTTCTACGTCAAGGCCGGGCAGGTGGTGGGGCGCGGACACGCCGGGCCCGCACATCCCGAGGTGGTGCGGCGGGTCCTAGAGGATCCGGACGCCGAGCTCGACCAGGGTGAGGATCGTCGGCGACGGCGCGCGGCGGTGAGCATGGTCGCGGCAGCCGCGATGGGCGCGGGTGAAGTCGGTGGCGAGCGGCTCGTCGACGCGCTCGCCGCCCTCATGCCCGGCCTCGACTGGACCAATGTCGCCGCTAGTGTGCGGCAGGCCGAGGAGGCGGGCGAGTTCGGCGGGCGGATCCGAACCTGGGCGGCGGCCTGTATCTGATGCACGGGCTCGGCATGCCCGACAACCCCGCCCTCGCCCGCCTGCGGGCGGTGCTGGAGGAGTCCGGCTTCTCCCTGATTGCGGCCCAGATGGGGCCGATGATGATCAATCCGTCGGACGTCATGCACGCCCTGGCCTTGTGCCTCGCACCTGAAATCGTCGCGCTTGCCAGCTGGTTGGAGTCGGTGCTGGCCGAACAGGCCGACACCGGGCAGGGGCTGGCTGCTGCGGCTACCCGGCACCGAGCAGGAGGGTTGGAAGGCGTTCATTCAGGCATGGATCGGCCGCCCCCACCGCCTCACCAACTGTGCTCGCCGTTGACGTTCAAATCTTTGGCGTCGACGCCTCCTGCTGCGACACTCGTTTCATGCTTGGTCAAGGCTGGCAGTCGCAGTGGGAGCGGGTAGGCCGTCGGCTTGAGGATGTGCGGGGCGTATACGCAGGCGCGCCGGGCGGCACTGACGTTGCGATCGACAAGGTTCTGTCGTTCTTCGAGACGGTGCACGCTCTCAGGGACTGGCTCTGGAACGATCCGGCGAGCGGTGTGACCAAGGACGATGTGCACGCGCTGATCGGTGGCAGCCCGGTGCTCCAGGTTTGTGCAGATGTCGCCAACGGATCCAAGCACTTCGAACTGACGAGTTCGCAGACCGGTGACCTCTCCACGACGATTACGCGGAACGACGTCGCCGTCTTCGTCGGGAAAGGCACCTCCGCGCACCGCTTCTACATTGCCTTCGGCGGCAGCGAGCACGACCTCTTGAAGGTCGCTGAAGAAGCGGTAGACGAGTGGCGTAAGTTCCTCTCCGGACGCCACCTCATCTGATTGATTGCGGGCCAGAGGTAGGGCCTGACCGGGCCAGGAAGCCGAGCCGGCCGGCCGTCGCATCAGACGGTCCGCTGATCGCCCGAGCGGAATGCCGTCACCAAAAGCGTGTCGGGCAGTGCGCAGCCCCGGTCCGCCGGGGAGCCGTTCGGTACTGATGCAGGTGAACCGCTTTGATCCGCGATGGCTCAGCCGGGCAACCCTGCGGACGGTGCGGTCATTCGGTCAGGACATTCCGTCGTCTCCGGCCAGGCCACTCGCTGACCGTTGACCTGCCAGGCGATGGCCTGCGACAGGAAGGCTTTGGGGATCTGCGCCAAGTCCCGGCCTCTGGCACGCGCCGGGTGCCCTGGACCGGACGGTCTGTCGACGGCATGGCGGACCGTAGTCAGGCGGCCAGCCCTCGGGGCCTCTTCAGTGGGGCTTTACCCCAGGGCGGCGGCCGGTGAGGAGATGGTGGCACAGAATGGTTGTTGCCGTCGTCACTGCCGGGGCAGGAACCGATCGATCAGGTATCGGACCGCGCTCGTAATTGCCTGGACCCGGAAGTACGCCTCGCCGGCGTCCGACGTACCCGGGTGAGGACCATTGGTATGGGTGATCCACCACAGCCCCCTGATGAAAGCACCGCCGTCCCGTTGGGGAAGGTGGTCCTGATCGATCAGGTACGTCAAGGCGAGGCCCCCGTCGCCCTGTTTCGTGGAGGTGAATCCCCGGCTCGCGGCGACCTGGACGATGACAGCCTCGAACGTGGAGCGAATCTGGCCGTTTGCCGCTTCGAAGCGCTGTTCGACGAGATTGTCCACCGCCTGCTGGTAGGAGTTCTTCGCCACCGTCATCCCGAGCCGGTCGAAGTCGGCCTCCAGTGCCGTGATCTGGTCGCTGAGCGGAGTCTTCGGCTCATCCAGGGGCAGCAGGCGGACACTCGTCAGCTCTCCTGTGTAGTCGGCGCGCAGGTCAAAGCCGTCGGCGCGCAGGGCCTCGCGCAGCTGCCAGAAGGGGGTGGCTGGGACGATGTCGTGCGGGTCGACCGGGGCCACGCGTTCGGCGACCAGTCGGACGAACTCCGCGAGTCCTTGGCGTGCGGCCGAGTCGCTGGGCTCGGCTTTGCGTTTGGCCTCGTAGATCGTGTCGGTGATCAAGTCCTGCTTGCTGTAGGGATTCCGAGGGGCGTAGGCGTCGAGTCCGGCCTTCATCAGAAGCAGTCGCAGGTCGGACTTAGAGAACACGTCCTTGGCGATCTCAGCGGCGCAGCCGAGAACAGGCGAGGAGAGCAGGCGCATGCGGCAAGCCTGCCTGGTGGCTGCTGTCGTTGTCCCCTGCTTTACCCCGAAAACCGCACAGATGACTCAAGGTCTGCCACCTGAGACGTGGGGTGGCTCGGTGCGCTACTCGGTCGAGTGAAAGTGCCGACCGGCAGGACCGTCCAGCAATTCTACCATCCCATCCTCACGTCACCGTCGACGAGAAGGACCGCCGGCGGGCGCTGGCCGCGCTGGAGGCTCGGCGCGGCCAAGGCTGTGAGGTCACCGTACGGCCCGTCGGCGGCGAGTGCTTCCGGGGCCTGCTGCACGATGCCGCACCTGGTAGCGGGTGGACTTTCGTGCCGCTGGAGCCTGCCAGGCTTCACCGAACCCCGCTGAGCCCGCGCACAGGAAGAAGGCCCTCGCTGGCCCGGGGACGGTGGGCGTCGGCACTTTCGGTTTGTCGGTCATCGTGACGGTGACCGACGGACGAAGGGTTCCGGCATGTCGGCGTCTGCCGGCACGGCCAGTCAGGAACAATCTGAGCTGGAGCCCGTCCGCGCTCCTCGCACGTTGCCCGGACGGGCCACCCGCTTCCCCCTCCGAAGGCCGCGGGCGCGCGGCGAGTCTCACCGTCCGCCGACGAGATCCTCGTAGGCGGCCACCGCCCGGTCGGCCAGCTCCTGTTCGACGGACTTCACGACCTCGAGGGCCTTCTGGTCCAGCCGCTCCGGGTCCAGCACCTCGAAGAGACTGTCACCGCCGAGCGACAGGCGCAGCCGTTGACCGGGCAGACCGCGAAGGGCCCGACCGGCGGGCCCCTTGTGCGCCGGAGAGCGGGCCTCGTCGTCTGCGAAGGAGGCCTCGTCCAAGTGCTCCAGCGCATCCCGAGCAAGCTTGAGGT
Source organism: Streptomyces cellulosae (assembly GCA_014655195.1). Classification (GTDB taxonomy): domain Bacteria; phylum Actinomycetota; class Actinomycetes; order Streptomycetales; family Streptomycetaceae; genus Streptomyces; species Streptomyces cellulosae. Next base: position 33,084 of record BNBH01000046.1, on the reverse strand, counting down.
CGGTGTCTTCCGGCGGCGGCGTCTCGCCTCGCTCCCGTGCCAGGCGTCCGCGCCACCGTTCCAGCTGGTGGGCGCACCACACCAGAAGGTGTTCCTCTGCCCACTGCGTACGGAAGTCGAGCTCAAGTTGCTCAGGGCCTGGGCTGAAGTCCTCAGCGCGGTCGTAAGCCCGCGAGTTGTCGGCGCTGACCTGCCGGGTTTCCCGGGTGCGCCGGGCCTGGCGGATGACCGCTTCCGCCCACACTCGGACGAAGTGCCGGGCGGTCTCCTCGCCTTCCGTCGGCTGGTCCGGTTGGAACCACTGCTTGTCCATTCTGAAAGGCTAGATGCCTGCGGTCGGGCCCGGCGGGCCGGTACCGGGCCGGGCCCCAGAGGGGCGGTGGAGTCGGGCCGGTGTGAGACGAAGAAGAAGACGACGAGGAGGACGACGAGCTCACCGCGTGAACCGCCGCGGCACTGCGGTCTGTTGTGGACACGTAGACGGCGGCAGGGGGCCTCATTGGTCGGTCCCGGCACGGTGATGCCGCTGGGCGTGGCGGCCAGGGGCATCGCTCCTCACCGGAGCGAGTCGGTCGTGGGAGCGAATGGACCCGCCCGGCGGCGTGCCCTGTGTCCGGCCGATGCTGCCGCCGCCGGGCACCGCCAGCGGCCAGCCGGATCGGCTCAGCTGCGCACGAACAGCGGAGCCGCGCGTCCTCATCCGGTGTATCGCCGTCCCGGCACGAGGGGATGCTGTCCTTCTCGGGCCACACGGGAGGGGGCTGATGGGGTACACCGCCGTGCATGCGGGCTCGGGCCTGCTGGATGCGTCGCTGGACGATCTCGGCTGTGGCCAGTCCTGGGCGGACGTCCACCGCGTGAAAGGGCTGGAGCTGGCATGTCCGGAGTGCCGAGGAAGGGTGTTCGCGCGCATCTCCCCGCACCGAGCCAGGCACTTCTACCACCAGGTGCGGCCACGCGACTGCGCGCTGGCGAACGAGTCGCCGGCGCATCACCTGCTGAAGCTGGAGCTGGCCACCGCCGCCCGGGCGGCAGGCTTCAGAGCTGAGCTGGAGGTCGGCAACGAAGCCCGGACCTGGCGTGCCGACGTGCTGGTCTTCGATGAGCAGGACCGGCCGTTCATGGCGCTGGAGGCGCAGTTGTCGCCCATGACGCCGCAGGACGCTCGGATGCGGACGGACCGCTACGCGGCGGACGGTGTGGCGGTGTGCTGGGTGGCGATGGAGAAGCGGCCGTGGGAGCGCGGCGTGCCCTCCCTGCGGGTAGCGCCCCCAGGGACTGCGGGCACGCATGGACGGTGCGCCATGGAATGGCGCGCTACACCTGGGCCGCGCCACACGGTGAAGACGAAAGCGACGTGGACCCGCATCAGCTGCTCCTTGGACGATGCGATCCGGTGGATTCTTCAGGGAGGGGTCCATGCCCATACCGGCCCGGACGGCACGGTGTGGTGGACCGCCCGCTCCTACGTCCCGGCATACATCCCGCCGCATCCCGAGCAGCCGATCAACAATGCCAACGCCGCGTACAGGAGGCTGCTGCGCGACGGTTTCATGCCCAGGAGTACACCCGTCCGGGCAGCGCGGTGGCGCCGGACGTGACACACCCGCGTCCGGCTCCGGCTAGCCGTTCTGCGCAGTCGCGACGCCCGGTGCGGCACGAGTGGACGGGGATCTCACCGGCTCCGGCCGGCTCTCGGGGCGGGCAACACTGCACGCGGGCGCCGAGGGAACCGACGGCGCGACCGCACCGCCTGGCGCAGCCGATCCCGTTGCACGTTCCGCGTACAGTACGACCGCGGCACACCTCGTGGACCGGGTCCGCGAGGCGATGGGGTCTGCGGGAGCGGCTACGCCAGGACGGTCGGGGTGGCGTTCTCGGCCGTCCAGTCTCCGTCGAAGAGCGCGGCAACCAGACGGACATGGTCGTCGGGGAGCTGACCGGTGCGGTGCTTGGTGCGGGTCTTGGCGAGCCAGGCGCCGATCTTGACGGTGTCGCCGTCGACGCGGACGCTCTCGCGGGCGGCGGGGGCGCGGCCTTCGCGGTGCAGGAAGAGTTCCAGGAGCTGGACGGTCTGTTCGAAGGTGCGGCGGGCCCGGCGGGCGGGGGCGAGCGGGTTGTTATCGGGAGTGAGGCCGAGGGCGGTCATCAGCTGCTGCTGGCCATCAGCGAGGGCCGACCAGGTGGTGAGCTGGCGGGCCAGCCAGGAGCCGATCTTCACGCCGCCGAGCCGGGTGTCGCGAGTCAAGGTGGCGGGGTCGGCTCCGGATGCGAGGTGCGTGCGCAGCAGGTGGTATTTGCGGTGCCAGTCCGCGCCGTGGGGCAGGCGCCAGTCGGGTGCGAGGGCGGTCAGGGCGTCGGCGCGGGCCTGAGCGAGCTGGTTCTTGGCTGCGAGGTGGCGTTGTTCGGCGAGCCAGGCTCCGACGGGGGTGGTGGCGGGGGCGGCGAGGTGGCCGTGGGTGCGCAGGTAGTCGGCGGCGGCGGTCAGGCGGGCGCGCCAGGCGGCGTCGTGCTTGTCCCAGATCATGCCGAGGGCGTCGAGTTCGGCGGTCCAGTCGGCTTCGAGGCGGCCGGCGGTCCGGGCGTCGCGCATGGTGGTGATGAAGGTGCCGAGTTTGTAGCCGGTGGGGTCGGTGTAGTGGGCGGGTACGTCGAGGTGGCCGTACTGGTCGCGGTAGGACTGGGCGGCGGCGAGCCCCAGGCGGCGGGAGCGGGAGACCGCCGCCTCGCGGGGGTCGAAAGACGCCAGATCCATCGCCTGGGCGATGCGTTCGGGGTGGACGGTGAAATCGAAGTGCCAGCGGCGTTCGATGACGTCGCTGGTCTCTCTGGGGAGACGGTTGGCCTTGTCGGGCAGGCGCTCGAGGATGCGGTGGTCGTGGCTGGCCAGCGCGCAGGCGATCGCCCACACCGGCTCGTAGGCGGTGCCGAGGATGTTCTCGCCGTCGGCGCCGGGCGGGACGTAGACGGGGACGATCAGTGAGGCGGTCTTGCCGCTCACGTCGAGACGCAAGGCGCGGCCGAGGGCCTGGACGCAGCGGATGACGCTGCGGGTGGGGTCGGCGAAAACGACGGCGTCGACGCTGGGGATGTCGACGCCTTCAGCGATCAGGCGGGAGTTGGCGAGGATCGCGCAGTCGGCGGCCGCGAACGCGGTGAAGGTGTCAGCGCGCTGGGCGGGGGTGTGCTCGCCGTGGGCGAAGAACACCTTGGGGGTGATGTCCGGGACGAGGCCGGGGTCGGTGCGGGCCAGCAGGCGCAGCGTGTGCGGGAGTTCGCGGGCGAAGCGGCGGGCGTCGGAGACGAGCTTGAAGTAGACCAGCACCTTCTTCAGACCGTGCTCGGTCATGGCGCGCAGGACGGACAGGTGCAGGGCGGTGGTGCGCAGCGCACTGTCCCCTTCGTTGTCGTCGCCGGCCCGGGCGGCGGCGGGGGCGCTGCTCGGGAAGGGCAGGTTGAGGCGGCGGCGCAGGTCGGCGTCGGTGAGGGTGGGCACCACGATGCGGTAGTCCGCCGCCCGGCCGTCTTCCACCGCCTGGGCGAGGGGGTACTCGAAGACCTTCTTTCCGTAGACGGCCTCGTTGTCCATGGAGTTGGCGAACGCGTCCACCTCCGTGTCCCGGTTCGGCTCGGTAGCACGGCGGCGTCGACGGGTGGTGTCAGCGGACTCGGCCAGTTCGGGTGCGGCGAAGATGCGGGGGGTGGCGGTCATGTAGAGGCGACGGTCCGCGCGGATGCGCTGGGCGTCGTTGACGACCGCCCACTTCTTGTCGGTCCGCCCCGCGATCCGGTGTGCCTCGTCCATGACCGCCAGGTCGAACGGCGGCATTTCGAAGCGTGTGCTGCGGGTCTGCTCGATCTTGTCCAGGGAGTCGTAGGTGCACACTACTGCCAGGCCGGGCAGTGCGTCTGGGGCGGAATCGACGGCTGCGAGCAGGGAGGCCAGAAGGTGGTAGTCGGTGACGGAGGCGACCTGTGCGTCGACCAGGGTGTCGTGGGCGGCGGCATCCATGGAGGAGACGATGACGACGGGCTCTCGGTGACCGTCGTCGCGCAGGGCCAGCGCGGTCTGCGCGGCAAGGTCGAGAGTGGGGACGACGAACAGCAGCCGACGCGCCAGCCGGTGAGCCACGCGGCTGGCGACGAGGGTCTTGCCGGTGCCGGTCGCCGCCACGTACAGCCCGCGGGTGCCGGGCCGGTGGAGATGCTTGAGGATCCTGCGGAGGGCTTCTTCTTGATGCGGGTGCAGAGGCAGGGGCTCGTTCCGGTTACGGCCGGAGGGTGGCTGCACATGGAGATCGAGCAGTTCCTGGCCCGTCAGCGGCTGGTGGCGGAGCGCCTGGGATGTGGGTGGTTGCATGAAGGGTCTCCGGGCGATCCGCGGCCTGCCGGTGGGGGCTCATCCGATTCTGGCAGTTCTCCCCCACTGTCTCAGCCGTCCTCGTGTGCGGGATGCAGGGCCCGGCAGAGAGGTCAGGGAGTCTGCGGTGCAGGGGTCGAGGGCTGGGCGGGCACGGTCGGCGTGGCGGCATGCGCGGTCTGGATGGCGAGCTTGCGGTAGCCGGTGGCGGTGATGGTGTGCCACGACAGGTAGAAGCCGAGGGCCGCCAGGACGCCCAGGACGTTGGTCGTAGTCAGCAGCAGTGCTCGGTGTTCAACGGAGTAGCGCCACAGTGCGAGGTCGGTGGCCAGGGTGATCAGGATGCAGTTGAGGACCCAGCCGCGGCAGATCCGCAGGCGGGAGCGGGCGTAGTCGGCGCGGGCCACCAGGGTAGGGCTCTCGGTGAGCTTTAGGCGGGCCTGTGCGTAGGCGGCGGATGTGGGAAAGGACTGGGCGCGCAGTTTGCGTCGTGCGGGGGTGAGGGCGGTGTCGGCGGCGCGGTCGATCAGGATGCCTAAGGCGTAGGCGAACGCGAGGGCTGCGCCGGCCGCGAGGGGTGTGCCGCCGACGGGAGCGAGTTTGCGGGTGTTGTCGGGACCGGCGATGGCGGCGGTCAGGATGCACAGGCCGGTGAGGAAGCCGATGCCCACGACGAGTACTTCGACGAACATGGCGGTGGCGGCCACGACCGAGGAGGGTTCGGGCTGCGGCGGTCGGGTCACAGGTAGACGCTCCAGATTTCTGCCATGTCGCTGAGCATGATTTCGGGTAGTTCGTCGTACCACACGCCCCGTAACAGCATCTTGGCGGCGGTGAGGCGCTCGAAGATGATCAGGCTTTCCGGCTGGCTGGCCAGTACGTAGCGGCCGTGGCTTAAGAAGAGGTCGCTGGTGGGGCCGTAGTCGCGGTACGCAGCTTCAAGCTGCTGGCGGTACTCTTCGGTGAACTGGGCTAACTTGTTCGGGTAGTCGGGTTCGTGCTCGACGGTCTCGATCAGGACGTCGATGATGTCTTCGGACAGGTCGCGCCGGTACTCGTGCTCGGTGAAGGTGCGGTACAGGAACTCTGCTTCGTCCAGAAGTCGGTTGGTGCGGGTGAAGTCAGGGTGCTGTGCCAAGACGTCTACCCCCCGTTCGACCTCGAGGTCGTACAGTTCGACCAGGGCGATCAAACGGTACAGCGACCTACTGACATCGCGGGGTACGTCGGTGGTGCCTGTTTTGTAGAGCAACCGGTGGGACATACGTGCCCATAAGTCGGTTGCTTCGGTGCGGATTTGGATCTCGCACTGGTACGGCTGGCCGTCACCGTCAGTGAGGTCGCCGACAGCGAGAACCTGGACGTGTAGCCGGGGGTACTGCAGGGTGTACTGGCCTTCGACGTCCTCTTGGTCCCGGTAGTCCTGGGGGTCTTCGACCAGTGTCAGGTTGTCCTTGACGACCTGGAGGGCTTGGTCGAGAAAGCCGTGGTGCTGGACGGTGATGCGGACACCTGCTTTGTCCGTGATCTGCGTCCAGGGGTCGGCGTATTCCTTGTGGTAGGCCTTGGTGACGAAGCTGCCGATCTCCTTGGCTCGGGAGGTCACCTCGCAGGTGATGTGGGCGCGGGCGGTCTTGCGTCGCAGGAGGGCGGCGGTGAGCTGTGCTGCTTTGCGGATGCTGGGGAGTTCGGCCTGGTACCGGTGGAAGGCGTCGTTGACCGTGCTCACCCGGTTATGTCCGTCCCGGGTGCCTGGCCGTCTGTGTGCGGGGCGTCGAGTTTGCGGGGGCTGTAGTGGCTGCGCGTGGAGGTGATCTTGCCTTTGACGGTGACCGTGGAGGTGCCGTCGGAGTGGTCTTCGATTCTGATGTCCTCGCGTACCCGGTTGACGGGTGTGACGATGGAGATGCCGCTCTTGAAGCCGATCTGTAGCTCGCTGAGGCGTGGAGCCACCCGCGCGATGTCCTTGTCGAAGCTGCCCGTGGGGATGTCCTTGCTGGCCAGGTAGGTGAGGAAGCTGTCCTGGTCTTGCAGGTCGAGGTGATTGGCGGCGAATGCGGTCGGGTCGAGGGTGGCGGTGTTGGAGCGGAGCTCGACCAGGACGGCCATCAGGTAGTCGACGCTCTTCTCGGGGTCGTCGACCTTTTGGTCGACCCAGTCGACCGCCGCTTCGTGGAATGTCTGGGTGACGCGCTTGGGGTCTTCCTTCTGCCGGCAGCCGAGGAAGGCCTGCAGCCAGAACTGCGCCATCTTGCCGCCGAGTTGCTTGTCGGCTGCCCATCCCTCGATGGGGCCATCGTCGGGGATTCCGTCGACGCAGAACAGGGCGGCCTTGTAGATCTTGTTGTGCTCGGTCATCAGGAGGTTGGCGAAGTAGTTCATGTCGAAGGTGCGTTTGCCGTCGACGAGCACCTCCTCGACCCGGAACCCGCCCTCCTGTTCCAGTTTCACGATGAGCAGTGCCCTCTTGCCGGCAAGGCTCGCTGAGGCTACGAGGAGCAGCCCGGCGGGGCTGTTGCCGCGCTGGCTTTCGAAGAGGAGTTCGGCCAGGTCGGTGGAGACGCTGACCAGGTCACGCTGCTCGACGAGGTACTCATAGACGCGGTCCGGCAGGTTCGACTTCTTGACCTCGAGCTCTTCTACGACCGGGCGCCCGTGGGATGCGAGCGCGCCGCGGAAGTTGGCCTGGATCTTGCCGCGCACATCCTCGCTGAGGTTGCACACGGCTTCGCTGAACTGGATTTGCGCTGGTACCGGGTCGTTCCGCCTGCGCGTTGGGACCAGGTGAAAGATGGTCTCGTCAACAACGAGTTGAGCGAATTCGCCCGACATGACCCACCCCGTAGATCCTCGAAGCAGACGCCCAGTGACTGAGCGTCAACCGCATGTACGCGCCGCGCCGGATCCGGCGGGCGTATGTGTCGTTCCCGTGGCGTGAACGCCATTCTCGAGACGCAAGGCTGACTTGGTGTCAGGAAACTGATGCGGCCATCGTAACGGTCTGTGCAAGGCGGCAAGAGCGTTTGCCAGGGAGATATGCGGCTAGTCATCAGAATGACTTAAAATAGGTGAACCTTGTGCCAAATATACGCGTCCGTCGACTGGGGCGGACGCGTCACGGCTTCTTCAGTTGCACTGCGTGCCACGAAGGCTGGCACTCTCTGTCATCAGCGCACCGGCCTCACTCCCCCGCCTCCTGGGAGACGGACTGCCAGACTTCCCGTTTTGAGGAAGTCAGGTCAAGGAGGCGCGTGAGTACTGCGTCGTGCTCCTGGTAGAGGACGCGTCCTGTCGCCTGCAGTTGCGCGGCCAGTGCGGGATCACAGCTGCTCGGCACGAGGCCCAGCGGGACGGCAGATGACAGGTCGCCTGCCGCGCGAACGAGGGTGGTGTCCATGGCGACGAGTGTTGCTCCGTAGGTCTGCTCCACTGTGGCGGCGATGTGCAGACCCGCGGCATCCAGGTCTCCTGCGTAGCGCAGTGGCACGCCCTGGTCGACAGCCAGCTGGAACAGGGTGTGGTCGACGGCACGGAGTTGGCCGCTGGTGCAGGCCATGGGCTGGGTGCTGGCGCATTCCAGAGCCGCTTCCAGGACCGAGGGATTCTCAACGACGGTAAGGGGCTCGGGCGCCAGCCGGGGCGGGGTGTGAATGAGGTCAAGGAGGTTGAGGGAGACCGGGGTGACAGCCTCGTTGAGACGTCGGTCGATAGGCCCGTCGCCGAGGGCGCGGACCCGGTGGAGCAGGACAGTGGCGGAGAGCCGGTCGGCGATGATGCCCTGTCCGGCGAGCAGGGAGCGGATGTGGTCGGGGCGTGCGGGTTCGGGTTGGCCAGTCAGTTCAGCTACAGCGGAGACCAGACGCTGTCCAGCCGGTGTTGCAAGGTCGAAGTAGTGCGGGTCGCCGGCGTGGTCGTGGGCGAGTTTGGCCAGGGCTCGGGGTGGGGTGTGCGGGAGGCGGCGGGTGATGGAGGCGAGCGCGTCGATGAGGCGGCGCGTCGCGGCAGCTGATTCTTCGTCGGCTGCTGAGGTGAGTCTGGCCCGGAGCCGGGGCAGATGTGGCAGCTGCTCCTGCGCATGGCGGATCAGTTCCCGGCGCAGTTCGGCGGCGGCGAGGCGGCCGTTCTTGCGGTTGACGACTGCGCGGCCCACGGCTTCCTCGACCAAGGTCTGCAAAGTGTCCGTGGTCAGGCCGAGGGCGTCCAGGAGAGGGGGCAGCGGCACTTTGACGCCGCGGTCGGTGCGGGGGACGCGGGTGCGGCCTCGTCGGCGCTGGGCGGATGTGTCGAGCCATGACTTCAGGGCCGCCACCGCGCCTGGCGCGAGGTCGGGCACGGTGACGGTGGCGATGTCGGCCGGGGCGCTGCCGGCGCTGAGGCGGTCGTGGATGGCCTGCCACAGCGGGGCGAGTTCCGGGTCGGCGACGAGGATGGTGCGGTCGGCGGTCACGGGGTGTCCTGGGGCTGCGCAGCGGTCGCGTCGAGGGTGAGGGGCTGGGGCTCGCCGTGGCCGTCCCACAGCCAGGGGACGGTGATGCGGCGCCGGCCGGCGGTGACGACCTCGTGGACCATGGCGCGCTGGGTCTCCCGCTTGATCAGGGGGGTCATGAACGGGGCGGTGGCCAGGACGTCGAAGTCCCAGGAGCGCAGCAGGGCCAGGACCTGGCGCAGGTTTCGTTCGTCGAAGGCTGCGTCGATCTCGTCGACGGACAGCAGGCGCGGGCCGGCGTAGCCGGGGGCGGAGTACATCGACCAGGCGGCCGCCAGCAGGGGCAGCATGGTGGCCAGGCGCCTCTCACCGGTGGAAAGGGCCTCCAACGGGTTGGAGCGGGCGGTGATTTCGCGGAACTTCTCCTTGCCGGCTGCCTCGAAGGAGGCGTGGGTGACGGAGATGGTCCAGTCGTACCAGCTGCGGTAGTCGAAGGTGTGGGCGACGCGTTCTGCCCAGGGTTCGCCGGCCTTTTCGTTCATGCGCTGGCGCAGCGCGTCATACATCTGCTCGAAGGTGTCGTCGGAGGGCGGCTTGTCGATGAGGTCCACCATGCGCTGGGCCTCGGGGTCGTCGCGGACGTCCCATTCGACCTGGACGCCCACGTGGGCCACGCCCGTGCGGACGTCTTTGAGGGTGTCGTGGATCTGGGTGACCAGCTCGACGGCTGCTTGCCGGCGCAGCTGGATGTCGCGCTGCAGGCGGGTGAACAGGCTTGTCTTGAGGACCTGCTTGATGTCGGCGCGCAGATCGTCCTCGAGCTGGGCCGCGGTGGCCTTGAGGTCCTGGACGGCGGTGGGGACGTCTTGGCCCCGCACCGCCGCGGGGTCGGCGACGACGGCACGCCGCCAGGGGGTGTCTTCGATGCTCAGCAGCGTGACCTGCCGGTCGAAGCCGGCCAGGCCGGTGCTGGCCTTGCGGGCGGCGGTCTCCAGCAGGGCCAGGTCGCGGTCGCGCTGGCGTACCAGGGCGGTGCGGCGGTCGGTGCCGCCGGGGGCGTCGGCGAGCAGGCGCCTGGCCCAGGCCAGGCACGTGGTGAGGTTCGCGGGGCGGCCGGAGTCGGTAGTGGGCAGGTCGTCAGAAACGGCAGCGAGGCGTTCATCGGCCAAGCGGCCGAGGCGGGTCATGCAGGCGTCGCGGTGCTTCTCCGCGGCTTCCCGCTGCGGGACGAGCATCACCAGCGTGGCCTGGGCGGCGCTGGCCTGCTGGTCGGCATCCTGCTGGCGGCCGCGGCACTGTTCGGCGCGGTCTTCGGCCTGCCGCAGCTTCTCGGACGTGGCGTCCCGGCGGGCTTGGAGCTCTTGGTACTTGGCTCCGTACAGGGCACGCATCTCAGCGACCGTGGCGGCTTCCTCTTCGGCGCGTCGCTGGGTCTGGGCGGCTTCCCGCTCGGCCTGGGTGTGGCGTGTTCGGCGCTCGGCGGCTTCCTGGTGGTCGCCGTCGGCCCGTTTGAGCAGGTCGGCGACCCGCTGGGCGGCAGGGGCCCAAGCCTGGATGTGGCCGACGAGTTGGGCGGCGGTGTTCCGGCGCGCGTCGAGATGGTCCGGTTCGGTGCGCAGCATGTCGCCTGCGGGCAGGGCTGCCGCGCGGTTGAGTGCGCGCAGTGCTTCGCTGACGGCTTGGGAGGCTTGTTGGTGGCGGCCGGTGGCCTTGAGGGTTTCGGCGCGCGCTCGGTTCAGGTCCTGCTCGGCGGTGTCCTCGCCTGTATGGGCTGCCTCGACGGCTTCGATCGCCGAGCGGGGGAAGGCCTCGTGTTCAGCGTCGGCGGCGTGCTGGGCGGCCGCGGCGCGGGCGCGGGCGTCTTCGCTGGCTTGGGCGATGGCCGCCTGGTCGGCTGCGGCCTCTGCTGCGGTTTGGGCTGCTTCGGCGGCGCGGGCCGCGCTGTGCCGGGCGTGTTCGTGGGTAAGGGCAGCGGCGGAGACGGCGGCGTTGCGGGCAGCTGCGGCTGCCTCGAGTTCGGCCAAAGTCCGCTCCAGAGCACGGTCGGCGTCGGCCAGGGCCGTGGCGGTGCTGTGCTTGAGGGCTTCGGCGGCCGCGTGCTGGTCGGCGGCCTGTCGGCGCGCGTCGTCGACGCAGGCGGCGGGCGGGAGGCTGTCGCGTTCGGCGGCGGCTTCGGTGATGTCCTGGCGGCAGCGTGCCAGGTGTCCTTCTGCGGCCCTATGGGTGCGGTGGGCGGCGGCCAGTTCGCCTTCGAGGCGCTTCACACGCTGTTGGCGTGCCCTCTCCCGTGTGGTGCGGCCGATGAAAGCGGCCTGGTATCCGGCGGGAGCGCCGGCGGTGAGGACGCCGTGGGCCAGACAGCCGGATGCCGGGTCGCTGCCGGGCGTATCGAGCGGGACGGCGGCGAGGATTTCACGTACCCGTGCGGCGTCGACGGCCGGGGTGTCTTCGACGACCAGCAGATCGGCCAGCGTGCGTCCCTGGGCAGGTGCGGTGGGCGTGAGGGTGAGGTCGCCGTCGCACACCCGGCCGTCAGGGGTGACCAGGGCGTCCAGGAGGCCTGCAACGAGGAGGGCTCCCTCCAATCGGTGGGCGTCGTCGGCACTCAGGTGGGGGGCGAAGTCGACAAGTCATCGCCGCACCGTACGTCGAAGCGATCGATGCTCTGGACCCGGACGCCCGCCGCGCGCTGCTGGTCCTCGCCGTGCGCGAGGGGGACGCCACCCTGTTCACGGACGTCTTCCTCAAAGAACTGATCCGCGACAAGCACCCGGACGCGCTGCCGGCCCTGCAGCACTGGGCCTCCCATCTGAGAGTGCCTTCCCCGTTCTGGCGCAACGCTGTGAGCTGCCACCTGCTCGGCATCGAAGGCTGCGCCGCCCACCTGCCCGCTCCTCCCCCGCTCTTGGACGGCCACCAGGGCACCGACGCCGACGCCTGGCGCTGCTACGGCCACATACTGTTCTGGTTGAAGCGCCCCCATCTCACCCCACATGAACAAGACAAGCGCTGCGCTCCGCTGTGGGAGCAGCTGACCGGGCCTCTCCTGGACGCCGCAGTCGATCCCGTACATCAGTTCCAGCACGCCGCCATGTCCGCCCAGGACATCCGCACCAGCGCGCTCGGTCGCATCATCGACGCGTTCCCCGCCCAGGCCCGCACCGTGCTGCACCACGGCCTGCACGCCCCCGACCAGTTGACCTCACTCCTCCCTCACCCCCGGCCAGACGACCGCACCACCACCGTGATGCGCCTGCTCGCCCGCATACGTGACCGCTCCTCCCTCCCCTTGCTCGCCGCCTACCGCGACCACCCTGCTCTCGGCAGCACAGCCGCAGACACCATCCGCCACATCAACAACCGCACCACTACGGAAGGCTGACCGGAGGGAGGCATACCGCTACACCTGTGCCAGCGATACTGGCCGAGGACGCCGAGGGGCGCGCCCGGTGAGCTGGTCGCGTCTCCCCATGGAGGACGACTTGGAGGGGCCGTTCGGCGCCCGCTGCTACACGCTGACGCTGTGGGAGGCGATCGACCGGGGGTTCTGACCAGGTGGTGTGCGTGGACATCACCGACACCAACTCCAGGCCGCGCAGCCGAGCAGGCGCTCGACGCTCAGCCGGGCACCGTAACCGTGCCCGCGCAAGCGGCGTCGAGCGGCCGGCGCGTCCCCATATACCTCGTCCAGCGTGACGGCGTATGGCTTGCCTCCCACTATCGCAAACCCGGGGAGAAGCCCATCAGCCACGAGTCCGACGAGCACCTCGCCCGCAAGGAACGCGTCGCGAAGGACTCCGAAGATCACGGCTTCCACGCCGACATCGAGTCGCAGACCGCCGACGGGCACGCGCGCCTCGATGTACGCATCAAAGGCGCCAACGGCATCGTCCTCGGATACGAGCCTCAGCTGAGCGCCCAGACAGCCCGCGGAATGCGTTCACGGGAGATGTTCCGGCGCCGCGGCGGTATTCAGTCGGTCTGGGACTTCGCCGACCCCGACCACGCAGGCATCGGCACCGTCCCCTACGTCCGCACGCCCAACCTGCCGACCTCCGTCATCCGCGTGCAGAAGAACCCCATCGCGGTCCAGGACGGCAACTTCGTCCTAGAGGAGGGCCAGTGCAGCCAGAACGGTTCGCTCACCCGGTGCCCGGACAAGCCCTACGACCCGGAGAACCCCACCGACGCCGGGTACTGCGGGGGCTGGCACCGCGTCCTCATGCCCGCCCATCAGTCGAGCACCTTCACAAGGGAAGGCGGCCTGACCCTCACCCGGTTCATCGTGGAAGCTGCAGCCGGTGAGCGGATCCCGTTCCAGCGGGGCGGCCACCAGTGGCAGCAGTACCTCGAGGCGAACGGACCCGCCCTGGACGACAAGGAGTGCCACCCATCCGTACGACAGGGGGACCGGCGCGACAGGTGCACCGAGGACCGTCCGGCTGCGGAGGTGCGGGCTGAACCGAAGCAGAGACGTGGCAGCCGCGCGATCGTCCTTGAGTCCCGCCCCCGGGAAACCGAGGCCGCCAGGGTTCCGCTCGACGCGTCGGGTCAAGCGATCCCGCTCTGCCGCTTCGGCTGCGGTCCAGCCCGCAAGCCTTCCAGGACCCGAAGGGCTACCCGAGCACTTCTCGTGCCGCAGGAAGCATGAGGCGTGATCTATCGGCCACCGTTGACCGCTCTCGCTGCGTCACCTGATGCCAGAGCTCCCTGCCCGGTTCGGACGGGGGATGTCATGTTTCCGCCCGACATGTCAGTCCCCAGTGCCACAGTGGGCGCAGCACACCTATCACCCCTTTCCCGAGGAGCCGACCGTGGCCCAGAGCACCACCTTCCGCACCAGCACCAGCACCAGCACCAGCACCAAGCAGGACACCCTCGCCGACCACGTTGTGGAGTTCCTCAGCCGGGTCTCACGCGTACTCCGGAACTTGGCCGACTCGGCTGACCACGCGGCGAAGATGGTGCGGAAAGCGGACGCAGCACGGCGAAGCTGAACCGGCATCACCCAGGTAGGCCAGCAGACGCGCTCTGCGCGCGAGGCGATCAGCCGCGCCCTCACGGCCCTCCTGCGCGCCGGTCTCGCCCGTCCGTTTCCCCGTCCCCAGCCTGCGCTGGCACCGCGGGCTCAAAGCCCGCGCCACGATGGAGGCCTTCTTCCGCCACCACATCCCCGCCAAGCGGACCACCGGGGGCGACGGCCTGTTCGCCGCGCTGTGCGCGGCACGCTCCGAGACGAGTTCTCGGAGCTACCGGACGTCACAGAACACAAGAGCCCGGTCCACCGGCCGTGATGTCGGCCAGCAGTGCGGGAAGCAGATCCTCCTCGTAGACCGGCACGGAGTGTTTGCGCATCACGGGTACCAGGTGGTCGTCCCAGGGGGCATCCGAGCCCTGCAGATGCAGGACGTCAGTGCCCTCGGGGACGGCCGCGAGGTAGTCGGCTGCGCCCATCCGCCACGCAACCGCGGAAGGTGCTGCAGCCAGGAGGGCACGCATGTGTGCCAGGCCGGCCTGGTCGAAGTCAGCGCGGACGGCAATGTTCCATCCGGTGTCCGCCAGAGCGCCAATGGCTTCGCATTCCCGTTGGGATGGTGTGCCGGCGGTGCAGATCACCCGTGGTCTCACGAGGCTGTCCCGGGCCAAGGCCTGGGTACTGGCTGCGGCCAGCACGGAGGGGTTCTCGGTAACGAAGACCCACGTGCCGGTAGTCTCGGGAGGCCCCCAGTCGATATGGGCCAGCTCGCGGGGCGGCAGGGTGAATGTCGCACCGGGTGGGATCCGCCACCCCCGGGGCGTGACGCCGGTGATGATGAGCCCACCGAGCAGATCGTCGCAGTCCACCCCCAGACGTGCCCAGCCCGAACGCACGGGGGTACCGGAGGATCCGGTCAGGGCCAGCACGAGTGCGGGCAGTGCGCCCGTATCAAGTGCGTGGGGATTGCCGGATACCAGGAGGCGGCGGTCGATACGCCGCCCCGGCGGAGGCAGTCGCGCGGCAACCTGCAGCGCCTGGCTTAGCAGTTCGGCGGGATCCGGCGCATTGAGCAGGCGGGTGACCCATCCCAGGGTGCGCAGGCGGGTGAAGACGGTTTCTGGGCCGACGAGATCGCGGACATGGGCAGGTAAATCAGCGGCCTTGCTTTCGAGTTGGGCGCGGATGCGGTCGGTCGCGACGGCTTGTTGGGTACGGCGGCGGGCGTTTGCCGCTAACCGTCGGTTGCAGGCGTGGGCTGCGACGGCCCCGGGGGTAAGCCGGGGGCCGCGGGTGGCCAGGGCGGCGGTCAGTCGTTCCAGGCTGACGCGGCGGCTTTGGCCCGGTTCCAGGGGCCGTCCGTCGATGAGACCGGCCGCGGCGGCCCGCTGTACTGGTTCCGCGGGCACCGTCACTGTCACGGCGGGACCGCTGGTGAGGGACTCGTCTCCGCGCCGGTCGGCAACGGCTGCCAGGGCCTTCCACAGCCAGGCGAGTTCGGGGCTGAGCAGCGGGGCCAGGTCGGCGCCGTCGCATGCTCCCTCGCACAGGGCGCAGCTCATGCCACTCCCCCGGCCTGGGGTGCGGAACCTGTGTCTCCGGGCAGGGCCTGGCCTGCCCGGATGAGCATGGGGAAGGCGACGACGGTGCCGTCGGCGCCTGCTTCGAGGTCGTGGGCGTCGATGCCGTCCCAGGCTCCGGGTGCGCCGTCCCACAGGTAGGACGTGCACAGGATGTCCAGGTCGAGTTCGGCGAGGTAGCGGGCCAGTCCTTCGCGGCCGCGCTCGTCGACTTCCGCGGGAACTTCGTCGAGCGGGACCAGGCGCAGGCCGGTGCTGGTGAAGCGGTCGTAGCTGGCGGCAATGGCGGCGAGCATGGGGGCCAGGACGACCAGGCGCCGTTCGCCTCCGGACAGGCCGGTGCGCGAGCCCCACTGACCAGTGACGGGCTTCCCGTCGGGGCCGGGGCGTTCCACGAGGTAGCGAACCTCGACCCAGCTACGGATGTCGACGGCGGCGGCGAGGCGTTCTTGCATGGTGGAGCCGTCCGCGGCGGCCAGCAGGGACTGCAATGCCTGGCCGACTTCTTCCTTCTGCGCGTCGGTGCGTAGGGCGTCACCGACGGTGCAGGACAGCTCATACACGGTGCGGGTGGCGGCGTCGAGGTCGCTGCGCAGGTCGATCTGGACTTGTACGCCGACGCCGGATGATGCCTGGGCCGCCCGCATTTTGCGGTTGACGGTCTTCTTCCAGCCGGTCAGGGCAGCCCATGCGGTGCCGATGGCGGAGGGCAGGCGGCCGATGACGAAGTCGCGCAGCGCAGCCGCTTCCGCGGCGTCGAGTGCGGCTTTGGCCCGGCCGGCGAGGGCCTTGGCGCGTTGGGCAGCGGTGAGGGGATCGTAGTGGGTTTCTGCGTGGGTGAGGACGAAGGTGTCGAGCTCTTCGATGCCGGCGGGTGAGTCGTCGTGGGCGATGGTCCAGGTCTGGGCGAGTTCGGCACGGACGGCGTCGTAGTGCTCGCCGAGGGTCTTCTTGGAGGCGGTGGGGCGGCGAGCGAGCAGGTCGTCGACGGCGGTGAGGAGGTCGGCGGTGTCGGTGTCCTTGGCTGTGAGGCGGGCATCGGCGCCGAGGGCCTGGGTAAGGGGAGGGCAGGCGAGTAGTGCGGTCAGGTGCGCCCGAGTGGTTTTCTGCAGGGGCAGGGATTCGTTGAGGCGTTCTTGGGCGGCGGTGAGGTCACTTTCGCAGGTGCTGAGGCGCTTTTCGGCGATGAGGACCTGCGCTGCGGCTTGTTTGAGCTGCTGGTGGAGGTCCTTGGCCTGTGCGGTGGCCTGCTCGTAGCGGCGTGCCGCGTCATCGGCGTCGCCGTGGGACTGGGCTTCGGTGAGTTCTGCCTGGGTCTCGAGCACGGTGGTGTGCATGTCCTGGGCGGCGTGCTGGAGTTCGGCGAGGCGCTCGGCGAGGGCGGCTTCGTCAGGCAGAGCGTCCACGATGCGCTGGATCCGGGGCAGCAGCCGGGTGGTCAGCTGGGTTGCGTAGCCGTTCAGCTGCTGGGCGGATGCCTGGCTTGTGTCGACCAGCTGGGCCAGGCCGCCGGGGTCGGCGGGCAGGCCCAGGCTCCGGGCGCGGGTCTCCCAGGCGGTGCGCAGGCGGGTGTGTTGGGCCGCAGCGTCATCGGCCCGCCCGCGCAGGGTCCGTGCGGTGCCGTGGCGTTCATGCGCCGTCTTCGCAGTGCGGGAGCGCTCGGCCTCGGCGGTGGTCAGTTCGTCCCGTGGGGGGAAGCCTCGTCCTTCGGCGCGGAGGGCGTCGCGTTGCTGGCGGCGCTCGCCGGCGAGCCGGCGCTCGTTGGCGGCGCTGGTCTCGAGTTCCTGTGCGGTGGCGTCGAGTTCGTCGGCTCTGGCTCGTGCCCGTGCGAGGCGGGTGCGGGCGCCGACGTGTGAGGCGGCCGGGATTTGGTTGCTGGCGGCGTGCAGGGCGGTGGCGGGGTCTGCGGCGAGGGGACCGGCGGTAAAGGTGCCGTCGCGTCCGATGACGAGCGCGGGCGTGTCCGGGCGGTCGGGGGTGGTGGCGGTGTCGGCCAGGACGATGCGCTGCAGGACGGCGCGGGCGAGGTCGGTGTGAGGGTGGCTGGGGGCAATGTCGAGGACTGCGGTCAGGTTGTGCTCTTGGACGGCCCCTGCGGGGCTGATGTGCCAGGCGTGGGTGGTGGCGCCGCCCTCGTGCAGGTGGGCGCCGAGGATTCCGGAACTGGCAAGGGCCAGCTCCAGCAGGGCCTTGTGGTCGTCCGCGTCGTCGAGGGTGGGGTGCCATTCGAGCAGGCTGCCGAGTGCAGTCTCGTCCTCGCCCGGCCCGGCCCAGGTGGGGCGCGGCAGTGGTAGGAGCCGTCCCGAGCGCAGGTGGTGGGCCTCGGTGCGGTGCTGGGCGGCGGTGGCGTCGAGGCTTGCTGCGGTGGCGAGGTGCTGCTGGGCTGCGCTCTCGTGACTGGCGGCGAGGGTTTCGCCGATGCGCAGGGCTTGGTCGGCCCAGGTGTTGAGCTGGTCGCGGACCGCGGCGGGTTCTGCGTGGATGAGGGCCTCGACGTCGTCCGTGTCCCATATCGTCAGTTCATCCCCGGCCAGGGGTGCTTCGTCGTGCAGGCCCCGCAGAGCGGGGTGTTCGGGTGCCCACCGGGTCAACTCGGCGAGTGCCTGGCGGGCGGCCGAGCGAGCCGCCGCAGTGGCGCGGTCATGGGCTTGGCTGGCTTCGTCGTAGGCGCTCTCGGCGCTGGCTGCTGTGCGGTGTGCGGTCGCGGCTGTCTTTTCGGCCGCCGCGACGGGGTCGTGGTCGCGTAGGACCAGTGTGGCCCGGTCGGCCGTGGATCGGTGTTCCTGGGCTCGGGTCCTCAACGTGGTGGCAAGCTGGTCGAGGCCTTCGCGGTCGTGGGTGAGGGTGATGCCCGGACCTGGATCGGCGATGCGGTCGGCGACCGGACGGGTGACGCGGGCCCGGGGGTGGTGGGCGAGCAGGGTCTCCAGGGCCACCGGCGGGGAACCGGCCGCCTCCGCGTCGGCCAGGGTGTCCTCGATGTCACCGATGGCGTCGTTGAGGGCGTCTTGGCCGGTCTTGGTCTGGGTGCGGGCCTGCTGGGCGGCGGTGTGCAGGCTGTCGTAGCTGCTGGATGCGGCGCGCTGTTCGGCGCGGAGCCGTTTACGCAGGTCCATGACGTGCCCGTGGGAGCGGTAGGCATCGCTGGTCTCGATGGCGCGGACGGCGGCCTGAGCCTTCTGGTGGGCGTTGTCGAGCCGTTGGACGTCGCCTGCGGCCTGGTCGGCTTCGGCCTTCGCGCTCTCCAGCAGGCCGGTGCACTGCTGGACGCGGCGCTTGCGGGTGCTGGCGTCGTCGTGGGCGTGGCGTGCGGCGGTGTGGGCGGTGCGGGTGACGTCAACGGCGTGCCCGGTCCATACGCGGGCGAACTCCTCGAGGAGGGTGGCGGCGTGCTCGTCGCGTTCGAACGCCTCGCGGGTCGTGTCGGATTCGGCGAGGGCCTCGGCGGTGGCGGTGAGAACGTCCTCAGCCACGCCGGGCAGGGACTGGCGCAGTGCGTCGGCGGCTGCGGCCGGGGAGACGTCGCCCAGCAGGGTGGGATTGCGCACTTCCCGCAGCCGTGAAGCGAGAAGCCTCAGTTCGCCGGAGGTGGTGGACCAGATGCGGGCGGCCAGCTCTTCGATGTAGTCCTCGGGCTCGGCAAAGACCCGTCCGCCGACGGCCTCGACGCCGTCGGAGAACTCCTCGTGCTCCAAGGCGCTGTTGTGGGGGCCGCGCAGCGCCAGGTCCTTCAGCGGCCGGCCCGGCATGGTGAAGGGGACGACCCTGACGGCGGGGGTGGAGCTGGGCGAGTACTGCAGCCGGACACCGAAGCTGACGACGTCGTCTGCCGCCCCGTCCGGCGTGTTCGGTGCCGGTTCGCCGGCCGGAGCTGCGAACGTCAGCCAAAGATAGCCGTAACGGCGGCCCTTGGCAGGGGCGCCTTCGCTCATCAAGAGTTTCAGGGTGGTGGGGCGTGCCTTGCCAGCGGCCAGTTTGGCTCCGTTCAGATCGAGCAGGTAGGGCCACAAGGCTTCCAGCGCGGTGGTCTTGCCGGTCCCGTTGGGTCCGCGCAGCAGCAGCCGGCCCGATGCGGCAGGCAATTCCAGGTCGCCGTAGCGCCACACGTTCGACAGCCCGGCGCCGACCAGCCGCCAGCGGCCGCCGAAGCGGCCGGTGTTGCCTGACGGTGCGGGCGCCGGCGGCAGGGTGAAGTCGAGGTCGAAGATGTCACTCATGCAGGGTGTCCCTCCGGGTTCTTGTCGGTCTCGGTCGCGCTGAACAGGCCCTGCTGTACGGGGATATGGGGGCGCTGCGGTGTGGGTGTGCTGCGGCGTGCGCGGGTGGGGGCGGTTTTGGGCTGGGCGGTGCCTTCCTCCGCCCAGCGGCCGGTGATGGGGGCGAACCACCACATGAGCGTCGTCTCGCCGTCGGCCTGCAAGGTGGTGGGGGTCAGCCGGGCCAGGTGGGTGCCGGTCAGCAGGTCGCGTACTTTGCCGGTCAACAGGAGGGGGTCTTGGACGTACTCGGTGCTCCAGCCGCCACGGCCGGAGGCGTTGTTGGTACCGAATGCCGTCAGTGCTTCCACCACCGCCTCCTCCACCAGGCCGCGCCAGCCCGCCCCGGGGGCGTTGCCGGCGGTGCCGTGCAGTGCCGCGTGGTCGAGGAGTAGCAGCGCGGCATGGGCGATGGTCCCGGGTGCCGGGAAGTGCATTGGGCCGAGTTCGCTGAAGTGACGGAAGGCCCCATCGGGCACCACGAATGCGGCTCCCTCCGCGCGGCGTTCCAGTACGAGCCCGAACGCGTCGGCCAGCGGGCCGCCGTCGTCGCCGCGCACACGCTGGCTCAGCCATTGCGCCTCGGCATCGTCCAGCAGCGCGGTGTGCACACAGGTGTCGTCCACGAGCGCGCGGCGCATCCGGCGGGCGACGTCCGGTTCGCGCTGTGCCTGTTCCAGCCATGCGTGCGGGTCGGCGGCCGGGTCGAGGGTGCCGGGGTTAGCGATGACGTAGGCCAGCCGGGTGTGGTGGACGGCCAGCAGCACAGGGGCCTGTTCGTCGTGCAGGTAGCGGTCGAGGTCACCGTCAAGGCGTTCGATCACGCCGCGGTCGTCGAGCATGTGCAGTGCGGCCAGGATCGCCCGACGTTCTGTGATGTCGTGGTTGACGGGTAGTCCGGCTTCGGCAGCGGCGGCGTGGGCCTGGGTGACCAGGTGTCCCACGGCGGTGCGCGGCGGCATCGACTCGGCGGCAGCCAGCAGCAGGAAGAACCAGGAGCAGGCGGCGGCATTCGGTCCCTGGTCAGCCCACGCCTGGGGGCGTGGTGGCGGGCTCTTGCGCAGGCGGACCAGGTCGCGTTCGACGATCAGGACCCATCCCAGCCGGGCGACGGCGGAGCGCAGCGCGTGCTCGTTGCGGCGTACCGCGGCGATAAGTTCGTCGTCGCGGCCGCCGATGAGCCAGCAGGTGGCCGCCAGGCGGCGCAGGAGTGCGGCTGCCTCGGCGTCGGCCTCGGGGCGCCATGCCCTGCGCCGCTGCGGAGAAGGCGGGGATGCCGGATCCGGTGCCGCCTCCGGCTCGCGTACGGGAAGGTCCGTGTCCTCGCTCATGCTGCGCCCTCCTGGCGGGAGATGATGCGGGAGGTGTCGTTGTCGGACGTGCTCGGGCCGGTGTGCGGGGTGATGCGCAGTGTTGCGTGCGCCGAGATGTCGTCCGTCGTCGTCGTTCCCACGAGGGCGGCGAGGGCCGCGGCAGAAGGACGCTGGCCGGGCCGATGGAAGAGCGGGATGCGTCCGGGCAGGAGCACCCTCCAGGTGGGGGCGTTCAGGATGCCGGTACCAGAGCCGGTGTGCACGAGAGTGCAGGCAAGACCCCCGCTTGTGCCGGTGCGGCGGGGCCCGGTTGCGGCGGCGCGCGCGGCGGCCATCAGGGCGGCGAGCGCGGCCCGGGCGGCTGCCTCGTCCAGCTGCTCGCCGGGAAGCGCGGCCAGGACCTCGGCGAGTGCCCTTTGGTATCCGGCCTGGCGGCGTGCCCGGGCCTCGGCGACCTGGGCCTTGGCCACGGTGTCGTCGCGTGGTGCGGCTCCTCTGCCACGCGGCCCCGACCGGCCGGCGGTGCGCAGCAGTGTCGGCACTGGCACCTGCGGTCCGCCGCGCCAGGACGGGTTGCGGCCCATGTCGTCCTCGTCGGCCTGGCCGTAGAGCTTGCGCCAGGAATGGTCGCCGACCGCGGCCTGGAAGATCTGCACCCCGATCTCCGGAGTCAGCACCGCCCGGGCCAGGGCCAAGGCGCGGCTACGGGTGGAGGCGGTGCCTGCCGAGGAGTGCAGCCGACGCAGGTTGGCGTGCATGCCTGGCAGCGCCCTCACCAGGCGCAGCGAAAAACGTGCGGCCCGTCCGGTTCGGGCATCGAACCACGCGCACAGTCCGTCCCAGTCCTCCGCGCGGCCGCCGCGGGAGGCACTGAGGGCACCCGCGGTGATGAGGTCACGGGCCTGGGAGGCATCGACAACCGCCTGGGCCAGCAGGCCGAACCACGGCCGCAGCACCGCGAGTGCTGCAGCGGCCCGTGCGGAGCCGGAGTCGAGTTCGACTGCCACGCGGGTGGCGTAGTCGACCAGGAGACCCTTGAGGTCGTTGGTGTGTTCCTCGTCCAGGTCGAACCGGTCGGCGAGACCGATCAGGGCATCCTCGGCACCCACCAGGGCAGCGTCGAGGTCGTCGTGGCTGGTGAACACAGAACTCACGGCATCCAGCACGGCAGCGTCGAGAAGGCAGGCATCGGGCTCGCCCACGCCCAGGGCTGCAGCGAGCTGCTCAAGGTGGGACACGATGCGGCTGAGCGACACGATCGGGATTTCCCGCACGGTGACCGTTCCCGCCAGGACCTGGCGGTAAAAACGCTGGACGTGCCTGCCCGCCGGGCTGGCGGTGTAGCGCCAGTTCCGGGGCAGAATCTCGGCGTACCGGCGCGCGTGACTGGTGTCCGACCGAAACGAAACCGCACCCATGTCTTTCAGCGCGTCCAGGCGCTTCTCCACCAAGCGTGCGTCCAAGCGCACTCCGGCAGCCACCAGTGCTGCCACGACCTCGGCAACCGTCAGGTCGGTCACCGACCCCTCCAACACATCCATGATCGCGATGTAGTCGTTGGCTTCCGGCCGCACCAGGTATCCCACCACCTGACGCGCATCAGTCACGTCGTCAGCCAGGTCCAACTTCGGCTCTTCTGGCGTCACCACTCCCCCATCCACCACGCCAAGGGCGTGTGTCTTAAGCCTCCTTTGAAGGTAGACGCCGCCACTGACAGCGCCCGAGAAATGCGCACATTCGGGAGTCCCCGTGACGCCGTGTGTGACGTGAATGCATCACCTCCCCTCAGGACAAAGGTGATCAAGAATTTCTTCCGGTCAGACCTCTTGCCACGCACCGCCGTTGACGGCTTGAGCTGCACCGATGGCCACGGCGACGGATGCCGGGCCAGCCGGGGAGACGGCGCATGGGCGAGCGGAATCGCAGCCTTCACCCCCAAGAACCAGCGGAGGATATTCAGCCATGCTGACGGATGAAGCCCCACCCCATAAGCACGCCCAGCGAGAACTTGCGGCCCTGGACTGTCGCGCCCATCCCGTACGAACTGGACCGACCCGGCGAGATGAGTAACAAACTCGCCGGAAAGTCGAACGCCTTATCGAATTCTGGGAGTGGCCGCCTTTTCCCCTCCCGGTTGCCGGTTGGAGGCGGCGGGCCACGCCAACGTGACATTCACCGGCTATGAGCAAAACGGCTGGCGCAGGTCCAGATAGCAGCGCAGCCGTACACCGGGCTGTCCCGGCTCCCGGGTCACGCCATCTGCCGTCGCCGTCGCCCACCGTGCGGCGAGCGCGGCCTGAAGGGAGAGCGCGGTCGCAGCGTCAGCGGCCGCGACGTCGAGTACGACCAGTCCGGGCTCCTGCACATGCACTTGCGTTGATCGGATCGGGCGTCAGCGAGGGCGAAGGCCCGCTGCAGGCCCTCGATGAGGGCGGGTTCGATCCGGTAGACGCGGATGCGGTCGCCAAGTTCGAGCAGGCTGGTGTTGTCGGGGCCGATGCGGCGGCGTACCGCGCGGACAAAGGTGAGCGTCCCGCCGATCCGGTTCCTCGGCATCGCTGTGTCCGGGTGGCCGGCGAAGTGGGCCTGGATGTCGTCGTAGGTGGCAGTGCCGCCCGCATCGGCAATGCGGCGCAGCACGGCGCGGGGGCCGGGCATCAGCGCCGCCAGCGTGTCGAACAGCAGCCGCTCCAACCAGCCCTGCTAAAGGACGTCCGGGCGGCGGCCCGCTGGGACGGCTACTGCAGGCCGACCGCGCGCAGCGCCGCTGGATCGCCCCGGTAGGGGTAATTGTGGCCGTGCTCCAGGCTGCGCTGAATCAGCTGCCCGTTCTCTTTGTCGGCGTGGAAGATCGACCAGCTGGTGCAGGCTTCGCAGATCTCGCAGGTGATGAAAGGGCGGAGTGGGTGGAGTTTCTGGTCGCGGTCAGCGAGGTAGAGACTGCCAACCTCGATCCGGTCGGCGCCGGTGACAACCATGGTCGCGGTGGGCACGACGGGGTGGTCGCCCATGAGCCGGCGGTAGCCGACCGTCTCCTTGGCGCTCAGGCGGTCCCAATTTACCGAGGTGACGTGAAGCAGCGACCAGTCGGCGAGGAAACGGGCGCGTTGGAAAAGCAGGGCCAGGTCGGCAAAGGCTTCGGTGAGGGCACCAACGGAAGGCAGCGGCTCGTTGGCACGGCCGTGAGCGTTGTTGTTGCGCCGGCCCGCGAGGCGGGCGGCGGCCTGGTCGGCGTCGGAGCCCTCGACCAGGAGGGCGGCGAGTTCGTGGAAGGGGTGGTCGGCGTCCAGGCTGGCAGTGCCGGTCGCGGACGCAGCCTGCCGGAGTATCCGCGTCCAGTCGCCGAATCCTGGGCCGCCCAGCTGAGCGGAGATCTTGCTCTTCAGGCTCCTGAGCGCTTTGGAGCTGATGTCGGCCTCCTGCGCAAGGCTGGCCACGAGCAGCGCGCAGAAGCCGAGCAGGGCCTCGGCGGCGTCGAGGACGGCTTTGTAGGCGCGGTCCCGGTCGTCGGTGCTCATACGAGCCTCGACCTCCCGCCAACGCTGCGCCAGCGGGTAGGGGAAGCGCGTACGGGCGATATAGCCAGGGTCATCGAGCTGGGCGGCGGCGTCGGCCCGAAGGCGGATCAGCTGGCCAGCGCGGATGATTGAGCGACGCGCCTGCACGGGGTCCTCGCTGTCCGCGAAGACGTTGTCGGCGAGAGTTTCGGCCTCCTGGTGCCAGCGGGCCATCTGACTGCCGGCGGAGTCCAGCTCGCCGAGCGCCGCCGACAGCGCATCGTCCCAACCGGGAACCCGGAGGCTGGGCAGAGCGCTGGCCGCGATCCTGAAATCACCCTTGATCGACGTGCACAGTGCGCGCACTTGGGGGCTGGAGCGCAGGAACGCCGTGATCAGTCGGAGATGGCTGGGATCGATGGGGACGGCCGGGCGCAGGATCAGGAGAGTACGGGCCGCTGCGGCCGGAATGCTGATCTGCCCGACGAGGCTCAGTCTGGGTCCGCGGCGCCCGAAGTACTGCGTCATGAGTACGTCGCCCGCCTGGACGAGGTTCTCAGATGGGGCGTCGGTCAGCCACTGGCCTTCATCGAAGTCTGAATCGCCGCTGTGGGCGAGATCGACGATGAACGGGGTATCGAGGTTCCAGGGCCGCAGGTAGCAGACGCGACCTTCCGCCCTCCGGCTCGCGATGAAGTCCGTAAGTTTGATGGGGCGCGGGACGATCACCTGGAACAGGTCGCCGAGGAGCGGGCCGGATGCGGGCGCTTGACCGTCGGGCAAGGCCATTGCAGGATCCGGCACTTACTTCCCCTCGCGTCTGATGTGCCGCAATCCTAGACCTGGCTGGGGCGCCGTCGTTCGCTCCGGCCGTCATCGGGCGCCCCTCAGGGGGGTGCGCCCGGAGTCGACGGCACGGTAGAGCGGCCCCGCCGTTACAGCCAGCCTCGAGTGTCCGATCTGCTCTGTTCGACGAGTTGGGCGCGGGCAACAGCTTCTTGTCGGAACGCGATCCTCGGGTGCCACAACGAGATCGCTGGCAGGAACTGCCGAGCCACGGCCCGCAGTGCCTCGGCCGCCTAGGCCAGGAGTTCGGCGACCGTCCGGGACTGCTCGTTGCTTGGATCGCGTACTCATCGCGGCTGCCCCTCTGCGACTTGGCCATGGCCTTATCATCATCCCCCGGCACAGGTCCGTCGTGGCAGATCCGGCGTCCTCGCGACCGCCTCCAAGGCCAGACTGTCTTCGATCCGTGCTGGATCCCGCGACGCAGTGGCGGCTCTCGACCGTGCCCGGGCGGGGGGAGCAGCCGGGGCGGACTGCCTGCTGGCCATAGCTGAAGGAGATCGCGGTTGGCCGCGCCAGGCCGTGAGAAGCCTGGAGGAC
Organism: Streptomyces cellulosae; assembly: GCA_014655195.1. Taxonomy (GTDB): domain Bacteria; phylum Actinomycetota; class Actinomycetes; order Streptomycetales; family Streptomycetaceae; genus Streptomyces; species Streptomyces cellulosae. The sequence goes on along the minus strand of BNBH01000046.1, from coordinate 7,291 downwards.
GTCGTACGTCGCAGGCGTGCCGAACTCGGTCCGTGCCATCCCGACACGCTCTCTGCCCGGCATCAGCTGGCGTTCTTCGCCGGGGAGGCCGGCGAGACACATGCGGCCAAAACCGCGTTCCGTGAACTGGTGGTTGATACGACGGCAACTCTGGGCCCGACGCACACCGACACACTGGCCGCCCGCCATCAGCAGGCCTACTTCACCGGGGAGGCAGGCGACACTCGGACGGCCGTCCGGCAGCTCCGAGAGCTCCATGAGGACCGATTACGACTGGAAGAACTGGACCGCCCTCAAGTCCTCGCCATCCGACGCAGCCTCATCTGGTTTCGCGGTCTTCACGAGGATCCAACCGGGTCAGAACGCGAGTTGCAGCAGCTCTTGTGGGATGCGCGACCGCAGTCATGTCCTCGGCACCGACCACCCCCACGTCGTGCACTCCCGCCTCCAAATGTGCCAGGCGCTGATCGCCGAGGGCCGGACTGGGGAGGCGACCGAGGAACTCACCCGGATCCTCCATGACGCTCAGTGCTTTCTCGAGCCCGGACACCGCCACATCAACAGTGCCAGGGACATGCTCAACGACCTGCGGTAGAAGCTAACCCCACCCCGACCAGCACAAAAGCTGAAGACAGCTGCCAGTGCCTCTTGCTACTCCACCCTTCTGTGAGGCGGCGGCCTGTGTTGAGTCGAGACAGCTGTCGGCTAGCCCTGGCCTGTCCTGGCGTACGGGCCACGGCCCCAAGGCGTGGGCGGGTGGGGTACGTGTGTGCGGCGAGCATTCCATCCGCACGCAACAAGTACGCACTTGGTACGCCAAGCGTACGGCTACCCGGTAGAGTCGGGGGCGGAGGTGTGTCATGTCGGAGTTGTTCGATGCCGTGGACGCGCTGGTCGCGTCCCGGTCCCCGCTGCCGCCGCCGGCGGAGCGCAGGCGGCTGCGCCAGGCTCACGCGCTCACCCTGGACGAGGTGGCTGCCGCGCTGCAGGTGCGGCGGGCGACCGTCGGTGCGTGGGAGTCGGGCAAGACCGAGCCCAGGCCGCCGGAGCGGGAGGCGTACGCACACCTGCTGGAACAACTCGCCACGCTCTACCCCGCCCCGGAGAGCACCGACGCCGAGCAGGAGGACACCGCGGCTGCGCAACCCGCCGCCAAGGCCACGGCCGCGGCGTCGTCGTCGCCACCGCCGGTGAGCCCGCCGAAGGCGCCGCCGAGCGAGGCACCGGACAGCACGGCCGCCACCCGGGACGGGGTAGAGGATGCCCCCTCCGCTCCCCCAGTGGCGGGTCCGCGTGCCGAGCGCGCATTGCGGGGCTCGAGCCGTCCGGGGGCGACGAAAGCCGCGTCGGCGCACAGGGCCGCGCCCGGCGGTGTGTACGCGCACGGCCCGCTGCTCGTTGTCGATGCCGACACGGACCGGCAGGTGACCGGCTACGGTGTCGGCGGTCTGATCCTGGACGTGCCCGCCAAGTCGCTGCCCGCGCTGGTGGAGTGGACGCTGACCGAAGCGCGGCTGGGGGCGGAGAGGCTGCACGGTTCGGGCACGGATGCCGACCCGCTGCTGGTGCTCACCGAGGCCGCGTGCGAGCGCTACGGCCTGCCCGGCTCGCTGTCGGAGTCCGAGCGGCTCGCGGGGCGGCTGGCGGAGGGGCACAAAGTCGTCAAGCAATTGCAGCGTGCCGAGTGGAAGCTGACCAAGCGGGGGCTGGGGCCGTGGGCGCGGATCTACCGCCCCGCCCAGGGCGGGCGTCGGCAGTGCGTGCAGCTGTGCATCCCGTCCTGGCGCGCCCTCGATGGTCGCGCGTGGGGGCATGCCGCGCAGCTCGAGCCGGCGGAGCTGGCCCGGGTGCTGGGCGTGTATGCGCAGCGGGTGATGACGCCGGTGGGTTCGCCCGCGGTGACGGGGCTGCAGTTGATGACCGCGCTCAACCCGCCGACCCGTGCGAGTGAGCCGGACGCCGACGGCCGGCGCCACTCCGAGCACCGGCCCGGCTCGCTGGGCACCGAGCCGATGGACCCGGCGCCGTGCGAGGCGACCGACGGGCACCCCGTCCTGGCCGACCTGCCCCGCTTCCACGTACGCGGCCCCGAGGAGAAGCTGTTCGAGGAGGCCTACGACTGGGCGCGGGATCTCACCGACGCCGAGTGCATGAAGGGCTACCTGGTCGGCCTCGATGTGAACCTGGCGTTCGCTGCAGGCGCCAATGGCGCCGTCGTCGGTCTCGCGTCGCCGCCGGTCCATGTCACCCGGCCCGCGTTCGATGCGTCGCTGCCCGGCTCGTGGCTGGTCGACCTCTCGCACGTCGATCCGTCCCGGGTGAAGGTGGGCAAGCAGTGGCGCGACCTCGACGGTGATCTGCTGCCCAGCCCGTTCACGCCGTCCGGCCGGCGCCCTGAGGGGCCGGCCTGGTATGCCACGCCCACCGTGGCGTATGCGGTCGAGCTCGGCTACGACGTCGCGCCGTTGGAGGCGTGGGTGCGCCTAGAGCACGGCCGGTTCCTGGACGGCTGGTACAAGCGGCTGCGCGATGCCTACGTCGCGACCATGTCGGATCTCGGGGTGGGCGAGAAGCTGTCCCCGACCGAGTTCTTGGAGGCGATGGACGGCTACAAGAGCCGTGATCCGGAGCTGGGCATCGTCGTGGACGCGGTGAAGATGACCGTCAAGGGCGGCATCGGCAAACTGCGGGAGAAGGCGCGCGGCGGCGGCTGGAAGCCGGGACAGCCCTGGTCCGCCCTTGCCCGGCCCACCTGGCGCCCGGACATCCGTGCCGCCGTGATCTCCCGGGCCCGGATCAACATGCACCGCAAGATGGTCGCCCTTGCCGCGGCCACCGGGCAGTATCCGGTCGCGGTCCTCTCCGACTGCGCCGTGTACGCCGCCGACGGGCCCAGCCCGCTCGACGTCCTGCCCTACGACTCGGGCGGCAAGACCGTGCCCGGCAGCTTCCGACTCGGCGTCTCCCCGGGGATGGTCAAACACGAGGGCACCCAGAGCGTGCTGTGGGGGGCCAACGTGCTCGAGCAGCTCGGCGCCGACGGCCATGTCGCCAACCTCGCCCGCTACATCAAAACCGGCGAGGTCACCGCCAAGGACACCGGAGAATAAGGGGACACGGGTCGATGGTCACGGTCGGGGAAGAACTCGACAAGGCGGTGCAGGGCGCGTTCACGCGGCCCGTTCCCAAGTCCGCCGGGGCGCAGATGCGGTACCTGGTCAAGCAGCACCAGCGCAGCACCCGGCGCGTGGCCGAGCTGCTCGGCATCAGCCAGCGCACGGTGGAACGGTATGTGAAGAACCAGATCAAAAAGCCCCGGCCAGAGCTCGCCGACCGGCTGGAGCGTGAAGTCCGCGCACGCTGGCAGCCGCAGATCAGGGCCAAGGCGAAGCAGGCCGCGGCCACCACGAGCGGCATCATGATCGATGTGCAGGCGAGGTTCGGCTACACCGCCGCCGTCGGCAGCACCGACCAGGCCCGCGTGCGTCACCTCACCCTCGCCCTGCCGCCCCACCACGCCGCCCGCCTCCTTCAAGCCCAGGAAGCAGGCGTCGACGAGGACGACCTCCGCGAGCTCGCGGCCGAGGCACTGGGTGAGGTGTACTTCCGCGACGGCGGCCGCCGGGCCCACGGCCTCGAAGTGGAACTCAAGGACATCGTCGACCTGCAGTTCGAGCTGTAGGCGGTCAGGGCGCCGCGGCAGGAAGCAGAAGGGTGTGACTTAGCGCTCCAGTTGGCGAGTGAGCGCGTGAGTTGGCGACCGGAGTGTCGAGGGCTTGGCGAGTCGGATGCCCTGCCCCTTATCTCGGGGCAGGGCATCGTGTGTGGTCAGCTGACGTGGAGTGTCAGATTCTTGGGCCAGCTGGCCCGGTTGAGGTGGGTGAAGAGTTCCTTGAGGTCGTTGGGCGCGAGCTTGATGCAGCCGTTGGAGCTGTAGTCGCCGTCGTTGTCCCAGCGCCACCAGTCATCACTGTTGAAGGGATTGTTGAAGGCCTGTGTGCCGTCGGCGAGCATCTCGCTGTGGATGAACATCTGGGTGCGTTTGATGCGCTTGTGACCGCCAGGCTTGGGAGTGCAGGTCTTGTCCTCGAGCTGGATGGCGTAGCCCTGGATCTGCACGCGGGGGTTGTAGTTCCAACCGCCGCGGTTGGTCTCGTGTCCCTTGACCTTATAGGTCCCGTTGGGCAGCCACCCCTCGTCGGGCAGGCACTCGTCGGTGCTGCCCATTCCTGACCCGGCACGGAAGGAGTCGATCACCTTGCCGCCCCGGAGCAGCGCCAGTCGTGAGTTGAGCGGCTCCTTCCTGTTCTTGGTGAGTTTCAGCGTGTAGGTGCCGGTTCCGGGCCTGGTGTTCGGCGTGGTCGGCTGCGTGGACCTGGACGTGGTGGTGAGCAGGGCGTTCCAGGTCTTCGGACCGATGACACCGTCGGCTTCGAGGTGGCTGCGGGCCTGGAAGGCCTTGACTGCAGCCGTCGTGCGGGGGCCGAATGCCCCGTCAGGGGAGACGGCGTGGCCGCGGGCGGTGAGCAGCTTCTGGGCGGCGGTGACGGCGGAGCCGTGGCTGCCAGCGCGGACGGTGGTGACGAGGGCCTTCCAGGTCTTGGCGCCAGCCACACCATCGGCCTTGAGGTGTTGGCGGGTCTGGAAGGCTCGTACGGCCGCCGCCGTACGCGAGCCGTACGCCCCGTCCGGGGAGACGGCGTGTCCGTGGGCGGTGAGCAGGTGTTGCAGGGCGGTGACGGCAATGCCATGGCTACCGCTGCGTGTCGTGGGCCAGTTCGGGTTGCCATGGAGGGCGGTGGTGGCGGGGCGGGCCGTGGTGGTGGCCGGGTCGCTGCTGGCAGTGGCGATGCCGGGTGCCTGGGCGGTGCCGAACAGGGTGAAGGCCGCGATGGCGCAGGTGCTGGCGGCGGCGGTCCGCAGGGTGCGAGGTGAGCGCTTCATGATGCTGTGATCCGTTTCTGAGGATGGGTGTTCGGGGTGGCGGGGCCGCGCCCGGGCAGGGCGCGGCCACCTGGCGTGATGTGGGGTGGGGCGGAGGCGTCAGACGAAGGTGACGTCCCAGTGGATGCCGCCCCGCTTGGGGGTCTCGTAGACGTACTCGAGAGAGATGCCGTTGAGGCTGCCGTGCCAGCGGGGGTCGTTGCCGCGCGGCTTGCCCTTGCGCTGGGTGTTCTTGATCCAGTTGGTGACGCAGCGACCCTCGTCACGGGTGCGCAGGTCGAGCTTGTAACCCTTCGCGTGAGAGCGGGGACCGGCACTGTGGCCGGACTCGGTGCCGCCGGTGATGGTGATGGTGCAGCCGCTGGCCTTCTTGAGAGCGATGACGCCCTGGATGGTGCGAGCACGCACGCCTTCGAGGCTGGTGCGGCCGGAGGGGTGCTTGATGCCTGCGGCGGCGAGCTGTGCCAGGGCCTGCCGGTTGGTCAGGCGGCCGTTGCCGGACGGGGGGTTGGGGGCGGTGACGTTCGTGCGGGCGACGAGCTTGTGCCAGGTGTTCGGGCCGACGATCCCGTCGGCCTTGAGGCCGTGGCGCTTCTGGAATGCCTTCACTGCTCCCGCCGTACGCGGCCCGAACGCCCCGTCTGCGGTGACGTTGTGCCCGGCAGCGGCGAGTTGGACCTGTGCGGCCTTGACGGCCTGGCCCCTAGAGCCCTGGCGGATGGTGCGGACCAGCTTGTGCCAGGTGTTCGGGCCGACGATCCCGTCGGCCTTGAGGCCGTGGCGCTTCTGGAATGCCTTCACTGCTCCCGCCGTACGCGGCCCGAACGCCCCGTCTGCGGTGACGTTGTGCCCGGCAGCGGAAAGGAGGTGCTGGGCGGTGCGCACGTCCGTCCCCCGGGATCCGCTCTTCAGCTGCGGCCACGTCTTCGCAGCGGCGTGGATGCTCCCGCCTGCCGGCATGGCGGTCCTGCTCAGAGTGGAAGGCAGGTGCTGGGCGCGGGCACCCTGCGAAACGGCCCGGCCGTCGCTCGCGGAGGCGAGGTCAGGGGAGGCGGCCACGCCGATTCCGCCGAGGGCGATCAGGGAAGTGGCGGCGACGGCGACGCTCCGCAGACGCGGCGTGAACGTGGTGTTCATGGTGGTTAACCCTTTCGTGTCATGGATTTCTGACGTGCCTGTCCCGCCCAGAGGGCATGGCGCCCCAGGGCATGGGAGTTGGGGTGTGGCCGGAACGATTGCGTCGGCCGTGAACAACATGGCGCACTCGGACCGGGAATCTCTACGCTGGTCCGCCACCGGGTCATGCGTGCATATACGCAGCGGCATGCATGGCTCTGAACTGGGGTTATACGCGGCTGATTAGGGCGGGGATGGACGTACAACGGGAGGCCGGCGTGCAGGGCGGTCAGGAGCCAGAGGCAGCCCGCGCCGAACTGGGCAAGCTGCTCGCGCGGTGGCGTACCGAGTGCGGGCTGAGTCAGGCCCGGCTCGCCAGCAAGGTGCACTCGAATCAGCCCACGATCTCCCGCTGGGAGAAGGGCCAGCTGCTCCCCTCCGCTGAGGCGATCGAGGCGGTATGGCATGTCCGCTCGGCCTCCGAGCGCGCGCATCGGTTGGACGAGGAAGAGCTTCAGGAGGCTCTGCTGCTGCGCCGTCGCGCGGAGGAAGAACCCAAGGCATCGCGGCCCGAACCGTCGCGGTCGCCATCGAAAGCCACGCAGCAGGGTAAGAAGAGGAGATGGGTGTGGGCGGTGGTCGCCACCGTGTGTGTGGCCGTGATCGCCACTCTCGTGACGGTCTGGGCCAGCGGTGACGACGACTCGTCTCAAGCCGGGACGCCGGGCTCAACAGCTTCCGGGCTCCCGTCCCCGACCGTTGCGCCCACGGCTACCTGTACTGGTGTGACCTGCGCCTCGATGGAACCTGCGGCCACGGTCTGCGCCAAAGACGCCGTCACCGCCGCCGTCGGGCGGAAGTACGGGGCGACCGTCGAACTGCGCTACAGCCCGCGTTGCCAGGCGGCATGGGCCAAGATGAGTCGTACCTCCCCCGGCGACCGGATCCTCGTCACCCCGGAGAAGGGCAACACTGAGGAATACCGGCAACGGACCGGATACGACGCGCACACCCCCATGGTCCCGGCCGCCCGACCCGAAGATGCCGAAGCCTGCGCGTATATCCAAGACCGTGGAACCGTCTGCGCCACCACCCCCGTCACTGCCACCGCGGCGGCCAGCGCAGGCTAACGAGCTCGTGCACGGTAGGCGGTGAGAGGCCGAGCCTGAATGGTTGATCATGGTCGGGTGGTGGGGAACTCGACGCGTACGGCGATCATCAGTAATCGGCG
>BNBH01000045.1 GCA_014655195.1 Streptomyces cellulosae | reverse complement strand
GGGCGCTTCCCTTCGGTCTTGCGTTTCCGACTCTATCAGATCTTTCCGATCCGATTTCCTCGGTGCTTTCCAGGTCGACGCTTTCGCGCTTTCCTTTCCGGCGGACCCGACTTTATCAGAGATTCTGAGCCGGTTTTCCCACCCTCACCGGGCACTGGTGTCCGACCGCATGAAGTGGCCGGGTGCCCGCTCGGGAGGAGTTGTAAACGTACTGGAGCGGGGCGCCCCGATGCAAATCGAGGCGCCCCGCTGCCGGTTGACGCGTGTGCGGCGTCCGACGGTCCGTCAGACCTCGACCACCACGGGCAGGATCATCGGCCGGCGGCGGTAGGTGTCGGAGACCCACTTGCCCAGCGTGCGGCGGATGAGCTGCTGCAGCTGGTGGGGGTCGACGATCCCGTCCTGCGCCGTGCGCTCGAGCGTCTCGGTGATCCGCGGGATCACATCGCCGAACGCCGAGTCCTCGATGCCGGAGCCGCGGGCCTGGATGTGCGGTCCGCCGGTGATCTTGCCGGTGGAGGCGTCCAGGACCACGAACACCGAGATGATGCCCTCGTCGCCGAGGATCTTGCGGTCCTTGAGCGCCGGTTCACCGACGTCACCGACGGAGAGGCCGTCGACGTAGACGTAGCCCGCCTGGACCTTGCCGACGATCTTGGCCTTGCCCTGGACGAGGTCGACGACCACGCCGTCCTCGGCGATGACGATGCGGTCGTGCGGGACGCCGGTGAGGGCGCCCAGTTCGGCGTTGGAGCGCAGATGGCGCCACTCGCCATGGACCGGCATCAGGTTCTTCGGGCGGCAGATGTTGTAGAAGTACAGCAGCTCGCCGGCCGAGGCGTGTCCGGAGACGTGCACCTTGGCATTGCCCTTGTGGACGACGTTGGCTCCCCAGCGGGTCAGGCCGTTGATCACGCGGTAGACCGCGTTCTCGTTGCCGGGGATCAGCGACGACGCCAGGATCACCGTGTCGCCCTCGACGATGCGGATCTGGTGGTCGCGGTTGGCCATGCGGGACAGCGCGGCCATCGGCTCGCCCTGGGAGCCCGTGCAGACCAGGACCACCTCGCTGTCGGGGAGGTCGTCGAGCGTCTTGACGTCCACGACCAGACCCGGAGGCACCTTGAGATAGCCCAGGTCACGGGCGATGCCCATGTTCCGCACCATCGAGCGGCCGACGAAGGCGACCCGGCGGCCGTACTCGTAGGCGGCGTCCAGGATCTGCTGGATGCGGTGGACGTGGCTGGCGAAGCTCGCCACGATGATCCGCTTGCGGGCGCCGGCGAAGACCTGGCGCAGCACGTTGGAGATGTCGCGCTCGGGCGGGACGAAGCCCGGGACCTCGGCGTTCGTGGAGTCGGAGAGGAGGAGGTCGATGCCCTCCTCGCTGAGCCGGGCGAACGCGTGCAGGTCCGTGAGGCGGTTGTCCAGCGGGAGCTGGTCCATCTTGAAGTCGCCCGTGTGCACCGCCATGCCGGCGGGCGTGCGGATGGCGACGGCCAGCGCGTCCGGGATGGAGTGGTTGACCGCCACGAACTCGCAGTCGAAGGGGCCGATGCGCTCGCGCTGCCCCTCCGCGACCTGGAGGGTGTACGGGCGGATGCGGTGCTCCTGGAGCTTGGCCTCGATCAGGGCGAGGGTGAGCTTGGAGCCGATCAGCGGGATGTCCGGCTTCTCGCGCAGCAGGAAGGGGACGCCGCCGATGTGGTCCTCGTGACCATGGGTGAGGACGATGCCCTCGATGTCGTCGAGACGGTCCCGGATGGACGAGAAGTCGGGCAGGATCAGGTCGATTCCGGGCTGTTCCTCCTCGGGGAAGAGCACTCCGCAGTCGACGATCAGCAGACGGCCGCCGTACTCGAAGACCGTCATGTTGCGGCCGATCTCGCCGAGGCCGCCGAGCGGGGTGACCCGCAGGCCGCCTTTGGGGAGCGGCGGGGGCGGGCCGAGTTCAGGATGCGGATGACTCAAAAGACTCTCCTCACCACACGCGCCACGTACCGGTTGGGCACGTGGCGCGCATGACGTTCGTGCAGAAGCAGTTGTCGTTGGATGTGCGGGCACCGGTGGCCCGCGTATTCAGTTGTGGAGTCGATCTGCGCGCCCGGGGCGCGCGAAGTCTGATTACTGGAGTTGTACCCCGCCCGCGGCAAGATCGATCTTGAGCTGCTCGATCTCTTCGGGCGTGCACTCGACCATGGGGGCGCGCAGGGGTCCCGCGGGGAGGCCCTTGAGCGCGAGCGCCGCCTTGGTGGTCATGACGCCCTGGGTGCGGAACATGCCCGTGTAGACGGGGAGCAGCTTCTGGTGGATCTCGGTGGCCTTCTGGACGTCGCCGGAGGTGTACGCCTCGACCAGGGCGCGCAGCTCGGGGGTGACGACGTGGCCGACGACGGAGACGAAGCCGACCGCGCCGATGGAGAGCAGCGGCAGGTTGAGCATGTCGTCGCCGGAGTACCAGGCGAGACCGGTGCGGGCGATGGCCCAGCCGGCGCGGCCGAGGTCGCCCTTGGCGTCCTTGTTGGCGACGATCCGCGGGTGCTCGGCGAGGCGGACGATCGTCTCGGTGCTGATCGGGACGCCGCTGCGGCCGGGGATGTCGTAGAGCATCACGGGCAGCTCGGTGGCGTCGGCGACGGCCGTGAAGTGCCGGTAGAGGCCCTCCTGCGGGGGCTTGTTGTAGTACGGCGTGACGACCAGCAGGCCGTGTGCGCCGGCGCGCTCCGCGGCGCGGGCCAGCTCCATGCTGTGGTGGGTGTCGTTGGTGCCGACACCGGCCACGACGTGGGCGCGGTCGCCGACCGCCTCCACGATCGCCCGTACGAGATCCGATTTCTCCGCGTCACTGGTGGTGGGGGACTCGCCGGTGGTGCCGTTGACGATCAGGCCGTCGTTGCCTGCGTCCACCAGGTGGGTGGCGAGCCGCTGTGCGCCGTCGAGGTCGAGTGCGCCGTCCGCCGTGAAGGGCGTGACCATGGCGGTGAGGACCCGCCCGAAGGGGGTCTGCGGAGTCGAGGTCGGAGCCATGGGTTACACGCTACTCGTTGCTCAGGTCGGGGTCTTCCCTCGGGGGAGGCGACGGAGGGGTGCGAAGGGGGGACCCGGCACTGCCTGCTCGGGGGTTCAGGCAGTGCCGGGCCCGTTTGATCAGGCTAGATGAACTTCGCGAAATGCCGCAATACGGACACTTCGCGTGGCTGATGCGCACACCAGTGCTCGCCTGCCGCGCCGGGGCGCGGGAGGGCGCGGGAGGGCGCCCGTTACGGGGCGACGCGCCCGTTGGCGTTGAAGGCGGCGTAGGTCAGCGGCATCAGGCGGGCCCACTCGGCCTCCATCTTCTCGCCGACCATCTCGATCTCCCGCTGCGGGAAGGACGGCACCTTGGCCAGCTCGTGCTGGGTGCGCAGGCCGAGGAAGTGCATCAGCGAGCGGGCGTTGCAGGTCGCGTACATCGACGAGTACAGGCCGACGGGGAGGACCGAGCGGGCGACCTCGCGGGCCACGCCGGCGGCCAGCATCTCCTGGTAGGCCTCGTAGGACTGCCGGTAGGAGTCCTCCATGGCGCGTCCGACGAGCTTCTGCTGGTCGGCGGTGCCCTCGACGAAGCGGTACTTGCCGGGGCGGCCCTCCTGGACCAGCTTGCGGTCGGCGTCGGGGACGTAGAAGACCGGCTGGAGCTCCCGGTAGCGGCCCGACTCCTCGTTGTACGACCAGCCGACCCGGTGCCGCATGAACTCGCGGAAGACGAAGATCGGGGCGCTGACGAAGAAGGTCATCGAGTTGTGCTCGAAGGGGCTGCCGTGCCGGTCCCGCATCAGGTAGTTGATCAGGCCCTTGGACCGCTCGGGGTCCTTCTGCAGCTCGTCCAGCGACTGCTCGCCGAGGGTCGAGACACGGGCGGCGAACAGCACGTCGGCGTCGGACGCGGTGTGCTTCACCAGCTCGACGGTCACATCGCTGCGGAAACTCGGTTTGAGGTCGTCGGCAGGGGTGTCGGTCACGGCGCGGAGGGTCCTTCCATCACTTCTGGGGCGCCGCCCACTCTACGGCGCGGACGCGGGGCCGTCCGGACCCCCGAGGGTGGTGACGGGTGACACAGATCGATAGCCTCACCGGGCACAGCCCCTGCATGGATCGAGTGAGGACCACCGTGCCCCTGCCCTTCCTGACGGCCGACCGCGCCTTCGACACGACGGACGACGTCGCGCTGCCGTACGACGACCGGGACCGCTGGCGGCGTCCCTACCGGCCCGGCCCCTGGCGGGTCGGCGCGGCCGCGGTCCTGCTGCTGCTCGCCTCGTTCGTGCTCTTCTCGTCCGTGATCATCGCGGCGACGGCCACGCCCGCGTCGGCGGCGACCGTGTTCGGGTTCGCGCTGGTCATCGTGGTGGCAGCGCTGCGGCTGCTGCGCATGGGGGTGTGGGTGAGCGCCCGGGGGCTGCGTCACGTGGCCTTCGTCAGCACCCGTACGACGGCCTGGGACCAGGTCACGGCGGTGCGTACGGTGCAGCAGCCGGTGCGCTGGCTGGGGCTGCCCAGGACCGTGCAGGGGCAGGCGCTCGTGATGAACCGGCGGGGCCGCTCGGCGCAGGGGCCGGCGCCGCTGCTGACCTCGCACAACGCGGACTTCCTGGGACGCGACCCGCTCGCCTTCGACCGCGCGGCCGATACGGTCGAGGCGTGGGCGGACGAGTACGGGCGGCCGTGAGGGCGGGACGCCTTACGAGGCGGTCTTGCGCAGCGCGATGGCCCGCTGCATCGCCTTGCGGGCGCGCGGGGTGTCCCGGGCGTCGTGGTAGGCCACGGCGAGGCGGAACCAACTGCGCCAGTCGTCGGGCGCGTCCTCCGTCTCGGCCTTGCGCAGCGCGAAGATCTCGTCGGCCGACTCGCGGTCGATACGGCCGCTGGGCAGCCGCCTGAGGTTGTCCACGGGCAGGCCGCCCTCGGCGTCCAGCTCGGCGGCGAGGCGGTTGGCGTCCCGTACGAACTGGGTGTTCTTCCAGAGGAACCACACGCCGATGACCGGCAGGATCAGCACGGCGACCCCGAAGGTGACCGTGAGGAGCGTGCCGGCCTTGATGAGCAGCACGCCGCGGCTGCCGACCAGGACGAAGTAGACGACCAGGACGGCGGCCGTGAGGGCGTAGGAGATCTTCGCGCGCATAGGGGTGTGACCGGCTCAGTTCAGGTCGAGGAAGTGTTCCAGGCCGAAGGTGAGGCCGGGAGTGGTCACCACGCGGCGCACGCCGAGCAGGATGCCCGGCATGAAGCTGCTGTGGTGCAGGGAGTCGTGGCGGACGGTGAGGGTCTCGCCCTCGGCGCCGAGCAGGACCTCCTGGTGGGCGAGGAGGCCGCGCAGCCGGACCGCGTGCACCGGGACCCCGTCGACGTCCGCGCCGCGGGCGCCGTCGAGGGCGGTGGTGGTGGCGTCCGGGGCGGGCGCGCTGCCGGCCTGGCGGCGGGCCTCGGCGATGAGCTGGGCGGTGCGCGTGGCGGTGCCGCTGGGGGCGTCGACCTTGTTGGGGTGGTGCAGCTCCACCACCTCGACGGACTCGAAGTAGGGGGCGGCGATCTGGGCGAACTTCATGGTCAGCACGGCGCCGATGGAGAAGTTCGGGGCGATGAGCACGCCCGTCTCCGGGGACTGGTCGAGCCACCCCCTGAGCTGCGCGAGGCGGTCGTCGGTCCAGCCGGTGGTGCCGACCACCGCGTGGATGCCGTGGCGCACGCAGAAGTCGAGGTTGCCCATGACCGAGGCGGGGGTGGTCAGCTCGACGGCGACCTGGGCGCCGGTCTCGGCGAGGGTCTCCAGCTTGTCGCCCCGGCCGAGGGCGGCGACCAGTTCCATGTCCTCGGCGGCCTCGACCGCCCGTACCGCCTCGGAGCCGATCCGGCCCTTGGCGCCGAGGACCGCCACGCGCAGCTTGCTCATGTCTGTTGCTTCCTTACCGGGTGTGGTGCCGGGGTGGGTCAGGCGACGGCCTCGTGCAGCCGGGCCGCCTGCTTGTCCTTCAGCGGGCCGATGACCGACAGGGAGGGCCGCCGTCCCAGGATGTCCCGGGCGACCGAGCGCACGTCGTCCGGGGTGACCGAGGCTATCCGGGACAGCATGTCGTCGACCGACATCTGCTCGCCCCAGCACAGCTCGCTCTTGCCGATACGGTTCATCAGCGCGCCGGTGTCCTCCAGGCCGAGGACGGTGGAGCCCCTGAGCTGGCCGATGGCACGCTCGATCTCGTCGTCGGGCAGTCCGTGCTCGGCGACCTGGTCCAGCTCGTCGCGGCAGATCTTCAGCACGTCGTGCACCTGGGAGGGCCGGCAGCCCGCGTACACCCCGAACAGGCCGCAGTCGGCGAAGCCCGACGTGTACGAGTACACGCTGTAGGCCAGGCCGCGTTTCTCGCGGACCTCCTGGAAGAGGCGGGAGGACATGCCGCCGCCGAGGGCGGTGTTCAGCACGCCGAGAGCCCAGCGCCGCTCGTCCGTCCGGGCGAGGCCCGGCATGCCGAGCACGATGTGCGCCTGCTCCGTCTTGCGGCCGAGCAGCTCCACGCGCCCGGCGGTGCGCAGGGCGCGCCGGCCGCCGCGCGGGGCGATCGGCTGCGCCTCGGGGTCCTTGAGCGCGCCGGCCTTCTCGAAGGCGGCGCGGACCTGGCGGACGACCTTGTTGTGGTCGACGTTGCCCGCGCAGGAGACCACCAGGTGCGTGGGGTCGTAGTGCTTCTTGTAGAAGCGGCGGATGCGGTCGGCGGTGAGGGCGTTGACCGTGTCGACCGTGCCGAGGACGGGGCGGCCGAGCGGGTTGTCGCCGAACATCGTGTGCGCGAACAGGTCGTGCACGCAGTCGCCCGGGTCGTCCTCGGTCATCGCGATCTCTTCGAGGATGGCGCCGCGCTCGACGTCGACGTCCTCCTCGCGGATCACCGAGCCGGTCAGCATGTCGCACACCACGTCGATGGCGAGCGGCAGGTCGGTGTCGAGCACGCGCGCGTAGTAGCACGTGTACTCCTTGGCCGTGAACGCGTTCATCTCGCCGCCGACGGCGTCGATGGCGGCGGAGATGTCCAGCGCTGAGCGGGTGGCCGTCCCCTTGAAGAGCAGGTGCTCCAGGTAGTGGGTGGCGCCGTTGAGGGCTGGGGTCTCGTCGCGGGAGCCGACGTGCGCCCAGATGCCGAAGGTCGCGGAGCGGACCGAGGGCAGGGTCTCGGTGACGATGCGCAGTCCGCCCGGGAGGGTGGTCCTGCGCACCGTGCCGATGCCGTTCTCGCCCTTGATGAGGGTTTGGGTACGGGCGACGGCCCGCGCCTCCGAGGAGGTGCGGGCCGTCGCCTTGGAGCCACGGGACGTCACTTGTCGGCGTCGTCCTTCTTGTCGTCGTCCTCGCCCTCGATCACGGGGATCAGGGAGAGCTTGCCGCGGGAGTCGATCTCGGCGATCTCCACCTGGACCTTGTGGCCCACGCCGAGGACGTCCTCGACGTTCTCCACGCGCTTGCCGCCGGCCAGCTTGCGGATCTGCGAGATGTGCAGCAGACCGTCCTTGCCGGGGAGCAGCGAGACGAACGCGCCGAAGGTCGTGGTCTTGACGACCGTGCCCAGGTAGCGCTCGCCGACCTCGGGCATCGTCGGGTTGGCGATGCCGTTGATCGTGGCGCGGGCGGCCTCGGCGGCCGGGCCGTCGGAGGCGCCGATGTAGATCGTGCCGTCGTCCTCGATCGTGATCTCGGCGCCGGTGTCCTCCTGGATCTGGTTGATCATCTTGCCCTTGGGGCCGATGACCTCGCCGATCTTGTCGACCGGGATCTTCACGGTGATGATCCGCGGCGCGTTGGGGGACATCTCGTCCGGCGTGTCGATCGCTTCCATCATCACGTCGAGGATGTGGAGGCGGGCGTCACGGGCCTGCTTGAGAGCGGCGGCCAGGACGGAGGCGGGGATGCCGTCCAGCTTGGTGTCGAGCTGGAGGGCGGTCACGAACTCCTTGGTGCCGGCGACCTTGAAGTCCATGTCGCCGAAGGCGTCCTCCGCACCGAGGATGTCGGTGAGGGTGACGTAGTGCGTCTCGCCCTCGATCTCCTGGGAGATCAGGCCCATGGCGATACCGGCGACGGGGGCCTTCAGCGGCACACCGGCGTTCAGCAGCGACATGGTGGAGGCGCAGACGGAGCCCATGGACGTCGAGCCGTTGGAGCCGAGGGCCTCGGACACCTGACGGATCGCGTAGGGGAACTCCTCGCGGGTCGGCAGGACCGGGATCAGGGCGCGCTCGGCGAGGGCGCCGTGACCGATCTCGCGGCGCTTCGGGGAGCCGACGCGGCCGGTCTCGCCGGTGGAGTACGGCGGGAAGTTGTAGTTGTGCATGTAGCGCTTGCGGGTCACCGGGGAGAGGGTGTCCAGCTGCTGCTCCATGCGCAGCATGTTCAGCGTGGTGACGCCCAGGATCTGGGTCTCACCGCGCTCGAACAGCGCCGAGCCGTGCACGCGCGGGATGGCCTCGACCTCGGCGGCCAGGGTGCGGATGTCGGTGACACCGCGGCCGTCGATGCGCTTCTTCTCCTTGATGACGCGCTCGCGCACCAGGGACTTGGTCAGCGCGCGGTACGCGGCGGAGATCTCCTTCTCGCGGCCCTCGAACTCCGGCAGGAGCTTCTCGGCGGCGAGCTGCTTGACGCGGTCCAGCTCGGCCTCGCGCTCCTGCTTGCCGGCGATGGTGAGCGCCTGGGCGAGCTCGGGCTTGACGGCCGCGGTGAGCGCCTCCAGGACGTCGTCCTGGAAGTCGAGGAAGATCGGGAACTCGGCGGTCGGCTTGGCGGCCTTCGCGGCGAGGTCGGCCTGGGCCTTGCAGAGCACCTTGATGAAGGGCTTCGCGGCGTCCAGACCGGCGGCGACGACCTCCTCGGTCGGCGCCTCGGCGCCGCCCTCGACGAGCTTGATCGTCTTCTCGGTGGCCTCGGCCTCGACCATCATGATCGCGACGTCGCCGTCCTCCAGGGTGCGGCCCGCGACGACCATGTCGAAGACGGCGTCCTCGAGCTCGGTGTGCGTCGGGAACGCGACCCACTGGCCGCGGATCAGCGCGACGCGGACGCCGCCGATCGGGCCGGAGAAGGGCAGGCCGGCCAGCTGCGTGGACGCGGAGGCGGCGTTGATCGCCACGACGTCGTACAGGTGGTCGGGGTTGAGCGCCATGATCGTGGCGACGACCTGGATCTCGTTGCGCAGGCCCTTCTTGAAGGACGGGCGCAGCGGGCGGTCGATCAGACGGCAGGTGAGGATGGCGTCCTCGGAGGGACGGCCCTCGCGGCGGAAGAACGAGCCGGGGATCTTCCCGGCCGCGTACATCCGCTCCTCGACGTCCACCGTGAGGGGGAAGAAGTCGAGCTGGTCCTTGGGGTTCTTGGAAGCGGTGGTGGCCGACAGCACCATGGTGTCGTCGTCCAGGTAGGCCACGGCGGAGCCGGCGGCCTGACGGGCCAGGCGGCCCGTCTCGAAGCGGATGGTGCGGGTGCCGAAGGAGCCGTTGTCGATGACGGCCTCGGCGTAGTGGGTCTCGTTCTCCACCAGCGTTTTCTCCGTTACTTGTCGTCTTTCGTCCCTCCCGCCCGTGTGGCGGGGGGACGGGGCGGAGAAGCGCTCCACTGGTGCGGGCCGGTCTTCGATCGAAGCACCCGGGGCTGACTCTCCCGGGGGCCACTACCGAGGACCGGCGGCGGCGAGGTGCGCTTCCCCTCGTACGGGGGACGTCGGGTGACGTCCGGGGTGGACGTCGGGTGACGCCCTGGGTGGGCGTCGGGTGACGTCCGGGCGGAAGCCGGAGGGCTTCCTGGGCGGGCGTCGGGTGACGTCCGGGCGGACGCCGAATGGCGTCCAAGGTGGACGTCCGTGATGTCCGCGAGGGACATCGGGTGACGTCCGGTGTGATGGTCCGTGGGTCGCATACCCTATGCGGCGCCGGTCATCACGCTGAGTCGTAGTTCTTGCGTTGTGCTACCACACTACAAAGGGGCAGTGACACTCCGCACGTACAGCAAAGGGAGCGGCCCCCTTGTCCCGGGAACCGCTCCCTTCACGGCGTCTTACTTGGCGCCCGCCGCACCCCGGCGGATGCCGAGGCGCTCGACCAGCGCACGGAAGCGCTGGATGTCCTTCTTGGCGAGGTACTGCAGGAGCCGGCGGCGCTGACCGACGAGGATCAGCAGGCCACGGCGGGAGTGGTGGTCGTGCTTGTGGGTCTTCAGGTGCTCCGTCAGGTCGGAGATCCGACGGGACAGCAGAGCGACCTGGACCTCGGGGGAGCCGGTGTCACCCTCCTTGGTGCCGAACTCGGAGATGATCTGCTTCTTCACTGCGGCGTCGAGCGACACGCGTACTCCTCATGATCTGTGAGTGGCCACCGAGTGCCCCCGGTCTGCTTCTCGGGGGGTCTTCCATGACTCGGAAGGCGGGGATCCGCTGGGCGCGGCCTCCAGAGCAGGTCGCTCCGGGGGTGCGTACACATACGGCCGTCGCCCAGAGTACCAGGTGGTGACGGGCCGCTTTCCCCCGGTCGGTCGAACCCACCGGAAGGGAAGGGGCAGGCCACTAGGGTGAGCGCTCGGATCGATCGTACGTCGGGAAGGGGTCGCTGGGTCATGGCGGAGACGGCTGAGGAGATCAAGGCGCGCAAGGAGCGGGAGAAGGACGAGCTCTACGCCCTCGACATCTCCGGTGTCGAGTGGCACGGCGCGCCGGGTACGGAGGAGCACGAGGAGCGGGTGGAGATCGCGTACCTGCCCGGCGGCGCCGTGGCCATGCGGTCCTCCCTCGACCCGGACACCGTGCTCCGGTACACGGAGGCGGAGTGGCGTGCGTTCGTGCTCGGAGCGCGGGACGGGGAGTTCGATCTGGAGCCGGCGGATCGCGACTCGAAGTGACGGACGGCGCGGCGCCCGGCGGTGATCCGTCGGGCGCCGCGCCGTCTCATCCGGTCAGGGACCGCACCGTGGTGTAGACGTCGAAGACGGCCAGCGCCAGCGGCACCAGCGTCAGCAGCACGAAGCCCTCCGCGATCTCCAGGAAACGGCCCCAGAAAGGCGTGGCTCCGCTGGGCGACGCCTTCAGGCCGACGGCGGTGATCAGCGTGGCCACCGCTGCGATGGCGGCCACCAGCCAGACCGTGCGGAGGTCGAGACCGGCGCGGTCCCCCGCCAGCGCCTCCCGGACCAGGGCGCCGGGCGGGTCGAGCGCGAGGCCGAGACCGAGCGCGACGAGGGACGCGAGCCCCGCGGCAAGGATCGTGGCGACCTGCGCGGTGTAGCGGAAGAGCTGTGCGCGCATCAGCAGAGCCAGGCCCGTGGCGAAGGCCAGCAACTGCGCCCAGGGGTTTCCGGAGAAGCCGAGCACCAGGGCCGCACCCGCCGCCGTCAGCGAACAGCCGCCGACCAGGCCGACAAGGAGTTCGTGGCCGCGCCGTGCCTGGGCCCCGATGCGGTCGGCGTCCACCGGTTCGTGGGGCACGGGGTCGGCGCCGTAGGCGCTGCCCGGCGTTGAGTCCGGCATCTCGAAGCCGATGGGGAGCCGGGCGAAGCGCAGGGAGATGCCCGGCAGGAAGGCGAGCGCGCCGATGGCGACCGGGGCGCACAGAGCGGCGGTCTCGGCCGGACTCCAGTTCCCGAACAGCGCCGCGAAGGAGGCGAGCAGTCCGAGGCCCGAGGCGACCGAGAAGGCGACGAACGGGCCGTCGCCCCGCGGGGAACACAGGGTGAGGACGACCGAGGCCACCAGTACGGCCGCGCAGGCAAGAAGGAACTGCAGCTTCCCGATGCCCTGCCCGTCGGAGAGCGACACCAGACCGGAACCCGCCACGCCCACATTGGGCAACGCGCCGAGGCCCAGCGCCACGGCCCCGGTCCTGTCGTCGTAGACGCGGGCACGGACGCAGCCGAGGACCACGAGCAGGAGGCCGGCGACGCCGGCCAGAACGCCGGGCAGGCTGTGCATGTCGTGCCGCGGGTCGGCAGCCCAGGCGACGAAGGCCAGCAGGGCGGGCAGCACACCGCCGCCCGCGAGACCCGCGACCCGTGTGAGGTCGGCGTCCCACAGGGACCGGTCCCGCGACACCGCCGAGGCGACCGCCTCCGAGACGTCGTCGACGACGGCCGGGGGCAGTGATTCGGAGAAGGGGCGCAGGGTGAGCAGTTCGCCGTCGAGAATGCGCTGCGCCGCGAAGGAACGGGAGCTGTCGAGGACGGTGCCGTCGCGCCGTACGAGGTGGTATCCGACCGGAGCGCCCTCGGCCGGGGTCTGCCGGGAGAGCCGCAGGATCTCCGGGTTGAGGTCGGCGACCGGTACGTCGTCGGGGAGCGCCACATCGACCCGGCTGTCGGGGGCGACGATGGTGACCCGGCAGAAACCGAGCCCTGTCACCGTCCCGGAAAGGGCTCCCCGGCCCGGTACGCCGGTGCCGGTGACCGCCGTGGAGGCCGTCGTGCTCACCTTCTGCTCCCCCTCAGTGATGCTGTGTCCGCCGCTGTGACGGTTCTGTGTGTCTCTTCCTCCGCCGCCCGTCGCGTGACGGGACGGCCGGAGGCGCTTCCACCGGGCGCCCTGTGCACGCCTCGCCGGAACTCGCGGGACACGGTGCGCCCTTCGACGTTCGCATGTGCTCACGCGAACCTCCGGCACCCTACCGCCCACCTCCGCATGGCGTGCTCAGTAGGATCACGCGGCGGCCCTCGTCCGTCCGACACGGGGAGGCGGGCGACAAACCCAGCGGGCCGGCAAGGGAATTGGTGGGCAGTGAGCCAGATCGTCGTGAAGCGTCCCCCTCGGGCGCTGCCGCCGGAGGTGCCGACGAGCGAGGTCGTCGTGCAGCCGCCGCCCGAACTGCCGCGGGGCCAGCGGGAAAGTGTGCTGATGCAGCTCCTGCCGACCCTCGGCATGGGTGGTTCGGTCGTCTTCTTCTTCACCAGCGGGCAGCCCTTCATGCGCATCATGGGCATGGTGATGATCGCGTCGACGATCGCCATGTCGGTCGCCATGGTGATCCGCTTCCGCCGTGGTTCTCAGGGGCAGATCGCCGATCTGCGCCGCGACTACCTCGGCTATCTGTCGCGGACCCGCCGGGCCGCCCAGGAGACGGCGCGGGCGCAGCGTGACGCCCAGTACTACCTCCACCCCTCGCCGGAGCAGCTGTGGGCACTGGTCGCCGAGGGCAGCCGCGTATGGGAACGGCGTCCGAGTGACGAGGACTTCGCCCAGGTGCGCATCGGTCTGGGCCCGCAGTCCCTGGCCACTCCGCTGGTCGCACCCGAGATCGGCCCGGTCGATCAGCTGGAGCCGCTCACGGCGGGCGCGATGCAGCGATTCGTCGCGATGCACAGCACCCTGGACGACCTGCCCATGGCCGTCTCCCTGCGCGCCTTCTCCCGCGTGGTGCTCGGCGGCGAAGCGGAGTCCGTACGGGCCTGTGTCCGAGCGCTGACCGGGTCGCTCGCCTCCCTGCACTCCCCCGAGGACCTGGTCGTCGCGGTCGCGGCGGGACGGGAATCACTGCCGCACTGGGAATGGGCCAAGTGGCTTCCGCACGTGCAGCTTTCCGGCCTCACGGACGGCGCCGGGTCCCGCCGCCTGATCAGCGGCGATCCACGTGAGCTCGAGGACCTGCTGGCCCCGCGGCTGGGCGGACGTCCCCGCTTTCACCCGAACGCCGCTCCCGTGCCGGACACTCCGCATGTCGTCGTCGTGCTCGACGGGGTGTCCTTGCCGCCGACGTCCCTGCTGGCGAACCCCGAGGGCCTCCAGGGTGTGACGGTCGTCGAGGTGACCGAGGGGGAGCCGGCCGGCGCCCACGGTGACCTGTCCGTGATCGTGCGGCCGCACATGCTCTACCTGGAGTCGGCGCACGGCGCGGTCTACGAGGGGAAGCCCGACGCCCTGTCGTATGCCGCCGCGGAGGCGCTGGCCCGGCAACTGGCGCCGCTGCGGGTGGCCTCGGGCGGCGACGACGACGAACCCCTGCTGGCGAACCTGGAGTTCACGGACCTGCTGAACCTGGGTGACGCCGCCTCCGTCGACACGCGGCGCACCTGGCGGCCGCGGTCTCAGGCGGAACGGCTGCGGGTGCCGATCGGCGTCGGCGAGGACGGGCGTCCGGTGATGCTCGACCTCAAGGAGGCGGCCCAGGAGGGCATGGGCCCGCACGGTCTGTGCGTCGGCGCCACCGGTTCGGGCAAGTCGGAACTGCTGCGGACGCTGGTGCTGGGGCTGGCGGTGACGCACTCGTCGGAGACGCTGAACTTCGTCCTGGCGGACTTCAAGGGCGGTGCCACCTTCGCCGGCATGGCGCAGATGCCGCACGTGGCGGCCGTCATCACCAACCTGGCGGACGACCTCACTCTGGTCGACCGCATGGCCGACTCCATCCGCGGCGAGCTGAACCGCCGCCAGGAGATGCTCCGCGACGCGGGCAACTACGCCAACATCCACGACTACGAGAAGGCCAGGGCGGCAGGCGCGCCGCTCCAGCCGATTCCGTCCCTGCTTCTGGTCATCGACGAGTTCAGCGAACTGCTGACCGCGAAGCCGGACTTCATCGACATGTTCGTGCAGATCGGCCGCATCGGCCGGTCGTTGGGCGTGCACCTGCTGCTGGCCTCGCAGCGGCTGGAGGAGGGCCGGTTGCGCGGCCTGGAGACCTACCTGTCGTACCGCATCGGTCTGCGCACCTTCTCCGCCGCCGAGTCGCGTGCCGCCCTGGGGGTGCCGGACGCGTACGAACTGCCGAACGTGCCGGGGTCGGGAATTCTGAAGTTCGGCACGGACGAGATGGTGCGGTTCAAGGCGGCGTACGTCTCGGGCGTCTATCGCCCCGGAGGGCAGCGGGACGCGTCCGCGGACGGGCCGCTGCCTGTGGACCGGCGTCCGGTGCGGTTCACGGCCACGGAGGTGCCGCTGCAGTACGTGGCGGTGCCACGGCAACGGACGGGCACGTCGGACGGCGCCGGCGAGACGGACGACGCGCTGGCGGACACCGTGCTGGACGTCGTCGTGCGCCGGCTGGAGGCGCAGGGCCCGGCGGCCCATCAGGTGTGGCTGCCGCCGCTGGACAGCCCGCCGTCACTGGACGGGCTTCTTCCCGGGCTCGCCGCGGTGGAGGGGCGGGGCCTCACGCAGCCGGGATACGAGGGTGCCGGCCGCCTGGTGGTCCCGGTCGGCATCGTCGACAAGCCGTACGAGCAGCGTCGTGACCCGCTGTGGGTGGACTTCTCGGGCGCGGCCGGCCACATGCAGATCCTCGGCGGTCCGCAGTCCGGCAAGTCGACCCTGCTGCGCTCGCTGATCTGCTCCTTCGCCCTCACGCACACCCCGCACGAGGTGCAGTTCTACGGCCTGGACTTCGGCGGCGGCGGCATGTCCGCGGTGGCCGGGCTGCCGCACGTCGGCGGTGTCGCCTCCCGGCTCAACCCGGAGCAGGTGCGACGCACCGTGGCGGAGGTCTACGGCATCCTCAACCGCCGCGAGGAGTACTTCCGCGCCGCGGGCATCTCCTCCATCGCCGAGTTCCGGACCCGGCGCGCCCGCGGCGACATCCCGGTCACCGACCAGCCCTGGGGCGACGTCTTCCTGGTCATCGACGGCTGGGGGAACTTCCGGGCCGACTACGAAGCACTCGATCAGGTGATTCTCGACATCGCCGCCCGCGGCCTCGGCTACGGCGTCCATCTGGTCCTCTCGGCGTCCCGGTCCATGGAGGTCCGGTCCGCCCTCAAGGACAGCTTGCTGAACCGGCTCGAACTGCGCCTCGGCGACACCATGGACTCCGAGCTGGACCGCAAGGTGGCCGCCAACGTCCCCACCGGCGTGCCGGGGCGTGGCCTGTCGCCGCAGAAGCTGCACTTCATGGCGGCCGTGCCGCGCATCGACGGTCTGAAGTCCGACACCGACCTCGCGGACGCCACGGCCGCGCTCGCGGCGGAGGTGTCCCGGCACTGGCAGGCACCGGGCGCACCCGAGGTTCGTCTGCTGCCCCGTGAACTGCCCGCCGGCCACCTGCCTCCGGGCGACCGCTTCCCACAGCGCGGCATCGCCTTCGCGCTCGACGAGGACAATCTCGAGCCCGTGTTCGTCGACTTCGACCAGGATCCGTTCTTCCTGATCTTCGGGGAGAGCGAGTCCGGCAAGTCGAACCTGCTGCGCCTGCTGATCAAGCAGTTGACGACCCGCTACCCGGGCGACGCGTGCAAGCTGTTCGTCGTGGACAACCGGCGCTCGCTCCTGGGTGTCACCCCGGAGACCCATCTCGCCGAGTACATTCCGATGTCCAACGCCATGGACCACCACATGGTGGCTCTGGCCGACCTGATGAAGCGGCGCACCCCGACCGCCGATGTGACCCCGCAGCAGTTGCGGGACCGCAGTTGGTGGCGCGGCCCGACGGTGTATGTGGTCGTCGACGACTACGACCTCGTCGCCACATCGAGCGGAAATCCCCTCAGCGGTCTGACGGAACTGCTTCCTTTCGCACGGGACGTGGGCGTGCGCTTCATCATCGCGCGGTCCACGGCAGGCGCGAGCCGCGCCTCGTACGAGGCGTTCATGCAGCGCATCAAGGAACTGGGCGCCCAGGGCGTCGTCCTGTCGGGCGACCCGGGCGAGGGCGACGTGCTGGGCGGGGTCCGGCCGCGCCCGATGCCGGCGGGCCGGGGCGTGTTCGTGTCCCGGCGACGCGGGCGGCCGCTGGTGCAGACAGGGCTGATGGAGGAGGAGAGGTTCTGATGGCGGGAACCAATGTGGTTCCTGGCGAGGCCTTTACTGGGCAGGCAAGTGGTACGGCTGAGTTCGGCTGACGCCGAGGAGGAGCGGATCCATGGCATGGGACGAGTGGGAGCAGCTGAAGTCTCAGGCTGCCGACCGGCGGCCGGCGCAGACGCAGTTGAACGGAGCTCCGGCCCAAGGACCCGGTGGCGGCAAGCCTGACCTGGTGGCACGTCAGGACGACCTCGGAGCCGTGGGCCACGAAGCCTTCGTTCTGCACGGCGATCTCGAGAAGAAGGTGGACATCGCCGGTGCCGGAATGAACTCCGACCATGCCGGTTCCACGCACCAGGCGGCGACGACACTGTCCGGATCCGGCTTCAGCATGGGCGACGAGCTCATGACGACCCTGTCCGTCTGGGAAAGCCAGGTGAAGGCCGTCCGCCAGGCCTGCGCGCACATCTCCAACCACCTGGACTTCAGCAAGAAGCTGCACGCCAACGACGACGCCGAGATCGCCGCGTCCATCATGCGGCGAGACGGCACCGCGCTGCCCGCCTCGGAACTCGAGAAGTACTTCAAGTAGGACGGGGGAAGGGACGCCATGTCCATCAGCTACGGCGACCTGATGCAGGTCGACCTCGGCAAACTCGGCACAGCGGTGTCGGACTGGAAGAAGGTGGTCAGCAACCTCGAGCAGCTCGAGACCGACGCCCGTGGCGGACTCAAGAAGAAGTCCGACCGCGCCCGCTGGGAAGGCGTGAACGCCGGCGTCACGCGGAAGTTCGTGGACAAGACCGTCAAGGAGTTCGCGGACCTCCACATGGAGGCCAGCAGCATCTTCCAGGTGCTCGAGGACGCCCACCACGAACTGGTGGGGCTCCAGAAGGGTGTGCGGACGCTCACCGCCGAGGCGAAGGAGAAGGGCTACACCGTTCAGGACAACGGTGACGGCACGGTGAGTGTGGGTCTACGGCCGGACGCCGACGCCAAGAAGGGCAAGGACGGCAAGGAGGACGACACGAAGGCGGATCGGCAGCACTACGCCGACTCCATCACCCGGAAAGTCGCCCACGCTCACGACATCGACGTCTCCACCAAGCTGGCGCTCAAGCGGGCGCACGGAAGCGACCTGTACAACGCCGGCCACGCGAAGTACGACTCCCTCAACGACGCCCAGGTCGAGCGCGCCCTGGAACTCGCCAGGAAGCGCGAGGACATGTCCGACCGCGAGCTCGCGGAGCTGAACAGGCTGCTGCGCCACAACGGGCGGGAGAAGGACGGCGAGTTCGCCACGGAGTTCTTCGAGGGACTGGGCGGACCGCGGCAGACGCTCGAGTTCTACGCGGCCCTGTCGACGGACGGCACCGGCCAGGACGCTTCCAAGACCCGGCTGGCAGCGGTGCAGGACCTGCAGAAGTACATGGGCCACGCGTTGGCCAACGCCACCGATCCCTACACTCCGCAGAGCGTCCGCGGCGACCGGCAGCACCTTCCCTCGTGGTGGGGCGCGGAGTTCCGCAAGCTGGGCACCCAGGAGATCGAGTGGGAGCGCGGCATGTGGAGCAAGCCGTACGGCTACCAGGTCCTGGGGGGCCTGCTCCGCTACGGGAACTACGATCCCGCGTTCCTCACGCCCATCGCGGAGCATGTCACCCAGTTGCACCAGGATGATCCGCAGCGGTTCTTCTCCAACCGGCCTGCCGGCAGTGACGATCGCTTCGGCTTCAACCCGTCCGGGAAGTTGGGCAGTGGCAACGACCCGCTGAACAGCGTGCTGGAGGCGCTGGGCCACAGCCCGGAGGCGGCCGAGCAGTTCTTCACGGAGAAGCCGACGGCGTACAACGAGGACGGCACGATCAAGTCAGGGGCCAAGACCGATTTCACGTCCTATCTCGATCTCTTCACCGACAAGGACTTCGAGTGGACGACCGACAGGAACGCCACCCACATGGGGATCGACCCGGAGGTGACGGACAAGGCCCGCAACTACGGCCCCGATGCTCTGGGCCACGCTCTCGAAGCAGCCGCGACAGGCCGCCCGTACGACAGCGACACGGTCGATCCGTCGGTGGAGCACAGCAAGGCGCAGGCGAAACTGACCCACGACATCGTGGAGAAGTTCGCCAAGAACCCGGATCTGCTGACGCACAACATGAACGGGGACCTGGCGGACGAGGAGACCGGACCGCTGTACGCCCTGCGCGACAGTTTGGGCAACATCGCAGCTGACTACATGGGCGACTTCCAGCAGTCGATGTACATGGAGGGCTCCGACAGCAAGGCGTTCCCGGTCAACGGCGCGCCTGCGAATCTCGGGTACGGCGATGCGCAGAAGTTTTTGGGGCTTGTCGGACAGGACCCGGACGCATACAGCGCCATCACCGCCGCACAGCAGAGCTACACGACGGCCGTGGTTCACCAGTTCCTGGACGCGGAGGGCAAGGGGCTCACGGCGGAGGACGCCTCCCGCGTCGGCGACCTGGTCGCGCCGGGGGCCGCCGTCGCGGGAATCATGAGCAATTCCCGGGCCGACGCAATCTATGACTATCACACGGCTTCGGACAAGGAGTACAACGAGGCGGTCGCGGACAACGCGAAGTGGGTGGGCCGGTTCCTGGGCCTGGGTACGGGCGCGATCCCGCCTCCGTTCTCCGTCGTGACGGAGCCTGTGAACTGGCTTGTCGAGGATACGACCGCGGCCGTCGTGGACAAGGTCACGGCGGACACCACGGACGAGGCCGAACACGCAGCCGGCAAAGAATACTCAAAGGGACGGATCGCAGCGATGCAATCGTCGTCCCGGGCCGTGGACAGCTACTTCCAACATCATCGAGACATCGACCCAGCGACAACGGACGCCATCAACCGTGCCGTTCGGACGGCAGCCGGCGTAAGCCACTCCGATGGTGCCCAGTGGAATTCGTCAGGAGACGGCACGTGAAAATGAACGACCGCACGCCCCCTCTCTCAGGCAGGGCGCTCGCCGTGGCCGCACTGTGTACTCTTTCACTCTCCGCCTGCACTTCCTCCTCCGACGACGAAGGCCTCTCTTACCCAGCCCCGGATAACATGTGCGGAATCCCGGCGAACAAGAACATCCTGGAAACGCTACTCGATGACGGCGATGAACTAAAACAGGACTCCGGCTATTTCACCCTGGAGGAAGGCCAGTTCTGCCACATGTACGTGGATGGAAACGATTCCGTGGTCAGCGACGCCGACTGGCAAAAGAACGGATACACACTACGCGACTATTTCGAGTTCTCTGAACTCAAAAGAGTTCGCTACATCGAAGGAGGTAAGTACGCCTCATGGAATTTTGGCGTCGCGACGGTGATTCCATGCCCTGGGGTCAGTGAGAAGGGTGATGTTGTGGTCGTCACCGTCAACGACCTTAAATGGAATGAAAAATCGCAGCCGCTGCTGGAAAAGCTCGGTCCACCCTACTTCGACGCGTACAAGAAAAAGCTCGGCTGTCCGTCCTGAGCATTGTCTTGGAAGACGCGGAGCCGGCTCGCTCGTGATGCGCAAATGCCTGACGAGCTTGGATTGAGTCAGCATCGGCTCGATGGGAGGCTGGGCCACAGCGCGTGGTCGAAACCGACATCAGTGCTGTAGAGGCGACAGGGTGGACACCTCCCGCGCGTGTCCACCCTGGTCGTTGCTCCGCGAGCGCCGGGCCGTGCCGAGCGCTCGGTTCCTGCCCTCGGTCTACAGGAAGTAGCTGGCACCCTTCAGGTCGCCGCCGCGGTAGTCACCGCCGGCCGTGCCGACGCGCTGGGCGATGCTGACCAGGGCCTGGTGGATGCCGCTGGCGTGGCGGTCCCACTCCTTGGTCTTCTTGGTGAACTCCTCGTACGCCTCGCCGCCCCAGCCCGAGGCTGCGTCGAGGACCGCCTTCTTGAGCGCCTCGAGGTCCTCCTCGAGCTTCTTGGCCTGGTCGCCGAGCTCGGTGGCGAGCGCGTCCATCGTGCCGAACGTGACGGCGAGCTCGTCGTAGTGGGCTCCGGACATGTGTTCCTCGTTTCGTCGAAAACCGGTCGGTGGTGGGCGGCTTGCCTCAGTAACTGCTCAGCGCCGAGGTCTTTCCACCGAGGTCGTCCACCGAGATCTTGGTGATGTCGGCCTCGATCTGGCTCTCGAGGTTCCGCTTGTCCTTCTTGTTCAGGTCGATGCCCTCGAGGAACTCGTCGAGCATCCGGCCGATCGCGGCCATGTGGGCGTTGATCTCCGTCTGCTTCTTGTCGAACGCCATGGCGCCCTGGCCGGTCCAGTTCTTCTCGATCATGTCGATCGTTCCCTGGAGCTTGGCCAGCGACTGCCTGATGGAGTCGTACCGGTCGATGACGTTCGTCTGGAGCTTCTGTACCTGGGCCTCGTAGAACTTACGGCCTTCAGCCATGTCGGCGGTCCTTTCCGAGAGGTGGGCGGTGCGTGGTGCTTGAGCACCTGGGGTGGGAAGAGGTGGTCGTCGCGGTACAGCGCCTATGCGCCTCGCCTTGAGCGGATCACGGCGAAGGCGCCGCCTCCGACCGCAAGGACCGCCGCGGCAGCGCCGAGGATCACCCAGAGGGTGGTGTCGTCGGAGGAGTCCTCACCCGAGGCGGCTGCCGACGTGCCGTCGGCCTCGGAGTCCGAACCGGACGTCCCCGTCTTTCCCGGTCCCTCCGAGGGAGCGGTCGAGGGGGAGGACGAGGACTTCACCGGCTTGCCCTCGTCGTCCAGAAGACCGACGGCGTTCTCCCGGGCGAGGGGGTCGGTGTCCGCCGGGCCCGGGTCGAAGTTGGCGTTCTCGAGGACCTTTCGGGGGCGGATCAGGCCGTAGCCGAGGTAGGTGCTTGGATCGTCCCTGGCCCAGTCGCGGCCGGCCGTCTCGATGAGGCTGTTGAGGACCTGGTTCGCGGTCCAGTCGGGGTGGGCGGACCAGACCAGGGCGGCGGAGGCGGAGGTGAGGGCGGTGGCCGCGCTCGTGCCACCCTTGTCGCAGTAAGCGCGGAACGAGTTGTCGCACCAGCCAGGCATGTTGATTCCTGGTGCCGCCAAGTCGACGTAGTTGCCGTGCTCGGAAAACTTCGTCACCTTGCCGGACTCATCGGATGCGGCGACGCCCACTACGTAGGGATAAGCCGCCGGGTATCCGATACGGCTGTTCCGCTCGGCTTCGTTGCCTGTGCTGGCGAACATCAGCTTTCCCTTGGCGTGGGCGTACTTGATCGCTTCGCGTTCGTCATCGGTGTCCACGTCCTTGCCGAACGACATGCTGATGATCTTCGCGTCGCTGTCGGCAACGGCTCTGATGACGTCCGCCAGGTCAGGGGCCCTCTTCACCTCAGCTTCTTCCAGGCCTTTCAGAGAGATCCGGTAAGGCACGATCTTCGCTCCCGGAGCCAGCCCCTTGAGGCCGCCACCGGCTCCGGTGCCCGCGATCAGCTCGGCCATGGTCGTCCCGTGGCCCTCGAAGTCCTCCGTCGCCTTGTACGTGACGCCGGTGGCTCCCTCGTCGGTGACAACCTGGCCTCGGAGCGAAGGAGTATCCGGATTGACCCCCGAGTCGATCACGGCGACCTTGACTCCCTCGCCGGTGCTCGTCTTCCACATCTCACGGGTTTTCATCGCCGACAGGTACCACTGCGCCGACTGAGCGTCCGCGGCCATGGCACCGGAAGTGAGACTCACCGACAGGACAGCAGCAGCTCCGAGCACCGAACAGGCAGCCGCACCCCGTCTTTTTGCCTTGACCAGCGCGTTTCGCCTGACGTGTCGGCCGAGCCTGTACACCACCATGCTTCTGTCTGTCCTTCGTCTGCTGGTCAGTCGGTCGCCGATGCATCGCGACGGCGCTCGTCGTTGCGATTCTCCACAACTCCACGTCGGGCGGCGACATCACGGCGGCCACCATTGCCTTGGGCGCCGGAGGCTCGCCCACCGGGTGCGCTCACGACCCCGTCGGAGCCAGCCGCGGGGCGGCGGGCCGCCTGCGACCTGGTCGAAGCCGGCGGAGGAGCGCCGATCACCCCGCGCTGACCCATGCCCTGCCCCGCCGGGGATGCGCCGGGTGCGCCCCCTCCGCCAATAACCGTGCCGCGCGGCAGCCTGGGGCTGCTGTGGACCGGTGTGGCACCCGTGACCGGCCGACCACCGACGACGCCGTCGCCGCCGC
The DNA here is from genome assembly GCA_014655195.1 of Streptomyces cellulosae. Taxonomy (GTDB): domain Bacteria; phylum Actinomycetota; class Actinomycetes; order Streptomycetales; family Streptomycetaceae; genus Streptomyces; species Streptomyces cellulosae. Next base: position 16,481 of record BNBH01000045.1, on the reverse strand, counting down.
TGCCCTGACCGCCACGCCCGGACCGTGCTGCTCCTGGAGCACTCGCGCGGTCGCGGGGTGTACCGCCAAGCTGTCCCGGCACAGGGCCCAGAGGTCTGGGCACGCCGCCGGAGACACCTCTTGCCGCAGGAGCAGGTCCGTGGGCTCCTGCCTGTCCGGGTAGGACACCGCTCCCCATTTGGGCCATCGGCCCCGCTGGCCCCGTGGTACGACCTCCCACCGGTCCGGGTGTGGCACCCCGCGCTCCCTGCCCCAGGGGTGCAGGGAGCGTGCGAGCTGCCGACGCGCTTCCTGGGGTACCAACTGCTCTCCCCTGCACCGGGGCAGGGGTGCTGGAGACGGGTGTGCCGCCGGGACGGGTCACGCGCCCCGCCCCGGCAGGGGTAGCGCGCGGCGCTGCGCCCGGGCCTGAAGGGAGTGGCCCGACCTGCTGGCCCGTGGAGACGTTCGTCATCGGTGGGGTGGTGGCCGGTTTCACAACCTCCTGCGGAGGCAATGTGCCGACACTGTTGATCTCCGTGCCCACAGGGTGCTTCGGCGACGTCTCGGGGTGCGCGCCCGACGTAAGAAGCGGTGGCTGCTCCGCATGCGGCCGTTCGGCTGAAGCGAAGCGCGATTGGCCAGACGACACACGCGCATCGGCCAGGGCCGTGGACGGTTGCTGACCACCGTCCCGGGGCCCCGGTCCGTCCGTGATCGCCGGCCCTGGCACCCCCGCATCCGGCATAGGCGGGAACACCGGTTCCTCCGCCGACTGCATCGTGTCCGCCGACACCGTGTAGTACGACGCCAGGCGGTACATCTGGTTGATGGCCTCCTGGCGGTCCTTCTCCGCCTTGAGGGCCGCCGTGTAGTCGGCGTTGCCGTCGACCTGGGCGACCGCGGGGATGTCGTCGACCGTTTTGCGGTCGGTGCGGGTGTCGCGCGGGGGCATGGACTTGCGGACCGAGGCGAGGCCGGAACTCGCCGCCATCACCTGGGTGCCGACGACATCGGCGTAGTCGGCGATGCCCTCGGCGGTCTTGACGAGGCTGTCCGCCCACTTGGTGAAGGCGGTGTTGGATTCGCCCTTCCAGTCGACGCCGCCGATGTCCTTCTGGAGTTCCTCCGCCGCGGTCCGGATGGCGTCCCGTGCCTGGACGAGGGCCTCGGCCGCCGACTCCAGCAGTTCGGGGCTGGCCGACTCGACGATGTCGACCATGTCGTTGAGGTCGTAGCCCTCGAAGTTCGTGGAACCGAAGTGGATACCCCGCTGGTGGAAGGGTCCGAACGGAACGGAGAGCCGCGTCATGTCGGTGACCGCGTCGAGGACGCCGTTCTGCTGCCGGGCCTCCTGGCGTTCCTCCAGGAAGGGGTCCGGCTTCTTCTCGTGCCCGCTCATCAGTACCCCGCGTCGGTGTGGTCGGCTCGGTTGCCCCTCTTGACCTGGTGGTCCAGCATTTCCTCACGCGTCTGGTTCACCTGGAGCCGGATCTCGTGGAAGCGCCGGCGCTGTTCCTCTTCGAGGTTGTCGAAGGTGACGTCCACACCGTGCACGGCGATGCGCATGGCCTCCAGTTGCAGGCCCAGTTGCTTGGACAGCGCGGTGATCCGCTCGTGAACGCGCTCGTACTCCAGGTGCAGCCGTTTGCCCTCCGGAAAGGCGCCGCTGCCGAAGACGTTGGCCGGCAGCTCGTGGGATCCGACCTTGGACGGCCCGCCCGGCGACTCCTCGAAGGCGGTCAGCAAGTCGTCCACGCGCTTCTTGAACGTGGACAGTGCCATGACGCCGCGCCGTAGGTCCGCGGCGCCCCTGCCCGTCTCGTCAGGAAGCCCCACTGCATTCCTCCCCGTTTTCCCCGTTGCGCGGTCGGTTCTGCGCCCCGTCCTGCGTGGACACACCTTTGAACGATCTCAACCGCTTCGGACCACTCTAGTAACGGGTGCTGACAGTCCCAACTGCCATATCCGCGCTCCCCCCTGACATCTGGCCGAGTTTCGCTCCCCCGCCCGGCGGAACCGTAGGCGGGCCATGAAGTGCGGGCCGTGTCTGAGGTCTTCGTCACCTCGCGGCGTGCTCTCCGTGCCTCTCCCTCCCGCGAGCGCGTCTGCGTGCGTCCCGTATCGCGACCGCGGCCCCGCCGAGACCCGCGACCAGAATCACCGCGCCGACGGTCGCGTAGGTCGCCAGACGGGCGTTGCGTTCATCGGCGGTCTCTCCGAGAGGCAGCGGGGCGGCGGCAGGGGCCTCGGCCCTGACCAGGCCCTCCTGGGGGCGGGGAGATTCGACCGGCCGGTCGTCCTCGGTGAGCGCGCGCACGGGGTCGACCACTCCCCAGCCGACCAGGCGGTCCCGGCCGGCGATGGTGCGTTCCGCGGTCTGTTCGATCTGCGCGACGACCTGCCGCTGTGTCCAGTCGGGGTGCTTGGCCTTGATGAGGGCCGCCACCGCCGCGACGTAGGGCGCCGAGAAGCTGGTGCCGTTGTCCGCACAGTGACCTCCGCGCGGGACCGTGGAGATCATGTCGACGCCGGGTGCTGCCACGTCGACGAAGTCGCCGGACTGGGAGAAGGGCGCGCGCTCGTTGTTGCGGTCCGAGGCGGCGACGGCGAGAACGCCCTCGAAGGAGGCGGGGTAGGTCTTCTTGACGTTGCCGCCCGCTCCGTCGTTGCCCGCCGAGGCGACGACGACGATCTCGTGCTCCAGCGCCAAGTTCACGGCTGCTTCCAGGTCCGGGGAGGGCTTGGCGGCGTCGGAGGTGTCCTGGGAGATGTTGATGACACCCGCCTTCGCATCGATGGCGTGGCGGATCGCCTGGGCGAGGGAGCTGGTGTCGCCGTGACCCTCCGCGTCGTTCTGCGTGATCGGGATGACAGTGGCTTCAGGAGCCAGACCGACGAAGCCGGTGCCGGACGCGGGGCGGGCCGCGATGATGCCGGCGACCTTCGTGCCGTGGCCGACCGGGTCGGTGGTGCCCTTCTCGCTGCCCCGCTCCACGGGGTCGCCGTTGTCGTCCTTGAGGCCCTTGGGCAGGAAGTTGCCGCCGCTCTTCGTGTCCACCGCGTCTTTCAGCTGCGGGTGTCGCACGTCCACACCGGTGTCGATGACGGCGACCCGGACGCCCTTGCCCCTGGACTGGCTCCACAGCTCGTCGAGCTGGACCCGCTGGAGCGTCCAAGGGCGCCCCGGATAACGGGCGTTGGGGTACTCGCACTGGCCGGAGAAGTTCTCCGCGGAGGACGGTGACGCGAAGGCCACGGAGCTCGCGAGGCACGTCAGCAGGACGGTGGCCGCGGTCGCCGCACGGAGGAGGGGCGGGCGTGTGTGTCGCATCGTGGTGCCCTCCGCTACGAGCCCTGCGGCTGGCGTGCCGCTGCCGTGGACAGGCGAGGGCCGGTGGGCAGGAACGTGGACCACGCGGCGGGGATCGGCGCGGGGTCCACGTCGGCGTAGCCGAGGCGGGTCTGGGCCTGCTGGGCCTCCTGCTCCAACTGCTTGCGCTCTTCGGCCGACATACCGATGCCGGCGTCGTCGGTGGCGCTGTCCGCGTTGGACTGCAGCACGTAACGCAGGCCGGTGTCGGTCACCAGGAAGACGGGGCCTGCCTCGGTCGCCTTGCCTTGGAACTGGCGGAAAAGCTGACCGGAACCCGGGGTGACATAGGCGCTGGAGGACCCGGTGGGGAGGTCGGCGGGGAAGTCCGTGCCCGCCCAGGTGCTGAGCGTCGTCGCACCCTTGTCGCCGACGTCCCGCAGGACGTTGCAGACCGTGTTACGGCTTCCCTCGGCGTGCGAGGCCTCGTTGACCGGACGGGGCGTGCCGGTGGGCCAGTCGTGCTCCGTGCCGAAGGGCTGGCCGGGAACGATGGCTCCTGGGCTCGTCTCGAGCGCCTGCCCGGCCTGTCCGACCTGGGCCAGGTCCTTGCTGAACAGCAGGAGCTGGGCGACGAACGCGGAGACCGGTGCGACCCGGCCGGGCAGCACGACGTAGTACTGCTCCTTGTCGTTGTCGAACGCCTTGAGCACGGTGCCGACCCGGTTCGCCGACGCGTCGAGCTGACCTGGGGCGTCCGCGGGGTCGCCGGGGACCCCGTCGATCTCCGGGAAGGTCACCGGGTCGCCTTCGTGCAGAGTGGCGAGCCATTCCTTGGAGACCCGCTGGGGCTCGCGGCCGGAGCCGACGACCGTGCGGAGCAGCAGTTCCAGGTCGTCCCCGGTGTCCAGTTCGTCGACCCGGTACGCGGTGCCGCCCGCGTCCACGACGAAGCGGTGGCCGTCGGGGTCCGTGACGTACAGCAGCTGACCATCCCTCAGTCGCCACTTTCCCTCGGTCAGTTTCTTCTCGCGGTCGGCCAGGACCAGCGCGGCCTTCTGGACGGACCCGCCGCCGGCGGTGGGGCGCTCGCACACGACCCACCGCTTCGCGGCTCCCGCCTCCTTGTCGGAGGGCAGGCGGTCGGGGGCGTACGGAATGCCGATGGTGGGACCGTGCTGGATTTTCCCGCTGTCCAGGAGCGACTCGCTGACGGTGACGACGTCGCCCTTTCCGGGTGCCAGGAGAAGCTTGGCGGAGGCCATGTTGAGCACCGGGTGCAACTGAACCTTGTCACCCGTCTTGAGGACGACGTACCGGGTGGTCGACTTGCTGGCGATGATCACCTTCTCGTTCGGGACGTCCCAGCCCTTGGGCGCTGCGGGCTTGAACATGCCCCAGGCGCCGAACACGGCCATGACGATCACCCCGATGATGAGCCCGGGCACGACGCCCCGCAGCGGGCGCGGCGCTCCCTCTTCCGAACCCTGGGGGGTCGACTGGACGAAGGCCGCGAGCAAGCGGCGCTTCGCGAAGGTGTAGGCGTTGAGCTGGTCCCGCCGAGATGCCATGGATGCGTGTCTCTCCCCGTGTTCCGCCCGAGTCCCGCCCAGGAGGCGCAGGGGCCGCTGTCCCCTGCCCGCCGCTGTCGGACCGGCCCCCTACTATGCCTGGTACGCAGGGTGACTTGCGGAGCGGGTAGGGTTCCTGAGCCCTCAAGGGCCTGGTGCGGTGCCGGAATTCCTGCCGGCGGTGAGTGAACGGGGGATGGGCTGATGGCTTCCGGGACACGGACGGCACGTCGTGGCCGGGTCCGGGCGGACGGCTCCGGGGAGGCCACGGCAGGAGCGACACGACCGAGGGCCGCGCGTGACGGCGTTCACCTGAAAGTGCGTGCCGGCAAGCCGGGTTCGTTCCGGCTGCAACGGCTCGTACTGCTGGAACTCGCTGCGGCCGCCTCTCTCACGGGGTGGGCGATCGGCCCGTTGGCGCTCGTGCCCGCCGTCGCCGTCGCCGTGCTCCTGGTGCTCCTGGCCGTCGTCCGCCGACGCGGCCGTTCACTGCACGAGTGGATCGCCACACGCCAGGCTCTGCGTTCCCGCAGGAGGATCGCCGCGAAGCTGGAGCTGCCCCCCGAGACGGAGCCGGGGCTGGCCCCGGCGGTGGAGTGCGATCCGGCCCTGCGCACCTCCTCCTACGGCGTACGTGACCGCCGCCCCGTCGGGATCGTCGGGGACGGGACCTTTGTCACCGCTGTGGTGCAGGTGGAGGCCGACGCCACCGCGTTGCGGGCCGAGCGGAGCCGGCGGCCGTTGCCGTTGGCGCTGGTGCGGGACGCTCTCGAAGTGGACGGTATCCGGCTGGAGTCGGCGCAGGTGGTGCTGCACACCCAGCCCGCGCCCGCGTTGCATCTGCCGCCGCAGTCGGTCGCCGTCACCAACTACGCGCCGCTGCAGGCGCAGACCGGCGCTCCCGCGGTGCGCATCACCTGGATCGCGCTGAAGCTGGACCCCGAGCTGTGCCCGGAGGCCGTGGCCGCCCGGGGTGGCGGGCTGCACGGCGCGCAGAAGTGCGTCGTGCGCGTCGCCGACCACCTGGCCAGCCGGCTGACCGGCGCCGGGTTCCGTGCGACGGTGCTCGACGAGGAGGAGCTGATCTCCGCCGTCGCCACCTCCGCCTGCGCCAATCCTCTGGTGACCGCCGAGGCGGGGCGGGCCGACCGGCGGGAGCGGCGTACCGAGGAGTCCAGCCGCAGCTGGCGTTGCGACAACCGGCGGCACACCACCTACTGGATCCGCAAGTGGCCCTCCCTGGGCGGCGCTCAGGGTGCGTCCCTGCACCAGTTCGTCGCCCGGGTCACCGGCGTGCACGCGCTCGCCACCACGATCAGCCTCACCCTCTCCCCCGGCGACCGGCGCGAGATGTCGCTGACCGGCCACCTCCGGGTGACCGGACGCAGCGCCGAGGAACTGACCGGGGCCCGGCGCGCGTTGGAGGCGGCCGCCCGTGACGCGGGCGCCGCGCTGACCCGGCTCGACCGGGAGCAACTGCCCGGCGTGCTCGCCACTTTGCCGCTCGGAGGTGCCCGGTGACGGCCATGACGACGCAGAGCCCGCAGGGGCCCGGCAACTACGGCGTGCCGCCGGGTGCGGCGGCGGGTGACGGGCTGGCCGTCCCGGACGCCGGTGGGCGGCGGGCGCGTGGCGCGTTGCGTTTCGGCTTCGGGTTGTTCGGGCCTCGCCATGGTCGGCACACCCTGTCCGCGGACGACCTGGACGGCCTCGCGCTGCCCATCGGGGACGACGGTGTCGTCATCGGTGTGGACGCCCAAGGACAGCCCGCGGTCCTCGGGTTGAACCGGCCCACGCCGTACGACGTCGTGCTCATCGGCGGTCTGTGGACCGCCCAGGTGCTCGCGCTGCGGGCCGCTGCGACCGGCGCGCGGGTGGCCGTGGAGACCGGCCGGCCCCAGGCCTGGACGCAGATGATGCACGCCATGGGCGGCGGCCAGAACGGGCTTTCGGTGTACGACGTGGGGCGCGTGCCCCCGCAGGGCGCCTCGGCCGGCACCCCGGTGCTGGTGGTGCGGGACTGCGGCATGCGGCCTCCGCGGGGGCGCGTGGTGTCCGGACCCTGGCAGTCGGTGCTGACCCTGCTGCCCTACCTCAGCCCTGTCGCGCCCCGGCTGGTGCGGCAGGCCCGGCTTGTGGGCGTTCAACGGATATCTCCTGACGAGTCCGCCGAACTGGGGCGCACCATGGGCTTGCCCCGCGCCGACATCGACGCCCTGCCGACCCTCGTCGACGGTGTCACCCTGTGGTGCTCCGACCGCGACCGGCAGTACGTGACGACGCAGCCGACCGACGCGGAAGTGGGGTTGCTCGGTACGCCTCGGCGGATGGACTGACGTCCGGACGTTCAGCAGGACTCCCGTGGCCCGGGGGCGGCGCGTGATCAGCGCCTTTTCCCTTGGGGGAGTTCGTCGCGGTCGGCGTGCTTTCGTCCGGGTTCCCGGAGGGCGGGCCTCCCGGGGGGAGCGTCGTGGTGATTAGGCTGGTACCGGTGTGACGCCAGAACCTGTGCCAGAACCTGTCGTACGGGTACGGGCGTCCTGACGGGGAGGGCAGATGGTCGCCCCCAGCACGGCACAAGGGTGCTCGACCAACCAGGAGGAACTGTGAGCAGCGATCGGGACGGTACGCACGGGAGCTGGGCGACCCCCGGCGATGACCAGCCCGACGCGGAGTCCGCCGTCGAGACGACGGGCGAGTTCACCATCGACTACGCGCCGCCGGCCTGGTACACGCAGAACGCCTCGGAGGCTTCTTCGTCGGCTTCGGCCGCCGGTTCCTCCGGTTCCTCCGGTTCCACCCCTAGTTCCGACTCCGACTCCGGGTCCGGTTCCGGTGGCTCGTCCGGTTCGTCTGCGGGTTCCGCTGGTTCGGGGGCTTCGGGGAGTTCTTCGTCGCTGTCCGCCGGGGCCGTTCCGCCTCTGCCGGGGCTGACTCCGCCTCCGCATGCCGTGGGGGCCTCCGGGCCGTCCGCCCTTCCGACGCCTCCGGCGCCGGCTCCCGGCGCGCCCTTCACCCCGCCTCCGCCTGCGCCCGCTCCGGGCGCCCCGTTCACGCCTCCCGCGCCCGCGCCCGGTGCGCCGTTCACGCCTCCCCCTCCGCCCTCCGGCGGGCCTGTCGCCGTACCCCGGCTGCCTGTCGGCAGTGGGTTCGAGCCGCAGCAGCCGGAAGCGGACGCGGAGGAGGGGAAGCCTGCGACGGCTTCCTCCGACGCTTCTGTGTCTCCTGCCGCTGTACCCGTCATGCCGGTCGGGCAGGAGCCGTCGCAGCCCATCGAGCCCTCCGACGGGACCGACTCGGGCGACATCGAGAGCGGCGCCACCATTCGTTTCTCAGCCGCCGCCCTGAAGCGGGAGATCGCGGAGCGCGATGCCGCCGCCGAGGCGGAGAAGGCCGAGGCTGAGAAGGTTCAGGAGGAGGCCGCGGAGGAGGTCTCCTCCGGGGACGAGGACGGGGCCGAGTCCGAGTCCGAGTCCGACAGCCGCTCCGACGTCGACATCGACTCCCACACCGACAGCTCCGACGCTTCGGTTGATCCCGTCGTCGCGGAGGACGACGCTTCCGACGACTCCTCCGAGTCCGGTGAAAGCGCCGACGAGCCTGACGCTCTCGACGTCGACTCCTTCGGACCCGACGACGTGGAGAGCGCCGCTGCCGGGGACGAAGGCGACGAGGACGACGTTCCGACAGCGTCCCAGGACGAGAACGAGGCCGCAGACGAGCCTCAGGACGCCGTCCCCTCCGACGACGAGCCCGAGGACTCAATCCCCTCCGGCGACGAGCCCGAGGACTCCGTCCCCGCCGGCGACAAGCCCGAGGACTCCGTCCCCGCCGGCGCGGACGAGCAGGACGACGGGCCCGAGGATGCCGTTCCGGCGTCGGTCGACGCGCCTCAGGCGCCTACGGCTCCGCCCGCCTTCCCGAGCGCTCCCCCTGCCGGTGGTGACTGGTCCGTCCAGCCCCCGCAACCGCAGGCGCCGGAGGCCGCCGCGCCCGCTCCACAGCCGCCTTTCCAGCCGCAGGCTCCCCAGCCGGCGCCCGCTGCCTGGAACCCCCCGCCGGTTCCCCCGGCGCAGCCGGCTGCCGCGGCGCAGCAGCCGCCCCAGGCTCCGACCCCGCCCGCGCCCCCGACCGGGTACGGCTTCCCGCCCACCGGGCCCACGCAGCCGCCCGCCCAGCAGCCCGGCTACGGGTTCCCACAGCCCACCGCCGAGCCCTCGGCGCCCGCCGCCCAGCAGCCGCCCCAGGCTCCGACCCCGCCCGCGCCCCCGACCGGGTACGGCTTCCCGCCCACCGGGCCCACGCAGCCGCCCGCCCAGCAGCCCGGCTACGGGTTCCCGCAACCCACCGCCGAGCCCTCGGCGCCCGCCGCCCAGCAACCGCCCCAGGCTCCGACCCCGCCCGCGCCCCCGACCGGGTACGGCTTCCCGCCCACCGGGCCCGCCCAGCCGCAGTCCCAGCCCGAGGCGCAGCCCGGATACGGCTTCCCCCAGCCTCCCGCCCAGCCGCAACCACAGTCGGGTGCGCCCGCCACCCCGCCCGCCGGTTACGGCTTCCCCCAGCCCGGCCCCGCCGCCGGTGCCCCCGGTGCGCCCACTCCCCCGGCACAGCCCAGCGGTTACGGCTTCCCCCAGCAGCCCACCCCGCCCGCCCAGCCGCAGCCGCAGCACGCCCAACAGCCCCACCCCGGCATCCCGCCCCAGGCCCAGCCCCCGCAGGTGCCTCAGGCCCCGCAGACAGCCCAGCCCCAGCCCCCGCAGCCGCCCGTCGACCCGCGGACCGGCACCGCCTGGCCGCAGCCCGTGCAGCACGACCAGCGGCAGCCGGTCAACCCCGGTGCCGCGCCCCTCGGTTACACCGCCGCCGTCGAGCTGTCGTCGGACCGCCTGCTCAACAGCAAGAAGCAGAAGGCGAAGAGCAGCCGTCCCGCGGCCGGCGGGTCGCGGTTCAAGCTGGGCGGGAAGAAGGAGGAGGCCGAGCGGCAGCGGAAGCTGGACCTGATCCGCACGCCGGTGCTGTCCTGCTACCGCATCGCCGTCATCAGCCTCAAGGGCGGCGTCGGCAAGACGACCACCACCACCGCGCTCGGCGCCACGCTCGCCAGCGAGCGGCAGGACAAGATCCTGGCGATCGACGCCAACCCGGACGCCGGTACGCTCGGCCGCCGGGTGCGGCGTGAGACCGGGGCCACCATCCGTGACCTCGTCCAGGCGATCCCGTACCTCAACTCCTACATGGACATCCGGCGGTTCACCTCGCAGGCGCCCTCCGGTCTGGAGATCATCGCCAACGACGTCGACCCGGCCGTGTCCACGACGTTCAACGACGAGGACTACCGGCGCGCGATCGACGTGCTCGGCAAGCAGTACCCGGTCATCCTCACCGACTCCGGTACCGGTCTGCTCTACTCCGCCATGCGCGGCGTGCTGGACCTCGCCGACCAGCTGATCATCATCTCCACGCCGTCCGTCGACGGCGCGAGCAGCGCCAGCACCACGCTGGACTGGCTGTCGGCGCACGGGTACGCGGACCTCGTGTCCCGCTCCCTCACCGTCATCTCCGGTGTGCGCGAGACCGGCAAGATGATCAAGGTCGAGGACATCGTGTCCCACTTCGAGACGCGCTGCCGTGGCGTCATCGTCGTGCCGTTCGACGAGCACCTGGCCGCCGGCGCCGAGGTCGACCTCGACATGATGCGGCCCAAGGTGCGCGAGGCGTACTTCAACCTCGCGGCGATGGTCGCCGAGGACTTCGTCCGGCACCAGCAGTCGCACGGGCTGTGGACGTCCGACGGCAACCCGCCGCCGGTCGCCGCCCCGCCGATGCCGGGCCAGCCGGTCCCGGGCCAGCCCTACCCCGGTCAGCCGGTCCCCGGTCAGCCGGTTCCCGGTCAGCCCGCCCCCGGGCCGTACGTGCCGGGTCAGGTCGTCCCCGGGCAGCCGGGCGCGTACCCGCAGCAGCAGCCCCAGCCGCCGCAGCACCCCCAGCAGGCCCCGCAGCAGCCTCAGCAGGCCCCGCAGCAACCTCAGCAGGCCCCCCAGAACCCGCAGGCGCCTCAGGCCCCGCAGCCCCACCCGGGCCAGCCCTACGCCCAGCCGGGACAGCCGGGACAGACGGGACACCCGCAGCAGCCGGGACAACCGGGGCAGCCGGGATACCCCGCCCAGCCCCCTGCCCAGCCGGGCCAGCAGCCCCAGCCCGGCCAGCAGCCCTACCCCCCGTACCCCGGCCAGCAGTAGCAGCGCGCAGCCAAACCCCGCCGTAACCGAAAGCGGCCCCTCCCACCGAGGGGCCGCTTTCCCGTATCCGCGTCGCCAGCCGCCCACCAGCACCGCGTCACCGGTCTGGACCAATGGGCGCAAACTCTGCGTCAACTCAACGTTTCCGCAGGCCACACGGGGTGCCAACGCCGTTGACGGCCACACGGACCGCTGATAGACACACCCTCACTCATCTGATCAACCCCGTCCCACCCGTGCGATCGACGACACGAGGTCTGCGCCCATGGACACGAACGATCAGTACGGCGGCCACCACCGCACCCCTGCCCGCGTCCCACTCGGCCGCACCCCTGCCCGCGCCCCGCTCGGCCGCACTCCCCGCCGCGCCCGGCTCGTCGCGGCTGCCGGCGCCGCGGCGCTCGCGCTCAGCGCCGGGCTCGCCACTCCCCTCAGTCCCGCACCGTCACAGGCCCACGCGGCCGACGACGACGGCAAGAAGGTGCTGACGGTCGCGGTGGCGCAGAGCGTCGACTCACTCAGCCCCTTCCTCGCGGTGCGGCTGCTCAGCACCAGCATCCACCGGCTCACCTACGAGTACCTCACCAACTACGACCCCGAGGACAACAGCGTCGTACCGGGGTTCGCGAACAAGTGGGAGTCCTCCCCGGACAAGCTGACCTGGACGTACACGATCCGCTCCGACTCGAAGTGGTCGGACGGCGAGCAGGCGACCGCCGAGGACGCGGCGTGGACGTTCAACACGATGATGACCGACCCGGGCGCGGCCACCGCCAACGGCAGTTTCGTCTCCAACTTCGAGAAGGTGACGGCCCCGAGCCCCACCCAGCTGGTCATCGAGCTGAAGAAGCCGCAGGCCACGATGACGGCGCTGGACGTCCCGATCGTGCCCAAGCATGTGTGGGAGAAGGTCGACGACTATTCGAAGTTCAACAACGACAAGGACTTCCCGGTCGTCGGCAACGGGCCGTTCGTCCTCACCGACTACAAGCCCGACAGCTACGTACGGCTGAAGGCCAACAAGGACTTCTGGCGTGGCGCGCCGAAGTTCGACGAGCTGGTCTTCCGCTACTACAAGGACCAGGACGCGGCGGTGTCGGCGCTGCGCAAGGGCGAGGTGTCGTTCGTCGCCGGATCGCCCTCGCTGACGCCCGCCCAGGCGGCCTCGCTCAAGGGCGAGAAGAACATCCACGTCAACGACGCCCCCGGCCGCCGCTTCTACGCCCTCGCCACCAACCCGGGCGCCAGGGCGAGGAACGGCGAGACGATGGGTGACGGGCACCCCTCCCTGCTCGACCAGCGGGTGCGCAACGCGCTGTTCAAGGCGGTGGACCGCGAGGCCGTCATCGACAAGGTGTTCCAGGGGCACGCCGTGGAGGGTGCGGGCTACATCCCGCCGCGCTTCTCCCCGTACTTCTGGAAGCCGTCGCCCGGCCAGGAGTTGACGTACGACCCTGACGAGGCCGGGCGGATGCTCGACCGGGCCGGGCTGAAGAAGAACGCGGACGGGCGGCGTATCGGCAAGGACGGCAAGCCCATCACCTACCGCGTGCTGTGCCACGCCACCGACCCGAACGACAAGGCGATCGGCCAGTACCTCCAGGAGTGGTGGGGCGAACTCGGCATCGGCGTCACCCTCAACTGCCTGGACAACGTGACCGATCCCTGGCTGGCCGGTGAGTACGACCTCGCCTTCGACGGCTGGTCCGTCAACCCCGACCCGGACTTCGTGCTGTCGATCCACACCTGCGCCGCGCTGCCCGCCACCCCCGAGGAGACGGGAGCGACCGACAACTTCATCTGCGACAAGACGTACGACGAGCTGTACGCGCGGCAGCTCGCCGAGTACGACCCGGACAAGCGGGCGGCGATCGTCAAGCGGATGGAGTCGCGGCTGTACGACCTCGGGTACATGAACGTCATGGCGTACCCGAACGCGGTGGAGGCGTACCGCACCGACCAGATCGAGTCGATCACCACCATGCCGGCGAAGGCGGGCAACATCTACGGACAGGACGGCTACTGGAGTTGGTGGTCGGCGGCGCCGGCCGACTCCGGTGATTCTTCCGGGGGTTCGTCGTCGACCGGGGTGGTCGTCGGGATCGTGGCCGGTGTCGTCGTCCTCGCCGGTGCGGGCGCCTTCTTCACCCTGCGGCGCCGGGCGACGGCCGACGAGCGTGAGTAGCGGACGGAGGTGCCGATGACCGCCGACGCGGCGTCCGCACCGGTCGGGAAGACGGGCGCCGCCGGACCCGCGGCGGCGCCCCACGGGCCGGGCGCCCGCACCGCCACCGCGTATCTGCGGTACGTCGCCGGCAAGCTGGCGGGCGCGGCGGTCTCGCTGCTCGCGGTGCTCGTCACCAGCTTCTTCCTGTTCCGGCTGATCCCCGGCGACCCGGTGAAGTTCATGACCGGCGGGCGGCAGGTCTCGGCCGAGCAATTCGCCCATTACCGTGCGCAGTTCGGGCTCGACCTGCCGATGTGGCAGCAGTTCACCGACTACTGCGGCAAGGCCCTCACGGGGGACCTGGGGACTTCGTACCAGTTCAACGCCCCGGTGATCGACAAGATCACCGAGGCGCTGCCCAACACCCTGCTGCTCACCGGCACGGCCTTCGTGATCTACACCCTGCTGGGCATCTTCCTCGGCACCCGGTCGGCGTGGCGGCACGGGCGGCTCGGCGACCGGCTCAACACCGGTCTGGCGCTCACTCTTTACTCGGTGCCGTCGTTCTGGCTGGGGCTGCTGCTGATCGTCACGCTGTCGGTCGGGATCGGGCCGCTGCCGGGGCTGTTCCCCACCGGGGGCATGGAGTCGGGCGGCGAGGAGGGCTTCGCGTACGTCGTGGACGTGGCCCACCACCTCGTCCTGCCGGTGGTGACGCTGGTGGCCGTCGAGTACGGGCAGACGCTGCTGGTGACCCGGTCGGCGCTGATGGACGAGATGGGCAGCGACTATCTGACCACCGCCCGCGCCAAGGGGCTGCGCGACGACCTCGTACGGCGGCGTCACGCGGTGCCGAACGCGCTGCTGCCGACCGTGACGCTGATCTTCATCAACCTGGGCCGCACGGTGGCCGGGGTGATCCTGGTGGAGACGGTGTTCTCCTGGCCGGGCCTCGGCGGGCTGTTCTACCAGGCGCTCAGTGTGCCCGATCTGCCGCTGGTGCAGGGGCTGTTCCTCGTGTTCGCCGCCGCGGTGATCGTGATGAACACCCTGGCCGATCTGATCTATCCGCTGCTCGACCCCCGGGTGGGCCGATGACTTCCGAGAACGGAACGACCAAGGCGCAGACGGCGCTCGCGGTCCCGTCGCGCTCGCTCGCCTGGCGGCGGCGACGGGACTCGGCCGCGCGTTTCTGGCGGCAGTACCGCGCCCACCGGGCCGGGTTGTCCGGTCTCGCGGCCCTGCTGCTGTTCGCGCTGCTGGCGCTCACCGCTCCGCTGTTGGTCGGCTCCGACGTCGACAACGTGACCGATGCGCCCGGCGGCCCGCTGGAGGACCCGAGCGCTCGATTCCCGTTCGGCACCGACCGGTTCGGGCGGAACCTGCTCGGTCTGGTGATCTGGGGTGCGCGCGTCTCGCTGCTGGTCGGGCTGCTCGCGGCCGTCCTGTCGGTGGCGATCGGCACGCTGATCGGGGTCACGGCGGGGCACTTCAAGGGCTGGTACGCCACGGTGATGATGCGGATCACCGACTGGTTCCTGGTGATGCCGACGCTGGTGCTGGCGATCGCGCTGGCCACGGTGATGCCGCGGTCGCTGCTCACCATCGTGGTGGCGATCGGGGTGACCACCTGGCCGACCACCGCCCGGCTGGTGCGCGCGCAGACCCTGGCCGTGGAGACCCGGCCGTACATCGAGCGGGCGCGGGCGCTGGGCGGTGGGCACTGGCACATCATGTCCCGGCATGTGCTGCCGAACGTGATGCCGCTGGTGCTCGCCCAGACGACCCTGATCATCTCCACGGCGATCCTCGCCGAGGCCACGCTCGCCTTCCTCGGGCTCGGCGACCCGACGGTCGTGTCCTGGGGCGCGCTGCTGCAGGACGCGCGGGAGGCGGGCGCGGTGAGCTCCGGGCACTGGTGGTACCTGGTGCCGCCGGGCGTCGCCATCGCCGTGGTGGCGCTGGCGTTCACGCTGTGCGGACGGGCCGTGGAGCAGGTTCTCAACCCGAGGCTGGGGGTGTCCCGGTGAGCCTGCTCGAGGTGAGGGACCTGACGGTGACGTACGCGGGCGGCGCGGCGGCCGTGCGCGGGGTGGACCTGCGGCTGGAGGCCGGCCAGAAGCTCGGGATCGCCGGAGAGTCGGGGTGCGGCAAGTCCACGCTCGCGCTGGCGCTGCTACGGCTGCTCCCTGCCGGCGCCCGGGTCGGCGGGGAGATCCTGCTGGACGGCGAGGACGTGCCGGCCATGAAGTGGGGCCGGGTGCGCGCGGTGCGGTGGGCCGGCGCCTCGATCGTCTTCCAGGGCGCCATGCACTCCCTCAACCCCGTGCACCGCATCGGCGACCAGATCGCCGAGCCGATCCTGTTGCACGGCCGGGCGACGGCGGCCGGGGCCCGGAAGCGGGCGGGGGAGCTGCTGGAGCAGGTGGGTCTGCCGGCGGCCCGTGCGTCGGCGTATCCGCACGAGCTGTCCGGCGGTCAACGGCAGCGGGTGATGATCGCGATGGCGCTCGCCTGCGACCCCCGTCTGATCATCGCGGACGAGCCGACCACCGCGCTCGATGTGATGATCCAGGCGCAGATCCTGCGCCTGATCGAGCAGTTGGTCGCCGACCAGGAGGTGGGGCTGATGATGATCAGCCACGACCTGGCGGTGCTCGCCGACACCTGCGACCGGCTCGCGGTGATGTACGCGGGGCGGGTCGTCGAGGAAGGGCCCGCCGCCCAGGTCTACGAGGACGCCCGACACCCGTACGCACGCGCCCTGTCGGCCGCGTTCCCCCGTATCGGCGACCCGTCCTCACGCTTCGCGCCGCGCGGCCTCCCCGGCGACCCGCCCGACCCGTCGGCGCTGCCGGACGGCTGCACGTTCCATCCGCGCTGCCCGGTGGCGCTGGACTCCTGCGCGGTAGAGGACCAGCCCCTGCGCGAGGCGGGCACGGCGGCCTGGCGGGCGGCCTGCGTACGGGTCGGGCGGGGCGGATCCGAAGGCGCGGGGGCGGAGGGGCGACGCGAAGGCGCGGGGGCGGACGGGCGACGCGAAGGCGCGGGGGCGGACGGGTGGAGCAAAGACACAGGCCCGGCCCAGCGACGCGAAGGCACAGAGTCAGACCAGCGCCCCGAAGACACGGGGCCAGACCAGCGGAGCGAAGACGCGAGCCCGGACGGGCGGCGCGAAGACGCGGGCCCAGGCCCCCGACGCGAAGACGCAG
>BNBH01000044.1 GCA_014655195.1 Streptomyces cellulosae | reverse complement strand
TACACCGACGCTACGAACGCAAGGCCGACCACTTCCTCGCCTTCACCAGCATCGCCTGCACCCTCATCTGCTACCGCAGACTCGCCAAATGAGATGGCTTCTAAGGACGGCGTCGTCCCCGTGCGGCCGCCTCGCCCGGCTCATGGCACCGTGGCGGCCAGCCTCGCGGGCGGGAAGGCGGTGCGGTGAGCCTGGACAGTAGAGGGGCGGTGGCCCAGGCGGCACGGCGGCGCACCTTCGCGGTGATCAGCCACCCCGACGCGGGAAAGTCCACGCTCACCGAGGCACTCGCGCTGCACGCCCACGCCATCACGAGGGCGGGCGCGGTGCACGGCAAGACCGGGCGGCGTCGGGTGGCCTCGGACTGGATGGAGATGGAGAAGGTCCGCGGCATCTCGGTCACCGCCGCTGCGCTGCAGTTCGCCCACCGCGGGTGCGTGCTCAACCTGCTGGACGCCCCCGGCCACGCGGACTTCTCCGAGGACACCTACCGCGTCCTTGCCGCAGTGGACTGCGCGGTGATGCTGATCGACGCGGCCAAGGGCCTGGAGGAGCAGACCCGCAAGCTCTTCGACGTCTGCCGCCACTGCGGCATCCCCGTGATCACGTTCGTCAACAAATGGGACCGGCCCGGACGTGAGGCGTTGCAACTGGACGCGATCGAGCGCGAGTTCCGCCTCAGCCCCACCCCGGTCACCTGGCCCGTCGGGGACGCCGGGGATCTGCGCGGTCTGATCGACGTACGAACGCCCGAGCAGATGCTGCGCTATACCCCAGCCCTGGGCGGAGCCCAGGAGGCCGTCGAAGAGGCAATCTCGGCCGATCGGGCGGCGGCCGAGGAGGGCCCGATGTGGGACCAAGCGGTAGAGGAGCTGGAGCTGCTGCGCGCCGCCGACGCCATGCACGACCAGGAGGCGTTCCTGGCGGGCCGGACCACGCCCGTGTTCTTCGGCGCGGCCATATCCAACATCGGCGTACGGCTGCTGCTGGACGCCGTCGTCGATCACGCCCCGTCCCCAGGGCCGCGGGAGCTGGTGGGCGGCGGCACCCGCCCCGTCGACGCGCCGTTCGCGGGGCTGGTGTTCAAGGTGCAGGCGAACATGGCCCCCTCCCACCGCGACCGGATCGCCTTCATACGGGTGTGCTCCGGTGCCTTCGAGCGCGGCATGACCGTCATGAGGGCCGCCACCGGGACGCCGTTCGCCACCAAGTACGCGCACAGCCTCTTCGGCCAGGACCGCTCCACCGTCGACGTCGCCTACCCCGGCGATGTGGTCGGCCTGGTCAACGCCCACGCCCTGCGGGTGGGCGACACCCTCTACGCGGGCCAGGCCGCCGTCTTCCCCCCGATGCCCTCCTTCGCCCCCGAGCACTTCGCCGTCGCCGGGCCCGTCGACGTCAGCCGCTCCAAGCAGTTCCGGCGGAGCATCGCCCAACTGGACGAGGAGGGCGTGGTGCAGGTGCTCGTCTCGGAGCTGCGCGGGGAACAGGCCCCGGTTCTGGCCGCGGTCGGCAGGCACCAAGCCGACACGTTGCACAAGCGCAACCACCGCCGGCATCCCGACTCCGACCGCCCCTGACACGGTCCAGGTTCCCAAGGCCGGATCGACATCGCCACCCATCAGTAGCCCATGAGCAGCCTCGTCCACGGTCGATGTCGGCCGAGCACCGACCGAGCAGGCCCGCAGGGCACGTGATGCGGCATACGCCTTGGCGGGCGACAGGGTCAGGCCTCCCCTGCACGCGCTTCGCCTCCGCTACTCAGCAGTGCCCCGTCGTTGCTGGGTGCGGCTGTGCGGAATTCACGTTGTGCTCCAGGCAGGTCTCTGTCCGCGGATCGGCGTGCGCGTGGTCGTCGACCTGCGGGGTGGCGAGGGCGAGCACGGCGATCCGGTGGTCGGACTGGACCAGCGTCACGCGTAGTGGGGCTTCCGCCCCGTGCGTCAGGACGTATTCATACAGCGCGGGCGTCATCGAGTTGTGGTGCTGTGTACGAGGACTTCGGGTCTCGTGCCAGCCGCACTTGTGCAGGGCTTCGGCCAGCTGTCTGACGGCCTCCTGGGCGGTGGAGTTGCTCGTGTAGGCCATGATGCGGTGCTGTGCCGACGCGCCGCTGTCTCCGCTGTAAGTCCGGGCGATCTGGTCCTCGGCGCCGGTCCCGTCGAACCACTGCGGCGCGCAGTCGCCGGTCGGCACGTATGTGGTGGCGCCGTTACCGGTGGTTGTCGTGCGCCAGTGATAGGCGGCGTTCCAGGGCAGCGCGGACGGGGACAGCAGGTCCGTACGGACCAGGCCGCTGGTGCTGTCCGGTGAGGGCAGGATCGAGGCGGCCGACACAAGTCCGGGGCTGGTCCCCTCTGGGCGATCGGCGGATGTGCCGCCAAGCAGAGGCGGGATGCCCCAGAGACCGAGGGAGAGCAGGGCGGCGCAGCCCGCCGTGGTGACCGCCAGCCGGCGACGGGTCCGGTGGCGGCGTACTCGCTCCTGCACGTCCGCGACACCCCCGCTCACGGAGATCAGAGGCTCGGTGTCGTCGGCGTAGCGCTGGAGCAGTGCGCCGAGGTCGTCCTGTGGGGGACGGCGGGTTTCGTCACTCATGCGGGAAAACCTCCTTCCGGGGCTGGGCGGCGGCCGCGGTACGGCCAGTTCGGGGCGTCGGCGTGTCCGGCGAGTCGGTGAGGTGGGTACTGAGGAGGCGGCGGGCCCGCATGAGTCGTGAGCGTACCGCCGTACTGGTCGATCCTGTCTGACGGGCGACCTCCTCCACCGGCAGATCGAGGAGGTGGTGCAGCACCACCGCGCGCCGCTGTTCGGGGTTGAGGTGCCGCAGCGCGGCGACCAGGGCGACGTGGTCGGGTGCGAGGCCGGGCAGGTCGGGTGGCGGACCGTGCCGGAAGTGGGCGCGGAGCCGGTTGCGGGCCCGGCGCCAGGAACTGACCGCGAGACGCAGGGCGACCGTGCGTACCCACGGTGCCGGATCTCCTTGTGCGACCAACTGCTCCCACCGTGGCCAGGCCCTGGCGTAGGCCTCCTGGACCGCGTCCTCCGCCTCGCCGAGGTCGCCCGTCACGGCGTACACGACGGTGACGAGCCGCTTGACGGTCCCGGCGTAGAAGGTCTCGAAGTCCCTGCGTGCCTCCGGTGATTGCTCCTGGATGTCCGTCATCGCCCCCTCCTGTGACGGCCACTCGCTTCCAAACGGCGGGTCAGCGGAGCAACGAGCTCGGCGACCTCGGGGATGCGCAGCGGGCGCGCCAACACCACGACGGACAGGCCGATGAGGGCGGCGCCGGCCATCAGGCCCGACGCGTCCCCCGCGAGACCGTCACCCAGCCGTTCCGTGAACCAGCCGCTCACCGCGTACGCCAGGGCGGCGCCCGGCAGGCAGGCGACGCCGATGCGCAGGTGCGTGCCGAGGGCCTGCTCAAGGGGGTGGCGAAGTCTGCGGCGCAGCACGAGTGCGGTGCAGCACAGGCCCGCCGTGCAGGCGAGCGCGTACGCGGCCGCGATGCCGGTGACCGCCCAGCGCGCTGAGAGCAGGGCGTACGAGGCTGCGGACGCCCCCGCGTTGACGCCGGCGATGACCAGGGTCAGCAGGAACGGCGTGCGGGTGTCGCCGAGCGCGTAGAAGCCGCGGGAGAGCACGTACTGGGCGGAGAAGGCCGCAAGGCCGGGTGCGAACGCCGCCAGTACCCAGCCGATCGCCCGGGCGTCGGCGTCGCTGACCTGCCCGTACTGGTAGGCGAGGCCGGTGAGTTGGGGTGCGAGCGCCAGGAAGAGGAAGACGGCGGGCACGATCGCCACCGCTGTCGTGCGCAGGGTCCGGGAGAGGCCGGCGGCCACCTGCGCCAGGTCGCCGTCGGTGGCGGCGCGGCTCATCCGCGGCAGCAGCGCGGTGACCAGGGAGACGGTGATGATGCCCTGCGGCACCACCCACAGCTGATAGGCGCTGCTGTACGCGGTATAACCGACGCCCTCCCTGACGCCCTCGGCGACGGCGCGCACCCCGGCGGACGTGGACAGCCGGGTCACCACCCAGTACGCGACCTGGTTGACCAGGACCAGCAGCAGCGTCCACACCGCGGCCCGCACCGGCCGCCCGAGCCCCGATCCGCGCCAGTCGAACCGTGGCCGCCACCGGAATCCGGCCGCGCGCAGCGACGGCAGCAGCGCCAGCGCCTGGACGGCGATGCCCGCCGTGCTGCCCAGGCCGAGCAGGAGCAGCTGGCCGTCCGTGACTTCGCCCGCCGTGCTCGCGGCGCGGGCGATCACCAGGTACAGCCCGAACACCGCGATCACGGTGACGTTGTTGAGGACCGGGGTCCACATCATCGCCCCGAACCGGTCGCGCGCGTTGAGGACCTGGCCGAGCACGGTGAACACGCCGTAGAAGAAGATCTGCGGCAGGCAATAACGGGCGAGCGCGACGGTCAGGTCACGCTGGGCACCCGTGTAGTCGGTGTACGCGGAGACGATCCACGGCGCGGCGAGGACCGCCAGCGTCGTGATCGCGGTCAGAGCGGTCAGGCACAGCGTGAGCAGCCGGTCGGTGTACGCGGCCCCGCCGTCCGCGTGCTCCTTCGCCGCCCGCACCAGCTCCGGCACGAACACCGAGTTCAGCGCCCCGCCGATCAGCAGGATGTAGACGATGTTCGGCACCGTGTTGGCGACGTTGTAGGCATCGCCGAGCAACACCGTACCCAGCGCCGCGACCACGACCGCGCCGCGGACGAACCCGGTGGCCCGCGATGTCAGCGAGCCCAGCATCATCACGGCCCCGCCGCGCAGCCGACGCGCCGAGCCGGCCTTCGGAGCCGCGCCGGTGGCGGCCTCCGCCTGTTCCTGAGCCGTCACGCCCTGTGTCCTCCCCGCCACTCGCGCAACTCAGCGAAATTCCCCGCCACAACCCGGGGCCGCCAGGCGTGCAAGAGACAGGCGGGTCTGTCCCGCCGCCCTCCCGGCGGAGGAGCACGGAACAGATCGAGGAGACCTCCCACATGGCCGTGACAGAGGCGCAGATGTCCGAAACCACCCACACCCGCAGCTACGTGGTGCGCAGCACCACCACCGAGCGGCACCTGGGATATCTGGACTCTCTCCCCGGACAGGCGAGCTTCCTGCAGTACCCGTCCTGGGCCGCGGTGAAGACAGGCTGGAAGGCGGAACGCCTCGGCTGGTTCGACAGCTCCGGACGCCAGTGCGGCGCCGCCCAGGTGCTGTACCGGCCACTGCCCGGAACACGCCGGTACTTCGCCTACCTGCCGGAAGGGCCGGTGCTGGACTGGGCGGACCCACGGCTGCCGCACCTGCTTCAGCCGCTGCTGGACCATCTGAGGTCGGCCGGCGCCTTCGCGGTGCGGATGGGGCCTCCGCTGCCCTACCGCCGCTGGAACGCCGCGACCCTCAAGGCTGCGGTCGGTCCCGGCCGCCGCGTCGGCGACGTCCTGCCGGACCTCGTCGACCCGGTCGGCGCCGCCGTCGCGGACCGGCTGCGGGCGGGCGGATGGCGGCGCTGCGGCGAGGAGGGGAACGCCGGCGACGCACAGCCCCGCTACCTCTTCGAGGTGCCGCTCGCCGGCCGCACCCTCGACGACCTGTGGGCAGGGCTCAACCAGGAATGGCGGCGCAACATAAAGAAGGCGGCGAAGGCCGACGTCGAGCCCTGCGTCGGTACGGCCGACTATCTGCCGGAGTTCTACCGGCTGCTGCAGCTCACCGAGCAGCGCGACGGCTTCCGGCTCGGACGCTCGCTGGAGTACTTCCAGCGCCAGTACCGCGAGCTCAACGCCGAAGAGTCCGGCCGCATGCGGCTGTACCTGGCGTGGCACAACGGGGAGGTGCTCGCCGCCCACACGCTGATATTGGCGGGGCGACGGGCCTGGTACCAGACCGGAGCGTCCGCGGACCACCGCCGCGAGGTGCGGCCGAGCAACGCCCTGCAGTGGCGCATGCTCCGCGACGCGCACACGCTGCGCGCCCAGGTGTACGACATGCGGGGCGTGCCCGACGTACTCGATCCGCAGGAGCGGTCCTTCGGCCTGATGCGCTGGAAGCTCGGCACGGGGGGCCAGGTCGTCGAGACGCTCGGTGAATGGGGGCTGCCACTTGAGGGCGCCGTCAACAAGACCCTGCACCGTGCTATGCAGAAGTATCTGGCACGGCGCTGAGGGCAGCCCCGGGGCGCGCGGATCAGTCATGGGGAAACAGTAGCCGCAAAGTGCTAAGCACTTTAGTACTCTCCCCTGTGCTGCGCCGGGTGAATGGGATTTCAAGGAGCGCTAGACAGGCGCGTCGACAGGCGGGCGCGCGTCCGACAGACTGCACGCCGGTTTATGAGCCCCAGTCCGCCCACCCCGCAGGCGGGAAGGCCTGAGCGCACAGCCGAGGGGGGCTGACCCGTCAGGGTGGCACAGGCAGCACTAGTCGCCGACTCCGCAGCGGCGCATTGTCCACGACGATCCGGCCGCCGCGCACCGAACGGTCTGCCGAACTGCCGAACAGCGGCAGCCCCACGGCAGTGCCACTCGCCTCAGCCCTCCATACCCTGCATACCCTCCATGCCCTTCATGGCGGACTTCTTGCCAGAGGGCGTGACGGCGAACCACTTGTCGTCCTTGCCCTGGCCGTTCATCTGCCCGGCCTTCGTGTCGCCGATGCACCGGTACAGCGGCCAGCCACCGAGGGTGAGCTGCTTCATGCCGTCCGAGCGGTCCACCGAGCCGAGAAGATTCTTCTCCACTCCCATCGCCTGGACGTCGCCCTTGGCCATGACCGGCATCCAAGTGTTCGCGCACTCGCCGGTACACATCGACATGGACGGTTTCGATTGGTCCTTGTCGGAGCGGTAGAGCGTCATGCCCTTGTCGTCGGTGACCATGCTCCCCATGCCGCCGCCCATGTCCTTGGCCATCAGCATGGTGGTCGCGGCCATAGCCATGTCGCCGCTGCCCGAGTCACCGCTGTCGGCCGGCGCGGACGTCGCAGGGGCGGAGCTGGCCGTGGCGACCGGCGCGGCATTACCGGGGCTCGCGCTGGAGGCGTTGTCCGACGAGCTGCCGCAGGCCGCGAGCAGGAGTGTCGAGGCGAGCCCTGCGGCCGCTACGGGAACGGTGCGTTGCCGGTTCACTGAGTTTCCCTTCGTCGGGAGTGACTTCTACTTACTCCCTTAGTACGGCTGGGAACTCTGGTTCTGTTCAGTCACCGGTGACACATGACGGATTCTTGACCTTCGGCGACGTGTCAGGCAGCGCGCCGCCGAACCACTCAACTCAGGTCACGGGCCAGGGCCTCGATGGGATGCAGCCCCTTTCCGAAGCGCATGATCGCCTCCCGGTTCGCCTGCAACTCGCCGTAGGGGAGGTACCGCACCTTCAGGTCCACGACCCGGCTGAAGGCAGGCCGCCGGATCTGGGTACGGACCTCTTCGTCGCGCGCGTCCGGCGCGACCAGGTACATGCCGTGGGCTGCGGCCGGGTCGCCACTGAGTGCCAGGTCGAGCATCCGCACGATGCCGGAGTAGATGGAGGTGGTGTGCTCCACCTCGAAGGCGGCGGCGACCTTGCCCTCGGGCTCCAGCCACAGCACGTCGATGAGGCTGATCGCCTCACCGGCGGGGCCAGCCGCCAGTTCCCGTGGGAGTTTGATGAGGCAGCCGTCCGCGAGTCGCCGACCCTCGTGGTGTCGGTTGCGGTCGTTGGCGGCGATCCACACCTGGAAGCCGAGCGCCCTGCCGAGGTCACGCAGCCACGCCTGCACCTCGGTATGCGAGACATCCTGCCGTTCCGCCTCGGCGCGGGCCTTCTCGGCCTTCGCGTCAGAGCGGACCTGCTCCAGGTCGGCATGCCAGGCGGCCCGGGCCGCCGCCGTGTCGGCGTCGCCGCGCGGTGGAGCGATGTAGCGCCCTGAGCCGAGGTCGAAGAGCAGCCCGGCGACCGCGCCCAGGTCATTGGATAGCAGATTGCGGTGGGCATCGTTGAGAGCCAAGATCCCCTCGCGCATCGCGAGGTACTCGTCCCACTTGCCGAGCTTGACCTTCGCGCCGGTCAGGGCGTTGTAGCCGTTGACGATGGCGGTGTTGAAGGGCGGGGCGATGGTGGGGTGCAGGAAGTAGAGCAGGTTGGCCGCTGCCGGCCCGAGGCCCTTGATGCCGCGTTCCGTGAGCGTGCGTATCGCGCCCAGGACCTGCGCCTCAGTGGTACAGCACCGGCACGTCTCCAGCATTCGGGCGAACGCCAGCTGGTTCTCCCGGTCCTCGTAGATGTCGGGTATGCGCAGCTTCGGCTTCCACAGGAAGGCGTGGTCGGCCCCCTTGAACATCTGCCGCTGCTCCGCGATCGAGCCGACCACCGTCTCCAGCGACGAGCCCTTGTAGGCGACCCCGAAGGTGTCCGCCTCGATCTCCCGCACGACCTGCTCGATCCCGCGCCGGATGGACCGGAAGTTCTTCGTCCGCTCCTCCCACAGGAACCACGTGCGGTACGTACTGCCGGGGTCGTCCCGCCACCGGCGGATGAGGGCGCCGACGGCCTCATGGTCGAGGCCGAGCACGGAGGACGAAGCGGAGGAAGAGGGAGAGATCGCCACAACAGAGCATTGTTGCATCGGACTTGGCGATTCGTCCCGCCGTAGCACACAAATCAGGAGGTCAGCGGCGCCAACTCGCTGAACGTTTTGCCGCCGTCGCGCGACTCGTACACGCCCGTCATCGTCGCCGCGAGGACACGGTCGGCGTTGATCGCGGTCAGCGCCTGGGGCTGTCCGCCTGGCACGGTCGTGAGCTCTTTCCAGGTCTTGCCGCCGTCCGCGCTGCTGCTCAGCTTCCCGGACGTGTCGATGCCGAACAGGGACTTCTCCGCGGGCCAGGACACGAACGCCTGGACGTTCCCGGCGCCCTTGCGGAAGGTACGGCCGCCGTCGGTGCTGGTGACGACGCCCTCTGCCGTGGTGGCCAGCAGCTTGTCGCCGGTCGGGCTCACCGCGAGGTCGAGGGCCTCCAGTGTCGCTCGGTCGTCCCAGTTCTTCAGGTCGCTGCTGACCCGGACGCGGCCGCCCTCGTATCCGTAGACGGTGCCCTTGGCCGAGTCCAGGGAGTGGAAGTCGGCTTCCCCGGACAGCGACCGGGTGGTCCAGGTGCGACCGGCGTCCTTGGTCTCGATCAGTCCGACGTTGGCCGGACGGTCGCTGCCTGGGGCGCCGTGTCCGCTGGCGATGAAGGTGTTCTCGCCGGTAACGGTGAAGCCCATGAAGTCGTCCTTGCGGTCGCCGACGAGCTTCGGTTTCTGTCCCTTGGCGACCGTGTACAGGCCGTTGTGGGTGGCGACGTACACGCGCCCGTCGGCGGGGTCGACGCCCAGCCCGTGCACGTGGGAGAGCGCCTCCGACGATGTCGACGCGGCGGATGACTCGTCCGTGTCCGACGACCCGCCTCCGCAGGCGACGAGGATCGGAAGGGCGGTCGAGGCGCCCGCGATGGCGAGCAGGGAACGGACGGCCGGGCGTGGGTTCACGAAACTTCCAAGGTGGTGGCGCTCAGGGCCTGCTTGCGGCGAAGAACGGCATGGAGTCCAAGGGGACGATCTCCACGTTCTTGCCTGTGCGCGGCGCGTGGATGGCCTTGCCGTTGCCGACGTACATGCCGTTGTGCTGGTTGTCGTTGTACCAGTAGATGATGTCACCCGGCTGCAGATCGGACTTGGCCACCTTGCGGCCGGCGTCGTACTGCTGCTTGACGGTGCGGGGCAGCGAGACGCCCGCAGCGCGCCAGGCGGAGCCGGTCAGGCCCGAGCAGTCGTAGGAGTTGGGTCCGGTGGAGCCCCACTCGTAGGGCTTGCCGAGCTGGGCGTACGCGAACTCGATGGCGGTCTTGGCGCGACCGCTGGCTGGACCGTTGTAGGTGGCAGGCGCGTCACTGGCACCGGCGGCGGCGTCCTCGCGCTTCTGGTCGGCTTCCATCTTGGCGCGCTGAGCCGCGGTCAGGCTGTTGAGGAGTTTGCGGGCCTTGGCGAGCTTGCCCTGGACCTCGTCCTTCTTCTCCTTGGCCTTGGCGCGGGTCTCCTGGATGGCCTTCAGCCGTTTCGCGGCGTCGGCGCGTTCCTGAGCGAGTTCCCGCTGCTTGCTGTGCAGCGCCCGCAGAGCCTCGGCCTGCCGGTCGCTGGTACGCCCCAGCACCTGGGCCTTGTCGAGATACTCGTCCGGATCGCTGGAAAGGAAGAGCTGCACGCTCGGGTCGATGCCGCCTGATCGGTACTGCGCCGCCGCCAATGGGCCAATCTTCTCGCGCAGCTCGTTGATCTCCTGCTGCTTGCGGGCCAGCCGGTCCTGGGTAGCGTCCACCTCGCGCTGCAGCTTCTTCTGCTTCTCCGCGATGCCGTTGTACTCCTCTGTGGGAGCCTCGGCCTCCTCGTACAGCAGCTCCACCTGCTTGCGCACCTCGTCCACCGTCGGCTTCGGCGCCGCCTGGCTCTGCGTCGGCAGGAGGCTGACCGCCCCGGCCGCCACGCCGAGGGTGGCTATTCGGGCACGGCTGGGCGGTTTCGGCCGACGGTGCGTTCCCATCGTGAGCTGACTCCTCTGCGCGTCTGTGGACCGAGCGACGGGTTTTGCCGTCCGGCCGACAATAGTCAGCTTCGGCACTCTCCCGTGGATCCGACACTGGGCGCTGAGCCGTGGCCCGCGCCCAGCGCCGCATTCATCGAGCAGGCGAGAACTTAGTAGCTTCGTAGTGCGTATCGCAAGTGAGGTCCGGTCACGCCGGTCTCACCAGCGGCAGTCAGCCGAGCCCTGGCGGGCAGGCGACCAGCAGCGGCAGCAGCGGCACCATCGCGGCCGCGGCGGCTACGGAGGCCCACAGGGCGGGATGCGCGGTCCTGCGCGGGCCGAGGACACGCTTCAGGCGGATCAGGGTGGTGTGGCCGCCCGCCGCCAGGGCGCCCTTCGGGGTGCGGGCCGTGGCCATCTCGTACATTGCGGTGGCCAGCACCTCGTGGGAGTGGCTGCGTAGAGCCCTGTCGTCGGCGATCATCTCCAGCAGCAGAGCCGTCTGCTCCCGGGCGTGGCGCGCCAGCGGCAGCCACCGGAAGACCGAGTAGAAGGCCTCCACTGCGGCCAGGACCAGGTGGTGGCGGCCCGCGATGTGGGCCTGTTCGTGCTCCAGCACGGCGCCGAGCTGCTCGGGTGTCAGTTGACGTACGGCCGCGTCGCTGATCACGATCCGGGGGCCGCGGCCCGGTAGGCAGTAGGCGGCGGGGACGTCGTAGGGCAGGACGGTGGCGCTCAGGTGGGCCGAGTGGCGGCCCACCAGGTCGACGGCTTCCCGGTGCTCGCTCCGGGCCCGACGGGCTCGTACGACGTGGAAGGCGAAGCTCGCCATGAGGGCGATTCCGATCGCGGCCGGAACGCCGACGGCCAGCCGACCTGCGACTTCCGGGTTCGGCTGCCCCGCGCCCACGTCCAGCCCGCAGGCGTGCAGGAGGCCCACCAGGCCCGCGTGCAGGTTCTCGGCCGGCATGGCCAGGCTTGCCGCGGAGAGCGCGGCTCCGAACGAGAAGGACACCGCCAGGGCGTGCCACACTGCTGCGGCCAGGGCGGGGGCTCGGTGCGGCCAGGCGGCGCGCAGGAGCAGGTACGGGGCGGCGAAGCCCACCGCTGCCGTGTAGCCGATCAGGGCGGGCGCCGCGTTCAAGAGTCCGCCTTCGCCTGGTCCGCCTGGCGTGCCGTGTTCCGCAGGGCCTTGCGCAGGGCGGCCTGTTCCTCCTCGGACATGTTCGCCACGAAGTGGACCAGTGCGGCCGGGCGGTCCTTGCTCTCTCCCAAACCGTCCTCCATGAGCGCGGCGGCGTACTGCTCACGGCTGCGGACCGGCGAGTACAGCCAGGCCCGGCCGTGCTTGCCGCGCAGCAGCCAGCCCTTGCCGTACAGGATGTTGGTGACGGTCATCACCGTGGTGTACGCGATCGGGCGGGTCTTGTTGATGTCATCGACTATTTCGCGCACCGTCGCCGGACGGTTCCACGTCCAGAGGCGATCCATGATCTCCGCTTCGAGATCTCCCAGCCGCCGCATGGCCTGACTTCCCTTCGCCACCGATTACGCAAGGCCATAGTAGACCGCCGTTCGGACAGGCCTTCGTGGCCACGCACGCCGACATCAGGCCGGGATCGAAGAGGCGGGTCACACGGGCACTGCCGGTTGGCGGCCCGGATCAGACCGATACCGGCCCAGGTGTCAGGGCGAACGGGGGTGTGAGGTTTCACACTGGTCACAGAATTGCCACAGGGCGCCCCGATCCGGCAGAGTCTGGGCCTCGTCAGGCCCCGCATACGACACACCAGTACCGCTAGCAACACAGTCCCACCCCTGCGTAGCGAGCGCCGTATGCCGCCCGGGAACACTACGTGGCACTCCCAGCAAGGGAGTTGCGCACCGGGCCCGTGCCTCCTGTGACGCGTCAGCATTCGGAGGCCAGCGCCAGGGGCACGATCGCGCCCGCGAGGTCACCCAATCTGGAGCGGGCGAAGCCGGAAGGAAACCGTGTGAGCCGGATACGGGGATTCGCAGTGGCCTCCGCCACCGCCGTCACCACCGTCGGCGCCGTCGTGGGTGTTGCCCAGGGCGGAACCGCTCAGTCATCGAACGACTTCGAAGCGGCTGCGGCCGACACGACCCTCCTCGCAGACATACCCGCGGGCCAGCAGGCGCAGGTCCAGGTCAGCTCGCTGGCCCAGCAGGCCGACGCCCAGGCCGTCGCTGCGGACGCCGCGACGAAGAAGGCCGCGGAAGAGTCCGCCCGAAAGCAGGCAGCCCGGGACGCGGCGGCCAAGAAGGACGCGGCGGAGAAGAGGGAGGCGGCGGAGAAGAAGGCCCGAGCCGAGCAGCTCGCCAAGGAGCGGGAGGAGGCCAGGGAGGCCGCCAGCCGCTCGTCGTCTCGTGACGCCTCCTCCTTCCCGGTTCAGAAGACGTACTCCGTCGCAGAGGTGCAGGCGATGGCCCGTCAGATGGTGCCCGCCGACCAGTGGCAGTGCTTCAGCAGCATCGTGGAGCGCGAGTCCAGCTGGAACTACCGGGCGGACAACCCCACGTCCGACGCCTACGGCCTCATGCAGGCGCTGCCCGGCTCGAAGATGTCCTCCGCCGGCGCCGACTGGATGACCAACCCGGCCACTCAGATCAAGTGGGGCCTGAACTACATGAACAGCCGCTATGGCGGCCCCTGCGGGGCGTGGCAGTTCTGGCAGGCCAACAACTGGTACTAGACCAGCCTGGCAGTCCGCGAGGTCTCCGAGTCCATGCCCTCAGCCGACTCCGGGGGCAGCAGCTCCGGGGTGACCAGGTCTGTGCTGCTGCCCTTGCTGATTGCCGCCGAGCGAAGCCTGTCCCGGGGGAGCAGGCGGCCACGGCCCTGCTGATCTGGATGCCCTCGCGGCGCGGGCATGTCCGTTGCAGGACCGGGCGTCGAGGCGTACGCCGGCGTGGGCACGGTCGCTGTCGACGGTCCACTACCCCACGTATGTCACGGTGCGGCAGCTCGCGCTGCTGCGCGTCTCGCCCACCGCATGCCGGTGATCCGGCACCTCAGTCCGCTTTTCTTACGCCTCGCCGCCCATACCCGCCTGCGACATGCCTAGGTCAGAGAGCCACGTTCCGACGAGACGGGTCACCCCCGCCCGCGTCGGCCGCGACTTCCGGCAATAGTGGCCATGCGCATCGACGTAGCGCGCGTCACATTCCGCAGTTATCGGATCTTGTCGTCCGGTGACGTCCACCACAGGCGATTTGCCCCTTACTAGGCGGAATAGTGGCGAAGAAGGCGATAAAGGCAGGGTTTATCACCCAAGGCTTGAGGGGCCCTTTCGTGCCAGCCTCCAAGCCGACAGGACGCTGCCGGACGGGCGTAGTTCGCCGCTTGCCTGGGCGGCCCAGCCCCTCCACAACAATGGCCTGATGGTCGTTTTGGGGCTATTTGCGCAGAAGGTGCGGGGGCAACGCGCGTTGGAATCCCACCGCCCGTCCACGGCCTTGGCTAGTAGAAAGGCCCTTTGAGCACCCACGGGAGCTCGGGTTACCAAGGAGCGGCCCGCCCGGCACGGCTTGCGTGTCGGGTCCGTTCATGCCCGGAGGTAATCCCGAATGTCCCAGCGCACTCACTCCCGCAATCCCGTCTCGCCCCTACTCCGCACTCGCGCGGCCGTCATAGCCGCCGGCCTCGGAGCGTCGGCGCTGCTCGGAGTGGGCACCGCGGTGGCTGCGGAAACCGGCAAGACCGCCACCACGCTGGCCGGCTCGGTCACGGCCCAGGCCGCTGAGAAGTCCGCCAAGCAGGCTGCCGCCGTGAAGAAGGCGGCGAAGAAGGCACCCTCGTGGGCCGTCCCGGTCAAGAAGTACAAGCTCACCGCCGGCTATGCCCAGACGGGCAGCAGGTGGTCGTCGACCCACTCCGGGCAGGACTTCGCTGTGCCTCTCGGCACGCCGGTCGGCGCCGTGCGCGGCGGCACCGTCGTCAAGGCCGGCCCGAACGGTGGTGGGGACGGACCGGCGTACGGCAATGCTGTGGTGATCAAGCACGGCAACGGGAGGTTCTCGCAGTACGCGCATCTGTCCCGGATCGATGTGAAGATCGGGCAGAAGGTGAAGACCGGGCAGACCATCGCCCGCTCCGGCAACACCGGCAACTCCAGCGGCCCGCACCTGCATCTCGAGATTCGTACGAGCCCGAACTTCGGCTCTGCCATCAACCCCCTCGCCTTCCTGCGCTCGCAGGGCGTCACCGTCTGACGCGGTCAGAGGCGTGGGCCAGAGCGCTGTTGTCAGAGGGTCTGCTTGCGCCTGGCGGATCCGCCCGTGCATCGCCGGGGCGTTCGACTACGCCCCGGATAGGCGCCGCTTAGCTCTGCTGCCTAACTGCTGGGCGTCGGGCCGGGGTGGCCGTGTTCGCCGAACCAGCGGGCGAGCCTGCCACGGCGGCCGACCGCGCGCAGTCGGCGTTCGGCGGCGTCCCGTACGGCTGGCGTGGTGACCAGCAGCAGTTCGTCTCCCGTACGCAGCACGGCCTCCGGGCGTGGGACGATCGTGGCGCCTTCCCGGACGATCAGCGTCAGCACGGTGGGCGGGGGCAGGCGCAGTTCGAAGACGGCCACGCCCATGAGGCGGGACCCTGGCGGGACGGTGACGGTGAGCAGGTCGGCGTCCAGCACGTCCAGCGGCGCGGTTTCGACCTGGACATCACGCAGCGCACCGGGCCGGGCAAGACCGAGTCTCCGGGCGGCGACGGGCAGGCTGGGGCCCTGCAGCAGGGTGAAGAGAACCACTTGGACGAACACGATGTTCAGCAGGTCACGGGCACCGTTGACGCCCTCGACGGTGGGATAGGTGGCCAGCACGATCGGGATCGCTCCCCGCAGTCCGGCCCAGGAGACGAACGCCTGCTGCCGCCACGGCAAGCGGAACGGCAGCAGACAGACCAGCACGGACACGGGTCGGGCGCCCAGCAACAGGACCAGCCCGACCACGACGGCCGGCCAGATCGCGGAGGGCAGCTGGCGGGGGGTGACCAGCAGGCCGAGCATGACGAACAGGCCGATCTGGGCCAGCCAGCCGGTGCCCTCGGCGAACGAGCGGGTGGCGGCACGGTGCGGCAGCTTGGCGTTGCCCAGGATCAGGCCGGACAGGTAGGCGGCGAGGAAGCCGCTGGCCTCCACGGCCCCGGCAGCGGCGAACGCCGCAACACCGAAGCCCACGGTTGCCAGCGGATACAGCCCGGTGGAGGGAAGCGCGATGTGCCGTAGACCAATGGCTCCCAGGCACCCGATGGCCAGCCCGAGCACCCCGCCCACGCCCAGCTGGTAGACCACGTTGCCGACGACGTGCGCAAGGTCGGGCGAATCACCCGCCCCCGCGCTGAAGACCAGCACCAGGATGACCGCGGGCGCGTCGTTGAACCCGGACTCCGCCTCCAGCAAGCCGGTCACTTTCCGCGGCAGCGGCAGGGCACGCAGCACCGCGAAGACCGCCGCGGCATCGGTCGGAGCGACGATCGCACCCAGCAGCAAGGCCAGGGTCCATTCCATCCCCAGCAGCCAGTGCGCCCCGGCCGCCGTGACCACCACCGACACGGCCACCCCCACGGTGGCCAGCACCCCGGCGGGCAGCAGCAGCTCTCTCACCTCCGTCCACTGCGTGGTCAGACCGCCTTCGACGAGAATCACGCCCAACGCCGCCGTGCCCAGCGACTGAGCCAGCCCCGCGTCGTCGAACTCCAGCCCTATGACGTCCTCGCCGACGATCACACCGACCGCCAGGAACAGCAGCAGGCCAGGCAGACCGATCCCGTGTGCCATGCGAGCCGCAGCGATGCTGACCAGCAGCACCGCACCACCGACCAGCAACACCAGATACATCTCGTGCAGAGTCACAGTGCCGCCCCGATCCAGACATCGGGCAGCCGGCAGCCTGTGTCACCGACGGGACGAACCGGGGCTGCTCCGGCGGCCACGGGAACCTCCTCATCCGATGGACCAGCCTGGCACTCGAGCGGGCCCAGGTAGGTTGGTCAGGCAAGGTCACCGTGCCGGCGCCATCGATCCGGGCACAGCAGGCCGCGCTCGCCGCTGCGAATCTGTTTCGCCCGAGCGGGGCAGCGTCCGTCCGTCGGGCAGCTTCCGACACGGCGATCCGTACTTTCATGCGATGCCGACAGACAACAGGCCTGCCGACCAGGCTCTATGCCCTCGCGGGCTGTCTGACCTCCCTGGGCAACGAAGCCCGTCGCGCAACCATTTGTCGAGTGCTGCTGTGGTTTCGTTCATGATGCGCGATTCCCGCAATCCGCACATGGCTTGTTAACGCGCGTGATGCAGGGAGGGGTCAGTGTTGTGTCGCGGGGGACGCTAGGATCACGGCGTGGTTACGAACTGGTCTCCCCGCGGAGCGCAGCGGACACGCCCATGGGCTGCCCTGCTGCATCTTTTCGGGCTGGCCACATTGCTGTTCGGCCTTGTATACGCCCACAGTGTGAGCACCGAGGGCGTCGCAGGCCACATCAACGCCACTGCGGCGACCACGTCGCAGAGCGCCGTCGACGGTCAGGTCACGACCCTGGTCACCCATGGTGAGCAGGCGCTCGAAGCCTCACCGCTCGATCCGCACGACCACGACGATGCTCCCTCCCACCCCGCACAGGAGTGCACGCCGGGGCAGCCGCAGCAGGGGGTCACCTTCGGGGCTCCCTGCCCCTCTCCACTGAGCGAGGAACTGCTGCCCCACGGGGTGGACATCCGTCGGACGTCCCCGGAAGGGGCAGGGGTGACTGTCCCGTCACCTCTGGAGTCCAGAGCATCAATCGTGCTGCAGGTCTAGATTCGGCACGCCTCCCGCCGGCCACTTCCCCGCACGTAAGCGAACGG
Organism: Streptomyces cellulosae; assembly: GCA_014655195.1. Classification (GTDB taxonomy): domain Bacteria; phylum Actinomycetota; class Actinomycetes; order Streptomycetales; family Streptomycetaceae; genus Streptomyces; species Streptomyces cellulosae. The sequence continues at coordinate 23,794 of BNBH01000044.1, read as the reverse complement.
ACCGCTAATGTCCGTTGTGTGCGATCTTGGAAGGATTCTGGCGCCCGACTTCCCGCACGGCCGCTTACAGGCTGAACGGACCGGACGACGGCGCTCGCCCACTGCTCGCCGACCTGTTGCTGCTCCTCCCTGCCCTACAGGGCTTGGAGACGGCTGCCGCACGGAGGACCTGTGCCGAACGCCCCCTCCCCCGCCCGTCTGGCCCAGCCCGCTGCGCCATCGCCGCGCCGGTTGCTGGCCTGGGTGCTGGGCGCCTTACTGCTGACGGGGCTCTTCCACTGCCCTGCCCTGTCGCACGACGGGGATCATGGGCACCTTGCTTCGGTTGTGCTCACTGGTGACGCAGCGCCCGATGCCGGATCTTCACTTGAGAGTGAGTCTGAGCATTCACACAGCGGTACGTCCTGCTCCTCCCCCACCCTGGTCCCCCAGGTTCAGGGTGGGTCGGATGCGCCGACCCGCGCGGGTTCACTGCTTTCCGGCGCCGGAGTGCCGGCGGTCGCGGCCCTGGGGCTGTCTCCGGTTCGGCGCAGACCAGGAAGGCACCCGATAGCGACGCCCGGCCGCTCGACGCTCACGATCGTCTGTCGGTGGCGGATCTAGACCTCTCGGTCGCAGCCGTAGGCAACGGCTGCCGCGTGCCGCCCGCGGAGGCGGGGACTGCTCCCTGCCCTGGTCGGGCCGCATGCGAGATGAGCGAACACCCCTCGCACCTCACCGAACGAGAGCGGACAATGCATTCTCCGACCACTGACATGACACCCCCCACCCGCTCTGCCCTGTCCGGGCTGGTCGGCAACACCCCGCTGCTGCGGGTATCGGAGCCTCTCGCCCCGGAGGGGCGAGGTTTCTGGGCGAAGCTGGAGGGCTTCAATCCCGGCGGTATCAAGGACCGTCCGGGCCTGCACATGGTCGAACGGGCCCGTTCCCGCGGTGACCTGCGGCCGGGCGCCCGGATCATCGAGTCGACCAGCGGCACGCTCGGCCTGGGGCTCGCCCTGGCCGGCATGGTCTACGGCCACCCCGTCACCCTGGTCACCGACCCGGGCCTGGAAATGTCCATGTCCAAGCTGCTGATGGCGTACGGCGCCCAGGTCAACGTCGTCTCCGAGCCGCACCCCACTGGGGGCTGGCAGCAGGCGCGCCGGGACCGGGTCGCCAAGCTGATGGAGCAGCACCCCGGTTCCTGGTGCCCGGACCAGTACAACAACCCGGACAACACGACCGCCTACACCCCGCTGGCCCTGGAACTGGCCACGGAGCTGGGCCACATCGACGTGCTGGTGTGCAGTGTGGGCACCGGCGGGCACTCCGCCGGAGTCTCCCGGGTGCTCCAGCAGCTCTACCCGGATCTGAAGCTGGTCGGGGTGGACACCATCGGGTCGACGATCTTCGGTCAGCCCGCCCGGCCCCGGCTGATGCGTGGCCTGGGCTCCAGCATCTACCCGCGCAACGTGGCCTACGACAACTTCAGTGAGGTGCACTGGGTCTCCCCGGCCGAGTCGGTGTGGACCTGCCGCCAGCTCGCCTCTTCCCACTACGCAACGGGTGGCTGGAGCGTTGGCGCGGTAGCGCTGGTGGCGGGCTGGCTGGCCCGGACCCTGCCCGCGGACACCCGGATCGCCGCGATCTTCCCCGACGGCCCGCAGCGCTACCTCGGCACCGTCTACGACGACGACTACTGCGCCGCCCACGGCTTGCTCGACTCCCCGCCCGCGCCAGAGCCGGAGGTGATCGGCCGCCTGGACGAGAAGGAGGTCACCCGCTGGACGCGATGCGAGAACGTCGTGGACCCGCTCACCCTGACCGACTCCGAGCCGCGCTACGACGTGGCCGCTCCGCTCGACGCATCCGAAACGGAAACCGAGGCGTCCAGGGACAGCGACACCGCCGAGCAGCGTGACGACGTCGACGGTGCTGAGGAGGACAACCGGTGAGGAGCACCCTCGCACAGGTCCGTTCCTACGAACGCAGCGTCCAGCTGTTGATGGTGAACCAGTTCACCATCAACCTCGGCTTCTACATGCTGATGCCGTACCTGGCGGCGTATCTGGCCGGTCCCGTGGGGCTGGCGGGCTGGCTGGTCGGCCTGATTCTCGGCGTGCGGAACTTCAGCCAGCAGGGCATGTTCCTGCTCGGCGGAACCCTGGCCGACCGTCTCGGCTACAAGCCCATGATCATCGCCGGGCTGGTGCTGCGCATCGTCGGCTTCGCGACCCTCGGACTCGTGGAGTCCGTACCCGCCCTGCTGGCCGCTTCGGCGGCGACGGGACTGGCCGGGGCCCTGTTCAATCCGGCGGTACGGGCCTATGTGGCGGCGGACGCGGGTGAACGCCGGGTCGAGGCGTTCGCGCTGTTCAACGTCTTCTACCAGGCCGGGATCCTGCTTGGCCCGCTGGTGGGCATGCTGCTGACCGGTGTGAGCTTCCGCGTCACGTGCCTTACCGCGGCCGGGATCTTCGCTCTGCTGAGCATTGTCCAGATCCGGTCCCTGCCTGCCCGCCGGGGCGACGACGCCAAGCGTGGACAGGACCAGGAGGGCGTGCTGTCCCAGTGGCGGGGCATCGTGTCCAACAGGCCGTTCCTGCTGTTCTCGGTTGCCATGATCGGCTTCTACGTCATGCAGTTCCAGGTCTATCTGGCCCTGCCGCTGGAGGTACGGCGCCTGGGTGGCGACGGGACGTTCGGCACGGGGGCGGTGGCGGTGCTGTTCGCCGTCTCGGGGTTGAGCACCATCCTCTTCCAGACCAAGGTGACCGCCTGGTGCAAGGCCCGCATGGAACCGGGCCGCGCGCTGACCTGGGGGTTGCTGACCATGGGGCTGGGGTTCGTTCCGCTGCTGGTGGCCACTGCGGTCCCGGTACCGGACGGTGGGGTTGGGCTGTGGTTGCTCGCGGCCGTGCCGCCGGCGCTGTCCGCGCTGCTCCTCGCGATCGGCACGATGATCGCGTACCCCTTCGAGATGGACACCATCGTCCGCCTCTCCGGCAACCGCCTCGTCGCCACCCACTACGGCCTGTACAACACCATCTGCGGCATCGGCATCACCCTCGGCAACCTGCTGACGGGTGCCGCGCTGGACGCCGCACGGGCCGCGGGGATGTCCGCGCTGCCGTGGGTGGCGCTGGTCGCACTCGGCCTCGCCTGCGCCGCCGCCCTCTACGGGCTGCACCGCACGGGCCGCCTGGCTCAACCGGTGCGCGAGGCGCAGCCAGAGCCCGCGAACGCATAACACGACCTCCTGTGCTGGAGGGGACGGACCGATTCTCCTTCCGTCCCCTCCGGCCGGTCACCCCTGCCTGCACTCCGCCGGTCCATGCAAGAGACCTCTGCCTCCGGGCCGGCGTCCTCCTGAAGACATGAAGGACTGAAAACTCCTGTGAGCCCGAAGCCCGTCGTACTCATCGCCGAACAGCTGTCACCCGCCACCGTCGAAGCCCTGGGCCCCGACTTCGAGATCCGCCACTGCAACGGCGCCGACCGCTCCGAACTTCTGCCTGCAATCGCCGACGTCGACGCGATCCTGCTCCGCTCGGCCACCAAGGTCGACGCCGAGGTCATCGCCGCCGCGAAACGCCTGAAGGTCGTCGCCCGCGCCGGCGTCGGCCTCGACAATGTCGATGTCACCGCAGCCACCCAGGCCGGCGTGATGGTGGTGAACGCACCCACCTCGAACATCGTCACGGCCGCCGAGCTCGCCTGCGGCCTGATCATCGCCACCGCCCGCAACATCCCACAGGCCGACGCCGCCCTGAAGAACGGCGAGTGGAAGCGCAGCAAGTACACGGGCGTGGAGCTGAGCGAGAAGACCCTCGGCGTCGTCGGCCTCGGCCGCATCGGGGTCCTAGTCGCCCAGCGCATGTCGGCCTTCGGCATGAAGATCGTCGCCTACGACCCCTACGTCCAGCCCGCGCGCGCCGCGCAGATGGGCGCGCAGCTGCTCTCCCTCGACGAGCTGCTGGAGGTCTCGGACTTCATCACCGTGCACCTGCCCAAGACCCCTGAAACGCTCGGCCTCATCGGCGACGAGGCGCTGTACAAGGTCAAGCCGACCGTCCGCATCATCAACGCCGCGCGCGGCGGCATCGTCGACGAAGAGGCGCTGTTCTCCGCGCTGAAGGAGGGCCGGGTCACCGGCGCCGGCCTCGACGTGTACGCGACGGAACCCTGCACCGACTCCCCCCTGTTCCAGTTCGACCAGGTCGTGTGCACCCCGCACCTCGGCGCCTCCACCGACGAGGCCCAGGAGAAGGCGGGCATCGCCGTCGCCAATTCCGTCCGCCTCGCGCTCGCCGGTGAGCTGGTGCCGGACGCGGTCAACGTCCAGGGCGGCGTCATCTCCGAGGACGTCCGCCCCGTCCTGCCGCTCGCCGAGAACCTCGGCCGCATCTTCACCGCACTCGCCGGTGAGGTCGCGGTCCGCCTCGACGTCGAGGTGTACGGCGAGATCACCCAGCACGACGTGAAGGTGCTGGAACTGTCCGCCCTCAAGGGCGTCTTCGAGGACATCGTCGAAGAGACCGTCTCCTACGTCAACGCCCCGCTGTTCGCGCAGCAGCGCGGCGTCGAGGTCCGACTGACCACCAACTCCGCCTCCCCCGACCACCGCACTATGGTGACCGTCCGCGGCACGCTCACTGACGGCGAGGAGATCGCGGTCTCCGGCACCCTCGCGGGCATGAGGCACATCCAGAAGATCGTGTCCGTGGGAAAGCACGGCATCGACCTCCCGGTTGCCGACCACCTGATCTTCCTGCGTTACTCGGACCGCCCCGGCGTCATCGGCACCGTCGGCGGCATCCTCGGCCAAGCCGGTATCAACATCGCCGGCATGCAGGTGTCGCGTTCCGTACCGGGCGGTGAGGCGCTCATCGCCCTGAGCGTCGACAACACCGTCCCGCCGGACGTTGTCGGCGAAATCGCCCAGGAGATCGGCGCCACCTCCGCCCGAACGGTCAGCCTCGACTGAACCAGATGGTGGCCCACGGCCACTGCAGCGCTCGCTGAGCAGCCCAGAGTGCCGTTCAGCGAGCGCTGGGCGTCAGCTCCCGAAGTTCGGTGTTCACTGCCAGTGGCCTTGGGTCGGGAGTGTTCAATGATCGGCGGATCCGATGATCAAGGAGACGCCAGACGAGCGACACCACCATCGAGCAGATACCGGGCAGCGAGCCGACGGCGGTCGTGCCGGCGAGTGACGAGCAGTTGGTCGCGATGCTCGTGGACCGGGCCCGCAGCGAGGGTCTGCAGCTGACCGGGGAGGGCGGGCTGCTCCAGCAGCTGACCAAGCGGGTCCTGGAGTCCGCCCTGGAGGGCGAGATCACCGATCACCTCGGATACGAGAAGCATGACGCCGAGAGCCGGGGCAGCGGCAACTCCCGCAACGGGACGCGGGCGAAGACGGTGCTGACCGATGTCGGTCCTGTCGAGGTGAAGGTCCCCCGGGATGTGGCGGGCACGTTCGAGCCGGCCATTGTCAAGAAGCGGCAGCGGCGCCTCTCCGGCGTGGACGAGATGGTGCTGTCGTTGTCCGCGAAGGAGCTCACCCACGGCGAGATATCCGCGCACCTGGCCGAGGTCTACGGCGCGAGCGTGTCCAAGGCCACGATCTCCACGATCACCGACAAGGTGATGGACGGCAGGGCGGAGTGGTCCAACCGGCCGCTGGACCGCGTCTACCCGGTGCTGTTCGTGGACGCCGCCAACGTGAAGATCCGGGTTCTGTCGACGATCTTGTGATCCGGACGGTTGAGCGGGCTGTGCCGACTGTTCGCGATCATGCGTCGGGTGTTCTCGTGATGTGCTCCTGGAGCTGTTTCCGTACCTGTCCGCGCTGCTGATCGAGGAGGTCGAGCGACAGCCGGACGAGGTAGTACTGCGGGCACGCGTGCGGTCGACGACGGGGGCCTGCCACTGCGGTCATAGCTCGTCGCGGGTGCACGGCGGATATGTACGCAAGCTGCGCGATGCCGCTGTGGGCGGTCTCGGTGTCGTGATCGAGTTACACATACGTCGCTTCCGCTGTGCCTGCACGGCAGTGACGTTCGCCGAGCAGATCGCGGGACTGACGACTCCGCAGGGCCGCTATACCCCTTTGCTTCGCGGGCTGTTGACGCAGATCGGATTGGCGCTGGCCGGCCGGGCAGGGGCCCGCCTGGCGGCCGCGGTCGGCATCACGGTGGGCAGGGACACCTTGCTGCGGATGGTCCGGGCCCTGCCCGAGCCGGAAATCGGCGAGGTTGAGGTGCTCGGTGTCGACGACTTTGCCTTCCGCAAGGGCCGCCACTACGGCACGGTGCTGATCGACATGGCCACCCACCGGCCGCTGCATCTCTACGACGGCCGCGACGGCGAGGACCTGGCCGCCTGGCTCCAAGGCCATCCCGAGGTGAAGGTCATCTGCCGGGACCGCTCCAGTGGTTACGGGGAGGGCGCGCGGGTCGGGGCGCCCCAGGCCCAGCAGGTCGCGGACCGATATCACTTGTGGGCCAACCTCGGCCAGGCGGTTGAGAAGACGGTCAACGCCCACCGCTCCCACCTGGCAGAACCGCTTGCCGCAGCGGAAGACGGCCCCGGCCACCCGGAAACGGAGCCCGAGGTGGTGCAGCCGTCGAAGGAGCTGAAGATCGTGACCCGGCTGCGGGAGCAGCATGCCGCCGCCCACGAGCTGTGGGCCCAGGGGATGTCGAAGGCGGCGATCGGCCGGAAGCTCGGGCTGCACCAGGCCACCGTCCGCAAGCTGGTCAACGCCCGCTCCGCTGATGATGTCGTCGCCAAGACCCTGCAGCGGGCGCATGTCGTCGACCCGTACGTCGGCTACCTGCACCGACGCTGGAACGAAGGCATAAGAAATGCCGCACAGCTCCACCGAGAGATCCAAAAACTCGGCTATCCCGGAGGCGAGTTGGCCGTCCAGCGTCATCTGCGGCGCTACCGCACCGGGCGCGGGCACGCACCCGCCGTCGGCCCCAAGCCTCCCTCGGTCCGCGAGGTCACCGCATGGATCATGACCCATCCCGAACACCTCCACGACGGCGATGCCGACAAGCTGAACCGCCTGCGTGAGCGCGACCCCGAACTGGACCGGCTCACCGGCCACGTCAGGAAGTTCGCCGTCATGATGACCGCACGCCAAGGCGACCGGCTCGAAGAGTGGATCGCCGGCGTCGAGCACGACACCCTGGCTCCACTTGCGGGCTTCGCTCGCAACCTCCGCCGCGACTTCGGCGCCGTCCAGAACGGCCTGTCCCTGCCACATAGTTCTGGCGCCGTTGAAGGCAACATCAACCGGCTGAAGATGCTGAAACGCCAGATGTTCGGCCGTGCCGGCCTCGATCTCCTTCGCAAACGCGTCTTGCTCGCACGGTGACAACCTCCGCGCTGGATCACAAGATCGTCGACAGAACCAAGATCCGGGACGGGCAGGTCGCGAACCGCCCGATCTACGTCGTGATGGCGGTCACGGCCGAAGGGCGCCGGGACATCCTGGGGATCTGTGCCGGTGACGGCGGCGAGGGCGCGAAGTACTGGCTGAGCGTCTTCACGGATCTGAAGAACAGGGGCATCGACGATGTCCTGATGCTGGTCTGCGACGGGTTGAAGGGCCTGCCGGAGGCGGTGGAGACGGTCTGACCTCGAACGATTGTCCAGACCTGTGTCGTTCACCTGCTGCGGAACAGCTTCGGGCACGCGGCCCGCCAGGACTGGGACAAGATCGCCAAGGCGCTCAAGCCTGTCTACACGGCCCCGAACGAGGCCGCCGCGGCCGAGCGGTTCGGGGAGTTCCAGGAAGCCTGGGGCAAGAAGTACCCGGCGGTCATCCGGCTGGGAGAACGCCTGGGCCGAGTTCGTGCCCTTCCTCTCCTTCGACGTCGAGATCCGCAAGGTGATCTGCTCGACGAACGCGATCGAGTCCGTCAACGCCCGCATCCGCAAGGCCGTCCGGGCCCGCGGACACTTCCCCAACGAGTCCGCGGCCCTCAAGTGCGTCTACATGGCGCTGATGAGCCTGGACCCCACCGGCAAGGGCCGCAAGCGGTGGACCATGCGCTGGAAGGCACCCCTGAACGCCTTCCAGATCGCCTTCGAAGGCCGGCTCACCCCGGCCGCCAACTGCCCCCTACAGAAACTGGATCAGCCGTCTAGTGGACACACCCCAAGGTGGTTAAGGGAAACTAAAGTGAACGGAGCGACTCTGATCTATGCCCTGAAGTGTGAGCACTGGAAGGTCGGTGAACGTGAAGAACGGGGAATCCGCCTGGGCAGTTGGTCTGTTCGGCACTGAGCAGGTAGGGCTTGTCCAGGAACGGCTCAGGCAGGCCTTGGTCGATATGCAGGCCAATGCTCGGGCGGCGCAGAACGAGGGCGGAGTCGACACCAACCATCCGTACGGCTGGACCCGTTGGCCGGGCTCGTACACGCAGGTGGCTCGGCAGTTCGGGGACGTAGAAGCATGTTGGTCGGGGCCTGCTGTACCCGTTCCGCTTCTCGACGGAGGACACGCCCATCCGCAGCGCGAAGCTGCCCTCCGTGGGTCCCTTCATCCGGGAGTTGTTCACCTTCGCTCCCAGGCCCTCACAGACCAGCATCTTCGACGAACACCCCGACCTCGGACCTGGCTCGGTCGAGGTCCGTGCCCGGCTGGCGTCGCTTCCGGAGGGCACCCAGCTGGTGCTCGTGCCGTATGCGTGTAACCCGCGCGGTCTTCTCAAGCCTTATTGGGGCGTGGTCTCCCTCGTCGACGAGGAGGGCACGCTGGAGTGGGTGACGGCGCCGGAGCCCCTGCCCCTGGCGGCCGCCCCTACCCGGCGTAGGCTCAGTGTCATTCCGCCGCAGGTGAGCACTTTGCAGCACGCCAGCTTCGACTCCGGTGAGCGGCCTGTCCCGCTGCTGTTCGCCCGGCCTGACGGGGAGCAGGGGCGGGACGTTCCGCCCATGACCGAGCCGGAACCGATCGAACCGTTGGCGCACGAGGACGATGAGAACTGACCAGCCCCTCCTGCCGGGCATGGCGGAGCGCGGCACCACGCCGCGGGCCGTCTACGACGCTTTTGACCCGGCCCGTCTCACCCAGGCAAGGCGTCTGGCTGGGATGACCAAGAAGGATGTCGCCGAACGCTTGGGGGTGAGCCCCGCTGCCGTCGGCCAGTACGAGACGGGAGTGTCCAAGCCCCGCCCCGACCTCTTGCCGCGCCTTGCGGACGTTCTCGACGTGCCGATGCCGTTCTTCATCGCCGGCCGTCCGAGCCACCGGCTCGACGCCTCCATGGCCCACTTCCGTAGCCTGCGTAGCACCCCTAAGGCACAGCGGGAACGGGCCCTCGCCTTCGCCGAGCAGATCTGGGAACTGACCTACGCCTTGGAGAAACGGGTGCAGTTGCCGCCCGTTGACCTCCCCGGATTTACCGGGGGCGAAGTGCATCCTGGCCTGGCCCTGCCGCAGGATCCGGCGGCAGCCGCGCGGGAACTCCGTCGGCAGTGGGGCCTCGGGGACGGCCCCGTTACCCACCTCGTACGGCGCATGGAAGCCCATGGCATTGTGGTCGTCTCGCCGTCCGCCGCCGATGAGGCGGCCCGAACCGTCGATGCCTTTTCCTCCCGCTGCGCTCGTCCTCTGGCCGTACTGACCCCCAACCGCGCCGACGACGTCTACCGGCACCGCTTCACCGCCGCCCACGAATTGGGGCACCTTGTCCTGCACGGCGACGCCACCGGTGACAGTCGGCAAGAGCGCGAAGCCGACGCTTTCGCCGCGGAGTTCCTCACTCCTGCCACGAGCATCGCCCCCCCTGCTGCCCCACCGCCTTGATCTGGCACGGCTCGCCGAACTACGCAGAGTCTGGGGCATCAGTGTGAAGTCCTTCATCTATCGCTGTCGGGAACTCGGCATGATCTCCGATGCGACGGCTAGAGGTTGTCCCGTATGCGGCGTGAGTTATCCGGTGAGGGCCAGGTTGTGGAGCCGGGCGATGCCGAGCATGGCCTGGTGCACGCCGTTGCCCTTGAGCCGGCAGTCCCGCAGGATCTTCCAGTTCTTCAACCGCGACAGGGCGTGCTCCACCCGGGCTCGGGCCCGGCGGTGGACAGCATTCTCCGCTTCCTGCTGCGGGCTGAGGTGCGTCTGACCTCGTCGTTTGCGGTGCGGGATGAGCAGGCCGGTGCCTTGGTAGCCGCCTTCGGCGATGATCGGTGCGCCGCGGCAGGCCCGGTCGACGCCGGACTCCGTGAACGCACGGCAGTCGTTGCGGCTGCCGGGCAGCGGCAGGCCGATCGCCACCACCAGACGGCTGTTGGCGTCGATCACGACCTGAAGGTTGGTCGAGTAGCGATAGTTCTTGCTGGACGCGGCGATACTGCGGTCGCGGGTGGGCACCAGGGTCCCGTCCACGATGTAGACGGTGTCCTTGCGCGGCCGGCGGGCCGGCGAGATGGCCAGCAAGGGCGCCAGGTGATCGAGGATCCGGTCGGCCGCAGACTTCGATACCCCGAACAACGGCGCCACCTGCCGCAACGTCAGGTTCGTGCGCCAGTACGTCGCCACCAGCAACACCCGGTCCTCCAGCGGCAGCCGCCACGGACGGCCGCGCTGAACGTCACCACCGCGACGCCGCACCAACGCCACCAGCCTGATGAACTGCGACTCGGTCAGCCCGGAGAACGGCTCGATCCACTTCGGATCATCCGCTGAGATCACCCCACCCATGCCCAGCCAACGCACCAACCGCCCCACCGGTTACGGGACAACCTCTAGCCGGGGTTACCAACGGCTGCGCACGCTCGAGGACCAGCCGGGATTCGCCGCCGAGCCTGTCGACGGCTTCCCCGGTGAGCAGCCTGTGCTCCTCACCCAGGCCTACGAGCTGGCCGAGAGGGAGAAGGGCCTGACCATTCCGATCCTTGCTGAGGAACTCGCCTGGCATCCGGCGCGCGTGCGCCAGCTACTCGGGGTACCCGACAGTCGACCTGTCCTCCGGCTGGTGTGACCTGTTTCGGTGCCGTGGGTCAGCGTGCGGCGGTGCACTGGCACAGGTCTCCGTGTGGCACGAACAGTCGGCATGGTTTCCACCTGCGACCCGACCCAGTAAGGATGACGATCATCGGGCCATTCGCTGTCCCAGCCTCGGACGGCGAGTGGTCGTTCCGTTGAGACCGGGCCAGCGGTCGAGGGCGACGAGATCCGGGAGCCGTCGTCCTCGCCGAGGCAACCCGCTGGCTGTCAGCTCGCCCGAGATGCACGTTGTATTGCGCGAGCCTGGTGGCCCGTATCTGGCCGCCATGGAGCTGGCGGCCGTCGTCGGCGACCGCCCGTCCGTGCCCGGTGAGCTGGTCCGCGCGTTGTGCGAGCGCCACGACCACCTCAACTCCGTACGCACCGCTGCGAATTGGACCAGGCTGCTGTACTCATGTCGCCTCCGCGAGTATCGGAGGGTCTGATCGCGGCGCTGCTCGCACATCGGATGTTGGACCTGCGATCCACTATCCTTGCATACCCTCCCTGGGTATGTTACCGATCGGTGATGACGAGCGCCTGATGCGGAAGGTGGAAACGGGATGTTCCGGTTGTTGGGACGGTGGTCCCGGTGACGGTTCGCGGATTCGCGACGGCGGGCTACGAGGCGGTGCGAGAGGTCTTCGAGCGGCTGGTCGGGGAGGGCGCGGAGAGCGGCGCGGGGGTGTCGGTGTGGCGGGACGGCGCCGAGGTCGTGCGGCTGTCCGGGGGGTGGGCCGATGCAGACCGGCGGCACCCGTGGGAGGGGGACACGCTGGTCCAGCCCTATTCGCTGTCAAAAACGTTCGTGACACTGGCCGCTCTGGTGGCAGTGAGGGACGGGGCGCTCACGCTGGACGAGCCCCTGGCCGCGCATTGGAAGGGGTATGGGTGCGGCGGAAAGCGTGACACCACGCTCCGCCAAGTCCTTACGCATCGGGCGGGCCAGCCGCGTTTTCCGGCTGAGGCGGCCGGGATCGACCTGCTCGACGATGACCGGCTGCGGGCGAGTCTCGAGCGGGCGGAGGCGGAGTACGTGCCAGGTGCCTCCCTGGGGGAGCACGCCCTGACCTACGGCCATCTGGTCGACGGCATCCTGCGAGCCGCGGCGGGGACGACGCTGGGGGAGATGTTCAACCAGGTGGTGCGGCCGACACTGGGACTGGATGCCTGGTTCGGGGTGCCGACGGAGCACCTGGATCGGGTGGCCGACCTCGAATACGGCCGGCCCGACTGGCCGCAGCAACTCCACGCGGAGCCGTGGCTGCGCATACCCGTCGGAGCGCTGGACCCGGGACGGGTGAACTCTCGCGCCTGGCGGCAGTCGGTCTTCGGTGCGGTCAACCTGCACACCACCGCTTCGGCCATGGCCGCGTTCTTCTCCACCCTCACCGACCAGGACGGGAAGCTGCGCGCCCTACTGGGCCCCGACCTGCACACCGAACTGCTCACCCCCCAGGTCACCGGGTACGACGAAGTTTTCGGTACCCGGCTGACGTGGACGCTCGGCTTCATCCGCGACCGCGGCAAGATCGCCAAGGGAGGAATCGGGGGCTCGGCCGCATGGTGGTCCCTGCGCCACGGCCACGGCTGTGCCTACCTGACACGGCGGCTGGAGGACCACTCCCGCGCTGGACAGATCGCTGCCGCTCTGGGGGACGACTTGGCTGTGGTCGGCGAAGACTGAGAGGTCGCTTTCTCGGCAGCAAGCACTAGCTTGATCTGCGGCTGACGTGGCACACCGTTCAGGGCCCTCACCACCGCGACCAACGTCAACGGCGGCATCCAGACCCTCGCCCTGGTGGACAGCGGATCCACTCGCCCATCGGCTACACCACACCGGAGCAAGGCAGGGTTCGCTGGCATCAACGGCTGGATCTCGTGGCATAAATGTGAGTGTCGGGGCCAGAGGGGGCACCCCAGTCGGGACTGGCTCTTCTGGCCCAGACGCCTGCTGTGAGCGGGCGGGCTCGACGAGTAACCACTCGTTGGTGGAGCCGTTTCGATAGCCTCAGCGTGAGGCTATGACGTCGGCGTTTCCCTTATGCACGGATTGCAGCAACTCGCGTACGAGAACGCCGACCTCGCTGCGCGTGGCTTTGGGGTCCGCGGACTCGCCGATGACCATGGCCGCTTCGCTGAGCATCCGGAAGAGCACGCGCGTCAGCAATGGGCTCGGTTGAAGCCGTGTCTGCCCGGACGCAGCGAGTTCCCGCAGCATGGCGTCCAGCAAGCCCATCATGCGGGCCTCCAGCTCACGGCAGCGCTCCCAGCCCAGCACGACCGGTGCCTGCTGCAGGCAGATGCGCTGGTACTCGAGGTCCAGGCAGGCATCGAGGTAGGCGTCCAACCCACGCATGAGGCGCGCCCAGGGCCCGCCCTCGCCGGCGCCGGCTCCCATGACCGTCTCGGCGATCCGGTCGTTGACCGTCGCCAGGACCTCCTCGAACAGCGCCCGCTTGCTGGCGAAGTGGTGATAGAGGGCGCCCTTCGTCAGTCGTGCCGCAGTGGCTACCTCATCCAGTGAGGTCTGGGCGAAGCCCTTCTCGGTGAACAGCCGCAGGGCCGAATCCAGCAGTGCGGCCCGGGTCGCCTCCACGTACTCCTGGCGTCTTCCCTTGACAGTCATAACCACGAGGATATTCCATACTCGGAGTATCTTGCCAACCATGAGAATGTTTCTCTCCGCCCTCAGGGGGACCCATGCTTGCCCGACTGGCGTCGCTTGCACTGCGACGACGCCGATTCGTCCTCGTCATCGCCGTCCTGGGATTCGCCATCGCCGGGGCCATCGCCTCTCCGGCCATGAAGGTCCTCTCCGCCGGCGGCTTCGAGGACCCGGACGCGGAGTCGTCCGTCGCCGTCGAGGTCCTTCGGGACCGCTTCGACACCGGTGACCCCAACTTCGTCCTGCTGGCCCGCGCGCCAGGGCAGGTGGACTCAGGCGATGCCGTCGCCGACGGCCAAGCGCTTACCGAGAAGCTCGCCGAGCAGAAGGGCGTCGTCGAGGTCACCTCGTACTGGACCTCCGACCGCGCGGCCGATCTCCGCTCGAAGGACGGGCGCTCGGCTCTCATCCTCGCTCGCCTCGACGGAGACGACGACGAGGTCCTCAAGACGGCCAAGAGTGTCGCCCCGCTCGTCACGGGAGATCAGGGCGTGCTCGAGGTCAAGTCGGGCGGACACGCTGAGTTCAACCGGCAGGGCTCCGAGCGCATCACGAGCGACCTGACCCGGGCCGAGGGTATCGCGGTGCCCGTCACGATCCTGCTGCTGGTGCTCGTCTTCGGCTCCGGCGTCGCCGCGCTGCTTCCGCTCGCGGTGGCAGGCGTGTCGGTGGTCGGCTCGCTGGCGGTGCTCCGGCTGCTCAACGAAGTGACCGGGGTATCGATCTTCGCCATCAACCTCTCCACGGCACTGGGGCTCGGCCTGGCCATCGACTATTCGCTGTTCATCGTCAGTCGGTACCGCGAGGAGCTGCGCAAGGGGCATGACACCGCCGCGGCCCTGCGAATCTCGCTGCGTACGGCGGGCCGTACCGTCGTCTTCTCGGCGCTCACGGTGCTGTTGTCGCTGTCGGCACTGCTGGTCTTCCCCCTCTACTTCCTGCGGTCGTTCGCCTATGCGGGCATCGCGGTGGTGTTCTTCGCGACGCTGGGAGCGATCGTTCTCCTGCCGGCACTGCTGGCCGCCCTCGGTCCGCGGATCGACAAGTTCGACGTGCTCGCCAAGCTGCGCCGAGGCGGCTCCGGCAAGCAGCCCAGCCGCCCGGAGGACGGGTTCTGGCACCGACTCGCCATGGCCGTCATGCGACGCCCGGTGCCGGTGCTCACCCTGGTCCTCATCGCCCTGGCCGTCGTCGTGATGCCCTTCACCAAAGCCTCATTCGGCCTGCCTGACGACAGGGCGCTGCCCAAGGACATGGCCGCGGCACAGGTGGGTGCCGCCACGCGCACCGACTTCCCGTCCTTCGCCGGGCAGGAGCTCAAGGTCGTCCTGCCCGACCGCAGGCCGGACGACGCAGCCTTGACCTCGTACGCCGAGTCACTGTCCAAGGTGTCGGGCATCGACCGCGTGGACACGGCCACTGGAAGCTTCCGCGACGGCGCCCGCATCGCGCCGCCCGCCGCGGGCGCGGGGTCCCTCTTCACCGACTCCAACGGCGCCTGGCTCTCCCTTGCCACGGGAGTCGAGGCCTACTCGGAGGCCGGCCAAGACCTCGTCTCCGACGTGCGGGCGACCGGTCCGCCGCAGGGCACCGAGGCACTCGTGGCCGGACCTGCCGCGACCTACGCGGACACGCTGGACAGCCTGTGGTCCGCTCTGCCGTACGCCGCTCTGATCATCGCGGTGCTGACGTTCGTCCTGCTGTTCCTGTTCACCGGCAGCGTCGTCATGCCGGTCAAGGCGATTCTGCTGAACCTGCTGAGCCTGACGGCTACCTACGGGGCGATGGTGTTCGTCTTCCAGGACGGTCATCTGCAGTGGCTGGTCGGCGATTTCACCGTCACGGGCCGTATCGACGTGACCATGCCGATCCTGATGTTCTGCATCATTTTCGGCCTGTCCATGGACTATGAGGTCTTCCTGCTGTCGCGGATCAAGGAAGAGTACGACCGCACCGGAGACAACCGCGCCGCCGTCGCGGCAGGACTGGAGAGCACAGGACGGATCGTGACAGCGGCGGCAGGTCTTCTGGCGATCTTCTTCCTCGCCCTTGTCAGCGCCGGTGTCACCCACGTCAAGATGCTCGGCCTCGGCACGGCACTCGCCATCCTCATGGACGCCCTGGTCATCCGGGGGCTGCTCGTGCCGGCCTTCATGCGGCTGGCCGGACGGGCCAACTGGTGGGCCCCCGCGCCGTTGCGGCGCATCCACGAAAGGATCGGCTTCAGCCACGGCCCGTCCTCTGGCGAGGATGAAGCCGCCCCCAACTCCGCCGATGACGTCTCGCCGACGCAGCATGCCATGCGGTGAGTCAGTTGTGAGCCTGGGGGCCGGCACCGTTGGTGCCGGCCCCCAGGCTCGCGTCAGCGGTTCAGCACCAGAACCCGGCCGTGGTGACGATGACGAGAGCGGGAAGGACGACAAGTCCGACAAGACAAGTCGCTCCGCTGACGACCGACCGCCTCTCCTCTGCGCGGCGACGCATGTCCAGAAGCCGATTGATGCGTTCGGCCACATGATCCGCAGACACCTGGAGAACCGAAGTGCTGAGAGCGTTCCGGTGCCCTGCTCCCGCCTCGACGAGAAGGGCCAGCCCTCGCGCCACAACTTCGCTCCGTACGCCACGGGCCGCCGCGTCGTCGGCCGCCATCTCTGCAAGCCGCGCCACCGCAGGGCCTGCCGAGGTGAACAAAGGAATGCGAGGAAGCGCCCGGCCGAAGGATGCAGCAGCTGTCGTCAAGAGGTAGTGGCGGCCCTCCAGATGGGCCCTCTCGTGTGCGACTACGGCTGACAGCTCGGCCTGCGGAAGCGCCCTGAGCGCCGCTGCGGTGAGAACGACCCGCCCTCCTCGCGCTGCCACGCAATAGGCCGCCGGACACTCATGGTCGATCACCAGAGCTCCTCCGCCCAATGCTCGCACCGGCCGGCCGAGCATGTCCAGGGCCTCGACGAGGCGCAGTTGGCGACGGCGCAGGCTGAGCACATCCCACAGGAGGACGGCGAGGACCCGGGCCGGCAAACCGAACATCAGGAGCACTGTCACCCCGGCGGTGGCCACCTCGGCCTTGGTGAATACGGCCGTATCCAGAAGCTCCCGGCAGCACGTCCACAGGCCGCTGCCGAAGACGCCCTCGGTCACCTCACAACCGAGTAGGACCGCTCCGCCCAACGAGGAGATGATCAATCCGAGCCAGACGACGATGGCGATCCGCGGTGCGCGCACGGCCCAACGGGCACGTCGCAGCATCAGCGGCACAGGCACCGCCGCAACCACCAGATATAAGCCCAGCAGGAGAGTGGCCGTCATCCGTCATGACCCAGGGCTCGGCGTACAGCGCTCAGGAGAGCGGGCGAACCGGTGGAGGTCACTCGCTCGACGAAGTGCAGCATCACAGCCTCCGGGTCGCCGCCGTCGGTCAGGACGTCCGCCATGAGCCGGGCCGTGCACGCCTCGCGGCTCTCACGAGGCTCGTAGAGGTACTGCTTCCCGGAGCGGATGCGATCGAGCCAGCCCTTGCGGTGGAGCTTGGCCATGGTGGACATGACCGTCGTGTACGCCAGCGGTGTACTGCGGCCGGCGTTCATGACGTCGACCACTTCACGCACGGGAAGCGGATGATCAGCGGACCAGATCCGCTCCATCACCTCGGCTTCGAGTGATCCCAGACCCCACACGCTGCCCTCCGACGGATTCGACTGCATCGTACCGGTCCTACGAGCAGCGAAGCGGGGTGGTGTCTGTCCGTGCCGGTGCGCACGGACAGACACCACCCCGTGTGTGGTCGTTGATCAGTCAGCGGCGGCCGGCGACAACCAGCGCCTGAACGTATCGGCCAGTGCAGCCCCTCGGGTGTCCCGCCCGTTGGCGGCAGCAGGTCGCTCTACCGCTGCCTCCACGCCTCGCAGCTCGGCCATGAAGTTCTTCAGCAGGTGCTCGGCCTCGGGCTGATCGATCCCTGGGCACGTCAGCCCGATCAGCAGCTCTCCCTCGACCGTCCCGCACAGCAGCTCGAACCTGTGCCGAAGGGGTGTCTCCGGGTGGACCAAGGGGCCCGGCCGGTGCCCGGACGGACGCAGACCGGTGATCGCGTACAACTCATCGACCGTGCCAAGGTAGTTGAAAGCGAATTCCGGGGCGGGGGCGGACAGCCCGTCCGCTACGGCCGTGGTGCCGTACGCAGTGACCGCGTCGTCGAGGCCACCGTTGGGAAGGGCGGCACGCACAGCGGCGACGGTCTTGGCAGCTCGTACAGGGTCCTGCAGGGCGGGCACCTCCAGCTGGTTGCGGACCGAGAGCCTGCCGACCGTGCGCGACAGGTCGATGGGACTGGCCACACCGGGCAGCACTGCGCCACGCCCATGTCCATCCACGTCGACGCGGATCGACTCACCGAGACCGGTGGCGCGGGCGGCCCGAGCCAGGGCCGCGAGAATCACGTCTCCCAGAACCACGGAGGAGTTGGTCTGCTCACGCAACCGGTCGGTCGCCCGGGAGTCGAGTACCTCCACGAGCGTCACGGCGTCACGGGCCGTACCGTGGCGCGCACGCTCGAACGGTGGCTGAGACGTCACCCTCGTCTGCTCCGTCTGTCGTGCCACCTGTTCGGCCCACACCGCGGCGGGCGTGCCGGGCGCGGGCAGCTCCGCATGTCCGTACTCCGCGATCTGTGCGTGCGCGGCGAGCAGATCGCCCAGAACGATCCGCAGGGAGAAGTTGTCCACGACTAGCCAGTGGGCGACCAGGAGGAGCTCCGGCTTCCTGTCCCGGCCCCGATCGAAGTACAGCACGCGCAGAAGGGGCGGTTCAGCGAGGTCGAAGCTGCGTTGCGCCTGCTCGGCGAGCTCCTCGATGGTGCGTCCCTGCTCCTCGGCGGGCATGTCGCCGAGGTCGAGCCACTCCATGGGAACGACGGACACCTCGTCCACCGTCGCCACGTGCTGCCGCCAGCCCTTCGGGCCGTGGACGAATCCTGTACGAAGGGAGTCGTGTCGGCTGATGAGGGTCCGCAGAGCGACGCGCAGCGCCACCTTGTTCAGCGGCTCGTCGAGTTCGAAGAACAGGGCGTAGTTGTGATGGCGGGCCACCGTGGCGTCCAGCCCGGCGAGCAGCATGGCCTGCGCCGGCAGCAGTGGTACGTCGCCGATGACCTCGGTCGGTTGTTCTTCGGCCGGGCGAGGCACCGCGAGTGTGGCCACCCCGGCCAGCCCGGCGATCGTCGGGTGCTCGAAGAACTGCCGCGGAGTGAGTTCCAGCCCCGCCTCGGCCGCCCGGCTGATTACCCGAAGGGCGAGCAGAGAGTCGCCGCCGAGCTGTCCGAAGTCATCATGGACGCTGACGGCTTCGAGACCGAGTACCTCCTTCCAGATGTCCCGCAGTCGCCGCTCCATGTCGTTGCGTGGCTCCGAGCCCTGGGCGCCGACCGGGTCGGCGTCGCCGCGCGACGGGCTACCTCCGGTCGGCTGCGGGAGAGGAGCAGGCAGGGCTCCGCGGTCGACCTTGCCGTTGGCCGACAGGGGCAGAGTGTCGAGGAGTACGAAGTTGCGGGGAATCATGTAGTCCGGGAGCGCTACGGCGAGAGCCGCCCGAAGAGACCCCACGAGCTGGTCCGGATCGTCCGGGGCGGATTCGGCGCGCGTGACGTATGCGGTGAGGTGGTTGTCGGTGGTGGTGACGACGGTGTCTTTGACGTTGGGGTGGGTGGTGAGTTTGGCTTCGATCTCGCCGAGTTCGATGCGGTAGCCGTTGATCTTGACTTGGTGGTCGTTGCGGCCGAGGAATTCGATGGTGCCGTCGGGGTGGTAGCGGCCGAGGTCGCCTGTGCGGTAGAGGCGTTCTCCGGTGGCCAGGTGGGTGAGGAAGCGTTCTGCGGTTCTGGTGGGGTCGTTCCAGTAGCCGTGTGCGACGCCGGCGCCGCCGATGAAGAGTTCGCCGGGGACCCAGGTGGGGACGGGCTGGAGGTTGTTGTCGAGGATGTGGAAGGTCTGGTTGGCCAGAGGGCGGCCGTAGGGGATGCTGGGCCAGGTGGGGTCCAGCTCGCCGATCGGGTGGTAGATCGACCAGATCGACGCCTCTGTTGCGCCGCCCAGGCTGATCAGTTCGGCGTCGGGGGCGATGGTGCGGATCCTGTCGGGCAAGGACAGGGGGATCCAGTCCCCACTCATCATCACCAGCCGCAGGCTCTGCAGGGCTTCCCCGC
The DNA here is from genome assembly GCA_014655195.1 of Streptomyces cellulosae. Classification (GTDB taxonomy): domain Bacteria; phylum Actinomycetota; class Actinomycetes; order Streptomycetales; family Streptomycetaceae; genus Streptomyces; species Streptomyces cellulosae. The sequence goes on along the minus strand of BNBH01000044.1, from coordinate 3,946 downwards.
GCGCACCGACGTGCTCGGCGAGCATCTCCATCAGAGCCGGAACCGTGTTCCACACGGTCACGTGGTGGGTGCGCAGTAGATCCAGCCATGCGGCTGGGTCACGGTGCGCCTCGGGCCCCGGCAGGACGAGCGTCCCGCCTGCCGCGAGCATTCCGAAGATGTCCCAGACGGACAGGTCGAAGCTCAGCGAGGACAGGCCCACTACGCGGTCCGCAGCGGTGATCTGGAAGCGGTTGTTGATGTCGGCGACGGTGTTGGCCGCGCCGCGGTGGTCGATCATGACGCCCTTGGGTTCGCCGGTGGATCCCGAGGTGAAGATGACGTAGGCGAGGTCGTGCGGTCGGACGACCGGTTCCACCGGTGCGTCGTTCATGTCGACCCATGTCGTGTCGTCGTCCACGGCGAGCACGGTGATGTCCGCCGGCCAGGCGAGGGTGTCGCGCAGCTCGGTCTGGGTGAGCACGATGCGACACCGTCCCCGATCGAGGATGTGATGCACCCGCTCGATCGGCCATGTGGCGTCGACAGGGAGATAGGCGGCGCCGGACTGGAGGACGCCGAGTGAGGCCACGGGCTGCTGCCAGCCCTTGTGCATCACCACGCCGACCAGGGTGTTGGGACACGCGCCCAGGTCTCGGAGCCGGCGTGCGATCCGCGCGGCGCGCTGGTCCAGCTCGGCGTATCCGACCACCCGGTCCGGCGCGATCACGGCCGGACGCAGGCCGCGGGCGCGCAGCGATCCGCCCAGTTCGTGCAGCAGGCCGTGCGGCAGCACTGCCGTGGTGGCATTGGCCTGCTCTCGAGCGGCCAGGTCATCAGGCCTCGCCAGCACCGGCGTGGTCGCGTCCCACACGCCGTCCTCGTCGGCCAGCCGTCCCAGCAGTGCTCCGAATGCGGCGAACGCAGCGTCGATCAGTCCAGGCGGGAACAGTTCTTCGACCACCGCCCAGTTCACCCGCAGCCTCCCGCCCAGCTCGAACACCTGGCAGTCCAGGAAGACCTGAGGGGTCTGAGTGAGGGCGTACGCGAGCTCGCCGAACTCCTCGGCCGCCCGGCCGAGGCTCGCCTCGCCGTCGCCCAGAGCACTCGTGAACACGACGGGCATCGTCGCCCGGGCAGGCGCATCTGTACGGGCGAGCTCTCGGAGCACCTGGACGCCGTTGAAGGCCTGGTGCTCGAAGTCCGCCCAGAACCGGTCCTGCAGGGCCCGGGCCTGATCGCGTACGGACGTCTTCGCGTCGAACTCCGCCGCGAGCAGAGTAACCGAGGTGAACTCGCCGATGACGTGGTCGATGTCGGGGTGGAGGGGGAGGCGTTCGTTGACGGTGACGTTGAGGGTGAAGGTGTCGTTGGCGGACCAGGTGCGCAGGGTGGCGGCGTAGGCCCAGCACAGCACCATGGAGGGGGTCAAGCCGTTGCGCAGGGCGCGTTGGCGCAGGCTGGTCCACTGTTCGGGGGTGAGGGCGAGGGAGCGTGAGGTGAAGCGGGCTGCTGGGAGTGTCTCGGGTGCGGTACGCAGTGGCAGTTCGGGGGCAGGGGGGAGCTCGGGGAGTCGGGTCAGCCAGTAGTCACGCGCCCGTGCGAAGGCCTCCGTCTCCTCCACATCCTCCAACGCCCGCACATAGTCCCGGAACGTGATGGCGGGACACGCCATTTCAACACCGGGATTGTGGTGAAAGGCGCTCCACTCGTGGACGATCCGGCCGAGCGTGGCTCCATCGGCGATGAGGAGGTCGATCGCGATGTGGATTCGGGTGTGTTCGTCGTCCAGGCGGGTCGTGGCGATCTCGAAGAGGGGCCATTGTGCCGGTTCGCGGACCCGGCCGGCGATCTCCTCGCGGAGGGCGGTCAGGTGTGCTTCCCGCTCGGTGTTCTGGGTGTTGCGGACATCGTGGCGGGCGAATCGGTAGATGGGTACGTCGGCCAGGGCTTGCTGGCGGCCGTCGTCGGTGAAGACGGTACGCAGCATGTCGTGCCGTGCCACGACCGTGTTCCAGGCCCGCTCCAGCCGGTCCACGTCCAGTGAGACGGCGTCGATCTCGGCGTAGAAGGCGGCCGGTACGTTGCCCAGGGCGAAGAATCCCCCGCGGCCCAGCAGATAGGCCTGCTGCAGATCCGTCAGCCCGAACGGCTCGAAGCGGGCCGCTGGATCGGCCACGAGCCGGAGGAGCGCTGTCTCCTGCCCTTCTGCCGCGGGGTCGCGCGTGGCCAGGATCGCGGCCTGAGCGGCGATGGTCGGGTGCGCGAAGATGTCGCTGGCCGTCAGCGGCAGCCCGTTCGAGGCAGCCGCCGCCGCGGTCCGGACCGCCAGCAGGCTGTCACCGCCGGCTTGGAAGAAGTCGGTGTGGATGCCGACGGTCTGACCGCCGAGCACGTCGCACCAGACAGCGGCCAGGCGTTCCTCACGCAGGTTGCGCGGACCGGCCCCTTCCTCGGCCTGCACAGCCGTGCCCTCGACGTTCGGTTTCGGAAGCCGGGTGCGGTCGACTTTCCCGTTCGCCGATAGGGGCAGGAACTCGAGCAGGACATACCGCTCCGGCAGCATGTACGAGGGCAGCGTCCCGGCCAGGTGCTCCCGAACCGATTCGACCAGCCGCGAGGCGAGCTCCGGTGAAGCCGGCCGGTTCACCAGGTCGGTCACCCCGCCGTCCAGATCCCTGGCGGAGCACTCCTCGATCAGAGGGGCAGGCATACCACCCCGGTAGAACACGATGTCGGCCTCGCCCGGCGTCTCGGCCACTCGGGCTTCGATCAGCCACCCCGTGTCGTGGGCCAGGGCGCGGAGGTCGTCCGTACGGAACCCGTCGACCGCCGATTCGCTCTCCGCCACTTCTCCGGCGGTCCGCGCCGAGCAGCTCTCCAGGAGACTGACGGCTTGAAGGTCCCGGCCGAGACGCGGATTCGGTACACCACGCAGGACTACGGCGGTGGTTTCATGAGCGTCGGCTTCCTGGAGGACCGTGCGCAGGTCCCTCGTGGCGGCCACGGGCTGCCAGTCCAGTTCCATGATGCTCCCTGGTGTTGCAGCCTGGGCCATGGCGGGAGACTTGCGCAGGATCACGTCGTACCGGTAATCCGCCATTTCCGTAGCGGGGTCTCCGGCCTTGGGCAGCACGCTCACCAAGCCGAACCCGAGTCCCCGCAATCCGCGAAAGAGGTCGGGCGATATGGCCAGCTCGCGTTCCTGCCGGCTCCGCTCAGCGACCCGGACCGTGACATCCTCCACCGGGTCCGTGGCGGACGCCTGGAACAGCTCCACCGAGGTGTGGAAGGCGCGCAGCAGACGCAGGTCGCGGACATCGCCGACGAACAGGGTGCCGCCATCGGACAGCACCCGAGCGGCTTCGCGGAGTACGTCCATCAGGTATGCGCCGCTCGGGAAGTACTGGGAGACGGAGTTCGCGACGACGCAGTCGACACTGGCGTCCCCGACATCCGTGAGGTCGCGGGCGTCCCGGTGCAGCAGGCGTACCCGGCCCGCGTATTCCGGGCGGGCGTCGAAGAAGGCCTGAAGGGTAGCGAGTGTTTCGGTGGAGACGTCGATACCGGTGTAATGCGCCCTCGGGGCGATACGCGTCGCGAGCAGGCCCGTGCCGCAGCCGATCTCCAGGACGTGTGCCGGCGAGCATTCCGTGATGCGGCGCACGGTCTCGTCGACCCAGAGGCGCATCGCCTCGTCCGGGATGGGAGTGCCGGTGTACGTGCTGATCCACCCCGTTGTGTCGAAGTCGTCCCCGATCACGCCAACTTCGGAGCGCATGGCGTTGAAGACGTTTGCCCATTCGCTGACGCGCTCAACGTCGCCTTTGCCGTCTGCGTCGGGGGAGAGCTCCGGGACCAGGTATGCGGTGAGGTGGTTGTCGGTGGTGGTGACGACGGTGTCTTTGACGTTGGGGTGGGTGGTGAGTTTGGCTTCGATCTCGCCGAGTTCGATGCGGTAGCCGTT
>BNBH01000043.1 GCA_014655195.1 Streptomyces cellulosae | reverse complement strand
TACACCGACGCTACGAACGCAAGGCCGACCACTTCCTCGCCTTCACCAGCATCGCCTGCACCCTCATCTGCTACCGCAGACTCGCCAAATGAGATGGCTTCTAAGAGCCGCGATCTACGTATTCGTCACCGCCTTTTCCCTGATGCGTGACTCGGAGGTCCAAGAGATCCAGCGCGACGCCGTGCGGACCTACTTCGGCTCCCCGGCCGTACGCTCCCGCAAGACCAAGCTGGACCCCACGCGCCCGGAACTCTACTGGTGGATCATCGAGCCGGTCGCCGAAGCACTCGCGGTCCTCGAGCAGCTGTCCTGGCACCCCACCCACCTGTTCGCCACCCTGCGCCCGCCCACCGGCAAACAGACCCATACCGAGCCCGGCATCCATTCCGATGCCGAGATCGACTTCTTCATCAACGGCATCAATACCGTCGCCCACCGGCACGGGTTGGCCAAGATCCCGACCGCGCACGTCCGCTCCCACATGTTCCGCAAGACCATGGCGCAGCTCGCCGGACGCGAACCGGACTCCGAGATCGCGCTCGGCCTCCAGCTCAAGCACGCCGCCCGCCGTGCGCTGGCCAACCGCACCACGCAGGCATACGCGCAGATGGACGCCAGCTGGGCCAAGGAGTTCGACACCGAACTGCAGCAGGCCGCCGCCCGCAAACTCGTGGACCTGCTCCGCGGCCGCCGCCAGGGCGAACGCGTGGCGGTCGGACCCGGCGCCGCCCGCCTCCATGCCGGCCTCGACAAGGTCATCGACACCCTCGACAACAACCCGCAGCTGAGGGCACAGATCGCCGACCAGCGGGTCGAAGAGACCCTGCTCGCCGCCGAATTCCCCAACCTGCACCTGGGCACCATCAACCACTGCATGTTCGACGCCCCGCAGGCCGAGTGCCAGGGCGAACTGCAGGAAGACCAGCGTGGACTGGCACCGCTGCTCGGCGCCTGCCAGCCGGCCCGCTGCCGCAACTCGACCATCACCCGCACCCACGCACCCTTCTGGGTCGCGGAAGAGGACGACCTGACCGCGCGGGCCAAGAACCCGCGGCTATCGCCGCCGAACCGGGAGGCGGTCCTCGTCCGCCTCGCCGAAGTCCAGCGCATCACCCGCGCACTTGAAGAGGAAGGCACCGCCTGATGCCGGTATCCGCCGCATCCGCCCAGAAGCTGCGAGCGGCCATGGCCCGGCTGCTGGCCGGAGAGCCCCTGCACACCGACGGCGCCCTGACCAAGGAGAACCTCGCACGTGAAGCCCAGGTCAGCCACGCGACCGTCCATCGCGCCGAGGACATCCTCGCCGAATGGGACGCACAGGTCGCCCGTCCCGTCCTGCGCACGCCCGGCGAGGTCCAGCGCGACGACACCATCGCTAAGCTCCGGAAGCAACTTCGCGAGGCACGGCAGCAGGCATCCGAGGTCCAAGGCAAACTCGACGCCCTCGCCACGGTGACAGCGAATCTCTACGCCGAGAACCTCACGCTGAAGAAGCGACTCGGCCGCAAGGGCATCGTGGTACTGCCTGGATCGGAACAACAGTAGCCTCCCTGCCACTGCCGTGAGCGCCAGCCCCGGTAATCGGGGCCAGCGGCCTATAAGTGGTCACCGCGTCGTATGCGGAATGCCCAGATTTTGGGCCAGCGGCTGCGGGGTCGATGCGGAGGCATGGTCCGGCGATCTGGGATGCCTTCGCATGCCACGGCTGCGCTGCCCTCGTTGTTCGAAGGGTCATGGGAGACTGCCTCGCAGGCGCGATGTGGTCGGTCGATTCCAGCCGCACCGCAGTCACCTTCCTGGGCCGCACCCTGGCCCGGGGAGCGGGAGGCTCCCCGGGCCAGGGTGCGGCGGGCGCGTCTGACCTTCACCGAGATGGTGGGTGGACCCTGCACCACGCGGTGCCCGGCGTGCGGTCCGGGCTCTGAGGGACGGACTCGTGCAGCCAGCAGCGCCGGGCACCGACGATTTCGAGATCAGGAGACGCCAGAACTCATCCGACTGGCTATGATCACGCCGTGCTCACGGACCGGACGGCCACAGCCTTGCCGCGCGCCCGTAGGCGGGCTCCGCAGCTGACCCGTCTCGCGTGGCTTGTGATGCTGCTGTTGGGCCTGCTTTTCGCGCACGGACTGCATGGTGAGAGTTCTGCCGGGCACCTCGAAGCGGGCGTTACCGCATCACTTCCCGCTCCCGGCGCGGACTTCTCAGCCGAGCACGCTCAGCCCCACCGTGAAGGCAGCGCGTCCGAGGACTCCGCTCCCAGCTGTGCGCCCGGGCAGCCGGACGACGCGCTCCCCCTACCGCCTCCCGGCACCTCACCAGCGGTCGACCACTGCCACGTGTCGCCGCAGTCCGGCATGCGTGCTGTCACCGCCACTCCAGAGACAAGATCTCCAGGCGCGACAGCCGTGTTGCGCATTTAGGCCGACGAGGCCGATTGCTCCTGCCGGGCTCTGCACTGCACACCCGTGTCCCCATCTGCGCCTTGCGCCTGTTTCGTAAGAACTTTGCGCGACCTGCCGACTCTCGCGGCGACCTGTCGCGCCGTCAGTCATGGGCGTGCATGCGGTACTGCGGATACCCCTGCTCATCAGCCGTTCGCCGTTCCCGAAAACCTCTGAGCCGACGAAAGGCCTGCGCCTTGTCCCTTGTCACCGACCGCCCCGTACGGCCCGCGCAACCCCAGCCGCCCTCCGGTGGCGGCCGAGCCGCCGCCCGTCGCGCTCGCAAGCGCCACCGCGCCCGTAGGCCGGCCCCGCTCGCGGGTCGCTACATCGGGTACGTGCTGTACTTCGTCGGGGCGGGCCTCATCAGCGGAGCCGTGGTGCACCATCCGCTGGATCCAGCCCGCTACACGAAGATCGCCGTCATCGGCGTCCTGGTGTTCCTGGTCGCGACGGTGGTCAACGAGTTCCTGCTCGCCGCCGACCGGCCCGCCCTGCCCCGCGCCATCCTCGTCATCGGGGCGTCACTGCTGCTCTCGTTCGGTATCGGCATGCTCAGTGGTGGCCTGCAGCATTTCGAGGACTTCCCTGCCCGGGGCGCCTTGCTCGTCCCTCTGGGGATCACCGTCTCCTTCATCGCATTCGTACTCAAGGACGCACAGTCATCCTGGCGCCGGATCTTCGGACCGGTGGGGCTCGCTGTCCTTCTCACTGCGGCCGTGAGCTTCTTCGGCCTGCGCACGATCGCGGCGGGGATGGGCACGGAATCCGGCGAGAGCGGACACAGCCACGGCACGGGTTCGGCAGAGGAAGCCGGCGAGCACGCAGAAGGGGAGGAGTCCCCGGGCACGTCCTCTCAGCCGACGGCGCCGGAGGGGACCGCATCCCCCGACGCGGAGGACGGACACAGCCACTGAGAAGTTCCTACTAAATCGCTTAGCATGCATCCGGTAGCGTAGGTGGCGTCTGCCCGTACGTGGGGTGCAGATCGGAGGGGCATGAATGGACACATCTACGCGCCGAGCGGCATCGCCGACGCCGTTCGCACGGCATCGGACCTCAAGGATGACAAGAGCGACTTCATTGCCGGCATCTCAGCCGCCAATACTGTCGCGCTGACACTGGTAGCGGCCCTGGCGGTGTTTCTGATCGCGGAACTGGCATGGAGGGAGAGGCGACGGCGCAGGCGGGGAGAGCGGGTGGCGCCACACTCTGACGCAAACCTCCGCAACGGTGATGCGTACCGCGGGCAACATCGTCCCGCCGTACGCCTTGGAGCACCCCACCAGCGAGGCGGCCACCATTGAGTACGCAGTGCAGGTGCTCGGCGTGAAGGACATCGTCGTATGCGGCCACTCCCACTGCGGTGCCGTGGGCGCCCTCGTCCGCGGCGACGACCTGGACGCCGTCCCGGCCGTGCGCGAGTGGCTCGCCCACGCGACTCCCAAGCCGAAGGGGACTGCCGAGGATCCGACCGTCGCAGAAGGGGTACAGAACCACGTCCTGACGCAGTTGCTGCGGCTGCGCTCCTACCCGTGCGTCGCCGGGAAGCTGGAACGTGGCGAGTTGAACTTGCACGCCTGGTACTACGAGGTGCACACCGGGACCGTTCTGGCGCACCGTCCGCAGACCGACACCTTCGCGGTGCTGTGAGGGGGGCGTGAGCGCGATGACGAACAACACAAGCACCGTACCCAAGTTCCCCTACCTGAGGCAGGACTTCCTCGCCTCCATCGTTGTCTTCCTGGTCGCCGTGCCGCTGTGCGTCGGCGTGGCGGTCGCCTCCGGCGTCCCGGCCGAACTCGGGCTGATCACCGGCATCGTGGGTGGCCTCGTCACCGGACTCATGCCTGGCAGCAGCCTTCAGGTGTCCGGTCCGGCCGCCGGTCTGACCGTGCTCGTCTTCGAGGCCGTCAGCGATTTCGGGGTAAGCACGCTCGGCCTCATCGTGCTGATCGCAGGCCTGCTCCAGCTCGCCATGGGCTTCTTCGGGATAGGCCGATGGTTCCGGGCGATTTCCGTCTCCGTCGTGGAGGGCATGCTCTGCGGTATCGGTCTGGTGATCATCGCCGGCCAGATCTACGCGGCGGCGGGCCTGAAGGCCCCGGGGACCGGCATCGGCAAGATCGCGGGGCTGCCGGTGGCGGTCGTCGACGCCATGGGCAGCACCAAGGCGCTGACCTCGCTCGCGATCGGTGCGGGCACCATCGCCGTCATCGTGCTGTGGAAGAAGATGCCGAAGGCCGTGCACTCCGTACCCGGCGCCCTCGCGGCGGTCGTCCTGGCCACGGTCGCCACTCTCGCCTTCAGCCTGCCGGTCGGCACCGTCCAGGTGAAGGGCCTGCTCGGCGTCATCCAGCCGCCCGGCGCCGAGGCCTTCGGTGAGCTGGCCACCCCGGCCATCTGGGGCACCATCATCGCCTTCGCGCTCATCGCCTCGGCGGAGAGCCTGTTCAGCGCGGCGGCCGTGGACCGGCTGCACGACGGTCCGCGCACCGAGTACAACAAGGAGATGATCGCCCAGGGCGCGGGCAACACCGTGTGCGGTCTTCTCGGCGCGCTGCCGATGACCGCGGTGATCGTCCGCAGCTCCGCCAACGTCAGCGCGGGCGCGAAGACCAAGGCCTCGCGTGTCCTGCACGGCGTGTGGCTGCTGCTGTTCGCCGCCGCGATGCCGTGGGCCCTGGCTCTGATCCCGATTCCGGCCCTCGCCGGCATCCTCGTGCACGCGGGCTGGAAACTGATCCCGTTCCGCCAGATTGCGACGCTGTGGCGCAGCCACAAGGGTGAGGCACTGATCCTCGTCGTCACGGCCGTGTCGATCGTCGCGGTCAACATGTTCGAGGGTGTCCTGATCGGTCTGGCCCTGGCGGTCGTCAAGACCGCCTGGGAGGCCTCGCACCTCAAGACCCAGGTCATCGACGAGGGCGTCGGCCCCATCCAGGTCCACCTGTCGGGCAACGCGACCTTCCTGCGGCTGCCGAAAATCCTCGACAGCCTGGAGGCCCTGCCCCGGGACCGCCCGGTCGAGCTGGACCTGTCCGGCCTGCACCACCTCGACCACGCCTGCCGCACGGCCCTGGAGAACTGGGCGGAGCGGCACAGCACCGACGGCACCGAGCCCGTGAAGGTGACATCGGCAGCCTGACCGCAGTTCACGATGCCGCGGTATCCGGACGGTTTCCGGTACCGCGGCATCGTCCGCACCCCGGATGACCGGGCCCCTGAGCAATGGATTCGGCTGTTCCTGGTCTAGTCTCCTATGGAACTAAGTGCCTTAGTGTCTGGGTCTGCCGAAGGGAGCCCTGTATGTCGATGGTCGGCAACCTGCGCAAAGTCACCCACCTGGCAGGCAGGGGCCGCCGTGTGGACCTCAGTCACCCGTCCCGCTCCCCGCTCGGCTCCGCGGTGGTCAACTGTGTCGTCTATCAGGAGGGCCTGCGCCGGCAGGCCGCCCCCACCGTCGAGGAAGCCCTCACCCTGGCGCGCAAGGACGGCAGCGGCTTCGTCTGGCTAGGTCTGCACGAGCCCGGCGAGACGGAGTTCGCGCGGATCGCCGACCTGCTCGGCCTGCATCCGCTGGCCGTGGAGGACGCCGTCCACGCCCATCAGCGGCCCAAGGTGGAGAGTTACGGCGACGTCCTGTTCGCCGTCTTCAAGACCGTCGCCTACGTCGATCACGAGCGGCTGACGGCCACGAGCGAGGTGGTCACCACCGGCGAGATCATGGTCTTCGTCGGCCCGGATTTCGTCGTCACCGTCCGGCACGGCCGCCACGGTTCCCTCGGTCCGCTGCGCGAGGACCTCGAAGCCGACCCGGAGCAGCTGGCCAAGGGCCCGGCCGCCGTGCTCCACGCCATCGCCGACCATGTCGTCGACGGCTACCTCACCGTCACCGACGCGGTCCAGGACGACATCGAGCAGGTCGAGACCGAGGTCTTCTCCCCGCACAGCTCCCGGAACTCCGACGCCGGCCGCATCTACCAGCTCAAGCGTGAGCTGCTGGAACTGAAACGGGCCGTGGTCCCCCTCGGCCGCCCGCTGGCCGAACTCTCCACCCAGCCGATGCGCCCCGTCCCTTCGGAGATACAGGCGTACTTCCGTGACGTCGCCGACCACCTCGCCCGCGCCACCGAGCAGATCACCGCATTCGACGCCCTGCTCGACTCCATCCTCCAGGCCCATGTGGCCCAAGTGACGGTCGCCCAGAACGAGGACATGCGCAAGATCACCGCCTGGGCCGCAATCATCGCCGTACCCACCATGGTCACCGGCGTGTACGGCATGAACTTCGACAACATGCCCGAGCTGCGCTGGACCTTCGGCTACCCCCTCGTCCTCACCGTCATCGCCACCGCCTGCTTCACCATCCATCGCGGCTTCAAACGCAACGGCTGGCTGTGACCGCGGCCCAGACGCAAGCCATGCAGGACAACAAGGTCGGCGCGGGGAGGGTCAGCGCATGGTGGTGACCTGGGCGGCCGGGGTGCCGTCCGGGCAGTAGTTCATCTGGGTGGCCGCTGCCGCCGGTCCGCCGACGACCAGCAGTGGCAGAGCGAGCGCGACGGCCGCTGTCAGGGAACCGGCCGCGACACGCAGACGGCCGAGCGGGCGGTGCGGCTTGATGAGGCGGCGAACCCGCCGGGCGGCCGTCGAGCCGCCGGCCGACAGGGCCACGGCCGGGGCGCGTCCGGCGGCGACCGCCAGGAGGGCGGCAGCGGTGGTCAGCCGTCCGGAGCGGGCCGCCGCGACGTCGTCGGCGCGCATCTCCGCCAGCCGCGCGATCTCCGCCTCGGCGATACGGAACAGCGGCACGCGCGGGAAGGCGCGAGCCAGCGCCTGGGCCCAGGCCAGTACGGCGTCATGCCGCTCGGCCTGGTGGGCGCGCTCGTGCGCGAGGACGGCCTCCAGCCGGTCGTCGTCAAGGGTGCGCAGGGCGCCGGTGGTGATCACGGTACGGCGGTGGCGGCCGGGCAGGCAGTAGGCGGCGGGTTCCTCATGGTCGAGGACGATCACGCCCCGGGCCGCGTCCGGCCGGCCGACCATGTCGAGCACCTCACGATGCGCCCGCCGCTCCCGGCGGATGCGCAGCAGCGCCGCGCCCGTGCACCACGCCACCCGCCCCAGCACCGCGAGCGCGAGCACCGCCCCGACCGCGCCGGCCGATGCCCCGCCGGGAGTGGCGTACTGGGCGGCCAGCGCCATCACGCATGCCTGCAGCAGTTCGGCGAGGTCCGTGCTCACACGCACCGTGGGCACGCTCAGCGCGAGGCCCGCCAGGACGGCGGCAGTGAGCGCGGAGGCGCCCAACACCTGCCAGACGACGATGCCAAGGCGCGGCGCCCGCTCGGCCCATTGGACGCCGCGCAGCAGGCGGGGCGCCAGCGTGCACAGCAGCACGGCGTACGTGAACAGGACGGCGGCGACGATCACTTCGACGCCTCCCCTGCTTCACGGGCCACGGCCTGACCGAGCAGGCGGTGCAGTTCCTCCGCCTCTCCGGGCGGCATCTGCTGCACGAAGCGCGCGAGCGTGGCCGTGCGGTCCTCGGCCACGGCGAGAGCCTCGCCCATCAGTCCGGCGATGTACTCCTCACGGCTCTTGGTGGGACCGTATCGGTAGGCCCGGCCGTCTTTCTCCTTCGACAGCCAGCCCTTGCGGTGGAGGATCTCGGTGACCGTGTGCACGGTGTTGTACGCGGGCTCGGGGTCACGCTCGAGGCGTTCGAGGACCTCGCGGACGCGCAGCGAACGGCCCGCGCCCCACACCGCGTCCATGATCGCGGCCTCCAGCTCGCCGAACCGCGCCACGTGTCCTCCTCCCGGGCTGGAATGCTCTCCGAACATCCTAAGTGCCCTAGGTGGCGGTCGAGCGGTGCCGATGACTGAAGGGAAGGAGGGGGTGGCTCGGCCATTGGCCAGGACGGCGGATGTCATGGATCGCGAAGCCCGCTTCTTGAGGGCGCGTTCGGCGTCTCGCCAAGGCGGCAGCCAACTGAGGTTTCAGCGCCTTCTAAGACAGGGAAAGCCGGGCCGTTCGGAGAGCAACTGCTCATAGAAGTACAACTCGCCGTCCGGCTTGGGCGCGCGTGACGGCCAGGCACACGGCTACGGCTTCGAAACACTTTGCACCCGCCGAGGCGAGAGTCTGTGCACCACAGCTAATCACCACTCGGTCATGGAGTTGCTTGACCAAGCGCCGAACGGCACGTCGGGCTGGAGCCTGCCCGTCACGAGGCAGGAAGAGCCTGGATCGCCTGCCTGTAGCCCCGTTCACTCATAGGCGTTCGTAGACGGCGACAGCGAATGGGCGGTGAGTGCTCTGGTCGATGTACTCGGCAAATCGCAGGAGTCCAGGGTGGGTGTCGAAAGGTAGGTGGAGTCGTCGGGATTCCGGCCACGGGTGGGTCAGCAAGAGCAGTCCACCGGGTTCGAGCAAATCGACAATTCTCTCGCTGGCAAGCCGAAGCCTGCTGTAGCTGCCCAGGTAGTAAAGCAATTCGGAACAGAAAACGAGATCGAACTTTCCCTCGAAACTCTGGTTGAGGATGTCGCAGGCTCGGAACGTGACATCAAGGTGCTCTTGTCTGGCGCGTTGCGTCGCCCGCCCGAGCGCCGGGAGATGTCCAGGCCAACAACGTCCGCAGCCGGATAGTTACCCGCAACGCGGCAGGTGAAGACACCTTCGCTGCAGCCAATATCTGCAATGCGCCGGTAGTGCCGAACTGGCACACAATTGAGCGTCTTACCGTACTTGTACGTTTCGTACGAAACTACAGCGTGACCCCATGGGTCGGGTCTCTTGTGCTTCGATTCGAAGGAAAGGCGCAACAGCTTTCCCTGCTGCTCCACCGGAAGGAGAGACAGTAGTGCGAAAAGCCTGCGATGAATGCGGTCGAAGATAACTCTGACTCGACCCATGATCCCATCCTAGTATCAACAGCAGTCGGTCGACCTTTCACCCGTCCGTCCCCGATACGGTGCGACGCCTGCCGGAAGGGCTGCCTGCACTCTCGCGGTACGGTCGATGGGACCGCCGTCCACCGATACGCCCCGGCCGACGCCAGCCTGCCGCTCGCCCGCCGTCCCGGCTGGCCACGGAGTCACCCGAGCACTGGCGCACCGATGCGCATCACAGCAGGGCGCTATCCGCCCTGTGCGCCGGTGTAGTGGGCGAAGACGATGATGTTGCTGTCGTAGCCGCCGTCTTCGGTGTAGGTACCGCCGCAGGTGATCAGCCGCAGCTGGGCGGTGCGGGTGGGGCCGTACACGGCCCGGGAGGGGAACCGCTTCTTGGGCACCTGGGTGACGGAGTCGACGGTAAAGCGGGCGGTGACCCCATCCGTGCGGGTGATCTCCACCCGGTCTCCGGGGCGGGCCTGACCGAGCCGGTAGAACACGGCCTTGCCGCCGGGCAGCCGTGCCGAGTCGACATGGCCCAGCACGACCGCCGGTCCCCGCTCTCCGGGTGCGGCGCTGCCGTCGTACCAGCCGGCCTGGCGGGCCTGCTCGGGGGGCGGCACGGCGACCGTGCCGTCCGGGTTCAGGCCCAGGCGCATGATCCCGGCCTCGATGCCCAGGCGTTCGATGACGATCCGTACCGGCGGGGAAGCTCCAAGTGTCGGCACCTCGGCTGCTGTCCCGGCCGGTGTACGCGGCGGCAAGGGGGCGGCAGCCGAAGGTCCCGGGGCAGGCGCCGACACCGCCACGGCCCCGTACACCACCATGGCCACACCCGAGGCCAGGCCGGTGGCGGCCGACCACAGCAGCCGACCGCCACCCGCCCCCGGGCTGCGGCTCCCCTCAGCCCTGCTCGGCACCGCGCCGCCAGCGCAGCACAACCGCGACACCGCCCGCGCCCGCGGCGGCCAGCGCGCCCCCCGCCGCGATCAGCGGCGTGGTGGACGCCTGGCTGGCGCTGGCGCCGTCACCGGTGTCCGCACCACCCTTGGGCATCATCTGCTCGTCCATTGCCATGGGCGCGGCCTGGCCGGACAGCCACTTGCGGAAGTCTACGATCTCCGACTCCTGCGTCATCGCCCCGGAGGCGGCTGCGACCCGCAGCTCGGCGTGGACCGCGCGGGCCTGCGGCTCCAGGAACTCGATCACCCCCGAACCGTGGTGCGGAATGATCATGTGCACGAATGCGGTGTCGAACTTCTTGCCCTTGTCCACCGCACGCAGCATGTCCATCATGCGCTCGGTGTCCTTCTCCATCTCGGCCATCTCTTTGCGGGCCTCGGCGGAGATGTGCTCCATGGCGTCCTCAGGGGTGAGGCCGTACCACTGGTGCAGCCAGCGGGTGAACTGCTCCACCTGGTGCTTCTGGCTGGCGATGATGTTTTCGGCGTGGGTGCGAATGTCGGGGTCGACGCCGCGCTCAAGCTCGAGCTCGGCCATCTCGATGGCCGCCTTATGATGCCCGATGATCTCGGCGAGGAAGGTGATCTCCAGCTGCTTGCCCTTCAGTTTCGCCAGTGTCTCGCCGAACTCGTAGGCGACCGGAGGGGTGGGCATCGGCTGGTCGTGTTCGACTTCTGCCCGCACGATCGCACCAGGCGTGGCCGGGGCGGCGACGGCGGCGGGCGCGCAGACGAACGCCCCTAGGGCGATCATCACAGCACTGCCGCGCCGGAGAGTGGTTATGTGCACGTTGGAGTCCTTCCAGGGCAGGCCAGCACGGAGCGCTGCCGCACCGGCACAGGGGAGCCTGTCGAGGACGGCTGCGGAAAGCGACCGTCTCGACACCCAACGTATGAATCCCTTTAGGTGAGCACCCTGCGGGCTTGCTCCATCCGGGCTCACCTCATCGTGGATCACCCTCTGGGCGGCTTGAGCTACTGTCCGCGTACCGTGCCATTCACCGGCCGCTTTCACCAGTCGCTGCTCCAACTACCCGAGCGCCAGCAGGCGCTTTGTTCGCAGCCCGCCGTCCGGTAGTTGTCCGGCTTTCCGTGCCGAGACTCGGGGTGCGGCACGGGGCGCCGGCGTCTGGTTCCCTGTGGCCGGGCAGGGATAGGAGGCCGCCCTGGTCTCATCGCGCGATCAGGCCAGCCGCCGGGAAGGGTGCGCCGTCCCCGCCTCGCTCGACGGGCCTGCTGGTGTTAGAGCTGTGACTGTGCAGCAGGCACTGTCGTGGTTGGTGTGCTTCACACACATCGCCGGCGTCACCGCAGAGCAACTTGCTGCGGGTGCCGCTGAGCATGCACTTCGGCGACGGGCCGGACCTGGACAATGGCGGCGATACGGACTCTTGCCCCGTCGGCATACCGCTCATGGAGCTGAAAGGGCTTGCCGACTCACGGCTCGTGCCGTTCATGCCCCTTGCTCAATTCGGCGAACTCCTCATCGGGGCGCCGACGGGGGCACGGCTGTTGCCGGTAAGGAGCATGGTGCCGTCGCGGATCACGCTGCGCGATGCAGCAGGCGAGACGTCAAGTTGTCACCAAATCGTGCTGCGGTACGGATGTCGGGGTGCCGTTAACGAACGGCGAACCAACCGACATGTAGCTGAGTGTGACGAAGTCAGGGGTCGTTTCATGTGGGTGTCCGCGTTCTGGTCGCGGGCGCACGGTGACGGGTGATCTCCGAAACCATGCGATGGAGCCTGCTATACCCGGCAGTAGGCGGGCTGAGTGTTACGGCTCTACGTCACGGCTGTCAGCCGCAGAGCGTGCCCGCCGGGCTGCCCGGCGGCGCGCGGCGCGGGCACGGCAACGATCTCCGCAGTACCTCGCATCCCGACGCCGGCCCGCGCTGGCGAAGGTCGGATTCCCGCACTCCGGGCATGTCAGTTGCCGGAGCGTACGGCGGTCGCCTCGCATGTAGGCGGCGCCGAGGATGCCCAGCAGCGCGTAGCGCCGCTCCTCGACCTGCCGGTCCCTGTACGCCTGGGCACGGCAGGTGTCGTCGCAGTACCGGCGTTGCGGCGGCGTGCTCCTGGGGAGCCGGGCGCCGCAGCACGCGCAGGCGCGGACATGGGCCATGTCTTCAGGATCGCTCCGTGCCCGGCGAGCCGACCGGGCGGTCAGGCCGCGGCGGGTGCTGGCTCCGGGTTGGTGGGGGCGGAGAGCTGGAGGCGGCTGGACATGTTCAGCCGTACCTCGCCGTAGGGCTGGATGTGCATCCAGAACAGCGGGGTGAGCGCGCGGCGGTCCTCGTCGGTGAGGCGGCCGGCCCATTCGGGATCGGCGAGCATGTCCTGGATCATGAGCGTGTTGACGTAGACCAGGGCGGCTTGGAGCAGGTGCAGGGCGAGGATGGATAGTTCTTGCTGGTCACGGCGGTTTGAGGCGAGTTCGCCGCTCTTGCCGAAGAACAGCACGTCGTTGGCGCCGTTCCAGCCCTCGACGACGTTGAGGCCCTCCTGGATCTCGCGCTGGAGGTCGCGGTCGCGCAGGTAGCGGGCGACGAAGATGGTCTTCTGGGCGCGGCCGACTTCCAGCATGGCCTGGTAGACGGGGTGGGAGGCGGTGCGGGTGAAGCGGCGCAGGATGGCCTCGGTGGAGGCGGTGCCGACTCGGATCGCGGTGGCGTACTTGATGAGCTGGTCGTAGTTGTTCTCGATGACGTCCCAGCGGATGGGGCGGGTCATGGCGTCGGCGAGGCGGTCGTAGGTGTCCTCGTCCTCGCGGCCGGGCCGGTAGAGCTTGACGGTGTTGATCTGCTTGATGCGCGGCAGCAGGTCGTAGCCCAGCAGCCGGGTCAGTCCGAACCCGATTTCGGACTGCCCGTGGGAGTCGACGTAATTGCCTTCGGCCTTCATGGCGGTGGCGTGCCGCACCATGCCCTCGATCGCGGCGGCGACCTCGGAGGCGGTGCAGGTCAGATGCTGGCTGTGAATGGCCATCGAACCCTTTTCGACGTGCCAGTACACGAGGATGCCGCGGCCTCCGTAGCGGGAGTGCCACTGGGTGAAGATGTTGCGGTCCCAGGCTTTGAAGTGGGTGGAGTCCGAGGCGACGGTGGTGGTGCCCTGGCCCCAGATGGCCTCCGAGCGGGCGGCGAAGGTGGCGTTGGCGACGGCGACCTGGGCGCCCTTGAGGCCGGGGGCGGTCAGGTAGCGGCGGGCGGTGTAGCGCAGCTCTTCCTCGGTGTGGCCGTGGCCGCCGGCCGCGACCGCGCGGATGCCGGAGTTGGTGCCGTACGCGTACGCGATCAGGAGCAGGCGTTCGAGGAGCTTGGCCTCGTCGACGGCCTCGCGGGTGCCGACCGGGGCGAGGGCCTTGAGCATGGGGGTGCGCAGGGCGGCTTCCTTGAGGATGTCGATCAGCGGGACGGTGCCCCACTTTTTCTGGATCGCCTTCTTGAGCTTGCGCAGGTTCTTGGGCTCCGGCTGGGGCTCGGGTTCGGTGCACTTGATGGCGCCGCCGCGCTGGCGGGCGCCGATGGTCACCCACGGCAGTTTCGGCAGGGCGGTGTCCAGGGCGCCGAGCTCGGCGCGCATCTCGGCCTGGAGCTGGGCGGTGAACACCTTCGCGTCGCGCGGCTTGTTCAGCTTGTCGTAGTACTCGGCGCGGCGGGTCTCGAAGTCGTCGGGCAGGTCCTCGTCCGGGTTGCGCCAGCGGTCGGCGCCGACCACCCAGATCTCCTTGCAGCGCAGCCGGTCGCGCAGGGCCTGGAAGACGCACGCCTCGTACACGGTGCGGATCACCCGCCGCGGGCCCTTGTCGGGGGTGTGCAGGGCGAACTCCATCCAGTCCTTGCGGACCACGCCCTCCAACGGGATGGTCTCGCCGAGCGGCAGATAGGTGGTGGAGGAGTCCTTTTGCCGCTCGATCAGCTTCAGGGCGTCGATGACGGGCTTGTGCCGGTCGTTGGAGGAGCAGAACTGAAGCACGCCGAGCAGGTCCATCAGGCCGCGCCGGTAGTGGTTGCTGTAGGAGGACTTGAACACCTCGCGCTTGGAGCGGGCGAACTCGGCGTTGGTGGCCTTCAGCTCGGCGACCAGGTCCTTGAGGGTCTTCTCCCCTCCGGCTGCCGGGTAGACCACGTCGCGCACGGTGCCCTCGGGGCTGCCGAGGGAGGCGGCGGCGATCTTCCCGAGCAGCCCGGACTTGGCGCGGACCCGGGTGAACTCGGCGACGAAGTGTTCGGTGACCTTCTTCTCGGCGCGGGCGTTGATGCGGTGCACGGTGGAGTTCAGCAGTTCCACCAGGGTGTCGGTGATCTCCCGCTCGCGGCGGAAGACCAGCGCGGCGAGCAGCACGTGCCGCACCTCGGAACTGAAGCGCCGTAGGTGGCTGGGCGAGGAGGCCGCCGCGCGAGCGCGCCAGGCGTCGATGACCTGCGGCCCGATCCGGGCGAAGGCGTCGGTCGGCACCGCAAGGGCCCTGACCTGCTTGAGCTTTTTGATCTCGTCCAGCAGCGAGTTCAGGCTGACGTTGCCGGGATGGGCCTGATCTGCGACAGGACCGCCTCGACGTCCTCGGCCGCGTCGTCGCCTCCGTCCTCGGCAACGTCGCCCTGGTCGCTGGCGACGTCAGTGAAGACCAGGGCATCCAGCCGCCGCGTGCACCCCTCGGTCCGCGCCAGCCGGTCGGCGACCTCGCTGGTCGCGCGTTCCTCGGCCTGATGGAGTGCGGAGCGGACGATGGTGGTGACCTGGTCGGCCGTGGGCGGCTCGATCAGGTCGGTGCGCATCTGCTTGAGCAGCTCGGCACGGATCGGCTCCTCGCGCCGCTCGTCGTGCCAGATTTCATCGACCAGCCACGAGGTGACCTTCACCATGTCGGTGCGGCTGCACTCGTGCCAGCCGGTCAGCTCGCGCAGCTCGGTGCGGTGCCGCTGGGCGGTGCGGGAGGTGAAGTCGTACGCGGCCAGCTCGCCGGCGTCGACGCCGACCTGGCGGGCGACGTGCTCGACCGCGTCGCGGGGCAGCTCCAGCCGCATCCTGGGGAACCGGCCACGCCAGAGCAGGAACTTCATCTGCACCGCGAACCCGAGCCGGGTGGCGCCGGTCTTGTTGCGCAGCCAGCCGGTCTCCTCGCTGTTCAGCGTGAAGTGGTCGACGACCTCGTCCAGGCCCAGATCACGCGCCATCCCGGCTGCCCCGCCCCTTCACCGTCCGCCCGTCACCGGGCCGTTCACCGTCACTCGTTCGGCCCAACGAGCCGCCGGCCCGGGGGCAACGGCCGGGCCTGCATCATGAGAGCCATGCAGGATCCGCGCGAAGTGCTTTCCGAGGACGAGGTGAACGACCTCCTCAGCGACGACGACCGCGATGCCGGATGGGAAGACGACGAGTACGAGTGGGTGCGGTGACCACGGCCAGGCGCCCGGGCGGAGGCCGTCACACGCCCCGCCCGGGCGCCTGGAGTCCGGCTGGGGCGTCAGGGCCTGCGCAGCGGCAGGCCGGGCAGGCGCGGGTGCCGCAGGTGCTGCCCGCCGTCGTAGACGTGCAGGGTGAACGTCTCCGGCTCGGGCCGGCCAGCCTCGTCGTACGCGGTCAGTACGCACTCGATCCGCTCCCACAGCCGTACGGGGCCGCCCTCGCGGACCTCCCACCGGCCCTCGGTGAGAGTGAGGGTGGCGGCGGAGCCGGTCACGACGTCGACCAGGTGCAGCGCCTGGCCGACCGTCGTCATCTGCGCGTCCGGCGCCGCGCACTGGGCGAGGAACCGCAGGTGAAAGGCTTCCTCGGTCCCGGCCGTGATCCGCTCCGGGCTGTGCCGGGCGGCCCGGCCGGTCTCCGGGAGGCCCGCGGCCCAGTGGGCGGGGTTGCCGAACGCCGGCGCCGCGTGGGTGCGGGCGGACAAAAGGAGACGGCGCCGGGGCACCGAGGCCGCAGCCGAGTAGGTGAGACTGGACGCCGCCCGGCGGCCGGGATGAAGCGTCCGGCCGATGCTGCCGCCGCCGGGCGTCCTGCGTTACTGGACACCGCCGCCGGTCCGGGGGTCTCCTGGAGGCACACCCCGTCCGCGTCGCTGACTGGGGGCGCCGTGTACGACACGATCCACGTCGCAGTGCACCCGACCGGGCCCGGCCGCTGCCGGGTGACCGTGGCCGGGGACCTCGGCGTGGTCAGCGCCCCGGATGTACACGACACCCTCAAGGCTGCCGTGGCAGCCCACGACCGCGTCGACGTCGACTGCGGCCAGCTGACTTCTGCGACTGCACCGGCCTGTCCGCGCTGCTGGCCGCCGCCCGCACGGCCAAGGCCCGCGGCAGCGAGCTGCGGCTGTGCTCGGTCCCGCACCCGCTGGCAAGGCTGCTGCGGCTGACGCATGCCAGCAGCGCCTTCACCATCGAGCAGCGGGACGTACGGTGAAGCCATGGCCGGGCGGTGCGCCGGTGAGCCGGTGCGCGTACGTCCTGTGCGGCTGAACCACTTCGTGGACGGCCCAGCTCTCGCATAGCTCTGGCCAGGTTGGTGTAGCTCGGGGTACCGGGTTAAGGGGGCCGTATCCCTGAGCTGCGGCAAGCCTCAGCCTGCCGCTGGACGCCGCTGCACTCGCCCGTCGTGTTGGCCTGGGGAGCCTATGCGGGTGGTGAATCCCAGCGTGGCGGCGGCGAGCAGGAGGATGCCGCCGCCGAGGAAGACCCAGTGGACGCCGATGGTGTCGGCGAGCAGTCCGCCGACGAGTAGGGAGGCGAGGCGGCCGGTCTGCCAGAGCACGTCGAAGGCGGCCAGGACGCGGCCACGGTGGGTTTCGGGGGCGGTGGCTTGCAGCAGGGAGGTGAAGGTGACCGCGCCGGTGGAGGTGCCCACCCCGTAGGCGGCCAGTGCGCCGCCGGCCACGACGGGGTTGGTGGTGGCGGCCAGGGTGAGGTCGACGCCGCCGCGCAGGGCGAAGGGGCCGAAGACCAGCAGCGGGCGGCGCGGGTCCTCGATGCGCCGCAGCACCAGCAGGGGGCCTGCGGCGGCGCCGATGCCGATGGCGGCGAGCAGCCAGCCGTACCCGGCGGGTCCCAGGTGCAGGCGGTCGGCGGCGAGCACGACGAGCAGGGCGCTGGTGGCTCCGGCGGACAGTGCGGCCAGCAGCTGGCCGGCCGCGAGGGTGCGCAGCAGCCGGTCCCGGGCGATGAGGTGGATGCCGCCGCCTGCCTGGTGGGCCCAGCGCCGCCACCTGCCGACCGGATGCACCGCCTCACCGTGGTCCGGTGTGGTGTTTGGGCGGGCGGCCAGCGGCAAGCGGCCCAGTACCAGGGCGGAGAGGACGAAGCTGGCGGCGTTGATGAGGAAGGCGGGGGCGAACCCGAACGCCACGACCAGCAGACCGGCGGCCGGGGCGAGGGCGATCTGGGAGAGGACCGCCGCGGTCCAGATCCCGGAGTTCGCCGTGACTAGCTCCTTTTCCCCGACGAGGCGGGGCAGCAGGGCGCCGGTGGCGGGGTTGAAGAACACCGAGGCGGCCGACAGGCCGAAGGCGATCGCGTAGACGGCGCCGATGTTCCCGTACACCAGCGGCAGCACGGCGACGAGTGCGGCGCGGACCAGGTCGGCGGCGATCATCACCTTGAGCGGTGAGACGCGGTCGACCACTGCCCCGGCGACGGGTGCGAGCAGCAGGACGGGCACGATCTCGGCGATGACCACCATCCCCACCCCGAGCCCGGAGCCGGTCAGGTGCAGCACGAGCAGCGGCAGGGCCACGGTGTGGAAGGCGTCGCCCCACCGCGACAGCGTCGATGCGGTCCACAGTCGGCGGTACGCCGGGTAGGTGAACACCTTCGGCAGGCGGCGCGGCATCTGGCTCCTGGTCCTCTGATCTGCGGGGCACCGCTTGGAAGGCGGTGCAGGGGCGAGCCGACCCCTGCGGCCCGTCAGGAGAGATCTTCCCTCCACCAAGGTCGGCTGCCGGGATGGGGTCGGCCCGGGCTGACGCTAGAAGCTGGCCCCAGGGGCCAGGTCAAGCGGAGCTGTCCCGGTTCTCCCCCAGCACCTTCTCCAGATCGGCGTCGCGGATGAGTCCGTCGAGCCGGGCGACCTCCCGGCGCTCGCGCAGCAGGATGAGGGTCGGGATGGACAGCACGTCGAAGTCGGCCGTGGTGGTCTGGTCGGTGTCGACGTTGATGCGGTAGCCGGTGAACTCCCCCAGGTGCCGCTGGGCGAAGTGTTCCAGGCGCGGCTCCAGTGCCCGGCAGGGGGCACAGGAGGCTTGCCAGAAGTCGAGCAGCACCAGGCCGGGCACGGACATTGCCGCCGTGAGCTGGTCACGGCGGAGGATGGGAAAGGCGGTCATCACCCGTGCTCCTTGTGATCCCAAAGCGGCGATGGGGGCGCCACAGGGGCGCCCCCATCGGTTTCGGGTCAAGTGGCGGCATGCTCCGGTTCGGTCGCCTTCCTCTCGGCCGTGCCCGGCTGGCGGCCGACGCTGCTGATCGCGGCGAACAGCAGGGTGGGGCGGGCGCCGATGGAGTTGGCGAAGATGGCGGTGACCGAGGCGGCCATGGCGATCATCGCCCACACCGGGTACACCAGGCCGGTCGCGGCGGCGGGGATGCCGATGCCGTTGAAGGCGAAGGCCAGGGTGACGTTCTGCTTGACCTTGCGGTAGCTGGTGCGGCTGATACGGCGGGCATCCAGCAGCAGGTGCAGGTGGTCGCGTACGAGGATGATGTCGGCGGACTCCATGGCGATGTCGGTGCCGGTCCCGATGGCGATGCCGACGTCGGCCTGCATCAGGGCGGGGGCGTCGTTGATGCCGTCCCCGACCATGGCCACCCGCCGCCCGTCGGCTTGCAGATCGCGGACGATGGCGGCCTTGTGGTCGGGGTGGACCTCGGCGTGGACCTCGGTGATGCCGATCTGGGATGCGATGTGGGCGGCGGCGCGGTGGTTGTCGCCGGTGAGCAGCACCGGGGTGATCCCGGCTTGTCGCAGGGCGGTGACGGTGTCGGCGGCCTCCGGGCGCAGGGCGTCGCCCAGCGCGATTACCCCGGCCGGGGTGTCGTCGACGGCCACGGCGATGGCGGTGTGCCCGGTACTGGTCCAGGACTCGATCGCCTCCTGGAGGGGTGCCGTGTCGATGCCGTGCTCGGTCAGGAGCGCGGGCCGTCCGACCAGCACCCGGCGGCCGTCGACCTCGGCGATGACGCCCAGTCCGGTGAGCGAGGAGAACTCGCCGGCCTCCGGCCACGCCAGGCCGCGGTCGTTCGCGGCGTTCACCACGGCCCGCGCCAGCGGGTGCTCGGAGGAATGTTCCGCCGCTGCCGCCAGCGTGAGGAGCTCGTCCTCGCCGATGCCGTGGACGTGGATGCCGCGGACGGTGGGCTTGCCCAGGGTGAGGGTGCCGGTCTTGTCCAGCACCACCGTGCCCACCTGCCGCAGCGTCTGGAACGCCTCACCGGTGCGCATCACGATGCCGTGGTCGGCGGCCTCTCCGGCGCCGCGGACGATCGCCAGCGGGGCGGCGATGCCCACCGCGCACGGGTAGCCCATCACCAGCACCGTCAGAGCGGCGAAGACCGCACGCCGGACATCGACGTCCCCGGCAAGCGCGGTGCCGCCCAGCCAGGCCAGGAGGGCCAGTGCGGAGGCGGCCAGCACCAGTGGGGTGTAGACGCGCAGCACGCGGTCGACCAAGTGCAGAATGCCCGGCTTCAGCGCCCGGGCGTCCTCCACATGCCGGACGATCTGCGACAGGAACGTCTCCTCACCGACCCGGGTGACCTCCACCAGCAGAGTGCCGGTGCCATTCACCGAACCGCCGATCACCTCATCGCCGGGGCCGCGCTCCACCGGTACCGGTTCGCCGGTCACCACTGAGAGATCCAGCGCGGAGTACCCGGAGGACACCCGGCCATCAACGGGGACCCGCTCGCCGGGGCGGATGCGTACCAGATCACCGATGGCGACCTGGTCCAGGTCGACTTCGGTCTCGACGCCGTCGCGGACGACACGGGCGGTGTCCGGGCGCAGGTCGAGCAACTTCTTCACCGCCTGGCTGGAGCGGGTCTTGACCAGCAGCGACAGCCACTCGGAGAACGTGTGGTAGGTGGTGATCAGCACGGTGACGGCGAAGAACGCCGCCGTGGGATAGTCGGGCAGCACTCCGGTCAGCCCGATCGCACCGCCGACGAGGCCCGCCAGCGCCCCGGCTTCCAGCAGCACGTGCTGGTTGAGGATGCCGCGCCGCGCCGACTGCCAGGCCATGCGCACGAAGTGCGGGGTCACCACCGCCATCATCACCACCGCCAGCACGCCGGTGATCCAGCCGGTGGCCGCCTCGCCCAGCACACCGGTGGCCCGCAGCGCCAGCGCCGCCGCGCCGGGGGCGACGATCCCCAGCGTCCCCGCCGATGCGCGCGGCCAGCCCGCCGGCCGCAGGATCGCCGCGGCGATGGGCACCATCAGTGCCACAAACGACGCCGAGACCAGGGCTCCGACCAGCCCGGCCGCAGCCACCAGGGTGATCGCGGTCAGGCTCGCGGCGACCGCAGCCAGCAGCCGGATACCCTCGCGCACCAGCACGGCCTCTTCCTCCTCGAAGGGCCGCAGCTTGCGCGGGTCGTACAGGTCGTAACCGATATCCCGCAGCGTGGTCAGGATCTGCCGGCCGCTGATCTTCTCCGGGTCGTAGTCGACCAGCGCCTGCTCATGGGTCAGGCTCACCGCGACCTTCGCCACCCCGGGCTGCCGCCCCAGCGCCTTCTCGATCGTGCCCGTGCACAGCGAGCAGTGCAGCCCCGCGATCCTGGCCCGCACCCGGGCATGCCCCGGTACGTTGCTGGGCTCGGCCGCCCAGTCCGGGGTCTGGTCAATCAGCGTGGTCATGACCGCACCTCCTGATCGGTGACGGTGTAGCCGGCCTCGGCCACCCTCGCTGCCACCGCATCGCGATCCGCACCGGGCGCCAGCTCGACCTCCAGGACTCCCGTGGTGCGATCCGCCGCAGCCGAGCGCACGCCCTCCAGGCGCTGTACGGCGGCCGTCAGCCGCTGCTCGCACCCGGCGCAGTCCATGCCCTGCACGTTCAGAATCATCTGCTCGGTCATCTCCGGCTCCCCTCAAGTTCGGCCGGGTGCACCGCTCGCACATTCCCGACTCGTCTGCGAGGCTAGAACCTGGCCCCAAGGGCCAGGTCAAGACTGGGAGGAAACCAGTCCCCCACACGTTGCAGGAGGACACCGTGACCACCGCTGACCAGCACCTCTACACCGTCAGCCAGGCCGCCCAGCAGGCCGGAGTGACCCGCAAGGCCATCCGCACCTGGGAGAACAAGGGCCTGCTGCCGCCCGCCGAGCGCACCGAGGCCGGATACCGTCTGTTCACCGCCGACGACATCGCCGTGCTCCGGTTCATCCGCCAGGCCAAGACCCTCGGACTGACCCTCGCCGAAGTCGGCGACATCCTCGCCCTGCAACGCGACGGCGCCCAGCCCTGCGGCCGGGTCACCCAGCTCCTGGACGCCCACATCGACCAGATCGACCGCACCCTGACCGAGCTACGGCAGTTGAGGAAGGCGCTGGTCACAGCCCGCCGTACCGCAGACCAGGCCCGCCGAGCGGGCGGCGACGCCGTGGTGTGCCAGATCATCGAGACCAGCCCGGGCCGGTGACCGCTCCATCACCGCAAAACGGCAGAAGGGGCCGGCCGCAATGGCCTGCCCCTTCCACATTCGACGGTGAACGCCCGCTGTCAGGCCGTGGCGCTCGCCATCTGACGGCACTGCTCCGCACACCGGCGGCAGGCTTCAGCGCAGGCCCGGCAGTAGTCGACGTCGTACTTGTCGCACTCCGCCGCGCACGCCTCGCAGATCTCCGCGCACAGCCGGCACACCTGCTCCGCCCAGCGGGAGCCGCGGGCCAGCAGCGTCACGCACAGCGCGCAGATCGCCGCGCAGTCCACACACAGCCGCGCGCACTCAGCCATCTCCGGCTGGTCCGCACAACACTGGTAGTTGCACGCCTCACACGCCTGCTGGCACTCCGCGCAGGCGTCCAGGCATGCCTTGTTGCGTTCCTCCACGGTGGTCACTGCCATCGCGCACCTCCATCAGATCGAGTCATCGGGTCGATGCCATGGGTTCCACGCAGGGCGCGCGGCCACCGCCGCCAGCCGGGCGACACCGCCACGGCCCCACACTCCTGACGCTACGGGCCGGCCCCGAGGGCCAGGTCAACCCAGCGCCGCAGCAAAATGCCAGACTCGCTGCGGCAGGGCCGGAACCGGCGGACGAGATCATCGAACAGGCGGCCGCCGGGGCGCACTGCGGCTGCCGCACGCCCCGCACAATGCAGCCGTAGGCCGGTGTGTGGCGCGGGTTGGTCAAGCGCGGCCCTACCGCAACCAGCCCGCTCGGCGGGCCGCATGACGCGGTCGCCGACTGCAAGCTGCTGCTTACGAAGCTCGAACAGATGGCCCAAGCAGCGTCCGCCGACCGCTAGTGATCTTCGCTGGCGCCAGCCAAGGGCCAGAGCTGCACTCGGGGTTACTCTCACAAACGGTCCTTTGCCTGAGCAAGATCAATCACGAGCCGCCAGCCCCCGGCCGGACCCGGATTCGCTCGCAGAACCCGTTCTCACTCAAAAGCGGGACTGACCCCCTTCTGAGACTTGCATTGTGCGAAAATCCGAGCCCATGACGGCCCCTCAGCAGCCTTCCCCAACCGACCGGTCAGACGCGGACGACGTCGAACAGCACGCCTGTCCGAAGTGTGACGCACAGCCCGGCTCGCCCTGCCGCTCGCGCGGCGGCGCGGTCGCCTCCGCCTACCACACCCGCCGCTTCACGAAGGTTCCCCGGCTGAAGAAAGCGCTGCGGGTGCCAACACCGGCCGACCGCGGGCCGGGCCGGCCGTGGCGTCCGGGCACCCCGCCGCCGGCACCGATCGACCCGGACCTGCCGAGCGCGGACATCCGCATCGGCTACGCGCGGTGCTCGACGCTCGGGCAGGAACTCGACTCCCAGCTCGACGCGCTCAGCAAGCACGGCATCCCCCGCGACAAGATCTTCAGCGAGAAGATCAGCACCCGGGTACGGGTCCGCCCGAAGTTCGAGGAGGCGCTGCGGACGGCGCGGGAAGTCAAGGCGCACGCCCCGCACTGCCGGGTCATCTTCACCGTGTACGAGATGAAGCGGCTCGGCCGCGACGCCGCCGAACTCACCGCCCTGGCGGACCACCTCACCGCCCACGGCCTGGTCCTGGAGATGCTGGCCGGCCCCCTGCCCGGCATCTACGACCCCACGGGGCCGGGCAAGCTGCTGTTCGCGTTCTTCGCGGCGATGGCGGAGACCGAGCGGGAGAACATCCGGGAGTCGACGCTGGAGGGGCTCGACACCGCGGCCCGCAAGGGCAAGCACGGCGGCCGGCCGCCGGTCATCACCGAGGACATGCTGCACACCGTGCTCCGCAGGCGGGCGGACGGCGAGTCCGTCGAGCAGATCCAGCCGGACCTGATCATCCCCACCGGCAAGCGCAAGGGACAGAACCCCTCCGTCGCCAGCATCTACCGGGCACTCGCCGAGCACGAGAAACGGGTGGCGCATCCGGAGGCCGTCGAGCAGGCCCACGCCGACTTCGCCGCCCTCCAGGCCGGCGGCTCGCTCCCCGAACCCCGTACCGGAGCCAAGGCCGTGGCGACAGGGTGACGACGACGGCCCCTGACGCCGGGCTGGATCAAGGGGCCGTGGGCCGGAGGAGGCGCGTTCCTCCAACGCGCCCGCGGGCGGGTAGGTCACGCCACCGCAGATGTACGCCGCACCCGACCAGGGGCTTGGCCTACCGGCCTTCCAGGTAGTCGGCGGCGCGTTCGGCGGCCTCCTCCCGGGACAGCCTGCGGCTCCGGGCTGGCGGCCGGTCTCGCCGGTCCACGCCGCACAGATCTTCAGCGGCCCGCTCCGCTGCCTCCTCCCACGACAACCGCCGCGGCCCCCGCGCACGACGGACCTCCCGCCGACGCTCAAGGAACCGGGCCAGCCAGCCACCGCGCACGCCAGAATTCTGCTCATCAGTCACGGAGCAAGATCATCCCATGGCCCCCTCTGGGCTCACCTCGGCGCACAGGACCCACCACCTGAGCATCACGCTCAGCTACATGTCGGTTGGTTCGCCGTTCGTTAACGGCACCCCATGTCGCAGGGCAGGTACTCACCGCACGTCTGGCTGCTCGATCGTGAAGGCGCTGCCGGTGTGGGTAAGTCGCAGCAGGCGGGCCAGGGAGTGCGGGACTGCACGCAGGCGCAGTTCAATGCCGTTGGCCTGCGCCGCACGGACGGCGGCCAGCAGCGCGGACAGCCCCGAGCAGTCACAGAAGGTTACCCCGCTGCAGTCCACCACGACGCTGCGGTAATCGGCTATGGCGACGCGGAGTGTGTCCCTGACGCCAGGGGCGCTCATCACGTCGAGCTCTCCGGCCACGGTCACCCAGCAGCTGCCGGACTTGGCCGGATGCACTCGCACCTGGAATGTGTCGTACATGGCGCTGGCCCCCAGCCAGTAGCGCAGAACGGGGGTCTGTGTCCAAGAGAACCCCGGATCACCAGCCGTGTCCACACCCACCCTGGGTGTCCTGTGGCATCACCGGTGTCGTCTTGGCCGTGTTCTACGACACGGCTCAGCTGGTGGCACCTCGGGAACGCGGTCCCTCCGCTGGCTGGGCTGCGCGGGGCGGGACTTCCGGCCGCGGCAGAGCAGCGGCTCGACTATTTGCGGATGATCGGCCGCCCCGCCCCTGCCGAGTACCGGCGGAGGATGGCGGCTCTGGCCCGGGGCGAGCGAAGCCCGGAAGCGGCAAGCGATCGACAAAGACCTAATCGGAGGCAGGCCCAGGCCGTGCCGATCCCACTCGCGCTCCGTCGTGGAAAGCTGAAGCCCGGACCTGGGGGCAATCGCAACTACTAAGCTGGCCAGCCTGCAGAAGTCCGCTGCGTCGGACTTCACGGGCCGGGTGCCTCCTCGTGCGCTCAGCGCAACAGGAAGACGAGGAGGCGTCCGGCACCGAGAAGGAGGATGAAGTCCAGGTCCCGCCCGGACCTGCCCGGCACCGGGCCAGTGCCCATCACTCAGTACTATCCCAGTAGGTCGAGTACGGAGGGCAGGCTGAGCATGAGAGGGCGGCTGCGCGCGGGTGGTGCCTTCGGGTATCTCCTGCTGGTCGTCGTGCTCGTGCTGGGCGTGTTCGCCATGCACACGATGGGCCACCCGGAAGTGTCGTCCGGGCACGGCGTGAGCGGCACCAGCAGCCCTGCTGTCGCAGGTGGGCACCAGGACGGCATGACCCAGAAGGCAACAGCCGCTGAGCCCTTGGCCCAGCCCGAGGCGAAGGTCTCTCACGGGACCGCGGCGCCGGCCGGCAAGTCGCCGGTGCACGGGCTCCCGAGCGGCATGGACCTGATGTCGGTGTGCCTGGCGGTCCTCACGGTCTGGCTGCTCGGACTGTTCCTGCGGGCCGCGGTGGCCCGTCGGCAAGAGCGGTCGACCGCCCTTCTCGCCCGATCGGTGGCACTGGCGCGCCCCAGCATTCCACCGCCAAGACCGCCGCTCCTCGCTCAGTTGTCAGTTCTACGGATATAGGCCGAGCCCTCGCGCAGCCCCTTTGGTGCTGCCCACGCAGACGTGTACGCCAGCCGACAGACAGAACTGACCAGAAGAGGTATTTCACACATGACTGCCTACAAGCGCGCCCTCAGCCGTCGCCTCCGCCGCCGTCTCGCGGTGGTGGGCACCATCACCGCGGGCGGGCTGCTGCTCGCCGCTTGCGGCGGGAGCGACATGGAGGGCATGGACCATGGGAGCGGCAGCTCCGCTTCCGCCACGTCCACTCAGTCGGCGGGGGAGAACCCGGCGCCCGGCACGTTCAACGACGCGGACGTCTCGTTCGCGCAGATGATGATCCCGCACCACGAGCAGGCCCTGGAGATGGCCAAGCTTGCGGACGGCCGGGCCTCGGACGCGGATATCAAGACGCTGGCCGCGGACATCGAGAAGGCACAGGACCCGGAGATCCAGACCATGAAGTCCTGGCTGAAGGCCTGGGGCAAGCCGGAGTCCGCCGAGGAGAGCATGCCCGGTATGGACCACGGGTCCGGCGGCATGGACGACTCCCAGATGTCCGGGATGATGTCCGACGAGGACATGAAGAAGCTCGAGGCCGCCAAGGGCACCGAGTTCGACCGGATGTTCGCGGAGATGATGATCGAGCACCACAAGGGCGCGATCACCATGGCGAAGGACGAGCAGAAGAACGGCCGTAACGCCACGGCCAAGAAGCTCGCCGCCGACGTCGTGAAGACCCAGTCCGCCGAGGTCGAGAAGTTCGAGAAGATCCTCGACCGGCTCTGATCCGCATCCGCCCACTGACCGCCCAGGGCTCCGAGGCGCGCCCGAGGAGCCCGGGTGGTCCCCCACCCGGGTGGCTGACCATGATCGGCGGCTGCTGCTCCTGCCGTCGCTGACCCAGCATGTGGCCTACCGGCAGGCGTCCCGCCCGCCGCCGTCAGGAACTGCCGGCGGTGGGGTAGCGGAAGTCGGGCGGCAGTGCCTGGTCCAGTCGGGGTACGAGGGTCGGTGCGCAGGTACGCATGCTCTGTCGGGTGACCAGGAGCAGGGACAGGGTGGATCCGGTCTCGTCGTCGATCGGGAAGCGGGCGTTGGGGTAACGCAGGGAGAAGTCGATGATCGTGTCGATGTCCCGGGTGAGCGACGTCTGCTTGCCGTCTCTGCCTTTGTCCTTGGCGCGGCAGATGGCGTCGATGTCGTGGAGCGCTTCGTGCGCAGGACGCACCTGGGCGGTGGGCGGGGTGACGAAGGGCGTCGTGGGGCTCGGCTCGGCGGTGGCGGCCGATCCGCTCGCCCCGCCGGAACCGCTCCCCAGGGCCACCACCGCCGCGACGGCCAGGGCGAGCACCACGGTGGCGGCCACCACCGACAGAAGCAGGCCCGGCCTGCGGCGGGGTGACAGGGCAGCGTCCTCGGTCTCGGAGCCGGGTGTGCCAGGGGGCGCGCCGGGCCGGCCGTGCTCCTCGTCGTGGGGTGGCGTCACGAGGTGGCCTTCCAGGTGGTGCCGCCGTCGGTGCTGCGGTACGTGCGGGCGGTCTGTCCGTCGAGTGCGCCCGCGTACAAGGCGCTGCCGGTGGCGTCGTAGCCGACCGCGCTGGTGCCCTTGGGCAGGTCGGCCTCCTTCCAGGTCTTGCCGCCATCGGCGCTCTGCTCGGCGCCGTTCATGCCGACGGCGTAGATCTGATTGATGTTCTTGGGGTTCCAGGCGGCGGCCATCGCGCCCGTCGGGCCGCCCAGGTCCTTCCACGTCCTGCCGCCGTCGGTACTGGTCTTCAGCGCGCCGGCCATGTCGGGGGCTATCAGGCGCTGCGGGTTCTTCGGGTCGACCAGGATGGAGCCCATAAAGGAGCGGCCCGCTTCGGCGTTTACCGTCTTCCAGGTCGTGCCGCCGTCGGTGGAGGCGAGCAGCCCGGACTCGGGGGAGGCGATGTAGACGGTGTCGCCGCTGCCGCCGATGCCGTGCACGTCACCGACCGCGCCCTTGCCGGTCACCTTGGTGAAGGTCGCCCCACCGTTAGTGGATCGGTACAGCCCGGGGTGCCCGCCCACGAGCACGGCGTCCTTCGTGGTCGCCCACCCCATGGCGTCGGCATCGCGCAGTGAGGGCACGTCCTTCCATGTCTTGCCGCCGTTGCCGGAGACGGCGACGGCGGCGTGTCCGCCCACGAAGAGCCTGTTGCCCAGCACCGAGACCGTGTGCAGGTCCCCGCCCACGAAGGGCTCCGTCGCCGACCCGGTGGATGTGCTGCCGCCACTGTCGCTGCGGGTGGACACGAAGACGCCGCCCACCGCGACCACCGCCACGGCCAGGACCGCGCCGCCCCAGCGCAGCCGACGCGCCCGCTGCTCGGCACGCCGTGCCGCGGCGGCCTGTTCCGCCGCCCTGGCCCGTCGCCGTTCGGCCTTGGTGGGCCTGGCGGCAGCCGTAGTTTTGGCAGCCGCTACGGACGGCTTCGTCTTACGGGACGTGGAGGACATGATCGTGGTTCCTTCACAGAAGGGAGAGGACGGTCGGCGCGGGCGACCCGCATGTCCGCGACGTGCCGGTCGGTCATCGCCTCTCGGGAGCGATGAACTGGATGATCGAGAAGAACCCCCTTTGAGGTCAGGGGACCGACGGAGAACGCGGCCACCCTTCCGGAGGCGTCCAGTGCGTAGGTGGTGGGAACGGCGCCGCGCATGTCGGCGATGCCCACGCGCCCGCCTGTGAGCGTGGTTCCGGACAGAGCCGGAGTGCAGCTCGCGCTTCGCCGACGGGAAGTAGCGGCACACCGAGGCACCGGTCGCCGCCGCGGGAGGGCCGCTGCTCCACTGCCAGCCGTCTGCCGTACCGCCGGCGCGACCCCCAGCCAGTACGGTGAGGTGCACACCTGACGTCGCGGCGGCCCCGCGAGGCGGGGAACGGCGTCGGAGGACGTCGTACAGCGAAGAGCGAACGGGTCAGCGGAACTCATCCTTCACGGACCGCCCGGCGTCATCGGACCGCTGGTCCGCCTCGTGACGCAGCAGTTGCGCCTCTTCGCGCAGCCGCTTGATCTCGGCGTCGACGTCCGCGTCCTGGTCCGTCTGCCCGCCTGGCGCCCCGCAGCACGAACGCGCCGCCGCCTGCCGATGCGGGCCCGCATGTCCGGCGGTACCCCGACGCATCGGCCGTACGCAGCAGAAGTACATCATCGCCAGCGACGCCGCGGTGAGCAGCAGGGGCAGGACGTAGCCGCTCACGGCGTCTGCTCCCGGACCGGAACGTCGGGCTCACGGCCGACCCGGGCCCGCAGCGCGTCGACCTCCGCGCGCAGCGCCTCCAGCTCCTTGCGCCGCGGATCGGGCGCGGACGCGCCCTCCGCCGTGTAGGTCTCGGCCTTCCGGGACCGGTTCATGAACCACATCATGGCGCCCATGACCAGCGGGCAGGCCAGCAGAGGCAGGACAGTGAGCAGCTGACTCATCACAGTTCTCTCTTCGATGGGAACGGAGTCGACCGCCGGCTCAGCGGCACCGAACACCACCCGTGCCGTCGGGGTGCTCTTCCACGAACGGCGGCAGCCGACACCCATATCCTATTCGACTTAGGTACTAAGGTTCATAGGGAGAGAGGCCGACTTCCAGCGCACCGGAAGTGCAAGAGGGCGATTTGACGAAGATCGAGCGCGGCGGCCCGCTGATCAGTCCCTGTCAGGCCAGCCCATGAGCCGTCGGCGCGGTGACCGCCCCACGGGAGCGCCACATCGAGCCGAGCGTGAGGGCTGCGAGCGCGATCATGGCACCGACCGAGATCAGGAATGCCGGGGAGGTCGGTGACGAGGCCGAGGCCCCCGCGACGACGTAGGCGGCCGTTCCCGGCAGCACACCCAGCGCTGTGGCGACGGCGAAGGAGCGCAGCCGTACGCCGGAGAAGGCGGCCGCGAAGTTGACCGCCTGGAAGGGGACGCCCGGCAGGACGCGCAGCAGAAAGATGCTGCGGAAGCCCTGTTCCGTGAGCCGCCGGTCCAACGCGGCCAGCACCTTCCCCTTGAGGAACGGCCGAAGCGCCTCGCGGCCGAGCCCCCGGCCGAGCGCGAAGGCCAGGACCGCGCCGAGGGTCGTCCCCGCCACCGCGAGCACCAGCCCTGCTGGGATGCCGAAGAACACCCCGGCCGCGACGTTGAGTACTGGCTTGGGAAAGAAGGCCAGGGTGCCGATCGCGAACACGAGCACGAAACCGAGCCCCGCCCACACGACGGGAACGCCCGGAGCGAGCAGCCCTTGCGAGAGGACCCGCCGAGGGTCCCACAGAAACAGGGAACCGGCCGCTGTCGCCAGGACCAGGACGAGGAGAGCCAGCCGAGCGGCCGGTGTCATACGCACGTGCCGAGTGTACCTACGAGGTTTTCACCCGGTCGCGCCCCGGAAACGGGGCTGCCACCTATGCGAGACCATGCCCTGCCCACCCTTGCGAGCAGCGTGGGGTTGTGTGGGCCGGCGCAACGGGTGCGGATCAGAACGTAGGGTCGGCCACCGCGCGTAAGGGCGATAAGGCCGAGCAAGGAGGCTGGCACACTGATTGCCGAGCGGCTCTCTCGGATGATCAACGATCACATCTCCTCCTGCCCGCCACAACGACCCACCTCCCCGCGGCCGCCTCCGGGATCACCTGGGTCCGAGTGACGGACTTCTCCGGAGCCAGTCGCCGCACCTGCATCGAACCCCCGGTCCCACGCGCGTGCCACATAGGGGCGCTGAACGGCAGACGGGCGCGAAGGGCGCCAGGGCCGCCCGCCGGCAGCCCTGGCCGATGAGCAAGTACCTCTGCTAAGCCCCTCAGCAGTGCACGGTGGGCCGGGTTCGGCAGGACCAGATATTTCACGCACATGCGCATCAGAGTGGCGGATCGTGATGTTCTGCATACGATCAGTGGCATGCCGCAGGAATCCGTCGGCCGCGCGGCGTCGTCGCGCAGGCCGGCACTCGTCTTCCTGGTGGGCCTGGTGCTGACACTCACGGCCCATCTGGTGGCGTGCGCGGTGCACGCAGGGGAGGACCACGGTTCTGCGGTGTCGGCCGCTTCTCACGCGCACGGGGAGCACGGGGCGGGCGCCCTCGCGGCCGCCCTGATCACCGGTCCGGCTTGTTCCGTGACCGACGACGGGCACTCCGGACACCACCACGTCCTGTGCTGCGATCCGGCGGACGTGCCCGTGCAGCTTCGTCCCTCAGCCGGGACGGTGTTCCCGGCGTTCCTGCTCCTCGCGCTCCTCCCACTGGGCCGCCGCCGCCCGGAGGGCTCCGCCGCGTCCGGGACTCCACCGGGTGGCGGGGACGCGTCCGGCACTTCTTGGTCCACCGGTCCAGCTCTGCTGCGAGTGGTCTGCGTCAGCCGTACCTGACCGTGCCCGCCCGGCGTCCGCGCCGGGCGTTCCGGCACACCCCCCACGTAGGGCACGGACGTGCGGCCCGCCATGAGCGGGCCGCGGAAGGACCCACTCATGAGCACGGCTCTGCGCAGCGTCTCCTCGCACGACATCACCTCGTTCCTCGCGGCACACGAGCTCCCCCAACCGGCAGGTGCCCCGCGCCGGTCACCGGCCGGCATGGTCGGCAACACCCCCGTCCTGTGGGTAGGGGAACCCTTCCACCCGGTCGGCCGCGGCTTCTGGGCGAAGCTGGAAGGCTGCAACCCCGGCGGCATCAAGGACCGCCCGGGCCTTCACATGGTCGCCGCTGCGCGCAAACGCGGCGAGCTGGCGCCGGGCGCCCGCGTCATCGAGTCCACCAGCGGCACCCTCGGCCTCGGCCTCGCCCTGGCCGGCATCACCTACGGCCACCCGGTCACCCTGGTCACCGACCCCGGCATGGAGCCACTGATGGTGCATCAACTGCGGGCTCTCGGCGCGCACGTGGACGTCGTCACCGAGCCCCACCCCGTGGGCGGATGGCAGGAGGCGCGCCGCCAGCGCGTACGCGAGCTCCTCCACCGTACGCCGTCGGCCTGGTGCCCCGACCAGTACAACAACCCCGACAACGTCGCCGCCTACGCGCCACTCGCCCTCGAACTGACGGTCCAGCTCGGCCGCATCGACGTCCTGGTCGCGGCGGTCGGCACCGGCGGCCACTCCGCCGGCATCGCCCGCACCCTGCGCACCTTCAACCCGGAACTGAAGCTCGTCGGCGTCGACTCGATCAACTCCACCGTCTTCGGGCAGCCGGCAGGACCGCGCCTCATGCGCGGCCTGGGCAGCAGCATCCACCCTGGCAACGTTGACCACGCGGCCTTCGACGAGGTGCACTGGGTGGCCCCGGGCGAGGCCGTGTGGACCTGCCGACAGCTGGCCCGCGGCCACTACGCCAGCGGCGGCTGGAGCGTGGGAGCGGTCGCCCTGGTCGCGAACTGGCTGGCCCGCACCGAGCCCGAGCACACCCGGATCGCGGCGGTCTTCCCCGACGGTGTGCACCGCTACTGGAACACCGTCTACAGCGACGAGTACTGCCGCGCCCACGATCTCCTGCGCAGCTTCCCGGCCACCGACCCGGACGAGATCGCGCGCCCAGGCGAGCGGACGGTCGAGCGCTGGACCCGCTGCACCCACGTCACCCCACCGCGGTGGGCCGCGCGATGAAGTCCCTCGCCGTGCAGTTTCGTTCGTTCAACGGCTGCGTCCGCTGCTGATGCCGTAGCTGGCCGTGCACCTGGCGGACGGCATGGGCATGGGGCCGCCTGGGTGGCCAGGCTCGCAACGGTGAGGTGCGATGGCGAGCGAGATTCCGGCCTTCCACCAGCTGCCGCCGAGAGGTGACAAGTCGGCCCACCGGGAGGCCATAAAGCGGTGCGGCCGCCGCCGGCTGCGGGGCCGGTGGCTCAACCTCCGGGTCCCCCGCCGTCGGCCCGCGCGGTCGCGACGGTTGTTGTCTTGCTTGTGGCGCCGGAGGCCAACCAGGAGGCGCACTCCGACCTGCTGCTCCAGACCGAGCAGCGCGCCGTCCGCTGGTTGCTGCTGCTCGTCTCCCTGCCGCTGGCTGCGGCCGCGGCCAGTCATCCCGCGGATGTTCAGGTCGCCGCACACCGCCCCGGGCAGGCTCATCGTCGGCCGATGGCCCGCCCGGACGGCGCGAGGTGAACGTCAGGCCTGATAGGCCACGTTGGCCATCATCCCGGCCTCGCCGTGGTAGGCGTTGTGGCAGTGCAGCATCCACTGGCCCGGGTTGTCGGCGTCGAAGAAGACGGACAGCTTCTTCTTGGGCAGCACGATCGCGGTGTCCTTGCGCGGCCCGGAGTCGCCGATTTGGTACGTGTGGCCGTGCAGGTGCATCGGGTGCCACATGTCGGTGTCGTTGACGAAGTCGAGTCGTACGCGCTGGCCCTCCTGGATGAGGATCGGGTTCGCCTCGGGGTCCTTCATGTCGAACGGCCTGCCGTTGATGGCCCAGTTGTACTTGTCCATGCCGCCGGTCAGCTTGATCTGGTGCGTCACGTCGGTCTTGGCCGACTTCAGGCGCACGTCGTCCGCGGCGCGCAGCTGCGACGCGGACATGATCATGCCGTTGAGCTCCTTCGGACGGACGGTCGGCTTCGGGGCGCTGCCCGAACCCGTACGCACCAGGGCGAAGCCGTTGGCGTTCTTGCCCTCCGCCACGGCGACGAGCGGGAAGACCCCTTCCCCAAGGGTGACCAGGACGTCGTAGCGCTCGCCCATGCCGACCAGCAGGGCGTCGACCTCCTGGTGCTGGACCGGGAAGCCGTCGGTGTGGGTGATGGTCAGCTTGTGGCCGCCGAGGGCAACGCGGTAGGCGGTGTCCCCGCCCGCGTTGATGATCCGCAGTCGTACCTTCTTGCCGGGCTTGCCGGTGTAGACGTCCGGATCGGTCGCTACCCGGCCGTTGATCAGGTGGTGCGGGTACTTCACGTCACCGGCGTCGCCGCCGAGCAGTTCACTCTCGGCGCCCATCAGCATGAACTTCATCGACATGCCGCCGGACGAGGAGGCCGAGGCGGACGGGGACGCGGAACCGCCCTCCATGTCCATGCCGCCCATGTCCCCCATGTCATGGCCTTCCATGCCGCTGGAGCTGGGGCTGCTGCTGTCTCCCATGTCGTGGCCCATGCCGCCCATGCCCTGCCTGAGTTCGGCGAAGACCTCGTCGGGGGTGCCGGTGACGCCGTCGACCCAGTCGTCGAGGAGGACGACCCACTCGTCGTCGTAGTCGAGGGTCTCCTTGGGGTCTTCGACGATGAGCGGGGCGTACAGGCCGCGGTCGAGCTGGACACCGACGTGGGGGTGGAAGAAGAAGGTGCCTGGGTGGTCGGTGATGAACCGGTAGGTGAAGGTGGAGCCGGCCCGGACTGCTGACTGGGTGACCGGGGGTACGCCGTCCATGTCGTTGCGCATGGCGATGCCGTGCCAGTGGATCGACGTGGTGGTCTTGTTGGGGAGCTGGTTGGACAGCTCGGCGACCAGGGTGTCGCCGACGGAGAGCCGGATCTCCTTGCCCGGGGTGCGGCCGTCGAAGGCCCAGGTCTTGGGCATGACGCCGCCGCCGAGGTCGATCATGGCGGGCGCCGCGGTCAGGGTGAGCTTCTGCTGGCGTCCGGTGCCCTTGCGCTTCTTCTCCTTCGCGGCGACCGCGGAGGCGGAGGGGCTGATCAGGGCCTTGCCACTGGAG
Organism: Streptomyces cellulosae; assembly: GCA_014655195.1. Lineage (GTDB taxonomy): Bacteria > Actinomycetota > Actinomycetes > Streptomycetales > Streptomycetaceae > Streptomyces > Streptomyces cellulosae. The sequence continues at coordinate 9,178 of BNBH01000043.1, read as the reverse complement.
CCGCTCCCGTTGGTGCAGGCGGCGAGCGCGCCGGCGCCTGCGGCTCCCAGTCCGGCGAGCAGGACGGAGCGGCGGTTGATGCTGTTCATTGCGTTGTTGTCCTCTGCGTCGGTCACTGCGGATGTGGTCACGGAGGGACGGCACGTCACATGACACGCACCGTCTCGTGGAGGTGGCCTATATACGCAGCAGAGAGAGGACAGACAGGTCGGGAGGGGCGCGGCCGACCGTACCGGATGGCGTGCGTTCTTGCGTGCCCTCCCGGAGGTCCGCGAGCAGGGACACCCCGGTCTCACCAGGCACGGCAAGCTGTGCGGAGCCGATGCTCGCCGTGGTGCAGTGCTGCATGCCAGGCTCGGCGCAACCGCCGGCATCGGCGTTATGCGCGGAGGACGCCTCCCAGGTGGTCGGCGACGTCTTTCCCGGCATGACGTGTGCGGCATGGGCAGCGCCCCGCATGGAGGCGACATCCTTCGCGGGCATGGCAGAAGCGCCCATCATGCGGGAGGCGCCCGTCGTGACCGTCTCGTGATGGACGAGTACGGCCAGCGCGACGCACAGGGCGAGGAACGCCCCATACGTCCAGCGGACGGCCCTGCCGCCGCTGTGAGCTGCCCGTATCGTCATGATCTCCACCTGGTCGCGCTTGCCGTTCGCCGACGTAGGCATCTTACCCCCCGGGGGTAAGCTACAACATCGAAGGACAGATCAGATCGTCACTTGGTCGGCAGCCCTCCGTACGAGTGCAGGCCGGTAATGAAGATGTTGACGCCGTAGTAGTTGAAGACGAACGTGGCGAAGGCCACGAGGCCGAGCACCGCCGCGCGCCGCCCCTTCCACCCGGCGGTGGCACGGGCATGCAGGTACGCCGCGTAGGCCACCCAGGTGATGAAGGCCCACGTCTCCTTGGGGTCCCAGCCCCAGTAGCGGCCCCAGGCGGCCTCCGCCCACACTGCACCGGCGATGATCGCGAACGTCCACAGGGGGAAGACCAGAGCGGTCAGCCGGTAGGCCAGCTTGTCCAGCGTCCGTGCGGACGGCAAACGCCCCAGCAGCGCAGCTGCCCGGCTCTGCTCACGACCGGCCGCCGCTGCACGCTCCCACCGGTCGCGGAACAGGTACAGCAAGCTGACCACGGCAGCGGTGTGGAACACGCCGCCGGAGATGATCGCGGCGGAGACGTGGATCCACAGCCAGTAGGAGTGCAGGGCGGGCACGAGTTGGGCGGAGTCGACGTACAGCACCGACACCGCGAGACCGAGGGTGAGCAGGACCGAGAACAGGACCGGGACTCCCAGCCATCTCACGGGCTTACGGGCGGCGAGCAGGCCGACGTACGCGGCCGACGCCATGAGGGCGAAGGCGGTGGAGAACTCGTACATGTTGCCCCATGGCGGACGACTCACCGCGAGACCGCGGGTCAGCACCGAGCCGGAGTGCAGCAGAAGAGCCAGCACGGTCAGCGAGACGCCGATCCGTCCGACGAGGTCGGCCTTGGGGCTGCTTCCGGCTGCTCCGGGACCGTCTCCCACCGGCACCTGGGGTTTCTCCGGAGGCGCGGCCGCGGGCGGTGCCAGCACTTGCGTGCTGCTTCCCGACGCACCGCCCACGACCGCGCTCCTTGTCCGGCCGCGTGAGGGCGCGACCGGAGTCTGTTGTTCCGCCGAAGACCCGGCGGACGTACGACCGCCCGGCCCTCGGCTTCCGAACGCCCACTCCGCGCACGCGGCGACGAAGGCGAGCAGATAGACGGCGATCGCCGAGTACATCAGCCAGTTGGCGAGCTGGGCCAGGTTCTGGTCCGCGAGAGAGGTGTTGCTCACGTCTGCTCCTGAGGCAGGGGCTCGGGGGTTTCCACGTCTGCCTTGACGTTCTTCAAGTCGGGGTACCGCTCGCGCAACTCCTCGGCGAGCTCGGCCACTTCCTCGGCCGTCCGGTCGGTACCACTGGGGTCCAGTCCGGCGACCGTGATCCGTACGCGATCGGAGAGCGTGGGCTCCACACGCACCCACACCCGCCGTCGGCGGACGAAGAGCGACGCGCACAGGCCGAGTCCCATGGCGACCGAACTCCACAGAGCCATGCTGTTGCTGGGGTTGCGGGCGATCTGGAAGCTCGCCCACTGCTTGATGCCGTCGAAGGTGAGTGAGCCGGCACCACCGGGCAGTGTCATCCGGTCGCCGGGGCGCAGCGCCTGCGCGAACGGGGAGCCGTCGGCCTTGCGGAACTGGGTCATCCGGCTTGAGTCGAGCTGGTAGACGTTCTGCGGCTTCCCGCTGTCCATGCCGAGGTCGCCGTGGAAGGCAGTCAGGACCAACGCCGGGTCGTCCGTGGCAGGGAAGGAGGACCGCCAGCCGTTCAAGTCCAGCTGGACGGTGGGCAGGAAGAGGCCCGTGAAGCCGAGGCCGTCCCGCTTGCCGTTGCGGTTGCGGGCGTCCGGTGCCTTGATCACGCCCGTCGAGGTCAGGTTGCCGTCCTGCGGAAGGAACGCGGCGGGCCCCTGCCACGCGATCTCGCCCTTGCCGTCGCGGACGGTGACGACCGGGGCGTAGCCGTGGCCGAGCAGGAAGACCTTGGAGCCGTCCACCTCCAACGGCTTGTTTACCTCGACCAGGGTGTCCCGACTCGGCCCGCCGTCGCTCGTGCTGTAGTTCAGGCGCGCGACGAAGGAGCTCGCGGTGCCGCGCTGCGGGTCGCTGCGCTGATACGTGGCCGAGAAGCCCTTGAGCCGGAAGCTGAACGGCTTCAGGCTGTCGGCGGAGGCCAGCGTGCCGGGGCTGAAGTCGTCGTACTGCGTGAGGGTGTTGGTGAAGCTGTCCCCCTCCAGGACCAGCTTTTGGCCGGTCGTGCCGAAGAGACTGCCGACGGCGAGCGCGATGAGAAGCCCGAACAGGGAGGCGTGGAACAGCAGGTTCCCTGCCTCGCGCAGGTACCCCTTCTCCGCCGCGACCGAGCCGTTCCCCTCCATGTGGACGGCGACGCGGAAGCGCCGCCGCCGCAGCAGGTCCGCGCCGGTGAGCAGCACCTCGCCCCGGTCCGCCGACGCCGTCCAGCTGCAGTGCTGAGGCAGGCGGTCGAGCCGCTTGGGCGCGGCCGGCGGGTGGGAGCGGAGGGTGCGCACGTACTGCAGGATCCGCGGCACGATGCAGCCGGCCAGCGAGATGAAGAGCAGCAGGTAGACGGCGGCGAACCAGGGCGAGGAGTAGACGTCGAAGAAGCCGAGCTTGTCCAGGAGCGGTGCGAGGTTCGGGTTGCGCTCGCGGAAGTCCGCGGCCTGGGCGGGTTGCCTCCCCTCCTGGGGGACCAGGGAGCCGGGCACTGCGGCGAGCGCGAGCAGGAGCAGCAGGATCAGCGCCGTACGCATCGAGGTCAGCGAACGCCAGAACCAGCGCAGCCAGCCGACCGGCCCGAGCCCCTTGGGCTCGCCGTCCTGCCGCGCGGAGTCGCTCGCGGACGCATCGCCTTGCGCGGGTGGATCAGCGAGACTACGAAAATCACTAGTAGCCACGTGAGGAGTCTGCCATACGGCAGAATCCGTTCTGCACCCGGCCCCGCGCCAGCCTGCCGATTCCGGGAACCGAGTGCGTCATTCACTCGTCTACGAAAGCACTTAGCTCCTTTAGAGACTCTGGAGAGGGGTGTCATGCGACAGCGCCTGACAGCACGGCTGAGCCGCCGGACCGTACAGCCGCTCGCGCTCGCCTCCGCCGCTGCCGTCGTCCTCGCCGCGTGCAGCGCCGGCGGCAAGGCGGACAGCAGCTCGGACTTGGCGGCCGACGGCGGGAAGAACGGCGGCCCGGCTGCGATAGTCGTGGAGCCGGGCGCCGAGAGCCAGAAGGTGCCGGTCAGCCGGAAGGTGACGGTGCGCGCCCAGGGCGGGTCCCTGTCGTCCGTCGAGGTCATCTCCCCCGGCCCGGGCAAGCTCTCGGGCACCTGGTCCAAGGACAAGTCCGTATGGACCTCGAGCACGCCGCTCGCCCCGGGCGCGACCTACACGGTGAACGCCAAGGGCAAGGCGTCCGACGGGTCGGCCCTCACCGATACCGCCTCCTTCACTACGGAGGCGGCCGAGAACACCTTCGTCGGCACCTACAACCCCGACAAGGGCGCGAAGGTCGGTGTCGCCATGCCGGTGTCGATCACGTTCAACAAGCCGATCCACGACAAGGCGGCGGTCGAGCGGAAGCTCAAGGTCACGTCCTCCCCGGCGGTCGAGGGTGCCTGGAGCTGGATGAAGGACCGCGACGGCAAGGACCGCGTCGACTACCGCCCCAAGGAGTTCTGGAAGCCGGGCACCAAGGTCACCCTGCGCATGGACCTGGCCGGCGTCGATGCGGGCAACGCCGTGTACGGCACTCAGCAGCGCGTCGTGAATTTCACCATCGGCGATGCCGTGACCAGCACCGTGGACGTCGTGAAGAAGACGATGACGGTGGCGAAAAACGGCAAGACGCTGCGCACGCTGAAGGTCTCCACCGGCAAGAAGGACTTCGAGACCTGGAACGGCACGATGGTCGTGCTGAGCAAGGTCCCCAGCATCCGCATGAACTCCGCCACGGTCGGCATCTTCGGCCCCGAGGCGTACGACATGGAGTCGGTGAAGTGGGACGTCCAGCTCACCCCCTCGGGGACGTACGCCCACGCGGCACCCTGGAACGAGGGCAAGTTCGGCCGCGTCAACGCCAGCCACGGCTGCATCGGCATGAGCACGGCGGACGCCAAGTGGTTCTACGACCAGGTCCACCTCGGCGACCCCGTCACCGTCGTCAACTCCACGGACACCGTGGCGGTCAACAACGGCTACGGAGCCTGGAACGTCGACTGGGAGACCTGGAAGAAGGGCAGCGCCCTCGACTGACCCACAGGGTTCCCTTATACCCCCTAGGGGTATACGCTCACCGCATAGCCATCACTCACCCCGAAGGCAGACGGAGAGCATGAACCGGCTCATCACCGCGGCGGCAGGCGGGCTGCTGGCACTGTTCGCCATGTACTGGGACGACTCCCTGCACACCGACGTGGGCCGGGACACCTTCTGGAGCCCACCGCACGCGCTGCTCTACGGCTCCCTCATGGTGACTCTCGCCGCCACCGCGTGGTGGGGGATCGAGAGGTCCCGTGGCCAGGACCTTCGTACGACGATGGCGGACCCACTGCTGCGATGGGCGGTCGTGTCCGCCGGAGCCATCGGCATCTCGGCTCCGGCGGACGAGGCCTGGCACGTCGCGTTCGGCCGGGATGCGGTGCTGTGGAGCCCGCCGCACCTGCTCGCCATCGTGGCCACGTTCGCCCTGGCCGTCACCCTCCTGCGGGCCATTGCCGCCGAGGGCGGCGGCGGGTCGCTGGTGCTCGGCAGCGGACTCGTGCTCGCCGCCTCGCTGGCGCCGGTCATGGAGTACGAATCCGACGTACCGCAGTACTCGCCCGTCTGGTTCCTGCCCGCCGCCGCCACCGGGATCACCCTGGCGATCGTGCTGATCCGGCGGTTCGACCCGCACCCATGGGCCGTCACACGCGCGGCCCTGGTCGCCACCGCCGTGCGGCTGGCGGTGATTCCGGTCCTCGCCGGTCTCGGGCACTCCACTCCGATCGTGCCGCCCGTGCTCGTCGTAGCCCTCGCGGCCGATGTGGTCCGGGGGTGGCGGACGTCTCCGTGGGGGCTGGCGCCGGTCGTTCCCCTCGCCGTACACGCGGCGTACGTGCCGCTGCTTCCCGTCCTGCCGCACGGCACGACCCTCGCGGCCGACCGGATCGTGCCATCCCTGCTGGTCTCGCTCGGCGGCTCGGCACTGGTCGTGCTCCTTGCCGAGGGACTGCCGCGCACCGGGCTCCCGTTCATCCGGACGGCCGGGCTCGCGGTCGCCGCGCTGACGTTGGCGCTGCCCCTGCTGTCGACCGGGCGAGCGGTCGCGCACGACCCGGGCCAGGGAACCGAGGCCGGCGAGGCCCGCTGGCGGGCGATGGTGCGCGGCTCCCGCATCGACGTCACCGTGGCTCCGGAGCCGGGCACAACGAGTGGCGCCACCCTCGTCGCACGACGTGCCGGGGAGGAACTGTCCGCACCCCTTCAATCGTCCGGCAGCGGCGTCTACCGCGGGAGCATCGTGGTGCCGGATTCCGGTCGCTGGTTCGTCTACGCCGCCTTCCCCGACACCGGGACGCGGTCGACGGAGACCTGGATACCGGTCGAGGCCGGATCCTCACAGGTTCTGCAGGAGACTCGGCCGCTCTACCTCCCTCCCGCCCCGCAGAAGGACGGCGCGGGCAGGATGACCGCCGCCGTCGCGCTGTACGGGCTGTCGGGGGTCATCCTGGTCGCCGTCGCCCGCTCCGGCCGCGGCCGCACACAGCTGCCCCAGGCATGAGCGTGCCACTCCCCACGGCGGGACGATCATGGCCCGGCTGTCGGAGTGCTGGTCCGGCACGGCGGCGGGGCGGTGGGCCGCGCGTGCCAGCCTGGGCGACCGGCCTCGGTGAGGGCGTCGCTTGAACGGCACGAGGTCCACGTCCTGTGGGCGGCGGAGGACCGGCAGGTCATGCGCGGCTTCGGGAGATGTGCACGCCGACTCAACGGCTCGTCAGCCGACGCCTCATCACGGGGCGTCGGCCAGCGCCCTCTCCACCCCCGGTTCCTTCGGTCCGAGGAACTGGGGGTCGGGCTCGACCATCACGTCCAGGGCCGCCTTGCTCGCGGCGAACAGTTCGCGGGTGGCGCCGTAGTACCAGACGGCATCGTGGTGGTCGGCCGCGCTGACGCCGTACGAGTCGACGCCCGCCTCCTGGCACAGGGCGACCGCCCGGCGGATGTGGAAGCCCTGGCTGACCAGGATCGCCCGGTCGACGCCGAAGATCTTCTTGGCCCGCACGCAGGAGTCCCAGGTGTCGAAGCCGGCGTAGTCACTGACGATGCGGTCGGCGGGCACCCCGCGATGGGTGAGGTAGTGCCGCATGCTGTGCGGTTCGTTGTAGTGGTGACTGCTGTTGTCTCCGGTGACCAGGACTGCCTTGACGCGACCCTCGCGGTACAGCTCGGCCGCCGCGTCGAGGCGGTTGGCGAGGAAGATCGACGGCTCGCCGTTCCACAGCAGGCCCGCGCCGAAGACCACGGCGACATCGGTGCGGGGGACGTCGGCCGTCGTCCGCAGCCGGTCGTCCGCTGTCGTGAACACCCACGTCACGGGTAGCAGTGCCAGCACGCACAGCAGCATCAGAGCCTGCACGGCCCGTCGCTGGACCGCGCGTGTGCGCGGGAGGCGCGGCCTGAGAACAGCGCGCAGGTGCGGGCGCGATAGACGCATGACGGTAATCCCCCTGGTTCGTCGGCCACCGTTTTCCTCAGCGGCGCGGCTTGTGCGTCTCGGCGGTCTGCGGCGACTCGACACCCGCCGCTGCTGGGGCAAACGACAGACGTCGCACATGGTCTCCGCTCGCCCTCACAGCGTGACCAACCTCACCCAACACGCTGAATGCCGCAGGTCACTGCAGTGACACTCCATCAGACTCAGTGGCGGGGCGGCCTGGTCGGCCGCCCATCTCGAAATGGTTACGTAGTAGGTTAGTATTCGCTTGGTCCGGGATCAGGCGGCCTCACCGCAGGCGCAGGCACCGCCCGCCCCTCGGCTGCCCTGGTGAAAGAGAAGGTGCTGGTGGACTACGGTCGTGCTTCGGGGGCCTGGCCCTCGGCAGTGGTCCCCGACGTACCGCACTCGTCAGGGCCGGAGAGCTCCCAGTGGGCAATGCCGCTTCGAGTCGACGGCCACGCGGATCACGGCTTCGCGCAGCCGTACGCCGGATATGCCGAGCCGGATCCACTCTTCGGTGGGGCGCCTGGCACACAGGGCGAACCTGTCGTCCATGATCACGCCTGGCCCGCACCCCATTCTGGCCATGACGCGGCTCTTCCGTGGGAGCACCCCGGCTATCCGACCGAGCTGAGCGAGCCATGGCACGGGGACCAGTGGGCGGCCTCCGCCGGCCAGGACTCTTCGGCTCCCGACGCAGACATATCAGGCCCCGCCATATCCGGCCCAGCGCCTTCCGGCGACGAGGTAATCGCGTCGCCGCCCGTACCCGAAGCGCCCGAAGGAGACTGCGCAACCAGCGGCCCCACTGGCCGGAGAGCGTCGCGCCGCGCCAGTGGGCGAGGTCGCCGGGCGCCCCGTCGGGGATCCGCGTTCCTGACCGTCGTCGCCCCCTCGGCCGCGTTCCTGGGTATGGCCGGGATCGCAGCCGCCTCCGTCGGTTTCAGCGGCGGCAAGGAGCCCCAGGCCGCCCCCGGCCCGAGCGTCGAACCTGCCGCGGCCAACAGCGAGTTCGACACCCAGCTCACCACACTGAGCCGGGAAGCCGATGACTTCGCCGATCGGGCGACCCGCACCCAGGAGCGCGTCGACCTTCAACAGCAGCGGCGGGAGGAACAGAGGCGCAGAGCCGCGGAAGCGGCCCGCAAGAAGGCGGAGGCCGCACGCAGGGAGGCAATGCGCCCGAAGTTCGTACTCCCCGTCACGCAGAAAGGAGTCGGCGAACTGTTCGGAGCCGTCGGCTCCATGTGGTCGAGCCGGCATACCGGGCTCGACTTCCCTGTGCCCATGAACACACCCGTGATGGCGGTGACCGACGGCACGGTCGTCGCCAAGTGGAATTCCTCCTACGGGAACATCGTCGAGGTGACAGCCCCCGACGGCACACAGACCTGGTACGCGCACCTCGCCAGTGCCCGGATCCGCTCCGGGTACGTCAAGGCGGGGACCGTGATCGGCTACGCCGGCAGCTCCGGCAACTCGTCGGGCCCTCACCTCCACCTGGAAGTCCACCCGGGCGGTGGCCCCGCGATCGATCCGCTGGCGTGGCTGCGCAGCCATGGCCTCGACCCGACGTAAGCAACGACGGAGCCGGTGTCGGCGCACCGACGGATCTGACGCCAGAATCCGGGCCATGCCGGGCAAGCAGGCCGGTGACCACTGAACCAGAATCCGTGCCGGTAGGCGCGCTTACCTACTCCAGCCGTACCGGCGCAAGCGCGAGGCAGATCGGAGCGAAGCCGGACCGCGCCCAGGCCAGGCCAACCCAGACAGCCCCGTTATCTTTTTCGCGGTCCTGCAAGAGGGCCGCTGGCCTCCGGGCCCGGCATGACTGTTGCCCCCTGTCGAACGGATGACCTGGGGGGTGGTGTCACCGG
>BNBH01000042.1 GCA_014655195.1 Streptomyces cellulosae | reverse complement strand
TTCCCGACTGGCTGGACTGGTACAACTACCACCGACCCCACACCGGCATCGGCGGCCACCCACCAGCCAGCCGCGTCACCAACCTGCCCGAACAGCACACCTAGGATCACGCCGGATCCATGAGACAGAGGGGGCGACCGTGGGTGCCAGTGGGTGGGAGTACGTCACCGCGTACGAAGGCAGCGTCCAGAAGTCGCTGGAGGCGTTGCACTGCCGGGTCTTCGACGAGTACTACGGCCACGACGACACGTACGGCTGCCTGGACGACCTCTGGTCCGACGAAGAGTTGATGGGTGAGGAGGGGACGCACTCCATCCTCGACATCCAGCGTGTCGTCCACTCGACGACGGCGCCGAAGCCGCTCAACGTCGAGGACTACGGGACACTGCGTCCCCTGGCGCCGGAACGCGTTCTCCACCACTTCGGCACCGCCCGGCCGACGCCTGTTCGGTTCGCGGAACTCCTCGACCACGCCCGCACGGCCAACCGACTCCCGCCCGACCCCGAGGAGACGCTGCTGGACGAGTGCCGTATGCGGTGGACGGGCGTGTACGTCCTCCTCTACGCCGATGACCAGCCCGAGCCGACCCACCTGGGCATCTTCGGATACTCGGGCAACTGAGCCGTCCCGCGGCTCCCCCATTGTTTCGCCGTCCTCAACAACCGACCCGACCGGAGAACACCGTTGTCCTCGATACGTGACCTCGCGACCTGGGAGCCGCTGCTGCGGCTGGTGCGGGATGCCCACGCGGAACAGCTCGCCGCGCCGGGTGGTTGCTTCACTGGGCAGATCACTCTCGGCAGTTGGACCCTGCCCGCGCCACAGCCGCACCCGATGCCGGGGCGAGCCCTTCAGGTGGCGGACATGCAGGACCAGTTCACCGCCGTGGAACGGGTGCAGGACGCCCTCAGAGCCGACGGGGCGAGCAGCGTTTCGTACCTGGTCGAGACGGCGCCGGACGGAAGGTCGCTGCTTCACGTCGTCGACTTGGGCCCTGCCGTGGAGCGCGGCGTCGTCAGCCCCTTCGTGGGTGCCCTGCTCCTGGTCGAGGGTGCCGTGCCCGAGCCCTGGCGGCGCCTGCCCGAGGAAATGCCGGGGGCCACACCTGCGCCGTCTGCGGACCCGGAGCTGTTGGAGCGGACCCTGCGCGAGCGGCTCCCCGACGCCATCGGGGCCACCGAGGAGGAGATCGCCGCGGCGGAGGCGCGTCTCGGTGTCGCGCTGCTCGACGAGCTCAAGGCGCTCTACCGGGTGACCCGGGCGCGGTGGGAGGACTGGGGTGGCGACCACGCGGCAGAGGAACGCGTCAGTGACGCGGTCGACTGTGAGCTCTTCTCCTTGGACGAGCTCTACATCGCGGACGCGGCCTCCCGACCCTGCCCTTGGCAGTTCGCTGCCGACGACGCCGTCGTCACCGCGCCGGACGCCGCCGTGCAGGGTCTCGTCGGTTCGCCCGGCTGGATCGTCTTCGGCGACAACGGCGGCGGCGACCGGCTGGCCGTCGACCTGACGCCGGGCCCGGGCGGACACACCGGGCAGGTCATCGTGATCGACCACGAGCGAACCATCGGCGCCGGCCTGCGCGCCGACTCCCTCACCGACATGGTGGTCAACCGACCCGACGGCCGGCGCCAGGACCGTGACGCGGACAGCCCGCCGGTGGTGGCCCGGGTGAACATCAACTACCTGGACAGTGTGGAGGCGGCCGCCCGTCCCGAGCTGGAGGTGCTCTGCATCGGCTGGCGGAAGGGCCAGCCGGTCAGCCTCGCCCCGGTCGCCGGGCTCCCCCGCCTGCGGACCCTCACCGCCATCCCGGGCACGCTCGCCGACCCCCTGGAGATCGCCGGGCTGACGGGTCTGGAGTACCTGAGCCTCGGACCCGAGGAATGGCGTGTCCTGCTCGACGCCGGTGCCGTGCCCCGGAGCCTGTCGGCGGCCGGTATCGAGGTGCAGGGCGAACAGCGCCCGCTGCCGATCCTCGACCTCGCCGACGAGCTCCTCGCCCTGTGGGACCGGCCCCTCATCGGCCGGACCGTTCTGGACGCCGGCCGGTGAGCCAGGACGGGCTGGAGGAGGAGCGGGCTGCGCTCCCCGAGTACGGGATCGAGATCGGCACTGAGCCCCTGGACCGGCCGGCGCGGAACTCGGTCGGCGGGTGGCCCTACTTCGACGACGGCCAGGAGTGGCCGCGCTGCTTCTGCGGCGAGCGGATGGCGCTGTTCTTCCAACTGGATCTGCCGGACGACATCGAGTTCTTCGGCGGAGAACACCTGTCGGTCTTCCACTGCGCGCACCACAACGACGCGTCCGACCCGGTCACGGCCGACGGCCGCCTGGTGCCCCGGTTCTGGGAGGCTCCGCAGCCGCCGTTTCCTGGCTCGTTCTGGCGGGTGCTGCTCCAGCGTGACCCGGGGATGCCGGAGACGGAGCCCGAACCGGCCGTGCGGGCTCTTCCCCTGACCCTGCGGCCCTCCAAGGACACGTATTTCAAGGTGGGTGGTACGGCGTCCTGGGTGCAGGACCCCGAGTACTACCGGTGCGCGTGCGGGTCGGAGCTGGCGTTCGTCTGCCAGGTGCCGGAGAACTGGGAGTTCGGCGTCCGCCCCGGGGCCCCGGTGCAGCCCTACAGCATCCGGGACGACGCCTACCTCCTGTTCCTCGGCACCGAGGTCTACCTGCTGGCCTGCCCGAAGCGTTGCGACCCGGCGGCCGTCTTGCCGGTGAACCAGAACTGAACCCGGATCACTTGAGGGAGGCGACGAACGACGTCCAGGCCGGGGCCGTGACGGTGAGGACCGGGCCGTCGGGGACCTTGGAGTCGCGGACGGGGACGACGGCGGTGTGGGCGTCGCAGACTTCGAGGCAGTTGCCGCCGTCGCCGTTGCTGTAGGTGCTCTTGCGCCAGCGGGCGGCGCCGGGGAAGGCCTCGGCTACCTCTACGCAGTCGCCGCCGCTGCCGTTGCTGTACGTACTCTTGCGCCAGACGGCTGTGCTCAAGTCAATCCCGTTGCTTGCCATTTCTGCCATCCTCAGCCGCTTGCTCAATCAGGGCGAGGGACGCCTCCGGAGGTAGCGCGGCGGCCCTGAGCAGATCGTACGACCTGCGGTACTCCTTCACGAGGCCCGGATCGTCGATGGTGTCCCCGCTGTGGAGTGCCTCTGTGTAGACCAGCGGTGGCGCGTCGGGGAACGTCATGATCTTGGCAGTGCCCAGCATGAACGGATGCGCCCCACAGTTCCACGGAAGGATCTGGGGAACGATGCGATGCCGCCGGGCCAGCCCTGCAATGTGATCCCACTGTTCGGCTGCCTGGTCCGGCGGAACGATCGGCTGGCGCAGCAGGGACTCAGACAGGATGGCCCAGTACACCGGGGTCTTGTGGTTCTCCTCGAAGAGACGGGCTCGTGCCAGTCGGGCGGTGGCCTTCTCCTCCACCTCCTCGTCCGGTGCCAGCGGATGGGTCGCCCTCACCACCGCCCGCGCGTAGGCGTCCGTCTGCAACAACCCCGGAATCAGCGTCGGACACCACTCCTCGATGGTCTCCGCGTGCTTCTCCGCCTCCAGCACCCGCTCGAAATAACTCGCATGCCCCCGCCGCTTCGCCCGCCGCACGTCCTCGCACCGGCGCCGGAAGAAGCCGTCCGTGCCGAGCACCTTGTCCACGTGCTCGGCCAGTTCCGCCGGCATCCGGCGGGTCCCCCGCTCGATCTCGCTGAGGTGGCTCGGGCCGTAGAAGCTGCCCTCCACCAACTGCTGGAGGGTGAGCCCCGCTTCCTCCCGTTTCCAGCGCAGTTCGCTGCCGTAGAAGGTCGGGACGCCGGTCGAACCGTCGATGTCCTTGCGCTGCCCCATCGTTCACCGTCCATGGGTTGCCGTTACCGCCCGCTCCCCCTTCCCGCACCGCATACGTGCAGTTCAGGGCCGGGATGCCGAAGGTCTGTCACGCTACGCCGACCGGCGGCACAGTGTGAGCGGTTCGTCACACAGCGCACTGGAAGGTGTGAACCCCCATGCACAGCACCACCGAAGCCGACGCCCGCGCCGAGGAGTTGCGGGCGGCGCTCGCCGCGCACGGCATCACACTGCCGTCCCTCGGCGTCGACCTCCCGGCCTTCGCCTCCCGTTGCCCCGTCCGGCCGCTGATCGCCCTCGGCAACTGCAACCTCCTCACCGCCCAGGCCCTCACCGCCGCCCTCCGCAGGGGGGCCGCGTGATGCGACCGGCCACGACGCTGGAACTGCTCGCGACACCGGCCGAGGTGTCCGGCGTACGGCGTGCCCTGCGCGCATACGGCGACGACGTCCAGCTCTGCGCGAGCGAGCTCGTCACGAACGTGGTCCAGCACCTCGGGGAGGGCGTCCCCGTCACCGTCAGGGTGTGGTGCGACGACGGCGGGCGCACGCGCCTGGAGGTGACCGATCCAGACCCGCGTGCGCTGCCCGTCCTGCGGGCGTCGGTGGGCGCCGACGAGGAGTCGGGGCGGGGGCTGGCGCTGCTGGACGCGCTGGCGACGAGGTGGGGCGTGGCGTACGGGCCCGGCCGCGGCAAGACCGTGTGGTGCGAGCTGGAGGCGGGTGCGGGCGACGGTGCGGAGCCTGTGGCGTCCGTCGGAGGGCCCGGTCGTACGGCTACCGCGGGCCGTGACCCGCGGTAGCCGTCCCTCATGCCGCTATGCGGGGGCGGGTCAGTCGCCGAGGACCGAGCCGAACTCGGCGTCCGGGGCGGTGAGGCCGACGTCCTGCGCGCTGAACGAGGTCGCGCCGGTCGTGGTCAGGCCGGCCGCCGAGCCGCGCAGCACCCAGTCGGCGCCGTCGCGCACCGATCCGGCGAGGACGTCCTCGCCCTTCGCCGCGATCGTGACGTCCGCCATGCCGTCGCCGTCGAGGTCGGTGAGGTCCACGGCGGAGCCGAACCAGTCGTCCGTCTCCGCCGTGCCGGGCACGTCGTCGGTGGCCTGGTGGACGACCTGGGCGTCGGTTTCGGTCAGGCCGGTGGCCGAGCCGCGTAGCAGAACCGCCGCGCCGGTGCCCGGCACGCCGCGGACCGTCGCGCCCGGCGCCCCGGCCACCACGTCGTCGTAGCCGTCGCCCGTGACGTCGCCGACCGCGACGGACGCGCCGACGTTGTCACCGGCCCGGCCGCCGCCCGGGGCGTCGAGCGTGGCGGTGCGGTGGGCGCCGAGGCCGTCCGCGCTGCCGTAGCGGACGTGGACGAAGCCCGCGGCGTCCGAGTACTCGCCCGTGGTGGTCGCCGACGCGGGGACGTGGCCGGTGACGAGGTCGGCGTAGCCGTCGCCGTCCACGTCGCCTGCGGCCGTCGAGACGGTGGGCGCCTCGTTCGTACCCGAGACGTCGCCGCCCGGGTCCGGCAGCCAGGCCTCCTGCAACCCGCTGTCGCTCCACGTGTAGACGGCGGTGTGCTGGCAGCCGCCCGTCGTCCCCTCGCAGTTCTCGCCCCCGGTGACGACGAGCTGGGCGCGTCCGGCGCCGGTGAAGTCGGCTGTGGTGAGGGTGCGCGGCTGTATGTAGGCGTTGTAGTTGTGGAAGCGCGCCACGTCGGTGGGCGCCGTGCGGCCGCCCAGGTCGTCGTACGCCCACAGGTTGGTGCGGCTGAGCGTGGCGATCTGCGGGACGCCGTCGCCGTCCAGGTCGGCGACGACGACCTTCTTGCCGTAGTCCTTCTCGGAGGACCACTCGCTGGGGGCGTACGGGCTCGCCATCGAGATGCCGTCGCCGGTCAGACCGTCCGGGCCGCCCCACAGCACGGTGAGCGTGCCGTAACTGCTGCTGTAGCGCACGGCTTCGCCGGGCGCGCCGATGACGAGATCGGCGTAACCGTCGGCGTCCAGGTCGCCACTGGCGTGCGTGGCCCCGAACAGGGAGTGCGAGCCGGCGTCCCCGGGGACGCCCGCGGAGTTCTGGGTGAGGGTGGTCGAACGACCGGGCGAGACACCATCCGGGGAGCCGTACAGGACGGTGACCGAACCGGCGTTGACGCGACCGTCGACGGGCGCGTGGGGTGTGGCCACGACGAGGTCGGCGACGCCGTCGCCGTTGAAGTCGTCGGGCACGGAGGTGGCCGCGCTCGCCGTGGGGGCGAGGGTGAGGGACAGGCCCGCGGCCGCCGTGGCGACGGCCAGGGCGGCGGCCAGGGTGCGTGTGCGCAAGAGTGCTCCAGTCTTTGGGACAGGGGTGAGGCGTGGGGGGGCCGCACGCATGACCGTCGCGGTGGGGCGGAGGTTGCGCTCCAGGCGGCGACGTCCACGGATCAGCGGCGAACAACCACGGCTCACACACCTGTGGTCCACATGCGGTCGGTCAGTCCAAGGTCCGCCGGGACCGGCCGTGCAGGGTGAGGTAGAAGGTGCGCAGCGACTCACGCCGGCTGCCCGCCTCGAAGCAGTTGCGGACCTTGCCGAGAGGGTTCCACACCCGCCCGTCCGGCATCCGTACACCGACCGGCTGCACGAAGTAGGCCCGCTGGTCGGCGTCGAAGTCGATCCAGGTCGCGCCGGCCCGGCGGACCAGCACCTCTCCCACGTACGCTCCGAGCCCTGCCAGCACACCGCTCACCCGGGCCTCGTCCGCTCCGTGCTTGCGCAGTCCGTCGATCAGGAAGTCGACAAGGCGGAGGCTGGACTCGGAGTAGTCCAGGGGGAGCCGGTTGCCGGCGGTGGTCCGTCCGACGAAGGCAGCGGCGCGCGCCCGCATCTCCTCCGCGTGCATCAGGTGTTCACCCACGTCGCTCACGGGACCACTCCGTTCCGCCGGAATCGGGGAGAACGTTCGCCCGTTCCCCACGAAGTCCAGCGGAACCGTTCGCGGAAGCGTCACGACTCACGGACGTGCGGAATGCCACAGGGAAACGTGCGGGTGCGGGTACAACCTTTGCGTCCGCTGTGCGTCCTGGACCGTCCGGCGCGGGCGGGAGTGGCCCCCCGACGGCCCCGGCTCGTGTGCCTTCACGCACAGAGCAGCACCTGGACCAGGCGCCCCTTCACGTCCCGGCTCAGGGTGTGAGCACCACCCGGCCGAAGACCTCGCCCGCGTCCATCGCGCGGTGAGCCTCCGACGCGCGGTCAAGTGGCAGTACGTCGTGCACGACCGTGCGTAGTTCCCCGCGCGCCGCCTCGGCGAACTGTTGTGCCCGTACGGCCTGGCGGTCCGGGCCCGGCACCGTGTCGGAGCTGAAGGTGGCGAACGAGAGGGACTTGCGGAAGTCGCGCATCAGCCGCGTGCCGAAGTCCTCCGGGGGCCGGCCGCCGACGACGCCGACGAGCACGTACCGCCCGTCGGCGTGCAGCGTGTCCAGGACGTCCGGCAGGCCCGGGCCGCCGACGACGTCGATCACGACGTCGAAGCCGGTCGGCGCGTCCGGGTCGTCGCTCCTGCCGGAGCGGTCGAGTACGTGGGTGGCGCCCAGCTCCCGCAGCCGTGCGCCCCGCTCCTCGGACGAGGTGGTGACCGCCACGGCGCCCGCGCCGCCCCGTGCGGCGAGCTGGACGGCCGTGATCCCGATGCTTCCCGCCGCCCCGCGCACGAGCACGGTCTCGCCGGGCGCGAAGTGAGCCTTGCGCAGGGCGAAGTGCGCGACGATTCCGGAGCCGCCCAGGGTCACCGCGTCCGCTCCGCTCAGCCCGTCGGGCAGTGCGAGCACGTCCTCGACGCGGGCGACGGCCTGCTCGGCGTATCCGCCGGACAGCCCGGTGAACGCCCACACCCGCCGCCCGGTCCACGAGGCGTCCACGCCCTCCCCCACGGCGATCACGGTCCCCGCGATCTCGCTCCCGAGGAGGTGCCCCTCACGGAACCCGTGCTCGGCGAGCGCACCCCGGCGGATCACGGCGTCCACCCCGCCCACCCCGATCGCCTCGGTGGCGACCAGCACCTGTCCCGGCCCGGGCACCGGCACGGGAAGGTCGACGACCTCCAGCCCTTCCGGCGCTCCGAACGTCCGGATCACCACGGCTTTCATCTCTGCTCCTTAAGGTCGGTGGCAGCACCGCCGTCGGAACGTAACGGACACCCCCGTCCGATCGACCGAAGTGAGAGACGATGACCACCGAAGTGCCTCACCACCCCGTCCGCTCCGACGCCCGCGACAACCGCGCCCGCATCCTGGAGGCGGCACGCGCGGTGTTCGGCGAGGAAGGGCTGGGCGCGCCGATGCGGGAGGTCGCGCGGCGCGCGGGGGTCGGCCCCGCCACGCTGTACCGGCACTTCCCGGCCAAGCGGGACCTCCTCGCGGAGACCTTCGCCGAACAGCGGCGGGCCTGCCGTACGGCGGTCAGGGACGCCCTCGCGGACCCGGACCCGTGGCACGGGTTCCGCACCGTGATCGAGCGGATCTGTGAATTGCACGCCCACAGCGCGGGGTTCGCGGACGCGTTCATGACGGCGTTCCCTGAGGCGATGGACTTCACGGCGGACCGGGAGCGGACGCTGCGCGCGGTGGCGGAACTGGCGCGGCGGGCGCGGGAGACGGGCCGGCTGCGGCCGGACTTCGTGGTCGACGACCTGGTGCTGGTCCTGATGGCCCACCGGGGCCTCCAGGACACGCCCCGCGAGGCACGGGTCGCCGCCTCCCGCCGTTACGCGGCCTACGTCGTCGAGGCGTTCCGCGCGACACCGGCGCCGGAGGCGGCGACTCCGCTGCCGCCGGCGCCCCGTCTGTCCACGTGAGGGACTCCGTCCACCGTTCGGTGAGCGCCGAACCGTCCGGCCCGTAGCGTGCGGAGTCCCGCGTGGGAGACGCCCGCGCCCAGACGCAGGAGGCGCCCCGTGCCGGAGACGGACCTGAAGCAGCAGCTCGCCGAGCGGTTCCGGGAGGTCAACGGGGACCATCCGATGACCGCCGCGGACGACGCGTACGTCACCACGCAGTTCGTCGTGCTGGAGGAGCTGTGCGCGGCACAGGGCCACCACCCCGACGCCGTGCGCCGGCTGATGCTGGACGGGCGTCTCCCGCTCCCCGGCTATCTGCGGTCCGACGGCGCCGAGATGGTGCCGGCCGACCTGTTCGCGCTCGCCGACGAGGCCGGCGGTGTCGACCTGCTGGAAGCCTGGTTCACCGCCCACTGGGCCGACCCGGTCACCGGGAAAGCAGAGTGGAACGCGTACCTCAGCGGACAGTACGTGTGTCTGCACTCGGTGACCCCTGCCACGATCCGGCGGAAGGACCGGCTGACGGCCGCGATCGGCGCCGCACTCGACGATCCCGACACCGATTCTGCGCACCTGCACGCCCTGGTCGACGAGCTCGACGCCCTGGAACCGGCGTTCACGGCCTACGACCGCCTCCGCTTCGGCGGACCCACCTCCCGCGACACCTGCATCGACGCGGTCCGCGTCCGATTCCCGCGCCCGGACGGCCGGGGCGTGGGTAGCGTTGGGCCGCACGGGTGACCGAAGACGCCCCCTGGGCGGGGACGGGGAGGGACACGGCATGGCGGGGGACGCGCAGGACACGGCGCGGCGGCTGCGGGCGGTCTGCGCGGAGCTGTCGGACCGCTTCTTCGAGCGGGACGACGTCGTACGGACGCTGGTGGTGACGCTGCTGGCCGGGCAGCACTCGCTGGTGCTGGGGCCGCCCGGCACGGCGAAGTCGGAGCTGGCGCGGGAGCTGACGGGGCGGATCGACGGGGCGGCGTACTGGGAGATCCTGCTGTCGAAGTTCACCGCGCCGACGCGGATGTTCGGGCCGATCGACGTGGCCGCGCTGGCGCGGGGCGAGTACCGGCAGGTGTACGACGGGCGCGCGACCACCGCGCACGTCGCCTTCATCGACGAGATCTTCAAGTGCTCGACCGCCGCGCTGAACGAGACGCTCGGTTATCTCAACGAGCGGATCTACCACCCCGAGAACGGCGGCGCCCCCATCCGCTGCCCGCTGATCGGCGCGATCACGGCGAGCAACGAGCTGCCCGACGGAGAGGACTCGGCCGCGATTTACGACCGGCTGCTGGTGCGGATCGAGGTCGGCTACCTGGAGGACCCGTCCAACTTCGCCGCGCTCGTACGGTCCGCCGTCGGCCGGCCCGCCGAACCGGCACCGCGCACCACCCTCGAACTGGCCGCGCTCCAGCGGGCGGTGACCGAGGGCGTCCCGGCCGTGGACGTGCCCGACGCGATCGTGGACGCGGTGGTGACACTGCGGGCCGCCCTGCGCCGCAAGGAGCTCGTCGCCTCCGACCGGCGGTGGCGGCAGGCGGTCGGGCTGCTGCAGGCGTCCGCGTACCTGGACGGGCGGACGGAGGTCGCGGAGACCGACCTGTCCGTGCTGACCCATGTGCTGTGGGACTCCCCCGCGCAACGGCCCGTCGCGGAGCGGGAGGTGCTGAACCTGGTGAACCCGGACGCCCGGGAGGCGCTCGACCTCGCCGACGTCATCGAGGAACTGGAGGCGCAGCTCGACGCGATGGCCGGGCAGTCGCGGGAGGCGCTGAGCGAGTGGGTCATCAAGAACGCGCACCACAAGCTGGCGATGGCGGGCAAGCGGCTGGAGCGGCTGCGGGAGGAGGCGGCGGGCGCGGGACGGTCCACGGCGACCATCGACCGGGTGACCGGCCGTCAGCGCGCGGTCCGCGCCCGGGTGCTGACCGAGGCGCTGGGCGTGGACGCGTCCATGGTGCCGACGCGGCTCTGAGGCGCGCATGGACGAGGAGACCGAGCGGCTCGACGCGCTCACGCAGCAGGCCGGCCGGTGGCTGGCCCTGTCCGCCGCCCCCGCCGAACGGCACACGACGGCCGTGGTGGCGGGCCCGTACGACCGGGTCGCGTGGCGCGACGTGTACGCGCAGTCGGCGGCGCTCCGTGAGCTGTCCGCGCAGCTCCTCACCCGGCACGCGCACGCGCCCGACCTGCTGGCGGACGTGTTCCTGTGCGCGTACCAGGCCGCCCCGCGCCTGCGGGACCGCACGGTGATGGCCCCGTCCCACCTGGTCCACCACCAGGTGGTCACCGCGCTGACGCAGTCCCCCGACTTCGCCGCCCTGCACCGGGAGACGGCGGGCGACGCCTACGCCGCCGCCATGGCCGTACTCGCCCAGGCGTCCGCGCTGCGGGGGCTGCTGGAGCGGTCACGGGAGGCGCGGGAGCGGACCGGGCGGGCGGACAGGGCCCGGCAGGAGACGGAGGCCGCCGCGGCCGCCGTGGGCGAGGCGCTGCGGCAGGCCGCCGAGGAGGCCGACGAGCAGGGGGAGGTGCCCGCGCCGGCCGCCACCGCGGTATGCCGGGCGGCCGAGGCGGCTCGCGAGGCCGAGGAGAGCGCCCGGCGGGAGGACGGCGCCGCCGCGCAGGCGATGGCGGCGGCGGTCCCCGGCATCCGGTCCGCCGCCCGGAACGCGGCGTCGGCCGCCGCCGAGGCGGTCCGGCAGGAGGCCGCACTGATGCGGGCGTGGGGCGTGGACGCGGGCGAGACGGAACGGATGCCGTTCGCGGAGCGGGCCCGCCTCGCCGAACGGCTGCGCTCCGGGCGGCTCGCGCGGTGGGCCGAACTGATCGGCCGCTTCCGGCAGATGGCGGCCGGGGAACGCGCCCGCAAGGTGGAGCACGCCACCGGTGAGCTGGTCGGCGTCACCCTCGGCGACGACCTCTCCCGGGTCATCCCCTCCGAGCTGGCGGTCCTCGGCGTCCCGGAACTGCGCGCGGTGTTCGCCGCGCGGTACGCCGCCGGGGAGCTGATGCTGTACGACAGCCGGGGCGAGCAGGGCACCGGCAAGGGCGCGGTGATCGCGTGCGTGGACACGTCGCACTCCATGTACGCGGAGGGGCCGGGCGGGGTCACCCGGGAGGCGTGGTCGAAGGCGTGCGCGCTGGCGCTGCTTGACCAGGCGCGTCACGCGGGCCGGGACTTCGTGGGCATCCTCTTCTCGGCCGCCGACAAGCTCCAGGTGTTCCGCTTCCCGGGCGACCGGCCCGCCCCGGTCTCGGACGTCCTGGACTTCGCGGAGACGTTCCTCGGCGGCGGCACCGACTTCCAGCGCCCGCTGGGCACGGCCGCGAAGATTCTGGAGGAGGAGTTCGACACGGCCTCCCGCGCCCGCGGCGACATCGTCCTGATCACCGACGACGCCTGCGAGGTCTCGGAGAACTGGACCCGTCTGTGGAACGAGATCAAACGCCGCCTGGACTTCCGCCTCTTCGGCATCGCCATCGCCACCCCGGACACGGCCACCGCCTCCGGCTCGGTCCTGGAGTCCCTCTGCGACAACCTCCGCACGGTCGACGACCTGACGGACGTCCACACGACGGCGGATTTGTTCCGCGTGATCTGACCACCCTCGCGAGAGGACAGCCGGACGCCCCGGTCCGAGAGGAACCGGGGCGTCCGTCGGGTCTCGGCACGTTCGTGAGCCCCTGGGCGGGCCGTGCCGAATCAGGCGGGGGCGGGCCCGGGGCCGCGGGTTCCCGTCGGGGCGGACGGGAGGGGCGGCGCCGGGACCGGTACCCCGCACGCCGTTGTGCGGGGCCCCGCCGGTGTGTTCCGCGGCCGGCCGTGGCGTGACGATCGCTGGTCAGGGCATCCTCATACCGGCCGGCCGCGGGGTCTGTGCGGGCGTGGTCAGCCCAGGCGCTCCACGAGCGCCCGGTGCTGGTCCCACAGCTCCTTCGGGGTGTGGTCGCCGAAGGTGTTGAGGTGCTCGGGGACCAGGGCGGCCTCCTCGCGCCACACCTCCTTGTCCACGGTGAGCAGGAAGTCCAGGTCGCGGTCGGAGAGGCCGAGGCCGTCCGTGTCGAGGGCGTCCTTCGTCGGCAGCACGCCGATCGGGGTCTCGACGCCCTCCGCCTTGCCCTCCAGGCGCTCCACGATCCACTTCAGCACGCGGGAGTTCTCGCCGAAGCCGGGCCAGACGAACGTGCCCTCGTCGTTCTTGCGGAACCAGTTGACGTAGTAGATCTTCGGCAGCTTGGACTGGTCCTTGTCCTTCGCCACGTCGATCCAGTGGGCCATGTAGTCGCCCATGTTGTAGCCGCAGAACGGCAGCATGGCGAAGGGGTCGCGGCGCAGCTCGCCGACCTTGCCCTCGGCGGCGGCGGTCTTCTCGGAGGCCACGTTGGCGCCGAGGAAGACGCCGTGGTTCCAGTCGAAGGACTCCGTCACCAGCGGTACGGCCGTGGCGCGGCGCCCGCCGAAGAGGATCGCGGAGATCGGCACGCCCTTGGGGTCCTCCCACTCGGGCGCGATGATCGGGCACTGCGACGCGGGCACCGTGAAGCGCGCGTTGGGGTGGGCGGCCGGGGTCCCCGACTCGGGCGTCCAGTCGTTGCCCTTCCAGTCGGTGAGGTGCGCCGGGGTCTCCTCCGTCATGCCCTCCCACCAGACGTCGCCGTCGTCGGTGAGGGCGACGTTGGTGAAGACCGCGTTGCCCCACAGGGTCTTCATGGCGTTGGCGTTGGTGTGCTCACCGGTGCCGGGCGCGACGCCGAAGAAGCCGGCCTCGGGGTTGATCGCGTAGAGGCGGCCGTCCTCGCCGAAGCGCATCCAGGCGATGTCGTCGCCGATGGTCTCGACGGTCCAGCCGGAGATCGTCGGCTCCAGCATGGCGAGGTTGGTCTTGCCGCAGGCCGACGGGAAGGCGGCGGCGACGTACTTCGACTCACCGGTGGGCGGGGTGAGCTTCAGGATGAGCATGTGCTCGGCGAGCCAGCCCTCGTCGCGGGCCATGACGGACGCGATGCGCAGGGCGTAGCACTTCTTGCCGAGCAGGGCGTTGCCGCCGTAGCCGGAGCCGTAGGACCAGATCTCGCGGTCCTCGGGGAAGTGCGAGATGTACTTGGTCTGGTTGCAGGGCCAGGGGACGTCCTCCTGGCCGGGCTCCAGCGGGGCGCCGACGGAGTGCACGGCCTTGACGAAGAAGCCGTCGGAGCCGAGCTCGTCGAGGACGGGCTGCCCCATGCGGGTCATGGTGCGCATGGAGACGGCGACGTACGCGGAGTCGGTGATCTCCACGCCGAGCGCGGACAGCGGCGAGCCGAGCGGGCCCATGCAGAACGGGACGACGTACATGGTGCGGCCGCGCATGGAGCCGCGGAAGACGCCCTTCTCGCCCTGGAAGATCTCCCGCATCTCGGCGGGGGCCTTCCAGTGGTTGGTCGGGCCGGCGTCCTCCTCCTTCTCGGAGCAGATGAACGTCCGGTCCTCGACGCGGGCGACGTCGGTCGGGTCGGAGGCGGCGTAGTAGGAGTTGGGGCGCTTGACGGGGTCGAGTCTCGTGAACGTGCCCTTGGCGACGAGCTCCTCGCACAGGCGCTCGTACTCGGCTTCCGAACCGTCGCACCAGACCACGCGGTCCGGCTGCGTCAGCTCTGCGATCTCGTCGACCCAGGAAATCAGTCCCTGATGGGTGGTGGGGACGCCGGGTTCCTCGATGTCGCGCGCCACGTGTGCTCCTAAATGAGGGGTTTTTGTGGTTGGAGGCCCCGTGGGGGCTGCGACCCGGATGCGAAAAGTGGTGACTCTGGCGCTCATCCGGTGTCGACCGCACTCATTTGATCATCCGATGCGCGCGCCCATCTGTCCAGAGGGCCGCACAGGTGAGCAACGTGACACTGACCACGGTTGTCGTGCGGCTTTACGCGTACGTTGAGTGAACGAAACCGATTCTTTGCGTGACGGCCCGCGCGGGCCGTCGTGAGACGATGGCCACTTCGCGCGGCCCAACAGGACGCTCAGAGGTGTAACTTACGGTCCCGTAGGTACCATGCGAACATGACTGCGTTCGCCCCCGATACGCCCAAGGACCCTCAGGCCCAAGGCCGGGGCCCGGTGGCGACCTCTCTGCCCCACCCGGTGAAGCCGAAGCTCCGCGGCTGGCTCCACCTCGGCATGTTCCCGGCCGCGCTGGTCGCCGGACTCGCCCTCACCGCGTTCGCCGACTCCCCCCGGGGCCGTCTCGCCTGCGGTGTCTACGCCCTCACCGCCTGCCTGCTGTTCGGCGTGAGCGCGCTGTACCACCGGGGCAACTGGAGCCCCCGCATGGACGGGGTGCTGCGCCGCCTCGACCACGCCAACATCTTCCTGATCATCGCGGGCACCTACACCCCGCTGACGATCCTGCTGCTGCCCGACTCCAAGGGCCGGTGGCTGCTGTGGGGCATCTGGGCCGCCGCTGCCGCCGGGATCATCTTCCGCGTGTTCTGGGTCGGCGCCCCGCGCTGGCTCTACACGCCGTGCTACATCGCCATGGGCTGGGCCGCGGTGTTCTACCTGCCGGACTTCATGCGCAACGGCGGCATCGCCGTCCTCGTCCTGGTCGTGGCCGGCGGTCTGCTCTACAGCGCCGGCGGCATCGTCTACGGCATCAAGAAGCCCAACCCCTCGCCCCGCTGGTTCGGCTTCCACGAGGTGTTCCACTCCTTCACGCTGGCCGCCTTCATCGCCCACTACGTGGGGATCTCGCTGGTGGCCTACCAGCACGCCTAGGAGGCCCCCCGGGGGCCCACCCAATACAGGCCGCGGCGTCGACGCCGCGGCCTTTTCCGTGCCCTCACCCGTCGGCCCGTCCCTGACAATGAACGTCATGACGGCCGCACGATCCCCCCTCGCCCCCGACGCCCCGCCGCGCCCCGGACTGCGCGAACGCAAGAAGATCAAGACGCGCGAGGCCATCCGCGGCGCCGCCTACGCGCTGGTCGAGGAGCAGGGGTACGACTCCACGACGATCGAGCAGATCGCCGGGCGCGCCGAGGTGTCCCCGTCGACCGTCTTCCGCTACTTCCCCACCAAGGAGGACATCGTCGTCACCGACGAGTACGACGAGCCGCTGCTCGCCGAACTCGCCGCACGCCCCGCCGACGAGCCCTGGACCGACTCCGTCCGCTACGTGATCCGCAAGGCCGTCCGCCTCGCCATGACCGAGCAGCCGGAGATCACCGAGCTGCGCGCCCGGCTGATGCTGGAGGTCCCCGCGGTCCGCGCGCGGGTG
The DNA here is from genome assembly GCA_014655195.1 of Streptomyces cellulosae. GTDB lineage: Bacteria > Actinomycetota > Actinomycetes > Streptomycetales > Streptomycetaceae > Streptomyces > Streptomyces cellulosae. The sequence goes on along the minus strand of BNBH01000042.1, from coordinate 33,531 downwards.
CGGGAGACCGTCACGGGTATCGGTCGGACGCTCGCCGAGGCCGTCGCCCGCCGCACCGGGCTCGCCCCGGAGGGACTGGAGGTGCGGGTGCACACGATGGCCCTGATCGGCGGCCTGCTGGAGGCCACCATGTACTGGGCCGAGCACGGCCACCGCGAGGACTACGCCGACCTCGCCGACCGGGCGATCGACGTGATAGAGCGCGGCCTGCCCACCGGAAAAAGCTGAGGCGGCACGCGCCCGTCGTGCCATCCTGACCGGGTGAACGGTCCCGAGATCCACGTCGAGTTCGCCCCCGAGCTGCTCGTCTTCGTCCCCCAGGCGCGCGCCACGGGCAGCCTCAGGACGGCCACCGACGGCTTCGCCGGCCTCGGGCACGTCGTCGAGTCGCTCGGCGTCCCGCTGACCGAGGTCGGCACCCTGCTGGTGAACGGCCGCGAGGTGCCCACCGGGCACGTCCCCGCCGCCGGCGAGTCGGTGACCGTCCGCCCCCACACGCGTCCGCAGCGGGTGCCCGGCGCTCCCCTGCGGTTCCTGCTCGACGTCCACCTCGGCACCCTCGCCCGCCGGCTGCGGCTGCTGGGCGTGGACACGGCGTACGAGTCGACCGACATCGGCGACCCGGCGCTGGCCGCGCGGTCGGCCGCCGAGAAGCGGGTCATGCTGAGCCGCGACCGGGGGCTGCTGCGCCGCCGCGAGCTGTGGGCGGGCGCGTTCGTGTACAGCACCCGCCCCGAGGAGCAACTGGCGTACGTCCTGGACCGCTTCGACCCCGAGCTGCGGCCGTGGACCCGCTGCACCGCCTGCAACGGGCTGCTGCGCGCAGCGGGGAAGGATGACGTCGCCGACCAGCTCAAGGAAGGGACCCACCGTACGTACGACGTGTTCGCCCAGTGCGCGGACTGCGGGCGCGCGTACTGGAAGGGCGCGCATCATGAGCAGCTGGAGGCGATCGTGGAGCGGGCGGTGGCGTCGCGGGCGGACCGGGGGGTCTGAGGCTCGCGCCCGCAGGCGCCTTTCCGGCGGATCGTGCCGTAGGCAGCACCCTCGGCGTCCTGCCCTCCCGTATGCGGGGGCTCCGCCCCCGGACCCCCGTTCGCGCAGTTCCCCGCGCCCCTGGGGGCGTGGCCCGCCCGCTGCCTCAAGCGGGCAGCTGTTCCCGCGCCCGACACGAGCGCGCCTGCCCTCGCACCACGGCGTGATCCGCCGGACGGGCCCGTCCGCCCCGCGCCCGCAGGCCACCGCGCGGACGCAGACGGGGTGGGCGGACGGCGACCGGCTACAACACCGCTGGGGGCGCCCCGCGCCGGACACCGCGTCCACGGCGTGACGCCGGACAGGCCTGTCCCCCGACACCCGAAGACCCCCACGCGGACGCAACCCGGGACAGCACCCGGCGACCGGCTACAACACCGCTGAAGGTCCCCGCGCCGGACACCGCATCCACGGCGTGATCCGCGGACAGGTCCGCCCTCCGCCTACCCCCGTCCCCCCAGTGCCGCCCGCAGCCGCGCCGGGTCCGTCGTCGGGGTGTCGCACGTGAAGTTGCGGCAGACGTAGGCCGCCGGGGCGCCGTCGACCAGGGGGCGGTCCGCGAGGAGGGGGAACTCGTCGGTGCCCTCCGTGCCCACGGCGACCACCGCGCCGGGCGCCGTGCCCAGCAGGGCCGTGCGGTGGAGTTCGGCGGTCGCCGGGTCGTCCGTCCCCCGTCCGACCACCGCGACCTCGCGCGGCCCGTCCAGCACGGCCTCCGCGACCGCGAGCCCCCAGCCGATGAACCGCGGCACCCGCGGGCCGAGCGTCTTCACCACGCCGAGGGCCCGCTCGGCGGCCGTACGGTGCGGCTCGGAGCCGGTGTGCGCCGCGTAGCCCAACAGCGCGCCCGCGGCGGCGGTCCAGCCGGACGGGGTGGCGTTGTCGGTGGGGTCCTGCGGGCGCCGGATCAGGCGTTCCGCGTCCGACGCGGTGTCGTACAGCGCGCCCGTCTCCGTGTCCCGGAAGCGGGCGAGGACGTGGTCGACGAGCAGGCCCGCGAAGTCCAGCCACACGCCCTCGCCGGTCACCGACGCCAGCGCCAGGAAGCCCTCGGCGACGTCGGCGTAGTCCTCCAGCACGCCCGCGTTGGCGCCGACCTGCCCGTCCTTGCTGGTCCGGGCGATACGCGCGTGTTCGTCCAGGTGCACCCGGACCAGCAGGTCACCGGCGCACACGGCGGCCTCCACCAGGTCCGGCCGGTCGAAGTACGCGCCGGTCTCGGCGAGCGCGGCGATCGCCAGGCCGTTCCAGGCGGCGACCACCTTGTCGTCCCGGCCGGGCGCGGGCCGCCGGTCGCGCGCCGCGAGAAGCCGCTCCCGGATGCGGTCGACGCGGGCCGCGTCGAACACCTCCTCGCGCTGCGGAAGCTGCAGCACCGACGCGCCCTCCTCGAAGGTGCCCTCCTCGGTCACCTCGAAGTAGCGCGCGGCCAGCTCGGCGTCCTCGTCGCCGAGCACCTCACGCAGCTGCTCGGGCGTCCAGACGTAGTAGGCGCCCTCGACGTGGCGGCCCGTGCCGTCGTCGCTGTCGGCGTCCAGCGCGGACGCGAACCCGCCCTCAGGCGTGCGCAGTTCGCGGACCATGAAGTCGGCCGTCTCCAGCGCCACCCGGCGCGCCAGCTCCGAGCCGGTGGTCCGCCACAGGTGGGCGTAGACACGGCACAGCAGGGCGTTGTCGTAGAGCATCTTCTCGAAGTGCGGGACCACCCAGTCGCGGTCCACGGAGTAGCGGGCGAAGCCGCCTCCGAGCTGGTCGTAGATGCCGCCGCGTGCCATCCGCTCGCAGGTGTCCGCCGCCATCTGCAAGGCGCCCTCCGCGCCGGTGCGGGCGTGGTGGCGCAGCAGGAACTCGATCACCATGGACGGCGGGAACTTCGGCGCCCCGCCGAACCCGCCGCGCTGCGGGTCGTACTCCCGGGTCAGCCCGAGCAGCGCCTGCGCCAGCTCCTGCTCGCCGGGCACCTCGTCGCCGCCCACGGACAGCTCCCGGCCCGCCAGGTCCCGGGTGATCTTCCCGGCGACCTCGCCGACCTCGTCCCGCCGCTCCTCCCAGGCCTGCCGGACGCCCTCCAGCACCTGCCGGAACGACGGCATGCCGTGCCGGGGGGCGGGCGGGAAGTAGGTGCCGAAGTAGAACGGCTCGGCGTCCGGCGTGAGGAACACCGTCATCGGCCACCCGCCCTGCCCGGTCGCCGCCTGCACGGCCTCCATGTACACGGCGTCGACGTCCGGCCGCTCCTCGCGGTCGACCTTGATGTTGACGAAGTGCGCGTTCATCTCGTCCGCCGTGGCCCGGTCCTCGAAGGACTCGTGGGCCATGACGTGGCACCAGTGGCAGGCGCTGTATCCGACGCTGAGGAGGACCGGCACATCGCGCCGCCGGGCCTCCTCGAACGCCTCGGGACTCCACGGCCACCACTCGACCGGGTTGTCCGCGTGCTGCAGGAGATAAGGGGACGTGGCCTGCGCAAGTCGGTTCGCCATACGTCCATCCTCGCGCACTCCCCCCGCCCGGCGCGGGACGGGCGGGCGCGCGGCCCGTCGGGCGCTCCCGCCGTGTGAAGGGATGGTGACGGGGCGGCCGTTGATCGTCGCACCCTCGCGCCCGGGCCCCTCCCGCAGGACACTCGTAGCGACACGATCGCCGCCGGAGGGGGACGGACATGAGGGACGGTCATCGGGCCGACGCCGAACGGCTGTTGGCGCGGGCCGTGGAGGAGGAGGTGCGCCGGTCGGGCGGGCGCACCGACGGGAAGGTGCTGCTGTCCCGGGCGCGGGGGGCGCTGGACGCGATGGCGCGCACGGCGGCCGAGGAGTACGAGGCGTACACCCGCGCCCTGGACGAGGCGGAGGCCGGCCGGCTGTCGTTCCGGCAGCGGTACGCGCGCGAGGGCGGCGGGACGCCGTTACTGGTGGCCGGGGTCGCGGGTGCGGCGGCGGTGGTCGCCGACCTGGCGTTCGGCACGGACACCGGGACCGCGCTGGGCGCGGGCGTGGCCGTCGGCGTGGTCGGGGCGGCGGCGACCGTGGTGAAGGTCGCCGGGTCGCACCTCCCCGCCGCCCACCACCACGCCGGCGCGGCGGGCCAGCCGGGCGGGGTCGAGCAGCTGCGGCTGCAGTGGCTGACCGCGCTGGAGGTGCGGGGCATCCGGCCCTTCCTCGACCAGCAGCGCGTCCTCGCCGCCTCCACGGCGCCCAAGCGGACCGGGCCGCGGCTGCGCGGCACCGACAAGAGCGCGGCGGCCCGCGGGAGAAGCGTCCTTGAGCAGTCGTTCGGGCAGCTTCCGGAGCCGCACGGCCCGTTCGCGGGGCGGCGGCAGGAGACGGCGCGGATCCGGCAGTGGGTGCAGTCGGCCCGCGCGGCCACGGAGACCCTGCCCACGGTGGTGGTGCTGCACGGGGAGCCCGGCAGTGGCCGTACGGCGCTGGCGGTGCGGGCCGCGCACGAGCTGAGGGACTACTTCCGCGGTGCCTGCGTGGTCGACCTGCGCGGCGACGCCTCCGGCGAGCCCCCGCTGTCCACGCGGGACGCGCTGCTGCACCTGCTGAACCGGCTCGGCGCGCCCCGCGAGCAGTTGCTGTTCCGGGAGCGGACCTCCCCGGACCAGCAGGTCAAGCGGCTGAGCGAGCTGTACCACCAGCATCTGACCGGTACACCCGTCACGATCGTCCTCGACGACGCGTCCGACCCGCAGCAGGTGCGCACGCTGCTGCCCGAGCGCTCCGACAGCCTGGTGCTCGTCACCTCGCGCTCCCCGCTGGGGCTGCCCGAGGACCTGCCCGCGCGGGTGCACCGGCTGCCGGTGGAGCCGCTGGACGCGGCCGGCGCGGAGGAGCTGCTGACGGCCGCCGCGCAGGACGACTCCGGGCCGTACGACGCCGAGTCCGCGGAGCGGGTGCGGGAGCTGTGCGGGGGGCTGCCGCTGGCGCTGCGGCTGGCCGGTGCCGCCCTCGGCCCTCGCTCCACGCTCGCCCTCGCGACCGACCTGGGCGCCTACGGGCCCGTCGAGCCGGTCGAGCGGGCCCTGTGGCTGCGCTACACCGACCAGCCCGACACCGTACGGCGGCTGCTGCGGCGGCTCGCGCTGGCCGGGCGGGCCTCGCTCGGCGCGGCAGCGGCGGCGGCTCTGCTCTCCACCGACGAGGCGGAGGCCACCCGGCATCTGGAGGCGCTGCACCGGGCCGGACTGATCGACAAGGTCCGGCACAGCCGGTACCGGCTGCACGCCCTGGTACGGGCGTTCGCGCACGCCCGCCTCCTCGACGAGGAGGACCCCGACGAGCGCGCCGCCGCGCAGGAGCGGCTGATCGTCAACTACGCCGAGCTCGCCGACTCGGTGCTGCGGCTGGTCGACGGCAACATGTCCACCCGCTCCGACCGCTTCAGCCCGTACGGCTTCACCTCGCTGGACGAGGCGCTGCGCTGGCTGGACGACGAGTCGAGCTTCATCACCGCCGCGCTGCGGCACGCCGAGGGCGTCGACCAGGGCGCGGTGCTGAACCTGCTGGGCGCGCTGTGCGACTACTGCCTGCTGCGCGGCGACCTCTACCGGCTGGGCGAGATCAACGAGCTGGCGCAGGCCGTCGACGAGGGGCTGCTGGTCCGCTCCGTGCAGTGGCGCACGGGCATCGCGGCGCGGCAGCTCGGCGAGCTGGACACGGCGCGGACCACGCTGACGTCGGTGGTGGACCTGTACCGGGAGGCGCAGCACGAGGCGGGCCAGGCGCGGGCGCTGACCTCGCTCGGCATCACGCTGCACCACCAGGGCAACCTGACGGAGGCGTCGGCGCGGCTGCGGGAGGCGCTGGGCCTCCAGGCGTCGGACGCGCTGGCCGCGGACCGGGCCTGGACGATGCACGCGCTGGCCGCGGTGGAGCGGGACCGGGCGCGGCTGGCGGAGGCGCTGGACCTGCTCACCGAGTCCCTGGTGCTGCACCGCGCCGGCGAGTCCCTGCACGGGCAGGCGTGGGCGCACTTCCAGCTGGGGCAGCTGCATCTGCGGCGCGGGGACGTGGAGCGCGCGGAGGGCGAGCTGCGCACCGCGCTCGACCTGTACGGCGCCACCCGGGACGCGCGCGGCGAGGCCTGGGCGCTGACCGAGCTGGCGCGGGCCCGGCTGGTCGACGGGGACGCTTCTCCCGCGGTGGAGGAGCTGCGCCGGGCCGCCGCCCGGCACCGGGACAACGAGGACGCGCGCGGCGAGGCGTGGACGCTGTACTACCTGGGGCAGGCACTGGAGGAGAGCGGCGACCGGGACCGCGCGGTGCGCGAGCTGGAACGCGCCCGCACGATGTTCTCCCGTATGCGGGACGTGTACGGCCTGGCCTGTGCCCGGCACCATTCGGCGCGGGTCACCCGCGACCAGCGGGCGGCCCAGACGGGCTCGCTGCGCAACTCCGGGTTCGCCCGGCAGCTGCTGGTGGACGCGCGCGCCGACTTCCAGCGGATCGGGGTGGCGCACGGCGAGGCGTGGACGTGCCTGGAGCTGGCGGTCGTCGACGCGGGCAACGCGCGCACGCAGCAGGCGCTGGCGCTGTGCGACGAGGCGGTCACGCTGTTCGCCTCGTACGGCGACCGGCGCGGCGAGGACTGGGCGCGCTTCCTGCGCTGCACGCTCCTGCCGTACGCGGCGCCGGGCGGCACGGAGGTCGGCACGGCGGTGGCCCAGCAGGAACTCACGGACCTGGCCGCGGCCCCCCACCCGGCCCGCGACCCCAAGCTCACCGACTGCGTCGACTCCTACCAGCTCCTCCTGGAGCGGGGCGTCAGCCTCGACACGGGCTGGCAGGCCTGGAACCTCGGCCTGGTCCCCACCCGCCACGCCCGGGAGGTGATGGGGGTGCCGGTGCCACTGGACGCGTGAAGGGCCCTGCGGGGCGGCCTCGGCACGAGGTGCGGGGCCCACGCCGGGTGCCCGGCGGGCCTCGCCCGCCGGCGCGGGCACACGGGAACCGGCACCCGGCGCAGCTGCCGGGTGCCGTGCGTCTGTGCGGCTGGGGTCAGGCCGTGGATTTGCCGGCGTCGGAGGCGGGGCCTTCCGCGGCGGCCTCGTCGGCCTCCGCGAAGTTCACGCGGCCCATGTGCCGGTTCATCGACTTCATCAGGCCCCAGACCGCCAGGGCCATCACCGCGAAGACGATGAAGCCGAGGACACCGGGGGTGACCTTGTCCTCGTCGAACTCCTTGGCGAGGGGGACCAGGTGGGTCATTGCCAGGCTTGCGCTTGCGCTCATGTCAGCCATTGTCCCGGATGCCCGCGAAGAGGTCGTCCTCGGGGAGGGAGGTGTCCACGAGCGACTTCGCGAGCTCGTACTCCTCCGTCGGCCAGACCTCCTTCTGGAGGTCCAGCGGCACCCGGAACCAGCCCCCGTCGGGGTCGATCTGCGTGCGGTGCGCGATCAGCGCCTTGTCGCGGATCTCGAAGAAGTCGGCGCACGGCACGTGCGTGGTGAGCGTGCGCTCCTTGCGCTCGAACTCGTCCCACCGCTTCAGCCAGTCCCCGTACGGCGACTCGAGCCCGCGCTCCAGCATCGCGTTGTGCAGCGCCTCGGTGCGGGGACGGTTGAAGCCCTGGTTGTAGTACAGCTTCAGCGGCTGGTACGCCGGGCCGAACTCGTCCTCCGGGTACTTCTCGGTGTCCGCCGCGCCCTCGAACGCCACCATCGTGATCTTGTGGGTCATGATGTGGTCGGGGTGCGGGTAGCCGCCGTTCTCGTCGTAGGTCGTGATCACCTGCGGCCGGAAGGAGCGGATCTTGCGCACCAGTTCGCCCGCCGCCTTGTCGACGTCCTGCAGGGCGAAGCAGCCCTCCGGCAGCGGCGGCAGCGGGTCGCCCTCGGGCAGGCCCGAGTCGACGAAGCCCAGCCACTCCTGCTTCACGCCGAGGATCTCGCGGGCCTCGTCCATCTCCTTCTTGCGCACCTCGTGGATGTGCTCCTCGATGTACGGGTCCCCCTGGAGCTTGGGGTTGAGGATGGAGCCGCGCTCCCCGCCCGTGCAGGTCACCACCAGCACGTCCACCCCCTCGGACACGTACTTCGCCATGGTGGCCGCGCCCTTGCTCGACTCGTCGTCGGGGTGGGCGTGCACGGCCATCAGTCGCAGCTTGTCGGTCAAGACTCAATCCTCAAGTCGTTGGGCGCCCTGTGTGCGGCGGCGCAGTCGCAGGCTTCTATAGTGACGGAACCGGGGGGCGAAAAATTCCGGAGCGCCGCTCCCGGGGACGGACCGGGGACGCCGGTCCCTTCCTTCCGAGGAGACGATCATGAGTACGTCGAGCACGCGGCTGCCCGAGGGCCGCTACGGCCGCTCCTCGGACCAGCGTGCCGACCGCACCCTCAAGGTCGTCGGCGGTGTGCTCGCCGTCCTGTTCGCCGCCCTGATCGGCTGGTTCGGCTACCACTACGTCGCGCAGAACGAGATCAGCGCCGAGCTGATCCGCTTCGAGACCGGCGAGGACGCGGTGAAGGTGCACCTGGAGGTGCACAAGGACGCCGGGGTCGTGGGCTACTGCACCGTGCGCTCCCAGGCCGCGGACGGCGCCGAGGTCGGCCGGGCCGACTTCCGCTTCGACGGCGACGCCACCCGCATCGACCAGGTCGTCACGCTGCGCACCACCTCCCCCGGCACCAGCGCGGAGCTCATCGGCTGTCACGCCGAATGACCGGGCGGGGAATACCCTGCCACTGACCTGCGTCGGCGTGAGAACAGTGGCTTATGTCCTCCCCCCACGGGCACTGAATTGTTAGGCTCGTGGTTTCGCCCGTCCCTGGGGGACCATCCTTCTGGGTAGGGCGATGCTTTGTATTCCCAGTACCTACGAGGAGCACCTGTGACCCAGACCAGCGAGAACGTCACCTGGCTGACCCAGGAGGCGTACAACAAGCTCAAGGACGAGCTTGAGTACCTTACTGGTCCCGCGCGCACGGAGATCGCCGCCAAGATCGCCGCCGCGCGTGAGGAGGGCGACCTGCGTGAGAACGGCGGGTACCACGCGGCCAAGGAGGAGCAGGGCAAGCAGGAGCTCCGTGTGCGCCAGCTGACCCAGCTCCTCGAGAACGCCAAGGTGGGCACTCCCCCGGCGTCCGACGGAGCCGTGGCGCCCGGCATGGTCGTGACCATCGCCTTCGACGGCGACGAGGACGACACGCTGACCTTCCTGCTCGCCTCCCGCGAGTACGCGAGCTCCGACATCGAGACCTACTCGCCGCAGTCCCCGCTGGGGTCCGGCGTGATGGGCCACAAGGTCGGCGAGGACGCGGAGTACGAGCTGCCGAACGGCAAGAAGGCCTCGGTGACGATCCTCAAGGCCGAGCCGTACAACGGCTGACCCACGGTCTCGAGCAGTCCTCACGGGCCCCCGGCGCCCTGAGCGCCGGGGGCTTCGTCATGCCGCGGCCGAGCGGTACTTGCGCACGGCCAGGGTGCGGAAGACCGCGATGATCAGCACGGAGTAGATCACCGACGCCCACACCGGGTGCTGCATCGGCCAGGCGTCGGACGTGGAGACGCCCGGGTTGCCGAACAGCTCGCGGCACGCCTGCACGGTGGCGCTGAACGGGTTCCAGTCCGCGATGTGCCGCAGCCAGGGCGTCATGTTGCTGGAGTCCACGAACGCGTTCGACACGAACGTGACCGGGAACAGCCAGACCAGGCCGCCGGAGGTCGCCGCCTCGGGGGTGCGCACCGACAGGCCGATGACCGCGCCGATCCAGGTGAACGCGTACCCGGTGAGCAGCAGCAGGCCGAACGCGCCGAGCACCTCGCCGATGCTGGTGTGGGTGCGCCAGCCGACCAGCAGGGCGACGATCGCGAGCACGAGCAGGGTGAGCGCCGTCTGCACCATGTCGGCGAGGGTGCGGCCGGTGAGCACCGCGCCGCGCGCCATCGGCAGGGAGCGGAAGCGGTCGATGAGCCCCTTGTGCATGTCCTCGGCGATGCCCGCTCCGGCGCCCGCCGTGGCGAACGTGACGGTCTGGGCGAAGATGCCGGCCATCAGGAACTCGCGGTAGACCTGCGGGCTGGTGGAGCCGCCGATGTCCAGCGAGCCGCCGAACACGTACGAGAACAGCACCACGAACATGATCGGCTGGATCAGCCCGAAGATGACCACCTCGGGGATGCGGACCATGCGGATCAGGTTGCGCTTGGCGACGACCAGCGAGTCGCGGACGGAGCGGGTGAACGCGTTCCCGTGGGACGCGACCCGCACGGATTCGGTGACGGCACTCACTTCGCGGCCTCCTCGTCGTCGGACTGCGCGGACTCGGCGACATGGCCGGTGAGGGACAGGAACACGTCGTCGAGGGTGGGGCGGCGCAGGCCGATGTCGTCGATCTCGATGCCCTCGGCGTCGAGCTCGCGGATGATCTCGGCGAGCAGCTTGGCCCCGCCGGAGACCGGCGTGGTGATCTTGCGCATGTGCTCCTCGACCGTGGTGTCGCCCTGGCCGAGGCCCCGCAGGCTGTACTTGTCGAGGAGGGCGGCCGCGGTGCGGATGTGCTCGCGCTCGTGCACCACGACCTCGACGCGCTCACCGCCGGTGCGGGCCTTGAGCTGGTCGGAGGTGCCCTGGGCGATGACCTTGCCCTGGTCGACGACCGCGATGTCGTGCGCCAGGTGGTCGGCCTCCTCCAGGTACTGCGTGGTGAGCAGCAGCGTGGTGCCGCCGGAGACGAGGTCCTTGATCACGTCCCAGAGCTGCTGGCGGTTGCGCGGGTCGAGTCCGGTCGTCGGCTCGTCCATGAACATCACGGGCGGGGAGACGACCAGGGCGGCGGCCAGGTCGAGGCGGCGGCGCATGCCGCCGGAGTAGGTCTTGGCCGTGCGGTCGGCGGCGTCCGCGAGGTGGAACTGCTCCAGCAGCTCGTCCGCGCGGGCCCGGGCGGCCTTGGCCCTCATCTGGTAGAGCTGGCCGACCATCTGGAGGTTCTCCCGGCCGGTGAGGTACTCGTCGACGGCGGCGAACTGGCCGGACAGGCCGATCGAGCGGCGCACGGCGTCGGGGTGCTTCAGCACGTCGATCCCGGCGACGACGGCCCGGCCGCTGTCGGGACGCAGAAGCGTGGTGAGGCAGCGGACGGTGGTGGTCTTGCCCGCGCCGTTCGGCCCGAGCAGCCCCAGGACGGTCCCCTCCGGGACCTCGAGGTCGACGCCGTCCAGTGCCTTGACGTCTCCGAAGGTCTTCACCAGACCTTCGGCTTGGATGGCACCTGGCATATGAATCTCCACGTCATCGTGATTCTTCGGAAAAGCCTAGGTTCGTGTGCCGGCATGCGCCGGGCGCCGCCCCGGGAGGGCCCCGGGGGTCGCCGGCGGCCACGCCGTGACAGAGCACACACCATAACGCGATGTATCGCGTCTCTCAATGGAATGACCCGGAGGGGTGAGGCCGCGTCCGGCCGTCAGCCCATGACCGTGTAACCCGCGTCGCGCAGGGCCTGCTGGACCTCGGCGCAGTGCGCCGGCCCCTTGGTCTCCAGATGCAGCTCGACCTCCGCCTCCGTGAGTCCCAGCCGCGGGTCCGTCCGCACGTGGCTCACGTCGAGGACGTTAGCGTCGACCACTGACAACGCCCCGAGGAGCGAGGCGAGGGCGCCCGGACGATCGGTCAGCCGCAGCCGTACGGCCAGGTAGCGGCCCTGTGCCGCCATGCCGTGCCGCAGCACCCGCTCCATCAGCACCGGGTCCACGTTCCCGCCGGACAGCACCGCCACCACCGGGCCCTCGAAGGCCTCCGGGCGGCTCAGCAGCGCCGCGACCGGGCTCGCCCCGGCCGGTTCGACGACCAGCTTGGCCCGCTCCAGGCACAGCAGCAGCGCGGCCGACAGCTCGTCCTCGGTGACCGTGCACACCTCGTCCACCAGCTCGCCGACCAGCGCGAACGGCACGTCGCCCGGCCGCCCCACCTTGATCCCGTCGGCCATCGTCGCCGGGTGGCTCAGCGACAGCGGGCGCCCGGCGGCCAGCGACGGCGGGTAGGCCGCCGCGCCCTCCGCCTGCACGCCGACGATCCGCACGTCGGGACGGAGCGCCTTCACCGCCACCGCGATCCCGGCCGCGAGCCCGCCCCCGCCGATCCCGACGACGATCGTCCGCACCTCGGGGCACTGCTCCAGGATCTCCAGGCCCACCGTGCCCTGCCCGGCGATGATGTCCGGGTGGTCGAAGGGGTGGATGAACACCGCTCCCGTCTCGCGCGCGTACTCCTGCGCCGCGGCCAGCGACTCGTCCACCACCTGGCCGTGCAGCCGCACCTCGGCCCCGTACTCCCGGGTCGCGCTGATCTTCGGCAGCGGGGCGCCCTTCGGCATGAACACCGTCGAGCGCACACCGAGCAGCGACGACGCCAGCGCCACGCCCTGCGCGTGGTTGCCCGCGCTCGCCGCGACGACTCCCGCGGCCCGCTCCTCGGGGAGCAGGCCGGCGATCCGCACGTACGCGCCGCGCAGTTTGAAGGAGCCGGTCCGCTGGAGGTTCTCGCACTTGAGCAGCACCGGCGCCCCCACCTGCGAGGACAGGTGCCGGCTGCCTTCCATGGCGGTCGTGCGGGCCACGCCGGAGAGCATCTTGTGGGAGCCGCGCACGTCGTCGAGGGTGACGGTGCGCAGCCGGTCGGCCGTGCGGTAGCTCATGTCTCCAGCATCGCAGTTTCCCCGGGGACCACCCCGGTGTGACCAACCCGCGGACGACCGCTTTGCACAGCCCCGGTACGGTCCGCGCCCCGGCCGCGTACCCTGTCGTCCCATCAGCAGCCCATCACGAAGTGAGCCCCCCGCCATGCCCACTACACCTGAAATGTCGATGGACATGACGACCGATCTGACCGCGGTCGGCGACACCGGTCTTCTCGACACTCTGCAGCACGAGGTGGCGCTCTTCGCCCGCCGCGCCGAACAGACCCGGCTCGGCGGGGTCGGCCAGGTGCGGAACTCCATGGACCGCGCCGCCTACCTGCTGCTCAACCGGCTCGACAAGGAAGGCCCGATGGGCGTCAAGGCCCTGGCCGCGTCCATGGGGATCGACTCCTCCACCGTCACCCGCCAGGTGGCACCGCTCGTGGACACCGGCCTGGTGAAGCGGACCTCCCACCCGGAGGACGGCCGCGCGGTCGTGCTCCAGCTCTCCCCGCGCGGCCAGGCCCGCCTGGAGGAGGTACGCGCCTCCCGGCGGCAGCTGATGGCCGAGCTGACCCACGACTGGTCACCGGAGGAGCGCGAGGCGTTCTGCGAGCTGCTCACCCGGTTCAACGGCGCGCTGTCCGCCCGGATGGCCGGACACGACCGCGGCGACTCCTGACCCGGCCGCGCCCCCGCACCGTGCGCGCCTCTTGACCCGGGGGCGCGCCCTGCCCTGATATGTGAGGGAGTCCCCGTCCGCCGCGCGGCACGGGCGGCCCTTCGCGGGGGCTTCGGGAGGTGCGGGTGCGACCACGGCATGCGTACGACGACGTCCGCCGCGCCCAGGAGTTCCGGGCGTACGTGGCGGGCGCGGGCGGACGGCTGCTGCACACCGCGACCCTGCTGACCGCGGAGCCCCGGGACGCCAACCCGCGCGCCCGGCGTCTGCTCACCCTCGCCCTGGCCCGTACGTACGCCTGCTGGGACCGGCTGCACGGCGAGGATCCGTACGACCACACCCGGCGCTGTCTGATGGCCAGGTTCGCGGTCAACGCCCACCGCTACAGCGGGCGCCTGCCCTTCCGCCTCCGGCCGGCCGGTCCGCTGGCCGGGCTGAGCCCGCAGGAGCGGCTGGTCCTGGTGATGCGGCTGCACGAGGGCATCGGCGAGGAACGGACGGCGGCCCTGCTGGGCCTGCCGGCGGAGCGGGTGCGGGCGGTGCAGAACCGTGCGATGTCCGTCGTGCTGCGTCCCGCGCCGGAACCGGCGCCGTTGACGGGCCGCGCCGGCACGGTGCCGTCATGACCGGGGAGACGGGGGTCGGTCCGGTGAACCGCTCGAACCGTGAGGAGCGGGTGCGGCGGCTGATGGTGGCACGCCCGCCGGTGCTGCCGCCCGACCTCGCCGCGGAGGCGGTGCGGCGCGGCGCCCGCATGCTGCGGCGCCGCAGCTACGCCCGGCGCGTGATGTGGCTGCTGCTGTGCGCGGCCACCGTGGCGTTCACGGTGTGGGCGCTGACCGCCCGGCCCTGGGTGGAGCCGCCGTCGGAGACGACCCCACCCCTCACCGGCTGGTGAACGGGCCTTTGCTCGTGCTCTAGCGGCCCAGCGCCTGCTGCAGGTCCTCGAGCAGGTCGTCGACGTTCTCGATACCGACGGACAGACGCACCAGGTCGGCCGGGACCTCCAGCTGCGAGCCGGCCACCGACGCGTGCGTCATACGGCCCGGGTGCTCGATGAGCGACTCGACGCCGCCCAGGGACTCGCCCAGGGTGAACACCTTCGCGCGGTTGCAGACCTCGACCGCCGCCTCCTCGCCGCCCTCGACGCGGAAGGAGATCATCCCGCCGAAGGAGCGCATCTGCTTGGCGGCGACCTCGTGACCGGGGTGGTCGGGCAGGCCCGGGTACAGCACGCTCGTCACGCGCTTGTGGCGGGTGAGCATGTCGGCGACGCGGGCCGCGTTCTCGCTGTGGCGGTCCATGCGCACCGACAGGGTCTTGGTGCCGCGCAGCACCAGCCACGAGTCGAACGGCCCGGCGACCGCGCCCATCGCGTTCTGGTGGAACGCCAGCTCCTCGCCCAGCTCCGCGTCGGCCGTGACCAGGGCGCCGCCGACGACGTCCGAGTGGCCGCCCATGTACTTGGTCAGGGAGTGCACGACGACGTCCGCGCCGAGCGCCAGCGGCTGCTGGAGGTACGGCGTGGCGAAGGTGTTGTCGACGACGAGCCGGGCGCCGGCGTCCCGCGCCACCTGGGCGACGGCTGCGATGTCGGTGATGCCGAGGAGCGGGTTGGAGGGGGTCTCCACCCAGATGACCTTGGTCTTCGGGGTGATCGCGGCCCGCACCGCCGCGGGGTCGGAGGTGTCGGCCACCGACCACTCCACGCCCCAGCGCGCCACGACCTTCGCGAACAGGCGGAACGTGCCGCCGTACGCGTCGTTCGGGATGACCACGTGGTCGCCGGGCGCGAGCAGCGTGCGCAACAGGCAGTCCTCGGCCGCCAGTCCGGACGCGAACGCGAGCCCGCGGCGGCCGCCCTCGAGGGCGGCCAGGTTCTCCTCCAGGGCGGTCCTGGTCGGGTTGGCGCTGCGGCTGTACTCGTAACCGCCGCGCAGGCCGCCGACGCCGTCCTGCTTGTAGGTGGACACCTGGTAGATCGGCGGGACGACCGCGCCCGTCAACGGGTCGGCGGTGTTGCCCGCGTGGATCGCGAGCGTCTCGAAGTGCTGACTGATGTGCCTGTCGCTCATGCGCCCGAGGGTAGTGCGCGGAAGGGTGTGATGACGGCCGCGGCCGGTCCGGACGGGGCGGCGGGGCCCGTGCGGAGCCTCTCAGGGGGTGGTCGGCGGGAGTTTTCCACAGGGACGGGCACCGGGTTGGCCATTCGGGCACGCGGTCTGGTTCGCTTGTGACATGGAGATTCTGTGGGTCCTGATCGCCCTCGTCATGCTCACCGCCGTGGTGCTGCCGTTCCTGCGGCGCCGGCGCAGTGCCGTGGGCCTGGTCCCGCCCGGCCACCCGGACGCGGCGGACCCGGCGAACTACGGCTTCGCGCGCCAGGAGGAGCTGGACATCCGCCTGCCCGGCCCCGACCAGGACCTGCTGGACGTCCTCGACGTGGTGCAGCGGACCCAGGACTACCGCGCGGCGCAGCAACTGCTGGCGGGCACGCCCGCGGACGGCGAGCAGCGCTGGCAGCGGGTGCAGGCCTTCGCGGGCGCCGCGTCCCTGGAGCTGGCGCAGCGGCCCGGCGGGGTCTCCGAGGCGCCGGGCGGCCAGTGGCTGCGGGTGTGGCGCACCGAGGCGCCCAAGGACGCGGGCGGCGCCGCGGTGCACGCGGAGTTCCTGGTGCAGCAGGCGTGGCGCACGGCCGCGCCCGGCTCGGACGAGTTCCGGATCATCATGGAGGAGGCCAAGGCGGCGTGCGGCGAGGCCGCGCTGCTGGCCCCCGGCGACCCGGTGCCGTACATCGTGGAGCTGTCCGTGGCGCGCGGACTCGGTTACTCCCAGCAGGAGTTCGAGCAGGTCTGGCTGAAGATCCTGGACCGCGCCCCGGCGCACATGGGCGCGCACCTGGCCGCGCTGCACTACTGGTGCGAGAAGTGGCACGGCTCGCGGCAGCAGGCGTACGACTTCGCGGAGGCCGCGGCGGCTCGGGCGCCCCAGGGGTCGCTGTTGGCCGCGATGCCGCTGTTCGCGGTGTTCGAGCACCTCCCGGAGGTGAACCTGGTCAGCGGGTTCTACCAGAGCGAGGTCGTCTCCAAGGCGATCCACGGCGCGCTGCACGCGGTGCACGCGGCCCGTCCGGACGACCCGATGCTGGCGCACGTGCGGCACATGCTGATCTTCTTCCTGGTGCGTTCCGAACGCTGGGCGGAGGCCATGAACCAGCTCATACACGTCGACGGGCACGTCGGCGCCCTGCCGTGGACGCTCTCCCCGGACCCGGCCGCCGAGTTCGCGGTGTACCGCGCCCTGGCGGTCGCCGGCTACGAGGCGAACGGCGGCAGCCCGGCCACGCTGCCGCACTGACGTCAACACCCGCGCGACGCCCCGGTGTTTGTCCGTATTTTGACCCGTCCGCACCCATATTCTTGACCCCTGCGAGGCCAGGACGGGCCTCCGTCGGAGGAGTCGGGTGTGGCGAACGTACGGGTCTACGAGCTGGCCAAGAGGGTCGGGGTCGACAGCAGGGTCGTCGTGGACAAGATGACCGAGCTGGGCCACTTCGTACGGTCGGCGTCGGCCACGATCGAGGCGCCGGTGGTCCGGGAGCTGATCGACGCCCTGGGTGTCGTGCAGGAGACGGCCGTGTCCCTGCCCCGGGTGCCGTCGCCCGCGGCGCCGCCCGCCGGTTCGGTGCTGCGGCCGACGCACCACGAGTGGGACCCCACGTCCCGTTGGAAGCCGCTGCAGCCCTTCGACCCGCGCCGGGTCGGGCCGTACACGGTGCTGCGGAGGATCGGCAGCGGGTCGATGGGCCGGGTGTTCCTCGGGCGGACCCCGGCCGGGCGGCTGCTCGCCGTCAAGGTCGTCAAGGAGGAACTGGCCGACGACCTGGAGTTCCGCAGGCGCTTCCAGCGTGAGGTGGCCGCCGCGCGGGGCGTGAACGGCTTCTACGCACCACCCGTCGTGGACGCGGACACCACCGGGGACATCCCCTGGCTGGCCACCGCGTACGTCTCGGCGCCGTCCCTGAAGGACCTGGTCGACGCGTGCGGGCCGCTGCCGCTCAGGGCGCTGCGCTGGGTGGCCGCGCAGCTGGTGGAGGCGCTGCGCTCGGTGCACGCGGCGGACATCGTCCACCGCGACCTCAAGCCGTCCAACGTGCTGGTCGGCGTGGACGGTCTGCGCGTGATCGACTTCGGGCTCGCCCTGGCGGCGGCCGCCGCGGCCAGCAAGCTGACCGTCGCGCACACCACGCTGGGCACGCCCGCCTACATGTCGCCCGAGCAGGCGCTGGACGCGCGGAAGGTGACGTCCGCGAGCGACGTGTACGCGCTGGGCGCGGTGCTGGTGTTCGCCGCGACCGGGCACAGCCCGTATCCGGGCAGCGACCCCGTGCGCACCATGCTCCGCATGCAGACCGAGGGGCCCGACCTGAGCGGGGTGCCGGAGGAGTTCGTGGACGTGGCCGCGCCCTGTCTGCGGCCGGACCCGGACGGGCGTCCCGGCCTCGACGAGCTGCTGGAGCGCATCGTGCGGGACATGGAGCCGGGCCCGGACGGGCTGTACCGGCCCTCGGAGCTGCTGCCGCCGGCGGCCTTCGAGTTCCTCGGTCTCCAGGACGTATGACGAGCGGCGGCGTACGACGAGCGGCGACGCGTGCAGAACGGCGTCGCGTGAGGAACGGGGACGTGTGAAGAACGGAGCAGGAGTGCGGGAAGTCATCTACCTGTCCGACCGGAAACTCTCGCGGTTTCTGCCCGGACTGCGGTCCGCGTGGCCCCGGCAGCGGGTCAGCGTCTCCACGCCCTTCGGCGGGGTGGAGGTGGACCCGTCGCCCGGCCCCGCGTCCGACCTGTGGGGCAGGCATCTGCTGCGGGTGGTGCGCAGGGTCGAGGAGTCGGCGCGCTGGTACACGGAGGCGGGCGTGCGGCCGGGGCAGTGGATCGCCTTCGAGGCGCCGCTCAACTACTTCGTGCTGGACGGCGCCGACCCGACGATGGTGTTCTTCGCGGACACCCCGGACACCCCGGAGCCGGACCACCCGGTCCGGCTGCTGCTGCACGGCTCCGTCGACCATCTGATCGCGGCTCCCCCGACGCGCGTCACCGACGAGACCCGCCAGTCCGGCACGCTCGTGCGGAATCTCCTCGGCTCCGACGCCAGCGCGCCCGGCGCCCTGCTCGCCGCCCTCTCCGACGACCTCGACGCCGGACCGGACGGCCGCCGCCCCTCCCTGGTCGGCGCCCTGCACGCCCTGATGGCCCGCGTCGACGCCCAGACCCACCCGGAGACGGCGGCGACGATGCGCGGCTACGCCCGCGTCACCACGGGCTTCCCCGCCGCCGCGAAGCTGCCGGGGCTGCTGGTCGCGAGCCCGTTGTACGTGGAGTACACGGACGCGTGAAAAGGCTGGGACCGCTTGTGCAAGGCTCAGGCGGTCCATGAAGAGGCTCGGACCGCCCGTGCGAAGGCTCAGGCGGTCCATGAGAGGGCTCAGGCGGTCCAGGCGGACGGCAGGGCGTCCAGGGACAGCCCCTCCTCCTCCAGGTCCTCCGCGCCGGGAGGGTTGGGCGCGGGGTGCTCTTCCTCCATCGGGGCGGAGCCGGTCCGCGGGCTGGTCGTCACCGGTGACTCCTTCCCGGACGACGGCGTCGTAGTCCGTCCGGCACAGGACCGTCGCGGCCGCACAGCCGCGACGGTCCGCGCACGGAGGCTCAGAGCGTCGCCGTGTCGATCACGAAGCGGTAGCGGACGTCGCTGTTCTCGACGCGCTCGTAGGCCTCGTTGATCTCGGAGGCGGCGATCAGCTCGATCTCCGCGCCGATGCCGTGCTCGGCGCAGAAGTCCAGCGTCTCCTGGGTCTCCGGGATGCCGCCGATCATCGAGCCGGCGAGTGACCGGCCGCCGCCGATCAGCGAGAACAGATTCAGCGACACCGGCTCCTCGGGGGCGCCCACGTTCGCCAGCGTGCCCTCGGGCTTGAGCAGCGACAGGTACGCGCCGAAGTCCAGCGGCGCCGACACGGTCGACACGATCAGGTCGAAGGCGCCCCGCAGCTCCTGGAAGGTCTTCGGGTCGCTGGTGGCGTAGTAGTGGTCGGCGCCGAGCCGCAGACCGTCGTCCTTCTTGCGCAGGGACTGCGACAGCACCGTCACCTCGGCGCCCATCGCATGGGCGATCTTCACGCCCATGTGGCCGAGGCCGCCCATGCCGACGATCGCGACCTTGCGGCCGGGGCCCGCGCCGAAGCGCTTCAGCGGGGAGTACAGGGTGATGCCCGCGCACAGCAGCGGCGCGGCGACGTCGAGGGCGAGCCCGTCGGGGATGCGCACGACGAAGTTCTCGTCGACGACGACCTTCTCGGAGTAGCCGCCGTAGGTGGGCTCGCCGTCCCGGCCGACGCCGTTGTAGGTCGGGGTCTGGCCGTTGAGGCAGTACTGCTCCTTGCCCGCGCGGCACATCTCGCACTCGCGGCAGGAGTCGACCATGCAGCCGACGCCCACCCGGTCGCCGACCTTGAACCGGGTCACGCCGGGGCCGACCTCGGACACGACGCCCGCTATCTCGTGGCCGGGGACCATCGGGAAGATCGCCTCGCCCCAGCCCTCACGGACCTGGTGGATGTCCGAGTGGCAGATCCCGGCGAACTTGATGTCGATCAGCACGTCGTGCTCGCGGACGGCGCGCCGCTCGACGGTGGTGCGCTCCAACGGTGCCTTGGCGGCGGGCGCGGCGTACGCGGCGACAGTGGTCATACGAAGTTTCTCCTCCTGAGGGGGATCGTGCGCCCGGACTTCTCCCGTCCGGACGCGCACGCTGTCCAGCCTGCGACAACGGGCGGCGCGTACCCAGACTTCCTGGTTGCGTACGCACGCTGTGCCTACCACTGGCGGGGACAGGCACGAGGTGCGTACGAACGGGCACCATGGACATATGGACGAGCACAGGGACGACCCGGCCGGCCCCCCGGGCGGCGGCCTGGACCCGCGTGCCGAGCTGAGCGAGTTCCTGCGCACGCGGCGGGCCCGACTGAAGCCGCAGGACGTGGGACTGCCGGACCTGGGACGCCACCGCAGGGTGCCCGGTCTGCGCCGGGAGGAGCTGGCGCAGCTCGCCGGGGTGTCGGTGGCGTACTACACGCGCCTGGAGCAGGGCAACGGGCGCAACGTGTCGGCGGAGGTCCTCGACGCGATCGCCCGCGCGCTGCGGCTGAGCGACGCCGAGCACGCGCATCTGACGCACCTCGCCCGGCCGGGCCGGCGCCGTAAGCGCCCCGAGCCCCGCAGCCGTCAGGCCCGTCCGGCGCTGCGGCAGCTGCTGGACGCGATGGAGACGGTCCCGGCGTACGTGGTGGGCCGGCGGTCGGAGATCCTCGCCTGGAACCGGATGGCGACGGCGGTCTTCGGTGACTGGGGCGCGCTGCCGCCGCAGGAGCGCAACTGGGCGCGCATGGTGTTCCTCGACCCCGCGCAGCGTGAGCTGTTCGTGGAGTGGGAGCAGAAGGCCTGCGACATGGTCGCGTATCTGCGCATGGACGCGGGCCGGCACCCGGACGACCCCGCGCTGTCCGCGCTGGTGGGCGAACTGTCCGTGAAGAGCGAGGAGTTCCGCACGCTGTGGGCGCGGCACGACGTCAAGGAGAAGAGCCACGGCGTGAAGCGGCTGCGGCACCCGCTGGCCGGTGAGCTGACCCTGCTGTGGGAGTCGTTCCGCCCGGCCGGGGAGGCCGAGCAGTCGCTGCTGACGTACTTCGCGGAGGCCGGGTCGCCGTCGGCCGAGGCGCTGCGCCTGCTGGGCAGCTGGAACGTGGACGCCCCGGCGGACGGGCCGCGCGCGCCGGCCGCCTGAGCGGCGGGACGGAGACGGGAACGGCCCGCCGGAGGCAGGTGCCTCCGGCGGGCCGTCGCCGGTTTCTCCGACGTCCGGACTACTTGCCGTAGTAGGCGTTGTAGACCGTGATCAGGGACGCGTTGCCCTTCTTGTCGGTGATCTTGGCGCGCAGGGAGATCGCCTTCCCCTTGGCGGGGTTCTTGACGGTGATCTTGCCCTTGGTGACCGTGGTCCTCTTCCAGGTCTTGCCGCCGTTGTAGGAGACGTACACCGCGAGGGACTTGAGGTTCTTGCCCTGGGCGGCGCCCTCCACGACGACCGGGAAGGCGGCCTTCTTGCCGGCCGCGACCTTGCTGTCGAGACCCGTGACCGCGGCGAACCGGGCCGAGGAGACGGGCAGCTGCTTCTCGCCCGACGTCTTCTTGGACCGGAAGGTCCAGCTGCCGTCGATGCGGGTGGACGCGGCGGCGACCTTGGCGCTGCGCCGGACGGTGGTGGTCAGACGGTACGCGGCGTCACCGGACGGGACGGTGAAGCTCTCCTCGCCGAACAGCGGGTCCTTGTTGGAGCCGGCCTTCTTGCCGTTGCGGTAGAGGGTCGTCACGGCCGAGGAGTAGACCGAGGAGCCCGCGTGGCCCTTGCCGTCGGCGAACAGCGGGATCAGGCCGTAGATGCTGTTGCCGTCGCGGAAGACGCCGTAGTACGAGGTGAGACGCGGGCCGAAGACGGCCGTGTTCACGGTCTCCTTGTAGGTCTTGCCGCCCTTGTAGGCCTTGCCGACGCCGATGGAGTAGCCGGCGTCGTAGACGGGCCAGCCCTCCTCGTCGACCCCGCCGAGCTGCTCGAAGTCGAGGTCCCACGTCACGCCGTAGCTCGTGGACAGGTACAGCGTGCGGGTGCTGGGCAGCTTCTGCTCCTGCGAGAAGCCGGACGCGCCCGAGCCGCCGGGCAGCCAGCCGTACGCGGTGACAGCGCCCTTCTTGCCGCTGGCCGAGGCGCCCATGCCGACCTGGACGGTGGCGAACTCCTTGGCCTTGAAGGCGCGGGTGTAGCCGGTGGCGAGCTTCTTCACCTTGCCGCCGCTGACGGCGCTGTACTGCGCCTTGGCGCCGTTGCTGAAGTGGGCGTCCCACTGCTGGCTCAGCGTGCCGTTGGTGATCTGCGGGCCGAGGTGCGCGGTGCGGAATCCGTCGAAGCTGTCCAGCCACCAGCCGTAGGAGACCGCGCTGTCGTTCGTCTCGACGGTGTAGTCGGTCGAGGCGAACTGCGGCTTGGCGCCCTTGCCCGGCACGGTGACCTTGACGGGCTTGGCCTTGCGGGCGTCCAGCGTCACCGTGGTGTTCCTGGTGACGTCCAGCTTGGGCTGGGCGAGCCAGTCGGCGCCCTGCCACGTCTCCGGGTCGGCGCCCGCGAGCACGCTGGCGTCCAGGACGTAACCGCCCTTGGGCAGACGCACGCTGACGGTGCCGTCGGCGTCGTACGGCGAGTACGACCGGTTCTTGCCCAGGCCGGAGAGGCCGGTCAGGCCCGCCATGTAGTTGGCGGTGGCCTTGCCGGAGCGGTCGAGGACCTTCAGCGTGACGGTGTACGACTCGACCTCACGCTCCACCGCGGCCGCGGTGCGCACGCTCTGTCCGGCGCCGGTGGCGACCACGTACGCCGAGTACGTGCCGTCGAGCGTGCCGCCGAGGCGGGTGTCGGCGGTGACGTCCACGGAGGCCGTGCCGTTGGCGGGGACGGTCAGGGTGGAGGCGCCGAGGGTGAAGAAGCCGGCCGGGGCGGCCTTGCCCTTCGGGTCGGTCGCGGTCGACGTCAGCTTCAGCGTGACGTCCTCGGCGCCGAGGTTGCGGTAGGTGAGCTTCTTGGTGACCGGCTTGTCGTCGGCGTGCGGCCACTGCTGGACGCCGAAGCTCAGCGACACCGGCTCCGCGATCACGCTCTGCGCGATCGCCTTGTCCACCTGGACGCGGCCCGAGCCCTGCTCGAACGGGTTGTACCTGCCGTCCTTGGTGGAGGCGGTCAGCGCGCCCTTCAGCTCCGCGTACTTCCACTCCGGGTGCTGCTGCTTGAGCAGCGCGGCGGCGCCCGCGACGTGCGGGGTGGCCATGGAGGTGCCGGAGATGGTCATGTAGCCGGCCGGCTTCTCGCCGACCTCCTTGGCGATCTCGTTGCCCTTCGCCGAGGCGGCCGTGATGTCCACGCCGGGGGCGGTGAGGTCCGGCTTGACGGCGCCGTCGCCGAGGCGCGGGCCGGTGGAGGAGAAGTCGGCGAGCTTGTCCTTGTCGTCGACGGCGCCGACGGTGAGCGCGGAGTCCGCGCTGCCGGGCGAACCGATCGACTGGGGGCCCTCGTTGCCCGCCGCGATGGCGAACAGGATGCCCTTCTCGGCGGACAGCTTGTCGACCGCCGCCTCCAGCGGGTCGGTCTCCGGGGTGTCCATGCCGCCGAGGCTCATGTTGACGATGTCGGCGCCCTGCGCGGCCGCCCACTCCATGCCGGCGAGGATGCCGGAGTCGTCGCCGAAGCCGTAGTCGTCGAGGACCTTGCCGTTGAGGATCTTCGCGCCGGGCGCGACGCCCTTGTACTTTCCCTTCGACTGGGCGCCCGTGCCGGCCGCGATGGACGCGACGTGGGTGCCGTGGCCGACGACGTCGTTGGTGCCGGGCGCGGAGGTGAAGTTCTTCGCCGCGGCCACCTGGCCCTTGAGGTCCGGGTGGGTGGCGTCCACGCCGGTGTCCAGGACGGCGATCTTGACGCCCTTGCCGTCGTAGCCGGCCTCCCACGCCTTCGGGGTGCCGATCTGCCCGACGGAGGTGTCCAGGGACGCCTTGCGGACGCCGTCCAGCCAGACCCGGGCGACTCCGGAGGCGGTGCGGTCGCCGTCGGTGACGGCGTCCCACAGCTCGGCGGTGGCCTCGTGCGGCGTCTGCACCGCGTCCGCGTTGAGGGACGTCAGCGCCCGGCGGACGGTGCCCGCGTCGCGGACGTCGGCCTTGGCGGTCTTGGCGGCGCCCCGGTAGCCGACGATGACCTTCAGACCGCTGCGGTGCGCGGTGCGGGTCGCCGTCTTGTTCAACTCGGTGACGTCGAACAGGCGTTGATCCAGCTTGCCGGTCGCGACCAGGCGGGCGGCGTCGGCCGGGACGACCAGCGTGTGACCGTCGGCGCGGCGGATCTGGACGGGTATGTGCTCCCGGCCCTTGGCCGCTTCCACGCCCACGACGCGGCCCCTGGCGTCCAGGGCGACCCGGTCACCGGTGATGAGGGTGACCCGGTGCTTCCCCTTCAGCGCCGCCGCGCTCGCGGAAGAGCCGGCGGCCGTGCTGTTCCCCCCGTCGGCCGACGCGGGGCCGGCCATGCCCGCCGCGAGCGCCACGGCGGTCGCCGTCGCGATCGTGGCCGCGCATGCTCTTTTGACTTGTCTGCGCAAGGTTCCCCCTAGCGAAGTCGCCGGGCGGCGAAAGCATCACCCGGCCGGGGGTGGTCTCGTACGCCTGCGCGCACCCCCCGGTGCTCGGAGTATGCCGACACGTGATCAAGCGGCTCAAGGGGATTCGGAAGTGGTCGGGAAGTCGCCGGGTGACTGTGATGTGCCCGCAGGAACTCCGTTACAGAATCGCGCGGTTGGGGCGGGAGGGACGACGAACGGCCGATGCCCCCGTCACCGCTCCCGAGGGAGGGGACGAGGGCATCGGCCGTGTGGTGGGGTTTCCGTCGTGACGGAGGGGGCGTCAGACCGCGGAACCGGCCTTCCACTGCTCCCAGCTCATGTTCCAGCCGTTGAGGCCGTTGTCGGGGGCGATGGTCTTGTCGCCCGTGTTCTGCACGACGACCACGTCACCGACGATCGAGTTGTTGTAGAACCAGGCGCCCGGCGTGCTCGGGTCGTTGGCGCCCTTGGCGTCGGCGAGGCCCACGCAGCCGTGGCTGGTGTTGACGCTGCCGAAGATGGACTTCGCGCCCCAGTAGTTGCCGTGGATGAAGGTGCCGGAGGTGCTCAGACGCATGGCGTGGGGCACGTCCTTGATGTCGTACTCGCCCTTGCCGTCGTCGTCGGTGAAGCCGACCGTGGCGCCGTTCATCCGGGTCTCCTTGAACTTCTCGGAGATCACCATCTGGCCCTCGTAGGTCTTGTTCTCGGGCGCTCCGGCGGAGATCGGGATGGTCTTGATCGTCTTGCCGTTCTGCGTGACCTTCATCTGCTTGGTCTTGGCGTCGACGTAGGAGACCTGGTTGCGCCCGATCTTGAAGGTGACCGTCTTCTGCTGGACGCCGTAGACGCCCTCGGCGCCCTCGACCCCGTCGAGCGCCAGCTTCAGGGTGACGGTGGAGCCCTCCTGCCAGTACTGCTCGGGGCGGCAGTCCATACGGTTGGCGTTGAACCAGTGGCAGGCCACCTCCTGGCCGCTGCTGGAGGACACCTCGATGCCCTTCTGCACGGCGGCCTTGTTGGTGATGGCCTTGTCGAAGTTGATCGAGACGGGCATGCCGACGCCGACCGTGGTGCCGTCGTCCGGGGTGAAGTTGCCGATGAAGCTGTTGGACGGGGAGACCGTGGTGAAGGAGGCGTTCTCGTGGGCGACGAGGCCCTCGGAGTCCTTCGCGGAGGCCGACAGCTTGTAGGTGGTGGCGCGCTCGAGCTGGCCGCTGGGCTTCCAGCTCTTCTTGTCGGCCGATATCTGGCCCTCGACGGCGGTGCCGTCGGCGGTGGTCATCGTGACCTCGGTGAGCTCGCCCTTCTCGACGGTCACCGTGGCCGAGTTGTTGATGGAGGCGTTCGTCGAGCCGTCCTTCGGCGTGATCTTGATCTGCGCCTCGGAGGACTTCTTGGCCGCCGCCTCGTCGACCTGCGCCTGCGAGGTGTCCTTGCCGTCGGACCCCGCGGCGTCGTCGTCCCCGCCGGAACACGCCGAGAGCACCAGCACTCCGCCGAGCAGAGCGGACGCGGCCGCCAGACCCCTGCGCCGCCGCTTACCGTCCGTCATCACACGCTTCTCCATCGTTGCCAGAATCCCAACCCCACGAGGCCCCTGGCGGGAGCCGAGGCGCCTCGTCCACAAGCTTCAACGCTACGACCGGGTGATCCGGTTCCCGAGTCCCACTCGTGTGGGACTCACCACGTCCGCCGTTGCGGACCGCGGGAACGCCGGTCAGCGCGCCGATTGAGACGTGCCGGCCCGGGGCGTCGGTTGCCTCCCGGGGCCAACATTTCCTCAAGTCGTCTCAGCCGCCGCGGGAACCGCCGTCGGAGGACGCCTCGTCGTGCGGGGGACTCTTCGTCGTCGGACTCGTCTTCGCAGTCCTCGTCGAACCGCCCGCCATCCTCGTCGCCGCCTCCCCTTTCACGCGAGTACGGGTCGTGATCCAACCGCCCGTCGGCGCGCGCGATTCACCCCGGCCGTCCCCTCGCCACCCCCGCCGACCAGCACGAACGGGTACGTAAGAGAGATGGGCGATTCTTACTGTGTCCTCGGTCACAAAGCTTTGCACACAAGCCCGTTCAGCATCCAGACGCCCATCTCCTCGGGGTCGAAAGGGACAAAACCCCATATATCTCAAGGAGTCGCACCCGGAGCGCAGGGGAGGTGCTCCCGTGACTTTCCTGTGACCCGCGCGGTTCACTACCATCAGCCCACACGGCCAATTCGCCAGCGCCACAAGGGGATCGATATTCCGTGTCATCCGCGCTCCGTCCGTTGCTGACCGCCACCGCCGCGGGCACCCTGCTGTGCGCCCTGTGGTTCGTCCCGTCCGCGAACGCGACCTCGGACGCCCCGGACCGGACCGCGCCCTCCGCGAGCCCGTCCCCGCAGGTCACCGAGCAGGCGAGAGGCGTGTCGAGCGCGACCTCGGCCCAGCTGGAGAGCACCGCCCAGGGCGTCCGCCTCGCGGACACCGGCAGCTTCGACAGCACCCCGTACATCGTCGGCGGCACGGCCTGTCTGGCCCTCGGCGCCGGTTTCGTCGTGTATTCGGTGCGCAGGGAGCGCCTGGAGTTCTGAGCGCCCCTCCCACGGCATGCCGGGGCCCCGCGGAGTCGTCCGCGGGGCCCCGACCTTGTCACCTCAGCGGACCTGTGACCCGTTCCACGGCCTCGACCAGCCGCCCGTTCCGTACGAAGGTCTCCGCGGCGGCCAGATCGGGCGCCAGGTACCGGTCGGGTCCGGGACCGGGCACACCGGCCTCCCGCAGCGCCTTCAGGACCGCGCGGGTCGCCGGGGCGGGGGTGAGGCCCTCACGCAGCTCCACGGCCCGTGCGGCGGCGTACAGCTCCACGGCGACGACCCTGGTCAGCCCGTCGACGGCGGTACGCAGCTTGCGCGCGGCCGACCAGCCCATGGAGACGTGGTCCTCCTGCATCGCGGACGACGGGATGGAGTCCGCCGACGCCGGTACGGCGAGCCGCTTCAGCTCGCTGACCAGGGCGGCCTGCGTGTACTGGGCGATCATCAGCCCGGAGTCGACGCCGGCGTCGTCGGCGAGGAACGGCGGCAGCCCGTGGCTGCGGTTCTTGTCCAGCAGCCGGTCGGTACGGCGCTCCGTGATGGAGGCGAGGTCGGCGACGGCGATGGCGAGGAAGTCCAGTACGTAGGCGACCGGCGCCCCGTGGAAGTTGCCGTTCGACTCCACGCGGCCGTCGGGCAGCACCACCGGGTTGTCGACGGCGGCGGCGAGCTCACGCTCGGCGACCAGCCGGGCGTGCGTGAGGGTGTCGCGTCCGGCGCCGGCGACCTGCGGGGCGCAGCGCACCGAGTAGGCGTCCTGGACCCGGGGCGCGTCGTCCTGGTGATGCCCTGTCAGGCCCGAACCCTCCAGCACGGCCAGCATGTTGGCGGCGCTGGCGGCCTGACCGGGGTGCGGGCGGATGGCGTGCAGCTCGGGCGCGAGCACCTTGTCGGTGCCGAGCAGCGCCTCCAGGCTCAGCGCGGCGGTGACGTCGGCGGACCGGTACAGGAGGTCCAGGTCGGCGAGGGCCATGACCAGCATGCCGAGCATGCCGTCGGTGCCGTTGAGAAGGGCGAGCCCTTCCTTCTCGCGCAGTTCGACGGGCCGGATGCCGTGCGCGGCGAGCAGCTCGCCGGCGGGCCGCACGCTGCCGTCGGGACCCTCCGCCTCCCCCTCGCCCATCAGCGCGAGGGCGCAGTGCGACAGCGGGGCGAGGTCGCCGGAGCAGCCCAGGGAGCCGTACTCGTGCACGATCGGGGTGATCCCGGCATTCAGCACGTCGGCCATGGTCTGCGCGACCTCGGGCCGGACGCCGGTGTGCCCGGAGCAGAGGGTCTTGAGCCGCAGGAACATCAGCGCCCGGACGACCTCACGCTCCACCCGCGGCCCCATGCCGGCGGCGTGCGAGCGGACGATGTTGCGCTGGAGCTGGGCGCGCAGGTCGGGGCTGATGTGCCGGGTCGCCAGGGCGCCGAAGCCGGTGCTCACCCCGTAGACAGGGTCCGGCTTGGCGGCCAGGGCGTCCACGATCTCGCGGGACGCGGCGAGGGCGGCGACCGCCTCCTCGGACAGTTCGACGCGGGCGCCGCCGCGTGCCACGGCCAGCACGTCGGACGCGGTCACGCCCGACGTCCCCACCACCACTGTGTGCATATCCATATTCAGGAGCCTACGCAGTGAATGCCCCACTGTCACCACCGGACCCGGGCCGCGCCCCTTACCCGGGCGCGTGCCGCCCGCGGAACCGGCGCCGCTCCCCGTCGGCCTCCCGCGAGGGTTCGTCGGCGAGCCGCACCACGGGGTCGTCAGGACCCTGCCGCCCGGCCACCACGGGGTGCGCGGCCCGCTCGGCCTTGGCCCGGTACTGCGCCGCGTCGGCCAGCCGGAACAGCCGCCGCGCCGAGCGCACCGGCCCGATCGGGTCCTCCGTGGACGCCACCCCGCACGCGACACCGTCCCCGATGCCCAGCTCCACGGCCCGGCGGCACACCTCGTCGGCCGCCTTCACCACCTCGTCGGCGGACGGCCCCACCGCCAGCAGACAGAACTCGTCACCTCCGAGCCGCGCCGCCAGGGCGCCCGGCAGCATGGCCCCGCACAGCGACAGCACGGTCCCGAACCGCTCCAGCAGCCGGTCGCCCACGGAGTGCCCGAGGGTGTCGTTGACCCGCTTCAGCCCGTTGACGTCGCACACCACCAGGCTGACGACGGCCCCCTCGCGCCGGTGCAGCTCGACCGCCTCGTCCAGCCGGGCGTCCACGGCCCGCCGGTTGGCGAGCCCCGTCAGCGAGTCCGTGAAGGCCAGCCGCCGTGCCTCCTCCAGCCGCTCGGTCTGCGCGATCCCCGCGGCCACCACGGCGGCCAGCACGGTCGCGAAGTCGGCGTCCGCCCGCCCGAACACGGGCTCGCCGACCGGCCGGGCCACGTACAGCTCGCCCCAGGCCCGCCCGTGCAGCACGATCGGCGCGACGACGCAGCAGCCGCGCCCGCGCCGCCGCAGCGCCGCGACCCGCTGGTGGCAGTAGCCGGCACGCCCCTCCTCGGGGCCCTCCGCGGTCTCCACCCAGGCGTCGGGCTCGCCCCCGCCGGCCCACTGCTCGTGCAGGAACTCGGTGATCTCGGCGAACTGGTACACCGGGTACGACTCGTCCTCGGGGAACTCCTCCTCCCCCTCGGCGAGCTCCCCGACGTTCACCAGCACCCGCAGCCGTCCGAGCTCCCGCTCCCACACCGACAGCGCGGCGAAACTCCCGCCCAGGGCCCGGCGGGCCCCGCCGGCGGCGGCCCGCCACGCCTCCCGCGAACTGTGCGCGGCGGCCATGCCCTGAGCCAGCGCCACCACGGCCGCCAGCCGGCTTTCCTCACCCATTCCCCCAGATTAGGGAGATTTTCCGCTTATCGAGACATCGAGGTCACTCACCCGGCCATTCCGGCCGCCGCTTCTCGTTGAAGGCGGCGACACCCTCGGCCCGGTCCCCGGAGAACGCCACGGACCGCCAGGCCGCGTCCTCGACCTCGAGCCCGGCCGGCAGATCGAGCCCGTGCCCGAGCCGCAGCGCCCGCTTGGCGGCGCGCAGTCCCACAGGGGAGTTCGCGGCGATCCGCGCGGCCATGGCGAGCGCCGCCTCCCGGTCCCGCCCCTCCTCGACCAGCTCGTCCACGAGCCCGATCTGCCGAGCCTCCTCGGCCTCGACGCGCCGCGCGGTGAAAATCAGCTCGGCCGCCCGAGCCGACCCGACCCGCCGGGGCAGCAACTGCGTACCGCCCCCGCCCGGAATGACGCCGACGGACACCTCGGGCAGCCCCATGACGGCCGTGCGGTCGGCGACGATCACGTCGCACGACAGAGCAAGCTCGCACCCGCCGCCCAGAGCGAAACCGTGCACGGCGGCAATGGCAGGCACAGGCAGCTGCAGCACCCCGGTGTAGGCCGCCCGCGCCACAGGCCGCTGCCGCACGAGGTCAGCGTCCGTGAACGAGTTCCGCTCCTTCAGGTCGGCCCCCACGCAGAACGCCCGCTCGTGCGACGAGGTCAGCACCACCGCGCGTACGTCACGGTCCTCGCCCAGCGCCGCACAGGCGCCGGCGACGGAACGGGCCATCTCGGTCGACACCGCGTTCATGGCCTTCGGCCGGTCGAGGACGAGCTCCGCGACATGCCCCCGCTCGTGCCGCCGCACCAGCACGAACTCCCCGAACCGTTCCTCACTCATGACACCCTCCGGTTAACGCGGGTTAACTTGGCTCGCCCCGATCATGGCAGCCGGGAGCCACTGAGGAAAAGGGTCCACCCGTTCGAGTGACATACGACCGACTCGCCTGAGCCGTGTAGCCCCCGGCGCGTACCGTGCGCACACCGCGGCGCGCCGCAGGGGGGAGACAGACCATGACACAGGACGAGACGCGCACCGTCTCCCGGGGACGCCACAGAAAGCCCCGCCACCGCCGCGCGCTCCTGGCAGCGGGCGCCCTGACCCTGACGGTGGGCGCGGCGACCCTGATCCACCTCTCAATGCCGGACGCCCCACCGAGGGACGCACAGGCGGCCCCGCTCCCGTCCCCGGAGGAGAGCGGCGCCTCCACGCCACCGAGCGGGAAGCCGGCGGACCCCTCCGGGGCCACGGCACCCCCACCGGCCCCGCACCCGAGTCCGACGTCACCGAAGGCACAAGGCGGAAAGGCGCAGGAGCCGCTCACCCAGCAGCCGACGACACCACCCCGAACACCACCGAGCACGCGCTCGGAAACGACCCCGCCCGCACCCCAGACGTCCGAGCCACCCGAACCCCCACGGGAACAGCACCCGACACCGCCACCGCAGGCGACGACGCCCCCACCCCCGCCACCCGAGGACGAGAACGACGAGGCGGACGAGAACGAGGACCGAGGCCTCTGCCTCCCCCTCCTGAACATCTGCCTGGGCGGCTGAGGGGCCGGGCAGACGATCAGTCGGAGGCTTCCGAGGGGGTCCTGCGCGTCAGCAGCCAGGGCTCGACGACGCCGAGACCACGGACGGGCCGCTGCCACATCGGCTGGAGCGCGAAGCGGTACCGGGGCGGCTCCTCGCCCTCCTTCTCCGCCGCGGCGGCCGCTTCGGCGGCGGCGGCCTCACTGGCCGGCGCATCACCCGTGCGGATGAGCTCCTGGGCGAAGTCGGCATCGACGAGGACCGCGTCGCGGGGGGCTATGGAGGTCAGCCGGGAGGCGAGATTGACAGTGGTGCCGAAGACATCGCCCATCCGGGTGGTGACGGTGCCGAAGGCCATGCCGACGCGCAGTTCCGGCATGGTCTCGTCGTTCGCCATGGTCTCTATCAACCGCAGGGCGATCTCAGCAGCTGTGCCGGCGTCGTCGGCGGCGTACAGGACCTCGTCGCCGAGGGTCTTGATGAGCCGCCCGCCACGCGCCGCGACCAGGTCGGCGGCGGTCGTCTCGAAGGCCTCGACGAGCTCTCCGAGCTCTTCCTCCTCCATCCGCCGGGTAAGACGGGTGAAGCCCACGAGGTCGGCGAAGGCGACGGCGAGCCGCCGGTCCACCATCTCCTCGTCGTCGGCCTCCTGCACCACACGCCCGGCCGAGGCGGCGAGCTGGCGCCGCCACACATAGACGAGGAACTCCTCCAGCTCGGGGAGGAGCAGCTCGACGATCGGATACGTGACCTCGGTACGGGTCATGCCGGGTTCGGGCGGCTCCGTCAGCCCCTCCAGGAAGGAGTCGATCTGCCATTCGGCCAAACGTGCGGTGGTCTGGCCGGTGGACCGGGCGACCTGGACGGCCATGGCCTCGCTCAGCAGGCCGGCCTCCACCAGACCCGCGAGGCGGCGCAGGGCGAGGACGTCGGCCTCCGTGAGGGCCTTCGCCTGACCCACGTCGGCGAAGCCCATGGCACGCCAGAAGCGGGTGGCGAGCTCCATCGTGACGCCTGCGCTGCGGGCCGCCTGGAACGGCGTGTAACGGCGCTCGGCGCCCAGGATGAGCTGCTCGAGGCGCAGAGCAAGCGGATCCTCGCCGTCGCCCTGCGCGTCCGCACCGGAACCCGAGTCGTCGACGCTCACGCGTTGCTGCCCTTCCGATCTGTCACGGCCATGTCTCGACCGGGCTCAACTCTACGGCAGGTGTGCGGTAGCTCACTCCGTCAGGTTGGGCCGTGGGGAGGTGGGAGGCGCGTGCAGTTACTTACGGGCGGGGGGCGCGGTCCGGGGGTGCGTTTTCGGCCACGGTTGTGCGGGCGGGGGTGGTTGTCGCACACCCGGTGCGTGTCTGGGCGCACGGCGCGGGTGGGGGATGGGGTGTCGCACACCCCGGGCTTCGTCCGTAGCCGGAGCGGGCGCGGGTGGGGCGTTGCACACCCTGGGGCTTCCTAGCACCCGGCGTGGGTGTGGGCCGGGGGGGTGCCGGCGCACCTGGCGCCCGCAGGGTGCCGCCGCGCCCACCCTCCCCCATCGCCCCAGCGGCACGAATGCCCGCGGTTGGCGAAGGTTGCGGCCGCCGGCCGGGCCTGCGCCCGCATGTAGCGGAGGCGGCGCATGCCCCGGTGGCGGTGTAGTCGCCCGCGGCGGGGAGGGGACGGGGTGGGGGTGGGCGCCCGCAGCGGCTGGCGCGTCCGCGCCCCGCACTTTTCCAGCTCGCACTCTCGCGCCAGACCGAGGACGACCGCCCCCACCGCGGCCCCGTCCCACCCACCGGCCCTGGGCGCTACGCCCACCCCCACCGGAGCGCAACCCTGCGCCGCAGGCGTCAGACCTCAGCCCGCCACCAGGCCGGACGACGCACCACAGACACCAGACATCACCCCCCACCAGACCGGACGACGCACCACAGACACCAGACCTCACCCCCCCCCCACCAGACCGAACGACGCACCACAGACACCAGACCTCACCCCCCCACCAGACCGAACGACGCACCACAGACACCAGACCTCACCCC
>BNBH01000041.1 GCA_014655195.1 Streptomyces cellulosae | reverse complement strand
GCTCGTCGGAGAGCCAGCGTTTTGTGGGCACTGCTGCGCGACAACCGGGTGTTCACCCCCACCCAACCCGTCCCACAAACGGCTTGACACCGTCATTGAGACTCCCAGCACTTTCTCGATGAGGGCCAGTGAATCTCGCGGGCTGAGCGCCTGCGCCCGGATGGCTCCGTAACGCATCTCGAGAAGCTGCACTTCCTTCGGGTCGGCGATCACACGGCTGATGTGCTGCACCTCCAGATGTCCCACCGTCGCACCGTCCTTCAGCCTGAGCAGCCGGAACGACCCAGCGAGGCCAGGGTTCTCCTCGTGGCTCAGCGGGAGCACCTGGAGGTCGACGTGCGGGAACCCGCCGACGGCCAACAGGCGTTCGAGTTGCCCGCGCATGACCATCCTGCCCCCGAGGGGACGGCGAAGTGTGGACTCGCACTGGACGAAGCTGAAAAGTGGTCGGCCCGCTGTCTCGCTGACGATCTCCTGGCGCGCGACGCGGGCGGACAGCCGCTGGTCCAGTTCGTCCGCCGTGAACGGAGGCCGACGGGCGCTGAAGACCGCGTGGGCGTACTCCGGTGTCTGCAACAGGCCGTGGATCACGGAGTTGTTGTAGGCGGCCAACTCGACGGCCTCCGTCTCCAGCTTCTTCAGGTCGCGCACGGTCTTGGGGTACCGGATCTCCGCGACGTCCTTCTTCATCGCGGAGATCTTGCCGCCCGCGCCGAGCGCCTCGTCCGCCGCGTCCAGGTACTCCGGCCGAGGAATTCGCCGCCCCCGCTCCACCGAGGAGACCAGCTCCTCCCCGTACCCGATCGCCGCCCCGAACTCCGCCTGGGTGAGGCCGGCCGCCTCCCGCCACAGCTTGAGCTGCCGTACGACCGTGCGCATGACGGCCCCGGCCTCCTCGTCGCCCAGCCACGCTTCCCACCCGCTCATGCCCACCGTCCTCCCGCCGCGCGCCCTTCCCCGGATCAACTCCGGCCGTCCGCGCCCGGTCACCCCGTGCAGCCCGGACGGAAACCGGACACCTCACGGACAGCCCCTGGTCGCACGGGCCGCCCTTCTTCACAGATTACGCATGGAAGAACACTGTGAGTGATGTGAGTCAAGAAGTCACCGCACCAAGCGCCCCGCTCCACCAGTTCACAGTGCCGCTCTCCGCGACCCGACGAGGCGCCCGTCTCGCGCGTCTGCTCGCCGCCGAGCAACTGCGCTCCTGGGGGCTGCCACTCGACCCGGCTCGGCTGATCGTCGCCGAACTCGCTACGAATGCGGTCGTGCACGGCCGAGTTCCGGGCCGCAGTTTCCGACTCGGCCTCAGCGTCACAGCGTCCGTCACCCTCCGCATCGAGGTCACCGATACCCGGGGTGAGTGCGTGCCCACGCGGGCACGGACACTCGCCGAGGCTGAACCTGCCGAGTCCGGTTACGGCCTGCTGCTGGTCGAGGAGCTGGCCGACCGCTGGGGCGTGTTCGGAGGCCTGGCACCGTGCAAGACCGTGTGGGCGGAGCTGGACCTCGGCCAGTGACAGTCTGCCTGTCAGTTGCCTGAGCTCGAAGGGGCTCGCTTCAGCACGGTCCAGCTCCATTGGCGTCCGCGGACCACGCTGATCGTCTGAGCGGTGATGCGCCATCCGGGCATCCATCCGCCACGGCCGTGGTTGCGCGCCATGGACTAGGGACCCAGTAACCCAGACGGCCATGAGCGGGCAAGGTGATCACCGGAGCGTCGACGTCGTCCAGCGACGGAACCCACGAAAGCCCGGGGACGGGCACCTCCAGGATCGTGCCGACCGGCCG
This sequence comes from Streptomyces cellulosae, assembly GCA_014655195.1. Taxonomy (GTDB): domain Bacteria; phylum Actinomycetota; class Actinomycetes; order Streptomycetales; family Streptomycetaceae; genus Streptomyces; species Streptomyces cellulosae. Next base: position 50,330 of record BNBH01000041.1, on the reverse strand, counting down.
GGGCGGGCGCCTGGTGATGACGGGCGGGTTCAACTCGTGCAGCTGCTCGGTCGGGGCCTCGGGGCGGTAGCGGGGCTTGCCGGACTCGGAGCATTGCCTCCGTGCGTCAGCACGGCGATGGGGGTAGACCTTTCTACTCCGTACGTCCATCTGTATGGCGCTACCGCAGAGACGGCATTGTGCGCTCGCCGAGTAGGAAGACCGTGGCACGGAGTTCCCTTCAGTGAGTGAAGGACGTGGCATCGTCTGCCCAGTCAGGCCGCCGTGCTTCGACGATGATCGTGCCCAGTGCTTGGCCGGTGGGCGAGGGAAGACACCGTGCCTCGACGTCGATGAAGCCATGCCTGTGCGCGAGGCCGGCCCACGTCTCGGGGGGATGGCACCAGCGGTCCACGGTCATCTCCCTGCCCTCAGGACCCCTCCCGTACATGGGTTGGCGGCCGGTGAGGTGCCTGGGCGTTTCACCGTGCGAGAAGACGAACACCCCACCCGGTGACAGCCGCTCGGCCACCAGCGGGAACAGCTCGTCCGGGTCGGTGAACCACACCGCGCCCCAGATCGAGTAGATGGTGTCGTACGTCTGGTCGTCCCCACGGAGGAAGGAGCAGGCTTCTCCTTCCTCGATCGTCAGGGTGGGGACGTCCTTCCACCACCGGCGGGCCCGCTCGACCTGGACGGGGGAGAGGTCCAGTGCCGTGACGCGTACCCCACGGCGCGCCAGCCAGGACGCCTCCCTGCACTCGGCCGCCCCCAGCTCGAGCGCGGTGCGCGGTCGGCCGAGCAGTTCGGCTCCGGGGCCGTGCCCTTCGTATTGCGTCCACTCGAAGGCCGCCGCGTCGGGTGCCGGTGACGGTTCGTCCCGGTCGGGTTTGTAGCGGTCCCAGAAGAAGGCGGGATCCTGTGGCGAGCGGAGCATAAGAGTGTCCTCGAGTGCACGGGCCGGAGCCGGGTAGGGCGGGATTCGGTGGGGTGAGGGGCGGGGCTTCGGGACGTAAAAGACCTAAGTACCAGGGGTAAAAACCAACCAACCCCACCAAACCTCGTGTTGATCACTCGGCCGGGTGAAACGTGTCGAACTGGCTGGCGCGGCGGTGGTGCGGGCGGGCACTCTCTGCTCAGAGGGCCGGACCGACTCGGCTCTCGCCCAACCCCCATACAGACGTCGGCCCCCGCCGGGACGTAGGACTCCCGGGCGAGGGCCTGACCACAGAGGAAGAAGCCCCTTCCCCATGGCTGAGCAGAAGCTTAGTGCTGCCCCGCGCCCGATTCAGGGTGTTCGACGATCCACCACCCCGTCCGGTGTCACACACGTACGTACGTACCAGTCCGGGCAGTACGTCGTCGTCGGCAACCACCTCGCCCAGCACCGCGAGTTGTCGCTGACCGCGATCGGACTGGCGACCCACATCTTCTCGGTGCCCGAGAGCACCCCGGTGGACATCCGCAGCCTCACCGAGCGCTTTCCCGAAGGGCGGGACCGGATCGCCTTCGCCTTGCGGGAGTTGGAGGCGCACGGGTACCTGCGGCGCGTCCGCGAGCGCACGGAGGACGGTCAGCTCGTGACGCGTACGTACGCCCACCACGCGCCGGTGGACGCGGCGTCCGCCGGTGTCACCGGGATCGAGCGGCGTCCGGTGGGTGGCCGCGCGCGTACGCGTGATGCCGTGGCCGGCGCCAGTCATGACGAGACGGCCCAGGAGGGTGACCAAGCGCCCTGTGACGTGGTGGTGCCGTCCGATTCGGCTGCCGCCGTGGAGCCGGACGCGGTCGCGCCTCCTGTGGAACCGCCGGCACCCGCGCCCCGTGGGCCCCTTCATGAGAAGGCGGTCACGTTGCTCGCGGGTCTGCGGCGTGCCGACGAGCGGCTCACCCTGTCGCTGCGGGACGTGCACCGGCTGGCGCCTGCCGTCGTCGACTGGCTCGAACGGGGTGCCGCCCCGGCGGCCGTGCTCCGCACCTTGACCGCCGACCTGCCCGTCACTATGAAGCACCCTGCGGGCGTGCTCGCCTACCGCCTGCGGGAGCTCCTGCCGCCGCCTCTTCCCGCCGCCCCGGAACCTCCACCGGTCACGGCTGCTGTCCACCGCCCGCATCCCTTCCAGGAGTGTGACGGCTGCGAGCGGGTCTTCCGGGCGCCGGAGCCGGGCCGCTGCCGCGACTGCCGGTACGGGCAGGCGACAGCGGAGGGGACCGTCAGAGCGGCCTGAAGTCGGCCCGTTCAGCCGCCCTGGCCCGCGCTGCCGATCGGGCCGACCTTCACCGGGGTGCCCGAGCCGTCCGTGACGGGGAGGGACGTGCCCGGCCAGTCGAGGGTGACGGACTTCGTCTCGTTCGGCGGGGTGACGACGAGGCCCGTGACGTCGACGCCGGAGCCGCCGGAGTCGTTGACCGGGTAGGTGACCGCGAACGACACCGACTTGCCGTCCTTGAGGACGACCGAGGGGGCCTCTTCGCCGGTGCGCTCAGCGGAGAGCGAGCCCGCGTCCGTCTTCAGGTCGACGCCCGCGTAACCGGTCAGCGCGCAGTCGCGGCCTCCACCGTTGACGAAGGTCACCGCGACGGTGCCCACGGTGTCGCCGTCGATGGTGACGTTCTCGGCGGTGACCTCCAGCTCGTCGGTGCGGCAGTCGTCCACCTTGCCGTCCTCGTTGCTGCCGGTCCCGGCGACCGTGCCCTCCTCCTGGCCCTTGTCCGTGTCGCTGTCTCCTGTGGAGGAACCGGCGGGGGACGAGGCGGCCGGCTGGGGGTCCGCGGCGATGTCGTCGTTCTGGCAGGCGGTGAGCCAGAGGCCCGCGACGACGGCGAGGGCGGCGACGGTGAGCTTGGTGGCGCGCATGGCGGTTTCCTCCGGAAGCGGTGGCGGCGGTGCCTTAGGTGACGGACCGTCAGTGCGTCCGTCCCGCTCACCAAGACCGCTCCGCCCGCCCCGCCGTTTCGTCGGGCTGCGCTCTCGTACGTGTCTGTTACGCACGTGACCCGGTGGTGACGCGCCCCAGGTCAGAGGCGGGGTCGCCGATGAAGGACGGGGGTGGCAGGCGGTGTCCGTCGTGCGCGGAACCGTAGTCCCGCGCACGACAACCGGAGGTCAGGACTGCGTGACCGGGCGCATCGCGAGGCCCTCCGTGGGCTGCCAGCCGGTGACGCGCTGGCCGTCGTCCGCCTGGAACGACCCCTCCGTGGGCATCTCCAGCTCGACCGGCTCCTCCGCCTCCGCCTCGCCGCCCGGGCTGCCGAGGGTGAGCGTCATGAAGGTCACCTCGTAGGTGTCCCGGTTCCCGCCCGTCGCGAGGACGCCCGCGTACGCCTTGTCGCCGGGGGCGAGCGTGAACGGTTCGTCGACCTGCGTGCCTTCCATCACCGGCGCCGGGCCCTGCGCGTCGCCCAGCATGATCTCCGGCGCGTTCCGGACCTCGCACTCCTTGTCGCTGCTGTTGGTCGCGACCACCATGACGTGCCGGACCGGCTTACCTCGCTCCCCGTAGTTCGACGCGGCGAAGGTGAGGTCCTCCATCGTGCAGAGGTCCGTGCCCGCCGCGTCGTCCCCGTCGGTCGGGGTGTCGGACGCGTCGTCCGGGGCCGGGGGCGTTGCCTGGACCGGCGATGAGGGCGATGTCACGGGGCCGCCCTCGTTCAGGTCGGCCTCGTCGCACGCCGTCGTCGCCAGCAGCGCGGCGGCGACCGCCGCGCCGACGGCGTACGACGTCCAGGGACGGCGGGTTCTGCGGGTCGTGGTCTGCATCGGTGTCTCCCCGTGGTCGGACCAGTACGTCTGGTGCGTACAAGCACGGGATTCCGCGGCCCGCGGTTGCCCTGCAGTCCCTTTCCGGGCGTGTTGTTACCGATCATGCACATATCCGCCGCCGACTCACCGGCGCCGTGACCCGGGCGCGACCGTCAGGGGCCCGGTGCGGTTCACGTACGGCCGCGAGACCACCGTCACGCACACCGACACCGCCGCCAGCGCCGTGATCGTCACCGTCGGTGAGAACACCTGCGCCGTCCCGCCCGCGACCGCCGCCCCGATGCCCTGCCAGGTCATCCGGCCCGCCGACTCCACGCCCTGCACCTGGCCGCGCACCTGCTCGGGCGTGAGGGCCAGGAGCCGTTCCTGGAGGGGCAGCGTGGCCGCGAAGCCCGCGCTCGCGACGAAGACCGCGACCGCCGCCACCGCCGTCGGCGGGTGCAGGGCGAACAGCAGGTACGGCGCCGCGAGCAGCAGCCGGAGCGGGTACGCGCAGCGGCGGCGCCACTCGGCGGACAGCAGGCGGCCCACGGTCAGGTCGCCGAGCAGCATGCCCCCGGACGCGACGGCCAGCAGGATGCCCGCGTCCTCCTGGGCGTACGGGATGAACAGGGCCTCGCAGCCGACGATCAGGCCGTTGGGCACCCACAGGTTGAGGAGCAGGGCGCGCGGGCCGGTGCGGGAGAGGAGCGCCGCGTTGGCCGTCCATGTCTCGCGCAGGCCGGGGCGGCGGGGCGGGCGGATGGAGCGTTCCCGTACGGTCGCCGCCGTCACGGCGAGAGCCGCCGCCGTCAGTGCCGCCGCCGCGAGGAACAGGCCCTGCGGGGTGAGGTGGCGCAGCAGCACCGCGCCGAGCGCGAACCCGAGGACGGAGGTGCCGCCCGCGGTGATGTTCATCAGCGAGCGGGCGGGGACGTAGGCGGAGGCGGGCACCACCTCGGCGAGCAGGCCCATGCGCGTCCCCGTGTTCAGCGACTGGAAGAAGCCGAGGATCAGGAGCAGGGCGAAGCGGGCGGCCAGCGGGATGCCGGGGACCGCCTGCGCGGCGGCGCCCGCCAGGGCGACCCACTGGAGCGCGACCAGGGTGCGACGCGGGCGGCTGCCGTCCGCGACCGACATCAGCGTGGTCGCGCCGAGCACGGTCGCGAACGTCGCGCCGTACATGCTCACGGCGGTGAGGAACGGGGAGCCGGTCGACCGGTCGACGAGCGTGCCGAGCGCGAAGCCGGAGAGGGTGCTCGCGCCGACGGTGAGCGTGAACCCGGTGTACAGGCCGGCGAACTCGCGGTTGCGGAGCAGGGATCGGTAACCGGGTTGCGGCGTAGGGGTGTTGGTAGGCATGAAAAAAAGCCTTTGGGCTGCCCTGCCGGGGCGCGCCAAAGGCTGACCGACGGATCATAGCGGGTCCGGGCCGGCCCCCGGACCCGGTTCTCAGATCAGGCCGACCGACACCAGGCCGCCCGTCGCGGCGACCGTGGCGGCGAGGCCGCGCAGACGTGGGGTGACGGCCCTGCGGCCGCCCCGTGTGGACAGCCTCAGCACGGCGTTCGCGGTGAACGCGGGGAACAGCACGCCGAACATCGCGGCCGTCGCGAGCGCGGCGAGGGTCGGTTCGACGGACGTCGTCAGGGCGCCGACCGCCATCGCCGCCGCGGCGATCCCGTACAGCGCCGCCGGTACGAAGGTGAGGTCCTCCCGCGGGTGCGGGGCGGGACCGCGGCCCTTGGCGTGCGCCCAGTGGCGTCGCTCGATGCCGGTCCGCGCCGACACCATGACGACCACCTCGACCGCCAGGACGATCACGGCGATGTGCTCGATCGACACAGCGTTCCCCTGCCTGCCGTTGCTCCTGCGTCCACACGTTTCCGTTCGTACTGTCGACCGTACGTACCCGTCGGCGGCCGGTGTAGCAACTTGAGCCATTTCAGAGGCTTTTCGTCGGGGGTGCCGGGGGGTCAGGCCAGGGCGCGCAGCGCGCTGCCCAGCAGGGCCACGCCCTCGGTCAGTGTGCCGGGCGGGTCGGCCGCGTACCCGATGACCAGACCGGGGCGGCCGGGGAGCTGTCGGTGCCAGGAGAGCGGGTGGCACTTGACGCCCAAGGCCAGCGCGGCAGCCGCCAGTTCGGTGTCGGGGACGTCCGGCGCGTACGTGACCGTCAGATGCAGTCCCGCCGCCGCGCCGTGCACGACCGCGCCCGGAAGGTGGGCGCGGACGGCGGCGATCACCGCGTCCCGGCGGCGGACGTGCCGGGGGCGCAGCAGCCGCAGATGCCGCTCCAGGCGGCCCGTCTCCATCAGCCGGGCCAGGACGAGCTGCGGCAGCACCGCGCTGCCCAGGTCGGTGAAGCGTTTCGCGTCGGTCAGCGCCTCCAGGTGGCGCCGGGGCGGGAGCAGCCAGCCGATGCGCAGGGCGGGGGCCAGCAGTTTGGAGACGCTGCCCATGTAGCAGAGGCGGTCGGTGAGCTGGGAGCGCAGCGCGGGGACCGGCGGGCGGTCGTAGCGGTGCTCGGCGTCGTAGTCGTCCTCCAGGATCAGACCGCCGTCCGCCGCCCACCGCAGCAGCTCGCGGCGGCGCTCCCCGCTGGTCACCACGCCGGTCGGGAACTGGTGGGCCGGTGTGAGGAGGACGGCGGGGGCGCCCGTGGCGCGCAGCGCGGTGACGTCCGGGCCGTGCGCGTCCACCGGGACGGGCGGGGTGGACAGACCGCCGTGCGCCAGGTGCTGGCGGGTGCCGAGCGAACCGGGCTCCTCCACCGCGACCGCCGTGATCCCGTCCGCGCGCAGCACCGGGTGCAGCAGGGTGAGCGCCTGGGCGATGCCCGCGACGATCAGGACGCCGTCCGGGTCGACCGCTATGCCCCGGCCGCGCGCCAGCCAGTCGGCGACCGCGCGGCGCAGACGCGGCGCGCCTCTCGGGTCGCCGTATCCGAGGTCCGCGCTGGACAGTTCGGCGAGCACGGCCCGTTCGGCGCGCAGCCAGGCCGCGCGGGGGAAGGCGGACAGGTCCGGGCGGCCCGGGGTGAGGTCGATCCGGGCGTCGGCGTCGCGCAGCGCGTCGGAAGCGCGGGAGTCGGGAGCACCCATGAACGGACTTGCGCGCAAAGGGCGTTGAGCGCGAGGCGGCAGGGACGGCGGGGGCGCCGCGACCACGATCGTGCCTCCGCGCCGGCGTCCCTCGACGTGACCGTCCTCCGCGAGCCTGCGGTACGCCTCGGTCACCACACCCCGCGAGACGCGCAGTTCGGCGGCGAGCAGACGGGTGGCCGGGAGTCTGCTGCCCACGGTCAGGCGGCGGTCGGTGATCGCCTGCCGCAGCTGCCGCGCGAGCCAGTCGGCCTTGCCGTCCGCGGGGACGTCGTCAGCGCGTAGGTGCAGGAAGTCCGAGCCGTGCGCCGTGGCGCCGTCCCTGTCGGTCACCGGATTCATGGTGCCATGCACGGCTACCGCACGCGGGCGTGGTCGTCGAACCTGAACTCCGGGTCCGCGTCGGTGAGCAGAGCGGTCACGGGCGTGACCGGCCACAGGGCGGCCAGCTCCTTCTCCAGGGTCTCCAGCGTCCGCGCGACCGTGTCCTCCCCGCCCTCGTGCATCGCCTCCGCCACCACGAGGATCCGGCGTGTGCCCTCCCGCACCGCCGAGTGGCCGCTCTGCCGGTTCGTCCAGCGGCGGGCGTGCGCGCGCCCGGCCGAGTCGGCGTATGTCACCTCGCCGGGGGCCGGGTGCTCGGTGCGGCCGTCGAACGTCGTGTACTCCTCGTCGCCGCGCGCGGGCCGCACCTCCAGCAGCGGGCCGGTGATCCGGTCCGCGTCGAGCACCGCGACAGGCACGGCGTACGCCACCGAGACCGCGTTGCACAGGTCGACGACCGGGTGGATGCGGGGCAGGGCGCCCTCCTTGCGCAGGCGGCGCAGCAGGGACTCGGAGGCGCAGCGGTACCGCGTCGGACGCAATCCCATGCGGGCGAACGTCCGCCGCCATGCCAGCACTTCGGGGAACCCGCTCTCGGGGCCGCCGGCCAGCCGGGCGAGGGCGCGGGCGGTGTACTCCGCGACACGCGCCGCCACGCGCGCCTCGACGTCCGCCGTGCCGTCCACGCCCGTGGCGTGCAGCGCGCCCGCCGCCAGGCCCGGATGGGCGGACCGGACCGCCTCAGCGTGTCGGAAGATCATCAGGCCACCGCCATCCGCGCGCTCAGCCCCACGAAGCTCGCCGTGAAGACGGCCCGCAGGCCCGTGGTGATCCGGGGGTGGGCCAGCAGCCGGTCCCGTACGGCCGCCGCGCACACCCCGTACGCGGCGAAGACCACGAACGTCAGCGCCATGAAGACCCCGCCGAGCTGGAGCATCAGGCCGAGGGAGCCGGAGGAGCCGGCCGGGACGAACTGGGGGAGGAAGGCGACGAAGAACAGCATCGGCTTCGGGTTCAGGACGTTGATCAGCACGGCGGTCGTGATCACGTGGAGCGCGGGGCGCGGCTCCGGCTCCGGGCGGACGGTGAACGCCTCCTTGTCGCGGAGCATCGCCCACGCCATGTACAGCAGGTAGGCCACGCCCGCGTACTTCACGACCGCGTAGGCGAGCGGGCTGGAGGCGAGCAGGGCGGCGAGGCCCGTGACGGACGCCAGCAGGTGGGGCACGACGGCGACCGTGCAGCCGAACGCGGCCACCAGGCCCGCGCGCCGGCCGTGGGAGAGACCGGCGGCGAGCGTGTAGACCACGCCGGTGCCGGGGGTGACCACCACGGCCAGGGCGGCCAGCAGGAACGCGAGACTCAAGAGAACCTCCGGGGATCGTCGGGTTCTCCAGCCTGGTGGCGTCATGGACCGGTGGACAGGGCCAAAGAGGGGCCGTCCGACCGGTCCACAACCAGTTCCCCTAGTGAAGCCTGCGGACCGGCGTCCCCGACAGGTACGCCGCGATGTCCTCGACCGCCTCCGTGTAGTACGTGCGGTAGTTGAGCTCGGAGACGTAGCCGAGGTGCGGGGTGGCCAGGAGGCGGGGCGCCGTGCGCAGGGGGTGGTCGGCGGGGAGCGGCTCGGTGTCGAAGACGTCCACCGCCGCGCCCGCGATCGTGCCCTCGTGCAGCGCGGTGAGCAGGGCGTCCTGGTCGACGAGGCCGGCGCGGGAGGTGTTGACCAGGTAGGCGGCCGGCTGCATCAGGGCCAGTTCGGGCGCGCCCAGCAGGCCCCGGGTGGTGTCGCCGAGGACCAGGTGCAGGGAGACGAAGTCGCTGGTGCGCAGCAACTCCTCCTTGGACGACGCCAGTTCCACGCCCACCTCGTCCGTGCGTTCCTTCGTGAGGTGGGGGCTCCACGCCGTGACCTCCATGCCGAAGGCGAGGCCCACCCTCGCCACCCGGCCGCCGATCTTGCCGAGGCCGATCAGGCCGAGACGGCGGCCGTGCAGGTCGGCGCCGACCGTCGACTGCCAAGGGCCGTTCGCACGGAAGGAGTTGTACTCGGTGACCAGGCCCCGGGCGAGCCCGAGCAGCAGCGCCCAGGTCAGTTCAACCGGCGGGGTGGGGAAGCTGCGGGTGCCGCAGACGGTGACGCCGTTGCGTTCGGCGGCCGCGTGGTCGATGACCGAGTTGCGCATGCCGGACGCGACGATCAGCTTCAGCCGGGGGAGCCGGTCCAGCAGCGAGGCGGGGAACGGGACACGCTCGCGCAGGGTCACCACGATGTCGAAGTCGGCCAGTACGGCGGCCAGTTCGTCCTCGTCGGCGATGTGCTCGCGGAACGCGGTCACGTCCACCCGGTCCCGTACGGGACCCCAGTCGGCGAGCGTGGTGGAGACGCCCTGGAAGTCGTCCAGCACGGCACAGCGCAGTCGCATGTCGGCGGTCCCTCCGGCGGGTCGGGATGAAAGGTCAGGCGGCAAGGGCCTCGGCCGTCGCGCGGGCGAAGGCCTCCGGGTTGTCCAGCATGACGCAGTGCCCGCAGTCCGGGACCGCGACCACGCGGACGCCCGCCGCCTCCAGCTCCTCCGAGCCCGGGAAGGGACCGTCCGGCTCCGGGTACAGGAAGGTGCGCGGAACCGGCAGGTCCAGCAGCAGCTTCCGCATCGTCGGCGTCGTGGCGCGGACCAGGTGCACGGCGCTGCGGTACAGGGCCTCCCGGCCCGTCAGGCGCATCGTCGCCCACCATGCCTCGCCCGCCCGGTCGCGCACCTCCTGCCAGCCGCCCGCGAGGAACTCCTCCTCGCTGTACGACGCGATGTCCCGGCTGCCGTAGGCGCCCCGCTCCGGCGTCAGCGGGTCCAGGTTGGCGTCGACGAGGACCAGCCGCGCCACCAGCTCCGGGTGGCGGGCGGCCAGGACGAGGGCGACCGCGCCGCCCATGCTGTGCGCGACCACGTCGGCGGCGGTGACCCCCGCGGTGCGCAGTGCGGCGGCGAGCGTGTCCGCGTGGTCCTCCAGCGTGTAGGAGAACGAGGTGGGCCGGTCGCTGTGGCCGTGGCCGAGCAGATCGATCAGCAGGGAGCGGTGCCCGGCAAGCAGCGGGTGGACGGCGCTCTCCGCGAAGTACAGCGGCGAGGTGGCGCCGAGCCCGTGCACGTAGACGCGGACCGGGTCCTTGCCCGGCAGTTCGGCCCAGCGGATCTGGTCGCCCTCGGTCGTCACGGTGGCGCTGTGCACGGTCGTCGCCCTCTCTGTCGCGCTGTCGCGGAAGACGAGCACCGTATCCGACGAGGGGATGGCCGGCTCAGGGGGTGTGGCCGAAGCGCAGCAGGTCCGCGGGGTCGTGGGTCTGCTTGAGGTGCAGCAGGTCGGCGTGGATCTCCGGGGTCCAGGCGCGGGCCCGGTCGGCGGTGTCGCCGGGGGCGCCGTGGATGTTCACGAGGGTGCGGCCGGTGCCGTACGGGGTCATCGCGGTGCGGAGGGCGGCCGTGGCGTGCTCGACGGCCTCCGCGTCGGACGGGGACGCGACGATCGCGACCGACTCCAGGAGGTGTTCGGCGTCCCGCGCGCACACCATGTCGGGGACGGCCGCGGGACGGGACAGGGCGCCGCCCATGTGCCGGAGCTCCACCAGCAGCAGTGGGCATTGGGGCACGTCGGGGCCGACCTGGTCGAGGAACGTCCGGATCGCCACCGGCGTCAGCTCGTGTAGCAGCAGGCTCGACTCCCGTACGGGGAACGGGTCCTGCGGCTCCGTGTGGACGCGGTCCACCTCCGTGCACGGCATGACCTCCACCGTGTCGACGGCCACCGGGGCGGCCTCCCGCACCGGCGCCAGCAGCTCCTCGCCCTCGGCCGGGTCACCGGGCCAGGCGATGGCGATCCGCGCCCAGAAGCGGCCCCGCAACGGCTCCGGGACCTGCGGGACCGGCGGCAGCCGCAGCAGCGCGAACGACGAGCACATCTCCTCCGGCACCGTGCGGATCCACCCGGTCCAGGCCGTCAGCACGGCCGCCGCGTGCTCGCCGGGGAACCAGACGGCGCCGCCCAGCAGGGTCCGCAGCGGCAGCAGTTCCGTCTCCATGGACGTCACCACGCCGACGGCGTGCTTGCCGCCGCGCAGCGCCCGGAACAGCTCGGGCTCGTGCCCGGCGTCCGTCTCGTGGAGCGTGCCGTCGGGGGTGGCGACGTGGAAGGAGCGGACCAGGTCGGAGCCGTACCCGTACGCGCGGCCCAGGACGGGGAGGCCGCCGCCCACCGTGTAGCCGACGGCACCCACGTCGGTGGAGGTGCCGCACAGGGCCGCGAGACCGTGCGGGGCGGCCTCCGCCAGCACGTCACCCCAGCGTGCGCCGGCCTCGACGGTCGCGGTACGCCGGGCGGGGTCGACCTGGACGCCGGTCATGCGCCTGGTGCTGATCAACAGGCCACTGTCGACGGGGTAGTTGGCGCCGTGGCCGGTCGCCTGCACGGCGACGGGGGTCCCGGTGGCGGACGCCCAGCGCAGGGCGGCCACCACGTCGTCGGCGCCGGCCGCACCGACCACCACGTCGGGGGTGTGCGGGGCGGCCAGGTTGAAGCCGGTGACCTCCTCCGCGTAACCGTCGTCGCCGGGGCGCAGCACCGGGCCGCGGATGTCCGACAGGGCGAACAGGTCGGGAGTCTGGTGCAGGGTGGCCATGGCGATCTCCGCGGGGGCCGGTACCGAGGTTGTACGGATGGGACGGCGGCGGGCCGGGTCCACCGGCGGCCCCGGCGCCTGCCGTCCGGGCCCTTCCTCCAGGATGGTCCCGGTGCGGGGGAGCCGCACGGCGGGGCGGCCGGGGGTCCGTGTCGTACGGGTCGTGCGCCGGTCGTACGCCCGCTTTGCGCCGACTCCGCGTCGGCAAAGGCACGGGCGGGGCGGGCGTAGCGTAGGTGGTATGACGACGTACGGATCCTTCCCCGGCACGCGCCCGCGGCGTCTGCGCACCTCCCCGGTGATGCGGCGCATGGTCGCCGAGACCCGCCTGCACCCCGCCGACCTCATCCTCCCGGCCTTCGTGCGCGAGGGCGTCTCCGAGCCGGTGCCGATCTCGTCGATGCCGGGTGTCGTGCAGCACACCCGCGACAGCCTGAAGAAGGCCGCCGCCGAGGCCGTCGCCGCCGGGATCTCCGGGATCATGCTGTTCGGCGTGCCGGAGGAGTCCAAGAAGGACGGCGTGGGCACCGTCGGCACCGATCCGGACGGCATCCTCCAGGTCGCCCTGCGGGACGTCCGCGCGGAGGTCGGCGACGACCTGCTCGTCATGTCCGACCTGTGCCTCGACGAGTTCACCGACCACGGCCACTGCGGCGTCCTCGACGACCAGGGCCGCGTCGACAACGACGCCACCCTCGAGCGGTACGCCGAGATGGTGCAGGTCCAGGCCGACGCGGGCGCCCATGTGGTCGGTCCGAGCGGCATGATGGACGGGCAGATCGGCGTCATCCGCGACGCCCTCGACCAGATCGGCCGGGACGACGTCGCGATCCTCGCGTACACCGCGAAGTACGCCTCCGCCTTCTACGGCCCCTTCCGGGAGGCCGTCGGCTCCTCGCTCCAGGGCGACCGCCGCACCTACCAGCAGGACCCGGCCAACCTCCGCGAGTCGATGCGCGAGCTGGAGCTCGACCTGGAGGAGGGCGCCGACATGGTCATGGTCAAGCCGGCCGGCCCCTACCTGGACGTCCTCGCCAAGGTCGCGGACGCGGTGGACGTGCCCGTCGTGGCGTACCAGATCTCCGGCGAGTACGCGATGATCGAGGCCGCCGCCGAGAAGGGCTGGATCGACCGCGACAAGGCGATCCTCGAGTCCCTCACCGGCATCCGCCGCGCGGGGGCGCGCAACATCCTCACCTACTGGGCCACCGAGGTCGCCCTCACCCTGCGCTGACCCGCGCTTCCTCCGGGCCCGGAGCCGTCTCGCACGCCCGCGGGCGGGTGCACCCGCTGTCGCAGGTGAACCCGCCCGTCGTGGACGTGCCCGCGGCTCAGTACGTGAGCGCCTCGTCCATCGAGTACTGCCAGTACGTCACCGTCAGGCTGCTGTCGTAGTACACGCCGTCGGCCGGCAGGGGCGGGATCGCGGCGGGGCCGCCGTCGCTGTTCGGGGTGCGGCCCTGGAAGCCGACGGTGAGCTTCTTGCCGGTGGCGCCGCCCGTGCCGCTGCCGTCGGCGGCCGACAGCAGGACACCCGCGTACGCCGACTCACCCGGGGCCAGCGTGACCACGGCCTGCGGCTTGGACGCCTCGACCGGCTGCGGCACCCACTGCATCTCGTCGAACCGCAGCACCGGGTAGTAGGTCAGGTCGCAGTTCTTCGAACCGGTGTTCTTCACCGTGATCACCATGTGGTTCACGGGGCGGGAGACCGGCGCGGCGCTGACGGAGGTGTTCGAGCCGTTGCAGGGGTTGAACGCCGCGGGGCCGTCGTCGGAGCCGCCCGAACCGGAGCCCTTGCCGGCCGAGGAGCCCTTGCCGCTGTCGCCGGAGCCGGCCGCGTCCCCGCCGGACCCGTTCGCGGTGGAGCCGTTCCCCTTGTCGCCCGAGGCGGCCCCCTCCTTGGGCGCCTGCGAGGAGCTGCCGGAGGGCGCCGACGCGACCGGCTGCGAGGCGGACCCGCCCTCGTCGCGGGTGCCGGTGCCGTCCTGGCAGGCGGTCAGCGCGAGGGAGGCGACGGCGACACCGGCGGCGGCGAGGAGCTGGAGGCGAGAGGTGCGCATGGCGAATTCCTTGTCATCGGACGGGACTTGGCGCAGCCGCTCGACCGGTCGGCGGGAGCGGCGTGCTTGGATGACCAGAGCGTGCGGCGTGATCCGTCCCGGCCGCCACCGTCGACGGGACTTCCGGGACGCTGGAACGCTCACACCGCGCTGACCTGGGGGAACGGCCGTCCCCTGGAACGGTGGAACGGGACACGGGGGAGTGGAGGAACGGTGTCGGAACAGACGGCGGCGGCGGATTTCGCCGCGCTGCTGCGGGAGTTGAAGGACCGGTCGGGGCTCAGCTACGGGGTGCTCGCCAAGCGGCTGCACATGAGTACGTCGACCCTGCACCGGTACTGCAACGGGGACGCGGTGCCGGCCGACTACGCCCCGGTGGAGCGGCTGGCCCGGCTGTGCAAGGCGCGGCCCGAGGAACTCGTCGAGCTGCACCGCCGGTGGGTGCTGGCGGACGCGGTGCGGGGGCGGAAGCCGGCGGCTGTCGCCGGGACGCCTTCGGTGGAAGAGGGTGCGGATACCGGGCCCGGGGAGACGGCCGCCGCTGACGCGCCCCCGGCGGAGGAACCCTCCGCAGCCCCGGTTGGCCCAACGATTACCAGCCCTGTGCAGGAGGCCCCCGAGGCCGGGACCACGGACCCCGCCCCCTCCCGCCGCCGTACCCGTACCGCCGTCCTCGCGGGCATCGCGGTCGCCGCCGTGGCCGCCGGGGTCACCTTCGCCGTCGGGCTGCCGGGCGGAGGCGGCTCGGACGGTGACGCCGACGCCGGACGGCACCGCCCGGTCGGCGCGGCCGGGGTGACCGCGGAGGAGAGCACCACCACGTCCGCCTCGCCGACGTCCTCCAGCGCCTCCCCGTCCACCTCCGCCAAGGAGAAGAGCCCCACCAGGACGCCCGCCGGCTCCGCGCCCGCCGACGCCCCGGAGGGCGAGAAGCGGAAGAGCGGTGTGCCGGTCACGGTGCGGGCGGAACCGTACGCGTGGGAGAGCCCCTGCTCGCAGCGGTACCTCGTCGACAAGCCCGCGAGCGAGATGAAGCCGCCGCCGCTGGAGGAGGGCGCTCCGGCCTGGGTGGCGGCGCACGGCGCGGTGTCCTCGGGGCAGCAGTACCTGCGGCTCACCGTGCAGGGCACCGGCCCCGAGACGGTCGTCGTCGACGGCCTGACCGTGCGGGTCGCGGGCAAGCGGGCGCCGCTCGCCTGGAACGACTACGCCATGGCCTACCCCGGCGTGGGCTGCGGAGGCGGAGTCCAGACGCGGGCGTTCGCCGTCTCCCTGGACTCGGCGCGGCCGTCCCTCGTCCCCGAACCGGGCAACGACGACTTCCCGTTCAAGGTCAGCGAGTCCGACCCGGAGGTGTACTACATCACCGCCTCCGTCAGCTCGTACGACGTCGACTGGTACCTGGAGCTGAAGTGGTCCAGCGGCGACCGCAGCGGCACGCTCACCGTCGACGACCAGGGCCGGCCCTTCCGCACCAGCGGCAACAAGGGGCGTCCTGCGTACGAGTTCCCGATCGGCGGCGACGGGTGGGTGCCGGAGGGGACGACGAAGCTGGAGTAGGGCGGTTTTCGGGGCGGGCGTCCGGATCGCGGAAAGGCGCGTGTAGAAGGCACAGGCTTTTCTAGGCTGCGGGGACGCCCCGTCACCCAGTCAGCCCCCGGAGCCCCGCATGACCGTCACCGAGCCGCCCGCCGCCCCCGCCCCGGCCAACTCCCCCGCTCCCGCCCCGCCCCTCGCCGCGCGGGCCTCGGCGGTCGGCGGCTCGCCCGTCCGGGACATCCTGGCCGTCACCGCCCGCCCCGAGGTGATCAACTTCGCGGGCGGTCTCCCGGCGCCGGAACTGTTCGACGCGGACGGGATCGCGGAGGCGTACCGCGCGGTGTTCGCCGAGATGCCCGCGCGGGCGCTGCAGTACTCCACGACCGAGGGTGAACCGGCGCTGCGGGCCGCGCTCGCCGAACGCGCCTGCGCGCGGGGGCTGGTGACCTCGCCCGACGACCTGCTCGTCACCACCGGTTCCCAGCAGGCGCTGTCCCTCCTCGCCACGGCGCTGCTCGAACCGGGCGACACGGTGCTGGTCGAAGACCCCTGTTATCTCGCGGCGCTTCAGTCCTTCGGGCTCGCCGGGGCGCGGATCGTCGCGGTGCCCGGCGACGAACACGGCCTGGACCCGGCGGCATTGGAGGAGCTGGTGGTCCGCGAGCGGCCCAAGCTGCTCTACACCGTGCCCACGTTCCAGAACCCCACCGGCCGCACCCTCCCCGCCGCCCGCCGGGCCGCCGTCGCCGAGGTCGCCGCGCGGCGCGGACTGTGGATCGTCGAGGACGACCCGTACGGCGAACTGCGGTACGAGGGCGAACGGGTGCCGTGGATCGCCGCCCACCCGGGCGCCGAGGACCGCACGGTGCTGCTGGGCAGCCTCTCCAAGATCATGGCGCCCGGGCTGCGGCTGGGCTGGCTGCGCGCGCCGGAGGGGATCCGCCGCGCCTGCGCCGTCGCCAAGCAGGCCGCCGACCTGCACACCCCGACCGTCAACCAGCTCGCCGCCGCCCGCTATCTCGCCGACCGCGACCTGGACGCCCACGTCCGCCGCGTGGCCGGCGTCTACGGCGAGCGCCGGGACGCCATGCTGGCCGGCCTCCCCGACGCGCTCCCCGCCGGCTCGGTCTGGACGCGTCCCGAGGGCGGCATGTTCCTCTGGGTGCGCCTGCCGTCCTCGTACGACACCACGGCCCTGCTGCCCGAGGTGGTCCGGCACGACGTGGCGTACGTCCCCGGCGCCCCCTTCCACGCGGGCGAACCCGACCGCTCCACCCTCCGCCTGTGCTTCGTCACGCAGACGCCGGAGGAGATCGCGGAGGGGTTGCGGAGGCTGGGGGCGGCGCTGCGGGACTGACGTCTCAAGCCCGGTGAGCCGGTCAGCGCACCGTGGCCTCGAAGCACTCCCGCCTCCTCTCGCCATGCGCAGGGTGGAAGCAGGCCCGGACGACCGTGCCGGGGGCCGTCTCCGCCATCGGCGTGTAGACGTACGCCCGCGCGTCCAGGGCGTCCGTCACCTCGGCGGAACGGGGCGGGCCGGGGGCGACCAGCTCGATGCGGTCGCCGATCTCGGTGGCCCACATCCGCGCCCAGCTCGTCCCGCACCGGGAGCTGTGCCGCAGCTCCAGGCGGGCGCCGGCCGCCGTGCGGTAGGTGGTGAGGGTGTCCGGGCGGACCCCGCACAGCATGTTGAAAGGGTCCTTGCCCGCGCAGGACGCGCCCCGGCAGCGGGGCGGCGGGACGACTGTCGCCCCCGGGGAGGCGGTCGCCCGGACCGACTCCTCCCGCGTCCCGTCGTCCGTCAGCAGCACGATCGCGGCGACGACCGAGGCCAGCACCGCCAGCACGGCCGCGACCGACACCGCGACGCGCAACGTCCGATTCCGGTTCGTCCCTTCGGGTGGCGGCGGAGCGGACGCCTCCCGCTCGGGTTCCGCGCGGGACGGCGCGTCCGCCGGGGCGTGGGCGGCGCGCCCGCTGCCCGCCGCCTCCGCGATCTCCCACAGCGCGAGACAGCGCGCGTCCGGTTCGCCCGCCAGTTGGCACAGCGCCCGCACGGCGTCCCGGGGCGGCAGGGTGTCGCCCTTGAGATAACGCCCCCAGGAGGACTTGCTGAACGGGGTGCGCTCCTCCAGACCCGTCAGGCTCAGCCCCGTGCGCTGCCGCACCTCCCGCAGGGCGGCGGCCAGTTCGGCCCGTTCCGGTGGGGGCGTCATCCGCGCAGGGCTCCCCAGGTGTGCGGGCCGACGATGCCGTCCTCCACCAGACCGGCCTCCCGCTGGAACCGCAGGACGGCCCGCTCGGTCCTCGGCCCGTAGATGCCGTCGATGTCCCCCGGCGGGAACCCGGCCCGCCGCAGCAGACACTGCGCCTCCGCGACCTGCGCCCCCGCCTGCCCGGTCGCCAGGATCGCGTCCTGCGTCCGGCTCAGCCCCGCGAACCACTGCCCGCCGACCCGCTCGACCCGGCAGCTGTACGACGGGACCGTGGGCGGCGCCGCGGCGCCGGCCGGTGCGGCCGACGACACCGCCGGGGGCCGCGCCCGGCCCTCGTCGTCCCCGGCGAACCGCGCCACGAGCAGTGCGGCCGACGCGGCGACCAGGACGAGCGCGACGACGCCGGTGACGATCACGGCCCGCGCGGGCCTGTGGCGGGCCGGCGCTTCCGGGGTCACCGGGGGCGGGGTGCTGTCGGCGTCGTCCGTGTCCGCGGGCTGTCCCGCGCAGGCCGCCGACGCGACCTCCCACAGGGCCAGCAGACGCGTCGGGTCCTCCCCGGCGACCGCCGCGACCGCCTCGACGGCCTCCTTCGGCGGCAGCGACCTGCCGCCCAGGTACCGCTCCCAGGACGACGTGCTGTACCCCGTCTTCGCGGCCAGCTGCCGCATGCTCAGCCCGCTGTGGTCCTTCAGGCGGCGCAGGCTCACCACCAGATGCCGTGCCCTCGGATCGAGCTCCGAGGGCAGTGCTTTCCAACGCGACATCATTTCCCCCGATCGCGTGTGCGGGTTCTCCCCGTTCGCATTCTGCAACAATGGCGGCCGCGCGCACGGGACTTCGGGTGCGGCCCCGCACCGATCCGGCCAAGGCGTCCCGCCGTCCCGCCGGACCGTCCCACGGATGTGGGAAACCGCAGGTCAGAGGCTGGGATGTCCCGCGGTGACGTCACTTCGCCGGCAACCGTGGCGGCCGTCGGCGGGCGTCCGCCAGTCTCGGTGACGAGCCGGCCCACCGGGTCGGCGCCCATCGCGTTTCGAAGGGGGAACGACATGACCATCACCCGCAAGCTCGCCGTCCTGGCCACGGGGGTCGCGATGACCGGAGGCCTGCTGGCCGGCGGCGCCGGGAGCGCCGGCGCCGCCCCGGCCGCGCCGTCGGCCGCGAGCGACTGTCCGTCGGGCTGGTTCTGCGTCTGGTCCGGTCAGAACTACACCGGCCGCATGCAGAAGGTCGCCGGCACGAACAAGGACCTGACCCAGTTCGTGGTCTTCCAGAACTTCAAGTCCTGGTACAACCACGGCAAGTCCTGCGACTTCAAGTGGTACTCGGCGAAGAACCACGGCGGCTCCAGCGGGATCGTCCCGCGCGGCTACAAGGAGACCGGGAGCGTCTCCCGCTACATCAAGTCCAACACCTGGGTGAACTGCCGCTGACCCACGGCGCCCACGGGGGCCCTGACACGACCGCGGCCCGTCCTCTCCCCCCGAGGGAGCGGACGGGCCGTGTGCCGTAGGGGCCGGAGCGCGTCAGAGGCGCTCGGGCGTCCTGATGCCCAGCAGGGACATGCCCTTGGTCAGCGTGCGGGCCGTGAGGTCGCACAGGAACAGCCGGTTCTCCACCTGCTCGGGCGACTCCGCCTTCAGCACCGGGCACTTGTCGTAGAACGTCGTGTACAGCGACGCCAGCTGGTACAGGTACGCCGTCAGCTTGTGCGGCGCGTACTCCGCCGCCGCCTCGAACACCGTGTCCCCGAACGCGTCCAGGTGCAGCCCCAGCGCCCGCTCCGCCTCGTGCAGCTCCAGCTCCGGGTGCGCGGCAGGGCGTACGTCGCCGGCCTTCCGCAGGATCGACCGGATACGGGCGTAGGCGTACTGCAGGTACACCGAGGTGTCGCCGTTCAGCGAGACCATCTGGTCCAGGTCGAACTTGTAGTCGCGGGTCGGCGACGTCGACAGGTCCGCGTACTTCACGGCGCCGATGCCGACCTGCGCGGCCCGCTCCTGGATCTCCTCCTCGGTGAGGTCCTTCGCCTTCTCCCGGACGACCTCGGCGGCCCGCTGCACGGCCTCGTCCAGCAGGTCCTTCAGCCGGACGGTCTCGCCCTCACGGGTCTTGAACGGCTTGCCGTCCGCGCCCAGCACCGTGCCGAAGCCGATGTGGTGCGCGGTGACGTCGTCGTTCAGCCAGCCGGCCCGGCGGGCGGTCTCGAAGACCATCTTGAAGTGCAGCGACTGCCGCACGTCCACCACGTACAGCAGGGTGTCGGCGTGCAGGTCGAAGACCCGGTTGCGGATCGCGGTGAGGTCGGAGGCCGCGTAGCCGAAGCCGCCGTCGGCCTTCTGCACGATCAGCGGGACCGGCTTGTCGTCCTTGCCGCGGATGTCGTCGAAGAACACCACCAGCGCGCCCTCGGAGCGCTCGGCGACGCCCATCTCCTCCAGCAGCCGCGCCGTCTCGGGCATGCCCTCGTTGTACGCGGACTCGCCGACGATCTCGTCGTCGCGGATCTCCATGTCGAGCTTGTCGAAGACCGAGTTGAAGTAGACCTTCGACTCGTCCACGAACTGCTGCCACAGCTCGAGGGTCTCCTTGTCGCCGGACTGCAGGGCGACGACCCGCTTGCGCGCCCGCTCCTTGAACGCCTCGTCGGCGTCGAAGACGGCCCGGGAGGCCTTGTAGATCCGGTTGAGGTTCGACATGGCCTGATCGCCGTCGACCTCGGAGGGCGGGGCCAGCTCGCCCGGGTGCTCCATCAGGTACTGGATGAGCATGCCGAACTGGGTGCCCCAGTCGCCGATGTGGTGCCGGCCGATCGTCTTCTCGCCGGTGAAGTCGAGCATGCCGCGCAGGGCGTCGCCGATCACCGCGGACCGCAGATGGCCGACGTGCATCTCCTTGGCCACGTTCGGCTGGGCGTAGTCGATCACCGTGATGCCCGGGTTCTCGGCGAGGGGCACACCGAGGCGGCCCGTCCCGTCCGCGTACCGCGCGGCCAGGTTCTCCAGGACCGCCCGGTCGGCGATCGTGATGTTGAGGAAGCCGGGGCCGGACACCTCGACGTCCTTGATCACGTCACCGGTGGTGATGTGGGAGACGACCTCCGTGGCCAGGTCCCGCGGGTTGGCCTTGGCCTTCTTCGCCAGCGCGAGGATCCCGTTGGCCTGGAAGTCCGCCCGGTCGCTGCGTCGCAGCAGCGGGTCCGCGGACGTCTCCGGCCGGGTGGCGGAGAGGGCGGACGTGAGCTGCTTGCTGACGAGATCGGTGAGCGATGTGACCGAGGCCATGGAGTGGGTGCCGTTCTCCTCGTGGGTTCAGATAGACACGGCCAGTATCCCATGGGGGGTAAAGCGGTTTTTCCGTGCGCGGGGGCGCGGAGGCGGTGCCGAAGGCCCTCCCGGGCCGTGCCCGGGTCGCGTCCGGGCCGTCCCCGGGCCGGTGAAAAGGCGTTTTCGCGGTGGCCGGGGGAGCTGGGAGAATGGCACGGTCAGCCGTGCGACCGTACCGGCTGCCCGAGCAGAAAGAAGGACGTGCCGATCGTGGCTCAGAGCACCGAGACCACCGACTGGGTCTCCCGTTTCGCGGATGAGGTCATCGAGGAGTCGGAGCGTCGGGCCCCGGGCGCGAAAACATCAGGCGCTGACGCGCCGGTGGTCGTCGTCGCGTCCGGGCTGTCCCCCTCCGGCCCCATCCACCTGGGCAACCTGCGCGAGGTCATGACCCCGCACCTGGTCGCCGACGAGATCCGCCGCCGCGGGTACCAGGTGCGCCACCTGATCTCCTGGGACGACTACGACCGCTACCGCAAGGTGCCGGCCGGCGTCCCCGGCGTGGACGAGTCCTGGGCCGAGCACATCGGCAAGCCGCTGACCTCCGTCCCCGCCCCGAAGGGCTCCCCGCACCCGAACTGGGCCGAGCACTTCAAGGCCGCGATGATCGAGTCGCTGGCCGAGCTGGGCGTGGAGTTCGACGGGATCAGCCAGACGCAGCAGTACACCTCCGGCGCCTACCGCGAGCAGATCCTGCACGCCATGAAGCACCGCGGCGACATCGACGCGATCCTCGCGCAGTACCGCACCAAGAAGGCCCCGGCGAAGAAGCAGCAGCAGAAGCCGGTCGACGAGGCGGAGCTGGAGGCCGCCGAGGGCTCCGGCGCCGCCGCCGAGGACGACGGCAGCTCCGGCTCCGCCGGGTACTTCCCGTACAAGCCGTACTGCGGCAACTGCGAGAAGGACCTCACCACGGTCACGTCGTACGACGACGACTCCACCGAGCTGACCTACTCCTGCACCGCCTGCGGCTTCTCGGAGACGGTCCGGCTCAACGAGTTCAACCGCGGCAAGCTGGTGTGGAAGGTCGACTGGCCGATGCGCTGGGCCTACGAAGGCGTGATCTTCGAGCCCAGCGGCGTGGACCACTCCTCGCCCGGCTCGTCGTTCCAGGTCGGCGGGCAGATCGTCGGGATCTTCGGCGGCAAGCAGCCGATCGGCCCGATGTACGCCTTCGTCGGCATCAGCGGCATGGCGAAGATGTCGTCGTCCAAGGGCGGCGTGCCCACCCCGGCGGACGCCCTGAAGATCATGGAGCCGCAGCTCCTGCGCTGGCTGTACGCCCGCCGCAAGCCCAACCAGTCCTTCAAGGTCGCCTTCGACCAGGAGATCCAGCGCCTCTACGACGAGTGGGACCGCCTCGAGGCCAAGGTCGCCGACGGCACCGCGCTGCCCGCCGACGCCGCCGCGCACTCCCGCGCGGTGCGCACGGCGAGCGGCGAGCTGCCGCGCACGCCCCGCCCGCTGCCCTACCGCACGCTGGCCTCCGTCGCCGACATCACCGCCGGCCACGAGGACCAGGCGCTGCGCATCCTCAGCGACCTCGACCCGTCGAACCCGCTGACCTCCCTCGACGAGGCCCGCCCGCGCTACGACAAGGCCGAGGCGTGGATCAACACCCACGTCCCCGCCGACCAGCGCACCATCGTCCGCGACGAGCCCGACACGGAGCTGCTGAAGTCGCTGGACGAGCAGGCGCGGGAGTCTCTGCGGCTCCTCCTCGACGGCCTCGCCGACAACTGGTCCCTGGACGGCCTGACCCACCTCGTCTACGGCGTCCCGAAGGTCCAGGCCGGCTTCTCCGCCGACGCCACGCCCAAGGAGCTCCCCCCGGAGATCAAGACCGCCCAGCGGTCCTTCTTCGCCCTCCTCTACCGGCTCCTGGTCAGCCGCGACACGGGTCCGCGCCTGCCGACGCTGCTGCTGGCGGTGGGGCAGGAGCGGGTGCGGCACCTGCTCGGCGCGTAAGGCGCACACGTACGACGGAGGGGCGCCCGGTCACCGTCACCGGGCGCCCCTCCGTCGTCGACGGCGGCTGCGTCAGCGGACAGGGCGAAGCCGGCGAACGACATGGGCGATCCCGAAGGCACGGATGGGATCCAGCTGCCCAGGAGCCGGCTGGACAAGGCCGTCGCCGCCACGGCCGGATGGCCACAGCCATGCGACGGTACGGACGTGAGCACGAAGCGGTGCCCTTCTGGCCGGCGCGGGACGAGCGTCACAACGCGAGGGGCCCGGATCATCAGGGCCCCTCGTCGTGTCCGTACGCGTGCGCCGGTCAGGCGATGTGGTCCTCCTCCAGTTCCGCTGCGTGGCGGGCCTGGAAGCGTTCGGTGAGGTCCTTCAGGGCGCTCGGGCTCAGCGTCACCCCGTAGGTCGCCTCGATGTTGTCGCCGAGGACGCGCGGGGTCGGGTAGCTGCCGTCTATCGACTGCCGGAAGACCTGGTAGAAGTCGTCCTCGCCCGGCTCCGCGACGGGAGCCGCGCCGCCCTCGCCCAGTTCGCGGGTGCGGCCGCCCGGGATGACCGGGATGGGGAACGTGCCGGTCTCCTCCGGGGCGGGCTCCTGGAGGGGCGGCTCCTCCTGGTACTGGTCCTCGTACTGCTCCGCCTGGCGCTGCTCGGCCATCCAGCGGGCGTACTCGTCCGGGTCGAACTCGGGGTCGTAGCCGCCGTGGTACTCCACGGACTGCGGGTCGCGGGCGTGCAGCCAGGGGTTGGACGGTTCCTCGTCCCTGCGGTCCGGTTCCAGCTCCAGGCGCTGCTCGCCGGACGGCACCTGGGCCATGCCTGCGGGACGACTGCCCGCGGCTGCGGTCATGTCCGGCGCCGGCGGTATCAGCGCCGGTTCTATGCCCGCCGCCGCCAGACCCGCCGGGGCCGTGTCCGCGAGGGGGACGCCGTACTTGGCGAGGCGGAGCGGCATCAGGGACTCCACCGGGGCCTTGCGGCGCCAGGCGCGGCCGAAGCGGGAGCGCAGGCGGGCCTGGTAGACCAGCCGCTCCTGCTCCAGCTTGATCACCTGCTCGTAGGAACGCAGCTCCCACAGCTTCATCCGCCGCCACAACAGGAACGTCGGCACCGGCGACAGCAGCCAGCGGGTGAGCCGGACGCCCTCCATGTGCTTGTCGGCGGTGATGTCGGCGATCCGGCCGATCGCGTGCCGGGCGGCCTCCACGGACACCACGAACAGCACGGGGATCACACCGTGCATGCCCACACCGAGCGGATCCGGCCAGGCCGCCGCGCCGTTGAAGGCGATCGTGGCCGCCGTCAGCAGCCACGCCGTCTGCCGCAGCAGCGGGAACGGGATGCGGATCCACGTCAGCAGCAGGTCCAGCGCCAGCAGGACGCAGATGCCCGCGTCGATGCCGATCGGAAAGACGTAACTGAAGTCGCCGAAGCCCTTCTTCAGGGCCAGCTCACGGACCGCCGCGTACGAACCGGCGAAGCCGATCCCGGCGATGACGACGGCACCGGAGACGACCACGCCGATGAGAACCCGGTGCGTCCGTGTCAGCTGAATGGGCGCGGCCACCCGTACTCCCCTCCCAGTGCGTGTTGTTGCGCGCAACAGAGTGGCACATGTGTGCGGAGGACGGGTGGCCGGTTCTGGTTCAGCCGGTTCAGCTTCTGTCGTCAGCCGGTTCAGTTCTCGGCGGAGGCCGACGCCGAGGGCGCCTTCGAGGCCGGCGCGGACGGCTTGCCCGACGCCGCGGCCGACGGCGAACCGCTCGCCGCACCCGGGCCGTTGGCCTTCGTCACGGACAGCACCGCCTCTCGGGCGGCCTTCTTCGCGTCCGCCATCAGCGCGTCGGCGTCCGGCGTCTTGTCGCCCGCCAGGCCCGCACCGTTGTAGTCGAGGGTGACGACCACGTTCTCCACCCGCGCCACGACCGTCTGCTGCTTGAAGGTGCCCTCGTCCTTCTTCAGGTCGTACCGCACCGCGGTCGCCTCGTCGCCCGTGCCGGCCACCGGCTGCGCGCTCACGCTCCGCGCGCCCGGCGTCGCCCGGACGTCGCGCACCTGCTTGTCGTAGTACTCCTGCGCCAGCTTCTCGCCCGGGCCGCGCGTGGTGTCCGACTCGAAGCGCAGCAGCGACACGTTCAGCCAGCGGAACTGCGAGCCCTTCACGCCGTTGTTGTCCAGGCTGCTCCAGGAGCAGCTCGCCCGCGAGGCCACGTCGTCGGAGCTGCCCTCCTTGCCGGACTTCGCCTTCGGCGCCAGGTCCTTGAGGGTCTTCTTGCTCAGCACGCCGCACGCCTCGGGCAGCGTCCGGTACGCCGCCGCCTGCACGGTCGGGGACGGGCTGGCCGACGCGGAGGCGCTCGCCGCCTTGTCACCGCCGTCGTCGGACCGGGAGTCCGAGGAGCAGCCGGTCGCGACCAGCATCACGGGGACGGCTGCCGCGCAGACAAGGACGCGGGTCAGGCGCTTGGCTCGCTCGGGCTGCTCTCGCTGTGCTCGTCGCTGCATGGTTCCTTCACTCATGACGCTCGTGTTCCCTGCGGTCGGAACGGTGTCCGAGGGGTCACGGTACGCGCCTCGTCACCCGGACGGCCGTACTTCGCGGGCTTCGCGGAGAGCGTGGAGGGGCGGTGAACGAGGGTCAGCCGCCCAGCGAGTCGGACAGCTCGGCGGCCAGTTTCCGGGCCCTGTCCTGCATTTCCTTGCTGTCCGGCACAGCTCCGACGGTCACCGGCTGCTCCGCGTACTCGATGGTCACGATGACGTTGGACGTGCGGAACGCCACAGTCACGGTGCGCTCCTGGACGGTCGATCCGGAGCGGTCGAGCGCGTCGTCGAGGAACGCCTCGTCGCCCAGGTCCTCCAGGACGCGCGGCTGGAGGTCGGACGGGGCGACGGACGGCGACGCGGCGGACGAGGGCGAGGCGGGCGAGCCCGACGCCGACGCGGAACCGCCCGGGTCCGCCGGGCCGGTGGACGCGCCGGAGCCCGTCGGGGACGGGGAGCCGGAGCCCGTCACCGTCGGCACGGGAAGCTGCGCCGCCGTCCGCTTCCGGGCGAACAGCTCCTCGGCCTGGGCGTCGTCGCTGACCGCGTTGTCGTAGGAGACGACCCGTTCGAAGTCCACCAGCAGCCGGTCGGTCGCCGCGAGGGACTCCACCTTCCAGCGGCAGCCCACCTTGCGGTCGGTGTCGTACGTGAGCGTCGCCTCGCCCGCGTACGCCTTCTCCCGCTGCTGCTCGTCCGTCAACCCCGTGAGCCCGGGCAGGAGTTCCTCCAGCGTGCGGTCGCCGACGGCGCCGCAGGGCTCGGGAAGGGTGGCGTACCGGCCGGGCTGGGCCGCCTGGGTCGCCGTGCCGGCGCTGCCCGGGTTGGAGTCGTCCGCCTGCCCGCCGCCGTCCGGGCTGCCGGTGCAGCCGGCCAGTACGGCCGCGAGGAGCGCGGCGACGCCGGGTCCGTACGCCTTCCGCTGCACGGTCCAGGTCCTCTCGACGGTGGGTGCGGGCCGCGGCCCGCCGGATCCTTCCAGTGTCCCCGCTGGTTAATCGCTTGCCGCAGGGGGGAGCCGTTCGCAGACAATGTGTATCGCACGCACTGCCGCGGACGCCGGTCCGTCATCCCTTTTCATCGACCTTGGCGCCGGTTTTGCGTTTCGATACTTCTGTAGTGTTTCCGGGGGAATGAGGACGTCATGTCGTACGTGGAGATACCGGGCGCGAAGGTGCCGATCCGGATGTGGACGGACCCGGCGACGGTCGAGGAGGGCGCGCTCCAGCAACTCCGGAACGTCGCCACCCTGCCGTGGATCAAGGGCCTGGCCGTGATGCCGGACGTGCACTACGGCAAGGGCGCGACGGTCGGCTCGGTCATCGCGATGCGGGGCGCGGTGTGCCCGGCGGCGGTGGGCGTGGACATCGGCTGCGGCATGTCGGCGGTGAGGACGTCCCTGACGGCGAACGACCTGCCGGGCGACCTGTCCCGGCTGCGCTCGAAGATCGAGCAGGCGATCCCGGTGGGCCGGGGCATGCACGACGACCCGGTGGACCCCGGCCGCCTGCACGGCTTCGCGACGGGCGGCTGGGACGACTTCTGGACGCGGTTCGGCGGGGTCGCGGACGCGGTGAAGTTCCGCGAGGAGCGGGCGGCGAAGCAGATGGGGACGCTCGGCGGGGGAAATCACTTCGTCGAAGTTTGTGTCGATACGTCCGATTCGGTCTGGCTCATGCTCCACTCCGGTTCCCGCAACATCGGCAAGGAGCTCGCCGAGCACCACATCGGCATCGCGCAGAAGCTCCCGCACAACCAGAACCTGGTCGACCGGGACCTCGCGGTCTTCGTCGCGGACACCCCGCAGATGGCGGCGTACCGCAACGACCTGTTCTGGGCGCAGGAGTACGCCAAGTACAACCGGTCGATCATGATGGCGCTCCTGAAGGACGTGGTCCGCAAGGAGTTCAAGAAGGCGAAGCCCACCTTCGAGCAGGAGATCAGCGCGCACCACAACTACGTGGCGGAGGAGCGCTACGACGGTATGGACCTGCTCGTCACCCGCAAGGGCGCGATCCGCGCGGGCTCCGGCGAGTACGGGATCATCCCGGGCTCGATGGGCACCGGCTCGTACATCGTGAAGGGGCTGGGGAACGACAAGTCGTTCAACTCCGCGTCGCACGGCGCGGGCCGGCGCATGAGCCGCAACGCGGCCAAGCGGCGGTTCACGGCGAAGGACCTGGAGGAGCAGACGCGGGGCGTGGAGTGCCGTAAGGACTCCGGCGTGGTGGACGAGATCCCGGCCGCGTACAAGCCGATCGAGCAGGTCATCGACCAGCAGCGCGACCTCGTGGAGGTCGTCGCCAAGCTGAAGCAGGTTGTCTGCGTGAAGGGCTGAGCGCCGCCGCGTACGGGATGACCTCCGAGGTCACCTCCGCACGCGGTGGCGCAGGTACACCGTGTTCGGGGTGAGCGTGCGGGTCTCCACCAGGTCCAGGTGGACGCGGCGTTCGTCGTGGGGGAAGTAGCGGGTGCCTCCGCCGAGGAGGACCGGGTGGACCACCGCGCGGTACTCGTCGATCAGGTCCGCCGCGGCCGCCTCGGCGGCGAGGGTCGCGCCGCCGATCGCGATCTCGCCCTCGCCGGGTTCCTTCCGCAGCCGTGCGATCTCCTCGGCGACGCTGCCCGAGGCCAGGCGGGCGTTGCCCTTCACTTCCGTGAGCGTGCGGGAGAAGACCACCTTGGGGAGCGGGTTCCACACCTGGATCCACTCGCGTTCCGCGTCACCGAGTGACGGGTCGTCCGCGGCGGTCTCCCAGTAGAGCATCGTCTCGTAGAGCCGCCGGCCGAGCAGATGGACGCCGAGCTTCCGGGTCTCCTCGATCCAGAAGCGGAAGACGTCCTCCTCGGGCGCCGACCAGTCGAGGCCGCCGTCCGGCCCGGTGATGTAGCCGTCGAGCGAGATGCCCATCGCGTAGGTCACGTCGCGCATGGCCCGTCCTCCTCGGTGTCGGGGTCCCTCCGTACCCGTACAGGATGGCCCTACGGGGCGTGCTTCACCGCGTAGATCATCACGAACGCCACGATGTGGATGCCGAAGAGGAAGTACCCGAGGTAGAGCCAGACGTAGCGTTCGCGCTTCTTCTCCAGTTCGAGGCGACGCCGCTCGCCGTCCGTGGTCCCGCCGCTCTCCGGGGCCGCGCCCCCGGCCGTCCCGCCCTCCGTCGTCATCGTGCCTCCCGGTGGACCTTCGTGTTCGACGCCTGGGCGCGCGGGCGGACGACCAGGAGGTCGATGTTGACGTGCGGCGGCCGGGTCACGGCCCAGGCGATGGTGTCGGCCACGTCGTCCGCGGTGAGGGGCTCGGCGACGCCCGCGTAGACCTTGGCGGCCTTCTCCGCGTCGCCGCCGAACCGGGTGAGGGCGAACTCCTCCGTCTTCACCATCCCGGGCGCGATCTCGATCACCCGCACCGGGCGGCCGACGATCTCCAGGCGCAGGGTCTCGGCGAGGACGTGCGCGCCGTGCTTGGCGGCGACGTATCCCGCGCCGCCCTCGTAGGTGGCGTGTCCGGCGGTGGAGGAGACCATCACGACCGTGCCGTCGCCGCTCGCGTCGAGCTTGGGCAGCAGGGCCTGGGTGAGGTTGAGGGTGCCGATGACGTTGGTCTCGTACATCGTGCGCCAGTCCTGCGGGTCGCCGGTGGCGACGGGGTCCGCGCCGAGGGCGCCGCCCGCGTTGTTGACCAGGACGCCGACGGTGCGGAACGCGGTGGCGAACTCGTCGACGGCGGCGCGGTCGGTGACGTCGAGGGGGTACGCCGTCGCCGAGTGCCCGGCCGCGGTCAGTTCCTCGGCGAGCGCCTCGATGCGGTCCTTGCGGCGGGCGGTGAGGACGACCCGGTAGCCGGCCTCGGCGAGCCTGCGCGCGGTGGCGGCGCCGATCCCGCTGCTCGCGCCCGTGACGACGGCGATACGGGACGCGGCGGGCGGTACGGCGGTGGCCATGGGCTGCTCCTCGGGCGGGCGGTGGCGGGGGTGGACGGTCGGCGCGTGCGGTACGGGCGCGCCCGGCCAGCATAGGCGGGGCGGATTCGGGCGCGGGCGGGCGCTCGTCAGGTGCCCGGTCAGCCGTTGCGCGGGGCCCACATGATGAGCGCCATGCCGGCCAGGCACACCAGCGCGCCGGCGATGTCCCAGCGGTCCGGGCGGTAGCCGTCGGCGACGACGCCCCACAGGATCGACCCGGCGACGAAGATGCCGCCGTACGCGGCGAGCACCCGGCCGAAGTGGGCGTCGGGCTGGAAGGTGGCGACGAAGCCGTACGCGCCGAGGGCGAGGACGCCGCAGGCCGCCCACATCCAGCCGCGGTGTTCGCGGACGCCCTGCCAGACCAGCCACGCGCCGCCGATCTCCAGGATCGCGGCGAGGACGAACAGGGCGGCGGAGCGGAGGATCAGCATGGCGGCAGCTTCGCACGGGCCGTCCGCGTGACCGCCGGAGGCCGCCCGCTCACCGCCGGAGGCCGCCCGCTCACCGCCGGAGACCGCCCGCTCACCGCCGGAGGCCGTCCGCGTCACCTGTTGGAGGGCGCCTGCGCCGCCGCGGTCCGCGGGATACATGCCCCGTGACGGACGCAGCGGACGGACGGGCCGGGGACAGGGCGACGACGGCGACGACGGAGGGGCCGCCGGGGGAGCGGCGGGCGCGGCTGATGGCGGAGCTGGCGGTGGTGGCCCGCCGCTACATGGCGTCGTACGCGCTGTTCAACCAGGCGCTCGCCGACCGCCTCGGCCTGCACCCGACCGACCTGCAGTGTCTGAACCTGCTCACCCTGGAGCCCGGCCCGGTGACGACCGGGCGGATCGCGGAGCTGACGGGGCTGACGACCGGGTCGGCGACGCGGCTGGTGGACCGGCTGGAGCGGGCCGGGTACGTGGTCCGCGAGCGGGACGCGGGGGACCGGCGGGTGGTGCTGGTGGCGCCGGTGCCGGAGCGGGTCGCCGAGGTGGCGCGGGTGTGGGAGCGGGTCGGGAGCGGCTGGTTCGCGCTCTTCGACGACCTGGACGACCGTGAGCTGGCGCTGTTCATCGAGCACATGCGGCGCACCACGGAGTACGGCGCCGAGCAGGCGGCCCGGCTGCGGGCGGGGGAGCCGGTGCCGGTGGGGACGGGGGATCGGGAGGCCGTGTCCGGGCAGGCGGAATAGGACGGGGCGGGGTGTCGTTCCAGGGGTATAGTTGAACCGTCAACAACCTGGAAGGTGAGCGGCCATGCAGTTCGGGATCTTCAGTGTCGGGGACGTCACCCCCGACCCGACCACGGGGCGCACGCCGACCGAGCGCGAGCGGATCAAGGCCATGGTCGCCATCGCGCTGAAGGCCGAGGAAGTGGGCCTGGACGTGTTCGCGACCGGCGAGCACCACAACCCGCCGTTCGTGCCGTCCTCGCCGACGACCATGCTCGGCTACATCGCGGCCCGCACCGAGCGGCTGCAGCTGTCCACCTCCACCACGCTGATCACCACCAACGACCCGGTGAAGATCGCCGAGGACTACGCGATGCTCCAGCATCTGGCGGACGGCCGGGTGGACCTGATGATGGGCCGCGGCAACACCGGCCCGGTCTACCCCTGGTTCGGCCAGGACATCCGGCAGGGCATCAACCTGGCGATCGAGAACTACGCGCTGCTGCACCGGCTGTGGCGCGAGGACGTCGTCGACTGGGAGGGACGCTTCCGCAGCCCGCTGCAGGGCTTCACCTCCACGCCCCGCCCGCTGGACGGCGTGCCGCCGTTCGTCTGGCACGGGTCGATCCGCTCGCCGGAGATCGCCGAGCAGGCCGCGTACTACGGCGACGGCTTCTTCCACAACAACATCTTCTGGCCGGCCGACCACACCAAGCGGATGGTCGAGCTGTACCGGAGCCGGTACGCCCACTACGGGCACGGCACCCCGGAGCAGGCGATCGTCGGGCTCGGCGGGCAGGTGTTCATGCGGAAGAACTCGCAGGACGCGGTGCGGGAGTTCCGGCCGTACTTCGACGTCGCGCCGGTGTACGGGCACGGGCCCTCGCTGGAGGAGTTCACCGCGCAGACCCCGCTGACCGTGGGCTCCCCGCAGCAGGTGATCGAGAAGACGCTGTCCTTCCGCGACTACGCGGGCGACTACCAGCGCCAGCTGTTCCTGATGGACCACGCGGGCCTGCCGCTGAAGACGGTGCTGGAGCAGCTCGACCTGCTCGGCGAGGAGGTCGTGCCGGTGCTGCGCAAGGAATTCGCGAAGAACCGTCCGGCCGACGTGCCGGAGGCGCCCACCCACGCCTCGCTGCTGGGCGCCGCGCGGAAGAACGCCGCCGCACAGGAAGGGGCGCGCGCATGAGGATCGTCGTCGTCTCGGCCGGGCTGAGCGTGCCGTCGTCCACCCGGCTGCTGGGCGACCGGCTCGCCTCGGCCGCCGTCGCCGCGGCCGGCGCGGACCCGGCCGACGTCCGGGTGATCGAGCTGCGGGACCTCGCCGTGGAGATCGCGCACACCTTCACCAACGGCTTCCCCGGGCCCGCCCTGTCGGACGCGTTCGACGCGGTGGGCGGGGCGGACGCCCTGATCGTGGTCACCCCGGTGTTCTCGGCGTCGTACAGCGGGCTGTTCAAGTCCTTCTTCGACGCGCTGAGCTCCACCGACACGGAGGCCCTGACCGGCACGCCGGTGCTGATCGCGGCGACGGGCGGCAGCGCGCGGCACTCCCTGGTCCTGGACCACGCCCTGCGTCCCCTCTTCTCCTACCTCCGCGCGGTCGTCGTCCCGACGGGCGTCTACGCGGCGTCGGAGGACTGGGGCGCGGAGGGGCTGGACGCCCGGATCGGGCGGGCGGCGGGGGAGCTGGTCGCGCTGGCGGCGGGCACGTCGGCCCGGTCGCTGCCCCGGCAGGCGGCTCCGGACGGGGCGGTGCGGGCGGTGAACGGCAGCGGCGCCGCGCCTGGGCGGGGGGCGTCGGGAAGCGCCCCGCTCCCCAGGAAGGACTCGTTCGAGAACGTGACCCCCTTCGAGGAACGGCTCGCCGCGCTGCGCCCTGGCGGGTGAGACGGCGGTAAGAAGCGGAGGTCCGGGCGGCCGGCGGGGCCGCCCGGCTCCGGCGGCTTGGCACACTGGGCGGGTGCCGCACACCGTTCTGCTCGCCGAAGACGACCGCGCCATCCGCAACGCGCTGGAGCGCGCGCTGACCCTGGAGGGCTACCGCGTCACGGCCGTCGCCGACGGCGTCGAGGCTCTCGCGCAGGCCCACCGCATGCGGCCCGACGTGCTGGTGCTCGACGTGATGATGCCGGGCATCGACGGACTCCAGGTGTGCCGGGTGCTGCGCGCCGAGGGCGACCGCACCCCGGTGCTGATACTGACCGCGCTGGTGGAGACCGCCGACCGGATCGCCGGGCTCGACGCGGGCGCCGACGACTACGTCGTGAAGCCGTTCGACGTCGAGGAGGTCTTCGCCCGGCTCCGCGCCCTGCTGCGCCGCGCGGCTCCCGCGCCCGCGGAGTCAGGGCCGGCCGCCGCCCCGGAGCCCGGGACGCCGCCCGAGCCGTCGGGACTTTCCGGGCGCCTTCTGGAGGCGGCCGGGCTGCGCATGGACCCGCAGGCCCGCCAGGCCTGGCGCGGCGACCGCGAACTGGAGCTGACCCGCACCGAGTTCGAGCTGCTGGAACTGCTGATCCGCAACGCGGGCGTGGTCCTCGAGCACTCCACCATCTACGACCGCATCTGGGGCTACGACTTCGGCCCCGGCTCCAAGAACCTCGCCGTCTACGTCGGCTATCTGCGCCGCAAGCTCGACGAGCCCGGCGCCCCGCAGCTCATCCACACGGTGCGCGGGGTGGGTTACGTCCTGCGGGAGGGCTGAGTGGCCGCCGGCGGCGGTGCGCACGGGCCGTCGGTCCCGCGTCACCGGATGCGGCTGCTGTCGCTGGGCACGACCTTCGCGGTGGCGTTCGCGGCGGTGACCGCGACCGTGACGCTGCTGGTCGGCTTCCTGTCGTACAACGCGGCCGCGCGGCTGGTGCGGGTGGACCAGCAGTCGGTGTTCGACGAGGTGGTGCAGGACCTGCGGGACGAGGTCCGGCGCAACCGCATGTCGCCGCACGACTTCTCCTCCGCCGCGCCCGGCCACGACCTGGTGCGGCCGGCCCGCACGGACGTGCAGGTGCTGGGCCCCGACGGCGGGATCGTCGACCCCGGCAACCCCGGACTCCCGGTGGAGGACGACGACCGCCGGATCGCGGGCGCCGCCACGGCGGGGCGGGTGGTCGTGCACGCCGGGGTCGACGTCGGCGACGACGTGTACCGGGTCGCGACCGTCTCCCTGGGCGGCAGCCGGGGCGCGGTGCAGGTCGCGCAGGAGTTCAGCGACACGGAGGACCTGCTGCGGGCGCTCCAGCGGCGGACGTTCCTGCTGATGGCGGCCGTGGTGGTCGCCGCCGGGCTGTTCGGCTGGTGGCTGGCCCGGCGCATCACCCGCCGGCTCGTGGTGCTCACCAACACCGCCGAGGCCGTCGCCCGCACGCGCCGCCTCGGCATCCAGGTGCCGGTCGCCGGCTACGACGAGGTGGGGCGCCTCGGCCGAGCCTTCGACCGGATGCTGGGCCGGCTCGCCCAGTCCGAGGAGGACCAGCGGCGGCTGGTCCAGGACGCGGGACACGAACTGCGCACCCCGCTCACCTCCCTGCGCACCAACATCTCGCTGCTGCGCCGCATCGACGAACTCCCGCCCGACAGCCGCGAGGAGCTGGTCGCCGATCTCGCGCAGGAGGCGCGGGAGCTGACCGACCTGGTCAACGAACTGGTCGACCTGGCGGCCGGGCAGTCCGACACGGAGCCGCCGCAGAGGATCGACCTCGCGGACGTCGCCGAGGAGGTGGCGGGCGTCGCCCGACGGCGCACGGGACGCGAGATCGTGGTCCGCGCCAGCGGCCACACCACGACCCACGGCCGTCCCGGGATGCTCACCCGGGCGCTGTCCAACCTGGTGGAGAACGCGGTCAAGTTCGACCGCGAGGGCCGCGCGCCCGTGGAGATCCACGTGGCCGGCCCGGCCCGCCCGGGCACGGTCCGGGTCGAGGTCCGCGACCGCGGCCCGGGCATCGCCGACGACGATCTGACCCGCGTCTTCGACCGCTTCTACCGAGCCGCCGACGCCCGCTCCCTCCCGGGCTCGGGCCTGGGCCTCTCCATCGTCCGCGAGGTGGCCCTCGCCCACGGCGGAGCGCCCTACGCCTTCCACCGCGAGGGCGGCGGCACGGTCACGGGGTTCACGGTGGCGGGGGCGACGGGGGAACGGGAGACGTAGCCGCTCCGCGGCCACTCCCCGACCGGCCTGATCAGGCATGCGCCTCCGCACGGGCCGCCCGTGGACGCTCGGGCCGGGACGGGGCCCCGCTCCCGCCCGTGCACCCACGGGCCGCCCGTGGACGCTCGGCCCGGGACCGGGCCCCGCTCCCGCCCGTGCACCGGACCGGTCGCGGCTTCGCCCTGGGGCGCCCTTGAGGCGGCCCAAGCACGTGCGGCCGGGTAGCCGGTGGCCGGGGTCTCGTGCGGGCGTCTCCCGGTCAGGTGGGGGAGGACTGGCCCGTCCGGCAGGACAGGCACCACGGTCCACGGGACGGCGTCGGCGTGGTTCCTGCGTGTCTCAGCGGGCCGTGCCTCGGAGGCGTACACCCCCTGCGCGCTGCGCAGGATGCATGCGGGGGCCGTGTCGGGCCGGTTTCCGGTGTGAGGGGAGGGCGCCGTGCTGAGTGAGGACGAGAGGGCCGCGTTGGCCGCGGTGGACGCGGGGGCGGCCGCGCGGACGTTGATGGAGTTGATCTCCGTGCCGAGCGTCACGGGGAGCGCCGCCGAGGCGGAGCTGCAGCATCAGCTCGCCGGGCGGCTGGAGTGGCTGGGGCTCGACGTCGACCTGTGGTCGATGGACCTGCCCGCCCTCCGCGCCGACCCGGACTTCCCCGGCACCGAGGCCCCGCGTGAGGAGGCGTGGGGGCTGGTCGGGACGACGCCCGACGGGGGCGACGGGCCGACGCTGATCCTCCAGGGCCATGTGGACGTCGTACCGCCGGGGGACCTGGCCGCGTGGGACGGGGACCCGTTCGTGCCGCGGGCGGAGGGCGACCTCGTGCACGGGCGCGGGGCGTGCGACATGAAGGCCGGTCTGGCGGCGCACCTCGCCGCGCTCGCCGCGATACGGGCGGCCGGGATCCGGCTGCGCGGCCGGGTCGCCGTTCACTGCGTCGTCGGCGAGGAGGACGGCGGCATCGGCGCGTTCGGCACGCTGCGGCGCGGTCACACCGGTGACGCCTGCGTCATCGCCGAGCCCACCGCCGGCACGCTGATCACCGCCAACGCGGGCGCGCTGACGTTCCGCATCGCCGTGCCGGGCAAGGCCGCGCACGGCAGCTCCCGGGAGCAGGGCTTCAGCGCGGTCGACGCCTACCTCCCGCTGCACCGGGCGCTGGCCGCGCTGGAGGAGGAGCGGAACCGGGACCCGGACCCGCTGCTCGCCGAGTACCCGATCCCGTACGGCCTGTCGGTGGGCACGGTGCGGGCCGGGGACTGGGCCAGCAGCGTGCCGGACCTGCTGGTCGCGGAGGGCAGGTACGGCGTACGGCTCGGCGAGGACCCGGCGGACGCGCGCGCCGCGCTGGAGCGGTGCGTGGCCGAGGCGTGCGCCGCCGATCCCTGGCTGCGCGAGCATCCGGCGACGGTGACCTGGCCGGGCGGGCAGTTCGCGAGCGGCATGCTGCCCGAGGGGCACCCCCTCGCGGACACGGTCGCCGCCGCGCACGCCGACGCGACGGGCGGGCCGGCGCCCCGGCGGCGCGGGGCGACGTACGGCAGCGACCTGCGGCACTACACCGGCGCCGGGATACCCACCCTGCAGTACGGCCCCGGCGACATCGCGGTGGCGCACAGCGCGCGCGAGCACGTGAGCGTGCGGGAGGTGGTGGAGGCGGCGCGGACGCTGGTGCTGACGGTGCTGCGCACGGTGGGCACGAAGTGAGCGGGCGGGCCGGCCCGTGTCTCACTCGTCCGGCTTCCGCTCCGGCGCCTCGCAGACGAAGCCGTCCGGATCGGTGAACGGACCGATCGGGCTGACGAGGGCGATGCGGTGGGAGCCGCCGCCCTCGACGGGCACGCCCGCGACCTTCGCCAGCGCCTTCCGCTTGTACAGCGACAGTTTGATGCTGCCGGGGTCGCCCGCGAACTCGACGTACTTGCCGCCGAAGCTCTTGCCGACGGTCAGCCCGCGCTCGACGTAGAACTGCTTGGTCGCCTTCACGTCCTCGACGCCGAGCAGCAGCACGATCTCGTCGATCGTCCGGGTGACCGGGCCGGTGTTCTTCTTCGTCGAGGTCACCAGCTGCCAGACCGTGCCGTCGGGCGCCTGGACGACGCCGCCGTAGCCCCACAGGGACTTCTCGGCGGGCTTCAGCTGGGTGGCGCCCGCGTCGAGGGCGGCCCGGTGCAGCGCGTCGACGTCACCGGGCTGGGACGTCACCAGCGACAGGGTGAAGCCGCGGAAGCCGCTCGTGGGCTCGTCGGAGGGGCGCAGGCGCACCCGCTCCCGGTCCAGGCCGAAGGCGTCGGAGTAGAAGCGCGCGGCGGCCGTGGGGTCGGCCACCCCCAGCGTGACGGAGTCGATGGAGTTCATGGAGTCGACGGTAGGGCCGCCCCGGTCGCCGGCGCTTCTCGGAAACTGACCGGTTGTCGCGCCGTCCGGTCAGCTGCCGGTGAGCTCGCCGCTCAGCGTCCTGTGGATCCGTGCGCTGGGCTCGTTCAGCCCCACGATCTCGACGGTCTTGCCGCGCTGGGCGTACTTCGTCCCGACGGCGTCGAGCGCGGCCACCGAGGAGGCGTCCCAGATGTGGGCGGCGGACAGGTCGATCACGACGCGGTCGGGGTCGGTGGCGTACGAGAACTGGCCGACCAGCTCGTTGGAGGAGGCGAAGAACAGCTCGCCGGTGACCCGGTAGACCACCGTGCCGCCGTCGGGGTCGGTGACCGCGGTGACCTCGGCGAGCCGGGCGACGCGCCGCGCGAACACCACCATCGCGGCGACCGAGCCGACGACGACGCCGATGGCGAGGTTGTGGGTGGCGACCACGCAGACGACGGTGACCAGCATGACGACGGTCTCCCCGACGGGCATCCGCCGCAGTGTCCTCGGCGCGATCGAGTGCCAGTCGAACGTCGCCACCGACACCATCACCATGACCGCGACCAGCGCCGCCATCGGGATGTCGGAGACGACCGGCCCGAACACGATGCACAGCACCATCAGGAACGCGCCCGCCAGGAACGTCGACAGCCGGGTCCGCGCCCCGGACACCCGCACGTTGATCATCGTCTGGCCGATCATCGCGCAGCCGCCCATGCCGCCGAAGAAGCCGGTGACGATGTTGGCGACGCCCTGCCCGACGGACTCACGCGTCTTGGAGGAGCGGGTGTCGGTGATGTCGTCGACCAGCTTGGCCGTCATCAGCGACTCCATCAGGCCGACCAGCGCCATGGCGAAGGCGTACGGCGCGACGGTGGTGAGCGTGTCCAGGGTGAACGGCACGTCCGGCAGCCCCGGCACGGGCAGTGACGACGGCAGGTCGCCCTTGTCGCCGACCGTCGGCACGGCGATCCCGGCCGCGACGGTGATCACGGTGAGGATCACGATGGACACCAGCGGCGCCGGCACCACGGTGGTCAGCCTCGGGAAGAACACCATCATCGCGAGACCCGCCGCGATCAGCGGATACACCGGCCACGGCACGTCCGTCATCTCCGGCACCTGCGCCATGAAGATCAGGATGGCGAGCGAGTTCACGAAGCCGACCATCACGCTGCGCGGCACGAACCGCATCAGCTTCGCCACCCCGAGCGCGCCCAGCACGATCTGGAACACCCCGGCGAGGATCACGGCGGCGATCAGATGACCGAAGCCGTGGTCGCGGTTGAGCGGCGCGATGACGAGGGCGACGGCGCCGGTCGCCGCCGAGATCATGGCGGGCCGGCCGCCGACGAGCGCGATCGTCACGGCCATGGTGAACGAGGCGAACAGACCGACCGCCGGGTCGACGCCGGCGATGATCGAGAAGGAGATCGCCTCGGGAATCAGCGCCAGCGCCACGACCAGACCGCCGAGCACCTCGGTGCGCAGCACCTTCGGGTCGGAGAGCCAGGACGGACGCCGGGAGCCGCGCAGCCAGGCGGACGGGGACAGGGCGGAGGACATGGACAAGGGAAGAGGAACCTGTCGTTGCTCGGGCGCGCCGGGGACGGGGGCACGCGGGGATGAGACGGGCACGCGGGACGGCCTCGTACGGAGGGGAATCCGGGTCCGGATCAGTGGGCGTGGGCCCCGGGGACCACGGGGGTGCGGCGCGGAGGGACTCCGGACGCCGAGGGGAGGCGAAGGGTCACGGCGGGAAGGCAGCGGCGCGGGGCATCACGGACATGCGCTCGCTCTCTCCTGCGGACTGCGGTCTTCGCCGGGGGCTTCGTCGGCCCCGACACGGCTGACCCGTCCACTTTACCGGGTGCCCGGAGGCCCCCGACTGCCGTGCGTACGCCCGACTGCCGTGCGTGCGGGGCCCGGTGACCCCGCTCACCCGGTGTGCGCGTTCACCTGAGGCGGGGAGGGCCCGGGTGCCAGGATGAGGCGCGATGACGGCAGGGTGGGGCGTGCGCACGGTACGGGCCGCGGTGTTCGCGGCCGTCTGCGTGCTGCTCGCCGCGCTGGGCCATGTGCTGATGTCCGGCAGCCATGTCCCCGGCTGGACGCTGGGCGCGGGCGCCGTCGCGACGGGCGTGGCCGGGTGGTGCCTGGCAGGGCGGGAACGCGGGCTGCCGACGGTGGTCGGGGTCGCGGTGGTCGCGCAGACGGGGTTGCACCAGGTGTTCTCGACGGGGGCGCCTGTGGGTGAGGCGCACGGGATGCATGCGGCGCACATGGGGAGGGAGCATCCGCCGGTCGTGGGCTCCGAGGACCTTGCCCTGGTGGCGTCTTCCGGCAGTGGCGGCTCGTCGTCCGGGATGCTCGCCGCCCACCTGCTGGCCGCGCTGCTCACCGGCCTGTGGCTGGGACACGGCGAGCGGGCCGCGTTCCGCATCCTGCGGGCGGTGGCGGGCCGGCTGATCGCGCCGCTGCGGCTGCCGTTCCGGCTCCCGCCGGCCCTCGGACGCCCCCGGGTCCGGCCGCGCCGGCCGCGTTCGGAGCGCAGGCCGGCGCTGCGGCTGCTCGTCCACGCGCTCACCTCGCGGGGTCCGCCCAGGGGGACCGCTGTCGCCTGACGACAGCTGATCCACCCGGGGCGTCGTTCGTACGCCCCGGGTCACCGGCCGTACGTCCACACGCCGCATCGCGCCGTCACGGGCGCCCGTGGGGCCGTAGGGCCGTTTCCCCTGCTCACCGGACCGGTGCGGCGCGTGCTGCCCCGGTCCGGATCACGGACTCCGAGAAGGACATCAGGTGATCACCTCTGCCCTGCCCCGTGCCCATGCCCCCACCGCGGACGAGGCGTCGGCCGACGCCTCGCCCCCCGACGCCTCGGCGACGGCCTGGGCGCTGGCCGCCCGGAGCGGTGACGCGGACGCGGGCGACCGGTTCGTCCGCGCCCTGCACCGGGACGTGCTCCGCTACGTCACCCACCTGTGCGGCGATCCCCAGGCTGTGGACGACCTCGCGCAGGACACCTTCCTGCGCGCCCTCGCCGGACTGCACCGCTTCGAGGGCCGCGCGCCGGCGCGGGTGTGGCTGCTGGCGATAGCCCGCCGGGCCGTCGTCGACAGCCACCGCTACGCCGCCGCGCGGCCCCGGCTCTCGGACGCGCCGGACTGGCAGGCGGCCGTGGAGCGGGCCCAGCCGCGTGGCCTGCCCGGCTTCGACGACGGGGTCGCCCTGTCCGCCCTGCTGGCCACGCTGCCGGACGAGCGGCGGGAGGCGTTCGTCCTCACCCAGCTCGCCGGGCTGCCGTACGCGGACGTGGCCGCGCGGACCGGCTGCCCGGTCGGCACGGTCCGCTCCCGCGTCGCCCGCGCCCGCGCCGACCTGCGGAGACTGCTGGCCGACGCGGAAGGGACGACGGGCGTGCATTGACGGGTGGGCCGGGGTGGGGTCAGTGGTGGGCGTGGACCACCGCGTGGCCCTTGCCCCGGCCGATCATCCACTTGTTGACCGGGGTGGTGACCAGGAAGGCGACGGCGAAGCCGCCGAGCAGCGCGTACCAGAAGAGGCCCTCGGACAGCTCGGCGTCCATCGCTCCCGGGGTCAGCGCGATGATGACGTTGTCGACCAGCTCCATCACCGCGATGGAGACGGTGTCGGCGGCCAGCGCGATCTTCACGGCGGACTTCAGGGACACCCCGGCGCGGACGACGGCGAAGAGGGTGAAGGAGTAGCCGAAGACGAAGGCCAGGCCGATGGCCAGGACCATTGTCGGGACGTTGCCCCACAGCAGGGCCGTGCCGATGACCATGCCGAGGATCTCGCCGATGGCACAGCCGAGCAGGCAGTGCAGTGTCGCCCGGACCGCCATCGACCAGGTCGTGCCGGGCCGTGCCTCGTGCCCGGCACCGGTCTGGTGGTGCATGGCGTGGTCCATAAACCTCATCCCCCTTCGAAGCGTCACGGGGACCCTCATCCCCCTTCGAAGCGTCACGGGGACGGTGTGTGTCCCCGCGCACACCGTGAACTGTATACCCCAAGGGGGTATTCCCGTCAGGGGTTTTTCTTCGCTCGTCCTTTGGTCACCGGGCCAACAGGTCCCGGATCGCCGCCGTCACCTCCTCGGGCGCCTCCTCGGCCATGAAATGGCCGGCCTTGGTCAGCCGGTGGTCCAGGTCCGGCGCCCAGGCCCGCCACACGGCCGCGGAGTCGTAGCCCAGCCGGGCGCCCCAGTCCTGCTGGAGAACCGTCACCGGCATGGTGAGCCGGGTACCCGCATCGAGGTCGGCCCGGTCGTGCTCGATGTCGACGGTCGCCGAGGCCCGGTAGTCGGCGACGATCGACGGCACGGCGGCGCGGCCGGCGCGCAGGTAGGCGTCCCGCACGTCGGACGGCAGCGCGTCGGGCCCGACGGACCAGGCGTCGAGGAACGACCCGAAGAAGGCGTCCGCGCTGCCCGCGATCATCGCCTCCGGCAGTCCGGGCGGCTGCGCCATCAGATACAGGTGGAAGGCGACCGCGGCGGAGACGCCGCGCAGGACGTCCCACATGTCGAGCGTCGGCACGACGTCGAGGATGCCGAGGTGGGTGACGGTCTCCGGATGGTCGAGCCCGGCCCGGAAGGCGACGAGGGCGCCCCGGTCGTGACCGACGAGGGCGAAGCGGTCGTGACCGAGGGCGGAGGTCAGGGCCACGACGTCGGCGGCCATGGTGCGCTTGGCGTACACGCCGGGGGAGCCGGCGTCCGGCTTGTCGCTGGCGCCGTAGCCGCGCAGGTCGGGGCAGATCACGGTGCGCTCGGCGGCCAGCCGCTCGGCGACGTGCCGCCACATGAGGTGGGTCTGCGGGAAGCCGTGCAACAGCACGACGGGACTGCCGTGCCCGCCGACGGCCGCGGTCAGCTCGATGCCGTCGACGCCGGGAAGGCGGAGGTGTTCGAAGCCGGGGATGGTGGGGGTCATGGGGTGCGTCCGTTTCTCCAGGGGGTTGCGGGGACGGGAGCAGCGTGGGGGAGGGCGATGAGCAGCGGATCAGCAACAGCCCGTCCGGCGTTCGAGGACGAGGCCCGAAGGGCCGATAGGGGGTCTGGTGCGCAGCTCCAGGGACGGGAAGGGGCACCTGAATTCAGCCCGTCCGGCGCTTGAGGACGAGGCCCGACGAGCCGAAAGGGGGTCTGGGGCGCAGCCACAGGGACGGGACGGGAAGGGGCGGCGGGGGCGACTCGAACCAGCCCGCACCCCCCTCACCCGCGAGGATGGACCGATGCGCATCGAGGTCCTCGGCTCGATCCGAGCCACCCAGGCCGACGGCACCCCCGCCCCCCTGGGCGGCCCCCGCCACCGTGAGCTCCTCGGGCGTCTCGTCGCCGCCGAAGGGCGAATGGTCACCACCGACACCCTCGTCGACGATCTGTGGCCGGAGCACCCACCACCCCGCGCCATCGGCGCCGTACGCATCTTCGTTGCCGCCCTCCGCCGAGCCCTCGAACCCGACCGCCCACCCCGCACCCCGCCCCGCGTCCTGCTCACCGAGGGCCCCGGTTACGCCCTGCGCCTGCCCCGCGAGGACGTCGACGCTCACCGCTTCCAGGACGTCCTGGCCCGCGCCCGGCGCACCCCCGGCGAGGTGACCGGACTCGGCGAGGCGCTCGCCTCCTGGCGCGGTCCCGCCTACGCCGACGTGACCGGCTCCGCCTGGGCGGAACGGGAGCGGGCGCGGCTGGAAGAGCTGCGGGCGGAGGCGGTCGAGCTGCACGCCCGTCTGCTCCTCGACCGCGGGGAGGGCGCCGGCCTCGTCGCCGGCCTGCGCGACCACGTCGCCGTGCACCCGTGGCGCGAGCCCGCCTGGACGCTCCTCGCCCGCGCCCTGCACCTCGCGGGCCGCCGCGCCGACGCGCTGGACACCCTCCGCCGTGCCCGCGCGACGCTCGCCGAGCGGCTCGGGCTCGACCCGGGCCGCGACCTCCTGCGCCTGGAGACGGACATCCTCAACGGGACCGCGCCGTCCACCGCCCCCGCCGCCACCTGGGCGGGACCCGGCGTCCCGCTCGGCCCGCGCACCACCGTCGACCTGGCCCGCACCCTCGCCCTGGCGGGCGGCGACGCCCTCGTCCGCTCCCGCAGCGACCGCCTCGCCGCGATCACGGCGGCGGAACGCACCGGCGACCTCGCCCTCACCGCCCGGATCATCGGCGCCTACGACGTGCCCGCCCTGTGGACCCGTGCCGACGACCCCGAGCAGGCACGGACGGTCGTCGACGCCGCCGTACGCACCCTCGCCGCGCTCGGCCCCGACGCCCCCGCCGACCTGGCCGTCCGCCTCCTGGCCACCGTCGCGGTGGAGAGCCGCAGCGCCGATCAGACCCCGCCGGAGCGGGACCGCGCCCGGGACGCGGCCCGGCGGGCCGAGGCGCTGGCGCGCGAGCTGGGCGACCCCGCCCTGCTGGCGTTCGCCCTCGACGGAGTGTTCCTGCACTCCTTCACCCGCCCCGGAGGCGCGCCCGCCCGGGACCGCGTCGGGGCCGAGATCCTCGCCCTGGCCACCGCCCACGACCTGCCCGCCTACGCGGTACTGGGCCGGCTCGTCCGCCTCCAGTCCGCGTCCGCCCTCGGTGACCTGGACGCCGCCACGGCGCACGCGGAAGCCGCCGAACGGCTCGCCGCCGCCAGCGAGGCGCCCCTCGTTCCTGTGCTCACGTCGTGGTTCCGGGCACGCGCCGAGGCCGCCCGCAGCACC
This sequence comes from Streptomyces cellulosae, assembly GCA_014655195.1. Classification (GTDB taxonomy): domain Bacteria; phylum Actinomycetota; class Actinomycetes; order Streptomycetales; family Streptomycetaceae; genus Streptomyces; species Streptomyces cellulosae. The sequence goes on along the minus strand of BNBH01000041.1, from coordinate 6,477 downwards.
GAGCCCGGCGGACCGTCCCCCGCCGCGGTCGCCGCGCGCTACCGCACCGCCGACGAGGCCCTGCGTACGGCCGGGATGCCGGGCCTGCACCGGGGCCTGTTCCCGCTCGCCCTGCTGGGCCTGCGTCTGCTGCACGGCCGTCCCGCACCCGCCGACCCCCGCCTCGACTGGGGCCCGTACCGCCCCTGGACCGAGCCCCTGCTCCTGCTCGACCAGGGCCTCGTGGCCCAGGCCCGCACCGCCCTCGCCGCGGTCCCCGCGCCGCCGCCCGACCACCTGCAGGAGGCCCTGTGGTGCCTGACCGCCCGCGCCGCCGTCCGCCTGCGCGACCGCGACACCGCCGCGCGGGCCGCGGCCGCCCTCCGTGACGCGCGCGCCGAACACGCGGGCGCCGCCTGCGGCATGCTGACGCTGGGCCCGGTGGCGGCCTACCTGGACGAGGCGGAGGCGTGCGCGGGCATGCGGTGACGCGTGCTCACGTCACGACGACCGCGCCCTCCGGGTCGCCTCCAGCACCGACGTCAGGAAGCGCCGTACCGTCTCCCGTTCACCCGGTTCGAAGGCGTCGGAGACCGCCACCACGTCGTCGATCACCGACCCGAAGAACGACCGGCCGAGGCGTACGGCCTTCTCCTCCACCTCCAGCAGCACGCGCCGGCGGTCGGCGGTGTCCCTGCTGCGCCGGACCAGCCCCATCCGCTCCAGGCGGTCCACGAGCGCCGTGGTCCCGGCCGAGTTGAGGCGCAGCTGCTCGCCGAGCCGGCCGGGTGTCGCGCGGGTGTCCGCGCGCGCGTCGTCCAGCAGGTGGATCAGCGCGCGCACGTCGGTGGGGTGCAGACCGTGGCGCGCGGCGAACTCGGCCCCGAGGAGGTCGAACTCCACGGTCACCGCACGCAGCAGGTGCACCAGTTCCATGGCGGGGGCCCGATCATCCATGCATACTCCTATCATCTCGCTGAACGAGATTATCGCTGAGCGAGAGAGCAAGGGGTGTCTCCGTGTCCGCATCGCCTTCGGCCTTCGACCGTGCCTACGACGAACTCCGCGCCCGCTGGCCCGACCCCGCGGGCACACGCGACGTGGACACCCCGTACGGGCCCACCCGGGTGTACGTGCACGGCCCGGCGGACGGCAGCCCACTGGTGCTGTTGCCGGGCGGCTCCGCGACCGGCCTGGTCTGGTACGCCAACGCCCCGGCGCTCGGCCGGCGGTACCGGGTGCACGCGGTGGACCTGCTGGGCGACGCCGGCCGCACCGAACGCCGGGGCGTCCCGCTGAAGGGCGCCGACGACCTGACGGCCTGGCTGGACGCGCTGCTCGACGGACTCGGACTGACCCGCACCCACCTGTGCGGCCACTCCTACGGCGCCTGGCTGGCCGCCCGCTACGCGCTGCACGCGCCCCGACGCGTCGACCGGCTCGCCCTCGTGGACCCCACCCAGGTGTTCGCCGGGTTCCGCCCCGGCTACCTGCTGCGCGCGTTGCCCTCGATGATCCGCCCGAGCGAGGCCCGCGCCCGGGCGTTCCTGGCCTGGGAGACCGGCGGCCGCCCCCTGGACGAGACCTGGCAGCGCGTCCACGCCCTCGCCGACACCGTGCCCGGCCGCAAGCTGATCGCCGGCGGCCGTCCGCGGGCCGCCGGCCTGCGCATGCCGGTCCTGGTCCTGCTCGCCGAGCACAGCCGCACGCACGACGCCGCGAAGGTCGCCGAGAAGGCGCGCGCGGTGCTGCCGCGGGCCGAGGTGACGATGCTGCCCGGAGCCACCCACCACTCGCTCCCGCTCGCCGGGCCGGAGAAGCTGAACGAGCACCTGATCCACTTCCTCGGCTGACCGTCACCCCGCGTCCGTAGGCTGCCCCGCATGGTGACCACCGTCGAGGACACGACCGAACACTCCTGGGCCTCCACCCGCGCCTGGGTGGAGAAGACCCTGTCCGCGGGCGAGCGCATCGAGGGGGTGGAGCGGCTGCGCGGCGGCTGGACGTCGGAGATGCGCCGCCTGGACGTCACCGGTCCGGACGGCCGCTGCTCCCTCGTCCTGCGCTCCTTCGTCAAGCCGTTCTTCGTCCGGCACGCGGAGGGCCTGCTGACCCGTGAGGCGGACGTCCTGACCCTGCTCGCCGCCACCGACGTGCCCGCGGCCACGCTCGTCGCGGTGGACGCGACCGCCCGGCACTGCGACCACCCGTCCCTGCTGATGACCTGCCTGCCGGGCGCCGTCCGCGTGGACGACCGGGGCCCCGACGCCCGCGCCGACGCACTCGCCCGCCACCTCGTCCGCGTCCACCGCCTGGACGTGCCGGCGCGGCGACGCCCGCGCACCTACCAGGCCTGGGCCTCCGCGGACCGCGTGACACCGCCCGCGACCGCCCGGCGCCCCGGGCTGTGGCGACGGGCGGCCGACGTCATCCGCCGCGAGCCCCCGCCCTACGCGGGCCGCTTCCTCCACCGGGACTTCCACCCGGGCAACGTCCTGTTCACCGGCCCCGACGACGCCCCTGAGGTCAGCGGCGTCGTCGACTGGGTGGAGACCTCCTGGGGACCGGCCGACCTGGACGTGGCCCACTGCGCGACCGCCCTCGCCCTGCTGCACGGCGCCCCGGCGGGCATGGCCTTCGCCGACCGCTACACCGCCGCCGGCGGCGCCCTCGCCCCGGACGCCCCGGCCCACCTCTACTGGCGCCTTCTGGACACCCTCGGCTACGGCGACGCGGAGAAGGTCGCGGTCCCCTGGCGCGCCCTCGGCCGCACCGACCTGACCCCGGAGGTCCTCGTCGGCCGCCTGGAGGACTACCTCGACGCCCTGTTCACCCGGTACGGCTGAGCACGAAGAAGGGGCGGGTTCCGAGCACGAAGAAGGGGCGGGTTCCGAGAACCCGCCCCCGTCACGTCAGCACCCGCTCACGGCCACACCAGGCAATACGCCTGATGCCCCGCATCGTGCAGCCGGTGCGAGAAGTCCTGCCACTCGTGCAGCGATTGAACGCGGCGGGTCGCTGACCTGGTGCTTCTCGGTGAAATGTGCGTTGACCTGCGGAAACTGCTTTCGGTAGTTCTCACGGGTCAACGCCGTTTCCCAGGCTCATGTGCCCCGGATGTGCCCTCGCGGGCGCCTAACGAAGCACGTCGATGAGGCATTCGCACAGGGCCTTGGCGTCGTCCAGAGCTCGACGGCACGTAGTGTCGGTGAGCACGAGGCGCTGGCCGATCCGTGCGGATGACCCCGGCACCCGAGTCAGGTACTTCTCGTCCACGATGCCGTCGTTGTGGGTGAAGACGTGTCGGGCGGCCCAGGTTTCGAGGAGGCGCTGCCACGTCTGCGTGCCAAGGTTCGTCCGTAGGTCGGCGAACCCTGCTGCGACGATGAGGTCGGCCATATGGTCGAGGCGTTGGAAGATGGCCCCTATGCCGTTCAGGAGGCTGTCTGCGTTGGGCACGGCCGAGCGGAAGAGGGATGAAGCCAGAGCTTCCACGACTCCGACCACGTTCTCGACGGTGTCGACCCAGTTGCGCGTGAAGACTCCCTGCTCGCGGAGGAGGGCCTTCGTGTCAGAGGGCAGGGTCTCCAGTGCGTTCAGCCGGGCGGTATCCGCCTGGAGGGCATCGAAGGCGATCGACGCTGCCGGGAGTTGCCCGCACACGGGGCAGTACCGGTGTTCTCCGAACACTGCATAGTCGTTTTGGCAGCCGGCACAGGTGCGCACGCGGACGAGTTGCTCCTCGTCGATTTCCGGAAGCGGGCGAGGGCAGAAGGGGCGGGACTTGTAAGAAAAAGAGAAGCTGCTTCCGCGCGTGTCGCGGGACATCCCGCCGAACGCTTTGGCCAACTCTTGGCTCACCGTCTGCATAGCGAAGTCACCCGCAGCTCGCATGACGCGGTCGCGCTGTTGTTCGGTGATGAATTCTGAGTGCTCCGTGTGGTGCCCGCAGTAGACGCACCACAAGGTGAGGTCATCAGGTAGTGCCTTGTAGTGCTCGGCATCCATGCGGAAGACCAACGAACAGTCCGGGCACTGTCGGCCTACGAACCCGCTGTCGTCGAGGGGGATACTCACCAGCATCTCGAACGATTCGTCTTGGCGGCCCACAAGCTCCGCGCCGTCGGCCATTCTGAACTCACGATCAGTACCCATGACTTGAGTGTCTCCCTCGGCACTGACAGTGCCTCTTGAACGTGTGATGAGCGGCCAGTCGGCTGAGGGCGCTGAAGCGATGTGGTCACCGTCGAGAAGTTGCAGTCAGCGGTGGCAGGTAGCGCGTTCTTCGAAGAGACCGAAACCTCGCCGCATCATTGCGACAGTGCGGTCCGCGGCCCAGAACAGCACCATGGGGGAGCTGGTGACCTGCGCAAGATTCACGAGCCCCTGGGTGCCCACGATGTTGCGTTCCAGGACGCTGAGCGTGCCGTAAAGGTCGCCGTGTGCCAGCGAGCTGCAGCTACTCCACACGGCTTCGGCCTCGGCGGCACCCATAGGCATGAGAGCCCCCGCTTCTCGCACGACCTCCGAGTACGGCACTGGCCTGAGAACCTTCTTCGCATCGGCCGCGTTCGTCCCCGCCCTGATGACGAGGTCCGTCAGCTGTTGCATCCGCACATCTAGTGGGCGTTTGGGCTGTTGCTGCAGCAGCGCTCTCATGCGGTCTGAGTTCTTGTGCTCACCGGCCTGCATGCACAGCCGCCGCTGCACCCGCATCAGGCGCTGGGCGGGCCCCAGCATCCATACCGCGCGGGCACTGTTCTCGAAGGCCCCGCGCAGAAGCGAATATTGACCATGGGTGTGGAGTGTGATCGAGACCGACTTGTCCTGCACGCCGTCCGCGAACGTGGAGCGGAAGCAGTGTAGGTGGTCGACGGCCACGCTCAGAGCGTTCCAGACGCTGTGCGACACCTGATAGGGATCGGTCTTGGCATCGTCCCCAGCGAGGGCGCTGCCGGGCTGGACCTGCCATTGCCGCGAGTCGGATTGGGTGAGGCTCTCGAACGGCCTGGCGCTGTCCAGCAAGGCGAGGATCCGTCTGAGGTAGCGATCTTCCTCAGTGGTGGTTGTCACGGCTTGAGGGTAGACGTGAGAGTCGTACTAGTGCGCGGTATTTACGTAATCTGCTGAATCGTCAAGCCGACCATCGGAACGTCCTGATGCATGAGTTGGCCGCCCCAACAACCCGAGCATTCAGGCCGGAACGTCGATCAACGCGGCCTTGGCGCTGTCGTCGTGGTGGGCGGCAAGATGCCGCTCCGCGTCCAGTGCGGCCTGGCAGCCGCTCGCTGCGGCGGTGATCGCCTGGCGGTACGTGTGGTCGACGACGTCGCCGGCGGCGAACACGCCCGGGATGCCCGTGCGGGTGGAGGGCGAGACAACCGTGATGTAGCCGTTGTCGTCCAAGTCCAGATGGCCCTTGAACAGCTCCGTGCGCGGGTCGTGACCTATGGCGATGAACAGGCCGGTCGCGTCCAGGTCGCGGGTGGCGCCGCTGGAGACGTCGCGCAGTACGAGCCCGGCCAGCATGCCGTTGCTCTCCTTGATCTCGGCAATCTCGGTGTCGAAGGCGAAGGAGATCTTGTCGTCGGCGAAGGCCCGGTTCTGCATGACCTGCGAGGCACGCAGCGTGGAGCGGCGGTGGACGACGGTCACCGAGCGGGCGAAGCGGGTGAGGAAGGTGGCTTCCTCCATTGCGGTGTCGCCGCCGCCGACCACGACGATGTCCCGGTCGCGGAAGAAGAACCCGTCGCAGGTCGCGCACCAGGACACGCCCCGGCCGGACAGTTCCTCTTCCCTGGGCAGACCGAGCTTGCGGTAGCCGGAGCCGGTCGCGATGACCACCGTCTTCGCGCGGTGGACGGTGCCGGTCGTGTCGGTGAGGAGCTTGACGTCGCCGGTCAGGTCGACGGAGACGATGTCGTCGTCGATCATCTCGGTGCCGAACTTCTCGGCCTGGATCCGCATGTTCTCCATGAGGACCGGTCCGTCGATGCCGTCGGGGAAGCCGGGGAAGTTCTCGACCTCGGTAGTGGTGGTGAGGGATCCGCCGACGAAGATGCTGCTGCCGAAGAGCAGGGGATTGAGCTGGGCTCGGGCGGTGTAGAGGGCGGCGGTGTATCCGGCAGGGCCGGAGCCGATGATGACGACGTCGCGTATCTCGCTCACGCCGTCGCCTCCGGCTTCTCCGGGGCGATCTCGGCGATCAGGCCCTCGATCAGGGTCTTGATCTCGTCGCGGATGGGGCGGACGGCGTCGACGCCCTGGCCGGCCGGGTCCTCCAGCTTCCAGTCGAGGTAGCGCTTGCCGGGGAAGACGGGGCAGGTGTCACCGCAGCCCATGGTGATGCAGACGTCCGACTCGCGGACCGCGTCGACGGTGAGGATCTTCGGCGTTGTCCGCGTACTCATCTGAGTGCACCACCGAGTACGAAGTTGTGTGCACCACTGCTCAGGCTACGTCGGTGTCCCGTTCGATGGCCTGGAGGCGGTTCTTGAG
>BNBH01000040.1 GCA_014655195.1 Streptomyces cellulosae | reverse complement strand
CACCACCCGCTGGAACAACTCCCACAACTCGTCCGGCACCAGCCGCTCAACGATCCCCACCATGACTCACAGAGTACCGAGTCGCCCAAATGAGATGGCTTCTTAGCATGTGCAGTTCGAAGGCGAGCTCGACGTCGCTGATCTGCGTGCGCCAGGGCGCTGTAGTGCCGTCCGCGCGCTGGATGTGAGCGGCGTCCGGGCACTGAAGGGGGTAGGCGCGCCAGCCGCCCCACAGGTCCGATTCGACGGGAATGCCTCGGCCGTCGGCTACCGCCTGCATGACCAGGCGCGCGCGTGCCGCGCCGCTGCGGTTGCGCGGGTCGAACCGCCTGGTGTTCCGGTGCCGGTTGACGCCCGGTGGGGTGGGTCCCCAGATCGTGCGGGCGGCCATCGCCCAGATCGGCTCACCCGTCTTCCCTTGCTCGTCGGTCGCGTACACGGGCACCAGGGTGTCCGGGTTGGCCAGCCACTGTCGTACGTCGTCGTCCAGCTGCTCTTGGGTGACGCCCGTGCTGGTGCCAGGGGCTACGTAGCGGGGTGCGGTGGTGCCCTTGCCGCGTCCCACACTCGCCGTGACGGTCTCGACGCGGCCCTCGCTGACCGCGGCCAGAACGGTGGCCCGCCGCTTGCGGGGCCGCTCGCTCTGGTTGTCGGCGAAGACGTTCATGGTCCTGCCTTCGGTGATCATCTTGCTGAGAGCGGTCCACATCGGGGTGCCGGCCTTGGTGGTCAGGAAGTCGACCTCGTGGACGGGTACGGCGTTGCCCGGTGTTGTGAGCCACTTCTCCAGCAGGACGTCGGTTTCCCGGGGATCCACCGGCCGGGCTTTCGTGGAGCGCGGCTGGCCGACAGGAGCCTCCCGCTGCTTGGCGAAGTGCTCCCGCCAGCGGAAGATGTCCGAGGCGAAGGCGTGGATGTACGTCCAGGCCCCGCGCAGCAGCGGCCACCAGGTCTCCGGCGGAATGGCGGGAGTGGCCAGGGTGTCGCGGCTGGGTACCTCCTCGTCGTACGCCTTGGCCGCGACCTTAGAGGCTGGCTCGCCGCCCCAGGGGTCATCGAAGGCGCTGATCCCGGTGAGCACCGGGGCGAGTTGACGTAAGCGGCGGATGGCTGTCACGTGGAAGGCGACGGTTTTCACGCCGTCGACCTGGGATGCCTTGTGGGTGATCTCCGCATGCCAGTCCTCCGGGTCCCACAAGCCGAGATCGGTCGGCAGCCCTTGCTCGCGGCCCCAATCCATGACCTTTCTGATCTCCAGCATGGAAGGGCGGATGGTGGCCACGGACGGTGGGACAGCAGGCAGGAAGATCAGGAATTTTCGCAGGACGGGGTGGGAGGGGTTGAGCAGCGCGAAGCAGTACTCGCGCAGCTGCAGGTTGATCAGTGGGTCCTCCAGCGGGAAGACGAACCGCCACTCGCCGGGCTTCCGGCTGGCTGGTCGGCCGAGGCAGTCGGCGGGCCACCGGTGGGGCTCGCCGAAGCGGGGCACCAAGATGTCGTCGAGGAGCTGGTAGCCGCCGTAGCTGAAGACCTTCTCGTCGTCGCGGAAGGCCGACGAGGTCAGCGGCTTTGGCGCGGGCCGGGCCATCATCGGTCGAACTCCGTCCTCATGCCCAGGGGGAGGTCGAGGCGCAGGCCGAGTTCGGCGATCTCGCGGCGCGCCGCGGGGATGAGGTCGGCGCACTCGGAGAAGACCTCCGCCAGGGCGGCTGCCTGCCGGCCCCACAGGGCATGCCAGTGGCGCGGGGTGAGGCGGGCGCGCATCTGTTCGATGTGATCGGACAGCAGCACAAGCCGCGGAATCTGGGACGTGAACACGACGGCGTTGCGGCACAGCATGCACATCGCCGGCGCGACGTGGCAGACCTTGGCGTCGTTACGGTGCGGCGAGGCATACGGGTTACGACAGTTCACCAGGCCCATGTCCAGCTCCCCGGTCCGCAGGGCCTTGGCCTGCTCGGTATCCAGGCCGAGGTCGTCGGCGACCTCCGGATCCTCCAGGCGCTGCTCGGCTTCCTGGGTCACGAGCACCGGCCGGGCGGGTTGAGTCATGCGGTCGAAGACCCACTTCTGGGCCCGGTTGATCGACCGGCCGGCCAGGACGTGCGCGGTCGTGCCGGACACCTTGGCGCGGACGAACGCGCGGTAGGCGACGTAGTGGTGCCGCAGCGAGGACGGCGCCGGGTCGCCGGAGAACTCGCCGTAACGCGCGAGGAACCACGCCGCCGCCTCGGGCGCGCCGAGCTGCTCCAGGTCCATGGCGAGGAACGCGGCGTCGTCCAGGCCGTCGACATGGCGCAGCCGGTCGTCGAATTCCAGGCAGTCGAGCAGGCGCGGGCCGTCGTCGAGGCAGAAGACGTCCTCGGCGAGCAGATCGCCGTGGCCGTCGACCACCCGGCCCTGCGCGATCCGCGTGTCGAACAGCGGCGCCCGGCCCGCCAGATAGCGACGCACCAGCCGCTCCACCCCCGGCACCTCGTCGGGCAGCCCGCCGTCCCCGGCCAGCTCCCGCACCTGCCGGAAACTGTCCTCCCAGCGGGAGAGGAGCGCGTCCCGGGTCCCCTGCGCGTCCACCTCCGGTCCTCTGGGCGCCCGCGCGTGCCAGGCCGCGAGCTGCCGGGCGACGGCCCGCAGCACGTCGTCGACGTCCGCCCCCTCCCGCACCAGGCGGGACAGACGCCGCTCCGCGGGCATCCGGCGCATCACCACGAGCGGCTCCGGGTCCCGGGCGCCGGGCTCGCGCAGCTCACCGAGGCCCAGATAGACGTCGGGGGAGAAGCGGCGGTTGAGCTCCACCTCCCGCTCGCACGCCGTCCGGCGCGCCGGCACCGTCGTGTAGTCCAGGAAACCGAGGTCGACGGGCTTCTTCAGCTTGTGGACGCGGTCCCCCGCGAAGAACAGGACCGCGGTGTGCGTCTCGCACACCTCCGCACGGGGGCGGTCCGGCCCGGTGGTGACGATGGGCCACATGGCGGTACCCTCCGGCTCGTTCGCTGGCTGGTGGCACGAAGGACGCGGATCCCGCGCGCCTCACCGGCACACGTAACGTCCTCCACTTCGAGAAGTACCGCGGCCCGCCCCCCGCCGCCTACGGGCCCCTCGGCCTCCGCGCCCCGCCGACCGGGGACGGCGAGGCGCCCCGTCCGGGGACCTTCGGCCCTGTGCCCCGTAGGCCCACTTCCCTCAGGCTGGAAGAAGGACGAGGGGGACCGGCCGGCGACGACCTGCTGGAGGCGAGTCATGAGCGCACGCGATCCGCGTCCGTCCTCCGGACCGCCGCCGTCGCACCCGGACCGCACACCCGGGACGGCGAACCCGCTGCGGCGTCGGACCGACCGGCTCGAGTCCTGGCTCAGCTGCGTCCTGCTGCTGATCCTCGCCCTGGGCCTGCCCGCGGCCGCCCTGAGCGCGGGACAGAGCGCCTACCGGTCGGGACTGCGGACCGTGCAGACGCAGTCGGCCGAGCGGCAGCAGGTGGACGCCACGGTGCGGTCGGTCGACGAGAACGTCGGCGCCACGGCGAAGGAACAGGCGCGGATCCGCTGGACCGACGACGACGGCACCGTGCGGACGGGCAGCACCCCGGTGAAGGCCGACACACGCGAAGGCTCCACCGTGCGGGTGTGGGCGACCCGCGACGGCGACGTCACCGGGCCCCCGATGACCAGGAACCAGGCCGTCACCACCGGCTGGTTCGCGGGCGGCGCGGCGGCGGCCGGCGTGGGCGCCGCGGTGTACGTGGCGCACGTGGGCGCGCGCCACGCCCTGGACCGCAGGCGGTACGCGCGGTGGGACGCCGAGTGGGAGCGGGTCGAACCCCTGTGGGCGGGCCGCTTCCACCGGTGACACGAGAACGGCCGCGTCCGGTGAAAGAACCCCCGGACCGGCGGAAGAGGCGATGCACATGTCCGACGCCAGGACCACGGACCTGTACGAGGTCACGATGGCCATGTCCTACCTCCAAGAGGGCATGACCGCACCCGCGACGTTCAGCCTCTTCGCCCGCGACCTGCCGCCCGGACGCGGCTTCCTGGCCGCGGCGGGAGTGGAGTCCGCCCTCGACCACCTCTCCGGCCTGCTCGTCGGCCCCGACGACGCGGAGGCGTTCGCCGACGCGCTGCACCGGCCGCTGCGCGACCTCCAGCCCCTGCTGGGCCTCGAGTTCACCGGTGACGTACGGGCCGTCCCCGAGGGCCGGACCGTCCTGGCCGGGGAGCCCCTCCTGGAGGTGACCGCGCCCCTGCCCGAGGCGCAGCTCGTCGAGACGTACGTGCTCAACCAGCTCAACCACCGGACCACCCTCGCGTCCAAGGCCGCACGCTGCGTCCTCGCCGCGGGCGGGCGCCCGGTGGTGGACTTCTCGCTGCGCCGCACGCACGGCACCCGGTCCGGGTTCGAGGCGGCGCGCGCGGGCGCCATGGCCGGCTTCGCCGGCACCAGCAACGTGGCCGCCGCCACCGCCCTCGGCATCCCCGCCGCGGGCACGATGGCCCACTCCTACATCGAGGCGTTCCCCACCGAGGAGGACGCCTTCCGCGCCTTCGCACGCGCCCACCCCGGCCCCGTGACCTTCCTGGTGGACACCTACGACACCGAGGAGGGCGTCCGCACCGCGGCACGCGTCCTGCGGGACCTCGGCCCGGCGGTCCACGACGCCGGTTCCGCGGTACGGCTCGACAGCGGCGACCTCGGCGCCCTCGCTCGACACGCCCGAACCCTGCTCGACGACGCGGACCTGCCCGGCGTACGGATCACCGCGAGCGGAGGCCTGGACGAGTACGCGGTGGACGAACTGGTCGCCTCCGGCGCGCCGATCGACACCTATGCCGTCGGCACCCGCGTCGGCGTGTCGGCCGACGCGCCCTACCTCGACACCGCCTACAAGATGGTCGAGTACGACGGCCGTCCGGTGATGAAACTGTCGTCCGCGAAGGTCACCGCGCCCGCGCCCAAGCAGGTGTTCCGCGGCCCCGGATACGCCGACGTGATCGCCCTGGCCGGCGAACCGGCCCCCGACGGCACGGAACCGCTGCTGGAGACGGTCATGCGCGACGGACGGCGCACCCGCCCCCGCGCCACGCTCGCCCAGTGCCGCGACCGTCTCTCCGCCGACCTGGCCGCACTGCCGCCGGAAGCCCGCCGGATCAGGGAGCCCGTCCCCCCGCGCGCGTCGGTCTCCGGGCAGCTCGGAGACCTCACGGCGCGCGTCCGGCGCGCGCTGGAGGAACGGACCAGGGCGGCCGCCGGCCTGCCGTGACACACACGGACGGACACGACCCGCCCGCGGGCCACGGCCGTACACCGGCCGTGCCGTGCGACGGCGTACCGCCCGTGGCACGTTGGAAACAGGACCACTCCGGGAAGAGGGGCAGCGCTCATGCACGCTCACCTCGGCGACCGGCTCGTCGTCGAAAGCCCGACCACCGGCGTCGTCAGGCGCGACGGAGAGATCGTCGGACTCCACCACGAGGACGGAACACCCCCGTACGACGTGCGCTGGTCGGACACGGACGACGTGACGCTCGTGTTCCCCGGCCCCGACGCGCACATCCAGCACCTGGAAGCGGAAGCGGACGAGGCGCCCTCCCGGACCGGCACCGGCGAACAGAACGCCGCGCCCGGCACGCCCAACCCCGGCGACGTCGGCCGCCGCGTGGCGGAGGAACGCCGCCGCCGCGGGCTCAGCCGCGAGGAGACCGCGCGCCGCGCCCGCATCTCGCCCCAGTACCTGGCGTACATCGAGGAACAGCCCGCCGAACCGGCCACGGCGACCCTCCTCGCCCTCGCCGGCGCGCTCGGCACCACCGCCGCCGCGCTCCGCGGGGGAGGCGTCGACCGGCCGCCCGGCCAGGGCCACGCCCTGCTGCACCCGCGGCTGGACGACCTCGACGAGAAGGAGTGCCGGCGGCTGCTGTCCACACACGGCGTGGGACGCGTCGCCGTGACGGCGCCCGACGGGCACCCCGCGGTCGTCCCGGTCAACTACGAGGTCGTGGACGACGCGATCGTCTTCCGCACCAGGCCCGGTTCCCTGCCCGCCGCGGCGGCCGGGAACGAGGTCGCCTTCCAGGTCGACCACGTCGACGAGGCGATGAGCGAGGGCTGGAGCGTCCTCGCCGTCGGCCCCGCCACCACCGTCACCGACCCCGACGCCGTACGGGGCCTCGCCCGGCGCGCCCACACCGAACCGTGGGCGGGCGGGACACGCGACGAATGGGTGTCCATCAGGCCGACGCGGCTCACCGGCAAGCGCATCACTCCGGCCGGCCGGCCGGCTCACCGGTGAGCCGGGGCTCGACGCCCACGACGCCCTCCACGGCCCGCGCGAGCCGCACGGCGAGGGAGATGAGCGAGGTGTCCCGGATGTGCCCCTCCAGGGTGACGACCCCGTCCCTGACGTGCACACGGACACCGTGGCTGAGGGCCGGGAACAGGGACGACACCACCGTGCGGCGGACCTCCTCCTCGATCTCCTCGTCCGGGCGCAGGAACACCTTCAGCAGGTCCGCGCGGCTCACCACGCCCCGCAGCCTGCCGCCGTCGTCGACCACCGGCAGCCGCTTCACCCGACGGACCGCCATGATCCGGGCCGCCTGCGCCGGTGTGGCGTCCGCGCGGACCGTGACCCCCGGGGCGCTCATCAGGTCACCCGCCGTCACACCCCCGGCGTTCGCCACGCCGTCCGGGCGCAGGCCCTGCTCCACGAGGCGCGGCGCGCTGTCGTGGCACTCCTCCTTCGGCAGCAGGTCGGCCTCGGAGACGACGCCGACGACATGTTCCTCCCGGTCGCGGACCGGCATCGCGCTGGCCTTCCACCGCCGCACGGTCCGCGCGATCTCCTTGAACGAGGTGTCCCACCCCACGGCGACGACCGTCCGGGTCATCACGTCGCTGGCGGTGTGCGGGGTGACCGGCACCGTGTTCCTCCTCGGGCCGGCGTGCCTGCCTGCGGCCGTTCACCTCCACGATCGACCGGAAACGCAGCCGTGCAACCCCGGAAGGCGGTGGTGACCGTGAAGCTCCCCCTGGTGGTGGGCGTCGACGGATCGGGCTCCAGCATGGAGGCGGTCGACTGGGCCGTGGACGAGGCCGCCCGTCTCGGACTGCCCCTGCGGATCGTTCACGCGTCGCTGTGGGAACGGTACGAAACCCGCGTGCCGTCCTTCGCCACCGACCGCCCCGCCGAGAAGATCATGGCCGACGACATCGTGGCGGCCGGCGCCGAGCGCGCCCGCCTGCGCCGCCGGGACCTGGACATGACGGCCGGCGTCGTCGACGAGGACGCGGTGTCGGCGCTCCTGCACGCGGCCCGTGAGGCGTCCGCCCTGGTCACGGGTTCCCGCGGACGCGGCGGCATCGTGGGGATGCTCCTCGGCTCGGTGAGCCTCACGGTCGCCGCCCGTTCCGTCTGCCCGGTGATCGTGGTGCGCGGCGAGGAACGGAACCGCCAGGGCGGTTACGGCCGTGTCGTGGTGGGCGTCGCCGACCCCACGCAGAGCTCGGCCGCCGTACGGTTCGCCCTCCGCGAGGCCGAGGCGCGCGGCTGCGCCCTGGACGCCGTACGCGCCTGGCGCCGCCCGGCCCACGAGCACGTCGACCACCCGCTGGTCGTCGACGACGCGGCGGGCGTACGGGAGGAGCACGCCTCCGCGCTGCTCACCGACGCGCTCGCCGAGGCGGTCCGCGAACACCCCGGGACCGACGTGAACCGGAGGACGGTCGAAGGCCCCGCCCACCGGGTGCTCCAGGAGGTCTCCACCCACGCCGACCTGCTGGTCGTGGGGGCGCGGCGGCGCCACGGCCGTCTCGGGCTGCAGCTCGGCCGGGTGGCCCACGCGCTGCTGCACCACGCCGCGTGCCCCGTGGCCGTCGTCCCCCAACGGAGCTGACCGGTAACGGCGTTGCCGCGCGCCCCGCACAACCGGGGGAGGACAGCATGTCGGAGTGGACCTGGGAGTACGAGGGGTACGTCCCGGGCTGGGAAAGGCTCCGGGAGTCGCTCTGCACGCTCGGCAACGGGTGCTTCGCCACCCGGGGCGCCGTGCCCGAGAGCCGGGCGGGCCTGCTGCACTACCCCGGCACCTACGCCGCCGGCGTGTACAACCGCCTCGAGTCCACCGTCGCGGGACGCCAGGTGGTCAACGAGGACATGGTGAACCTCCCCAACTGGCTGCCGCTGCGCTTCCGTCCGCGCTCCCCCGACGGGGCGACGGGCCCCTGGTTCTCCCCGGACACCCGGCACCTGCTCGACCACCGGCACACCCTGGACCTGCGCCGGGCCGTCCTCACCCGCAGATTCCGCTACCAGGCGCACGGGGCGGGCGTGCTGGAGGTGGAGCAGGTCCGCCTGGTGCACATGGTGGACCCGCACCTCGCCGCGCTGCGGACCGTCGTCACGGCCGAGGACTGGACCGGGGAGATCGAGGTGGAGTCGGCCCTCGACGGCGACGTCACCAACAGCAACGTCCGCCGCTACCGGTCGCTGGCCCGCCACCACCTGGTCCGCATGCACACCGGCGCCTCCGCGCCGGACACGGCCTGGCTGAACTGCCGCACGAGCGCCTCCGACATCGGCATCGCCATGGCCGCCCGCACGGTCACCTCCGAACCGGCCACGACGTCGGAGATCCGTCCCTCCCACCGCAGGGTCGTGCACCGGCTGGTCGTGCCGGTCGGCCCCGGCCGGCCCGCCGTCGTCGACAAGAAGGTGGCCCTGCACACCTCCCGCGACCGGGCGATCGCCGGCCCCCTCGGCGCGGCGCTCGACCGCGTGGCCGCGGCCGACGACCTCCCGGCGCTCCTCGCCTCGCACACCACGGCATGGGCGCGCCTGTGGCGCGGCGCCGACATCCGCGTGCCGGGCGAGGCGGGCCGCATCCTGCGACTGCACCTGTTCCACGTTCTGCAGACGCTGTCGCCCAACACCGCCGACCTGGACGTGGGGGTACCCGCACGGGGTCTGCACGGGGAGGCGTACCGGGGGCACGTCTTCTGGGACGAGCTCTTCGTCCTGCCGTACCTCAACCTGCACTTCCCGGAGGTCTCGCGGGCCCTGCTCGACTACCGTCACCGGCGCCTGCCGAGAGCCTGCCGGGCCGCGCGCGCGGCGGGCCGCAGCGGGGCCATGTACCCGTGGCAGTCCGGCAGCGACGGCCGTGAGGAAACTCAGCAGCTGCACCTCAACCCGCGGTCGGGCCGCTGGCTGCCCGACCACTCCCACCTCCAGCACCACGTCGGCTCGGCGATCGCCTACAACGTGTGGCAGTACTGCGAGGCCACCGGCGACACCGAGTACCTGCACACCAAGGGTGCCGAGATGCTGCTGCAGATCGCCCGCTTCTGGGCGGACGGCGCCGAGTACGACCCCGGCACCGGCCGCTACCGCATCCGCGGCGTGGTCGGCCCCGACGAGTACCACGACCGCTATCCGGACGCCGACCGCCCCGGCCTGGACGACAACACGTACACCAACGTCACCGCCGCCTGGGTGCTGTGCCGGGCGCTGGACCTGGTGCGGCGCGTCCCGGCCTGGCGGCGCGAGGAACTCTTCGAACGCATAGGCCTGGACGCCGGTGAACTCCCCGAGTGGGAGGAGGTCTCCCGCAAACTGCGCGTGCCGTTCCACCAGGGTGTCATCAGCCAGTTCGACGGCTACGGCGACCTCGCCGAGCTGGACTGGGACGCCTACCGCGCCCGCTACCCCGGCATCCGGCGTCTCGACCGCATCCTCGAGGCCGAGGGCGACTCCGTGAACCGCTACCAGGCGTCCAAGCAGGCCGACGTCCTGATGCTCGGCCATCTCTTCTCACCCGCCGAACTGCACGGCCTGTTCGAGCGGTTGGGCTATGACCTCGACGACGCGACGTGGCGCAGGACCGTCGACCACTACCTGCGGCGCACCAGCCACGGCTCCACCCTCAGCGGCCTCGTCCACGGCCTCGTCCTCGCCCGCGCCCGACGGGCCGACGCATGGCGCTACGTCCGTGAGGCACTGGAGGCCGACATCGCCGACATCCAGGGTGGCACCACGGGCGAGGGCATCCACCTCGGCGCCATGGCGGGCACCCTCGACCTGGTGCAGCGGGGGCTGACCGGCCTGGAGACCCGCGAGGACGCCCTCCGCCTCGACCCGGTCCCGCTGCCCGCCCTGTCGGAGTACAGCTTCTCCCTGCGCTACCGCGGCCACTGGGGCATCGGCGTGCGCCGCCGCGAGGGGGAGATCGAGATCGAGGTGCCGGAATCGGAGGAGTCACCGATCCGCGTGGTCCTGGCCGGGCGCACGGTGACGGTGGCACCGGGGGAGACCCGGACCCTCACCGAAGACGCGGGGGAGTCTCAGACCTGAACGGTGGCACCGGGCTCAAGGTGCTCGACGGGGATGCCGGTCAGCCCGTTCTCGCCGAGCAGACGGGCGGTGGACTGCCGGCCCAGCTCGCTGAGCATGAGTTCGTGGATCTCGACGACACGCTCGGGCTTGACGGCGCGGACGTAGTCGGCGGCCTCGCCGAGCTTCGTCCAGGGACCGCTGGTCGGCAGCAGCAGGGTGCGCACGGGGGCGTCGGGCACGCAGTAGGCGTCGCCGGGATGGTGGACGGCGCCGTCGTCCAGGAGGTAGCCGACGTTGTCGGGGCACGGGATGTCGGGGTGGATCCGCGCGTGCAGGTGGCCGTGCACGCCGACGGCGACGGACCCGACGCGGAAGGTGTCACCCGCGGCGACGACGTGCACGCGCCCGTCATGGCTGCCGAGGGCGGCCGCGACGGCGGCGGTGCCGTAGACGTGCAGGCCGGGCCGCGCCTCGAGAGCGGCGGCGACGACCTGTTCGTCGAAGTGGTCGAAGTGTTCATGGGTGATCAGCACGGCGTCGGCCTGGGCGACGGCTTCGGCCGCGTCCGGCGTGAACGTGCCGGGGTCGACGACCAGACGGGTGCCGTCCTTCTCGAGGGAGACGCAGGCATGGGCGTGCTTGGTGAGCTTCATGGGGCCTTCCGGACCGTCGTCGGCACATATCTACAACAAGACTGTACAACTCGATTGACATAAACAGGTAAAGTGACGGTCATGGACGACAGACATCTGGCCGAGGAACTCCGCCTGACCATCGGCCGGCTCGTACGCACGGTGCGTGCCGCCGACACGATGCCGCCAGGCGAGTCCGCCGTCCTCGGCTACTTGGACCGCGGCGGCCCCATGACCACCGCCGAGATCGCACAGCAGCGCGGAGTCACGCACCAGTCGGCCGCCAAGACCGTCAAGGACCTCCTGGCCCAGAACCTCGTACGGACCGAGGCCCACCCCGGCGACGGCCGCAAGCTGCTGCTCCACCTCACGCAGGCGGGCCGAGACCGTCTGGCCGAGGAACGCCGACGGCGCGCCGACTGGCTCGGCGCCGCGATCAGCGACGTCCTCGACGCCGACGAACGCAGGACGCTCGAAGCGGCGCTGCCCCTGCTGTCACGCCTGAGCACCCACCTCGACGGCAAGTAGCCCGCGGGGCTCCGGCCGCCGCCCCTCCTGCGGACGTGCGCACCCCTGCGCCGTCGCGGACAGTGGAAGACAGGAAAGGAGCGCTCCGAGGATGTCGCGAGCGGCCGGCCCGAAGGGATGTCGTGCCGCGAGTCCCCGGACGCTCCGCACGATCTCACGAGAAGGGCGATCCGCCATGGCAGCAGCACCCGTCATGCAACTGCCCGTCATCAGCGAATGCGCGGCCGAGGGCTGCGCCTACAACCACGACCACACGTGCCACGCCGCGGCGATCACCGTCGGGGACCTCGACAGTCCCGTCTGCGACACGTTCATGGGCGCCGACCTCGAGGGCGGTGAACCGTCGACCACCGGCAGGGTCGGCGCGTGCAAGATGGCCGACTGCCGCCACAACGACGGACTCGAGTGCCACGCCCCGGCCATCACCGTGGGCTACGAGGACGAGCAGGTGGACTGCCTGACCTACGCACGGAAGTGAGACCGGCACGTCGGACCACGTGAGGCGCGTGAGCGAGCGGCCGTCCCCTCCGTACGACGGGCCACCGTCGCGCACGCCTCCGGCAGAAGGGCTGTCGTCCGCCGAGGCCGCGCGCCTGCTGACCCGCCACGGCCCGAACGCGCTCCCGGAGGAGCCGCGCACACCCGTGTGGCGGCGGGTGCTGCAGCAGCTGCGCGACCCGCTGATCCTCGTGCTGCTGGTGGCCGCGGTCCTCACGATCGCCACCGGCGACCTCTCCGACGCCGCCGTGATCCTCTTCGTCATCGTGGTCAACACCACGGTGGGCGTCGTGCAGGAGGTCCGGGCGGAACAGGCCGTACGCGCCCTGTCGGCCCTGAGCGCACCGACCGCGAGAGTCGTACGCGACGGCGCGGAACGCTCCCTTCCGGCGGCCGAGGTGGTACCCGGTGACGTCGTCCTGCTGGCCGAGGGTGACATCGTGCCCGCGGACGGCGACGTCGTGCCCGCGGACGGCGACGTCGTGGCCGCGGCGGCCCTGCTGACGGACGAGTCCTCGCTGACGGGCGAGTCCGTTCCGGTGGAGAAAGCGCCGGGCGGGGATGCCGACGGGGATGCGTCGAGGGGCAGGGTGTCGGCGGGCACGGTCGTCGTCCACGGGCGGGGCCGGGTCGTCGTCACGGCCACGGGGTCCGACAGCGCGCTGGGCCGTATCACGGGGCTGATGCGGACCGCGCCCGGTCCGACGCCGCTGCAGCGAAGGCTGGCCCAGTTCGGCCGCGTACTGGCGGCCGTGATCGTGGCGCTGTGCGCGCTGGTTCTGGCCCTGGGCCTGCTACGCGGACAGCCGGTGGAGCTGATGATCGTGGCCGCGATCAGCCTGGCGGTCGCCGCCGTCCCGGAGTCGCTGCCCGCCGTGGTCACGCTCGCGCTCGCCCTGGGGGCGCGGCGGATGGCGGACCGGCACGCGATCGTGCGCCGGCTGCCGGCGGTGGAGACGCTGGGCTCGGTCACGGTGATCGCCACCGACAAGACGGGCACGTTGACCGAGGGCCGTATGGCGGCCGAACGGCTGTGGACGCCGGCCGGGGAGGCCACGGTCTCGGGCACCGGGTACGAGCCGAGGGGCCGGGTCGTCCGGGGCGGCCGCACGGTGACGGCCGGCGACGCCCCCGACCTGGCGGCACTCCTGAGCACGGCGATGCTGTGCAACGACGCGGCGCTGGAGCCGTCGCCGCAGGGACAGCCGGGGGAGGGGCAGCCGGGGGAGGGGGAGTGGAAGGCGCTGGGCGACCCCACCGAGGCGGCCCTGCTCGTGGCGGGAGCACGGCTCGGCCTGGAGCAGGCGGCGCTGCTGCGGGAGTGGCCGCGCATCGCGGAGATCCCGTTCGACAGCGGGCGTAAACGTATGACGACGGTCCACCGCGGGCCCGACGGGACGGTCAGGGTGGCGTGCAAGGGGGCGCCGGAGGCGTTGCTCCGTCCGTCCATCCTGGCGGACGGCCCGGACCTGCTCGCCCGGGCGGCGACCCGGGCGGAGAAGCTGGCGCGGGACGGCTACCGCGTACTCGCGGTGGCCACGGCCGACCACCCGGGCGCACAAGAACCCACCGGCGCCTGGGAATCCGGCCTGACCCTGCTGGGCCTGGTCGGCATCCTGGACCCGCCGCGCACCGCGTCGGAGCCGACGATCACCGCGTGCAGGAACGCCGGCATCGTCCCCGTACTCATCACCGGCGACCATCCGCTGACGGCACGGGCGGTGGCCGCGCGCCTGGGCATCACCACGGGCCGGGACGACGAGATCACGACGGGGCAGCACATCCGGGAGGGCACCGCGGGCGCACTGAGCGACGTCCGCGTGTACGCCCGCACCACGCCGGAGCAGAAGCTGGACATCGTCGAGGCCTGGCGGGGCGCCGGTCAGGTGGTGGCGATGACGGGCGACGGGGTCAACGACGGCCCGGCCCTGCGCCGCGCCGACATCGGGGTCGCGATGGGGCGGCGCGGCACGGAGGTGGCCCGTCAGGCGGCCGACCTGGTCCTGGCCGACGACAACCCGGCCACGATCGTGTCGGCGGTCGAGGAGGGGCGCCGGGTGTACGACAACGTGCGCCGCTTCCTGCTCTACGGCCTGGCCGGCGGCATGGCCGAGATCGTGGTCATGCTCCTGGGCCCGTTCCTGGGCATGCCGCTGCCTCTGCTGCCGGCGCAGATCCTGTGGATCAACCTGCTGACGCACGGCCTGCCGGGCGTGGCCCTGGGCGCGGAGCCGGTCGCTCCCGAGGCGATGCGCCGCCCGCCCCGGCCGCCGGAGGAGAGCATGCTGGGAGCGGGGCTGTGGCCTCGGGTCCTGCTCCTCGGGGCGTTCATCGCGGTGGTGACGCTGGTGGTCGGAGTCTGGGCGAGGGAGACGGACCGCCCCTGGCAGACGATGATCTTCCTGGTGCTGGGCGCTACCCAGATGGGAGTGGCCCTGGGCTCCCGTGTCCGCCCGGGCACACTGGCCAACCCCTTCCTCCTGGCGGCCGTGGGCACGGCCTTGGCCCTGCAGGTGGCCGGCGTGTACGTGCCGTTCCTGCAGGACCTGCTGGGCACGGAGCCGCTGTCGCCGGGCGACCTGGCGATCGCGTGCGCGCTGTCGGCGCTGGGTTATGCGGTGATGCGTGTGCAGAGGCGTTGGTGGCCGGAGCGTCACGGGGGCGTCACGCGGCCACGGAACGGGCCGTCACGGCACGCGTCCCGCGCGACGTGACCGGCCCGCGTTCCCCGACCCCCCTTGAGCGGTCCTGGCGATGCCGGGGCTGCTGATGACTGCTTACGACGCCAACCGGACCGCGGAGATGTCGAACTGAAGGCGCACCTTCTCGCTCACCATGGTGCCGCCCGCCTTGAGACGCTGGTTGTAGACCAGACCCCACTCGGTGCGGTCGATCGTGGTGGTGCCGTCGAAGCCGGTCCGCTCGTAACCGAACGGATCCACGACCGAGCCGAGGTAGTCGAGCTGCAGTACCACAGGCCGGGTGACGTCGCGGATGGTCAGATCCCCGGTCATGCGGAAGGTTTCCCCGCCCTCGTGGACGGTGGAGGTGCTCCGGAACACCATCTCCGGGTAACGGCGCACGTCGAAGAAGTCGCGGCCGACGAGGTGCGCGTCCCGTTGTTCCACGCCGGTGTCGACGCTGGCGACCCGGATGACGAGTTCGGCCCGCGACTGGGAGGGCTGCGCCCCGTCGAAGTAGAGCGTGCTGTCGTAGTCGGTGAAGGCGCCCCGAACCGTCGTCACCATGGCGTGCCGCACGGAGAATCCGATCCGGCTGTGCGGGCGATCGATGGTCCAGTGCCCGGTCAGGGCGCGCAGCGCGGGATCGAGCGCGGGCTCCGCGGCGGCGGTGCCGAAGGCCGGGGCCGGCTCGACGACGGCGGACTGGCGACGGCTGAAGATGTTCATGCTCTTGAGCCCTTTCTCATCTGATCGCTCGGTGCTGAGGTCGGCTGTGCGGCTGCGGGACCGACTCGATGCGGGGGGTGCTCTGCGGGATCAGCCCGCAACCGTGCCCTCGGGACCACGGGGAGGCCAGGGCGGGACCGCAGCGCCCACGTCAGACGCCTCCGTGTGCGGTCTACTCCGGGGGCGTGGGGGTGTCGTGGGTGCGGTACATCGCCTGTACGTCCAGTTCCAGCTGGACGGTGGGGCCGACGACGGCGATGCCGCGGGCGAGCATGGAGCGCCAGTTGAGGGTGAAGTCCTCGCGGTGCAGTTCCGCCTTGGCGAGTGCCGCGCAGCGCAGTTCCTGGCCGTAACCGCCGTTCACCGTCCCGAGGTAGGTGGTGTCGAGGCCGACGGACCGGCTGGTGCCGTGCATGGTGAGCGTGCCGTGCAGAGTCCACTTGGAGCCGCCGCGGTGAGCGAACCGGGTGCTGGTGAAGTCGATGTACGGGTAGCGCTCGACGTCCAGGAAGTCGGCGGAACGCAGGTGGTTGTCACGGGTGTTGTTGCCCGTGGTGATGCTGGAGGCGTCGATGCGCACCGAGACACGGGAGTCGTCCATGTTCGGCGCGATGCGGATACTGCCCTGGAAACGGGTGAACCGGCCGTGGACATGGGCCATGCCCACGTGCTTGGCGATGAACCGGATCGCGGTGTGCGGAGGGTCGAACAGCCAGGTGCCGGCTGTCGGAAGCTCCAGCTGGCGGGCGTGCTGGAGTGTGACACGCTCCGGCGCCAGGGCCGCTCCGGCGGCGATGTCGAGGTTCTGGCGGGAGGGCGACAGGCCCTCGGCCATGGTCATCACGCTGTAGGAGCCGGGGGGCAGCGTCGCCATGAAGTAACCGTAGGGATCCGCGGTGCCATGGGTCACCACCCGGTGGCTGTCCAGCGCGGTCACGGTGACGTCGGCTCCGCCCAGGGGCTGCCCGAAGGGATCGACGACCTCGAAGCCGAACGCGCCCGCGGCAGGCGGCAAGGGGACCGAGAAGCTCGGTCCGGCACCGGAGCCACTGCGGGAGCGCCGCCGTCGAAGCAGGCCGAGAGCCATGGAGTCCACCTTTCTTCATGTGCATCCCCATCGCGCGGCCGATCAACGGGTTGTGTTCGCGATCGTCAAGGATCACCGGCAACGGGTGGACGGACAGAGCGACGCGAGTCCATAGATGATCATAAAGTCGTCCGCGACCAGGTGACTCGCCCCACTGTCGACGCAGTTCAGCCTCTGGCTGGTCGATGTGGGTGCACAATTCAGCACATCGACGGGTCATATCCACCCGCCTCGGCCCTGCCGCTTTGCAGGCACGCCGTGGTGAAGGGCACAACAGATGACAGTGATATTCACAAGGCGTCCGCTGTTCCGTCACGGGCCTGACGCAGGAGGGGGGGGCAGCGCGTGAAGGTGCCGGCTGGGCAGGCGTGGTGACAGGCGCGGCCGAGCCGGCCCCCGGGCCGCCACGCGCCGGCCCGAAAGACCGTCCACGACCGGGGCCAGGCATGGCAGCCCGAACCAGCGCCACCGGGACGGGAGGGAGGACCGGACGGCGGGTTGGGGCTGGTCCTCAACCCTCAACGCCCGCTGATGGACGCCGCGGTGAACCAGCTGCGTCCGCAAGATTTCGAGGCCCTTCCCCCTCCTCGGTTCGCCCGGTCTCGCCGGCAAGGCGTGGGGGGCGAGCGGCTCGCCCCCCGGCCGGTAGTGCATGTGTGTCCCCCCCCGGCGGGGGTCAACTGTGGTCCGGGCTCGGGGAGATGCGGGCGGCGAGGAGTGCGACGTCGTCCTCGAACGTTCCGGCGCGGGCGCTGATGAGGGCGTCGACGAGGTCGGGGAGGGATTCGCCGACACGGGTGGCTGCGATGCCGGCGGCTTCGGCCATGCCGGCGTCGAGGGATGCGCCGCGCTGTTCGACCAGGCCGTCGGTGTGCAGCAGCACGGTGGTTCCAGCAGGGAGGTGCTGTTCGTGGTCGCGGCGGGGGATGTCGGGGTCGACGCCGAGCGGCAGGCCGGTGTCGGCGTGCAGGTAGGAGGCTTCGTGGCCCGGGGTGACCAGGAGAGGAGGAAGGTGGCCGGCGCTGGCCCATCGCAGGCGGCGGCCGGTGCCCTCGGGTTCGAGACGGGCGATGATGACGGTGGCCATCGGGCCGCCGTGCAGTTCGTGCAGGACGGAGTCCAGGCGGTGCAGGATGCGGCTGGGCGGTTGCTGCTGGTCGAAGGCGATGACCCGGAGCATGTTGCTGATCTGGCTCATCGCTGCCGCGGCGGGGACGCCGTGCCCCATGACGTCGCCGAGTATCAGGCACGGCACGCGATCGGGCATCCGGATGAAGTCGTACCAGTCACCCCCGACCCGCGGCGCCTCGGTGGACGGCTGGTAGTACGCGTGCAGCTCCAGGCCGTCCACACTCGGCGTCTGCGGCAGTAGGCGCCGCTGGAAATCCTCGATCCCTCGGCACAGCCGCTCGTACAGGCGTGCGTTCTCGATCGCCACACCGGCCGCACTCGCCAGACCGGTGACGACGGCCTCGTCGTCGTCCGTGAACGCGCCGCCGCCGGCCTTGTCCGTCAGGTAGAGGTTTCCGTAGACCGTGTTGCGGACCCGGATGGGCACCCCCAGCAGGGTGGTCATCCGCGGGTGGCCCTCGGGGAAACCGGCGGCCTGGGGGTGCTTCGCCAGGTCCTGCACGCGCAGCGGCCGGGGATCACGCACCAGGGTGCCGAGCAGACCGGTGCCGTGCGGGAGGGTGCCGCCGAGACAAGCGGTCAGGTCCGCGCCGACCCCGGACGTGAGCAGGTCCGTGAACCCGCCGTCCGGCCCGAGGACGCCCAGGGCCCCGTAGCGGGCGCCGACCAGGCGCCGCGCGGTGCCGATGATCTTGTGCAGGACGAGGTTGAGGTCCAGCTCCCGACTGATCAGAAGGACCGCGTTCAGCAGATCCTGCACCCGCCCGTGCGCTTGGGGGACCTGCTGAAGGTCCTGCGCCAGCTGGTCCAGATTCTTCTCGTTCAGGCCGTTCGTCGGCGGGACGAAGTCGTCATGGCTCTTGTCCTGCGGGCTCATGCGCCGCTCCTTCCTTCGCATACGGGTGAAGCCCTGCCTGCTGCCTTCGCGAGGGCCCGGCCCGCACACGCCACCGCCCGGAACCGTGCCAAGGAGGGAGCGGGTGCGGATCAGGTCTCGCTGCACGGCGATGGGCGACTACGGCAAGATCAATCGCAGCGGTCATGGTCGGCGGCCCGTAGACCACGGCGAGCATCGCCAGACAATCGATGTTGGGTTCCTCCGCCTTCTCGTGCCGGCGGCGGTCCGTGCCACCACTGATCTCCCGCGCTGCGGTGTCGACGGCGGGCCAGTAGCGGCAGTCGCCGTAGCGCAGCCACGGCCCGGACCTTCACACGCCCGCCCCGCGTCAGGTGATCAGGTTCTCCGACACCCGGGAACAGATCGTGACCACGGGGAGGCAGCCGGTCGGCCCCATCGTCGATCACGCATGTCTTTCCTCCTTGGCGACCAGTGCCTTCCACGNGGCGACCAGTGCCTTCCACGCGTGTGGAGAAGCCGGCCCCTTCCACGCTGAAGGGTCATACGTCCCGTCGCGGCGAGCAGAGGGGTGTGCGGGTGGACGAGGGCCTGAACCTGGGGCGGCCACGCCATGTCGTGGGCCGCACCGACTGTGATGAGCGCGCCGTTCCCGCTCGGATCGTCCACAGCCCCGGCGGGAAGCGTTTCAGTTGTGATGCCCCGATCCGCCCGCCGGGCCGCGATACTCCTGGACGGCCAGGGGAAACCGGCTCACCCGACCACCGCAGTCGGTGTGCCGACTCCCTGGAAACGCGGAGGAGCCACGCTCATGTTCATCAGTTTCCCCCACCATCCCTCGTGCAGCGACTCACTGCCTCGTGTGGATCTCCGCCGCACGGCGGCTGTACGCGGGGTCGCCGAGGACCGCCGGCTGCGGCCGGCCGGATACGAGTTCTACCGTTTCGGTGGCCGGGAACTCACCCAGCCCCACGCCGAACGGCTGGTGGGGGCACGGCACCGGATGCCTGCCTCCTGGACCGGCGTCATCTCACCGTGGGTTGCTGCGCGGTCGAGGCGAAACATCGGGCGCCCGATGTTTCAGACAGCCGGTGAGGCCCCGCACAGCGCAGAGGGCCCCGGACACCGAAGTGCCCAGGGTCCTCAGTCGCGTGGACGCACAGCTGCCCGGACCGCCGACCATGACCGCAGCCTCATCCGCGCCGCATCTCGACGTCGTACACCGCGAGCAGTTCGACCGATGCCTCAGATGCCTCCAGCCGCCTCGTAGGCGTGACGGGCCGCGCGACAGCTGTCCCGCCGCCCAGCAGCCCGACGCCCGGGCGGATGACGACGGTTGGGTACACGCCCGCGGTGCCGGGGTGGGTGATTTCTTCAAGGCGAAGCCGAGACAGACACGGTGCCGACGGCTCTCTGCCGCGCCAGGGTGGCACTCGCAATAGCCTCGTTCGGCATCTCTCCCTCAGGGATGCGGAGTTCGCTTTTTCTGGGGGCGCGGAGACCGGACGCGTAGGATGCGCCGAACGTCGACACGGCCGTTGCGGTGATGGATCACCCGCGGAGCCAGGCAGCAGCGTTGGGCCGACCCGTGGACAGGACATGGCGAACCAGGTCACCACCTGGCGCGCAGCACGACGTCACTGTCAGGTAGAGCAACGTGGAACAGGGGGTGACGCTCCTCGACGGCCAGGGGCAGGGTGCAGGCCGCCCTCGCGCCTGCCGCCAAAGTGGTGAGCTGATGGTGGTGGGTCTCATCGACGGTCACATGGCGAATCGTTCCGTTCGCCGCCTCCCAGACGAAGTCCACGGACTCGTCCTCGGGCAGCGCGGCAAGGACTGCATCGACATCAGGGGTGAGGTCGGGCCAGACGGTCAGGAGAGCGCGTGGGCCGAGCGCGGCGCGGACGCTATCGAGGTTGTTCTCGGTGAGACGGTGCCAGCGGGTGGCGTTGCGGAGGTAGGTCTCCTCCACGAGGAGCATCCGCGGTGCGGCCAGTTCAGCGCGTACTCGTTCCCAGAACTCCTCGTCCGCAGCCTGTGTCACCTCTGGTTCCTCAAGGTCTGCGTCGTAGGGCGAGGACGTGATCGGTTCCGCGAACAGGCCCAGCTCGCGGGTCCGGACGACGGCTGCTTCGCACGGCTGGTCGCTGCCGACGTACACATACTGATCCCACCCGACGTGCACGGTGAACGTGCGCTGCTGCTCCAGCCGGCACCAGGCGCCCCGGTCACGGAGCATGGCCCGGACCAGCTCCGGCGCGACCGGCACCGAGACCACGGCACCGTCGTAGTAGCCGGTGAGGCCGTGCGGGAACAGCTCAGCGAGGCCATGCCCGTCAACCGGCGTCTCCAGGCCGAAGTTGACGAAGCCGGTGACCTCCGGTTCACGGATCTCCAGCCGGTCGATGCCCGACTCCTGCGCGAAGGCGGCGATCGCCTCCAAGTAAGACGCCTCGACCGGCCCGTGGTCGCTCACCGTGTCCTCAGCGCCGTTGCAGTGCCCACGCTCGTCGCGGTCGGCAGGGCTGTACTTGGTTGTCCGGAAGGCGAAGGACGGCGGCACGCTGCTCCCTGGACTGTGGGAAGGGGATGTCAGCGTAGTTCGTGACAACGGCCTGCCGGGTTCCTGCCATGACCTCCACCGTCAACCCACTCGGCATGAAGGCGTACGCCTGTCCCGCGTAGTCACGACAGCCGGAGCTTTCGAGCCGGCCTCCGTGAAGCCCGCCCACACATGACCGGGACGCTGACGCACGCGCCAACAGAAGAGCCGGACTGCCTGCACAACGCGGGGACAGAACCGCTCCTCCGGGCCACCGCACGGAGCGTCACCGGCAACTCGCTCGCGAACTGTCGTGCTGCGTCACAGCGCCCCCGGTGCCCGCCTCGCCTCGCCGGCGTGTTTGAACCAGCGCTCCGCCGTCGCGGTGGCTCGAAACGCCCGGCGCACCCCTCGGTCGCCGAGCGCGCGGCGGCCGGTTCCGTCGTCGCCGGACCCCGCACGTACGATCCACTCCGCTCGGTCCGCACGCCCGGGCCCTGACGACTGTCGCCCGCGAGGTCGGCAGACCCCAGGGCGACCGCCTGAGCCCGGCCGCCGACTCGAGCCGGCGGCCGGGCGGACGGCGTCAGGCCGTCACGGTCTCCGGCTCTGCCGCGTTCCGGCGGGCCGGCTTGCCAAGCTCCTCCGTGGAGACCTTGTGGGTTTCGCGGGCCGAGAGCGCGGCGATCACCGGCGGGACGCACAGCGCCGCCGTGAACAGCGCCACCGCGAGCCAGTTGTCGCCGTCCGGACCCGCGATCTGCGCGGCGAAGGTGACCGCGAACCCGGCCACCGCGAAGCCGATCTGCGTGCCGATCGCCACGCCGGACAGCCTGACCCGGGTGGAGAACATCTCCCCGTAGAAGGCGGGCCACACGCCGTTCGCGGCGCTGTAGACGACGCCGAAGGCGACGATGCCGGTCAGGAACGTCAGCGGGTAGGAGCCGGTGGAGATCGCCCACAGGTACAGGAACATCGTCACCGCGCTGCCGACCGCGCCGATCAGGTACACCGGACGCCGGCCGATCCGGTCGGACAGCATCGCCCACAGCGGAATCGCGGCGAGCGCGGCGACGTTGGCGAGGGCGCCCACCCACAGCATCGCCGTACGGGACATGCCGACCGTGTCACTCGTGGCGTACGCCAGTGCCCACACCGTGAAAATCGTGCTGACCGAGGCGATGAGCGCACCCGCGACCACCCGCAGGACGTCCGCCCAGTGATCGCGCGCCAGCACGGCCAGCGG
This sequence comes from Streptomyces cellulosae, assembly GCA_014655195.1. Taxonomy (GTDB): domain Bacteria; phylum Actinomycetota; class Actinomycetes; order Streptomycetales; family Streptomycetaceae; genus Streptomyces; species Streptomyces cellulosae. Next base: position 33,150 of record BNBH01000040.1, on the reverse strand, counting down.
CATCTTCGCGACACCCTCCGTGACGGCCTGCTGGGCGAAGGCCGGCGTCTCGTCGAGCTTGCGGCGGATGACGTAACCGACGATCGCGACCAGGACGCTCAGCCAGAACGGCACGCGCCAGCCCCAGGCCAGCAGGTGCTCCTCCGGAAGAGCGGCGACGGGCAGGAAGACCAGGGTGGCGAGCAGTTGGCCGCCCTGCGTGCCGCTGAGGGTGAAGCTGGTGTAGAAGCCGCGTTTGTGCGCCGGAGCGTGTTCCAGGGTCATGGAGTTGGCGCTGGCCTGCTCGCCGGCCGCTGATATGCCCTGCAGGACACGGCACAGCACCAGCAGGACCGGGGCCAGGGTGCCGACCTGGTCGCGGGTGGGCAGACAGCCGATGACGAAGGTCGACACGCCCATGAGGATCAGCGTGAACACCATGATCTTCTTGCGGCCCATGCGGTCGCCGATGTGGCCGAGGAAGAACGCGCCGACCGGGCGGGCGGCGTACGCGACTCCGAAGGTGGCCAGTGACAGCAGGGTCGCGGTGGCCGGGTCGGACTCGTCGAAGAAGACGTCGGGAAAGATCAGCGCGGCCGCGCTGCCGTAGATGAAGAAGTCGTAGTACTCGAGCGCGCTGCCGATCCAGGCGGCCAGTGCCGCCTTCTTCGGCTGACCGGGCGGTGCGGCGTCGTGGGGCGCGGAGGCGGGGACTGACACGCCGTGCTCCTTCGGGAAACTCCACCGTAGGCGGAGAGAGCGGAGGGGTTGAGGCACGCTAATTAACCCACTGGGTAGTTAGTCGCGGCTGGGAAGGGATGTTGCGCGTAGGTTTCCCGCCTGTCAAGAGGTGCCGCCGCCCCCGCTGCCGGGCGGCTCAGACCGCCGTACGCTCCGCCGTCAGGTAGGCGATCACCATGTCGCCCAGCATCGCCCGGTAGTGTTCCCGCTGCTCCGGGGCGACCAGATCGCGGCCGAACAGGGCACCGAAGGTGTGCCGGTTGGCGACGCGGAAGAAGCAGAAGGAGCTGATCATGGCGTGCAGGTCGACGGCGTCGACGTCGGCCCTGAAAAGGCCGGTGCGCTGCCCCTCCTCCAGGATGCGGCGGATCACGTCAAGTGCCGGGGAGCCGATGCTGGCCAGCATCTCCGAGGATGCGATGTGCGCGGCGTCGTGGATGTTCTCGATGCTGACCAGGCGGATGAAGTCGGGGTGCCGCTCATGATGGTCGAAGGTCAGTTCGGCCAGGCGCCGGATGGCGGCCAGCGGGTCCAGGTGGTCGACGTCGAGTTCCTGCTCGGCTTCCCGGATCACGCCGTACGCCCGCTCCAGCACGGCCGTGAACAGTTGTTCCTTGCCGCCGAAGTAGTAGTAGATCATCCGTTTCGTGGTGCGGGTCTGTGCGGCGATCTCGTCGACACGGGCCCCGTCGTAGCCGGCCCGGGCGAACTCCCGCGTCGCGACGTCGAGGATCTCGGCCTGGGTGCGGGCGGCGTCGCGTGTGCGCGCGCCGGTTCGTGCCGGTTCGTCGACGCTGGTCATCAGGTTCCTTCGGCTGCGGGCGGGGCCTGTCGGTGATTGTAGAAGGCTCCTACTTTCCCCTGCCTTCTTCCCGTCGGACGCGACCTCCTGATATGACTAACGTACTGGTTCGTACATTAACCGCCCGGGTGCCAGCCCGAGCCGTTCAGGAGGTCGTTCCCCGGTGGCCAAGGACTCGTATCTCGTCGGACTGATCGGTTCCGGCATCGGCCCGTCGCTCAGCCCCGCACTGCACGAGCGGGAGGCCGACCGGCAGGGTCTGCGCTACGTGTACCGGCTGATCGACATCGACGCCCTCGTTGTCCCGCCCGAAGCCGTGGGCGACCTGCTGCGCGCCGCCCGGGACCTGGGCTTCGACGGCCTGAACATCACCCACCCGTGCAAGCAGCACGTCATCGGGCACCTGGACGCCCTCGCTCCGCAGGCGGAGGCGCTCGGAGCCGTCAATACCGTCGTGTTCGACGACGACGGCCGCACCACCGGCCACAACACCGACGTCACCGGCTTCGCCGCGTCCTTCGCCCGCGGACTGCCCGACGCACCCCTGGAGCGGATCGTGCAGCTCGGTGCGGGCGGCGCGGGCGCGGCCGTGGCCCACGCCACGCTCAACCTCGGCGCCGGCCACGTCACTGTCGTCGATGCCGTGCCCGACCGGGCCGCCGGCCTCGCCGCCTCGCTGAACCGGCACTTCGGACACGGCCGCGCCGCCCACGCCGCCGCCGACCGGCTCCCCGGGCTGCTGACCACCGCCGACGGCATCGTCCACGCCACCCCCACCGGCATGGCCGCACACCCCGGGCTGCCGCTGCCCGCCGAACTTCTCCATCCCGGGCTGTGGGTCGCCGAGGTCGTCTACCGCCCACTGGAGACCGAACTGCTGCGCACCGCACGCGCCCGGGGCTGCAGGACACTCGACGGCGGCGGCATGGCCGTCTTCCAGGCCGCGGACGCGTTCCAGCTGTTCACCGGGCGGGAAGCGGACGCCGCTCGGATGCTCGCCGACATCACCGACCTGGCCGGCGCCGTGGGCGCGAAGTAGGAAGAGGTACCGACATGCGCACGTCCATCGCCACCGTCTCCCTCAGCGGCTCCCTCACCGAAAAGCTCACGGCCGCCTCCCGGGCCGGCTTCGACGGCGTCGAGATCTTCGAGAACGACCTGCTGGCCTCCCCCCTCACGCCTGAGGAGATCCGCGCCCGCTGCGCCGACCTCGGACTCACCATCGACCTCTACCAGCCCATGCGGGACGTCGAGGCACTGCCCGAGGAGGACTTCGCCCGCGCCCTGCGCCGCGCCCGGCACAAGTTCGAGCTGATGGGCAGGCTCGGCGCGGACACCGTCCTGGTGTGCTCCAACGTCTCCCCGCAAGCCCTGGACGACGACGCCCTCGCCGCCGAGCAACTCGGCAGGCTGGCCGACCTGGCCCAGGACCACGGCATCCGCGTCGCCTACGAGGCGCTCGCATGGGGCCGGCACATCAACACCTACGACCACGCCTGGCGCGTCGTCGAGGCCGCCGGGCACCCTTCGCTCGGCACCTGCCTGGACAGCTTCCACATCCTGTCCCGGTACGGCGACCCGAAGGACATCGAGGGGATCGAGGACATCCCCGGCGACAAGATCTTCTTCCTCCAGCTGGCCGACGCCCCGCTGCTGGGAATGGACCTCCTGCAGTGGAGCCGCCACTACCGCTGCTTCCCCGGCCAGGGCGGCTTCGACCTCGCCGGACTGTTGCGGCACGTCCTGCGCGCCGGGTACACCGGGCCCCTGTCCCTGGAAGTCTTCAACGACGTCTTCCGGCAGTCCGACGCCGGGCGCACCGCCGTGGACGCCCGGCGCTCGCTGCTGGTCCTCCAGGAACAGGTCGGCACCGCCGCACCGCCCGCACCCACCGCGCCCATCGGGGTCGCCTTCGCCGAACTGGTCACGCCCGACGCCGCACCCGTCTCGGCCGTGCTCGGCGCGCTGGGCTTCGCCCGGACCGCACGGCACCGGGGCAAGCCCGTCGACCTGTGGCAGCGGGGCGACGCCCGCATCCTGGTCAACACCGGACCGGCCGAGCGCCGCGAGGGCACCCGGCTGGCCGCCGTCGGCCTGGAGACACCCGATCCCGCCGCCACCGCCCACCGCGCCGAGGCCCTGCTGGCACCGGTGCTGCCACGCCGCCGGAGTCCCGAGGACGCCCCGCTGGAAGCGGTCGCCGCACCCGACGGCACGGAGCTGTTCTTCTGCGCCACCGGACATCCCCGACTGCCCGACTGGCGAGCGGACTTCGGATACGTCGAGGGTGCCGGGTCCGCTCCCGACGATGACGCCGGGTGGGGCGTCGACCACCTCTCCCTCACCCAGCCCTGGCACCAGTTCGACGAAGCGGTGCTCTTCCACCGCGCCGTCCTCGGGCTGCGGCCGCAGGAGAGCGTGGACGTCGCCGACCCCTACGGCCTGCTGCGCAGCCGCGCCGTCACCACCGACGACGGCGCCGTCCGCATCGTGCTGACCGTCGGCGCGGCACCCGTCGACGACACCGCGCACGCTCAGCACATCGCGCTGGCCACCGACGACGTGGTCGGCGCCGCCCGCGCCTACCGTGCGGCCGGGGGCAGGCTGCTGCCGATCCCCGACAACTACTACGCCGACCTCGCGGCCCGCTTCGAGTTCGCCGACGGCGAGCTGGAGACGTACCAGGAGCTGGGCATCCTCTACGACCTCGACGCGCAGGGCACCTTCCGTCACTGCTACACGCACACCGTCGGCCGGGTCTTCTTCGAGCTCGTCCAGCGGGAAGGCGCCTACCGGGGTTACGGCGCCCCGAACGCACCGGTGCGGCTGGCCGCGCAACACGCGGCACGCGGATTCACCGGAGCCTGAAGACGCCGCCCACCGGGCGTTGATCGCATCCACCGGGCTCCGTAAGCCCAGTCAGGCAGCCACGGTTGCGGGCCGGCCGGGCATCCTCGCGCCCCCTTCTGTCCCACCTGGCAGCTCCACCCACACCCGCCGCGAGCTACCCGGGCCGTGGTGCTCGCAGCCCTCAGGCCCGGGCGGCGCGCAGCGGCTCGCCCCACTTCCGCACGGCCACCTTGTCGCAGTGGTCGCACAGCGGGGAGCGGGCGCCGTGGCCGTACCAGTCGGCGCACGATCTGGTTCCTCGTTCCGCACGCCACCACCACGTTTATGCGGTCGCTCCGTCCGTGACGCCACGCTCGGCGCCGACAAGATCGCGCCGCCGAAGTCTTCCCACTTGCTCCAAGTGCCCATACTTCCAGGGCGTCCCCTTGTTGTGCTGTCTGCCGGCACGGTGTGCCACCGGGGTCCCGGTCGTGGACCCCGCACAGCAAGGCTGCGCAGTGCACAGCGGGGCCAGGCACACAAGTGGGGCGGTCGATTCACATGAGTGAACATGCCAGTAAAACGAGCACCAGCCGCGCAGCCCCCACCGCCCGGGCGGCTGCGCGCAGGTCCGCCGCGATCTCGGGGAGCGTCGCCGGGACCTGGGAGGGCCGCCACGCCGGCCGCCGCACGCATGCCGGCCGAGGGAACAACGGCACAGCGCCCTGACGCGCATCAGGCAGACCGCCGACGGTGCCCCCTGTGTCGCGGCGGAAACCGTCTGCCTTGTGCTCGGAGGCCCATGGAGCCCACCGCATTTCCGCCCGTCGGGAGCAGGCAGGGTGCGGCCCGCATCCGGAGCATGGAAATGGCTTCTGCTGAGACGCACGCACCGCGTGACGCGCGTCAGCCCTCCACGCACGACGCACCCCTTCAGCGGCTGCCTCAGGTCCCACGCCAGGCAGTTGAAAAGCTTCGGAAAGGGAACGGCATATGGACTACAACACCTTCATCGACACCATCCACCGGCGTGCCCCTGTCCCCCCGGAGAAGGCGGAGCGCCTCACCCGGGCCACCCTGGAAACCCTGGCCGAGCGGCTCACCCGGGGTGAAGCGGAGGACCTCGCGTCCGAACTGCCCAAGCCGCTGCAGGAACCGCTGGTCTCTCCCACTCCGCAGGCCGAGTCCTTCGGACTCGAAGAGTTCATCAATCGCGTGAGCAGCCGAGCAGACGTGAGCCCGCACGAGGCCCGCGAGGGCGTACGGGCGGAACTGAACACCCTGAGGGACGCGGTCAGTGATGGCGAGTTCCGCCAGGTGATGTCCCAACTGCCCCGGGACTTCGAGGCTCTCGTCGACGCACCTGGCTAGCAGGAGCCGTGACCGACGAGGTCGGCGCCCGGGCCTGCTCGGCTCGCTGCGCCGGGCTCAGCCCGAGGTCGGAGCCCCCTTCCACGGGGTGTGGCCGTGTGGCTAGCACATCGCAGAATCGAATGATGAGCGATGTCAAGGGGTCGTCGCGTCTCGCGCTGCTCCGCTTCCTGGAGGAGGTCGTGCCCGCACTGCCGCCCGGACACCGAACTCGGCTATGTGGACGGCTGACCCCCTGCGGGGAAGCGCGCGCTCATGTGGACCCTGCCTGAGCCGATGCTCGCCGCCGCCCCGGCCCCACCGTTCCCCCGGGATGGGCGGCCGAGGTGAAGTTCGACGGATGGCGCGCGCAGTTGTCCTGGAACCGCGGAAACCTCGTCCCGCGCTCCCGGCAGGGCACACCGCTCGCCGACGCGTTCCCCGAACTGCGCGCGGCCGCCGCGCAGCTCCCGGACCGTACAGTCCTCGACGGGGAGCTCATCGTCTGGGAAGGCGGACGGCTGGCGTTCGAGCGGCTCCTCGACCGACCCTAGGGCCCCGTGCGACATGGAGGTTTCGGCGTTCCAGGTCGTTCCGCTGAGGCCGGGGCCGTGCCGGATTGCTGTCCTCGTCCTGGAGAGGCAACGCTGAAAGCGCTCACTGTTCGAACGGTGGCGCCTCGCCCGGGGGGCGACGTCGGGGCGCGCCCGGTGGCCGCGCGCGGCGTGCCTCCACCGGCCGCCGCTGTCGCGGGCGACGTCGACGCCGACCACCACCAGCTCCGGCTCCACCATGTTCACGTTCAGCGTCTCGTTGGTCCCCCACCCGGCGGGAGACTCAGTCGTGGCTTCTACGGGCCGGGCACACAGTTGTCCAAGCCCACAGTGGACGAGTACAAGGAAGTCGACCGTCGGCATGGAACCTGAACGGAAGGCTGCTGGATCGGCCCGGTCACGGCGTGCTGCAATGAACGGATACACCCTCGACGGAGAACAACCCACGGGGTGATCTCGCAGGATGATGGGGCAACTGGTCCCGGCCTACGCCCCACCCACCCACACCAGATCATCGTGGGCGGTGTCCCGGCGGGTACGAACCGTCACCCGCGGGACCCCGCTTACCCGTTCAGGGCTTTTAGCACCGCTGTCGTCCGTGGTCCTCAGGTGCGGCGGGCGCGGATCACGATGGCCGTGCCAGCGGCGACGGTGAGCAGCGCGGCACCTCCGAGGAGCGCGGTCCGCCCGTTGGTACCGGTCTGGGCAAGGCTCGGCCGAGCGTCGCCAGAGGCCTGGAGGATCAGCTTGGTGACGTCGTCCGGGTTGGTCTCCATGACGGCGTGCGGTGCGTTGACCTCGACGGTGGTGGCCTTGGCCCGCTTCGCCATGAAACGCAGATTGTCGGTGCCTATGGTGCGGTCGTCGGTGGCGACGAGATACCAGGACGGGATGGTCTTCCACGCGACGGACTGCGTGGGCTCGTTGCCGGAGGCGGCGGTCGCGGGCCGCTGGGTGGCGGCGAGTACCTGTGAGCGGCTGGCGTCGAGCCGGTTGCTCAGGAAGACGTCAGCGAATTTCTCCGGTTTGAGATACAGGTCCACGTTCGTGGGGTCGCCGCCGAGCGGTACGGCATTCAGGGCGGTCGGCACCGGGGCGTTGGGGTCGTCGGTCACCCGGCTGCCCGGGTACTTGGCAGCGAGCTGGAAGGCCGTCTCGCCTTTGTCTGGCGCGAACCCTGCGATGTAGACGAGGGACTCGACGTTGGGGTTGCCGGCGGCCGCGTTGGTGATCACGGCTCCTCCGTAGGAGTGGCCGACCAGGACGATGGGGCCCTCGATCGCCTTCAGCTGGGCGGCAAGGTAGTCGGCGTCGCCGGAGAGGCTGCGTAGAGGGTTGGCGGTGGCCACCACGGGATAGCCCTGGTTCTGCAGTGCCTGGACGATCCGGTCCCAGCCGGAGGCGTCCGCCCAATAGCCGTGCACCAGTACAACTGTCGGTTTGGCACCTGTGGACGTAGCGCCCGTGGGAGTCGTACCGCCTCCGCTCTCGGACGCCAGGCAGGGACCGGCGGTCATCAAGGCGGCCGCGGGGAGCAGGACGGCCAGGGGGAGGGCCCTCCGGGCAGCTGTGCGTCGTATGTGCTTCATGACCCTTCTTCCTCTGAGGTGAGGGGAGAGACTCCTGCCCACACTGCATTCGAGTGAAGAACGCGGCACTACGGCGTAGCCATGCGAGTGAATAACAGTCACACATAGTGAATGAGGGGCCTGGCGGCGCTGACTGCGGGCCGCCTTCGCCCGGAAACCGTTCCGCCGAGAGATAGAGGGCACCGGTGCAGTCGGCATGCTCCCAGTGACTCGTCAGCTCCCGCATCCGGCCGTCGTCTCCGGGGAGGAAGCCCAGACCGGCGTCGGGAACACCGCAGACGGCATCGGATCGGCCGGACATGCCTCGAGCGCGGTACGACCGGACAGTGTCCGGGGCCGGTGCTCGCGGTTCCACCCGCGTGTGCGGAAAGGCTCCAGGGCCTCCGCGCGCGGCTGGAGGCGGTCCGGCATCCGATCCCTCTCCACGCCAGCCGCGGGCGGCGGGTGCCGGGGGTGGTGTGGGCGGCCACGGTTACTCGCCTTCGTCAAGCACGGCGTCGCTGCCCTTGATGTGGCGGGCGGGGTTGAGGCCCTGCTTCATCAGGTCGACCGCCCACTGCATCGACTGGACGCCCTCCAGCTTCGCCAGGCCGGGCGTGGGCCCGAGGCGGAAGGCTCCGGGGTTGGGCTTGCCGGACTCCGCGTAGGGCAGGAAGTCCAGCGGGCTCGGGCCGGGTGAGGGGTAGACGATGTAGTCGGAGAGCACCGCCAGCGGGTACAGGCCGGTGAACTCCACCATTTTCAACATCTTGCGGTGCATGTTGACCCGGGCCTTGGAGATGACGGCGGCGCGGATGTCCGGGCGTCAGGTCGGGCGCTGCATGGCTGGCCACAGCTCGCCGTCCTTGTAGCCCTTGCCCTGCGGGTTCTAGAACAGCTTCCCAATTCTGCCGGCCGAGGGCCCGAGCACGCGGCCTCCGCCTCCGCTGTTCCAGCGGATGGTCGCGACATAGGCTGAGGGGCCCGCACCGCTGCTGGGGTGCCCGCGCGGCGCGATGGAGAGAGGGGCGGGAAGCATGAGTGCGGCACTTCCAGCCCCTCGCTGTGGTTCCTTCGACGAGCTCTCCCTCACTTTCGGATTCTGGACGGTGTTCTTCTGTACATGGCGCTACCCCGTAGGCTGGCCGCAGCAGCTGGTTCGCCCCGTCCGCCAGGCGGGATGCGTCGTAAGAGGGAACCCGGTGGGAATCCGGGACTGCCCCGCAGCGGTGAGCGGGAACGACCGCCGTCATACGCACTGGGTCCGACGTACGGGTCTGGGAAGCGACGGCCAGTAGGTGTCCTCCGGCAGGAGGACGTGCCCGCAAGTCCGAAGACCTGCCAACTGCCCGCGCGCAGACCGATCCGTGCGCGGACATCCCGGTGACCTCGAGGGCGGGTCGGCGTACACACCGGACGGAACGACCGTGCCAACCACGCGGGCCGTTGCCGGACGGTTCGTCATCCCCTTCGCGCTTTCGTCCCGTCTCCGGGATCTCAGGGAATAATCTCGCGAAGGAGATCTCCGTGACATCAGCCGCTGCAGCACGAGCCACCGTGTACGGTTACCCCCGCCAGGGCCCCGACCGGGAGCTGAAGAAGGCCATCGAGGGTTACTGGAAGGGCCGCGTCACCGCTGACGCCCTCCATGCCACCGCCGCCGAAATCCGCCGCAGCAACTGGCGGCAGCTCGCCGATGCTGGCGTCAACGAGGTGCCCACCGGCGACTTCTCGTACTACGACCACGTCCTCGACACCACCGTCATGGTTGGCGCGATCCCAGAACGGCACCGCGCCGCCGTCGACGCCAACGCGATCGACGGCTACTTCGCCATGGCCCGCGGCACCCAGGATGTCGCACCACTGGAGATGACCAAGTGGTTCGACACCAACTATCACTACCTGGTCCCCGAACTGGGCCCCAACACCGTCTTCGCGGCCGACTCCACCAAGCAGGTTGCCGAACTGAAAGAAGCCCTCGCCCATGGCCTCGCGGCCCGGCCTGTACTCGTCGGCCCCGTCACCTACCTCCTGCTCGCCAAGCCCGCCCCCGGCGTGCCCGCCGACTTCCAGCCGCTGACCCTCCTGGACCGGCTGCTGCCCGCATACGCGGAAGTGCTCGCCGACCTGCGCGCGGCCGGCGCCGAGTGGGTGCAGCTCGACGAGCCCGCCCTCGTCCAGGACCGCACCCCGGCCGACCTGAACGCCGCCGAGCGCGCCTACCGCGACCTGGGCGCCCTCACCGACCGGCCCAAGCTGCTCGTCGCTTCCTACTTCGACCGCCTCGGCGATGCCCTGCCGATCCTGGCCAAGGCTCCGGTCGAAGGTCTCGCCCTGGACTTCACCGAGGCCGCTACCGCCAACCTGGACGCCCTGGCCTCCGTCGGCGGACTGCCCGGCAAGCGGCTGCTCGCCGGCGTGGTCAACGGCCGCAACATCTGGATCAACGACCTCCAGAAGTCGTTGTCCACTCTCGGCACACTCCTCGGGCTCGCCGACCGGGTCGATGTCGCCGCCTCCTGTTCCCTGCTCCACGTTCCGCTGGACGTCACGGCCGAGCGGGACATTGACCCGCAGATCCTGCGCTGGCTGGCCTTCGCCCGGCAGAAGACCGCCGAGATCGTCACCCTCGCCAAGGGCCTCTCCCGGGGCATCCACACCATCACTGGCGAACTCACCGCAAACCGCGCCGCACTCGCCTCCCGAGCCGCCTCACCGATCACCCGCGACCCGGCCGTGCGGGCCCGCACCGAGGCCGTGACGGACGCCGACGCTCGCCGGTCCCAGCCGTACGCCGAACGCGCCGCGGCCCAGCGCGCCCGCCTCGGCCTGCCGCTGTTGCCCACTACGACCATCGGCTCCTTCCCGCAGACCGGCGAGCTGCGCACCGCCCGTGCCGACCTGCGCGCAGGCCGCATCGACACTGCCGACTACGAGGAGCGCATCAAGGCCGAGATCCGGGAGGTGATCTCCTTCCAGGAGAAGACCGGCATCGACGTCCTGGTGCACGGCGAACCTGAACGCAACGACATGGTCCAGTACTTCGCCGAGCAGCTCACCGGCTACCTCGCCACCCAGCACGGCTGGGTCCAGTCCTACGGAACCCGCTACGTCCGTCCGCCCATCCTCGCCGGCGACATCTCCCGCCCCGAGCCGATGACGGTGCGCTGGACCAGGTATGCCCAGTCGCTCACCGAGAAGCCGGTCAAGGGCATGCTCACCGGCCCGGTCACCATGCTCGCCTGGTCCTTCGTCCGCGACGACCAGCCGCTCGGCGACACCGCCCGGCAGGTCGCCCTCGCCCTGCGCGACGAGGTACACGACCTGGAGGCCGCCGGCGTCTCGGTCATCCAGGTCGACGAACCCGCCCTCCGCGAGACCCTGCCCCTGGGGGCCGCCGACCGCCCGGCCTACCTGGCGTGGGCCACGAAGGCGTTCCGGCTCACCACCGCCGTCGTACGGCCGGACACCCAGATCCACACCCACATGTGCTACGCCGAGTTCGGCGACATCATCCAGGCCATCGACGACCTCGACGCCGACGTCATCAGCCTGGAAGCCGCCCGCTCTCATATGCAGGTCGCCCGCGAACTCGCTACTCGCGGCTACCCACGCGAAGTCGGGCCGGGGGTCTACGACATCCACTCCCCCCGCGTGCCGAGCGTTGAGGAGGCTGCAGAACTGCTGCGCACCGGCTTGAAAGCCATTCCCGCTGAACGGCTCTGGGTCAACCCCGACTGCGGCCTGAAGACCCGCTCCTGGCCCGAGACCCGAGCCTCCCTGGAGAACCTGGTCGCCGCCGCCCGCACCGTCCGGAGCGAGCTGTCCGCCTCCTGACAGAGGAACGCGGCGGGCCGGGACGCCACAAGCGTCCCGGCCCCGACCCACAGCACCGCCATGACCAAGGCGCGCCTCAGCCTCTGTCCGTCCGTCGGGCGGGCGCAGGCAGAGCGGCACCTCACTGCGGCGCCCCTCAGACCAGCCAGCAGTCACCGCACTTCGAGCCGCCTGGCGCACGGCAAGTTCGGAGCGGGTGAGTACACCTGTGCCCGCCGGGCGTCCGGTGTTCAGCAGCTCGGTCGTGAGGTCGGCGAGCGGTCCGCGTTCGGTGGGATGGAGTGCGTGCCCGACGGGGGCCGCCTTTGCGAAGCACCGACGCCGAATTGCCGTTCGGGATGGGTCAGATCAGGCGCTCCATCCAGACGAAGGCGAGGCCGATCACCCCCGTTCCGACGCCGTAGCATGCGCCGCGCGGCAGATGCGCCAGGGCGACGCGCCGTCGGTGGGTGATCCAGTGCAGGGCTACGGTGAACCGTTCCCGGCCCGTGCGGGCCTTGTGGGGGCTAGGGTTCATGGCAGACGTCCCTTTCGTGATGGCGTCGGTGTGGGGAGCCTCCTGGCCGGTGGCCTCGGAACCGGTGGCCAGGTGGCTCTCCTGCTGTCCTCCCGTGCGGGGCTCGGGGCTGTGCGGCTACGCCCTGCGGGTGCGGCCAGCCACAGTCGGCTGGCGGTATGCGCTCCGGACTTCCAGCGGAGTGCTCAAGGTTCGACGAGGAGGGCGAGGCCCCTGGCGGACGCCGATGCAGAGGGTGGCGACGCCGATGCCGCCGCCCTTGCGGGCGAGCTGTGGCCACGGTGCCGGCGAGGCGGGCGCCGGAGGCGCCGAGCGGGTGGCCGAGGGCAATCACGCCGTCCTGCAGGTTGAGAATTGCCGGGTCGAACTCGGGCCATTCGGCCACGCAGCCCAGCACGTGGGTGGCGAAGGCCTCGTTCAGGTCCAGGACTGACAGCTCGTCGAATCCCTTGCCCGCCTTGGCGAGAGCACCCTCGCGCGGTGCGCTGGCCACCTTCCTGTACGGCGGTGACAAGAAGTGGGAGTCCAAGTGAGTCCGCGAACGCGGCATCCGCCGCCACCGCGTCCAGCTGAACGTGCGCCCTTTTGGTCGCTTGGCCGTCACTTTCCACCGCCCACCGCCGTGCCTCCCGGACTACGTCGGACGTTCCGCACATCGTGCGGCGCGTTAGCAGTCCCGCGCGACGGCGCATCCCTCCACCCGGCACACATCTCGCGTTCCGAGCATGAGGCGTTGGTCGTCTGGCCGTTCAGCGCAGCGTGCGGTAGAAGTTCAGGTGGCGCTGGGCTGCGGCGGCCCAGGTGTGACCTGCGGCGAGCTCTCGGCCCGCCGTGCGGCGTTCGGGGTCGCCGTTCGTGAGCGCCGTGCCGAGCTCGTCGGCCAGGTCCCGGGGGGTGTCGGCGAAGCGGGCGGAAGCGCCGAACACCTCACGCAGGACGGGCAGGTCGCGGACCACCAGAGGAACCCCCGCGGCGAGGGCCTCCATCGCGGCCAGGCCGAAGCCTTCCTTGACGGAGGGGAACGCGAACGCCTCTGCGGCGCCGACGAGCGGCGGGAGATCGTCCTCCGGGACCTGGCCCAGGACGACCGGTTCGAGGCCGAGTTCGGCGGCGCGCTCCTCCCAGCGGGCGCGGTAGTCGCGGTAGTCGAAGAGGGTCTCGCCGCCCGCGATCACCAGCCGCACGTCCGGGTGGTCGGCACGCAGGAGCGCGTACGCTTCCAGGAGGTCCAAGGAGCCCTTGCGGGGTTCGATGCCGCCGACGGTGAGGACGTAGCGGCCGAGGCGGGTTCGCCAGGCAGCGCGGGCCGCCGGGTCGGTGACGGCGAAGCGGTCATACGCCACGCCGTTGGGTATGACCTCCGCCTTCAGGCCCCAGCCCTGGGCGAGTTCGTCGGCGACCGAACGCGAGACGCAGACGTGGGCGTACGGCTCGACGATGGCGCGCTCGTGGCAGGCCGCCAGCTCGGGCGTGGTGAAGTGGTCGACGTGGTGCACGGTGCGGACGCAGCGGCCGGCCGCGTTGGCGCTGATGCAGTCCTGGGCGTGGATGACGTCGTACGGGGTGGGGTCGAAGGCGTCGCGGAGGGTGGCGATGGAGCGCAGGATGCGTTCCCCGACGGTCTCCGCCGCGGGTCCGTCGGGGAACGGCACGATCCGTACGCGCACATCCGGGTCGACCGCGCGGAAGAAGCCGTCGTCGCCGCCCCTGCCCAGGGACCAGACCGTGACGTCCTGCCCGGTGGCGGCGAGGGCCTCGGCGAGGGCGAGAGTGTGGACGACGCCACCACGGGGCTTGGTGGAGTAGCTCAGCAGGGCGATCTTCACGAAGGGTCCTCCCGGCACGGCATGAGGGGGTCCGGTACGTCATGAGGGGTTCTCCCGGTAGGCCGCCGGGCGGCGCTCGTCGAGATGGCGCAGGATGCGGCGGGCGCGGTCGATCTCCTCGGACACGTCCACCTCCGCGACGGCGAGGCCGGCCTTGGCCCAGGTGCGGGCGAGGATGTCGCCGCCGGGGCCGACGACCTTGGACTGGCCGAGGAAGCGCATGCCGCCCATGGCGCCGGTCTGGTTGGAGGAGGCGAGGACGACCTGGTTCTCGGCGGCGCGTGCCTGGTCGTACAGGTCGAAGAGCTTGGCCTGGCGGTCCTGGGCCATGCGCGGGGCGCGGTTGGTGATGCTGGTGGGCCAGGCGGAGAGGCAGGCGAGGATCTCGGCGCTGTCCAGGGCGAGGGAGCGGGCCGACTCGGGGAAGGTCTTATCGTAGTCGATGAGCATGCCGATGCGGCCGACGGGTGTGTCGAAGGCGTCGAAGCGGTCGCCGGGGGTGTAGGCGGCGGTTTCCCCGGCGGGCAGGTGGACCTTGCGGTGGCGGCCGAGGATGCCGTCGCCGCTGACGCAGACGGCCGCGTTGTAGCGCTCGTCGCCGCCGTCCTCGCAGTAGCCGACGCAGACCACCATCTCGGCGGCCAGCCGGGCGACCTCCAGGATCAGCGGATCGTCGGGCTTGAGGGCCGGGGGAAGCGCCTCCGGGTCGGGGTGGCGCAGATCGGCGAGATAGCCGCCGAGGGCCGCGTCGGGCAGCACGAGCAGCCCGGCGCCCGACTTGCGGGCGTCATCGATGAGTTTGGCGACACGGGCCAGGTCGAACTCCAGGTCGCGGCCGAAGTGGGCGGCGGCGGCCGCGATCCGGATCGTGCTCATGCGCTGACTGCTCCTGCGTACGTGTAGGTTTCCGGGCGCCGGTCGCGCAGGTGGCCCATGGAGCGGCGAGCGGTCTCCAGGGCCTGGGCGACGTTGAGTTCGGCGACCGCCAGGCCCGCGCCGACACCGGTGTCCGCGAGTATGTCACCGCCGGGGTCGACGACCTTGGCGCTGCCGACGAAGCGTAGCGACCCGAACGTGCCGGCCTGGTTGGCGGAGACCCATACGATCTGGTTTTCCAGGGCGCGGGCCCTGTCGAACAGGTCGAAGCGCCGCTTCCAGCGGTCATCGGTGAGATCGGTGGTGGGGTTGGTGCGCGCGGCCGGCCAGGCCGAGACGACCACGCCGATCTCCGCACCGTCCAGCGCGAGGGCGCGCGCCGACTCCGGGAACGCCTTGTCGTAGCAGATCATCATGCCGATCCGGCCGACCGGTGTGTCGAAGGCGTGGAAGCGGTCGCCGGAGGCGTAGCTGGCGTCCTCGCTGAGCGGCTGGTGAACCTTGCGGTGGTTGCCGAGGACGCCGTCGCCGTTGACGCACACCACGCTGTTGTAGCGCCGTCCGTCCACGCCGGCCTCGCAGTAACCGGCGACGACGGTCATCTCGCCCGCCAGCGCGGCCAGTCGCCGGACCTCGGGGCCATCGAGGGCGAGCGCGGGCGGACCCTCGTCGAGTTCCCCCGCCTGGGCTGGCGCGGTGTTGTCGAGGCTGAGCAGATAGCCGCCGAGACAGGCTTCGGGCAGGGCGAGCAGGCGTACGCCGTCGGCCCGGGCCTCCTTGATCAGCCGCTCGGTGATCGAGAAGTCCTCTTCGAGGTCGCGGCCGAACTCGGCGGCGACGGCGGCCATGCGCAGGGTGGTCATGCGGTCCCCATTCCGGTCACGGTGGCCGCGACCGCTTCGGTGATCTCTCCGTCGGGCCAGCGCAGCCCGACGCCTTGTCCTTGGGTCAGTTCCCCGCACACGGCCCCCGTGGCGGGTCCGGCGGGCAGCGGTGGGGCGCCCGGCTCGTCGGCCGTCAGCATGGCGAAGCCGGGGAAGCAGGTGAGCCAGTCGCCCATGGGCACGGCCCTCGGGCGGGGTACGGCGGCCACGTCGAGGACGGCGCGGCATCCGCTCGCCTCGGCGAGCATGCCGAGGGTGCCGGCGATGCCGGCCATCGACACGTCCTTCGCCGCGGCGGGTCGGGCGGCGGCCACCGCGCCGGTCATGGCGCGCAGTTCGTCCGTACGGCGGTGGGTGGACGAATCCCACTGGCGGCCCTGGTAGCCCGTGCGCCAGCCGCCGCCCAGGTCGGCGGTGAGCCGTACCGCGTGTCCGGGCCGTCCGCCGCCGCCGGGCACCGGGTGGTCCGTCCGGCCCAGCGCGGTCACGGACAGTGCCGCGGGGACACCGAGTTGGGTGTGCCCGCCCAGCACCGGCACACCGTACGCCTGTGCCGCGCGCCCGAGCCCGTCGAGGACCCGTGCGGCATGCACTGTGTCCTTGGCGCCCACGGCGTCGAGCAGGCCGATCGGCGAAGCACCCATCGCGGCAAGGTCGTTGATGTTGACGAGGACCGAGCACCAGCCCGCCCATCCTGGGTCGCGTTCGACCATCGACGGCACGATCGCGTCGCACGCGGCGATCACGTCGGTGCCGGGGACGGGGGCGCCGTCGTCGCCGACGAACCCGGCGCCGCCGAGGGCGGCCGGTGCGCGGAGGGCTGCGAGGAGCGGCCCGAGTGCGGACTTGGCGGCCGCTGCCTGTGCCGCGATCCGGCCGATCGGCCAGCGCATCAGCATGTGCAGCGCGCCCGCGGCCTCGATCTCGCGCACGGAGCGCCAGCCGAGCCGCTTGAAGAGGACTTCGCCCTGGGCCTGGACGGTCGCGTCGAAGCGCAGGACGCCTTCGGCCTCCGCGCGGGCGCAGGCCGCGCGGACCAGTGCCGCACCGATGCCGTGCGGGCCGCGGGCCCGGCGGGCCACGACGAGGCGGCCGCCCTGCCACCAGCCGATGTCGGGGCCGTCGCCGACCGGTCCGAGGCGTACACCGCCCACCACGGTGGCGTCCTGGTCCTTGGCGACCAGGACGAGGGTGCGGGGATCGGTGTCCCGGTCGTCCAGGTCATGGCCGGTGAAAAGCCCCTGTTCGTGGACGAATGCCTCCCGGCGCAGGCGCCGGTAGTCGGACAACTCGGCTGCGGAACACGCCTGTTCGATGCGAAAGCGGGATTGGCGCGCCAGCGTGCTGCGGTCTCCGAGCAGTGCCAGGACGTCGACCGGACGGTCGGCCGCCGTCGGTGCGCTGGATCCGTCGAGGTACATCGTCACCCCCCTGCCGTTTTCAGCACGCTGCATGCCCCGCAGGCCGCGCAGCCGGCCTTCTGGTCGGCGCCGCTCATCCCGGCCGCGCGCAGCTTTGCGGCGACGCCTTCGGTGACGTACCGCAGCAGTTCCGCGCTCGGGGCCTCGACCCCGTCGCGGGCGGCCAGCGTTCCCCGCATCGGCCGGAACGGGACGACGAACGGGTACACCCCGCGGTCGATCAACTTCCCCACGCCCGCGATGAGTTCATCCGGGTCCTCGCCGAGCCCGACCAGCAGGTACGTGGAGACCCGGTTGGGCCCGAAGACCCGAACCGCCTCGTCCCACGCGGCCTCGTACTCGGCCATCGGGACTCTCGACTTGCCGGGCATCCAGCGCCGCCGTACCTCGTCGTCGAGGGACTCGACATGGATGCCGATGGCGGTGGCGCCGGCGTCGTACAACTCACGGATCCACGCGAGGTCCCCCGGCGGCTCGCACTGGACCTGAATGGGCAGTCCGGGCACCGCTTCGAGAACGGCGCGCACCGAACGGACGAGATTGCGGGCACCCCGGTCCGGGCCGGTGGTCGTGCCTGTGGTCATCACCATCTGCCGGACACTGTCCAGCCGGACCGCCGCTTCGGCGACTTCGGCGAGCTGCGTCGGGGTTTTGGCGGCGACGGTGGCGCCCGAGCGCAGGGACTCCTCGATGGTGCAGAAGCGGCAGCGGTCGGCCTCGGCGTAGCGGATGCAGGTCTGCACGACGGTGGTGGCCAGGACGTCGGAGCCGTGCAGGCGGGCGATCTGCTCGTAGCGGGTGCCGTCGGCCGTCGTCAGGTCGTAGAACCTGGGCCGTCGTACGGGGGTGAGGGAGAGCCCGGTGTCGGTGAGGCCTCCGGTCTCGTCGCCGAGCCAGACCTTGCCGTCGCGGACTGTGTAGGGGCTGTCGGGGTTGCGGGGCAGGGCGGCGTTGGCACCGTCGACGAGGACGTGTCCGTCGTCGCTGGGGCCCGCACCGTCCGGCCGTTGGACCTCAACGTCCTGACGGATTCCGCGCAGGGCGAGTTCGGCGCGGGTCATGATCCGCACGTCCACGGCCGTACGCTCTGTCACTGTCGGCTCGGTGCCAACGCTCACGGCGTGCCCCTTACAGCTGGTAGGTGGAGTTGATGATGGCGCCCTTGCGCGCGTAGTGGATCAGCGCGTCCTGGACGTCGAGGGGGTGGGTGGGGATGACGCCCTCGATGAGGTCTTCCTCGCGGGCGCCGTGCAGGGACAGTCCGAAGCGGCAGCAGTAGACCTTGCCGCCCTCGGCGATGAACGTCTTGAGCTGGTTGTTGATGTTGTGCTCGCCCGGGAAGGCGGAGTTGCCGGTGGTCGGGAAGCCTCGGGTGGCAAGGCAGTTGAGGGAGCCGGGGCCGTAGAAGTAGATGGCGGTCTCGAAGCCCTTGCGCAGGGCCCGGGTGGCCTGGAGGACGGCGACGAAGGAGACCGAGGACTCGTGGGCGATGCCGTGTACGAGGGTGAAGTAGGTCTCGCCGTTCTCGGCCTGGTAGTCGGGGAAGACCTTGGTGGAGCCGTAGATGCTGGAGCCCTCGGGCAGGGAGGGGTGCGGGATCTCGTTGAGGGACTTCTGCTCGACCTCGGAGAGCTCGGCGGTGACGACGGATTCGGACATGGCTGTCTCCTTGCTTGGTGGCTGCTTGGTACGGAAACCGGGTGGGGCGGGTCAGTCGTAGAGCGCGGCGAAGGTGTCCCTGAAGACGAGTTCGCCGAGTTCCCCACCGCCGGTCGCTTCGGCGAGGCGGGCGTACTCGCCTGTGAAGTCGCCCCACGGCTGGTCGCTGGCAAAGAGCACCCGGTCGTGGCCGATGCCGCGGCGCTCGATCTCCTGGGCCAGCCAGCGAGGCGTGAAGCCGATGGCCCAGGAAAGGTCGGTGTAGACGCGCTTGCCGGACTCGATCCAGTCGAAGAAGCGAGAGCCGACGAGCTTGATGTGACCGCTCATTCCGCCGCCGAAGTGCACGAGATGGACGGGAACTTGACCGGCGTACCAGTCGACGAGGTGGCCGACCTCGTCGATGTCGGACGCGGCACCCGGGGAGGTGTGGACATGAACGACCAGCCCGTGCTCCTGTGCCGCCTTGAAGATCCGGTCCAGTCGCGGGCGGCAGGCCGGGTCCGTGGGGCGGCCGCCGAGCAGGAAGCTGAGCTTCAGGGCTCGTACGCCCTCCTCTCCCGCCAGGGCGAGGGCCTGCTCGGTGCGTTCGGCGTCCTCGGGGCGGGGGGACACCCACAGGGCGGCTCGGATGCGGTCGTCGCTCTGGGCCGCCTCGATCGCAAGCTCGTTGAAGGAGAAGGCGATGGCGGGGTTGGGGACGCCGTAGTTGGGGATGACGAGGGCGCGTTCGGTGCCCTCGTCATCGAGGTCGGCGACGAGCTGCTTGACGGTGGCGCGGGCGGTGGTGTCCGGGTTGACGGGCGGTCCGCCGTAGAACGGGTAGGCGGGCAGGACGCCGATGTGGCGGTGTGCGTCGTAGACCATGACTGTGGTTCCTGTCAGCCCAGGGGAAGGGCGGAAGCGACGGAGGCCGGTGCTCCGGTGAGGGCGCCGCACACGTCGGCGAGGCGGCGGCTGGTGTCGATGTGGCCGGCGAGGAACTCGGCGTCCCGGCCCACCGCTTCGAAGCGGCCGGAGCCCCACGAGTACTGCCAGGGCAGACCAAGGAAGTACAGGCCGGGTGTGCTCGTCGCGCCGCGCCAGTGCATGGGGTAGCCGCGGCCGTCGAAGACGGGTATCTCGATCCACCGGTGGTCGCGGGTGAAGCCCGTGGCCCAGACGACGGAGGTCACACCCGCCTCGGCCAGATCGAGTTCGGGCACATGCCCGGGGGGCTCCCACACCGGTACGTACCGTGCCTCGGCGGGGGCCTCGATCCCCTGCGCCGCGATGTGGGCGTCGATGGCGTCCTTGATGCCCTCGGCCACCGCGTCCGCCCGGTCCAGGTTGACCTTCAGGTCGTCGGCGAACTCCAGCGTCGCGCCGTCGATCCCGGTCAGCCGCCCGTACAGGCGCATGCCGTCCCGGGCCAAGGCCCGCAGGTCGATGTCGCGCCCGCCGTCGCGCCCGGTGACGTAGTGGTTGACCCGCATCCGGACGGCATCGGCGTCGTCGAACTCGTCTATGTTCTTCGCGTAGTGGCCCATGTCGTCGAGCCAGGCCACACAGTCCCGGCCGCGGTAGAAGCGGGCGACGCGGGGCGCGCTGCCGACGGCCAGGTGGACCTGCCGCCCGGCCAGATGTAGGTCTTCGGCGATCTGGCAGCCGGACTGACCGGTGCCGACGACCAGGACGCCCCCCTCGGGGAGCTGGTCCGCGCTGCGGTAGCGGGAGGAGTGGATTTGCTCGACGTGGGAGGGCAGCCGCTCGGCCATCCGCGGGATGGACGGGGCGTGGTACGGACCGGTGGCGACCACCACCTGATCGGCGGTGAACTCCCCGCCCATGGTGGCCACTTCGAAGCGGCCGTCCGCGGCGCGCCGCAGCCGGGTTACCGATACGTCCTCCACCAGCGGCGGCCGGAAGAAGGCCACGTAGTCCTGGAGATACTGAATGATCTCGTCCCGGACCATGAACCCGTCCGGATCGTCGCCCTGGTAGGGGAAACCCGGCAGTCGGCACTGCCAGTTCGGGGTCACCAGGCAAAAGGAGTCCCAGCGGCGCTCGCGCCACTCGTGGCCGACCCGGTTCGCCTCGACCACGACGTGGTCGATACCTCGTTGCCGTAGGCAGTAGCTGACCGACAGACCAGCCTGTCCGCCGCCGATCACGGCCACCGAGTAGTGGGCGCCGGCCAGCCCGACCGTGGGGCTCATCGCGTACTCCAGTTAGCGTTGACCAGGGACTCGACGGTGACCTTAGCTCCGTCGACGACCGCGAAGGCGGCGGCGGTCCGCTCGATCTGGGCGAGTTGGTCAAAGGCGCCGGTGCAGTAGATACCGAACTTCTCCTTCACCCGCTCACCGGCGATACCGAGCGCAGTGCGGCTGCGCTCAACGAAGTCGGTGAGTTCGTACTCGTGGCCCGCCATGAGGTAGTCCTCGACTACCGTGGAGGGGGAGTAGCAGCGCTGGGTCACACCATCGGGCCAGCGCACATGGAAATAGATCTCAGGCATGAAGTCCTCCATGCGAGACGCCGAGGCATTGACACCTCGCCGCTGCTTGTGAGGACAACTTCAGCCAGGAGCGATTACCGAACCGAGGCATCCGGAATAAGACGGCGTTACATGATCCTCACGTCATGTGAGTAGTCGTGTACGCGCCGTTGCCTCTGAGGCAAATACACGAAGGCGCAGCTGCAGCTGCTGACTGCAGGTGTGGCTGCGCCTCGACGGGCCGGTCCTCGCCCACGAAGGCGAGTGCCGCGATCCGGCCGACGAGGGCCGGAAGCACGGCGCCCGCGTGCGGGTCGACGAAGCGGATGGCCGGGTACCGCTGGAGGACGCCCTTCAGGACCAGGTTGGCCACCGCGCGTGTGCTCTCCAACAGGAACCCCAACGTCGGTCGCGGTCGCACCACGGTGGTTGCCTCCCAGCACGGCGGCGAGGCCGGGTGCAGTAGGACGACCACGGAGAAGCGGTCGAGTTCGGCCATCAGCGGCTCGTAGTACGGGTCGCCGAGGTGACGGCCGGAGTAGGAGGTGAGCAAGGTGATGCCGTCGACGCCCAGGTCCTCGAACGCGTACCGGGTTTCGGCCAGCGCAGCCGGCAGATCCGGCAGGGGGAGGGAGGCCAGCAACCCGAAGCGACTGGAGTGGGATCAGACCAAGGCCGCTCCCTCGTCGTTGACCGCGCGGGCCAGTTCACGGGCGGCGCGGTCGTCGCCGTAGTGCACTCCAGGTGAGGACACCGACAGCAGGGCCGCGGCAATGCCCTTCCGGTCCATCACGGCCAGCGCCGCCTCGGGCTCCAGTCGGGCACCTCGGGCATGCCATCCGGCTGCCCGTGGCCCCGCCTCCTCCATCGCGGCGCACAGTCGCGCGGTGAGGAAGTGGGCGTGCACGTCGATGGCTCCGCCGAGCGGTGGGCCCTCGTGCACGGTGTCGGCCGGGGCTGTCATGCAGGGGTCCTCCGGGCCCGTCGGCCGGCGCCCAACCGGGTGTAGAAGTCGATGATTTCGGGGTTGTCGACGGCTCCGGGATTGACGACCTGGTCGGCCGGGGCGCCCTAACGAGCTCGTGCACGGTAGGCGGTGAGGCGTTCGTCTTCTGATCGTCGATCATGGTCGTGTGGTGGGGAACGCGTCTCGTGCAGCGATCATCAGCGACCGGAGGATCACGGGCCTGTCGGCCGACGTGATCGCTGAACTCGTTGCAGAGCTTAGACGCCGTTTCTGATGGCGTGATCGTTCGTTGAGCAGTGCATGACGGATCTGGTTGAGCGGTTGGTGCCGGACGAGTTGTGGGCGCTGTTCCGGCGGGTGGTCCCGCCGACGGAGGTCATACGTCCGCAGGGTGGCGGCAAACGGAGGGCCGGTGACCGCGAATGCCTGGCAGCGATCATCTTCGTGGCCACCTCGGGCTGCACCTGGCGGCAGCTGCCGCCGGTGTTCGGGCCGGCCTGGCCCACCGTTTACCGGCGCTTCGCCCAGTGGAGCCAGGCCAGGGTGTGGGCCAGGCTCCACCGGGTCGTCCTCGACGAACTCGGTGCGCGGGGCGAGCTGGACTGGTCGCCGGTGCGCGATCGATTCGGTCAGCGTCCGGGCGGCAAAAGGGGGCCTCTGACCGGACCGAATCCGACCGACCGTGGCAAGAGCGGATCGAAAATCCACCTCATCACCGACCGCAACGGCGTGCCGCTGTAGCTGGGCATCTCCGGCGCCAACATGCACGACAGCCTTGGCCTGCAGCCGCTCGTGCGCGGGATTCCGCCCATCCGCTCCCGCCGCGGACCGCGCCGCCGGCGTCCTGCCAAGCTCCACGCCGACAAGGGCTACGACTACGACCACCTGCGGAAATGGCTTCGCGAGCGTCGCATCCGCCACCGCATCGCCCGCAAGGGCACCGAGTCTTCCACCCGACTGGCCCGACACCGCTGGGTCGTCGAAAGAACGGTCTCCTGGCTGGCCGGATGCCGAAGGCTGCACCGCCGCTACGAGCGAAAGGCCGAACACTTCCTCGCCTTCGTCGGCATCGCCGCAGCCCTCATCGCCCACCGCCGACTCACCAAGTGAAACGACGTCTTAGACCGTGTCCTACGTGGTGAGGCGTCGTTGTTTCGTTCATGGGGCGGGGTACGTGGAGTTGGATTGTTCCGGACGGGTTGTGGGAGATCGCGAAGCCGCTGATCCCGCCGTCGAAGGTGCGGCCGCAGGGCGGCGGAACACAGGACACGCCTGATGAGACGCTGTTCGCCGCGATCATCTACGTCCTGGTGTCCGGCTGCGCCTGGCGTGCGTTGCCGCCCTGCTTCGGCGTCTCGAAGTCGACCGCCCATCGGCGGTTCCTGATCTGGTCGAGAGCCGGTGTCTGGGGGCGGTTGCACGAGGCCGTGCTGCATCGGCTCGACGACGCCGGCCTCCTCGACGTCACCCGCGTCGTGCTCGACACCGCCCACGTGAGGGCGAAAAAGGGGGCGAACACACAGGTCCGAGCCCCGTGGATCGGGGCAAGCCGGGTTCCAAGATGCACATCCTGTCGGACACGAACGGACTGCCCCTCCTCGTCGGCGTCTCGGCCGGCAACATCCACGACAGCGAAGGTCTGAAGCCGATGGTGGAGGGTCACCAAACGAGACACGACCCCTACCGCGGCCGGTACTTCAAGCCCCAGCGCCTGCATGCGGACAAAGCCTACGACCGGGCCGACCTGCGCAGATGGCTCCGGGGCAAGCGGATCGGCGTGCGCATCGCCCGCAAGGGCATCGAGTCCAGCGAACGATTAGGGCGTCGCCGCTGGGTCATCGAGCGGACGATGTCCTGGCTGTCCGGCTACCGCCGCCTGAGTCCTCGCTACGAGCGAGATCCCCGCAACTACCTGGCCTTTCTCGGCCTCGCCGCCGCCCTGTGCTGCTACAAGCGGCTCGTCCGCCTCACCACGTAGGACACGGTCTTAGACCGTTGTGGCACGAACGGCACCAGGCCAGGCTTGCGTCCCGTCCGCGGAAGCGCGCTGTGGGCGCCGGAGCGAAGCACCGGTTGGTGTTCGTCGACCGGCTTCTGGCCACGCTCGTGCACCTCCGGCATGCCACCACGCACGACGTGCTCGCCTGCTGGTTCGGTGTCGACCGCTCCACCATCACCCGGGCCATCGCAGAGGTGCGGCCCTTACTCGCCGAGCGAGGGTGCACCATCAGCCCCGGAGTGCGGCTGCGGACCCTCGCCGAGGTCATCACCACCTCGGTACCGACGGGAAGACCGGGATCATCGACGGCACCGAGATCCGGGTCCGCCGCCCGGCCGCCGGACGCAAGGACCGCGACAAATTCATCTCCGGCAAGAACAAGCAGAACGCGGTCAAGACCATGGTCGTCACGGACGGGGACGGCCGCATGCTCTTCTGCAGCCCGACCAGGCCCGGCAGCTGCGCAGACATTACCCACGCCCGCCGGGCCCGTAGCGCCTCAGACTGCCAGCTTCTCCGGGATACTGACTGATGTCCGGCTCGACCGCAGCCCGCCGCCACCCCGTGAGACCGCCGATCCCCACGACAGCGATCTGTTGGGCGAGTTCGTCCGCCGCGTCGGCGTAGAGATCTGCGAGGGCGTCGCAGCCCTGCTGGCGGAGCATGGACTCGGCGCGGTAGAGCCGGTAGGCGGGGCGGACGGGCAGGTGCTTGTCGATGAAGGCTCCGGCGCCGCCATTCTCACCTGTGACGGCATCCTGGGCGTCGCCGAGGAATTCGAAGGGCGCCTTCAGGCCCTGAAGGTAACCGTTCCCGAAGATCTTCAGGCCTTCGCCGAGGTTGTCGACCTTCCCGTTGCCGTTGTCGCC
Organism: Streptomyces cellulosae; assembly: GCA_014655195.1. Lineage (GTDB taxonomy): Bacteria > Actinomycetota > Actinomycetes > Streptomycetales > Streptomycetaceae > Streptomyces > Streptomyces cellulosae. The sequence goes on along the minus strand of BNBH01000040.1, from coordinate 7,993 downwards.
CGGCACTGGTGTCATGCCGCTCGGGTCGGTGTACAGCGTGGGTGTGTTGTTGGCGTAGGCGTACGCCGACACGTAGGGGCTGCTGCGATCGGGAACCGCCGGGTCGGGCCGGTTGAATCGGCCGGTGCTGGTGTTGTACTGGCGCGCGTGCAGGTCGAGGTTGCCGGTGGTGGTCTCGTAGCGGGCGCCTGTGTACGACGGGGTGCTCGCGGGAGCGCCGGTGGTGACCGTGTCCGAGACTCTGAAGCTTCCCCTTGATCGTGGACACCTGGAGACTGGGATCCTGAGGTTCCAGAGGAAGTAGCACCAGGTGGGAAGCAAGTGAAGCGGTACACCGAGGAGTTCAAGCGGGACGCGATCGCGCTCGTCGATGGGCGGGGTTTGGGACAGACTGCCCACCGTGGCGTGTGAGGGCGGCGGCAGCGTGGCGGTCACGATGGACGACCAGCGGGGGCGGGTAGCCGTCTTGGCGGTGGATTGTCCCGCCGACCGTGTTGGCGTGGGCTCGGTGACCATGGACACCGGAGTGGTGGCGCCGGGCTCGTTCATCGTCGGCGTGGACGCCTCGAACGACATCATCCGCTGGTCCCTGACGGTGCCCAGCCCGAGTAAGTCCCCGCACCGGGGCCCGGCTTCGGCCTCCTCGCCTGCCGTTGGCACGGAGCAGTCCGGTTGGGACCGGTCCCCCAGGGACTGGTGCCGCCTTCCCTCCCGAGGTGCCGTGTTGCTGAGATTTCGCAGTGCTGCTCTCCGCTCGACCTCACCGGCGCTCCGACTGGTAACCGGTTCGCGATCGCCTCCGGGAGCCGGAGGGCGATCGCGTACGGCGCCCGCCGTTGGTGGGCTCCGGCTCTTATCCGGCGTCGACGCGGAGCCCTCCTCGTGCTGAGGCCCGGCCCGTGGGTGTCAGTTCCTGTGCCTCAGGCGCGCGTACCAGGCCTGGACGCGTGCCCGGACCAGGGAGGCGACGACGAGCACGGTGAGCCGGAAGCACTTGTCCAACAGGAGGTCCGTCACCAGCTTGGCAACGGGGTGAGCCCACAGCTCGGCGAGGGCCGGAGCGTGGTCCAGCAGGTGGCGCAGAGCGGACGGCAGCGGCGAGCCGTAGACGGTGAGTCGACGGAGGTACCCCGCGCATGCGGAGAGGACGGATTGAAACGGACGGAACATGAGTACCTCACCAGGTGTCGATCGGCGAGGCGTGGCCACACCCCGGTGGAAGCCGGCGTGTGACCGATGCTGCTGAGGGCGTCGCCGCGGGCGAAGCGATCCGGGGTGACCTTCAAAGGAGAGGAGAAACCCGCTGGTCAGGGCGGGGAGGACCGAATGGGATTGAGGTCCGGCGCAAACGGGAGGGCGCCGCGCGGCGGTTATGCTGCTCTACCCTGGCGTTCCGTATTGCGTGGGGGGGCTCGATGGCATCAGGGGGCACACGGCGTACACCGCGGTCGGCCGGCCGGGACAGCGGCCCCGGCACCGCACCCGGCGTCAGGGCGGCACGGCTGCTGAAGGAGCTGATCGGCCACCAGTTGCTGCTGTTGCGCACCAAGCAGCAACTGGACGAGCAACAGGCGTCGGACGCCTGGCGGGAACTGGTCCGCCGGCAGCTCAGGAAGGACCGCGAGGACCGCAAACGAAAGGGCCAGCCCCGGCTGCCCGGCCGGATGACGGTCGTCCACCCCGTGACGCTCCAGCGGCTGTACTCGGAACTCGAACAACCGGAGGCGGAACTGGGCAGTGACCGTCAGGCACTCGTCGAAGCCGTGGCCCACCTGTGCGTGGAACCACCCTTCCGCGGCTACATCCCAAGTTCCCTGGCCGGTGAGCTGAAGAAGGCCGGCCAGCTGCTGCCGCCGTCCCGCACCGCGGGTGGCGGCGGCTGGGCAGGTAAAAAGGAGCTGGAGGCGGCCACTTCGGCGGCGCTGAGAGCGGCCGACCGGCTCAATGACGAAGCCGACGTCAGCCTGAGCCAGGTCTACATCACCCGGGGCTGTGAGGAGCGCCTCGCCCGGAGACTGCTCACCGGCCTGGCGCGAGCGAACCGGGCGCCCCGCGTGGAACTCGTGCTGGGCGAACCCGGCACCGGTAAGACCAGCCTGCTGTGGAACCTCACCACGCGGCTCACCGGTCGCTCTTCCCTTCCGGATCCTCAGGGCGGAGAGGACGGCGAGACCCGGGACGGCGCACCGCGCGTGCACTGCCAACCGCTGCTGCTCCGCGCCGACGACCTGCTGCTGCCCCGCGAGACGACGGACCTGCTGACCTCCTTCGACGGATTGCTGCACCAGCCGACGTACCGCGCCTCGGTGATCGTCCTCCTCGACAGCGCGGACGTGCTGCTGGCCGACGACCACGGGCGGGCCGTGTGCCGCGAACTGGTCGACTGCTGCGCGGAGCACGGGGTGCCGCTGGTGATCTCCTGCCGCACTCGTGACCAGGACCTCCTGTACGACGTCCTCGGCACGACACCGTCCGCCGTGCAGGAGCTGGGCGACTTCCGCTTCGGCGGAGAGGCCGAGCACGCCGTCGACGCGTACTGCGCGCACTACTACCGCGATCAGCCGGCGGCACGCCGCCGCGAGGCGTACGACGCGGTCATCGGTGCCGCCGTCCGTGGCCTGCCGATGCGGGAGGTCGTGGCCCGGCCACTGACCCTGCGCATGCTGTTCGAGGTCTACGCCCCCCAGGTGCCGACCACGGAGATCGACGCCGCGGGCCTGTACGACGCCTACTGGACGAAACGCGTGGCCGGTGACCGTCGCCACGGCAGCGTCGGCATCGTCGATGCCGACGATCTGTCACCGGCGGCCGAGGGCGTGGCGAGGATCATGCTCCGGGACGGTGGTGTCGCCGTCACCTCGGCGCACGCCGTCCGGCTGCTCTGCACCGCGGCCCCGCGCCCGCTTCCCGTCACCGCCGCCGCCGCTCTCAGCGCTCTGCACCGGCGCAACGTCCTGACAGGGAGCGAGGGCCACGACGGGTCGAGCGCCCGCTTCTTCCACCAGACGCTGTACGAGTACGCGGCCGGGCGCTGTCTGGTCTCCCTGGTGAACGCCCGTCACCAGCCGGAGATCTTCGAGCAGCTGGGCCGGCGGCTGGAGGCCACCCCGGACGACTTCCTGCGTTCCGTGATCGCGGAGCAGGCCATCGTGCAAGGCGTCCGGGACCAACGGGCGGCCCGCCCGGCGGCCGCCGACCTCATAAAGCAGCTCCTCACCAGCGACAACCACTACCTCCGTTACACCGCCCTGCGCGCCTACGCCCTGCTCCCCTCCGTACCGCACGCGGTCAAGGGGGTGGTGCACCGTTTCCTGCCCGAGGCGCCGCTCGCGCTCGTCACCACGATGATGGAACTGCTGCCCACTCGCCACCACACCGACCCCCGACGCGTCACCGAGGACATCTTCGTCATCCTCCAGCAGCATCAGCTGCCGAAGGTTCGGCGCAAGGCACTCGACTTGTTGTGCCGGTTCGCGGGCATGGACGGGAAGGACGACGGACGAGGGGCGGCCACCGCGGTCAGAGACCTACTGAGGGACCTGTGCACCCGTCCCCAGGTGTGCGCCGACCACGCGCCTGGCTCGGGTGTGCCTCGGGGCTGCTGCTCTGAGCAGACCTGCCTGTGGTCCTGGCTGGTGGGGCTGCGCGTGCAGGAGGCCACCAGCCACGGCAACCACGCCGTGCGCCTCGTCACGGCGATGGCCTCGGCCGAGCCGGACTGGGCTGCCGCGCGCATGGCCGAGTTGCTTGACCTCGCCGAGCACCACCGTTCCGCGCGCTGGCTGTGGCAGTGCATTCCGCCCATCAGCGCCCATCGCCACCTCAGCGGCTGGGACGCGCTCATCGAACGTGCCGCTGTGCTGGCGGAGAAGCTCGGCAATCCGGACCGGATCCGTCGCCAGAACCGCCCCGCGGCATTCGTCCGCAAGGCCGGCACCGCCGCCGGTACCGTGCTGGCGGGCCCGAGCTGGGAGGCCAACGGCGAGAGCTACGAGAGTGAGGAGCGCGAGCGGCAGGAGGCCCATGTCCTGCTCGCCGCCCACTGGGCCGAGACCCTCGCCGATGAGCCGCCCGTCACCGTGTTCGACCAACTCGTGGAAGCGGGCGGCGTCTTCAGCGGCCCGCAGATGCGGATCCGGGCGCGCGTCGCCGCTCTCGGCGCCCGCCTGCGCACCGCCGAGACCGGGGTGCCCGAGTTCCTGGACCATGCCGTGGCACGCTGCGGGGTCAGCGACCAGATCGACGACGTCGCGGAGACCCTGCTGCCCGAACTGCTCCGCTCACCGGGCGACGAGCCCGGGACCCGCTCCGCCCGGCACTGGTGCGCGCGGCAGCTGAAGGAGATGGGCGAGCGGGCGCCGGGCACGCGCCCGCACCGTGCGGCCCGCTTCGCCGCCAGCGGCCTGCACCCCCTGCCCGCCGCCGAGATCCGGGAAGTCGTCAAGGACGCCTGGGACGGGGGCCGGGGCTGGCAACCGGACCGCCTGGACCGCGCGTTCCTCGTGCGTGACAGCGCCACCCGCCTCCTCGCGCCGATGGCGGCCACCGACACCACCGGCCGCGGGCGGGAGTCGAAGGCCCTACGACGATGGCGGGCCCTGGAACAGGAACGCACCCGGCAGCTGTCCCGCGGGGCCAACGACTGGCCGTCCTACGGCGACGGCGGCACCTGGGGCAAGCCGGAGCGCAACGCGGTCAACTCCATCCTGCACGCCTCTCTGCGCGACCACGCCCCGGCCCAGCCCGACCTCGTGGCGCACGCCCTGGACGAGAAAGTCGCACTGGCCGACATCCCCTGGCTGGCCAAGCTGGTCAGCCAGGCCGCCGACCACCCCCACGTCGACACCGCCCACACTCTGCTGATGCGGCATGGTCCCGAGCTGGCCGACTGGTGCGAGCGGTTGTGGACCGGAAAACAAGCCCTCCCCGACGACGAGACCAAGAAGGCGGCGCTCCGGCTGTGGAGTGGCCTGGTCTGGATGCGGGCTGCCGAGCGGCCGTCGCTCACCGCACAGGCCGACCTGCTGACCGAGTACCTCAACCCGACGCAGTGGAGGTCGGGCCTGGAGGCCCTGGCCCGGTGGAACGCCCACGGCGTCAGCGAACTCGCCGGCCCGGAGGGCGAGGACGGCTGGGAGAGGCTGGACGCGGCGCTGGCGCCGATCGCCGAGCTCCCCGCCGGCCATTCCCAGGCCGGTCGCGCACCCGCCGCTGCCGCGCTGCGCTTCCACTGTCTGTGCCGCTTCGCACCCATCGGCGAGACGGTCGAACGCGCACACATGATCGAGAGGGCCACGGAAGCCGTCCGCGTCGCCGACACCACGACCGCGATCTCAACCACCGGCTTCCTCGTGGAACGCCTGTGCCTGGTGGAACCCTCCGCCGCGGTCACCCTCACCACCCTGGTCGCCGCCAGAACGGCACAGCAGGGCAAGCACGAAGGCCACCACGTCAAGAGCATGGTGCATCGCTGGCCCCATCCCCTCAGACACCTGGTCCGCGCCACCGACTACGCTGACCTCGAGCGGCTCGTACGGGGGCTGTCGGGGGGCCCGGAGCGCATGCTCCTCAACGTCCTCGACCTGGCCGTGGCCCTGCGCCGCCACGACCCCGTACGCGACGACGCGCTCCGGTGGCTCGCGGACAGCCCCTACCTGGCCCAGGCGACCATGCAGCTCCGTAACTCGGCCGTACGACACCGCCGGACCCCACTGGCCGACCCCGCCTGGCCCGAGGCACTGCCCGGCGCCGACGACCCGGAGTACGCGGATGGCACCCTCGACCGGTGAGGTCCGGCAGCACCCACGGTGATGGCATTGGTCATACGGAGACCGCTACTGGGTCCTGGAAACGCGAGCGGCGGTTGCCCACTCGGACCCCAGGAACTCGACCGATCACAATGGCAGGGGCTGGGTCTACGAGATCAAGGAGAGCGAGGCCCTCGCCAACGGGCTCGACAAGAAGGTCAGGTACGTCCGTGTGATGGACCCGGTCACGAAGGGCAACTACCAGTACCCGAACGGATACGTGATCTACATGAACGGGAGCGGCCAGACGATGAACCCGATTACGGGCCAGGTCGGTATCCCCAAGAGCGACCCCTACAACCACATCCCGATCGCATGACCTCCATCGAAGACCTCTTCCGAGGCGAACAGAACGGCACGTCGGCGGATCCCGTCGACTGGGACCCGCTGCTGGAGGCCGACGCGTTGCAGGAGGCCGGCCTGCTCGACTGCAGGGTGTGCCCTCTCACCGGGCGGGCGGGGCTGCTCCTCGACATGCGTACGGCCCTGCAGTACCGCACAGGCGACGCCGCCCTGCTCGTGGTCCGCGGTCTGGCGTTGTTCCGGTGGAGCGAGGAGCCGCTGGAGCGCGACCTGACATCCTTCGCGATCATGTCGAGCACGCCGTCGGCGTCCCGGAGGGGGTGGCGGATGGACCTCGGTCTCTTCCCGGACGGTCGGCTGTCCGTTGCCGGCGTGGCGGCCGAGTTCAACCTGCTCGCGGCCGCGGGGGTCCCTCCCGCTCCGCCGGACTACACGGACCGCACGCTGAGCGAGATCCGTGAGGACCTCCCGTGGTGGGACTCCGAGTGCACGGTGCTGCAGTCGGCCACCACGGGTGGTACGTGACGCACACGAGTGGTAGGTGACACAACAGTGTGACCGAAGCGGCCCGTCGGGGTTCTTCCCCGGCGGGCCGCTTCGCTGAGCCGGAAGCTGCGGCGCGCGGCAGGGGGTCTTCCACGGGACTTCGGTGAACGTGGGAGGGACGGAGCGGTCGGTCACTCCCGCCCTCTTGCACCCTCCACGGCACCGGACTGGGCACCTACCGCTGGGTTGTGGAGAGGAGTTTTGCCTGGCTGCACGGCTTCCGACGCCTGCGCATCCGCTGGGAACGGCGAGCCGACATCCACGAGGCGTTCCTCAAACTCGCCTGCTGTCTCATCACCCATCGGCAACTCAGGGCATTGTGCTGACACCGGAAACGCTGGGCACCCCCTGGATGTCCATGGCTCATGCCATGATCCGGCCTCATGAGTGACCGATCGCTTTCACCTGCCTGGCTGGCCTCGTGGACAGACAGAGTTTCCGGGATTCTCACGGCCATGACAGGCGAGTTCGAGTATCGGCACGGCTTCCCACCTGGGACCAACCAGGTCCGGCCAGCCGACCACGACGATCAAGCCGCGGCTCGCACGCTTGCCCAAGTCACCCCTACAACAGCTGACCTGGTCACCTTCTACGAATGCATCGGCGATGTCACCTGGGCGGACGTCGGCAACGGTCACTTCCTCGATCCGGCCGGTGACGTCCTGCTGCGGCTCCAGGAGTACGGCGTTGTCGACGTCGGCACGGACCGCAAGGCCCAAGGCCTGGTCATCGGCTCGAACGGCGGCGGCCTGATCTATGTCGCGGGGCCTGATGGGACCGTCTACCGGACGCGGACGGCGTCGCTGGACGAACCGGAGCTCGACAAGGTGGCCGATGACCTACGACAGTTTTTGGAGCTGCTGGAGCGCTCCCTGACAAGGTTCAAAACCGACTGTGATCCGGGATACCTGCAAGCACAGGCCCCAGCGCCCATTTTGTTAGAGGCCGTTCTCTTTCCGAACTTCGTGTGACGTATTGGCTGGGCAGGCATGAAGTAGCTGCTGCTGCGAAAGCCTCGGCTTGTTGCCGGGCGAGAGGTCGTGGGGGTGGCGGATGCCGTCGATGCGGGCGGTTCTGGAAGCGCGGCAGAAGGCCGCGGCCGCGCAGGTGAGGGAACTCGAACCCGAGTTGGAACGGGTGCGGGCGGCTCTGGCGGACCGCCGAGGAGGTGCACCGGTGCCGGGTGATCGGCCTGGAGCAGTATCTGGAGGCGCTGGCCGAGGAGGAGGCGTCTGTCCGCGTACTCATCTGAGTGCACCACCGAGTACGAAGTTGTGTGCACCACTGCTCAGGCTACGTCGGTGTCCCGTTCGATGGCCTGGAGGCGGTTCTTGAGC
>BNBH01000039.1 GCA_014655195.1 Streptomyces cellulosae | reverse complement strand
TCCTCGGATCGGTGCAGATGTCGCAATCCACACCGAACCCGGAGGCCCTCACCCGTTCAAGAACCCAGCACGCGTGTCACCAACGTCCCCGGACAACACATCTAGGGCCCGTCGCCCACCTGCGGCGCTTCCGCCATTGGTCCACTCCCATGTTGGTCGACGCGGCGCGGCCCGGATGCTGGCAGGACCCGCCCGGCTGCGTTCATAGTGGGGCGCACACCCGCTCCATCCGCCGGACGCACACCGTCCGGCGGCCGTGCACCGGTCCTGTCCCGACTCCGAAAACCTGGGGGTCCCCCACCCATGAGCAGAGCCGAACTGCCGTCCCGCAGAACCCTTCTGGCCGCGGCGGTCGTCGCCGCCGTCGCCGGAAGCGCGGCGACGGCGTCCGCGGCCGTCCCGACCGCCGGCGCCACCCGGCCCGCGGCGCCCGGGCGGGCCGCCGCCCGCACCGTCGACAACCGCGCCTGGACCACGTACCCCGACTGGCGCTCCGGCAGCGCCGCCGGCACCCGCGCCCAGGCCGGTCTCCGCCCCGGCGTGGTGATCGCCGAGGCGGCCGGCACCACGGACTACACCGACCCGCACACCGGCCGCACGGCCGCCTGGGAGTACGCGACCTGGACCTCGCCCGTCCACCGGCTCGCCGTCCCCTCCACCGAGGCGATCGCCTCCTGGAACGCGCACACCCCCGAGGGCACCTGGATCCAGGTCGAGCTGAAGGGCACCTACTCCGACGGCACCGACACCCCCTGGTACGTGATGGGCCGCTGGGCCGCCGGTGACGGTGACATCCGGCGCACCTCCGTGGACGACCAGGAGGACGGCAGGAGCAGCGTCTGGACGGACACGCTCGCCGTCGACGACGCGGCCTCCGGGCTGCGCATCACCGCCGTCCGGCTGCGCCTCACCCTGTACCGCCGCCCCGGCACCCGCCTCACCCCGACCGTGTGGCGCCTCGGCGTGATGGGCTCCGACATCCCCGACCGGTTCACCGTGCCCGCCTCGACGCCCGGTCTCGCGAAGGAACTCCTCGTCCCGCGCTACTCGCAGGAGGTCCACAAGGGCCAGTACCCGGAGTACGACAACGGCGGCGAGGCATGGTGCAGCCCCACCTCCTCGCAGATGATCATCGAGTACTGGGGCGGCCGGCTCACCCAGGAGCAGCTCTCGTGGGTCGACCCGGCCTACGCCGACCCGCAGATCTGCCACGCGGCCCGCCACACCTACGACTACCAGTACGCCGGGTGCGGCAACTGGCCGTTCAACGCGGCCTACGCGGCCACCTTCCCCGGCCTCCAGGGTGTGGTCACCCGGCTGCGGTCGCTGACCGACCTGGAGACGCTGATCGCGGCGGGCATCCCGGCCATAACGTCCCAGTCGTTCCTGAAGGAGGAGCTGACGGGGGCGGGCTACGGCACCTCCGGGCACCTGATGACGGTGATCGGCTTCACCGCCGACGGCGACGTGATCGCCAACGACCCCGCCTCGGACGACAACGAGGCCGTGCGCCGGATCTACCAGCGGCGCGAGTGGGAGAACATCTGGCTGAGGACCAAGCGGTACAACGCCTCCGGGAAGGTCGTCTCCGGCACCGGCGGCGTCTGCTACCTGTACTTCCCGGCCCGCCCGACCTCCCGCCAGCGCAAGGCGCTCGCGGCGGTGGGCGTGCGCTGATCCGCTGCGCGCGGCGGGCCCCGGCCGCCACCGGGGCCCGCCGCGTGTGAGCAACCTCTCGGCCGGACCGGCCGTTTCCGGTGGCAAGGTGGACGACGTCGGTTGTGGGGGGATCCACGCACCACGGAGACCAGGTAGAAGTCATGAGCGCCAACGCAGCCACCGTCACCCGTGCCCGTACCGGCGGACCCCGTGAGGACGGTCCGAAGATCCTCGAGCACGTCCTGGGCTGGACCCTCGTCGTGGTCCTCGCGATGCTGGTGACGCAGCTGGGACTGCTGTAGTCCCGAGGTACGGGCGGCCCTGCCGCGGCGCGGGCCGACCTGCCATACTCCTGCGGGACCGTCCCGCCCCCCGCAGGAGACCTGGGCCGAATTGAACATCAGCCAGCAGTCCGCCGTGCCTCCCTCAGCCCGCGGCACCCGGCGAGCGTCGGCCCGGCGCGCCGAACTCATCGCCATCGGACGCCGCTTGTTCGCCGACCGGTCCTACGACGCGCTGTCGATGGACGACATCGCACGTCAGGCGGGGGTCGCCAAGGGCCTGATCTACTACTACTTCCAGTCCAAGCGCGGCTACTACCTGGCCATCATCGAGGACTCGGTGACCGGCCTGGTCACGATGGCCGCGAGCGGCGACGAACTGCCGCCCGTGGAGCGGGTGCAGCGCACCATCGACAGCTATCTGCGGTACGCGGAGCACAACCAGGCCGCCTACCGCGCGATCGTCAGCGGCGGCGTCGGCTTCGACGCCGAGGTGCACGCCGTCAGGGACGGGGTGCGCGAGGCGATCGTCGCCACCATCGCCGAGGGTGCCTACGGCCGCTCCGACATCGCCCCGGTGGCCCGGATGGGGCTGCTGGCCTGGGTGTGCAGCGTGGAGGGCGCGGTGCTGGCCTGGATCGACCGGCCCGAGCTGTCCCGCGAGACCATGTGCGAGCTGCTGGTGAAGACGCTCGGCGGGGCGATGCGCGCCGTCGAGGAACTGGACCCCGCCTACCCGGCCCCGGAGCCCGCGCGCCGCGACGGCTGACGCGCGGGCGGGCCGCCCGGGACACGCGTGGGGCGGGAGTCCCCCCGTGGAACCCCCGCCCCGCGCGCGTCCGGCAGCCGGCGGCTACCGGATGGCCTTGATCAGCTCACCGTTCGCGGTGTCGCCGCTGAGCTCCCAGAAGAACGTGCCGCCCAGACCCTGCTGGTTCTTCCACTCCGTCTTGGAGGCGACGGTCTCGGGAGTGTCGTAGCTCCACCACTGGTCGCCGCACTTGGCGTAGGCGGTGCCGCCGACCGTGCCGGTCGCGGGGCACGTGTCCTTGAGGACCTTGTAGTCGTCGATGCCCGCCTCGTACGTGCCCGGCGCGGGACCGGTCGCGGTGCCGCCCGGCTCCGCCTGGGTGACGCCGGTCCAGCCGCGGCCGTAGAAGCCGATGCCGAGCAGCAGCTTGTCCGCGGGGATGCCGAGGCCGGTCAGCTTCGCGATGGTGGCGGCGCTGTGGTACTCGGCCTTCGGTATGCCGTCGTACGAGGTCAGCGGTGAGTGCGGGGCGGTCGGCCCGGTGGTGTCCCAGGCGCCGAAGAAGTCGTACGTCATCGGGTTGTACCAGTCGACGTACTGGGCGGCGCCCGCGTAGTCGGCCGCGTCGATCTTGCCGCCGTCGGTGGCGTCCGCCGGGATGGCGGCGGTGACCAGGGCGTCGGGGCCGAACGTGGAGCGAAGCGCCGACATCAGCTCGCGGTAGGCGTCACGGCCGCTGGTGTCGCAGGTGGCGCCGCAGGCGTTGGGGTACTCCCAGTCGATGTCGATGCCGTCGAAGACGTCGGCCCAGCGCGGGTCCTCCACCAGGTCGAGGCAGGACTGCGCGAAGGCGGCCGGGTTCTTCGCGGCCTCGCCGAAGCCGCCGGACCAGGTCCACCCGCCGAAGGACCAGACGACCTTGAGGCCGGGGTGCTTCTCCTTCAGCTTCCGCAACTGGTTGAAGGTGCCGCGCAGCGGCTGGTCCCAGGTGTCGGCGACCCCGTCGACGGACTCCTCGGCGGTGTAGGCCCGGTCGGTGGCCGCGTAGGCGTCGCCGAGGGCGCACTTGCCGCCGGTGACGTTGCCGAAGGCGTAGTTGATGTGCGTGAGCCGGTCCGCGGAACCGGAGGTCTCGATGTTCTTGACGTAGTACTTCCGGTCGTACGTACCCCATTCGGTGAAGTAGCCGACGACCTTCGAACCGGCGGCGGCCTCCTGAGCCGAGGTCGCCGCGGTGGCGGTCGGGGCGCCCGTGCCGGCGAGCAGCCCGGCGCCGAGCACGGCGGTACACGCTGCGGACAGGAGCGCCCGCAGGGTGCGGGGGCGGTGGGGGGATGGCATCCGGTGTCTCCTCGTGGGGGAGGGGAGAGCCGCGTCGATTGGCATGAACGCGGTGACTCGGGTTGGAGCGAAACCCTAGAAGGACTAGACCAGTTGGTCAATGGTGCGGACCAATGTGATCGCGGAAAGGGCGCCGTACGGTGTTGCGAAGTAAGCGGTCGTTAACTGGTGACGCGATGCCGCCGATCGGGCATACTCACTGCGCACAGCCGCTGGTCAGCAGCTTCCGAGACCCGGGAGTGCGAGCATCGGCCCGGCACCGGAACGACCCCGGCGGAGCCGCCTCCACCCAAGGCGCACGCCGTGTGCCCCAACAGGGAGGAGAGCGACGTCATGCCCGACCGCGCCCCGCAGCCGGTGGACCGGCTACTGCCCACGGACGAGGCCCGGGACCTGCTCACGCTCGTCCGCGACATCGCGCAGCGCGAGGTCGCCCCCGGGGCCGCCGAGGAGGAGGAAGCCGGCCGCTTCCCGCGCGAGCTGTTCACCCTGTTGTCCGAGTCCGGCCTGCTCGGCCTGCCCTACGACTCCGAGCACGGCGGCGGCGACCAGCCCTACGAGGTCTACCTCCAGGTACTGGAGGAGCTGGCCCGCGCCCGCCTCACCGTCGCCCTCGGCGTCAGCGTGCACACCCTCGCCACCTATCCGCTCGCCGCCTACGGCACCAAGGAGCAGCGCGCGGAGCATCTGCCCGCCATGCTCGGCGGCGGGCTGCTCGGCGGCTACTGCCTCTCCGAGCCCTCCTCCGGCTCCGACGCCGCCTCCCTGCGCACTCGCGCGGTCCGTGACGGGGACGACTGGGTCATCGACGGCACCAAGGCGTGGATCACCCATGGCGGCGTCGCCGACTTCTACACGGTCATGGCGCGCACCGGCGGCGAGGGGGCGCGCGGCGTCAGCGCGTTCCTGGTGCCCGGGGACGCGGAGGGGCTCAGCGCCGCCGCGCCGGAGAAGAAGATGGGCATGAAGGGCTCGCCCACCGCCCAGGTCCACTTCGACGGGGTCCGGGTGCCCGACGCGCGCCGCATCGGCGAGGAGGGCCAGGGCTTCGCCATCGCCCTGTCCGCGCTCGACGGCGGCCGGCTCGGCATCGCCGCGTGCGCCATCGGCGTGGCTCAGGCGGCGCTCGACGAGGCCGTCGGCTACGCCACCGAGCGGCGCCAGTTCGGCCGGCCGATCGCCGACTTCCAGGGACTGCGCTTCATGCTCGCCGACATGGCCACCCAGATCGAGGCGGGACGCGCGCTGTACCTGGCGGCGGCCCGGCTGCGCGACGCGGGCCGGCCGTTCGGCAAGCAGGCCGCCATGGCCAAGCTGCACTGCACCGACACCGCGATGCGGGTCACCACCGACGCCGTGCAGATCCTCGGCGGCTACGGCTACACCGCCGACTTCCCCGCCGAGCGCTACATGCGCGAGGCGAAGGTGCTGCAGATCGTCGAGGGCACCAACCAGATCCAGCGCATGGTCATCGCCCGCCACCTCGCGGGGCCTGAGACGCGCTGAACCGGCCGAAGCCCCGCCAGGGCTCGGCGAGCCGCGCCCACTCCGGGTCGTGCCGCCCCGGCACCGTGCGGCCCCGGTCCGTCCACGTCCGCATCATCTCGCGGTAGATCGGCGGGTCCGGGGGCTGCGGCGGCGGGACGGTCACGGCCGCTTCGACGGGCGGCGGCACGAACACCTGGCGCTGACGCCCGGTCGTCGAGTACGTGGGGGTCGTCATGCCCGGCCAACGCGCGAACGGGCGGCCGGGTCACCGGCGTGCCGAATAGAGCGTGCGTTCAACGATGCCCCGTGCGGCGGACACCGGCGCCGGCCGGGGCGACGCGGCGGCTCTCCGCCGCTGCCTCACCCCGGCCCTGAATCAGGCGGCCTCGCGCCGCATCACCGGGAACCGGATCGGACGCGATCCCGGTCCGCCCACGTGGGAGAAGGGCTGGGTCCGCCAGTCGAGCCCCTGAGGGAGCGTCAGCAGCAGGGCCGTGTCCTGCTCCTGGGGCGTGACGGTCTCGTCCGCGGGGCGGGCCTCGGACGCCCGGCGGCCCGTGCCGGGGCAGACCGTGAGCCCGAACGGGTTCCACGGCGAGGCGCACAGGGCGTGCTCCGGCAGGATCTCCTCGTCCGCCAGGAGGGCGATGGGCTGCGAGCAGTCCGGGCACACGACCCGGAACATCTCGAAGGTGTCGTACGCGTCGAAGTCGTCGTCCGGGGTTCCGGGTTCGACGTACTCCGGCTCGGGCGTGACGACGGGCTGCTGCCGCTTGGACGTGGTACGACCAGGGCGCTTAAGACTCTGCATTGGGTTCTCCCCCTCGGGCTGGGCCGTTCAGGCGCTGCGGCCTCGACCACAGCAAGCACTTCCCTCCACCCCCGGGGGGTAATCACGAGAACATCACGGAGACGGCGCAAGGAGTGTGGTCTTCGTCACATGCCGCTCGCGGGTGCCGTACCTGGGCCTCGCGCGCGGCCGTTCCGGTATCCGAGGCGATCAAGCGCCCTGTAGGTTCAGCGCCATGGAGGAGCTGGACCGACAGATCGTGCAGCTGCTCGTCAAGGACGGGCGGATGAGCTACACGGACCTGGGCAAGGCCACGGGCCTGTCCACGTCGGCCGTGCACCAGCGGGTGCGACGGCTGGAGCAGCGCGGCGTCATCCGCGGCTACGCGGCGGTGGTCGACCCGGAGGCGGTCGGCCTGCCGATGACCGCGTTCATCTCGGTCAAACCGTTCGACCCCAGCGCCCCCGACGACATCGCGGACCGCCTGGCCGGCGTCCCCGAGATCGAGGCGTGCCACAGCGTCGCGGGCGACGAGAACTACATCCTCAAGGTCCGCGTGTCGACCCCGCACGAACTCGAGGAACTCCTCGCGCGCGTGCGCTCCCTGGCGGGAGTGTCGACCCGCACGACGGTGGTCCTCTCGACGCCGTACGAGGCACGGCCGCCGCGCATCTGAGCCCTGCGGGCTCGCTCGGCTCGTTCGCGGCGGACTCGGCGGGCTCGATGGACCGGGCAGGCGCCGTGAACCTCCGCACGGTGCGGCCGGGCCCGGGCCGTATCGGGTGGCTCGGCGCCGGCGGCGGCGGTCGTCGTGCCTGGCGGCCGTCTGCCGTGGGCCGGACCGCGGGCAGCGCGGAGCCGCCTCCCGGGGCCGGCGCTCGGAACCGCCCGCGGGCGGCGTCCGAGTGGGACGGCGGCGGCAGCAGGCGGGGCGTCTGTCGCGACGGAGCCGCGCCGCGGGCGGACGGACGGTCTCCGGCGATTGTGTCCCGTGGCACGGGACGTCTCCGCGCCGGCGGCGTCGCCGCGCGCGTGGGCGCTACGGCTCCGGTGGCGGCCTCCCTCGCGGGTGTGTCCAGGGCGCACCCGCGCCCCGGCGTGCGCCGCGAGGTGCGGGGAGGGGAAGCCACCCCTCCCGCCCTCCGCGCCCCGAGCCGGACCTGCGTGCCGGACCGTGCGCGCGGCGCGCGAGACTAAGGGCATGAGTGAACGTACCGCCCCGCCGCCCACCGTCCTGCTCCGCCGTGGAGAGGTGCACAGCCCCGCCGACCCCTTCGCCACCGCGATGGTCGTCGAGCGCGGCCAGGTCGCCTGGGTGGGTTCCGAGGGCGCCGCCGACGCCTTCGCGGACGGTGTCGACGAGGTGGTCGACCTCGACGGGGCGCTCGTCACCCCGGCGTTCACCGACGCGCACGTCCACACCACCGCCACCGGCCTCGCCCTCACCGGCCTGGACCTGTCCACCGCCGCCTCACTGGAAGACGCCCTCGCCCGGGTGCGGGAGTTCGCCGCCGCCCGCCCCGACGACCGCGTGCTCCTCGGGCACGGCTGGGACGCCGCCCGCTGGCCCGGCGGCCGGCCCCCGACGCGCGCGGAGCTCGACGAGGCCACCGGAGGCCGCCCGCTCTACCTGAGCCGCATCGACGTGCACTCCGCCGTCGTCTCCACCGCGCTGCTCGACCTCCTCTCCGGCCGCACGACCAGCGTGACCCGCGAGGACCGCCCCCTCACCGGCGACGACCACCACGCGGTGCGCGCCGCCGCCCTGGGCGCCGTCACCCCCGCCCAGCGCGAAGCCGCCCAGCGCGCCGCCCTCGCCCACGCGGCGTCCCTGGGCATCGGCACCGTGCACGAGTGCGGCGGCCCCGAGATCTCCTCCGAGGACGACTTCACCGGCCTGCTGCGCCTCGCCCGCGAGGAGCCCGGCCCCCGCGTCGTCGGGTACTGGGCCGAGCAGGACGTCGCCAAGGCCCGCGAACTGGGCGCGCTCGGCGCGGCCGGCGACCTCTTCGCCGACGGCGCCCTCGGCTCGCACACCGCCTGCCTGCACGAGCCGTACGCCGACGCCGCCCACACCGGCACCGCCCACCTGGACGCGGACGCGGTCGCCGCCCATGTGGTCGCCTGCACCGAGGCGGGCCTCCAGGCGGGCTTCCACGCCATCGGCGACGCCGCCGTGAGCACCGTGGTGGACGGCGTCCGCGCGGCCGCCGAGAAGCTCGGCCTCGCGCGCGTGCGCGCCGCCCGGCACCGCGTCGAGCACGCCGAGATGGTCACCCCGGAGACGATCGCCGCGTTCGCCGAGCTCGGCCTCACCGCCTCCGTCCAGCCCGCCTTCGACGCCCTGTGGGGCGGCGAGGACGGCATGTACGCCCAGCGTCTCGGCGCGGAGCGCGCCCGCACGCTCAACCCGTACGCCGCCCTGCTGCGCGCCGGCGTCCCCCTCGCCTTCGGCTCCGACAGCCCGGTCACCCCGCTCGACCCCTGGGGCACCGTCCGTGCCGCGGCCTTCCACCGCACCCCCGAGCACCGCGTCTCCGTCCGCGCAGCCTTCACCGCCCACACCCGCGGCGGCTGGCGCGCCACCGGACGGGACGACGCGGGCGTCCTGGTCCCCGGCGCCCCCGCCGACTACGCCGTCTGGCGCACCGGCGCACTCGTCGTCCAGGCGCCCGACGACCGGGTGGCCCGCTGGTCCACCGACCCGCGGTCCGGCACCCCCGGCCTGCCGGACCTCACCCCCGGCAGTGACCTGCCCGTCTGCCTCCGCACGGTGGTCGGCGGCCGCACGGTCTTCGTACGGCCGGGCGAGTGATCTGCGCGGGCGGCGCGGTGGGCGATCATGCACCGCGCCCCCGTCGCGCGACCTGCGCATCCTCGCCCCTGACCAGGCATTTGCCGCACACCGCGCAGGTGGAACGGCTGTTGACAGGCGGCCGCGGGGGGCCGGTAGGTTCGGCCGGGTCCACCACCGGACGCCCGACCGGAGACCGTCCGGCCACTCGGGCCGGCGCCGCTGGGTCAGGGACGGTGTGCCGCACCGGGGCACCGTCGCTGGGAGCCAGGCTCAGCGCGGCGCGGGACCGAGGGACGCGTTCGCCGGCCGGGGAGGTGCGACCCCGGGTGGGGCCCGGGCGCTCAGTAGACAACGGCTCCAGGCGATCCGCAGCCGGCGGGTCCCGGGCCGGCCCGAAGGGCGCCGGGCCCCCATCCGCCGTCCCCGCGTACCCGGTGGAAGAAACTGTGCCGACCCGATGATCGGGAAACGACACCACCATATGTACGTCCTGTCACGTCACGACAGTCCGTGCACACTAAGGTGGGATCCTGCGCACAGGACATGAAGGGGCAGCAGTGAACGACGGCGACGGGACCCTCGCGGCAGGATCCCAGGGGCGGAAATTCGGCCCGCTCGGTACGGCTTTGGTGATCATCCCCACGTACAACGAGGCGGAGAACATCAAGGCGATCGTCGGACGCGTGCGCAAGGCCGTCCCCGAGGCGCACGTCCTCGTGGCCGACGACAACAGCCCCGACGGCACCGGCAAGCTCGCCGACGAACTGGCCGCCGAGGACGACCACGTCCGGGTGCTGCACCGCAAGGGCAAAGAGGGCCTCGGCGCCGCCTACCTCGCGGGCTTCCGCTGGGGCCTGGAGCACGGCTACGGCGTGCTGGTCGAGATGGACGCCGACGGCTCCCACCAGCCCGAGGAGCTGCCCCGGCTGCTCACCGCCCTCAAGGGCGCCGACCTGGTGCTCGGCTCGCGCTGGGTGCCCGGCGGCCGGGTGGTCAACTGGCCGAAGTCCCGCGAGTTCATCTCCCGCGGCGGCAGCCTCTACTCCCGCATGGCGCTCGACCTGCCGCTGCGCGACATCACCGGCGGCTTCCGCGCGTTCCGCCGCGAGACGCTGGAGGGCCTCGGCCTCGAAGAGGTCGCCTCCCAGGGGTACTGCTTCCAGGTCGACCTCGCCCGGCGCGCGGTGAAGGCCGGCTACCACGTCGTCGAGGTGCCCATCACCTTCGTGGAGCGCGAGCTCGGCGACTCCAAGATGAGCAAGGACATCCTCGTCGAGGCGCTGTGGCGGGTCACCGCCTGGGGCGTGGGGGAGAGGGTCGGCAAGGTCCTCGGGCGGGCCGAGGACAACAAGCCCAGCCGGCCCCGCGCCGGCAAGGCCGTCCCGGTCAAGGAGACGACGCCCCCGGACACCGGGCGCTCCGAGCCGTAGTCCCGGGCCCCGCGGGCCGCCGGGCCCGCTTATCCCGTGCTGAGCCGCGCCCAGGCACACTGGGGGTATGACGACTGGTGCTCA
This sequence comes from Streptomyces cellulosae, assembly GCA_014655195.1. GTDB lineage: Bacteria > Actinomycetota > Actinomycetes > Streptomycetales > Streptomycetaceae > Streptomyces > Streptomyces cellulosae. The sequence continues at coordinate 45,081 of BNBH01000039.1, read as the reverse complement.
GAGTCCGTACCCCGCCCGGCCCCGGCGCTCCCGGCTGCGCACGCTGCTGCCGCTCGGCGTCGCCGCATGGCTCGTACTGGAGATCTGGCTGCTGACCCTGGTCGCCGGCGCGACGAACGGCCTCGTCGTCTTCCTGATCCTGCTGGCCGGCATCCTCCTCGGCTCGTACGTGATCAAGCGGGCGGGCCGCCGCGCCTTCAAGAACCTCACCGAGACCGTGCAACAGCGGCAGGGCGGCGGACCGCTGACCCCGGGCGCCCGGCCCGACAGCGAGGGCAACGGCCTGACGATGCTGGGCGGTCTGCTGATCGTCCTGCCCGGTCTCGTCTCCGACGCGCTGGGGCTGCTCCTGCTGGTGCCGCCGGTCCAGAGGGCCGTCAGCCGCTACGCGGAGCGCACCTTCGAGCGCAAGCTCCGTGAGGCCGCCGCGCAGAGCCCGCTGGGGGACGCCTTCACCCGAGCCCGGATGCGGCATCCGGACGGCAAGGTGGTCCAGGGCGAGGTCATCAAGGACGAGCCCGGAAGCACCCCGGAGGGACCGCGGCCCCCGCTGGCCAAGTAGGCCCCGCCCTGGGCAGGAGCCCGGACGCGCCCGGGCACGCGGACAGGACCGAGGGCGCCGTACTCGTACGGCGCCCTCGGTCCTGTCTCTGTGCGTCCTGGCGGGGCTCCCGCCGGGATCAGGCCGACTTGCGGCTGTCCCGCGGATGCACCGCGATGTTCATCGCACCGGAACGCAGAACGGCGAGACGCTCCTCGAGGACCTCTTCGAGCTCCTCACGGGTGCGCCGCTCCATCAGCATGTCCCAGTGCGTACGCGCGGGCTTGGCCTTCTTCTCCTCCGGACCGTCTCCGTCCACCAGGAGTGCCTGGGCACCGCAGACCTTGCACTCCCACTCCGGCGGGATCTCCGCCTCGACCGAGAAGGGCATCTCGAAGCGGTGCCCCTTCTCGCATGCGTACTCCACGGCCTGGCGGGGGGCCAGGTCGATGCCGCGGTCCGTCTCGTAGCTGGTCACCACGAGGCGCGTGCCGCGAAGAGCTCGCTCACTCATGAATCGTGCCTCCCGGGCTTGTCGCCCACAGGACAGGTGTCGCTGTCGTCGTCATCCGGTCAACGTCCGGTCGGCGGTAAAGATTCCCGTTCCGAGTCCCGTTCCGGGTCATGTGTCGCCGTCGTGGCCGCAGCCTTTGTCAACCAGTGCAGTACCCACCGACGCCCGGTTTGTCACATCTAGTCACAGATGTCACACAGCGGTTCGGCATCTTTGACGCGCAGTAACGGTACGCCTGGCAGGCCAAACGCGTACACTACCGCCCTTTCACGTCGAACGCTAAATCCGCTGGGGCACCGCGTTGCCCGCGTCGGTGATCGCCCGCCGTACGGGTACCCGCGCAAGGAGGACGAATCCCAGCACGAAGAAGCCGACCAGGGAGACGATCGCGTCCCGGTAGCTGCCGGTGAGCTGGTACGTCAGACCGAACAGCAGCGGCCCGAGCCAGCTCAGCCCCCGGTCGCTGATCTCGTACGCGGAGAAGTACTCGGCCTCCTTGCCGGGCGGGACCAGCTGGGAGAAGAGGGAGCGGGACAGGGCCTGGCTGCCGCCGAGGACCAGGCCGATCCCGGCGGCCAGCACGAAGAACCACACCGGCGCGCCGGCCGGCAGGAAGTACCCGGCGGCCAGCGTCACCGTCCAGGCGACCAGCGAGCCGAGGATCGTGCGCTTCGCCCCGTACCGCCGGGCGAGCCGGCCCAGCAGCAGCGCGCCCGCGACCGCGAGCACCTGGACCAGCAGCACGGCCACGATCAGCGTCGACTGCCCGAGCCCCAGCTCCTTCGAGCCGTACACGGACGCCTGGGAGATCACCGTCTGGATGCCGTCGTTGTAGACCAGGTACGCCAGCAGGAAGGCGAGCGTCAGCGGGTGCCGGCGCATGTCGCGGACCGTCGCCGCCAGCTGCCGGAACCCCGGCAGGGCCGCCTCGCGCGCGGGGGTACGGCGGTCCCGCAGCCGGCGCAGCGGTATCAGCGCGAACGCGCCCCACCACAGCCCGGCCGACGCGAGGCAGATCCGCACCGCCATGCCCTCGGACACACCGAAGCTGTCGTGCCCCGTGTAGAGGACGAGGTTCGCCACCAGCACCAGCGCGCCGGCCGCGTAGCCGAAGGCCCAGCCGCGTGAGGAGACGGCGTCGCGTTCCTCCGGCTTCGCGATCTGCGGCAGGTAGGAGTTGTAGAGCATCATCGCGACCGACTGCGCGGCGTTCGCCACCACCAGCAGCAGACCGCCCAGCAGATAGCGGTCGCCGTCGAGGAAGAACATCCCGGCGGTGGCGGCGGCGCCCGTGTACGCGGCCGCCGCGAGCAGCGGCTTCTTGCGCCCGGTGCGGTCGGCGGCGGCCCCCACCAGCGGCATCACCAGCACCGCCACGACCACCGACAGGGACACGGCGTACGCGAAGAAGGAGCCCGCGCGCACCGGCACGCCCAGCGGATGCACGAACCCGTCCGCGTCCGCGGCGGCCTCGGCGACCGTGGTCAGGTAGGGGCCGAGGAACACGGTGAGCACGCTCGTGGAGTACACGGAGCAGGCCCAGTCGTAGAAGTACCAGCCGCGCTGCTCGCGCCGCCGTCCGGCGCTGTCGTCCGCCGCCGGTGACCGCACGGTGTCGGTGTCCACCCGTGCCCTCGCTTCCCCGTGTGCGCGCCGAGGCGACGGGGGCTGCGGGGGTCTCAGACCCAGGTGCCGCGGTCCTCCATGACCTTGCGCAGTGTGTCGATGTGATCGGTCATGATGCCATCCACCCCCAGGTCGAGGAGCCGGTGCATGCGTTGCGGTTCGTTCACGGTCCACACGTGCACCTGGAGCCCGCGCGCGTGGGCCGTCCGCACGAACCGCTCGTCGACCACGCGGACGCCCGACTGCTCCTCGGGCACCTGGGCGGCGACGGCCGACCGGCGCAGCGGGGCGGGCAGCCCCCAGGAGCGCAGCCGCAGGTTCAGCACGCCCCGCGTGCCGAGCGACGTGGCGAGCCGGGGGCCGGCCAGCCGCTGGGCGCGCACCACGCGCGCCTCCGAGAAGGAGCCGACGCAGATCCGGTCCCAGGCGCCGGTGCGCCCGACCAGGTCCAGCAGGGGGAGCAGCGCCGGTTCGGCCTTCACGTCCACGTTCCAGCGGACCTCGGGGAAGGTCTCCAGCAGCTCCTCGAACAGCGGGACCGGCTCCTGGCCGGCCACCCGCGCCCGCGCCACCTCCGCCCACGGAAGGTCGGCGATCCGGCCCGCGCCGTCCGTCACCCGGTCCAGGGTGTCGTCGTGGAAGGCGACGAGCCGGCCGTCGCGCGTGGCGTGGACGTCGGTCTCGATGTACCGGTAACCCGCCTCGACGGCGCTCCGGAACTGCCGGACGGTGTTCTCCAGACCGTCCGCCGCCCCGCCCCGGTGGGCGAAGGCGAGCGGGCCTGGATGGTCGAGGTAGGGGTGGCGTATCCGCGGGGTCACGACCGCAGTATCGCCCGCCGGGGTGTGCGCCCCGCAACGACGGTGCTGCCCTCGCCCGGAGCGGGGACGGCGAAGACGCGCAGGAACAGCTGGGCGAACGGGCCGATGGCCACCGCGTAGAGCAGGGTGCCGACGCCGACCGTGCCGCCCAGCAGGAAGCCGGTGACCACCACGGTGATCTCGATGGCCGTACGGACCAGGCGTACCGAGACCCCTGTGCGCTGGTGCAGCCCGGTCATCAGCCCGTCGCGCGGACCCGGACCGAACCGGGCCGCGATGTAGAGCCCGGTCGCCGCGCCGTTCAGCACGATCCCCGACACCGTCAGCGCCACCCGCACGGCCATGTTGTGCGCGTCCGGCACCACGGCCAGGGTCGCGTCCATCGCCGCGCCGATCACCAGCACGTTGGAGACCGTGCCGAGGCCCGGCCGCTGCCGCAGCGGGATCCACAGCAGCAGGACCAGCGCGCCCACCGCGGTCAGCACCACGCCCATGGACAGCCCGGTGCGCTCGGACAGGCCCTGGTGCAGGACGTTCCACGGCTCGAGCCCGAGACCGGACCGCACCAGCAGCGCCGAACTCGCCCCGTACAGGGCCAGGCCCGCGTAGAGCTGGAACAGCCGCCGCACGACATGGCGCTCGCCGAGCGCGTTTCTGGCCAAGAGGTGCCCCCTGTGGTGGAAGTGGACCGACGCGTGCCACCCTGGAGTCAGACTGGTCATGCCATCCATGGCCAATCCGGGGAAGGTGGACTGAATCATATGGCGCAGTGGACTTCCGCAGTGGGTGCCGCCCAGCTGGCACGGCTGCTCAGCTCCCAGCAGGACCGCCCGGCCGGGCCCGGCACCCGGCGTCCGCCCGCCTATCGCGCCCTCGCCGACGGCATCCGGCTGCTGGTGCTCGAAGGGCGCGTGCCGGTCGCCGCGCGGCTGCCCGCCGAGCGGGAACTCGCCCTCGCCCTCTCCGTCAGCCGCACCACCGTCGCCGCCGCCTACGAGGCGCTGCGCGGCGAGGGTTTCCTCGAGTCACGGCGCGGCGCCGGAAGCTGGACCGCCGTACCGGCGGGGAACCCGGTGCCGGCGCGGGGTCTCGAGCCGCTGCCGCCCGAGGCGCTCGGCTCGATGATCGACCTGGGCTGCGCCGCCCTGCCGGCCCCCGAGCCGTGGCTCACCCGGGCCGTCCAGGGCGCGCTGGAGGAGCTGCCGCCGTACGCGCACACCCACGGGGACTACCCGGCGGGGCTGCCCGCGCTGCGCGCGATGATCGCCGACCGCTACACCCAGCGGGGCATCCCCACCATGCCCGAACAGATCATGGTCACCACCGGCGCGATGGGAGCCATCGACGCCATCTGCCATCTCTTCGGCGGACGCGGCGAGCGCATCGCCGTGGAGTCGCCCTCCTACGCCAACATCCTCCAGCTGATGCGCGAGGCCGGCGCCCGCCTCGTCCCCGTCGCCATGGCCGAGGGCCTGACGGGGTGGGACCTCGACCGCTGGCGCCAGGTGCTGCGGGAGGCCGCGCCGCGCATCGCGTACGTCGTCGCCGACTTCCACAACCCCACCGGGGCGCTCGCCGACGACGACCAGCGGCGCCGGCTCGTCGACGGGGCCCGCTCGGCGGGGACGGTGCTGGTCGCCGACGAGACGATGAGCGAGCTGTGGCTGGACGAGGACGTGGAGATGCCGCGGCCGGTGTGCGCGTTCGATCCGGCGGGGTCGACGGTGATCACGGTCGGCTCGGCGAGCAAGGCGTTCTGGGCGGGGATGCGGATCGGGTGGGTGCGGGCGGCGCCGGACGTGATCCGCAGCCTGGTCGCTGCGCGGGCGTACGCCGACCTCGGTACGCCCGTGCTGGAGCAGCTGGCCGTGAACTGGCTGTTCGGCACGGGGGGTTGGGAGGAGGCGGTCGAACTGCGCCGCGTGCAGGCCCGGCAGAACCGGGACGAACTGGTGAGCGCGGTGCGGAGGGAACTCCCTGGCTGGGAGTTCGAGGTCCCCCGCGGAGGCCTCACCCTCTGGGTCCGCACGGGCGGCCTGTCCGGCTCGCGGCTGGCGGAGGCGGGGGAGCGGGTGGGGGTCCGCGTCCCGTCGGGGCCTCGCTTCGGGGTGGACGGCGCCTTTGAGGGGTACGTCCGGTTGCCGTTCACGGTGGGGGGCGCGGTCGCGGAGGAGGCGGCGGTGCGCCTGGCGGCGGCGGCGCGGATCGTGGAGACGGGGGGAACGTCGGGCGGGGAGGCGCCGCGCACATTCGTCGCGTGAGGGCAGCGCCCTGGGTGCGCGGGGAACGGCGCGACCGGCCCCGGACGGGCTGCACCCGGCGTACGGGGTGGTGGCCCGAAGGTACGGCGCTGCAGCCGAGGCCCGCTGAAGGGTGCCGCCTGCGCCCACCGGTGCCGCCCCGGCGGCACGACTGCCCGCAGGCTGTGCGTCCCGAAGGGGCGCGGGGAACTGCGCGTTCAGGCACCGACAGCCCGCACCGGCGTTGCCCTCGTCACGACGACGACTCCGCCACCGCCGCCCCCTCCGAAGCCGCGGGCTTCGACACCTCCGCCTCCGCCACAACCGCCGCCGCGACCTTCTCCGTCGCCGCCTTGTCCAGCCGTACGGCCTCCGGCACAGGCCCCGGCTCCTCGTCCGCCGGGGTCGTGCGGGGCGGGAGGAGGTCGAGGACCGCCTGGCGGTGGGCCTCGCTCGTCGCGTCGTCGTAGGGGTCCGGCGTGGCCGGCACCTGGAGACGGTGCACAGGCCCGTTGCCCAGCCGCGCGTACCCGCGCCCGGGCGGCATCTGGTCGATCCGCGTGGTGTGCGGCGGAGCCCCCAGCACGGCCTCCAGCTGCTCCGCCGTGGCGGGGCCGAGAACGACACGCGCGCGCGTGTGCTGCCGTACCGGCGCGCTCAAGGCGTCCAGCCCGTCGAACTGCTCCGCGACGACCACGGTCACGTTCGCCGCCCGCCCGTGCCGCAGCGGCGCGAGCAGCAGGGACTGCGGATCCGTGCCGTCGTCCCCCGCCGCCAGGTGGGTGAAGACGCTCGGCCGGTCCAGCAGCAGCCACAGCGGCCGCTTCGTGTCCTCGGGCGGCGGATCACCCGCCTGGTGGGCCTTGCTCGCCGCCGCCAGCCGCCGCTCCGTCTCGGCGGCCGCCCACTCCAGGCTGGTCACCGCGCCCGACAGGGCGCACTCGACGGCGAGGACACCGTCCCGCCCGGTGAGGCAGGCGTACTCGCCGGTCCCGCCGCCGTCGACGATCACCACGTCGCCGTGGTGCAGCGCCTGAAGGGCGATGGACCGCAGCAGGGTGGACGTGCCGCTGCCCGGCTGGCCGACGGCGAGCAGGTGCGGCTCGGTGGAGCGGACGCCGGTGCGCCAGACGACCGGCGGGACGTCGGTCCGCTCCTCGCCGTGAGCGCCGTGCGTGAGCGGCAGCGTCCGCTGCACGCGCGTAGGGTCGGTGAAGCCCAGCACCGTCTCGCCGGGCGCCGTGACGAAGGGCTGCGCGGCGATGTCGGTGGGCAGCGGGGCGAGAACGCGCACGGTGAGCTGGTTCGCCTCCTCGTCCCACGAGAAGTGGTACTCCCGGCCGCGCCCGCACTTGGCGCCGAGCAGATGCTCGATCCGCGCCCGGGACTCGGGCTCGGCGTCGGTGAAGTAGGCCGGGTAGGAGATCACCAGGTGCGCGAGACGGCCGTCGCCGTCGAACTCGTAGTCGGAGAAGACCTTCCCCCAGTCGCCGCCGCGGACGTACAGCGGCTCGGGGTCGTCGTTCGCCGAGAAGTACGGCACCAGGGCCTCGTAGAGGGACTTCAGTCGCTGCAGCTGGCCGGGGGCGGGTCCGGCGGGGGCCGCGGGCGTGCGGTCCCGGCCGTGCCAGGCCGCCGCCGCCATCAGCGCGACGACGGCGAGCAGCGGGCCGTACGGCGCGAGCGCCACGGCCAGCAGCACCGCCGCCACACCCAAGAGCAGCGCGCCGCGCCGGTCCTTGGGCGTGTCCACCCACCTGCGCCGTCCGGCCGAGGCCAGCCGGCGCAGACCGCGCGTGATGGTGATCAGCGGGTGGAGGACGTCCGTGGCGCTGTCGGCCGCCGTCCTGGCCAGCTCCCGGCTCCGGGCGAGCTGGGCGCTGCCGTTGCTGAGGATGCGGGGAAGGGGACGCCGGGCCACTACTGTCTCCAGAGGGTGCGTACGGGCGGGCGGGGCGTGGTCGGACGGGTCAGAACTTGAACCCGCCCAGGAGGCCGGCGAGGCTCTCGCCGCCCGCCTTGATGCTCGGCGCGATGGCCGTGCTGGCCAGATAGAAGCCGAACAGCATCGCCACCAGTGCGTGCGACAGCTTCAGTCCGTCCTTGCGGAAGAAGATGAAGACGACGATGCCGAGCAGCACCACGCATGAGATCGAGATGATCATGTGAGTTCTCCTGGTTCACGGGGGCAGTCACCATGAGTACTTCCCTGATCACAGCATGTGTCTATACGATAAAAGGTGCAACTGGGTGGATATCCGCCCGAATGCCGGGCCGTGTCCGCGGTGATCATTACCGCGGCCGTGTCGGCTCATGTGCCGCGCGAGCCAGTACCCTGGCGATTCACCCGTACGGCTGCCCCACGAGCAGACGTACGTCCTGTTCCCGATGCGTGTACCTGTGCAGTGAGAGGCGGTCCGGCGATGAGTGAAGCCCCCGACCCCGAGGTCGTGGAGCTCGCGACCAAGATCTTCGATCTGGCCCGGAGGGGCCGCACCGAGGAACTCGTGGCCTACGTCGACGCGGGCGTCCCCGCCGACCTCACCAACGACCGCGGCGACTCCCTCGTGATGCTCGCCGCCTACCACGGTCACGCCGAGGCGGTGCGCGCCCTGCTCGCCCGCGGCGCTGACGCCGACCGCGTCAACGACCGCGGCCAGACGCCACTCGCGGGAGCGGTCTTCAAGGGCGAGACCGACGTCGTCAAGGCCCTCCTCGAGGGCGGCGCCGACCCCTCCGCGGGCACCCCCTCGGCCGTCGACACGGCCAGGATGTTCGCCCGCACGGAGCTGCTCGAGCTCTTCGGCAAGAGCTGAGCGACTCCGCTCCGACCAGCGACGACACGGAAAACGGGGGAGGCGGTACAGGGCCGCCGAAATACGGTCGCGGTAGATGTGACCGCCGGGTCATCATGACGACGTGATTCACGGACGCGATGGCTGGGCAGGTGTTGCCGCACCGCGCGGGCCGTGACGCGGTCCGCATGGGCCACCGACGAGAGGCAGAGAGAGATGGTCTACAACAAGCAGGAAACGGCGGGCGCCCCGACGTGTTGTCACGCGGCCAGGTAATCCACACTCCCGGTTGCGTCGACGCTTGATGTGAGGCTGTTTCCCATGTTCGATCCGGTCATAGCGCCCAGCGGCACGCTGCTCGGCCTGCTCCAGCGGGGCCGCGGCGACGGCACACTGCACGCGCTCACCGCCCCGCGGTCCGAGGCGCTCGCGGCGCTGAACCACTGTGTGCTGCGCGACCCGCGCCACGACTGGCAGGTGGAGAACCGCTCCCTGTACTACGCCCGCCTCTACCTCGACCTGCACGGCGGACTCGAGGCGATCGAGGCGCACCTCTTCGACCCCGAGGACGTCCTCGACACCGACGAGTCACGCACCGGACTCGCCCTCGCCGTCCTGGGCCACCTCGCCTCCTACAGCAGGCAGGACGCCCTGCACCTGTTGCGCAGGTACGCCGCCCAGGGCACCAACTGGGCCTGGGCCCTCGACGAACTCGCCCTCCGCGACGACGACGCCGGCCTGCGCTCCCTCGCCGCCCCGGTGCTCGCGCGGTTCGCCACCGACGCCGAGGGCGAGGCCGAACTGGCCGCGACCGTCCGCGACGCCTTCGAACCCCGTCCCTGGCGCCTGTGGGCCGACGATCCGCGCCCCGCCGTCGCCACGCGCGTACGGGCCGCCCAGGAGGCCGGCTCCTTCGACCGCTGGCAACGGCAGATGCGGCCCGCCGGGCCACGCCCCGGCTGGAGCGTCCAGGCCGTGTTCGACTGGGCCCAGCAGGGCATGGACCGCGGCGCCGCCCTCCATGTGCCGGCCGCCCGCTGCCTCTCCGCCGTGGCGGGGCCCGAGGACCGCGCGGAGATCGTCCGCGCCGCCCGGGACGGCTCAGACGGCGCCCGCTGCACGGCCCTGCGCTACCTCGCCGACACCGCCGATCCCGACGCCCTCGACCTGATCGAGACCGCCGCGGCCGACGGCTCGACGGCCGTCGTGGAAGCCGCCGTCGACGCCTTCGAACGCATGCGCAGCGTGGCCGCCGTCGACCGGGCGCGCGGCTGGGCCCGGCGGCCCGACGCCCTCGGCGAGGCCGCCGCCCGCGTCCTCGCCTGCCGGGGCGGCACACGCGACCGCGACCTGGTCCTCGCGGCGCTCCGCGAGGCCGTACGGGGCGAAGGTCCCGACGCGACGACCCTGTGGACGCTCGTCGACGGCGCCGGGCGCCTCGGCATCGTCTGTGCCGCACCAGTCCTGCGGCACATCTACCGCGAGACCGCCTCCTCCCACCTCCGCGGCCGCGCCGCCCGCGCCCTCGCCGCCACCGACCCGTCCTTCCCCACGGGCTTCGCCGTCGAATGCCTGTGGGACTGCGAGGAGACCACCCGCGAGATCGCGGCCCGCCATGCCGAGACGGGCGACGCGCGCGTGGTGGACCGCCTCCGCCGCCTGGCCGCCGACCCGGCGGAGGAGGCGGAGGTCCAGACAGCGGTCCGCAGCAGAATCGGCCCGGAGGGCACGGCTGTATGACCCGGGGCTCCGCCCCGAACCCCGCTCCTCAAGCGCCGGAGGGGCCGGAGTGTTGCCCGGCAGGGCAATTCCAGTCCGTCCGGCGCTTGAGGACGAGGTCCGAAGGGCCGATTGGGGGTCTGAGGCGCAGCCCCAGGGACGGGACGGGAAGGGGCGGCGGGGGCGAGGAACCTCCTCAGAGACCCCCACACCCCCGCCCCGCCACGAACCGCACAGCCGTCCCCGGCCGAGCCTGCCCCGCCGCCGGCAGATCCGCCGCGTGCACCACCCCGATCACCGGATACCCCCCGGTCGTCGGATGATCGGCGAGAAAGATCACCGGCACCCCCGCCGGAGGCACCTGCACAGCCCCCCACACCACCCCCTCACTCGCCAACTCCTCCCCCCGAGCCCGCTCCAACACCGGCCCCGTCGTCCGCACCCCGATGCGATTGCTCGCCGGCGAGACAAAGAACACCGCCGACAGGAACCGCCGCACGGCCCCCGCCGTGAACCAGCCGTCCCGCGGCCCAAGAACGACCCGCAGCACCAGTTCCGCCGGCGGCCCCACCTGAGGAGCCACATCCACGCACGCGTGCACCCCCGTTGGCGCCCCCAGCGGCAGCACCGCCCCGTCCGTCAACGGCGCGGGCCCCAGCCCGGACAGCAGGTCCGTGGACCGGCTCCCGAGCACCGGCTCGACGGCCACCCCACCGGACACGGCGACGTACGCCCGTACCCCCAGCACCGCGGGCCCGACGTCCAGCACGGCCCCCGCCCGCACCCGCACCGGCGCTCCCCACGCCGCAGGGCGCCCGTCCACCGTCACCCGGCACGGCGCCCCGGTCACCGCCACGGTGACGGCGGACCGTGGCCGCAGGGAGCAGCCGTCGAGGGTGGTCTCCAGGACGGCCGCGTCCGGCCCGTTGCCCACGAGCCGGCTGGCGAGCGCGGCGGCCGGGCCGTCCAGCGCGCCGGAGCGGGGGACGCCCAGGTGGGCGTGGCCGGGCCGGCCGCGGTCCTGAACGGTCGTCAGGGCGCCCGCGCGGACGACGGAGAGCGCGCGGTCCGTCATGTCGCCGGCCCCGTCGAGGGGACCGGGACGAACCGCACGCGCGTGCCCGGCGAGAGCAGCGCCGCCGGCTCCCGGGTGTGGTCCCACAGCACGGCGTCCGTGGTGCCGATGAGCTGCCACCCGCCGGGGGAGGGACGCGGGTAGACGCTCGTGTACGGCCCGGCAAGGGCCACCGAGCCCGCCGGGACGGACGTACGCGGGGCGGACCGGCGGGGCACCTCGTAGGGGGCGGGAAGGCCCGTGAGGTAGCCGAAGCCGGGGGCGAAGCCGCAGAAGGCCGCACGGAACTCGACGCCCGCGTGGATGCGCGCGACCTCCGCCTCCCCGACGCCCCAGTGCGCCGCCACGTCCGCCAGGTCCGGACCGTCGTACCGCACCGGGATCTCGACCGTCCCGCCCGCGCGCGGGGGCACGGGCGGCACCGGGCGGGAGGTGAGTTCGGCGGCCAGGCGGGCGGGCTCGGGCAGGCCGTCGAGCAGGACCGTGCGCGCGGCCGGGACGATCTCACGGGCCGTCAGGAACCCCTCCGCCCGTCGGCGCAGCAGGTCGGCGAGGAGCGCCTGCGCATCCTCTCCCGAGGCGACCTCGACGAGCAGCGCGTCCGTGCCGACGGGCAGCGTCCTCATGTGAACGCCTCCACGCGCACCCCGGACGCCTCCAGGGCGTCCCGCACCCGCCGTGCCAGCTCCACCGCGCCGGGGGTGTCGCCGTGCAGGCACAAGGAGCGGGCCCTCATCGCGATGCGCCGCCCGGAGAGCGTCACGACCTCCCCGCTCCGGGCCAGGTCCACCGAACGCTCCAGGACGGCCCCCGGGTCGGTGACCAGGGCGCCCTCCTGACCGCGCGCCACCAGCGTGCCCTCGTCGGTGTACGCGCGGTCCGCGAACGCCTCCTCGACCGCCGGGAGGCCCGCCTTCGCGGCCAGTTCCAGCAGCCGTGAGCCGGGCAGCCCGAGCACGGGCAGGGTGGGGTCGGCGAGGACCACCCCGTCGACCACCGCGCGCGCCTGCTCCTCGTCGCGCACCACCCGGTTGTAGAGCGCGCCGTGCGGCTTGACGTACGCGACGCGGGTCCCGGCCGCGCGGGCGAACACCTCGAGGGCGCCGATCTGGTACGCCACCTCGGCCGTCAGCTCGGGGGGCGGCACGTCCATCGCCCGCCGCCCGAACCCCGCCAGGTCCCGGTAGGAGACCTGGGCGCCGATCCGCACCCCGCGGGCGGCGGCGAGTTCGCACACCCGGCGCATGGTGGGCGCGTCCCCCGCGTGGAAGCCGCAGGCCAGGTTGGCGCTGGTCACCACCGCAAGCAGCCGCTCGTCGTCGGTGAGCCGCCAGTGGCCGAAGCCCTCGCCGAGGTCGGCGTTGAGATCGATCGAGGTCATGGGTCCTTCGTCTCTCCGTGAGGGTGGGCGCCGGTCAGACCACGCGGAACTGCTCGTCCCGGGCGTCGCCGACGAACATCCGGCCCGGCGCGTGGGTGAGGGCGAACGGCGGCCGGGACGCCATGACCGCCGCCTGCGGGGTGACCCCGCACGCCCAGAACACCGGGATGTCGTCCGGTCGCGGCTCCACCCGGTCGCCGAAGTCGGGGCGGTCCAGGTCCTCGATGCCGAGCGCGGACGGATCGCCGCAGTGCACCGGGGCGCCGTGCACGGCCGGCATCAGACCGCTCTCCCGGATGGCGGCGTCGAGGTGCTCCGGCGGCACCGGGCGCATCGACACCACCATCGGGCCGCTCAGCCGCCCCGCCGGACGGCACTGCCACGTCGTCCGGTACATCGGGACGTTCCGGCCCTGCTCGACATGGCGCAGCGGCACCCCGGCCGCCGCGATCGCCCACTCGAAGGTGAAGCTGCAGCCGATGAGGAAGGACACCAGGTCGTCCCGCCAGTACGCCCGTACGTCCGTCGGCTCGTCCACCAGCTCGCCGTCCTCCCACACCCGGTAGCGCGGCAGATCGGTGCGCAGGTCGGCGTCGGGGGCGAGCACCGTGGACGTCGAACCGGCGTCGGTGACGTCGAGAAGGGGGCACGGGCGCGGGTTGCGCTGGCAGAACAGCAGCATGTCGTACGCCCAGTCCGCGGGCACGGAGACCAGGTTGGCCTGGGCGTACCCGGCGGCCACGCCCGCCGTGGGGATCGCCAGGCCCTCCCGGAAGCGGGCGCGGGCCGTCCGCGGGCTCCACGCGCGCGTGGTGTCGTCGGCGAGGACCACGGGGCGCTCGTCCACGGCGGTGCGGAGGCCGTCGTCGGAGGGTGTCACTCCAGCTCCTTTCCGCGGGTCTCCGGCAGCCCCAGCAGCGCCAGCGCGGCCAGGCCGTAGCCGATCGCGCCGAAGACCAGGGCGCCGCCGACGCCCCAGCTGTCGGCGAGGAAGCCGACGGTGGTGGGGAAGACGGCGCCGACGGCGCGGCCGGTGTTGTAGGTGAAGCCCTGTCCGGTGCCGCGCACGGCCGTCGGGTACAGCTCGCTCAGGTAGGAGCCGAAGCCGCTGAAGATGGCCGACATGCAGAATCCGAGCGGGAAGCCGAGCACGAGGACCAGGGTGTTCGCGCCGCTGGGGATGTTCGTGTACGCGACGATGCACACCGCCGACAGCAGGGCGAACAGCCAGATGTTGCGCCGGCGGCCCAGCAGGTCGGTGAGGTAACCGCCCGTCAGATAGCCGATGAAGGCGCCCGAGATGAGGAACGTGAGATAGCCGCCGGTGCCCACGACCGACAGGTCGCGCTCGCTCTTGAGGTAGGTCGGCACCCAGGTGGCGAGGGTGTAGTAGCCGCCCTGCACACCGGTGGAGAGCAGTACCGCGAACAGGGTGGTGCGCAGCAGCCCGGGGGAGCCCGCACGGGAGGGCCGGAAGATCGCCGCGAACGACCCCTTGCCGGCGCTCTTCTCGCGCGCGGCTGCCGCCTCCGGCGCGTCCTGAACGCTGCGCCGCACCCACACCACGAGCAGCGCGGGAAGCGCGCCGGTCCAGAACATCACGCGCCAGGCCAGGTCGCCGTCGACGAGTGAGAAGACCGCCGTGTAGACGATCACGGCCAGACCCCAGCCCACGGCCCAGGAGCTCTGCACCGCTCCGAGGGTGCGGCCCCGGTGCTTGGCGCCGGCGTACTCGGCGACCAGGATCGCGCCGACCGCCCACTCGCCGCCGAATCCGAGGCCCTGGAGGGCGCGGAAAACCAGCAGCGTCTCGTAGTTGGGGGCGAAACCGCAGGCCACGGTGAACACCGCGTAGGTGATCACGGTCAGCAGCAGCGCCTTGACCCGGCCGATACGGTCCGCGAGGACGCCGGCGAGGGCGCCGCCGACCGCCGAGACGATCAGGGTCACGGTGGTCAGCAGCCCGGTCTGGCCGCTGTTCAGGCCGAAGTACGCGGACAGCGCCACCATCGTCAGCGGCAGCGTGAAGTAGTCGTACGAATCCAGGGCATAGCCGCCGAAAGCGCCGCCGAAGGCGCGCCGGCCGCGCGGGCCGAGCGCGCGCAGCCAGCCGAACGCCCCGTCCTCGGAGGGGGGTTCGGGATTGACGGGGCGTGGGGTTCCGGTCAGGGCGCTCGGTGGTGGAGGGGTCGTGCTCATGGGCACCTCGCAGAGGGGGACGGGGGTGCAGGGAAGGAATGAGCCGTGCCAATGCCTGAGCAACGTAGGGGATCGTTGAACGATCCTTCAATACCTATGTTGTGTCGTTCTTTCGTGTGCGCTTGAATTCCGGCATGGCAGAGCAGATGAGCGGACTGGCCGGGGACCGTGCCCTGCTGGGGAGGACCAGCACCGCCGAGCGTGTCGCGGACATCCTGAGGAGCCGCATCGCCGAGGGGTTCTTCCCGCCCGGCACCCGGCTCTCGGAGGACAGCATCGGCGGCGCCCTCGGGGTCTCCCGCAACACGCTCCGTGAGGCGTTCCGGCTGCTCACGCACGAACGGCTGCTCGTCCACGAGCTCAACCGGGGCGTGTTCGTGCGGGTGTTGACCGTCGAGGACGTCGAGGACATCTACC
This sequence comes from Streptomyces cellulosae, assembly GCA_014655195.1. Taxonomy (GTDB): domain Bacteria; phylum Actinomycetota; class Actinomycetes; order Streptomycetales; family Streptomycetaceae; genus Streptomyces; species Streptomyces cellulosae. The sequence goes on along the minus strand of BNBH01000039.1, from coordinate 29,753 downwards.
GCACCCGCCGGCTCGTCGAGTGCGCCGTCGTCCGGGGGCTCGGCGAGCCGCCCTACGCCCTCGACGGGCTGGCCGAGGCGGTCGAGGAGGGACAGCGGGCGGCCCGCGAAGGTGACTGGAAAGCGGTGGGTACGGCCAACATCCACTTCCATCAGGAACTGGTCGCCCTGGCCTCCGGCGAGCGCACCGCCGAGCTGATGCGCAGCGTCTTCGCCGAACTCCGGCTCGCCTTCCACGTGGTGGACGAGCCGCAGCGGCTGCACGAGCCGTACATCGCCCGGAATGTCGAGATTCTCCAGGCTCTTGAGGCGGGCCACCGGGACGCGGCCGAACGCATGCTCGCCGCCTACCTCGACGTGTCGCTGGAACGGGTGGTCGAGGTCTACCGGCTCCGGGTCGGCGACGGGGACTAGGCCCGTACGGACCGGTCCCCGCGGGCGGTCCGCAGGTCACGGCGCAGGGGCGCAACTGCCTCGTTTGGGCCGTTGTCGGACCGAGGACCTAGTCTGTGCACCGTGACTTCGCCTGCATCGACGGACAGCGTTCCGCCCCAGCTCAGCGCGGGGCCGCGCCCCGCGCCGGGGCCGGCCGCCGACGAGGGACTGGCGCGGCGGCTGCGCGCGCTCGCGTGCACCGCTCCGCTGCACGACCTGGACACCCGCAAGGCCAATCTCGCGGGCGAGTACTCGGTGTACGGCATGGCGGAGGTCGCGCTCGCGGCCATCGACCTCGTCACGCTCAACATGGACTTCGACACGGGCGCCGACCACGAGCAGATCGTCGCCCGGCTCCTCCCGCGCGTCGCCGCCCAGGCCCCGGACCGCCCCGCCGCCGAGCACGAGCGCGTGGCCCGCTGGGTCCTGGAGAACCTGATCAACGTCGGCAGCGTCGACCGCGGCTTCCGCGCGGTGTACGGCGTCTTCGGCCCGGACGGCACGTACGTCCGCCGTGACTACGACTTCAAGCTGATCGAGGAGGTCCCGGGCCCCGGCGGCACGGTGTACCTGCGCACCACCGACGAGGCGGTCAACGTCCTGGTCGGCGCCCTCGACACCGACGTCACCAGCGCCCAGATCGCCGCCGAGGTCAAGCTCGAGGTGCTGATCAGCCGGGGCAGGCTCGCCGACGCCCAGCTCGCCGCCGAGCAGGCCCGCTACCGCACGGTGCAGTACTCCGAGACCCTGCGCCGCGCCCTGGAGGCCACCCGGCGCAACGTCCGCGCGGTCGACTGGCTCAGCGCCGTGCCCGACATGATCGCCGAGGCCCTCGACCACGTCGCCGACCGCTACCGGCACGAGAACGCGATCCTCACCAACATCCGCAAGGCCCGCGACGAGTCCGAGGACCCCGAGCACAAGCGCCGCGCCGCCGAGCTGGTGGACATCGTCAAGGACTGCATCCGGCGCCACACCCAGCTCCAGTCCCGGCTCCTGGAGGCCGGCCCGCTGTTCCGCGCCGAGCAGGACCGGCAGGCCTTCGCCACGCCCGCCGCGGCCGCCGGCACCGACCTCTACGGCCAGCTCCTCTCCCCGCTGCTGCCGCTCCCCGTGGAGCAGGCGTCCCGCGTCACCGACGCGTTCTTCGCCCACGGCACCGGACTGCGCACACCCGTGTCCGTCCGGGTCGCCGACCTCGTGGAGATCCTGCTCACCCCGCCCGTGGAGCGGGAGCACCTCGGCGCCGAGATGCCCGAGCCCGACCTCATCGCCACGCCCGACGACAGCCGCTTCAGCGAGGAGCAGCTCGCCGCCGCCACCGAGCTGCTCGACCTCCCGGCAGACGCGCCCCGCCGGCTGTCCGGACTGCTCGCCGAGGCCCGCCGCAAGGACCCCGAGCTGCCCTACCTGGTCGCCCTGCTGGCCGTCCACGCCGCCAGCCCGCCCGTCGGCACGGCCTACCGCCAGGGCGAGCGGAAGCTGCTGTTCGCCGTGGACGACGGCACCGAGCTCGACGACCCCGAATTCGGCGGCGCCGACCTCATCGTGGGCACGGCCCTGCTGGACGCCGCGGGCATGGCCGCGGACCGTACGGAGGCGGCATGACCGCGACGCCCGCACCCCGCCTCCGCGCGCCCCGCCGCCACACCCCCACAGACACCGCCCGCACCGAGGAGCCCCGACCGTGACCGAGCACGCCGACTGGAGCGAGCCGGAGCCCGCCGCGACGCCGGCGAGCACCGCCGTCACGCCCGCCGACGCAGCCGACGCGGCCCGGCTCGTCGCGTTCGGCCTCCAGCCCAAGCTGCAGCCCGCCCGCGACCAGGAGTACGCCGACCTGCTGCGCCGCTACCGCGAGGACCCGCCGTTCGCGCGGCTCGCCGACGCCGTCGCCACCGGCCTTGGACTGATCGTGCTGGAGGTGTCCCCGCGCGCCGGCATGGCCGTCACGGCCGCCGAGGACTCCGTCTTCGCCGTCCGCATGGGCGACTACGCCCGCCGCGCCTCCGCCGACGGCGGCGACCGCTTCCTGCACGGCCTCGCCCATCTCGCCGTCGCCGCCATGGCGTTCCCCCGCCCCGAGGACCTCGCCGACGACGGCTACATCGGGCGCGTCACGGTCAACGGCGTCGACGCCTTCGTCCGCCAGGCCTGCCACCGCCTGGAGGAGCGGGCCGCCGAACAGGGCGAGAACACCGACCCGGCCACCGACGCCCCCGGACTCGAGGCCGCCTGGCGGATCTGGTCCCGGCGCAGCGCCACCGGCGCCACCAAGGACGCCCGCCGCCTCGCCGGGTCCACCACCGGCATCGTCGCCAAGGCCGTCTCCTTCCTCACCGACTCCGGCTTCCTTCAGCGCACCGGCGACGACAACGGCGGCACCTACCGCACCACCGCCCGCTACCAGCTCCAGGTCCGCGACATGGCGGGCAGCGCGGCCATGGCCGAACTGCTCGAGCTCGGCGTCGTCCCCGTCACCGACGGCACCCCCACCCTGCTGCCGCCCGAGGACGGCGACGCCCTCGACCTGGCCGCCGACGCCGGCCTGCCCTTCCACTCCGCCTGACCCCCACCCCACGAAGCCTCACGAGAGTCCGCCATGTACGAGCTGTCCCGGGTCCGCCTCTACTCCATCGGACCGGCCGGCGCACGCTACGCCGACACCGTGCTCGACCTGCGCGGCGTCGGCGCCACCGTGCCCAACCCGGCGCCGACGCAGGCGGAGTTCTTCGCGGACGAGCCCGTCGGCCCGCCCCGCCGCCCCGCGCCCGCGGGCGTGCTCTTCCTGGAGAACGGCGGCGGCAAGTCCGTCCTGCTCAAGCTGATCTTCTCCGTGATGCTCCCGGGCCACCGCAACACCCTCGGCGGCGCCAGCTCCGGCGTCCTGCGCAAGTTCCTCCTTGCCGACGACTGCGGCCATGTGGCGCTCGAATGGCAGCACGTGCAGACCGGCGAGTGCGTCGTCGTCGGCAAGGTCAGCGAATGGCGGGGCCGTCAGGTCTCCAACGACCCGCGGAAGTTCGCCGAGGCCTGGTACTCCTTCCGCCCCGGACCCGGCCTCAGCCTCGACAACCTCCCCGTCGCCGAGGCCACCTCCGTGCGGCCGCCCGCCGAGGGCCAGTCCGGCGCGCGCGGCCGCCGCCGCACCATGAAGGGCTTCCGCGACGCCCTCACCGAGGCGGGCAAGACCTACCCGCACCTGGAGGTCCACTGGGAGGAGATCCACGAGCGCTGGACCGAGCACCTCGGCGACCTCGGACTCGACCCCGAACTCTTCCGCTACCAGCGGGAGATGAACGCCGACGAGGGCGAGGCGGCCGGCCTCTTCGCGGTGAAGAAGGACTCCGACTTCACCGACCTGCTGCTGCGTGCCGTCACCGACACCCGCGACACCGACGGACTCGCCGACCTGGTCAGCGGCTTCGGCAACAAGCTGGGCCGGCGCGCCGAACTCATCGCCGAACGCGACTTCACCGCAGGCTCGGTGGACCTCCTCGGCCGCATCGTCGAGGCCGCCGACACCCGCACCCGCGCCCGCGAGATCCACGCCTCCGCCGAGCGCCGCACCCGCACCCTCGCCCGCCGGCTCTCCGCGCGCGGCGCCGAGGAGCGCGAGCGCGCCGCCGACCTCGCCCACCGTGTCACCGCCGCCGCCCACGCCGTCACCCGGGCCGAGACCGCCCGCGAGCACAGCGCGTCCATCGCCGCCGAACTCGCCTACCGGCACGCCTCCCTGGCGCTCGCCGCCGCCGAGAAGTCCGCCGCCGCACAGAAGCGCGAACTGGCCGACGCGCGCACCCTGTACTCCGCCTGGCAGGCCGCCGAGTCCGTGCTGCGGCACCGCGCCGCCGCCGACCGGGTCGCCCGCGTGTCCGCCGCGATCCAGGAGGCCGAGCGGGACGCCGCCCCGGCCCTCGCCGCCCGCGCCAAGGCCGCCGTCGACCTGGTCCGCGCCCTGCACGCCGCCGCGCAGAACGCCGAGAACCTCGCCAACGAGGAGGAGGAGCGGTCCGCCGCCCTCCAGGAGGTCAGCGACGGCGCCTACCGCGACTCCACCGCCGCCGCCACCGAGGCACAGCGCGCCCGCAGCGAGATCGGCCATCTGCGCCAGCGGCTCGCCGAGGTCGAGCAGGAGACCGCCGAGGCCGTCCGGGCCGGCTGGCTCGACGACAGCGCCCCCGACGCCGACCCGGCCCGCGCCGCCCTCGCGGCCAGCGACGCCGAGAAGACCACCGTCGCCGCCTGGGACACCGCCCGCGAGACCGCCCGGCGCGCCACCGAACACGCCCGTGAGGCGGCCGCCGCCGAGAGCCGCGCCGAACTCACCGCCGCCCGCGCCGCCGACGCGGCCACGGCCGCCGAGCGCGCCCACGAGGGCGAGCGCCGCACCGCCGAGGGCCTCGCCGCCGAGCAGCGCCTCGCGGAACTGCTCAGCCTGCCCGGCGCCTCCGCCAAGCGCCGGAGCGCCGTACCCGGCCAGCGCACGGACTCCGACGCCGGGGCCGACGGCTCCCGTGAGGGCGGGCTGAGCGCGGAGGAACTCGACCGGTTCGCCGACGAGTTGCGCGAGCTGCTCGACGACGCCGTGTCCTCCGCCGAGCGCCAGCTGTTCGAGCTGCGCACCGCCGCCGCGGACGACGCCCGCATTCTCGGCGCCCTCGGCGACGGCGGACTGCTGCCGCCCGGCCCGGACGTGCTGGCCACCGTCGAGTTCCTCGGCGAGCACGGCATCCCCGCCCTCCCCGGGTGGCGCTACCTCGCCCAGGCCGTCGACCCCGCCGACCACGCGCGCGTCCTGGCCGCCCGCCCCGAGCTGGTCGACGGCGTCGTCATCACCGACCCCGACTCCCACGTCCGCGCCCGCGAGGCCCTGAGCGACGCCGCCCTGCTGCCCCGGTCCGCCGTCGCCGTCGGCACGGCCGCCGCGCTGCTCGCACCCACGCCCGCGTCCGACTCCGGCGACGTGTTCCTCGTACCGCCGAACCCGGCCATGCACGACGAGCACGCCGCCGACGAGGAGCGGCAGGCGCTGCGCGCCCGCGCCGCCGAGCGGGACGAGGAGATCCGCGCCCTCGCCGCACGGCTCGGCAAGGACCGCGAACTCGCCGCCCGGCTCGCCTCCTGGCGCACCGGCTGCCCCGCCGGACGCCTCGCCGAACTGGCCGCGACGGCCGAGCAGGCCCGGGCGTTCGCCGAGGAGACCGAGGCCGAGCTGGCCGAGGCGCGCAGCCTGCGGGCGGAGGCCGAGGAGGCGGCCGCCGAGGCGGTCCGGGTCCGCGACGAACGGCAGGAGGCTGCCCAGAAGGCCCGGCGCGCCGCCGACGCCCTCGCAGGACTCGCCTTCCGGTTGCGTGAACGCGCAGGCTGGCAGGCCAAGCTGCGCGAACTCGCCGACGACGCCGCCGAGGCGGAGGCGCGCGCCCAGTCCTGCCTGGAGCGCGCCCGCGCCGCCGACGAGGACCGGCGCGCCGCCCAGCGCGCCGCCGACGACGCCCGCCGCACCGCGCGCACCCTGCGCGCCGAGCGTTCCGAGATCGCCGGCGCCCCCGACGACCTGCCCGAGGACGGCGACGGCGCCCCGCAGGCATCCCTGCCCGCCCTGCGCGAGGCCTACCGGGCCGCGTCCCAGGTGTACGAGAAGGTCGGCGTCGGCGCCGACCTGCGTGCCGAGCAGGCCCGCGCGGAGAGCGACGAGAGCGCCGCCCGCGCCGAGCTGGACCGGCTCAGCAACAAGGTCCGCACCCGCGCCGAGCAGCTGCTCCGGTCGCCCGACGGTTCCGACGGGCCCAGCCGGCAGGCGGCCTCCGCGCGCGCCGAGGAGCTGGTGCAGCTTCTGGAGACCCGGATGTCCGGCGCGAGCGAGCAGCTCGGCCGGCTTCGAGGCGAGGCCGAGCGCCTCGCCCCCGCCGACGGCGAGGCGCACACCGACCTCCCCGAGGAGCTGGAGCCGCGCGACGCCGAGCACGCCCAGGCGCTCCTGCGCACGGCCACCGTCGAACTCGCCACCCGCGAGGAGGAGTTGAGCCAGGCCCGGGAGGCGCACGCCGAGCTGCTCGCCGCCCACCGGGCCGCCGAGGACGCGGCCGGCGGCTTCGACGAGATCGCCGCCATGCTCCGCGACCTGCTGCGCGAGCACGCCACAGAGGAGGAGCAGGAGCGGCCCGAGCCGTACCCCGGCGACCTGGACGACGCCCGGCGGTCCGCCGCCGAGGCCCGTCGCTCGCTGCGCGGCTGCGCCGCCGACCTGTCCGCCGCCGAGGCCGCCGTGCGCGAGGCGAGCGACGTGCTGGTGCGGCACGCCAACTCCACCCGCTACGAGCAGGTGCGCACGCCGGCCCGCCAGCAGATCCGTGAACTGCCCGCCTCCGCGCTGCCGGAGCACGCCAAGAAGTGGGCCGACGCCTTCGCCCCCCGGCTGCGGGTCCTCACCGACGAGCTGGAGCAGCTGGAGCGCAACCGCGACTCGATCGTGGACCGGCTGCGCGGTCTGGTCGAGTCCGCCCTCGCCACGCTGCGCTCCGCCCAGCGGCTCTCCCGGCTGCCGGAGGGACTGGGGGAGTGGTCGGGGCAGGAGTTCCTGCGCATCCGCTTCGAGGAGCCCGACCAGGCCACGCTCACCGAGCGCCTCGGCGAGGTCATCGACGAGGCCACCCGCGCGGCCGTCAAGAAGAACTCGGACCTGCGGCGCGACGGCATGTCCCTGCTGCTGCGCGGCGTCGGCGCCGCCCTGCGGCCCAAGGGCGTCGCGGTCGAGATCCTCAAGCCGGACGCGGTGCTGCGCGCCGAGCGGGTGCCGGTCGGGCAGATGGGCGACGTGTTCTCCGGCGGGCAGCTGCTCACCGCCGCCATCGCCCTCTACTGCACGATGGCCGCGCTGCGTTCCAACGACCGGGGCCGCGACAAGCACCGGCACGCCGGCACGCTGTTCCTGGACAACCCCATCGGCCGCGCCAACGCGACCTATCTGCTGGAGCTCCAGCGGGCGGTCGCCGACGCGCTAGGCGTCCAGCTGCTGTACACCACGGGCCTGTTCGACACCACGGCCCTGGCCGAGTTCCCCCTGGTCATCCGCCTCCGCAACGACGCCGACCTGCGGGCGGGCCTAAAGTACATCAGCGTGGAGGAACACCTTCGTCCGGGGCTGCCGCAGCCGGACCCGGGCGAGGAAACCCACAGCGAGATCACGGCGACCCGGATGTTCAAACGGCCGGCGACGACGACGTAAGGCGCGGGGGAGGGCGGACTGTGCCACACCCTGCCCCGAGAAGGGAGCCGCACCTCGGTGTCGAGGGCGCGTGCCGGAACGCCTCGTCGGCCCGCGCGCCTCTAGAACCCGTACCCCATGCGCCGAGACAGCTCCTCCGCGGCCGCGGTCGTCCTCGCCCCCAGTAGCGGAATCCGGTCCGGGGTCATCCGGAACACCGGCCCCGAGACGCTGATCGCGGCGATCACCGTGCCGTCGTGCGAGCGGACCGGTGACGCGACGGCGACGAGGCCGAGTTCCAGTTCCTCACGCGTCGCCGCGTACCCCTGCTCGGGCACCTGCTCCAGTTCGCGGCGCAGCGCCGCCGGGTCCGTGACGGTGTGTTCGGTGAAGCGGCGCAGGGGGCGGGCCAGTTGTTCCTCGCGGCGGGCGGGCGTCATATGGGCCAGGAACACCTTGCCGCTGGACGTCGCGTGCAGTGCCGTGCGCCGGCCCAGCCAGTCCTGTGCCGTCACCGCGGCCGTGCCGCGCGCCTGCATGATGTTGACGGCCGCGTCCTCGTCCGGCACCGCGGCGTTGACCGTCTCGCCCAGTTCGTCGGCGAGGTCCCGGCAGACGGGGACGGCCTCCTGCGAGACGTCCAGCCGTACGGCCGCCGCGCCCGCGAGGCGCAGCACACCGGCGGCCAGGTGGTACTTGCCCCGGTCGCCCGCCTGTCCGACCAGGCCCCGGTTCTCCAGGACGCCCAGCAGCCGGAACGCGGTGGAGCGGTGCACTCCCAGCTCGTCGGCGATCTCCGTGACCCCGGCCTCGCCGCGCCGGGCGAGGATCTCCAGCACGCTCACGGCCCGGTCCACGGACTGCACGGCGCCGCTCGGGCTGTTCCGCCGCTCTCCGGGCCGCCCCGCACGGGTCATGGCCGGCCCCCATCTCTCCGTACACCCGGTGCGCGCCGCCCGGCGGGCCGTCGCGCACCGCGCTCACCTGCGCGTCGCGGAACGCCACCCTACCGACGGCGAGCCCTACGAGTGCGACAGCTGCCCGGCGCCGCCCCGCCGGCGTATGCGGGCCCGCTCGCGCTCGGCGGCCCGCTCCGCCCGGCGGGCCTGGCGACGCTCACGGCGCAGCGCCCGGGCCGTGCTGGCGGGCGTGGACACCACGCCGTGCCGCTGGTTCCAGACCTGGCGGGTCACCCACACGTCGAGCACCGCCCAGGTTGCCGCGATCGTGCTGACGACGCTGCTGATGACCATCGGGAAGGCGAGCCAGGACCCGGCCAGCGTGCACAGCACGGCCACCGTGGCCTGGATCAGCGTCACCGCGATGACCAGCACCGCCCGCACCGCGGCCGTCCGCACCGGGTCGGGCAGCCTGCGCCGCTTGGCCGGCTCCTCCACCCACAGGGGCTTGTAGGCCTGCCGCGCACCGGCCGCCTCCCGGGCGCGCCCGGCGTCCGCCGGCCCGGCCATGTGCCCCGCACGCTCCGCCTCCGCGGCCTGCCGCCGCGTCACCTCCCGCGCCGCCGCACCGTCCTCGGACGCCTCACGCCGCCGCTCCGCCGTGCCCATCACCCGTGTCACTCCCCACCGCCGCCAGCCCGCTGCTGCTGTCCGAAGACCCGGCTCCCCATTGGCTGCCCGGGATGCGCTGTTTTACGCCGCCCAGGTGCGGGACACGGCTCCTGTGGCCGATTCCGCCCCCATGTCCCGCAGGTTAGGACGCGCGGGGACTCGTGAAGATTCCCGGTCGGGAAAGATTCAGGCCAACCAGCGTGTGAAACCTGGGACAAAGGGCCGGGGAACTCGTCCCGGATTCCGGGAGGCAATCTCCCGCAATGACCGGACAACTCCGCCCGAACCGACCGCGTGCCGGAATCGAGCCCTCCGGACGGGTCTTCGAGTTGCCCCTGGGGCGGTAGTAGGCTCGCGCCGTTTGTTGACGCACATGTGTGCCCCCGGTCGCCCGGGGGCCGAGCTGGGGGAGGCCATGCGCTTTCGCGGGAAGTCCATCCGCCGGAAGATCGTGGCGCTGCTCCTCGTGCCGCTGGTGTCCCTGACCACGCTCTGGGCCTTCACCACCGTGATCACGGGCCGTGAGGCGAGCCACCTGTTCGACGTGTCGTCCGTGATGGAGGAGGTCGGCTACCCCGTCGAGGACACCGTCCGCGTCCTCCAGCAGGAGCGCCGGCAGACCCTCGTCCACCTCGCCGACCCCCGCGCCTCCGACGGCCTCACCGCCCTCAAGGCGAGCCGCGCCGCCACGGACAGGGCCGTCGCCGCCGTCCGCACAAGCGCGTCCGCCAGGGACGTGCGCGAGGCCATGCACGGCAGCACCGACAAACTCGACGCCGCGCTCGACTCGTTCGAGGGCATCGAGTCCCTCCGCCGCAGCGTCGACGACGGCACCGTCGACCGCCGCCAGGCGCTCGACCTCTACAACCGCCTCGTCGACCCCTGCTACGTCCTGCTGTCCGACCTGCACGTCGTCGAGGACGTCGGCCTGGACAAGCAGTACCGCGCCCTGGTGAACCTCTCGCGCGCCCGCGAACTGCTCTCCCGCGAGGACGCCCTGCTCGGCTCCGCCCTGATCGTCGGCAAGCTGGCCCCCACCGAGGTGCGGGACGTCTCCGACCTGATGGCCCAGCGCACCCTGCTCTACGAGACCGCCCTGCCGCAGCTCCCCGCCGACGAGCGCGACCGCTACGACACGTTCTGGGGCAACGCCACGACCGCCCCGCTGCGGGTCGGCGAGCAGGCCGCCGTCTTCGCCGAGGACGGCGAGCCCCGCGGCGTCACCGCCAAGAGCTGGGACACCGCGGCGGGCAAGGTGCTCGACGAACTCGGCGCCCTCAACGACCAGGCGACCGACCGTTACCAGGAACGCGTCCGGCCCGTCGCCCTGGGCGTCATCGCCAAGGCCGTGGTCGCCGGCGTGCTCGGCCTCGCCGCCCTGCTGTTCTCGCTGTACCTCTCCGTGCGCGTCGGCCGGAAACTCATCCGCGACCTCAGGCAGCTGCGCCTGGAGGCCCACGAGGCGTCCGGCGTGCGGCTCCCCAGCGTGATGCGCCGCCTCTCGGCCGGCGAACAGGTCGACGTCGAGACCGAGGTCCCGCAGCTCGAGTACGACAAGAACGAGATCGGCGAGGTCGGCCAGGCCCTCAACACCCTCCAGCGCGCCGCCGTCGAGGCCGCCGTCAAACAGGCCGAACTGCGCGCCGGCGTCTCCGAGGTGTTCGTCAACCTCGCCCGCCGCAGCCAGGTGCTGCTGCACAAGCAGCTCACCCTGCTCGACGCCATGGAGCGCCGCACCGACGACACCGAGGAACTCGCCGACCTGTTCCGCCTCGACCACCTGACGACCCGTATGCGGCGGCACGCCGAAGGCCTGGTCATCCTGTCCGGCGCCGCCCCCTCCCGGCAGTGGCGCAAGCCCGTCCAGCTCATGGACGTCGTCCGGGCCTCCGTCGCCGAGGTCGAGGACTACGAGCGCATCGAGGTCCGCCGGCTGCCCCGCGTCGCGGTCACCGGTCCCGCCGTCGCCGACCTCACCCACCTGGTGGCCGAACTGCTGGAGAACGCCACGGTGTTCTCCCCGCCGCACACAGCCGTCCAGGTCGTCGGCGAGCGCGTCGGCAACGGCTTCACCCTGGAGATCCACGACCGGGGCCTCGGCATGGCCGCCGACGCGCTGCTCGACGCCAACCTGCGGCTCGCGGAGACACCGGAGTTCGAGCTGTCCGACACCGACCGGCTCGGCCTGTTCGTGGTCAGCCGGCTCGCCCAGCGGCAGAACGTCCGCGTCTCCCTCCAGCCCTCCCCGTACGGCGGCACCACGGCCGTCGTCTTCATCCCGGACGCGCTGCTCACCGACGACGTGCCCGACACCAACGGCGTAGGGTTCCGCCTCGACCGCCCGCGCCGTACGGAGAAGGAACCGGCGGACAGCCGCCGTGCCGCGCTCTCCCAGGTGCCCGTGGCCCTGCCCGGACTGCCTGCCTCCGTGCTGGACGGGCCGGTCGAACTCGAGGGGCCCGTCGACCTCGACGCCCTCGACGGCTTCCCCGCCCTGGACGACGAGGACGGCGGCCTGTTCCGGCCCCGCCGCTCCCTCACCGACGACGAGCGGGCCGGCCGCGACACCGCACGGCCCGAGACCGCCGCCGACGAGGACACGGAGGAGGCCGGCGAGCGGGGGAGCGGACCCGTGCCGCTCACCCGCCGGGCGACCCCCAAGCTGGTCAGCTCCCACGGCCGCCCGGTCCGCGACCAGCGGGCCCGCGGCGGACGCACCGACGACGACGCCCCGCACACCCGCCCCGACGCGGACGAGCCGCCTCCGCTGCCGTCCCGCCGCCGCGGCGACACCGGCCGCCGGGCCATCGGACGCGCCGGGGCGGAATCCGCGCCGGAGCTACCCGCGCGCGACGCGGAGCAGCCGGGCGCGGAGACACCGCCGCCCCTGCCCAGCCGCCGCCGCACCACCGGCCCCGAGCACGCCGACGCGCCCGCGCCCGAAGCGCCCGACGCGCCCGCACTCGACGCGCCCGCGCCCGAAGCGCCCGCAGGCCCCGCGTCCGGCGCCCCCGACCGCCGCCCCGCGACCATGCCCGGCGGCCCTGACGACTCCTCTCCGGTCACCCACGACACGGACACCGGCACACCGCAGCCCGACACCGCACCACTGCCCCGCCGAGTGCGGCAGGCCAGCCTGGCCCCGCAGCTCAAGCGCGACGCCGCGACCCGGAAGACCGACCGGGCCCGGCCCGCCGAACGGGACGCGGACGAAGTACGCAGCCGCATGGCCTCGCTCCAGCGCGGCTGGCAGCGCGGCCGGGAGGAGAACGCCGCGGGCGACGACGCCGGCAGCGGCACAGCACCACGACGAAGGACAAAGGGGGACGGTCGATGACCGAACCGAGCGCCACCGGCCACACGAACGACAAGGGCGAGCTCAACTGGCTCCTCGACGACCTGGTGGACCGCGTCGCCAGCATCCGCAAGGCGATCGTGCTCTCCGGCGACGGCCTGCCCACGGGGGCGTCCAAGGACCTCACCCGGGAGGACAGCGAGCACCTGGCCGCCGTCGCCTCCGGCTTCCACAGCCTCGCCAAGGGCGTCGGCCGCCACTTCGAGGCCGGTGAGGTCCGCCAGACCGTCGTCGAACTCGACGAGGCGTTCCTGTTCGTCACCGCCGCAGGGGACGGCAGCTGCCTCGCGGTCCTCGCGGACGCCGACTCGGACGTCGGCCAGGTGGCCTACGAGATGACCCTCCTGGTGAAGCGTGTCGGCGTGCACCTGGGCGCCGCGCCACGCACCGATCTGCCCTCGGGTGGGTAGTGGACCGACATGAGCGATCACGGTCAGGGTAGTAGCCACTGGTTCGACGACGAGGCCGGGCCGGTCGTCCGTCCGTACGCCATGACGCGGGGCCGCACCACCAGTGCGGCCCAGCACCGCCTCGACCTGATCGCCGTGGTCGTCGTGGAGCCGCACGCGGACGACGCGGAGGACGACCCCTCCCTGTCCCCGGAGCACGTCGACATCGTCGGGCTGTGCCGCGACACCCCCCAGACGGTCGCCGAACTCGCCGCCGGGCTCGACCTGCCGGTGGGCGTGGTCCGGGTCCTCGTGGGCGATCTCGTGGACGCGGAATTCGTCCATGTGAACCGGCCGGTACCCCCGGCGGAGCTGCCGGACGAGAGTATTCTGCGCGACGTGATCAACGGCCTCCGGGCGCTGTGACCGGCGCGGAAGCGGGGTAGTGACGTGACAGGCTGGCAGTTCTGGGTCGACCGAGGCGGCACCTTCACCGACATCGTCGCGCGCCGCCCCGACGGCAGGCTGCTCACCCGCAAGGTCCTCTCCGACAACCCCGACCCGGACCGCTCGGGCCCGCCCGGCGCCGACGCGGCCGTGATCGGCGTCCGCGCGCTGCTCGACGGGTCCGGCGACCCCGTCGAGGCCGTTCGCATGGGGACCACCGTCGCCACCAACGCCCTCCTCGAACGCACGGGCGAGCGCACCCTGCTGGTCGTCACCCGGGGCTTCCGCGACGCCCTGCGGATCGCCTACCAGAACCGCCCGCACCTCTTCGCGCGCCGTATCGACCTGCCCTTACCGCTCCACGAGCGGGTGATCGAGGTGGACGAACGCGTCGCCGCCGACGGCACCGTGCTGCGCGCCCCCGACCTCGACGCCCTCGAAGGCCCGCTGCGGCAGGCGTACGACGACGGGATCCGGGCCGTCGCCGTGGTCTGCCTGCACAGCGACCGCCACCCCGCCCACGAACAGGGCGTCGGGGAACTCGCCGCCCGCGTCGGCTTCCCGCAGATCTCCCTGTCCAGTGAGGTCAGCCCGCTGATGAAGCTGGTGCCGCGCGGGGACACCGCCGTCGTCGACGCCTACCTCTCACCCGTGCTGCGCCGCTACGTGCGCCAGGTCGCCGACGCGCTCGAAGGCGTACGGCTGATGTTCATGCAGTCCAACGGCGGGCTCACCGAGGCCAGTCAGTTCCGCGGCAAGGACGCCATCCTGTCCGGGCCGGCCGGCGGGATCGTCGGCATGGCCCGCATGTCGCAGCTCGCCGGGTTCGACCGGGTCATCGGCTTCGACATGGGCGGCACCTCCACCGACGTCTCCCACTTCGCCGGCGAGTACGAGCGGGTGTTCACCACGCAGATCGCCGGGGTGCGGCTGCGCGCGCCGATGCTCGACATCCACACCGTCGCCGCCGGCGGGGGCTCGGTCCTGCACTTCGACGGCTCCCGCTACCGTGTGGGACCCGATTCCGCGGGCGCCGACCCCGGCCCCGCCTGCTACCGGCGCGGCGGCCCGCTCGCCGTGACCGACGCCAACGTCATGCTGGGCCGCATCCAGCCCGCGCACTTCCCCGCCGTGTTCGGCCCCGGCGGCGACCAGCCGCTCGACGCGGACGTGGTCCGCGCCCGCTTCACGGCTCTCGCCCGCGAGATCCACGAGAGCACCGGCGACGACCGCACCCCCGAACAGGTCGCCGAGGGCTATCTCCAGGTCGCCGTCGCCAACATCGCGGCCGCGGTCAAGCGGATCTCCGTGCAGAAGGGCCACGACATCACGCGGTACGCCCTCACCACCTTCGGCGGGGCGGGCGGCCAGCACGCCTGCATGGTCGCCGGCTCCCTCGGCATCCGCACCGTCCTGGTGCCGCCCATGGCGGGCGTGCTGTCCGCCCTCGGCATCGGCCTCGCCGACACCACCGCCATGCGGGAACGCTCCGTCGAGGCCCCGCTGGAGCCCGCCGCCATGCCTCGCGTCCACGCGACCGCCGACGAGCTGGAGGCGGCGGCCCGCGCCGAACTCCTCGCCGAGGACGTCCCCGAGGAGCGCGTCGAGGTCACCCGGCGGGCGCAGCTCCGCTACGACGGCACCGACACCACCCTCACCGTCGGGCTCACCGACCCGGACACCATGCGGCGCGCCTTCGAGGAACGGCACCGCGCCACCTACTCCTTCACCCTCGACCGCCCGGTCGTCGTCGAGGCCCTCTCCGTCGAGGCCACCGGCACCACTCAACCCCCCGATCTCTCCGCCCTCGCCACCTGGTCGGGCCGGCCCGCCGCACCCGTCACCGTCCGCCTCCACACCGGCGGCGCCTGGCGCGACGTCCCCCTCCACCGCCGCGAGGACCTCCCTCCCGGCGAGACCGTCACCGGCCCCGCGATCATCGCCGAGGACGGCTCCACGACCGTCGTCGACGACGGCTGGCAGGCAGCGACGACCGACGACGGACACCTGGTCATGGAACGCGTGGCCGTCACGCAGAGTTCCGAAGTCGACACGGACGTCGATCCGGTCCTGCTGGAGATCTTCAACAACCTCTTCATGTCCATCGCCGAACAGATGGGCGCCCGCCTGGAGTCCACCGCCCAGTCCGTCAACATCAAGGAACGGCTGGACTTCTCCTGCGCCCTGTTCGACCCCGACGGGAACCTGGTGGCCAACGCCCCGCACATCCCCGTCCACCTCGGCTCGATGGGCACCAGCGTCAAGGAGGTCATCCGGCGGCGCGGCGCCTCCATGCGCCCCGGCGACACCTACGCCGTGAACGATCCGTACCACGGCGGCACCCACCTGCCCGACGTCACCGTCATCACCCCCGTCTTCGGCACCCCTCAGGACGGCACGGACCCCGAAGTCCTCTTCTACGTCGCCTCCCGCGGCCACCACGCCGAGATCGGCGGCATCGCCCCCGGCTCCATGCCCGCGAACAGCCGCACCATCGACGAGGAGGGCGTCCTCTTCGACAACTGGCTGCTCACCGAGAACGGCCGGTTCCGCGAGGAGGAGACCCACCGCCTCCTCACCGAGGCCCGCCACCCCTCCCGCAACCCGGCCACCAACCTCGCCGACCTGCGCGCCCAGATCGCCGCCAACCACAAGGGCGTCGAAGAGGTCGGCCGCATGATCGACACCTACGGACTCGACGTCGTCCAGGCCTACATGCGGCACGTCCAGGACAACGCCGAGGAAGCGGTGCGCCGCGTCGTCGACGCCCTGGACGACGGCGAGTACGCCTACGAGACCGACGCGGGCGCCGTCATCCGCGTCAAGGTGGGCGTGGACCGCGCCGCACGCTCCGCGACCATCGACTTCACCGGCACCTCCCCGCAGCTCGCCACCAACTTCAACGCGCCCTTCTCCGTCGTCAACGCGGCCGTCCTGTACGTCTTCCGCACCCTCGTCGCCGACGACATCCCGCTCAACGACGGCTGTCTGCGGCCGCTGCGCATCGTCGTCCCGCCCGGCTCCATGCTGGCGCCCGAACCCCCGGCCGCCGTCGTCGCGGGCAACGTGGAGACCTCACAGGCCGTCACCGGCGCCCTCTACGCGGCGCTCGGCGTCCAGGCCGAGGGGTCCGGCACCATGAACAACGTGACCTTCGGCAACGCCCGCCACCAGTACTACGAGACCGTGGCGTCCGGCTCCGGCGCGGGGGACGGGTACGACGGCGCGCCCGTCGTCCAGACCCACATGACCAACTCCCGGCTCACCGACCCGGAGATCCTGGAGTGGCGACTGCCGGTCCGGCTCGAGGAGTTCGCCGTGCGCCGGGGCAGCGGCGGCGCCGGACGGTGGCGCGGCGGCGACGGAGGCGTACGCCGCATCCGTTTCCTGGAGCCCATGACCGTCTCCACGCTGTCCCAGCACCGCAGGGTCCCGCCCTACGGCATGGCGGGCGGACTCCCAGGAGCCACGGGCGCCAACCGGATCGAACGCGCCGACGGCACCGTCACCCGGCTCGCCGGCAGCGACTCGGCGGACGTCGGCCCCGGCGACGTCCTCGTCATCGAAACCCCCGGCGGCGGGGGATACGGCCCGCCGCCCGACCACCATCGAGCAGGAGAAGAGACCGATGATCTTCGGGCGTTCTGAGCGCGGCAAGCCCCCGGTCGAGCCCGTCACGCTCAAGATCCTGGTGGCCGGCGGCTTCGGCGTGGGCAAGACCACGCTCGTCGGCGCGGTCAGCGAGATCAGGCCGCTGCGCACCGAGGAACTCCTCACGGAGGCCGGGCGGCCCGTCGACGACACCAGCGGCGTCGAGGCGAAGAGCACCACCACCGTGGCCATGGACTTCGGGCGCATCACCCTGCGCGAGGACCTGGTGCTGTACCTGTTCGGCACGCCCGGCCAGGAGCGGTTCTGGTTCATGTGGGACGAGCTGTCCGAGGGCGCGCTCGGCGCGGTCGTCCTCGCCGACACCCGGCGCCTGGAGCACTGCTTCGCCGCCGTCGACTACTTCGAGCGGCGCGCCATACCCTTCGTGGTCGGCGTCAACTGCTTCGACGGTTCCGCCCGTTACCCGGAGGACGCGGTACGCCGGGCCCTCGACCTCGACGACGACGTACCGCTGGTGCTGTGCGACGCGCGCGACCGCGAGTCGGTCAAGGAGGTCCTGGTCGGCGTCGTCCAGCACGCCATGACCCAGGCCGCGCGGCGGCGCAGCGCGGTCACCACCTGACCCGGCCGCGAGGACGCGGCCCGTGCTCCCGCCGACAGGAGCACGAGCCGCCGCACGACGGACAGGCACCACGCGCGCGTGCCTCAGTCCTCGCCCTCCTCGACCCAGCCGAGGCTCTTCTCCACCGCCTTCCGCCAGTTGCGGTACTCACGGTCCCGCACGGACGTCTCCATCGCGGGCGTCCACTCGGCGTCCCTCTGCCAGTGCGACTTCAGCTCGTCCAGACCGTTCCACACACCCGTGGCGAGCCCGGCCGCGTAGGCGGCGCCCAGACAGGTCGTCTCCGACACCCGGGGCCTGATCACCGGCACCCCGAGCACGTCCGCCTGGTGCTGCATCAGCAGGCCGTTCTTCGTCATGCCGCCGTCCACCTTCAGGGTGGTGATACGCACCCCGGAGTCCTGGTACATGGCGTCGACGACCTCACGCGTCTGCCAGCTCGTCGCCTCCAGCACCGCCCGCGCCAGGTGCGCCTTGGTGACGTAACGGGTCAGACCCGTGACGACACCGCGCGCGTCGGAGCGCCAATAGGGGGCGAAGAGGCCGGAGAACGCGGGCACGATGTACGCGCCGCCGTTGTCCTCCACGCTCGCCGCGAGCGGCTCGATCTCGTCCGCGGAGCGGATGATGCCGAGCTGGTCGCGGAACCACTGCACCAGCGCGCCCGTGATGGCGATCGACCCCTCCAGGCAGTACACGGGCGCCTCGTCGCCGATCTTGTAGCCCATGGTGGTGAGCAGCCCGTGCTTCGACGGCACCGGCCGGTCGCCGGTGTTGAGCAGCAGGAAACTCCCGGTGCCGTAGGTGTTCTTGGCGGTGCCGACGTCGTAGCAGGCCTGTCCGAAGACCGCCGCCTGCTGGTCGCCCAGCGCGGAGGCGACGGGCACCCCGGCGAGCTGGCCCACGGCGGTGCCGTAGACCTCGGCGGAGGACCTGATCTCCGGGAGGACCGCCTCCGGGACGTTCATCGCCTCCAGGATGGACGAGTCCCACTGGAGGGTCTCCAGGTTCATCAGCATGGTCCGCCCGGCGTTGGTCACGTCGGTGACGTGCCGTCCGCCGTCGGTGCCGCCGGTGAGGTTCCAGATCAGCCAGGAGTCGATGGTGCCGAAGGCGATCTCGCCGTTCTCGGCGCGGGCCCGCAGCCCGGGCACGTTGTCCAGCAGCCAGGCCGCCTTGGGCCCGGAGAAGTAGCTGGCCAGCGGCAGCCCCGTGCGGTCGCGGAACCGGTCCTGCCCGTCGGAGCCGCCGAGTTGCGCGCACAGTCCGGCGGTCCTGGTGTCCTGCCACACGATGGCGTTGTGCACGGGCTTGCCCGTGGACCGGTCCCACAGGACCGTCGTCTCACGCTGGTTGGTGATGCCCAGGGCGCTGAGCCGGCCGGCGCGCAGGCCCGCCTTGGCGAGCGCGCCGGCCACCACGGCCTGCACCTTGGACCAGATCTCCGTGGCGTCGTGCTCCACCCAGCCCGGCTTCGGGAAGATCTGGCGGTGCTCGCGCTGGTCGACGGCGACGATCGCGCCGTGCTGGTTGAAGACGATGCAACGGCTGGAGGTGGTGCCCTGGTCGATCGCGGCGACGAACTTGTCCGTCATGGCGTCCCCTTCGTCGGTGCTGCGGGATCAGAACGCTGCGTTGAACACGAGCCCGGACAGCGCCCCGCCGATGAGCGGCCCCACGACGGGGACCCAGGCGTACCCCCAGTCCGAGGTGCCCTTGCGGGGGATCGGGAGCAGCGCGTGCACGATGCGCGGGCCGAGGTCACGGGCCGGGTTGATGGCGTATCCGGTGGGGCCGCCGAGCGACAGGCCGATGCCGACCACCAGGAACGACACGATGAGGATCGCGGTGCCCGACTCGCCGAGCCCCTTGGTGAGCCCGAACGCCAGGATCGGCAGCACCAGGCCCATGGTGGCGATGATCTCGGTGACGAGGTTGGCGACCGGGCGACGGATCGCCGGGGTGGTGGAGAAGATGCCCAGCGTCGGCTGGGAGATGTCCTCCTCCGCGTTGGCCTCGAACTGCGCGTAGTAGACCAGCCAGCACAGCAGGGCGCCCAGCATCGCGCCGACCATCTGCCCGGCCACGTAGACGTGGACCTTGTCCCACTCGCCGGTGTCGATGGCGATCCCTAGGGTGACCGCCGGGTTGAGGTGGCCCCCGGACAACGGGGCCGCGGTGTACGCCCCGGCCATCACGCCGAAGCCCCAGCCGAACGCGATGACCACCCAGCCGGCGTCCTTCGCCTTCGAGTAGTTGAGGACGACGGCGGCGACCACGCCGGCGCCGAAGAGTATGAGGATGGCGGTGCCGATGACCTCGCCGACGAATATGTCTCCGTTGCTCATGGCGGCTCCTGGGCCGGGGCCCAGGACGGTCGGCCCCGGACCTCACGTGCAGGGTGCGTTTCCCGTGGCGACTTCAGCCGAAGGCAGGGAGGATCCGCGCCCCGCCCGGCGTCCGTGACGAGCGTGCCGTCGCAGCCGCATCGCCCGTGGGGGAGTCCTGGCGTGGTGAACGCCTGCCGTGGCGCGCCAAAATGCGCCGAGATGTACGGCGATGTCGACTGACACCGGAAGTGTTCACCGGCGGTCAGGAAGCGTCAAGGTCGGTGACAGAACGGGTCGGGGCGCCTGCTTCCGCGCGGTGGCCCCCGTCTGATAGATGCAGGGGACATGACACGTTCTTCCCGCGCGGTACGCGCCCTGGTCACCACCCTCGCCGCCCTGCTCACCGCGACCGTCGCGGCCGCACCCGCCCGGGCGACCCCCGAACCCAAGGCGCCCCGCGACTTCGTGGCCCTCCACAGCGTCGACCCGACGATCCTCCACGAGATCCGCTACGTCACCCCGCACAACTTCACCGGCGAGCGCATCGACGGCTACCGGCAGCCCCTGTGCATCCTCACCCGCCCCGCCGCCGAGGCCCTCCGCACCGCCCAGCGCCGGCTGCTGCCGCAGGGCTACTCCCTCAAGGTGTACGACTGCTACCGCCCGCAGCGCGCCGTGGACCACTTCGTCCGCTGGGCCGAGGACCTCGACGACCAGACCATGAAGGCCGAGTTCTATCCGAACGTCGACAAGACCCGCCTGTTCGCCGACGGGTACATCGCCGAGAAGTCCGGCCACAGCCGCGGCTCCACGGTCGACCTCACCGTGGTGAAACTCCCCGCCCGTCCCACACGCCCCTACCGCCCGGGCGAGCCCCTCACCCCCTGCTTCGCGCCCCAGGACGAGCGGTTCCCCGACAACTCCGTGGACATGGGCACCGGTTACGACTGCTTCGACACCCTCAGCCACACCCTCGACCCGCGCATCACGGGCGAACAGCGCGCCAACCGGATGCTGCTCAAGAACACCCTGGAGGACCTCGGCTTCGTGAACCTCGCCGAGGAGTGGTGGCACTACACCTTCAAGCCCGAGGCCTACCCGGACACCTACTTCGACTTCCCGGTGTCCCGCCGGTCCCTCGCCGGCCACCGCTAGACCGCCCTAACGGAGACGCCCCTTCCGTCATCGGATACAGTCCCGCGCGTGTCCGATAATCACGCTTCCAACTCCGCGGCGGGCAGCCACTGTTCGTCCTGCGGCGCGCCCTACGGAGAGGGCGTCTCCGGCTGGCCGCGCACCTGCCCCGCCTGCGGCGCCGTCGCCTACCGCAACCCGCTCCCGGTCGCCGTGGCCCTCCAGCCCGTGTACGACACCCAGGGCACCGCCCTGGTCGTCGTCACCCGCGCGATCCCGCCCGCCAAGGGCGGCACCGCCCTGCCCGGCGGCTACATCGACCACGGCGAGGACTGGCGCCAGGCCGTCGTCCGCGAACTCAAGGAGGAGACCGGCCTCGACGCGGAGAGCCGCGACGTCCGCCTCGTCGACGCCATGAGCGCACCCGACGGCCATCTGCTGCTGTTCGGCCTGCTCCCCGAACGCCCGGCGGCCGACCTGCCCGCCTCCGCGCCCACCGACGAGACCGAGGGCACGCACCTGCTGCGCCGCCCCGAGGAACTCGCGTTCCCCCTGCACACCGTGGCGGTGCGCGCCTTCTTCGAGGGCCGCTACATCTGACCGCCCGGTCCGTCGAGCCCGCGGACCCGTACCGGCCGGGACGGCTCCAGGGCGCCGTCCTCCGTTTCGCGCCGTACGACGACCCGCGGGCCCGAGCGGGTCACCGAGTACCGCTCGACCTGCGGTCCGTCCCCGCCGTCCCCGTCGTCCGGCACCACCAGCCCGCCCCCGCTCCGGCCCGAGGCGGGCGCCCACACCTCCAGCTCGGTCCCGCCGCCCTCCCCGCGCACCGGCACCACCGCGCCTGCCCGCGCGAACACGGGTATGTGCTCCAAGGGCGCGTCCACCAGCACCTTCGCCGGCCCCTCGTACGCCCGCCCCGTCGCCGTGTCGTACCACCGCCCGCGCGGCAACCGCATCTCACGCCGCACCGCGCCCGGCTCCAGCACCGGCGCCACCAGCAGCGCGTCCCCCAGCAGGAACGCGTCCTCACAGTCCCGCACCTCCCGCTCCTCCGGCGCCGGCCACCACAACGGCCGCACCATCGGCGCCCCGGTCCGCTGCGCGAGATGCGCCAGCGTCACGAAGTACGGCATCAGCCGCCGTCGTTCGCCCAGCGCCACGCGCGCGTAACCCAGGACGACCGCGCCGTACTCCCACGGCCCGGAGCCCGTGCGCAGCAAGGGCAGGTACGCGGCCAACTGGAGCTGCCGTACGTACAGTTCGGAGGAGCCGGTCCTGTCGTCGCCCACGACGTCCGGCCCGGAGAACGGCACACCGCACAGCCCGAGCCCCAACACCCGCGCGAGCGACGCCCGCAGTCCTGCCCACCCCGGGGCGCCCTCGCCCAGCCACACCCCGCCGTACCGCTGCAGCCCGGCCCACCCGGAGCGTGACAGCACCCACGGCCGCTCGTCGGCGGGCACCTCGTCCCGCAGCCCTTCGTACGCGGCCCGGGCCAGTCCCAGTGCGTCCACGCGCCCGCCCCGCACGGAGGCGTCGCCCGTGTGCCACACCCCGGCGAAGCCCTGCGCCGCCTGCCCCGCGTACCCCACGCGCGCGTCGGTGAGATCCGGGCGGGGCGCCTCGACGGGCCACCTCTCCGCAGGCACCGCCGACACCAGCCGTATCCCCTCCCGCCGCAGCTCGTCCGCCAGCACCGGCAGCTTCGGGAAACGGTCCTGGTCGACCGTGAACGCACGCCCGCCGTCCAGATGACCGTCCCCCAGATGCACCGCGTCCAGCGGCAGCCCCCGCTCCTGGTGACCGGCGACCACCCGCCGCACCTCGTCCTCGCCGCCGCACCCCTCCCGGACGTGGTGGTGGCCGAACGCCCACGCGGGCGGCAGCGCCGGCGCCCCGGTGAGCGACGCCCACATCAGCAGGACCCGCGCAGGTGTGCCCACCATCACCCAGCCGCGCACCGGACCGCCCTCCATGCGCAGCTCGCTCGTGCCCACCCGGTCGTGGCCGGAACCGGCGCCCTCCACGCCCTCCCGCACGGTCACCGTGCCGTCCCACGGGTTGTCGACGAACAGCAGATGCGTGCCCGCGTCCGCCACCACCAGCTGCACGGGCACGGTCACCGGCGCCGCGCTCACCCCCTTCCCCTCCCGCGACCGGGGCGCCTCCGCCCGGCCGCCCGGACCGAAGAAACGGGCGTCCGCCGGAACCTCCGACCGCAGCAACCACCGCGCCGGACCTCGATCCTCCGCCTCCCACCACCGCGGCGGCAGATCCCGCCGCAGCATCACACCGCCGGGCGTCAGCACCTCCAGCGCGCCGTGCCGCGACACCGCGACCGTCACCCGCTCGGCCACCACACGCCAGCCGCCGTCCGTGTCCGGCTCCAGCTCGGCCCGCGGATCCGGCTCGGGACACGCGCCGGCCAGCGCGTACGACGGCTCCGGACCGGTCCCGTCCCACCCCCAGAACACCGCGCCGTTCACCGCGACGAGGATCCGCAGCTCCGAGCGGGCGAACCGGATCACACCCCCGCCGGGACCCGGCTCCACCTCCCGCACGGCCCCCGGCACCCGCGCCCGCACCGGCCCCGGCCCGGTGGCGTCCGCACCCCGCCTGCGCCACGCTGCTCGTACGGTACGCAACCCTCGTGCCGCTCCCGCCACACCGACCGACCACCACGAACGCACCAGGTCACGACCGTTCATGTTGCTCACCCTGCCATCGACCGCGCCCCGCAAGCGTGGCGTTCAACTCCCGTTCACCCGTGATCGGACCACATCTTCACGACGGGGACTATGTGGGGGGCACCCTGGTGCGGAAGTCGATCACGTGGCATCGTCCCTGTCAGCCGCGTCACGCGCACACCCCAGCCCGTGCGCGGAGGACGCACACGACGCGCACAGTCCGGGAGCCGCCCCATGTCGACCGTGAACCCCCAGCCGCTCTGGCAGCCCGATCCGGAACGCATCGCTCAGGCACAGGTGACCAAATTCCAGGCCTGGGCGGCGGAGCACCACGGCGCCCCCGGCGACGGCGGATACCCGGCACTGCACCGCTGGTCCGTCGAGGAACTGGAGACCTTCTGGAAAGCGGTCACCGAGTGGTTCGACGTCCGCTTCACCACGCCGTACGAGCGCGTCCTCGGCGACCGCTCCATGCCAGGCGCCCAGTGGTTCCCCGGCGCGACCCTCAACTACGCCGAGCACGCCCTGCGCGCCGCCGCCTCCCGCGCGGACGAGCCGGCCCTGCTCCACGTCGACGAGACCCACGACCCCCGGCCCGTCACCTGGGCCGAACTGCGCCGCCAGGTCGGGTCCCTCGCCGCCGAACTCCGCGCCCTCGGCGTTCGCCCCGGCGACCGGGTCAGCGGCTACCTGCCGAACATCCCCGAGGCCGTCGTCGCCCTCCTCGCCACCGCTGCCGTCGGCGGCGTGTGGACCTCCTGCGCCCCCGACTTCGGCGCCCGCAGCGTCCTCGACCGCTTCCAGCAGGTCGAACCGGTCGTCCTGTTCACCGTCGACGGCTACCGCTACGGCGGCAAGGAGCACGACCGCAGCGAGATCGTCGCCGAACTCCGCCGCGAACTGCCCACCCTGCGCGCCGTCGTGCACATCCCGCTGCTCGGCACCGACGCCCCCGACGGCGCCCTGGAATGGTCCGCCCTCACCGCCGGCGACACCGAACCGGTCTTCGAGCAGGTGCCCTTCGACCACCCCCTGTGGGTGCTCTACTCCTCCGGCACCACCGGACTGCCCAAGGCCATCGTCCAGTCCCAGGGCGGCATCCTCGTCGAGCACCTCAAGCAGCTCGGCCTGCACTGCGACCTCGGTCCCGACGACCGCTTCTTCTGGTACACCTCGACCGGCTGGATGATGTGGAACTTCCTCGTCTCCGGCCTCCTCACCGGCACCACCGTCGTCCTCTACGACGGCAGCCCCGGCTACCCCGACACCGGCGCCCAGTGGCGCATCGCCGAACGCACCGGAGCCACCCTCTACGGCACCTCCGCCGCGTACGTGACGGCCTGCCGCAAGGCCGGCGTCCACCCCTCGCGCGACCACGACCTGTCCGCCGTGAAGTGCGTGGCCACCACCGGCTCCCCGCTGCCGCCCGACGGATTCCGCTGGCTGCACGACCAGGTCCGCGATGACCTGTGGATCGCCTCAGTCAGCGGCGGCACCGACGTCTGCTCCTGCTTCGCCGGAGCCGTCCCCACCCTCCCCGTGCACGTCGGCGAGCTCCAGGCCCCCTGCCTCGGCACCGACCTGCAGTCCTGGGACCCCAGCGGCAAGCCCCTCACCGACGAGGTCGGCGAACTCGTGGTCACCAACCCCATGCCGTCCATGCCCATCCACTTCTGGAACGATCCCGACGGCAGCCGCTACCACGACAGCTACTTCGACACCTACCCCGGCGTCTGGCGCCACGGCGACTGGATCACCCTCACCTCGCACGGCTCCGTCGTCATCCACGGCCGCTCCGACTCCACCCTCAACCGCCAGGGCGTCCGCATGGGCTCCGCCGACATCTACGAGGCCGTCGAACGCCTCCCCGAGATCAAGGAGTCCCTGGTCGTCGGCATCGAACAGCCCGACGGCGGCTACTGGATGCCGCTCTTCGTCCACCTGGCGCCCGGTGCCACCCTCGACGACGACCTGACCGACCGCATCAAGAAGACCATCCGCACCCAGCTCTCGCCCCGGCACGTCCCCGACGAGATCATCGAGGTGCCCGGCATCCCGCACACCCTCACCGGCAAGCGCATCGAGGTCCCGGTCAAGCGACTCCTCCAGGGCACCCCCCTGGAGAAGGCCGTCAACCCCGGCTCCATCGACAACCTCGACCTGCTCGCCCACTACCAGGAGCTGGCCCGCACCCGCCCCTGACCCGTCACGCCAGTCTCCTCCTCCGCACCCGTTGTCAGTGCCGCCGATTACGGTGAGTGAGCATTGATCGACCGTGCAGAGGGGGAGACATGGCGTACACCGACCACCGGACCCTGCGACGCGTCCTGCGCCGCGAGATCGTGGGCACCATCGGCGTGCTCACCGACGAACACGACTTCCGCGCCATGCGGCGCTACGACAGCTTCGTCTTCGACGACCACGCCACCTACCTGAAACACGTCGAAGCCGTGCTGCGCACCCGCGCCCTCCAGGGCGGCCACACCACGGTGGCCCTCTTCGACCCCGAGGAATACGCCGACTGGTGCGCGCAGCACGGCCTCGACCCCGACAGCCACCTCAGCCGCACCCGCTTCACCGCCGAGCGCGCCGCCACAGGACCCGCCGTCCCCTACGACGGCCGGCCCCTGTCGGACCTGATGACCACCCTCGTCGACGAGGCCGTCCGCCGTGCCACCTGGGAGTACGCCACGATGCTCCTCGCCCGCCTCGGCCCCTGCGCCTCCTGCGGCGAGGACCTCGGACACGCCGCCTTCAGCCGCGCCTCCCGCCTGGTCTCCCGCATCCTCGACAGCGCGCCGCCGGGCGACCGACATCTCGTCTGCAGCGTCTCCGGACCACCCGAATCCCTGGTCGCCGTGCTGCACGCCGACGACACCGACGAGGGCGTGCACCTCGACGAGACCGAGGCCCTGGAGTTCACCACCGTCCTGGCCGTCGGCCTCGCCACCGCGGGCCCCGGCGGCCTCGTGATGCGCACCAGCACCCCCGGCGAACCCGACCGCATCCACGGCTGGCGCATCCGCAGCCACGGACTGATCCCCCTCACCGCGGGAGAGGTCTTCGACGCCTACTGCACCGACACCGAGACCGGCGAGGTCATCCCGCCCGAATCCAACGTCGACTACTGCGCGTCACCCGACCTCACGGACGCCGACCCCGGCCCGGACCACCGCCACTGACCGGGGCGGGGAACGGGGACAGCACGAGGGGCGCCCCACCGGAGTGGGGCGCCCCTCGGGACACCGCGTTGTCGATGCCGGGCGAGGACTACTCGCCCGACAGCACCGCCTGCGCCGCGTTCCGCGCCTCGTCCGCGCCGTCCGCGGCCCGCGCGGCGGCGGCGGCCCGCTCGCACTGCGCCAGCGTGAACTTCGCCAGCGAGGCACGCACATAAGGAATGGACGCCGCACCCATCGACAGGGAGGTGACACCCAGCCCCGTCAGCACACACGCCAGCAGCGGATCCGACGCGGCCTCACCGCACACACCGCAGCTCTTGCCCTCGGCCCGCGCCGCCTCCGCGGACAGCGCCACCAGGTCGAGCAGCGCCGGCTGCCACGGATCCTGCAGCCGGGAGACCGCACCCACCTGACGGTCCGCGGCGAACGTGTACTGCGCGAGGTCGTTCGTGCCCAGCGACAGGAACTCCACCTCCTGCAGCACCGAACGCGCCCGCAGCGCCGCCGACGGGATCTCCACCATCGCGCCGTACTTCGCCCGCAGCCCGGCCGCACGGCACGCGTCCGCGAACGCCTTCGCGTCGGCCCGGTCCGCCACCATCGGGGCCATCACCTCGAGGTGGACCGGCAGCCCCTCCGCGGCCTTGGCCAACGCCGTCAGCTGGGTGCGCAGCACCTCCGGGTGGTCGAGCAGGGTCCGCAGACCCCGCACGCCCAGCGCGGGGTTCGGCTCGTCGCCCGGCGTGAGGAAGTCCAGCGGCTTGTCCGCGCCCGCGTCCAGCACCCGCACCACGACACGCCCCTCGGGGAACGCCTCCAGCACCTGCCGGTACGCCTCGACCTGCTTCTCCTCGGACGGAGCGTTCTTGCTGTCGTCCAGGAACAGGAACTCGGTACGGAACAGGCCGACGCCCTCGGCGCCCGCCTCGACCGCTGCCGGGACGTCCGCCGGCCCGCCGATGTTCGCCAGCAGCGGCACCTTGTGCCCATCAGCGGTCGCACCTGGGCCGGTCGCCGCAGCGAGAGCGGCCTTCCGCTCGGCCGCCGCGGCCGCCAGGGCGGCCCGTCGCTCCTCGGTCGGGTTCACGAAGATCTCGCCCGAGCTCCCGTCGACCGCTATCAGCGTGCCCTCGGCGATCTCACCGGCCCCCGGCAGGGCCACGACCGCCGGCACACCCAGCGCACGCGCCAGGATGGCGCTGTGACTGGTCGGCCCGCCCTCCTCGGTCACGAAACCGAGCACCAGCGTGGGGTCCAGCAGCGCGGTGTCCGCCGGCGCGAGATCCCGCGCCACCAGCACGTACGGCTCGTCGCTGTCCGGCACGCCCGGCATCGGCACGCCGAGCAGCCGCGCCACGATGCGGTTGCGCACGTCGTCCAGGTCGGCGACCCGGCCCGCCAGGTACTCGCCCGCGTTCGCCAGCAGCTCGCGGTACGCGGCGAACGCGTCGTACACCGCGCGCTCGGCGGAGCTGCCGACGGCGATGCGCCGGTCCACGTCGGCCATCAGCTCGGGGTCCTGCGCCATCAGGGCCTGCGCCTCGAGCACCGCCTGGGCCTCGCCGCCCGCGAGGTTCCCGCGCGCGGTCAGATCGGCCGCGACCGCCTCCACGGCCTGACGGGCGCGCTGCTGCTCGCGCTCCGCCTCCTCCGCCGGGATCTGCTTGGCCGGCGGCTCCAGCACCGCCGTGCCCATGTGCCGAACCTCGCCGATCGCCACACCGTGGCTCACGCCGACGCCTCGCAGCGTTGTCTCCATCTCACCCGTCTCCGGTAAAAGCGGCGGGTCGCGCCGCAGCGTCCGATGTCTCTGTGCCGTCGCCCTGTGCCGTCAGTCAGGGGACGGCGTCACGTCACTTCCAGAGGAAGAGGGTGTCGCCCGCCTTCACGTCGCCGTCCTCACGGAGCTCGGAGAGGGCGTCCGCCGTGGCCTCCAGCGCCACGACCGGGCACACCGGGGACTTGCCGGCGGCCTCGACGGCGGCCGGGTTCCAGCGCACGATGCTCTGCCCGCGTGTGACGGTGTCGCCCTTGTTGACGAGCAGCTCGAAGCCCTCGCCGTTGAGCTGGACGGTGTCGATGCCGAGGTGGGTGAGCACGCCGTGCCCGCTCTCGTCGACGACGACGAACGCGTGCGGGTGCAGAGAGACGATCACGCCGTCGACGGGGGAGACGGCCTCGGAGGGCTCCCGCACGGGGTCGATCGCGGTGCCCGGGCCGACCATGGCCCCGGAGAAGACCGGATCGGGCACGGACGCCAGTCCGATGGCCCGTCCTGCAAGCGGGGACGTCACGGTGGTCATGGGAGTCCTCCCAGGAGATGGAGATCTGTACGAGCGCCGTCACTGGCTGTCTCCGGCGTGCTGTTCAGCAGGGTATGTCATGAGACGTACCGGTTCCGGGGGACAGATCCAGATCCATGGTCCAGACAAGAGGTCTAGACCACCCACCCTAATGGATTTGCACGCGGTCTGCGACCCCGTGTACAGTCTTAAACCTGCCTGGGGCTGAGGGGTGCAGTCACGCATCCAGGACCCGGCAGCAATCCAACTCGTCAGATCCTAACTTTGGATCATCTTCCGCATGCCTGCGGAACGGTGGTCAGAGGGCCGGAAAAACACTGATAGAGTCGGAAACGCAAGACCGAAGGGAAGCGCCCGGAGGAAAGCCCGAGGGGGTGAGTACAAAGGAAGCGTCCGTTCCTTGAGAACTCAACAGCGTGCCAAAAGTCAACGCCAGATATGTTGATACCCCGTCTCTCTGAGACGAGGTTCCTTTGA
>BNBH01000038.1 GCA_014655195.1 Streptomyces cellulosae | reverse complement strand
TCGGATCGGTGCAGATGTCGCAATCCACACCGAACCCGGAGGCCCTCACCCGTTCAAGAACCCAGCACGCGTGTCACCAACGTCCCCGGACAACACACCTAGGGCGTGTCGGCGCTGACGGGAGCCTATGAAGTGGACGTGTGTTCCTGCTCCGCCTCGATGCGGGCGTTCCATTCCTTCTTCGACGCCTGCCAGCCGTCCTCGTTGTGGCCCAGACGCCAGTAGCCGGAGATGGAGAGGTCCTCTCGGGGGATCGCTCGGTCCACGCGGAGGAGGCGGCGGAGTTCCTTGACGAAGTGCGCCTCGCCGTGGACGAAGGCGTGGACGCGGCCCTCCGGCCGGTCCAGGGTGCGGACCGCCTCCACCAGGGCCTCGCCGACCTTGCGGTCGCCGCGGTGCAGCCAGCGGATCTCCACGTCGGAGTCGATCTTCTGCTCCTCCTCCGGGCCCGCGATCTCCAGGAACGCGACCGCGCGGGCGCCCTGCGGGAGCGACTCCAGGGCGCGGGCGATCGCCGGCAGCGCGCTCTCGTCGCCGGCCAGGAGGTGCCAGTCGGCGGTCGGGTCCGGGGCGTAGGCGCCGCCGGGGCCGAGGAAACGGACCACGTCGCCGGGGCGGGCGTTGATCGCCCAGGGGCCGGCCAGACCCTCGTCGCCGTGGATCACGAAGTCGAGGGTCATCTCACGGTGTTCGGCGTCCCAGTGGCGGATCGTGTACGTCCGCGTCACCGGCCACTGCTCGCGCGGGAACTCGGCGCGGATCCGCTCCAGGTCGAACGGCTCGGGGTAGACCGCGCCCGGCGCCGGGAAGAGGAGCTTGACGTAGTGGTCGGTGCAGGTGTCCGCCGAGACGCGTGCGAGACCCTTGCCGCCCAGCACCACGCGCTGCATGTGGGGAGTCAGGCGCTCGGTGCGGACGACCACGCCGGTGTGCGGGGTGCGCGGCGCGCGTGCCGGTCGCTCTGCCATGAGGGCCTCCCAGTCGCAGTTAGGTATGCCTAAGTTAGCACCTACCGCTCCGCGAGAGTCGCCAACAGGCGGGTGACCGAGCCTCCGAGACCCCAGCGCGCGGCCAGTGCCTCCACGGCGGCCGGGTCGCGCGGGGCGCGCGGCAGAGCCGTGTCGACGTCCGGGACCGGTACGTCGTCCGCCACCCGGACGACCTTCGGCGCCACCGCGAGATACGGCCGCGCCTCGTCCAGACGCCTGCGCTGCGCCGGCGTGAGCTTCGACCGCGGGTCGTCCACGGCAGCCAGGATCCCGGCCAGGTCCGCGAACTCGGCCAGCAGCTTGGCCGCCGTCTTCTCCCCGATGCCGGGTACGCCCGGCAGACCGTCGCTCGGGTCGCCGCGCAGCAGCGCCAGATCCGCGTACCCCCTGCCGTCCACCCCATACTTCGCGCGCAGCGCCGCCTCGTCGGTGACCTGCAGCGTGCCGACGCCCTTCACCGGGTACAGCACGCGCACCCCGCGCTTGTCGTCCACCAGCTGGTACAGGTCGCGGTCGCCGGTGACGATGTCGACCGGTCCGTCCGCCCGCGCGGTGAACGTGCCGATCACGTCGTCCGCCTCGTACCCGGCGACGCCCACCCGCGCGATGCCCAGCGCGTCGAGCACCTCCTCGATCACCGGCACCTGCGGCGACAGCGTGTCCGGCACCTCCTCCACGTCCGGCCCCGTCTCCTGCTCCTCGGCGACGCGGTGCGCCTTGTAGGAGGGGATCAGCTCCACCCGCCACTGCGGGCGCCAGTCGGCGTCCATGCAGGCCACCAGGCGATCCGGCCGGTGGTCCTTGACCAGGCGGTCGATGAAGTCCAGCAGCCCGCGCACGGCGTTCACCGGCGTGCCGTCCGGCGCCTTGACGGACTCCGGGACGCCGAAGTAGGCGCGGAAGTAGAGGGAGGCGGTGTCGAGAAGCATCAGTCCGGTCACGTCCCGCATCATGCCGCACCCCACCGACACCACCGGCCCCTCGGCGCGCCCGCGTGGTCCGCCGTGCGACGTGTTGCGTCCTGCGCGACATCTGTGAGGCAGCACACGAAACGTTTGCGCCGTTCGATTCAGGGGAGGCGCGGCGGCGGAACGATGCCGGTTTCTGTTTCAACCTGTCGCGGGCCGTTCGGTCCGCCGCATCGTTCCGGCATCTGTCGCCGAGACGAGAGGTACGTGTGTCATCAAGGCTTGAGGCCGAGCACCTGTTCAAGGTGTTCGGCAGACGACCGGACCAGGCAGTCGAACGACTGCGCACCACTACGGCGGACCGTGAGGAGCTGCGGGCCGACGGCGTCACCGCCGCCGTCATCGACGCGTCCTTCTCCGTGGAGCCGGGCGAGATCTTCGTCGTCATGGGCCTCTCGGGCTCCGGCAAGTCGACCCTGCTGCGGATGCTGAACGGTCTGCTGGAACCGACCGCCGGACACGTCCGCTTCGACGGGCAGGACCTCACCGGCCTGTCCGACCGCGAGCTGCGGGACGTCAGGTCCCGGAAGATCAGCATGGTCTTCCAGCACTTCGCGCTCTTCCCGCACCGCAGCGTCCGTGACAACGCTGCCTACGGTCTTGAAGTGCAGGGCGTGCCCCGCGCCGAGCGCGAACGCCGCGCCGACGAGGCGCTCGCCCTGTGCGGCCTGGCCGGCTGGGAGGACTCGTGGCCCGACGAGCTGTCCGGCGGCATGCAGCAGCGCGTGGGCCTGGCCCGCGCGCTCGCCACCGACGCCGACCTGCTGCTGATGGACGAGTCCTTCAGCGCCCTCGACCCGCTGATCCGCCGCGACATGCAGGACCAGCTGATCGAGCTGCAGAAGAAGCTGAAGAAGACCATCGTCTTCATCACCCACGACCTCAACGAGGCCATGCGCCTCGGTGACCGCATCGCCGTCATGCGGGACGGCCGCATCGTGCAGATCGGCACCGCGCAGGACATCCTGATCCGGCCGGCCAACGACTACGTGGCCTCCTTCACCCAGGACGTCGACCGCTCCCGTGTGCTCACCGCGCAGGCGGTCATGGACCCCGAGGTGCAGGGCGACGAGGCCGACTGCGCCTGCGAGACCGCCACGCCCGGCACGTCCTTCACCGACCTGTGCGCCATCAGCGCGCGCGTGCCGCACCCGGTGGCCGTGGTCAACGACGGCGACCTCGTCGGTGTCGTGCCCCGGCAGCGTCTGGTCGGTTTCCTCGGCGACGAGGAGGCGGCCCCCGGCGTCTGCAGCCCCAAGGACCAGGGCGGCAAGGTGATGGCCCATGCCTAGGATTCCGCTCGGCGACTGGGTCAACACCACCGTCGACTGGCTTCTCGCCCACGTCAGCTGGCTGTTCGACTTCTTCAAGACCGTCTTCACCGGCACCTACGACGGCATCAACGCCGTCCTCCAGGCGCCCGAGCCGCTGCTGCTCGTCGCGATCTTCGCGGTGATCGCCTTCTGGCTGCGCGGCGCGCTCGCCGGTGTCCTCACCTTCCTCGGCTTCGCGTTCATCGTGTCGATGGAGCTGTGGGAGAACGCGATGATCACACTGTCGCTGGTGCTGGTCGCCACGCTGATAGCGCTGGTCGTCGCGGTGCCGGTCGGTATCTGGGCGGCCCGCTCCGACCGCGTCAGCTCACTGGTGCGGCCGGTGCTGGACTTCATGCAGACGCTGCCCGCGATGATCTACCTCATCCCGGCGATCCTGTTCTTCGGCACGGGCGCCTCCGCCGGCATCGTCGCCACCCTGATCTTCGCGCTCGCCCCCGGCGTCCGCATGACCGAGCTGGGCATCCGGCAGGTCGACAAGGAACTCGTCGAGGCCGCCGAGGCGTTCGGCACCACGCCCCGCAACACCCTGCTGCGCGTCCAGCTCCCGCTGGCGCTGCCCACGGTGATGGCGGGCGTCAACCAGGTGATCATGCTGGGCCTGTCCATGGCCGCGATCGCCGGCATGGTCGGCACCGGCGGCCTCGGCGGCGACGTCAACGAGGCCATCGGCCAGCTCAACGTGGGCCTCGGCTCCGAGGCCGGTGTCGCCATCGTCATCCTGGCGATCTACCTGGACCGTATGACCAGCGCCCTGGGCACCCAGGTGTCCCCGCTGGGCCGGCGGGCCGCCGCCCGCGCCCGCGCCGCGGGCCGCATGAAGATCTGGTCGTACCGGCCGCATCCGCAGGTCGCCGTGATCGGCGTCGTCGTCCTGTCCCTGGTGGCCGGCGGCATGGGCCTGTTCGGCGGCTCGGGCGGCTCCTCCTCCGACACCGCCGGCGACGGCAAGGTCGGCAAGGGCGAGAAGGTCTCCCTCGGCTATGTGCCGTGGGACGAGGGCATCGCCTCCACGTTCCTCTGGAAGGAGATCCTCGAACAGCGCGGATACGAGGTGGAGGCCAAGCAGTTCGACGCCGGGCCGCTCTACACCTCCCTCGCGCAGGGCGACATCGACGTCGTCACCAACTCGTGGCTGCCGACCACGCACGAGCAGTACTGGAAGAAGTACGGCTCCCGCCTCGACGACCTGGGTTCCTGGTACGACGAGACGTCCCTGGAACTGACCGTCCCCGCCTACATGAAGGACGTGAACTCGCTCGCGGACCTCAAGGGCAAGGCCGGGCAGTTCAAGGGGAAGATCACCGGCATCGAGTCCAGCGCCGGCGAGATGGCCCTGCTGAAGAGCAAGGTCCTCAAGGAGTACGGCCTCGACGGCGAGTACCAGGTCGTCGACAGCTCCACGCCCGCGATGCTGGCCGAGCTGAAGCGCGCCATGAGCAAGAAGGAACCGATCGTCGTCACGCTCTGGTCCCCGCACTGGGCGTACAACGACCTCGACCTGAAGAAGCTCAAGGACCCCAAGGGCGCCTGGGGCGAGGGCGACGGCGTGCACACGCTGTCCCGCAAGGGCTTCGCCGGCGACAACCCGACCGTCGGCAACTGGCTGAAGAACTTCTCGATGACCGAGGAGCAACTCACCAGCCTGGAGGCCGAGATCAACAAGGCCGGCAAGGGCAGGCAGCAGGACGCCGTGCGCACCTGGCTGAAGGCCAACCCGGACGTCGTCGACAAGCTGGCCCCCGTGGACTCCCAGGGCGGTGGCACACCCGCCGAGGCCAAGCGGCCGCTGGACGTCGCCTGGTTCCCCTGGGACGAGGACATCGCCGTCACCTACCTGTGGAAGAACGTCCTGGAGCGGCGCGGCTACAAGCTGAACCTGAAGCAGATGGACGTCGGCCCGGTCTACACCGGACTCGCCTCCGGTGACCTCGACCTCAACTTCGACGCGTGGCTGCCGTACGCGCAGAAGAACTACTGGGACAAGAGCAAGGACAGACTCACCGACCTCGGCACCTGGTACGAGCCGACCTCGCTGGAGATCGCCGTCCCGTCGTACGTCAAGGACGTGAAGTCGCTCGCCGACCTCAAGGGGAAGGCCGACCTCTTCGACGGGAAGATCATCGGGATCGAGCCCGGCACCGGCGAGATGCAGCTCCTGAAGAACGAGGTGCTGCCGGGCTACGGCCTCGAGGACGAGTACAAGGTCGTCGACGGCTCCACGCCCGCGATGCTGGCCGAGCTCAAGCGTGCCCTGGCGCAGAAGAAGCCCGTCGCGGTCACCCTGTGGTCGCCGCACTGGGCCTACAGCGAGTACGAGCTGACCAAGCTGAAGGACCCCAGGAAGGCCTTCGGCGAGGGGAACACGATCCGCACGATCGCCAGCAAGAAGTTCCCCGAGCAGTACCCGGAACTCACGAAGTGGATCAAGGGCTTTCACATGAGTGAGGACGAGCTCGGCACCCTGGAGGCGGAGATCAAGAACCGCGGCCAGGGGCACGAGGAGGAGGCCGTCGCCGCCTGGCTCGAGGAGCACCCGGACATGGTGGAGCGGATGACGCCGCAGTAGCCGTCGCCGTACCGGTCACGTCCTGCGAGGGGCGGGTCCCGGAGCGTCCCCGAGGGGCGCCCGGACCCGCCCCTCGCGCCGTCCGGAGCCGCCCCCCGCCACCGTAGGAATCCGGACAACCGCAGAGCGTGAACCCCTGCCCGAACCTCCCCCGACCTCCTCGTGACCTTCCGGCGAACACGGTGAACAATGGCGGGAACACCCCTTTTCGCATCCGGGGGGTGCCGAGGGGACCGGCGGGCGGCTGGCGTGAACTGTGAGGTCCGCACCGGCCGCGCGTGACGGCGACGTGACAGGCGCCTGAAACGGTTTGCCGAACATGCGTAGGGTGCAGACAACTCAGCAAGGGAAGAGCGCCGGAACCCCGGCGGTCGGGTGCGACGAGCGGCGAAGGAGGGAGCCGGAGCGATGGGCGACCACAAAGAACAGCCTTTGCGGGTGGGCGCGGCCGTGCGGCGGCGACGCCGCGCGCTGGACCTCACCCTCGCCGTCGTGGCCGAGCGCAGCGGTCTGTCGGTCCCGTTCCTCAGCCAGATCGAGAACGAGCGCGCACGTCCCAGCCAGAGCTCCCTGGAGAAGCTCGCCGACGCGCTGCGCACCACCGCGGTCGAACTGCTCGCCGCCGCCGACCCGGCGTGCAGCGTGGACGTCGTGCGTGCCGAGGGCATGGAGGAGTGGGAGGAGCCGCGGGTGCGGTCCCTGGTCCGCGGCCACCACCAGATGCACGCACAGGAGTTCACCGGCGACCATGACGCCGGGCGTGAACTGCAGTTCCGGAACGACCAGTTGATGTACGTCGCGGAAGGCGCCGTGGAGATCGAGGCCGAGGGGCGCGCCTACCGGCTCGGGCGCGGCGACACCCTGTACCTCACCGGGGGCGTACGGCACCGCTGGCGGGCCACGGTGCCGGAGACCCGGCTGCTGGTCGTCGCCGTCGCCGAGCACATCGAGGCGCTGCGGGACACCAAGCCGCGCCGATGAGCACCCCGCGCGTGGTGTCCCTCGTCCCCTCGCTCACCGAGGCGGTGGCGGTGTCGGCGCCCGGTGCGCTGGTCGCGGCGACCGACTGGTGCACGCACCCTGCCGGGCTCGACGTGGCCCGCGTGGGCGGCACCAAGAACCCGGCGGTGGACCGCATCACCGAGCTCGCGCCCGACCTGGTGATCGCCAACGAGGAGGAGAACCGGCCGGGTGACCTGGACGCCCTGCGCGCGGCCGGTGTCGACGTGCTGGTCACCCACGTACGGACCCTGCCGCAGGCCTTCGCCGAACTGGACCGCGTCCTGGCCGCGTGCGGGGTGCGGAGCCGTCCCGGCTGGCTGGACGCGGCGGAGACGGCGTGGGAGACACCGCCCGCCTTCGAGGAGCCGCGCACGGCGGTCGTCCCGATCTGGCGCCGCCCGTGGATGGTGCTCGGCCGCGACACCTTCGCGGGCGACGTGCTCGCCCGCCTCGGCGTACACACGCTGTACGCCGACCACGCCGACCGCTACCCGCGCGTCCCGCTCGACGCCCTGCGCGCGGCGCGCCCGGACCTGGTGGTCCTCCCCGACGAGCCGTACCGCTTCACGGCGGACGACGGCCCGGGAGCGTTCCCCGAGGTGCCGTGCGCGCTGGTGGGCGGACGCCATCTCACGTGGTACGGGCCGTCGTTGGCGGAGGCGCCGGGGGTGCTGGGGCGGGAGTTGAGGAAGGCCGTCGCCTGAGCGGTACGCGCCGCGTGGGTGGGCTGCGCGGGGCGCGGGCAGCTGTGGGCGGGCATGCATGGGGCGCCGCCCGGGGTAGGGCGAGCGGACGGTGCGTTACGGCCGATGACCGTGCGCGGCTGCGCGGAACCCGCTTGAGCGGGCCGGAGCGGCGGGAAGTGGCAGAGGCGGGCGCCTGCACCCCGGGCGCACCGTGCCGGCCGGCAGCGTGCATGGCACGCCGCGTGTTCCCTCGGACGGGACCACGGGTCCGCGAGCGGGCGGGGAGGGCGCCTGCCCGGGGCGTGCGGTGTGTTCCGCCAGGCGGGGACGCGGGCCCGGACGCCGCTCGTCCGGGCCCGCGCCCCGCGTTGCATAAGCTGGGCTTATGAGCAGGACGGAAGACCACGGCGGCGAACGGCCCGGCAACGGCGGTTCGCTCGCGCACCGGGTGCCCGATCTCGGGGCGCTCGAGCTGCTGCTCGCCGTGGCGCGGGTGGGGAGTCTGGGCCGGGCCGCGCGGGAGCTGGGCATCACCCAGCCCGCCGCGAGCAGCCGGATCCGGTCGATGGAACGGCAGCTCGGCGTCGCCCTCGTCGACCGCTCGCCCCGCGGCTCCCGGCTCACCGACGCGGGCGCCCTCGTCACCGACTGGGCCCGGCGCATCGTCGAGGCGGCCGAGGCGTTCGACGCGGGCGCGCAGGCGCTGCGGGACCGCAGGGACTCACGGCTGAGGGTCGCGGCGAGCATGACGATCGCCGAGTACCTGCTGCCTGGGTGGCTCGTCGCGCTGCGCGCGCAGCGGCCCGACACGGCGGTGTCCCTCCTCGCCGGCAACTCGACGGCCGTCGCGGAACGGCTGCTGGCGGGGGAGGCGGACCTCGGGTTCGTGGAAGGGCTGACGGTGCCGGCCGGACTGGACTCCGCGGTGATCGCCCACGACCGCCTGGTCGTCGTCACGGCCCCCACGCATCCCTGGGCCCGCCGCAGGCGCCCCCTCGCGGCGGAGGAACTGGCGGCCACCCCGCTGGTCCTGCGCGAGGAGGGCTCGGGCACCCGGCAGGTGCTGGACGCGGCGCTCGGCGGGCTGGCCCGCCCGCTGATCGAGCTGTCCTCGACGACGGCGGTCAAGGCGGCGGCGGTCGGCGGCGCGGGACCCGCGGTGCTGAGCGAACTGGCGGTGGGGGAGGAGCTGGGGATGCGCCGCCTGGTCCGCATCCCGGTCCAGTCGGTCGCCCTGGCCCGTGACCTCCGAGCGGTCTGGCCCACAGGTCACCGCCCGACGGGCCCGGCCCGGGACCTGCTGTCGCTGACGCGCAGCTGACGCCTGGGGTTCGCGCCCGCTGAGGAGGGCCGTGGTCCTCGGAGTCGCCCGTCGGCCACCCCCGGGGCCGGGGGATGGCCGACGGGAGTGTCGTCCCGGCGGGACGGCACGGCCCTGCGGGGCTTCAACCCGTCTTCGGCGTCCGGCGGAAGCCCGTCAGCCGGGGTCCGGGCCCGACGGCGGCTGGGCGCGCCGGCCTTTGTGCCTCGGCGCCCTCGGGGTGAGCGCATGTCCGCGGCCACTCTCGAGGTCGCCGCGCAGGGTCCGGAAGTCCGCTCCCGGCGACGGGCAGGCGCACGGCCCGAGAGGCCCGGCGCGCCGGGGTGGCCGGGGGCGGGGCGGGTTCCCGTCTGCCATGGGCCATGGCTCCGTACCGCATGAGGCCGGTGCCTTGGGTGCCGAGCCCGACGCGAGCCCGGTCCGGCCCCCGGCAGGGCGCTCGTGTCCCAAGGGCGCTGCATCGGCACCCCGCGCTGCCGCCGGAGGCCCGCCCCCCTTCAGCCCCCCGCCGCCCTGATCAGCGCCCGCACCACCCGCTCGTCCTCCCCCATCTCCGGATGCCACTGCACCCCCACCACCCAAGGGCCGTCCGGCCGTTCGACCGCCTCCACCGTGCCGTCCTCCGCGTACGCGGACGGGAGCAGGCCGGCGCCCAGGCGGTCGACCGCCTGGTGGTGGTAGGTCGGGACCGACGTTCCCTCGGGGACCGCCTCCGCGTACCGCGTTCCCGGGACCGGCTCGACCGGGTGGTGGCCGAAGACGCCCGGGACCTCCGCGTGGCCGTCGATGTGCTGGACCAGGGTGCCGCCCAGGGCGACGTTCAGCAGCTGCATGCCCCGGCAGATGCCGAGCAGGGGCACGCCCCGCTCCAGGGCGGCGCGGATCAGCGCCAGTTCCCAGGCGTCCCGGGCCCGGGCCGGAGGCCCCGTGCGCGGGTCGGGCTCGGCGCCGTAGTGGACGGGTTCCACGTCCGGGCCGCCCGCGATGACCAGGCCGTCCAGC
Organism: Streptomyces cellulosae; assembly: GCA_014655195.1. GTDB lineage: Bacteria > Actinomycetota > Actinomycetes > Streptomycetales > Streptomycetaceae > Streptomyces > Streptomyces cellulosae. The sequence goes on along the minus strand of BNBH01000038.1, from coordinate 47,470 downwards.
CGGGCCACGGCCGCCGCCGCGTGCTCCGGCGCGTCCGGCGGAAGCATCGCCGCGAGTCCGCCCGCCCGCTGCACCAGCCGCGGATACCCGGCCGGCAGCAGCGTGGCGTCCAGCTGCCACACGCCCCACCGCACGCCCGACTCCGCGTACGTACTGATGCCGATCAGTGGCCTGCCCGACACCCGGGCACCTCCTCTTCCTCAGTCCCGCGCCAGCTCCGCCTCGGCCGCAGCCAGTGCCGCGAACTCCTCCTCCGGCGCCTTCGCCACCAGATGCCTGCGGCTGTACAGCCCGAAGTAGGCCAGCGCCACGATGTACACCGCCAGCGCGATGAACGCCGCCGTCACGTCCACCAGGAACGTCGCCACCAGCGCCGCGCAGGCCAGCACCAGCGCCACCGACGAGGTCAGCACCCCGCCCGGCGTCCGGTACGGCCGCGGCAGCTCCGGCTCGCGGCGCCGCAGCACGATGTGCGACAGCGACATCAGCGCGTAGGAGATCGTCGCACCGAACACGGCGATGTTCAGCATCCGCGCCCCGTTGCCCGTGCTCGCGGCCAGCGCGAACCCGATCGCGCCCGGCACCACAAGACCGAGGTACGGGGCGCGCCGGCTGCTGGTCAGGGACAGGAAGCGGGGCAGGTAGCCCGCCCGGGACAGGGCGAACAGCTGCCGGGAGCCGGCGTAGATCAGGGAGAAGAACGAGGCGACGAGCCCCGCGAGTCCCGCGTAGTTCACGATCCTGCTCAGCACGGTCGCCTCGCCGTCCGGCTGGAGCGCCTCGACCAGCGGGTTGCCCGCGTCCTGGATCGCGGACGAGCCGCGCGCGCCGGCCGCCGTGAAGAACGTCATCAGGGCCAGCACCACCAGGATGCCCATCGACCAGCGGATCGCGCGCGGCAGCGTACGGGCCGGCTCCCGGGTCTCCTCGGCGGCCAGCGGCACGCCCTCCACGCCCAGGAAGAACCACATGCCGAACGGGAACGCCGCCCAGATGCCGAGCAGCCCCATCGGCAGCCAGGAACTCGCGCCCAGCGCCGAGGAGTCCACCGGGATGTCGTCCAGCGACGACGCGTCGAACTCGGGCAGCGCCGCCAGCGCGAACACCACCAGCGCGGCCACCGCGATGCCGGTGACGACGAAGCTGAAGCGCAGGGCCTCGCCGACGCCCCACAGGTGGATGCCGATGAAGACGACGAAGCAGGCCAGGTACACGGGCCAGCCGGACTCCAGGCCGAACAGGCCGAGCGACTCGACGTAGTCGCCGATGAAGATGGAGATCGCGGCCGGTGCGAGGACGTACTCGATGAGGATGGCCGTGCCGGTGAGGAAGCCGCCCCACGGGCCGAGCGCCCGGCGGGCGAAGCCGTAGCCGCCGCCCGCCGTGGGCAGGATCGACGACAGCTCGGCGAGCGCGAACACCATGCAGGTGTACATGGCGCCCATCAGGACCATGGCGACCGCCAGGCCCCCGAAGCCGCCCTCGGCCAGGCCGAAGTTCCAGCCGGAGTAGTCGCCGGAGACGACGTAGGCGACGCCGAGGCCGGTCAGCAGCAGCCAGCCGGCGCTGCCCCGGCGCAGTTTCCGGCGCTCCAGGTAGTCGTCGGGCTCACCGGCGGGTTCACGGGATGCGGATGGAAGGCTCACGGCACGGCTCCCCAGGAGGCGGTGTGGCGCGGAAGGTGGTAATGGAACGGACCCAGACCTTTGTGGGCCCATACCTTCGTGGCGTACCGGACGTGAGCGCAACCCCCGTGCGTTAAGCCGCGGTAAACCCTGCCCGCACCCGCCGCGCGCCACACCGTCAGGCGAGGAACCCCCGCAGCAGCGCCGCCGTACCCGCACAGTGCTCCCGCATCACCTCGCGCGCCCCGTCCGCGTCCCCCTCCAGGACCGCCTCCACCAGCGCCCCGTGCTGCCGCTGCGAGTGCTCGAGGTTGCGCACCAGCAGCGGGATGCAGTCCAGCAGGTCGTTCACCGTCGCCCGCACGGCCGCGTACTGCGCGGTCAGCGTGGGCGAGCCGGACAGCTCCGCCACGGTGAGGTGGAACAGGGTGTCCGCCCGCCGGTAGTCGGCCAGCGGCGCCTCCTGCGTGCCCGCCAGCGCCTCCCGCAGCCGCCCCGCCCGCTCCCGGGTCAGCCCGTGCGCCGCGCACAGCCCGGCCGCGCCGACCTCCAGCACCTCCCGGAAGCGCAGCACGTCCTCGATGTCGACCTCGGCGATCCGCCGTCGCAGCTCCTCCTCGCCGGTGTCCGTCGGCCGGGGCAGCACGAACGTCCCGCCGTAGCGCCCGCGCCGCGACTCCACCAGGCCCTGGTCCTGGAGCACCTTCAGCACCTCGCGCAGCGTCACCCGGCTGATCCCCAGCCGCTCCGCCAGCTCCCGCTCCGCCGGCAGCCGCTCCCCGCCCGCCACCAGGCCAAGGCGCACCACCTGGAGGATCTGCTCCAGCGCCTCCTCGAAGCCGTTGCCCGCACGGACCTGCCGCAGCACCGGCGCCAGCCGGTCCCCGACCGCGCCGACCGCATCCTCCGGCATCTGGTCGTGCCCCCTTCCCAAGCAATGGTTCCCGGCAATACCTTATGGCTCCCGGCTGACCGAAGAAGCCCGAGGAGGCCCTCCCGTGGCAGACCGCACACCCCCGCTTCCCGTCGAGGAGCTGCACGCCCTCGTCGCGGGCGGCGAGATCGACACTGTCGTCCTGGCCTTCCCCGACATGCAAGGCCGCCTCCAGGGCAAGCGGTTCGCGGCCCGCTTCTTCCTCGACGAGGTCCTCCACCACGGCACCGAGGGCTGCAACTACCTGCTCGCCGTGGACGCCGACATGAACACCGTCGACGGCTACGCCATGTCGTCCTGGGAGACCGGCTACGGCGACTTCGCCATGTACCCGGACCTGGACACCCTGCGCCGCGTCCCCTGGAACGAGGGCACCGCGATGGTCACCGCCGACCTCGCCTGGGCCGACGGCTCCCCGGTGGCCGCCGCGCCCCGCCAGATACTGCGCCGGCAGCTCGACCGGCTCGCCGCCCTCGGCTACACCGCCCAGGTCGGCACCGAGCTGGAGTTCATCGTCTTCAAGGACACCTACGAACAGGCATGGGACGCCGGCTACCGGGGCCTCACCCCGGCCAACCAGTACAACATCGACTACTCGGTGCTCGGCACCGGCCGCATCGAGCCCCTGCTGCGCCGCATCCGCAACGAGATGTCCGGCGCCGGACTCACCGTCGAGTCCGCCAAGGGCGAGTGCAACCCCGGCCAGCACGAGATCGCCTTCCGCTACGACGAGGCCCTGGTCACCTGCGACCAGCACGTGATCTACAAGACCGGAGCCAAGGAGATCGCCGCCCAGGAGGGCGTCTCGATCACCTTCATGGCCAAGTACAACGAACGCGAGGGCAACTCCTGCCACATCCACCTCTCCCTCGCCGACCTCGGCGGGGAGAGCGCCATGCCGGAGTCGGCGGAGGACCCGGACAGCATGTCCGAGGTGATGCGGCACTTCCTCGCCGGACAGCTCGCCGCGCTCCGCGAGTTCTCCCTGCTCCACGCCCCGCACATCAACAGCTACAAGCGGTTCCAGCCGGGTTCCTTCGCCCCGACAGCCGTCGCCTGGGGCCACGACAACCGCACCTGCGCGCTGCGCGTCGTCGGCCACGGCCGCTCCCTGCGCTTCGAGAACCGGCTGCCCGGCGGCGACGTCAACCCCTACCTGGCCGTGGCCGGCATGGTCGCCGCGGGCCTGCACGGCATCGAGCAGCGCCTCGAACTCCCCGAGGCATGCGCGGGCAACGCCTACACCGCCGGCTTCGAGCACGTCCCCACCACGCTGCGCGAGGCCGCCGAGCTGTGGGAGCGCAGCGAGATCGCCAAGGCGGCCTTCGGCGAGGAGGTCGTCGCCCACTACCGCAACATGGCGCGCGTCGAGATCGACGCCTTCGACGCCGCGGTCACCGACTGGGAGCTGCGCCGCTCCTTCGAACGCATGTGAGGCCCCGAGTGTCCGACCAGTCCGCCGAGCTCCAGGTGCGCAACCCCGCCACCGAGGAGGTCATCGCCACCGTCCCGGCCGCGAGCCCCGCCGACGTGGACGCCGCCGTCGCCCGCGCGGCCCGCGCCCAGACCGTCTGGGCCGCCCTCGCGCCCGGCGAACGCGCCCGTCTGCTGCGCCGGTTCGCCGCCGCCGTCGACGACCACGTCGAGGAACTCGCCCGGCTGGAGGTCCGCGAGGCCGGCCACACCCTGGGCAACGCCCGCTGGGAGGCGGGCAACGTCCGCGACCTGCTCGACTACGCGGCCGGGGGAGTGGAACGCCTCACCGGCCGCCAGATCCCGGTCCCGGGCGGCGTCGACGTCACCTTCCTCGAACCCCTCGGCGTCGTCGGCGTCATCGCGCCCTGGAACTTCCCCATGCCCATCGCGGCCTGGGGCACCGCACCCGCCCTCGCCGCCGGCAACGCCGTCCTCCTCAAGCCCGCCGAGACGACCCCCCTCACCGCCCTGCGCCTCGCCGAACTCGCCCTGGAGGCCGGGCTCCCCGCGGGCCTGTTCCAGGTGCTGCCCGGACACGGCGCGGTCGCCGGGAACGCCCTCGTCGAACACCCCGGCGTCGCCAAGATCGTGTTCACCGGGTCGACGGCCGTCGGCAAACAGGTGTGGGCCAAGGGCGCCGCCCACCTCAAGCGGGTCACCCTCGAACTCGGCGGCAAAAGCCCCAACATCGTCTTCGCCGACGCCGACCTGGAGGCCGCCGCGGCCGCCGCACCCATGTCCTTCCTGGACAACGCCGGACAGGACTGCTGCGCCCGCACCCGTGTGCTCGTCGAACGGACCGCGTACGACCGCTTCCTGGAGCTGCTCGCCCCCGCGATCGAGGCCGTCCGCGTCGGCGACCCCGGCGGCGACGAGGACGTCGACATGGGCCCGCTGATCTCCCGCACCCAGCTCGACCGCGTCCGCTCCTACGTCCCCGACACCCTCGACGGCATCCGCGGCAAGGCTCCCGAGGGCCCCGGCTACTGGTTCCCGCCCACCGTCCTGACCGGCGTGGACCCCGGCGACCGGGTCGCCGTCGAGGAGGTCTTCGGACCCGTCGCCGTCGTCCTCCCCTTCGACGACGAGGCCGACGCCGTCCGCCTCGCCAACGCCACCGACTACGGACTCGCCGGCTCGCTGTGGACCCGGGACGTCGGCCGCGCCCTGCGCGTCTCCCGCGCCGTACGCGCCGGGAACCTGTCCGTCAACTCCCATGCGAGCGTGCGCTACTGGACCCCCTTCGGCGGGTTCAAGCAGTCCGGCGTGGGCCGCGAGCTGGGCCCGGACGCCCTGACCGCCTTCACCGAAACCAAGAACGTCTTCATCAGCACGGAGGCCTGACCGCACATGAGCGAGGACATCATCTGCCGCCGCCTGACCGGCCGCACCGCCGTCGTCACCGGAGCCGGCAGCGGCATCGGGCTCGCCTCCGCGCGCCGCCTCGCCTCCGAGGGGGCGAACGTGGTCTGCGCGGACGTCGACGAGGTCCGCGGCAAGGCCGCAGCCGAGGAGACCGGCGGCATCTTCGTCAAGACGGACGTCACCGACGCCGAGCAGGTCGAGGCGCTGTTCCGCACCGCGTACGAGACGTACCGCAGCGTGGACGTCGCCTTCAACAACGCGGGCATCTCGCCGCCCGACGACGACTCCATCCTGGAGACGGGCCTTCAGGCGTGGAGGCGGGTCCAGGAGGTCAACCTCACCTCCGTCTACCTGTGCTGCAAGGCCGCCATCCCCTACATGCGCGAGCAGCGCAGGGGCTCCATCATCAACACCGCGTCCTTCGTGGCCCGCATGGGTGCGGCGACCTCCCAGATCTCTTACACCGCCTCCAAGGGCGGCGTCCTCGCGATGTCCCGTGAGCTGGGCGTGCAGTTCGCCCGTGAGGGCATCCGGGTCAACGCGCTGTGCCCCGGACCGGTCAACACCCCGCTGCTCCAGGAGCTGTTCGCCAAGGATCCGGAGCGGGCCGCACGCCGGCTGGTGCACATCCCGCTCGGCCGGTTCGCCGAGGCCGAGGAGATCGCCGCCGCCGTCGCCTTCCTGGCCAGCGACGACTCGTCCTTCGTCAACGCCACCGACTTCCTCGTCGACGGCGGCATCTCGGGGGCGTACGTCACACCGCTGTAGCGGGCGGCACGGGGCGGAGGCGCCCGTCGTTACAGTGCCCGGATGAGCATGACGCCCCCGCCCGGCTGGTACGCCGACCCGCACGCCCCGCATCTGGACCGCTGGTGGGACGGCACGGGCTGGACCGAGCACCGGCGGACGCCGGGGGCCGGGTCCGGGCCAGCGGCTGCGTCCGGGGCGGGGGCGGGTGGCTTCGGGCCGCCGGGCGTCCCGAGCGCGCCGGGTACGCCAGGTCCGTACGGGGCTCCGGGAGGCTTCGGTCCTCCGGTCGCCGCGTCCGGTGGTGGCAGTACCGGCGGGTCCGGCCGCTCGGGCGGGTCAGGCGGCTCGGGCGGCGGGGTCAAGGCCGTCGCCCTGACCGCCGCCGGGGCCGTGCTGGTCGCCGCCGTCGTCGCCGGGGCGGTGGCGCTCACCCGTGACGACGGGGACCCGGAGGTCCGCACCGGGCCGAGCCCGACCGCGCCCGCGCCCACGACACAGTCCACGCAGCCGTCACCGTCGCCCTCCACCTCCCAGCCCGCCCCGGAGGACGAGGGCGTGGTCGTGGACGAGCTGAACGGTGTCACCTTCCCGCTCCTCGACGGCTGGGTCCGTCCGCGGCACGTCGTCGAGAAGGACGCCGTCATGACCACCGACGGCACCCACGACTGCCCCGGCGAGGGCACCCTCTGCCGCGGCGGCATGGTCATCTCCCGTACGGTCACCGCCACCGACGAGACCTCGCCCCGCGCCCTCGCCGAGGCGGACATCACCGAGGCCGCCGAGGAGGCCTTCGACGAGGACACCCTCGGCAACCGCCCCTACGGCGGCATGACGTCCCACCAGGTCGTCAGGGCGGGCCCGGTCGCGGTGGCGGGCCGCGCCGGCTACCTGGTCCGCTGGCGGGTGACCACCGCCAAGGGCCCCGGCGGCTACGTCCAGTCCCTCGTCTTCCCGTCCAGCGTCGGCACCGAGTCCCCGGTCCTCGTCCGCTTCCTCTTCGAGGCGGGCCCGGACGGACCTCCCGTGGCCGACATGGACCGCATCACCAAGGGCATCCGCTCGACCGCCGACCAGGCGTCAGGCGGCGGCGTAGGCAGCAGCATCGGCCCGACCGGCCGAGCGGGCGCGGGGGTTACAGGAAGGTCTGGCCCTCACCCCGGTACGTCGGTACCGTCGCCGTGACCGCGTCCCCCTCCACCAGGTGCAGCGTGTCGAACCGCTCGCACAGCTCGCCCGCCTTGGCGTGCCGGAACCACACCTTGTCGCCGATCAGCAGATCGTCCGCGACCGGCCCCAGCAGCGGCGTCTGCACCTCGCCGGCGCCCTCCTGAGGGTCGTAGCGCAGCCCCTCCGGCAGATACGGCACCGGCAGCCGGTCCGCGCCGGGCGCGCCGGACGCCGGGTAGCCGCCGCCCAGCACCGTCACCACGCCGACCCCGGGCCGCCGCACCACCGGCAGGGCGAACAGCGCGGCCGGACGGCCCCTGAACGACGTGTAGTTGTCGAACAGCCGCGGCACGTACAGCCCCGAACCGGCCGCGATCTCGGTCACCGCGTCCTCGGCCGCGGTGTGCTGCACACTGCCGGTGCCGCCGCCGTTGACGAACTCCAGGTCCGGCACGGCCTCCCGGACCGCCCGCACCACCGCGGCCCGCCGCTCGGCGAGTTCACGGCGCGCGGCCGCCTGCATCAGCCGCACCGCGCGGGACCGCAGCGGCCGCCCGGCCACCGCGTCACCTACCCCGGCCACATGCCCCTCGTACGCCATGATCCCGACGACCTTGAACCCCGGCCGACGGGCCACCGCGCGGGCCACCTCGGCGACCTGGGCGGGGGAGTGCAGCGGGGAGCGGCGGGCGCCGATCCGCACCCGCCCGCCGAGCAGCTTCAGCGCGGTGTCCAACTCCAGGCACACCCGCACCACTTCGCTGCCGCCCGCCCGCGCCGCGTCGATCAGGTCCAGCTGGGCCGGATCGTCCACCATCACGGTGACGGCGGCGGCGAGCTTGGGATCGGCGGCGAGTTCGGCGTACCCGGCGCGGTCGGCGGACGGATAGGCGAGGAGGACGTCGTCGAAACCGGAGCGGGCCAGCCACAGCGACTCGGCGAGCGTGAACGACATGATCCCCGCGAAACCCTCGCGGGCCAGGGCGCGTTCGAGCAGCGCCCGGCAGCGCACGGACTTGCTGGCGACCCGGATCGGCTTGCCCCCGGCACGGCGGACCAGATCGTCCGCGTTGGCGTCGAAGGCGTCCAGATCCACGATCGCGACGGGGGCGTCGAGCTGGGCGGTGGCCCGGTCGTAACGGGCCCGGTCGGCGGCGCGCGCAGTCATGACCGCAGCCTGCCAGACCGGATTACCGCAGGGTAGGGGGACGTTCCGGGCAGATGCCGCGGGCCTGTGGACTGGTTCCCGTTCGGCGCGCCGCACGCCGTAGAGTGACGCGCACGCACGGCGGTACGGGGCCGGCCCGGACGTCCGGGCGGGATGACGCGCCGGTCGTGCGGGTATCTGTGCCCGGGACGCGTCCGCGCCGGGCCACCTGGCAGCGACACACCGGCCGCGGACGACGAGGACCGGCCCGGGCACGAGGAAACGGGGGGTGCATGAGCACGGAAGCGCGCCGCGCCTCCCTCCCCCCGCGCCCGCCCCAGGCCCCCCGCACCGCGGGCAACCCGGGACCGTTCGACCCCCGGACCCCACTGGACCGGCCCGGCTCCGAGGACACGGAGCGGGTGACCGCCCGGCCCCCGGAGTCCGAGGGACGGGAGGCGTCCGGCGCGGGTACGGAGGAGACGGCGTTCCGCCCGGCCTGCAACGGCACGGTGGGCGCCCAGCGCTCCGCGCCCGACGCCCGGCGTGACGGCGACCCCCGTGGTGCGGTTCCCGCCGAGCCGGCGCACCGCCCGCCCGGCAACGGCACCGTCGGCACCCAGCGTCCCGCGCTCGACGGCGAGTCCCGTGGTGCGGTTCCCGCCGAGCCGGCGCACCGCCCGGCGACGCCTGCCGCGTCGGACGCGCGGGGTGTGGGTGCCGGGGAGACGGCGTTCCGCCCGGCCGGTAACGGCACGGTGGGCGCCCAGCGCTCCGCGCCCGACGGCGAGTCCCGTGGCACGGCTCCCGCCGAGCCGGCGCACCGCCCGCCCGCGTCGGACGCGCGCCGTGCGGCTGCAGAGGAGACGGCGTACCGCCCGACCGACGGCACCGCCGAGCAGCCGTACCGCCCGACCGGCGATGGTCCCGCCGCGTCCGACGCGCGCCGTACAGGCGCGGTCCCAGCCGAACCCACGTACCGCCCGACCGGCGACGACATCCCCGACCGCAAGGTCGCAGCCCCCCGCTTCCCCCGCATCGGCGCCGACACCCCCGACCGCACCGCGCCCCCACCCCCGCAGGCCTCCGCCCGCTTCCCCGACGCGCCGCCCACCGTCGGGCGCGGCGTGTCCGTGACGCCCGACAGTGGGCCCGGCGTGTCCACGTCCCCCGGCGCCGGGCAGCGCGCCTCCGTCGCGCCGCCCGCGCCCTCCGTGCCGCCGCGCCCCGCGCACCGGCCCCGTACGGAGGCCCCCGCCGAGACCTCCTCCGAGACGACCACCCGGCTCCGCCCCGTCCCCGCCGAGCCTGACCCCGCGCTGTCCTGGAGCGCGCCCATGGCGCCAGGCGGCGTCCCCGGCGCGGGGCGGCCCGCCGTCACGTTCGGGGAACCGGACAGCCGGCCCCGCCCGTTCGCCCGCCGTACCCGCGGTCAGGTCGTCGCCGCGGCCGTCTGTCTCGTGCTCGGCACGGGGCTGATCGGCGGCGCGGTCACCGGCGCCTGGCTCGCCGACGGACCCGAGGGCCCCGGCACCCGGCACGCCTTCGCGGTCGCCGGCGACCTGTGGCACGAGGTGCCCGTCGACCAGTTGTTCCCGCCCACCGTGCAGGGCCGGGGCGCGGGCCCCGGGGAGGCCGACCGCGTCTGGACGCGGATCGCCGTCGCCCCCGACAGCGGCTGCAAGGGCGCCTTCGACGCCCTGCTCACCCGCGCCCTCGCCCCCGTCGGCTGCGAGCGCCTGCTGCGGGCCACGTACACCGACGCCACGCAGAGCCATGTCACCACCGTCGGCCTGCTGTTCACCGAGGCCGACGCGGCCGGCATGGAGGCTCTCGCCCGCCGCTTCGACCGGGAACGCCTTGACCGCCGCAGCGACCTGATGCCCCTGCCGTACGCGGCGAAGGACACCGCGGCCGAGGGCTTCGGCCCCGAGCAGCGCGCCTCCTGGGCGATCTCCGTCCTCACCGACGCACCCGTCGTCGTCTACGCCGTCTCCGGCTGGGCCGACGCCCGCGGCGTAGACGAGCCGCAGCCCGCCGAGGACGCCATGCGGTCGGGCGCCACCGAGGCCCCCGCCCAGGCGGGCCTGGGCCACGAGGCCCGCGGTCTCGCCGACCGCTTCGAACGCGCCCTGCGCCAGCGGGCCGGCACTCCCACGGAGCGTCCGTCATGAGGAAGCGCCCCGCCGCCCTTGGCGGCCTGCTCGCCGCGGCCCTCGTCCTGGTCTCCGCGACCACCGCGCACGCCGACACCATCCGCGACCGGCAGTGGGCCCTGGACGCCCTGCACGCCGACCAGGTGTGGCCCACCACGCGCGGCGCCGGCATCACCGTCGCCGTCCTGGACACCGGCGTCGAGGCCGACCACCCCGACCTCGACGGCAACGTCCTGGAGGGCAAGGACCTCGTCGGCTTCGGCGCGCGCGAGGGCGACGAGGCATGGGCCCGCCACGGAACCGCCATGGCCGGCATCATCGCCGGTCACGGGCACGGCCCGGGCAACGGCGACGGCGTCCTGGGCGTCGCCCCCGAGGCGAAGATCCTTCCCGTCCGCGTCATCCTCGAGGACAAGGACCCGGCCCGCGCCAAGGCCCGCAGCACCCGGGGCAACGCCCTCGCCGAAGGCATCCGCTGGGCCGCCGACCACGGTGCCGACGTCATCAACCTCTCCCTCGGCGACGACTCCGCCTCCGCGCACCCGGAGGAGGGCGAGGACGAGGCGATCCAGTACGCGCTGCGCAAGGGCGTGGTCGTCGTCGCCTCCGCCGGGAACGGCGGTGAGAAGGGCGACCGGATCTCCTATCCGGCGGCCTATCCGGGGGTCATCGCCGCCACCGCCGTCGACCGCTACGGCACCCGCGCGCCCTTCTCCACCCGCCGCTGGTACGCGACGGTCAGCGCGCCCGGGGTCGACGTGATCATCGCCGACCCGGACCACAAGTACTACGAGGGCTGGGGCACCAGCGCCGCGGCGGCGTTCGTGTCCGGCGCCGTTGCCCTGCTGAAGGCGGCCCATCCGGACCTGACCCCGGCGCAGATCAAGCGGCTGCTCGAGGTCACCGCCCGCAATGCGCCCGCCTCCGGACGCGACGACTCGCGCGGCTTCGGGTTCATCGACCCGGCCGCCGCGATCGAGGCCGCGGGCCGTCTGAAGCCGGAGGGGCTGAAGGCGGCGGCGTACGGCGACGAGTACTTCGGGCCGGGGCCGGCCGCCGACGCCCCCGGCGACGACACCGCCGACTGGGCAGCCCCCTTGGCCGGTGGCGCCGGCGGCGTGCTCCTGGTCGCGGCGGTTGTTCTGTGGAGGGGGCGCCGGGAGAGCGACACGTTCTGATTGCGCCTGGCGCCTGTTGGTTCACGTCGGCGTGCCGTGAGGGGTTGGCGCTGCGACGCCGGGTGCGGGTGGTTTGTGGCTGGTCGCGCAGTTTCCCGCGCCCCTGAAGGGCGCCTCCGCAGCTGCGGGCAGTCGTGCCTCCCCCAATGCCTTGAGGGCCTGGGAGGTACCCCCAGGGCGGGACGGGTGGGCGCAGCATCCCGCCAACGCCGGGTGCGGGTCGTCCGTGGCTGGTCGCGCAGTTTCCCGCGCCCCTAAGGGGTGCTTCCGCCGCGGCCCCGGAAAGCGCGCCGCACCGCCTCCCTCGCCGCGCGTTCCACCCGGGCCACCCCCTCCGCCATCGACGCGTGTCCGTCCGACAGGACCGCCACCGCGTACACGCGACCGCCCACCGTCACGCACCCCGTGCTGTTCACCACCCACAGGCCCGTCGCGTCCCTCGGCAGCCAGCCGTTCTTGACGGCCCACCGTGTGCCCGGGTCGGCCAGGGCCGGCACGCCCCAAGCCTGTTCCGGCACGACCCGCTCCATCAGCTCCCGTGCGTACGCCATGCCGTCCGGCGTGACCATCCGCCGCAGCAGCCTCACCCGGTCCGCCGCCGTCGTCCGGGTCAGCCCCCAGCGCGCGTCGGCCGCGGTGTGGCCTAAGAGGTCATCTCATTTGGCTACCTCGGTAGGCTGTGGGGCGTGGTGGGGATCGTTGAGCGGCTGGTGCCGGACGAGTTGTGGGGGTTGTTCCAGCGGGTGGTGCCGGGGGCGCCTTCGCGGCCTCAGGGCGGTGGCCGCCGTCGGCATGGCGACCGTGAGGTGCTGGCCGCGATCGTGTTCGTGGCCACGTCGGGCTGCACGTGGCAGCAGTTGCCCGCTGCGTCGTTCGGTCCGTCGGGGGCGACGGCTCACCGCCGTTTTACCGAGTGGACGAAGGCCAGGGTGTGGGCCAAGCTCCACCGCCTGGTCCTCGATGAGCTGGGCTCCCGCGGCGAGTTGGACTGGTCCCGCTGCGCGATCGACTCAGTGAACATGCGGGCCCTGAAAAGGGGGATCTGACGGGCCCGAATCCTGTCGACCGGGGCAAGTACGGGTCGAAGATCCACCTCATCACCGAGCGGACCGGTCTGCCCCTGTCCGTCGGAATCTCGGGGGCGAATCTGCACGACAGCCAAGCCCTGATCCCTCTGGTGAAGGGCATACCGCCCATCCGCTCCCGCCGCGGACGTCGGCGACGCAGGCCGGGCAAGCTCCACGCCGACAAGGGATACGACTACTCTCACCTGCGGCGATGGTTACGAGGGCGCGGCATCACCCACCGCATCGCCCGCAAAGGCATCGAGACCTCGCAGCGACTGGGCCGCCACCGCTGGATCATCGAGCGCACGATGTCCTGGCTCGCCGGCTGCCGCCGCCTTCATCGCCGCTATGAACGCAAGGCCGAGCACTTCCTCGCCTTCACGAGTATCGCCTGCACCCTCATCTGTTATCGGCGGCTCGTCTGCTGATATGGGTCTGCAGCAGTTTGATCGCCAGGTCGTGACCGTAGTGACTGGCCATGTCCATGGGGGTGTGGCCGTCTGGGTCTGCGAGCTCTGGATGAGCCCCGAAGGCCAGCAGCACGGCCGTGGTGTGCACAGTCAACGGCTGTCCGCTCTGCAGGGACCCATCACCCTCAACGTCGATCGCGTGCGTCAGCAGCGTCATATTGCCGCAGACCTCATCGGGATCGGAACCAGCGGCCAGCAACCGAGCCTGGGCCTCTGCATCCTCCTGCTCGACCGCTTGATGCGCGGGGGTCCAGTAGTCGCTCATCACGGCATTCAACCGTCCCCACAGCACGCCTGCCAGCGACTATCTACGCCCTCACCGCACCAATTGAGATGACGTCTAAACCCAGGCGCGCGTTCGCCGCGTCCAGGCCCGCCGCACGCCCCACCACCTGCCACAGCGCCGTCGCCGCGTCGTTGTCGCTGCGGACGATCATCGCCTCCGCGTGCGCCCGCTCGGAGGCGGTGAGTTCGCGGTCCGCGTCCCGCGCGGTCAGCAGCAGCGCGGCCAGGATGTCCACCTTCACCACGCTCGCCGTGACGAAGACCCCCTCGCCCGAGACGTACGTCTCCCCGCTCGCCAGATCCAGCGCCGCCGCCGACACCCTCGGCCCGTCCGTCACCACGCGCTCCCTCCCGCCCGCGTCAGGGCGTCCCGTACACGGCCGCTAAGGTCGGTGACCGTGGCGAACAAGAACATTCCCGACTCCCCCTTCCGCGACGACGACGGCTCCGCCGACCCCCGGCTGAGCGCCGCGCTCGCCGCCTGGGCGGAGGACGGCAACGCCGTCGGCCCGGTCCTGGAAGCCCTCAAGGACGCCCGTCTGCTCGTCCCCGTGGTGGCCGTCCTCGGAGAGCTGGAGGAGGACGAAGAAGAGGGGCGCGAAGCTCCTCGGAAGGGTGGCGGCGGGCGACGGGAGGGCGGGCTGCGCCGCGAGAAGACCAGCGACATGGCCGTACCCACCCTGAAGGCCGGAGGCCGCAAGGCGCTGCCCGCCTTCACCTCCATCGACGCCCTCACCCGCTGGGACCCGGCGGCCCGCCCCGTCGCCGTACCGCTGCACCAGGCCCTCCAGGCCGCCGCGCACGAGAAGGCCGACACGGTCGTGCTCGACCTGGCGGGCCCCGTGCCGTTCGAACTGACCGGGCCCACGCTGCTCGCCCTCGCCGAGGGCCGCACCAGCACCGACCCGCTGAAGGACCCCGCCGTCGTCGAGGCCGTACGGAACGCCGTCGCCGCCGAGCCCGCCGTGGTCCGCGCCCACCTCGGGCCGGGACAGGCCGACGGCACCCTCGCCCTGGTCCTCGACCCGGCCGCGCCGGTCGCCGAGGCCGCCCGCGCCGTCGCCCGGCGGATCGCCGCCGACGAGACGCTGAGGGCCCGCCTGGTGCGCGGCCTCGACCTGGCAGTCCTGCCGGCCGAGGCGACGCCTCCCGGCGAGCCCTTGTACGTACGTCGGTGACGAAGACGAGCCGTCAGCCGTAGACCGCGCCCGTGTACTTCTCGCCCGGCCCCTTGCCCGGCTCGTCCGGGACCAGGGAGGCCTCGCGGAAGGCGAGCTGCAGCGACTTCAGGCCGTCCCGCAGCGGCGCCGCGTGGAACGAGCTGATCTCGGTCGCCGAGGCGTCCAGCAGACCGGCCAGCGCGTGCACCAGCTTGCGGGCCTCGTCCAGGTCCTTGTGCTGGTCGCCCTCCTCAGTCAGACCGAGCTTCACGGCGGCGGCGCTCATCAGGTTGACGGCGACCGTCACGATCACCTCGACCGCCGGGACCTCCGCGATGTCGCGGGCCATGGCGTCGAAGTCGGGGTTGCCGGGGGTCTCGGGGGTGTCCGAGGGGGAGGTCTCACTCATGCCCCACACGATAGGCGCAGCCCGGAGCGCTCCCGACGCCAGGAGCCGGGCGGACGGCCGGTTGGTACCGGTCTCCGGGAGCTGCTAACCTTGTGTAACGACCGGTCGGACCCGTATGTCTCACGGCACGCGAGCCCGGCCCACAAGTGGAGGCTTTCGAACTCCCACCTGGCCGCCCTCCGGGCGGCGGGTCACCGGTCAGGCAGATCCCGTCCCCGAGTCGGCGATCGGCCCGAAAGCGCGCCCCGCGGTCTCCGTGGCGGTGCTCCGGTAGTTCGAGGAGCCCCGCCTGTGATCGTCCGGGGCATTTTTCGTGTCTCGGCGCGGTTAGGTCTAACGAACACAGACGTTACGCGGCTGTCCGCCAGACCGTCGCGTGGTGCTACCGAGGAGGATCCATCAGCGCCGAGCCCCGCATCAACGACCGGATTCGCGTTCCCGAGGTGCGACTTGTCGGTCCCAGCGGCGAGCAGGTCGGGATTGTCCCGCTTGCCAAGGCCCTGGAGCTTGCGCAGGAGTACGACCTCGACCTCGTGGAGGTCGCGGCGAACGCCCGTCCGCCCGTGTGCAAGCTCATGGACTACGGGAAGTTCAAGTACGAGTCGGCCATGAAGGCCCGTGAGGCGCGCAAGAACCAGGCGCACACGGTCATCAAGGAGATGAAGCTCCGGCCGAAGATCGACCCGCACGACTACGACACCAAGAAGGGTCACGTCGTCCGGTTCCTCAAGCAGGGCGACAAGGTCAAGATCACGATCATGTTCCGTGGTCGCGAGCAGTCCCGGCCGGAGCTCGGCTACCGACTGCTGCAGCGGCTCGCGGAGGACGTGGCCGACCTCGGGTTCGTGGAGTCGAACCCGAAGCAGGACGGCCGCAACATGATCATGGTCCTCGGTCCGCACAAGAAGAAGACCGAGGCGATGGCCGAGGCCCGCCAGGCGCAGGAAGCCCGCAAGGCGGAAGCGAAGGCCAACCCCGGCAAGTCGCAGAACGCCGCGGACGCGGACAGCGCCCAGGCGGCCGAGGAGCCGGCCGAGGCGTGACTCCCCGGGGCGTGAGTCCCAGGAAGCAACCCGACACAAGTACGACGCTCCACAGTGCCCGGTTTCACGACCGGGCACAGGAGCGCCACCGACGAGGAGAGAACGGCGCTATGCCGAAGAACAAGTCGCACAGCGGTGCCAGCAAGCGCTTCAAGATCACCGGCTCCGGCAAGGTGCTCCGCGAGCGTGCCGGCAAGCGCCACCTGCTCGAGCACAAGTCGTCCCGTGTGACGCGTCGCCTCACCGGCAACGCCGAGATGGCCCCGGGCGACGCCGCGAAGATCAAGAAGCTTCTCGGCAAGTGACGCCCCGGCGCGTGAGCGCCGTACGTACGTCAGACCGGGACCCATTCGATACCGGGCCGTGTGAGGACCACCACGGCCCCGCTACAAGGAGTTAACAAGTGGCACGCGTCAAGCGGGCAGTCAACGCCCACAAGAAGCGCCGGGCGATCCTCGAGCAGGCCTCCGGCTACCGCGGTCAGCGCTCGCGCCTGTACCGCAAGGCCAAGGAGCAGGTCACCCACTCGCTGGTCTACAACTACAACGACCGCAAGAAGCGCAAGGGCGACTTCCGTCAGCTGTGGATCCAGCGCATCAACGCCGCTGCCCGCGCCAACGGCATCACGTACAACCGCTTCATCCAGGGTCTGAAGGCCGCCAACGTCGAGGTGGACCGCAAGATCCTGGCCGAGCTGGCTGTCAACGACGCCACCGCCTTCGCCGCGCTCGTCGAGGTCGCGCAGAAGGCGCTGCCGGCGGACGTGAACGCGCCCAAGGCTGCGTGAGTTCGTCGGCCTTGGCCGACGTTCTATTCTCCGGGACCCGCAGGCTTCGGCCTGCGGGTCCCGTGCTGTGTCGTTGTCCGACGGCCGGTTCGCGGGTGCGGGTGGTTCGTGGCTGGTCGCGCAGTTCCCCGCGCCCCTGGCTGACTTTGCTGAAGGTGACTTGAATGGTGTCCGTCGGTCCTGAGCTGATTTCTCCTCGGTCCGCCCGGGTGAGTGCCGCGCGGCGGCTTGCCAGGCGGAACTTCCGGGGGAAGGAGCGGCTGTTCCTCGCCGAGGGGCCGCAGGCCGTCCGAGAGGCCGCCGCGCACCGCACCGGGGACACCGCCACCCTTGTCGAGCTGTTCATCACCCCCGAGGCCGCCGAGCGGTACGCCGACATCGTCGGGGCCGCCCGGGCCGCGGGCGCCCGTGTGCATCTCGCGTCCGACGAGGTCGTCGCCGACATCTCCACCACCGTCACCCCGCAGGGCCTCGTCGGCGTCTGCCGCTTCCTGGACACGCCGTTCGAGGAGATCCTCGCCGCCCGTCCCCGCCTCGTCGCCGTCCTCGCGCACGTCCGCGACCCCGGGAACGCCGGCACCGTGCTGCGCTGCGCCGACGCCGCCGGGGCCGACGCCGTCGTCCTCACCGACGCCTCCGTCGACCTGTACAACCCCAAGGCCGTCCGCGCCTCCGTCGGCTCCCACTTCCATCTGCCCGTCGCCGTGGGCGTACCCGTCGAACGCGCCGTCAGCGGGCTGCGCGACGCCGGCGTACGGCTGCTCGCCGCCGACGGGGCCGGCGACCGCGACCTCGACGAGGAGCTCGACAAGGGCACCATGGGCGGCCCCACCGCCTGGATCTTCGGCAACGAGGCCTGGGGCCTGCCCGAGGAGACCCGCGCCCTCGCCGACGCCGTCGTCCGCGTCCCCATCCACGGAAAGGCGGAGAGCCTGAACCTCGCCACCGCCGCCGCCGTATGTCTCTACGCGTCGGCACGTGCACAGCGCGCCGCCGGAGGGTCCCGCTCCGTCACCGAGAGCTAGTAGGCTGACCAGCTCGGGGACCTCCCCAAGCTCTCGGCCGGGGCCCGGGACCGGGGCGCCCCGAGGACGTTCCGAGAGGTGGGGTACGGGGATGAGCGTCGGCACGAGCAGCGCACCGGGAGCAGAGCGCACGGCGCGCCCGCCCGCGCCCCGGCCCGGTGACCTCGCCGACCTCGGCATCGACCCCGACCAGCTCCCCGACGGACTCGTCGTCGCCGACGAGCACGGCCGGGTCGTCTGCTTCAACGCCGCCGCCGTACGCATCACCGCCGTCCCCGCCGAGCGGGCCCTCGGCCGGTCACTGGAGACCGCGCTGCCGTTAGAGGACCTGGAGGGGCGCCGCTGGTGGCAGCTCACCGACCCCTACGGCGGCCTCGCCATCCGGGTCGGCCAGCCCGAGCGCAACCTCCTGCTGCCCGGCGGCCGGGAGGTCCTCGTCTCCGCCCGCTACGTACGCACCCGCCCCACCGGGCCCGTCCGCCGGGTCGTCGTCACCCTCCGCGACACCGAGGCGCGGCGTCGCACCGAGCGCAGCCACGCCGAGCTGATCGCGACCGTCGCGCACGAACTGCGCTCCCCGCTCACCTCGGTCAAAGGCTTCACCGCCACCCTGCTCGCCAAGTGGGAACGCTTCACCGACGACCAGAAGCGGCTGATGCTGGAGACCGTCGACGCCGACGCCGACCGCGTCACCCGGCTCATCGCCGAGCTGCTCGACATATCCCGCATCGACTCCGGGCGTCTCGAGGTGCGCCGCCAGCCCGTCGACATCGGGGCCGCCGTCGGCCGGCACATCCAGGCGCACGTCGCGGCGGGGCAGCCCGCCGACCGGTTCCTGCTGCGGGTGCAGCACCCGCTGCCCGCGCTGTGGGCCGACCCCGACAAGATCGACCAGGTGCTGAGCAACCTGCTGGAAAATGCCGTGCGCCACGGCGAGGGAACCGTCACCATCGACATCACACCCTCGGCGTCCCCGCGCGAGCGTGAGCACGCCGAACCAGCGGCCACGTCGGTCACCGTGAGCGACGAGGGGCCCGGCATCCCGGAGGAGTCCATGAACCGCGTCTTCACCCGCTTCTGGCGGGGCAGCAAGCGCGGCGGCACGGGCCTCGGGCTGTACATCGTCAAGGGCATCGTCGAGGCCCACGGCGGCGCCATCACGGTCGGACGCGCCCCCGGCGGCGGCGCGGAGTTCCGATTTACGCTGCCCGTGGCGGCCCCCGCGTATCTCACCTGAGACGCCTGCGGCCCCCACGGGCGCTTTCGCCTGTCCCCACCCCGTTAGACTCGGCCTTTGGCACCTTTGCGTCCCGAGGACGGAAGCCGCGACGCCGAGCAGACGCGCGCCGGACCGTTCGTCCACGAGTCGATGACGGGGACCATCAGCCAGCCAACGGAAGCACGGGAAGAGATGTCGGCACCGAATAAGTCGTACGACCCTGTCGAGGTCGAGGCGTTGAAACCGGAAGAGATCGAGCGCATGCGGGACGAGGCGCTCGCCGCCTTCGCCGCCGCGGACTCCCTCGACGCGCTCCAGGAGGCGAAGGTCGCCCACACCGGCGGCGCGTCCCCGCTGGCCCTGGCCAACCGCGAGATCGGCGCGCTGCCCCCGCACGCCAAGGCCGAGGCCGGCAAGCGCGTCGGCCAGGCGCGCGGCGCCGTGAACAAGGCGCTCGCCGCCCGCCAGGCGGAGCTGGAGGCCGAGCGCGACGCCCGCGTCCTCGTCGAGGAGTCCGTGGACGTCACGCTGCCCTACGACCGCGTCCCGGCCGGCGCCCGCCACCCCCTCACCACGCTCTCCGAGCGCATCGAGGACATCTTCGTGGCCATGGGCTACGAGGTCGCCGAGGGCCCCGAGGTCGAGGCCGAGTGGTTCAACTTCGACGCGCTCAACATCGGCCCGGACCACCCGGCGCGCGGCGAGGCCGACACGTTCTTCGTGCAGGGCCCCGAGGGCGGCACCGAGTCCGGCGTCGTGCTGCGCACGCACACCTCGCCCGTGCAGATCCGCTCCCTGCTCGACCGCGAGCTGCCGGTCTACGTGATCTGCCCCGGCCGGGTGTACCGCACCGACGAGCTGGACGCCACGCACACCCCCGTCTTCCACCAGGTCGAGCTGCTCGCCGTCGACGAGGGCCTGACCATGGCGGACCTCAAGGGCACCCTGGACCACATGGTCCAGTCGCTGTTCGGCGAGGAGATGAAGACCCGGCTGCGGCCGAACTTCTTCCCCTTCACCGAGCCCAGCGCCGAGATGGACATGCTCTGCTACGTGTGCAAGGGCGCGTCCGTCGGCAACCCCGACCGGCCCTGCCGCACCTGCTCCAGCGAGGGCTGGATCGAGCTGGGCGGCTGCGGCATGGTCAACCCGCGGGTGCTCACCGCCTGCGGCGTCGACCCGGAGAAGTACAGCGGCTTCGCCTTCGGGTTCGGCATCGAGCGGATGCTGATGTTCCGCCACAACGTCGAGGACATGCGAGACATGGTCGAGGGTGACGTCCGGTTCACCCGGCCGTTCGGGATGGAGATCTGATGCGGGTCCCGCTTTCTTGGCTGCGGGAGTACGTCGACCTGCCGGCCACCGAGACCGGCCGCGACGTGCAGGCCAAGCTGATTTCGGCCGGCCTGGAGGTCGAGACCGTCGAGCACCTCGGCGCCGACCTCAAGGGCCCCCTGGTCGTCGGCCAGGTGCTGACCATCGAGGAGCTGGAGGGCTTCAAGAAGCCGATCCGCTTCTGCACGGTCGACGTCGGCCAGGCCAACGGCACGGGTGAGCCCCAGGAGATCGTCTGCGGCGCCCGCAACTTCTCCGTCGGGGACAAGGTCGTCGTGGTCCTGCCCGGCGCCACCCTGCCCGGCGGCTTCTCCATCAGCGCCCGCAAGACCTACGGCAAGGTCTCGCACGGCATGATCTGCTCCAGCGACGAGCTCGGCATGGGCGACGACGGCACCCACGGCATCATCGTGCTGCCGCCGGAGACCGAGGTCGGCAAGGACGCCGTCGAGCTGCTCGAACTCGTCGACGAGGTCCTGGACATCGCCGTCACCGCCAACCGCGGCGACTGCCTGTCCATCCGCGGCGTCGCCCGCGAGACCGCCATCGCCTACGGTCTGCCGCTGCGCGACCCGGCGCTGATCGACGTGCCCGGGCCGAACGAGTTCGGCTACCCGGTGAAGGTCTCCGACCCCATGGGCTGCGACCGCTTCACCGCCCGCACGGTGACCGGCCTCAGCCCCGAGGCGCGCTCCCCGATCTGGCTCCAGCGCCGGCTGCAGAAGGTCGGCATGCGCCCGATCTCGCTCGCCGTCGACGTCACCAACTACGTGATGATGGAGCTCGGCCAGCCGCTGCACGCCTACGACCGCAACCAGGTCCAGGGCGCCATCGGCGTGCGCCGCGCGCAGGAGGGCGAGAAGATCGTCACCCTCGACGGCGTCGAGCGGAAGCTGCACGCCGAGGACCTCGTCATCACCGACGACCGCGGCCCGATCGGCCTGGCCGGCGTCATGGGCGGCGCCGACACCGAGATCGCCGACCACGACCCCTCCGAGGAGGGCGCCGGGGCGACGACCGACGTGATCATCGAGGCGGCCCACTTCGACCAGGTGTCGGTGGCCCGCACGGCCCGCCGCCACAAGCTGTCCTCCGAGGCCTCCCGCCGCTTCGAGCGCGGTGTGGACCCGCAGGCCGCGTCCGCCGCCGCGCAGCGCACCGTCGACCTGCTGGTGCTGCTCGCCGGCGGCACCGCCGAGGCCGGCGTCACCGAGGTGATCACCCCGAGCGCGCCGCACACCATCACCGTGGCCGCCGACCACCCGGACAAGGTCGCCGGTGTGACCTACGGCCGGGAGACCGTCGTACGCCGCCTCCAGGAGGTCGGCTGCGACGTCTACGGGCAGGACGAGCTGATCGTCACGGTGCCGTCGTGGCGGCCCGACCTCACGGACCCGAACGACCTCGCCGAGGAGGTCATCCGGCTGGAGGGCTACGAGAACCTGCCCTCCACCCTGCCCAGGCCGCCCGCCGGCCGGGGCCTGACCGCCCGCCAGCGGCTGCACCGCCGTGTCGGCCGGGCGCTCGCCGGCGCCGGGTACGTGGAGGCGCTGAACTACCCGTTCGTCAGTGAGCAGGTCTTCGACCAGCTCGGCCTGGAGGCCGACGACCCGGCGCGCCGCGTCGTCAAGCTGGTGAACCCGCTCAGCGACGAGGAGCCCGCGCTGCGGACCTCCCTGCTGCCGGGGCTGCTCGCCGCCCTGCGCCGCAACGACGGCCGAGGCTCGCACGACCTCGCGCTGTTCGAGACCGGCCTGGTCTTCCAGCCGCGCGACGCCGCCAAGGTCGCCGCGAACCTGCCCGTCGACCGGCGTCCCAGCCCCGACGACATCGCCGCGCTCAACGCCGCGCTGCCCGACCAGCCGCGGCACGTCGCCGTGGTCCTGGCCGGCGCCCGCGAGCAGGCCGGCTGGTGGGGCAAGGGCCGCCCGGCCGAATGGGCCGACGCGGTCGAGGCCGCCCGGACCGTCGCCCGCGAGGCCGGCGCCGAACTGGGCGTCCGCAAGGGGCAGTACGGGCCCTGGCACCCCGGTCGCTGCGCCGAGCTGACCGTCACCGTCGACGGCGCCGAGCGCGTCGTCGGCCACGCCGGTGAGCTGCACCCGCGCGTCCTGAAGGCGCTGGGCCTGCCCGCGCGCGCCTGCGCGATGGAGCTGGACCTGGACGTCCTGGAGCAGGTGGGCAACACCGTCCCGCAGGCGCCGTCCATCTCCACCTTCCCGGTCGCCACGCAGGACGTCGCCCTCGTCGTCGACGCCTACGTGCCCGCGGCCGAGGTGGAGGCCGCGCTGCGCGAGGGTGCCGGTGAACTCCTGGAGTCCATCCGCCTGTTCGACGTCTACGAGAACGCCGAGCAGCTGGGCGAGGGCCGCAAGTCCCTGGCCTACGCCCTGCGCTTCCGCGCGGACGACCGCACCCTGACGGTCGACGAGGCGTCGGCGGCGCGGGAGGCGGCGGTCGCCCTGGCGGCGGACCGCACCGGAGCGGTACTCCGCGGCTGACACCGCACGCTGTCCCACACACGGGCCGGTTCCAGGGCAGGACGCCTTGGCACCGGCCCGTGGTGCCTGAGCAGCAACAGGGCGGGCGCCCGCGCGCGCCACCTCGCGGCTTCGACGCGGCCGTACACCAGCCCACGGAACCGTGGGACAGAGGCACCCCGGAGGGGCGGAGGGTGGGTTCCGGTTCGGGCATATGCGGGTGTGGGCGCGGGCATGTCAGTGCTGGTCAGTGAGCGGAACTGCGGCGTCCCGCCGGTTACTCACTCATTCGGGTGACTGAGCCGGGTGATGCGGCCGGAATCGGGGTCGCGGTCGACAGAATCGGACCGGCCTCTTGAGGCCGGTCTGCGCTGTCCGGGCCTATTTGGGGGGCCATGGCATGATCCGCTTCAACCCTGGGGCTCCCCGCGGGGGCCCACCCCGGTTCCTGTCACGGCTGCGCTCCCTCGCGGTGCCCACGGCGTGGGGCGCCGTCGCGGTGGCCTACCGGCTGACCTGCCCGCTGGCCCGGGACGACGCCATCGGCGCGCGCCTGGTCAGCAGCGCCGTGCTGTGCGCCGTAGGCACCGGCATCGTCCTGCACTTCCGGCGCCGCATGCTCCGCGAGGTCCGGCATGCCCGCCGGATCGCCGAGGCCGCCCAGAGCGTGCTGTTACGGCCCCCGCCGCCACGCGTCGAGGGCCTGGCCGTCGCCGCCGTCCACCTCTCCGCCGACCGGGGCGCCCGCATCGGCGGCGACCTCTACGAGGTGACGGCCACCGAGCACGGCGTACGGGCCGTCATCGGCGACGTGCGGGGCCACGGCCTCGGCGCCGTCCGTACCGGCGCCGCCGTCCTCGGCAGTTTCCGCGAGGCCGCCCACGACGAGAAGACCCTCGCCGGGGTGCTGCGCCGCCTGGAGCGTGCCATGGACCGGCATCTGCGCGACCAGACGCACGGTGACCGCCTCGCCGAGGACGCCGCCCCCGCCGCTGAGGAGTTCGTCACCGTCCTGCTGCTCGAGATCCTCCCGGACGGCGAGGTGCACGCCCTCAACTGCGGCCACCCCTGGCCCTACCGGCTGACCGGCGCGGGCGCCGAGCCGCTGGCCCGCGCCGATCCCCTCCCGCCGCTCGGCCTGTTCCCGCTGCCCGGCGAGCTGCCCGCCACCGCGTGCGGCCGGCTGCTCCCCGGCGACATCCTCGTCCTGCACACCGACGGCGCGGAGGAGGCCCGCGACGCCGGCGGCCGCTTCTTCCCGCTCGGCGACGTCCTCACCGAGGCGGCCCGCGACCGCCCGCAGACGCCCCAGGCCGTCCTGCGGACGGTCCTCACCGCCCTGCTCGACCACAGCGTCGGCCCGCCGAAGGACGACGTGGCCCTGCTGATCCTCGGGAACGAACGCTGCTCCCCGCCCACGCGGCAGACCTGCGGCGTCCCCCGCTCGGCCACGGCCGACCGGTGACGCCGTACGCCCGCACCGCGCGGGGCCGGCGGCCGTCCGCCCCGCCACGGAGTGTCGGGCAGGCGGCCGGGCGGACGGCGAACATACGGGCCGCCGCTGTACGAGGGGGAGCCGGCGGCCCGGCCGGCCTCTTTCGAGGCAATTCAGTCAACCGGCCGGGCACGCTCCGCGACAGCGCGTGCACACTGCGGATGCGGGCACTCCGTTCACACCCCGTGTGAACGCGCAGCCACTACCCTGTCCGCACCGAGCCACCGGGGGGCCCGACATGCAGCCCAACACTCTGCTGGACGCGATCCTCGACGAGGCCGGCATCTCCCACGCGGGGCTGGCCGCACACGTCAACCAGGCCGGGCGGGCGCGCGGTCTGACGCTGCGCTACGAACACACCGCCGTGGCCCGGTGGCTGAAAGGACAGCGCCCCCGGGGCCAGGTGCCCGACCTGATCTGCGAGGTGCTCGCCGTCCGGCTGCGCCGCCCCGTCACCCTCGACGACATCGGCCTGGGCGTCCCCGGGGAACCGGCCGTCCCGCACGCCGGTTCGCTCTCCGGGTTCGTCGAGCGGGCCACCGCACTGTGGCGCTCCGACCAGCAGGGCCGCCCCCACCTGCTCGGCGCCCCCGCCGTCACAGGCACCCCGGCCGTGATGCCCGTATGGGAGTGGGAGAACCCGCCGGACGACGTGGACGTCTCCCGCGGCGGCCCGCACCGGGTCACCCCCGGCGACCTGGAGATGCTGCGCGCCGCCCGCGCCCACTACGAGCAGATGTACCGCAAGGCAGGCGGCATGGCGACCCGCGCCCGCATCGTCGGCTTCCTCAACGCCGAGGCGGCCCCCCTGCTGCGTGGCAGCTACACCGACGCCACCGGCCGCCAACTCCACCGTGCCACAGGCGGATTGGTGGCGATCGCCGGCATCTGCGCCTACGACTCCGACGCCCACGGCCTCGCCCAGCGCTACTTCCACCAGGCGCTGCGGCTCGCCAAGGCCAGCGGCGACCGGGGCCTCGGCGCGTACGTCATCGCGCTGCTCGTCAACCAGTCCCTGTGCATGCGGGAGTTCAGACAGGCCGTCGCCTTCGCCGAGGCCGCGCTGCGCGCCGCGGGCCACCGCATCACGCCGGCGCTCGCCTCGGACCTGTACGCGATGCAGGCGAAGGCGTACGCCCATCTCGGAGACGCGGCGGGCGCGTTGACCTGCATCCGGCGGGCCGAGGAGTCCGCCGGGCGCATCCACCGCGGCCACGAGCCGGACGAGACCGGCTATGTCCAGCCGGGCCTTGTCAATGTGCAGGTGGCGGAGGCGCTGCTGAGCCTCGGCGAGCTGGCGGCGGCGGGTGAGCACGCGGCGGCGGCCGTGGACACCCCGGCGCACGACCGGGGCCGGGTGCACCGGCTGGCCATGCTCTGCACCGTCGAACTGCGCCAGGGCAACGCCGACCGGGCGGTGGCCGTCGCCGTGCAGATGGCCGAACAGGCCCGCGGCATGGAGTCGCAGCGGCTGCGCGACCGGCTGCGCGAGGTGCGCGAGCATCTGATCCGCAGCGGCTGCGCGGGCACCGGCGAGGCGGCCGAACTCATCGACGGGGCGCTGCGGGTGCCGCTGTAGACGGCGGCGGGCCGCCTCCGGCGTACGAGGGGAGGCCATGACCTCGCCGCGCCCGGCGCGTGCCTCACCGCGCCGCCCCATGCGTCACGGGCGGCCCTCCGTGCGCCTGCTGTACGACCGCCACTGCTGCGATATTGCCCCTTACCCATCGGAAGGCGGCAGAACCATGCAGTGGACGAAACAAAACGAACAGCCTGTGTACTCAAACCGCTGGTTCAGCGTCAATCTCGCGGATGTCGAACTCCCCGACGGCCGGCACCTCGACCACTTCCTCATACGGCTGAGGCCCGTCGCGGTGGCCACGGTCGTCAACGACGCCAACGAGGTCCTGCTGCTGTGGCGGCACCGCTTCATCACCGACAGCTGGGGCTGGGAACTCGCCGCGGGCGTGGTGGAGGACGGCGAGGACGTCGCCGCCGCGGCGGCCCGTGAACTGGAGGAGGAGACCGGCTGGCGCCCGGGCGCCCTGCACCACCTGATGAGCGTGGAACCGTCCAACGGTCTCACCGACGCCCGCCACCACATCTACTGGTCCGACGAGGGCGAGTACGTCGGCGACCCGGTCGACGCCTTCGAGTCGGACCGCCGCGAGTGGGTTCCCCTCAAGGTCGTCCCGGACCTGATCACCCGGGGCGAGGTCCCGGCGGCCAACATGGCAGCCGCCCTGCTCCTCCTGCACCACCTGCGCCTCTAGGAAGCGGGCCGCACGAACTCCGGCTGGTCCAGTACCCGCAGCCAGCTCCCGTCGGGCTGCCGCCGGACCACCTGCGCCCGCGCGCCCGCCCCGTCCCCCGGCGGCGTCGACGTCAGCGCGATGGCCCCGCCGACCAGCGTCGGCAGGGGCGGCTCCGGCTCGAACCGAGGGGAGTTGGCCAGCACCTTCTCCCACAGCGCGCGGATCGCCTCCCGCCCGGCCGTCACCCTGCCGGGCGGATGGGCCAGCACCGCGTCCTCCGCGTAGAGCGCCGCGACCCCGGCGGCGTCACCGGCGTTGGACCGCTCGACGAACCCGCTGGAGAAGCGGCGCCGGGTCACCCTGCGCGACGTGGCCGCGTACCCGGTCGTGTGCAGCCCGCCGGGATCCGGGCTGCGCGCGGTCCTGTACCAGGCGTGCGGCGCGCGGGGCGTTGGACCGGCCGTCGCGCTGGAGGCGAGCGCCGCCGACGCCGTCGCCGGCCTCGCCGCGCGCGGCCTGGGCGTCGCCGTCCTCAGCGACTCGATGGCGGACGCCTACCGCGACCGCCTCACCGCCCACGTCATCGCCGACGCACACGTCCCGGCCCTGTTCGCCCTGGTCCGGCGCCCCGCCCGCAACCCGGCGCTGCGCGCCCTGCTCACCCACTGCCGACGGGCGTTCGGCGCGAACACGACGGGCCCCGGGCCGGACGACCGGCCAGGGACCCGCGGATGAGACGACGTTCGCACGGTCAGTCGTAGCTCGGTCAGTCGTAGCTGTAGAAGCCCGACCCCGTCTTCCGGCCCAGGCGGCCCGCGTCGACCATGCGCTGGAGCAGCGGCGGAGCGGCGTACAGGGGCTCCTTGTACTCCTCGGACATGTGGTCCGGTGATGCGGCATGTGGTCTGACCTGCGGTTTCGGGACGCGAACTGTGTCCGTCGGTTGTCCCAGGGACATCTCAGGGACTTTCTGCGGAAGGCTGGTCGGCGCCGAGCCAGGCGTCCATGACCGACTGTCCCCGACGCCCTGCACCGGGCATGAAGTGAGCGTAGTGGTCCAGGGTGACCTTTGACGACGAGTGGCCCAGCCAGGCCGCGAGGCTCACCACCGACTCGCCGGCCTCCAGCTGCACGCTCGCGTAGGTGTGGCGCAGTACGTGGAACATGTGCTCGCGCGGCACGGCGTAGAGAGTCTGCCGTCGAGTACGGCCGCTGCGATCCTTCGTGGCCCGCTCGCCAACCGGTTCGATGACGCCGGCCGCAGCGAGCGCCGGTTTCCAGCACCGGTTGTTGAACGCCTGGTAGTAGACCCGGTTGCCGTTCTGTGTCGTGAGGACCAGGCGGACGGTGATCGGCTTGCGTTGACGGGCTTCGAGCGGGGTGGCGGGCGGCTCGGGATTCCGCCACGGAAGGGTGACCGGGGCAGCAGGGAAGCGCCGGAGGTGATTCTGTACCCGGGCGGCGAGGCCGGGGGAGAGCGGAACCTCGCGCATCTTGTTGCCCTTGGGCAGGCTGAAGTAGGGGCGGCCCTTGCCGTTCCACCTGACCTGCCGGCGTATGTGCACGAGACCCGCCGCGAAATCGATGTCCTCCTCGCCCAAACCGAAGACTTCCCCTTGGCGGAGGCCGAGCCCGAGCCCCAGGTCCAAGGCGAGTTGGTAGCGCTCGGGAAGGTGCTCCCGGACAGCTTCCACCGTGCTACGGGTCCAGGCGCCGGCCTTCCGCTTCCCCGCTCGCGGCGGCTTGACGCTGCGGGAGGTCTTGATCGGGTTGTGCGGCAGGCGCTTGTCGTCGACCGCGCTGGTGAGGATGGATGACAGGTGGCTCCAGACCACTTTAGCCGTCGAACTCTCGACCCGGCTGAGGAGCGCGGCGCTGTAGGAGCGCAGGACGGATGCGTCGATCGCTGCGAGGGGGAGGTCTCCCAGGAGGGGGAGGATGTGGTTGCGGATCCGGCTCTGCATGGGGGCGGCGGTCGAGGGCTCGTCGCTTCGAGAGGGCCACCAGTGGTCGATGATGTAATCGCCCAAGGTGATCTGGCCGTTCCGCGGGTCGACGAAGTCTCCCCGCAGGGAGTCGGTTCTCACCGTAGCGAGCCACTGCTTGGCATCCTGACTGGTGGCGAAGGAGCGGTCCCCGACCCCGGGGACTCCCTTTACGCGATAGCGCAGACCTTTCCCATACTGCGCGGTGCGCTCCCGCTTCCCCGTTCTGGGGTCAACCCGCTTCTTCAGCCAGCGATCTTCTATGTACCCGGCCACTGTGGCGTTGTCTCCTGTGCATTGGTGCTGAGCGGGGCGCTTCTTGGCGGCCCATGACTGGACCGGCAGTAGGAGCCCGAAGTGAGCTGTGAGCGGGGAGGGTTACCAGTCAGCCCGGGATCGGCTTCGTACCGAACGCGCCAGAGGACTGATCGCCGGGTTGGAACGCGAGTCTGCCTGCTCCTGGGTATGCACCCATTCGTTGAGAGCGGCGATGCGGTACATGACGCGACGCCCCATGCGGAAGCTGGGCGGCCCCTGGCGGCGATGGCGCCAGACGTAGAGCGTGTTGGGAGAGAGGCCGAGGTACTCGGCGGCCTGGGGGAGGTTCAGGAACGCGGTCTCGGGAGCTTGTTTGGTCTGCGTCATGGCGATGCTCCTGTCGTTGTGCAGTGACAGGACGAGATTAAGAAGAACGGACGGTTTGGTTTGGCCGGAATCATCTGCTATTGGACTACGGGCTTTTAACGCCTATTCACGAGGCTGGGGCACGGTCACCGACCTGCACCTGCACCAATCGGAACTGTGGCTTCCGATTCCGTTTACTCCTCGTTGCGGGGCGCCGCGCAGGTGAGAAGCCAGCTCTTCCTTAGCCACACACGGCACCGCCACCTCGCTGCGCAAGCATTGTCAGTGGCATACGCCAGACTTGGAGCACGGCACCCGCCAGTTTCACCCTGCCCTCCCGCAGCAAGGACGACATGGCATACCTGCACAAGCAGTTCGATGAACTGCTCCAGCTCATCAACGTCGATGTTGACGTACTGTCAGCCACCCGCGAGCGGCTCGCGCTGGCCAGAAAGATTGCGGAGAAGCATCCTGAAGGGCGGAGGTCGTATTGTTCGGGCTCCATCCCCGCCCATACCCACATACAGCCACACTCGGGTTCCGTCAGTGACGGAGACGGAGGCATCATCCTGGACCGGGTGAAGCATCCCGCTCTCGGTCCTGACGGCGATGGGGAGGCGCCCCACGCGATCACTGACGAGCTCGTAGACTTCATCGGCCCGAAGATTCGGGAAGAACACCACCAGGCGCGCGTCTGCAAGTCGCGTCGTGGCCTCAAGATCTACTTTCGTTCGCCGGTCAAGGGCGTTGATGTCACGGTCGATCTCATCGTGGCTCTGCAGCGGCGCGAGGGAATCGGCTTGTGGATACCCGACCTTGACAAGCCGACCGGATCCAAGAGCGCGTGGAGCAAAAGTGATCCCATCGGTCACGTGGAACTGCTGGGCTCGGGCGCCGAGTCCCTTCGCCGTACCCGGAGGAGGGCAATCCGCCTCCTGAAGGCGTGGAACGCTCAGGCGTGGAAGCCTGGGTTCTCCTCTCACAATCTGTCCGTGTGGGCCTACGAGTTCATCAAGGAGGGCAGCGGACTCGTTGCTGCAGTCCACGATGTTCTCGAGCAGGCTTCGAAGCGGCTTCAGGAGAACGAACCCACGAGGGATCCTCGCGGGGTGTCCCCCGACATCAAGCCGCTGATCCCTCAGGAGGATGCAGAGCGGCGTCTGAGGATCGCCGCCCGGGACCTTGGGGCGGCGATGGCGGACCCCGATGACGCCGAAGTTGTTCAGCAGGTCCTCGAAAAGCTCTTCCCGAAGACCATGAGCGAGGCAGCAGATCGCTTCTCCGCGGCTCTCCCGATTCGCACCACCAATCAGCTCGGCTTCGCAGGTCCGAGCCAGGTCATCGCGAAGAGCCGGTCCTGGAGGCTGTCGTAGGTCATGGGTAGTCTGCAGAGTGCCCATAGGCCTTGGTTCGCGCGCCCCCTGGCCCGCACCAGAATCCTTGACGAGATGCGGTCGACCGGGCTCGATGTTCATGAGGTTGAGAAGCCAGTGGCCTTCGAACAAGGTCTCAGCCTGCTGGTGTATCCGCACATCCGAATCCTGCCAAGCCACAGCGTGCGCATTGCCTTCTCGCCGGAGGACCCCGAGATGCCGTGCGTCCATGCCAAGGGACCCGACTGTCCCGCTCACCGCAATCCGGACGGTTCTTTGTGTCTCTGGTACCCGAAGGATTCCGCTGCCCGCCGTTGGTGCCCTGGTGACAGCGGTGTGCAGTTGCTGGCCATCATCGTTCGCCACTTGCGCTGGGAGGTCGAATATCAGCGCACCGGCTCATGGCCCGGTTTCGAGGCGCCGCACGGCTATGTCTCTCCCGGACTTGATGAAAGGGACAACATCGTTGGCTGAGGCGTTCAAGACCTTCGCCCCGTACGCGACAGTCCTCGCTGCGCTCGTCACAGGCCTAGTGGTCATACTCCAGTGGCGAGCCGGCCGTCGTGCTCAACAGCAAGACAGGAAGCAGGAAATTTTCGCCGCCGCTTATGAGGCCTGCATTGAGTACGCCGAGATGGCCTATGCAGTACGGCGCCGCCGCACGGATGCGGCCGCAGAGGAGTGAATACGTCTTTCGGAGCAACTGCGCGAGATTCAGATCAAGCTCGCGAGGTACGAGGCGTGGGTCAGATTCGAGTCACCGGACGTGGGGAACGTATACGCCGACCTTGTCAGGCTGACGCGACAGGTCGCAGGCCGAAGCATCAAGGACGCGTGGCTGGGGACCGGGGCGGAAACAGATCCGTCCATGGTCATCCCGTCATCGGTCGTCGATCTCAATGGGCTCGCTGCACCACGCGAACGCTACATGGCGGCCGTGGAGGTGCACCTACGCCCTCACCGGCGTTTTCGCCTCGGCCGCGCTTCCCTTACCTCGGCTCCGGGGTCTACCGGGGCATGATCACGTGATGGTCGGCGCCACGGTGCTCACTGG
The DNA here is from genome assembly GCA_014655195.1 of Streptomyces cellulosae. Classification (GTDB taxonomy): domain Bacteria; phylum Actinomycetota; class Actinomycetes; order Streptomycetales; family Streptomycetaceae; genus Streptomyces; species Streptomyces cellulosae. The sequence goes on along the minus strand of BNBH01000038.1, from coordinate 15,606 downwards.
GACGTCCTTGTGGTGTCCGTGCTGGACTTGGCGTGCGGCAGGTCGCTGCCTGCAGATGTGGTGAGTCCGTACTGGGCGGCCTGTGCCTGGAACATGGCGTGGTAAAGGCCGTCCGTTCGGGCCATGAGGTGATCGTGGTCGCCGTGTTCGGCGATGTGTCCGTGGTCGAGGACGTAGATGTGGTCGGCGGTGGCGGTCGCGGCGAGGCGGTGGGTGATGAGGATGACGTCGGTGCCGCTGTCGGCGAGGGTGCGCAGGCGTTCGAAGGCTTCGATCTCGGCGTGGGGGTCGAGGGCGGAGGTGGGTTCGTCGACGAGGAGGACGGGGGCGTCGCGGTAGCGGCTGCGGGCGTTGGCGAGCTTCTGCCATTGGCCGCCGGAGAGTTGGACGCCGCGGTCGTAGCCCTTGAAGACGATGGAGTCCCAGCCGTGGGGGAGGCCTTCGACGAGTTTGCGGATGTCGGCGGCCTGGGCGGCCTCCTCGACGCGGGTCATGTCGCGGGGGCGGTCGCCGGCGCCGATGGTGATGTTGGTGGCGGCGGTCATCTGCCACTGGGGGTAGTCCTGGGCGAGGAGTCCGACGGAGCGGAAGATGCCCGCCCGGTCGGCCTCGCGGGCCTCGACGCGTTCGCCGTCGGGGCCTTCCCACCAGACGTTGCCGTCGGTGGGCAGGAGGAGGCCGGCGAGGTCTTGGCGAGGGTGGTCTTGCCGGAGCCGTTCGCGCCGACGAGTGCCGTCACCTGCCCGCGCTCCACCCGCAGGCTCACGTGGTGGAGGGACGGGGCGGTGGCGCCGGGGTAGGTGAAGGACACCTTCTCGACGGCGACCGCCCGGACGGGCTCGGGCAGGGGCGTGCCGGTGGCGGGGATGGCGTGCCGGGCGGCGAGCTGGGTGGCTTCCTCGGTGTCGCCGAGGTGCAGCATCTCCTCGTACATGCGGTTGACCTGCTGGACGAGGGAGCGCAGACGGGCGGTGGAGGTCTGGATGGCGACCACGGCGGTGCCGCCCACCGCGAGGGGCAGGCCACCGCTGGTCAGCAGCCACCACAGCACCCCGTAGCAGCCGAGGGACGCGATGCCGGAGAACGCGCCGGCGACGAGGTCGGTGTGGGCCTGGGCGCGGGCCAGCCGGCGCTGCTCGGTCTCCATCAGGGAGGACATCTCCTCGTAGCCGCGCAGCAGCAGCGTGCCGGCCGAACGGGCGCGGATCTCGCCCGCCGCGTGGGGGAGCGTCAGGTACTGCAGGAGGGTGGCGACCGCCCGCCGGTGGTCGATCCAGTGACGGCGCGAGAGGTACTCGCGCCGGGCGGAGCGCACCGCGCCCCATCCCTTGGGCAGCGCGATCGCCAGCAGCATCGGCAGCAACGCCCAGTGCAGCGAGGCCAGCACGACCGCCGAGGCCACCATGCTGATCAGCACGCCCGCCACACTCACCGACAGCCCCAGCATGCGCCGCGCCGAGTCCGTGCCGAACTTTCCCGCCTCCAGGATGCGTTGGACCTCGGGCTGTTCGGTGGCAGCGACCTCGACACCGGTGACGGCGCGGTAGTAGTCGGGGGCGACGGCCCGCTCGACCTGCGGCTCCAGCCGCCCGGACATGGCCGTCGTCGAGGCGGCGAGCAGCGCCGTGCCGACCGAGACCACCGCGAGGACGACCAGGGCGGGCAGCGACTGGCGCAGCTTGTCCGCGGTCGGGCCGTCCGCGAACAGTTCGGTCAGCACCCGGTTGACCGCCACCAGCCCCCACGCCGCCGTCACCCCCTGCCCGACCTGGGAGATCACCAGTCCGGACAGGGCGCGGCGGTCCACGGCCCACCCGGCCCGCAGCACCACGGCGACCATCCGGGGCAGCGCCGAGGCCATCCGACCGAACGTCATCCGCGTCAGCGCGCCCTCGTGGTGGACGTAGGCCTGGTTGTAGCGCAGGCGTCCGCCGAACAGTTCCTGCTCGGCCGCGGACACACCACCGGCGTGAGGCGGCAGCTTGCCGGGAGCGGCGTCGTCGTGCAGCGGGGACATCGTGCTCCTCCGGTCGAAGTGGGCGTGCCGGCCGCACAGCGGCCTCACGGCCGGACGGCGGGGACGGGTAGGGAGGAAAAGGGGCGCGTGGACGCGCGCTACGAGTGCGGCGCGCCGGGAGTCAGTGCTCGAGGTAGCACACCGTGCTGGCGCTCCGGGCCTGGGCGACGGCGGCGAGACGGTGGAAGGCGGCGGCGGACAGGTCCTTCTGCCACTCCTCGAGGGAGCGGACGGAGAGCTCGGTGTGCTCGTCCGGGTCCAGGACGATGGCGTCGATCTGGTCCTGGGCGAGCCGTCCGCCGTCGAAGACGAAGCCCACCTTGTTGGTCGTCCACGTGCCCGTGGGCGGCATGAAGTGCATGGCCAGCAGACGCGGACGGTCACCGAGGCGCAGGCCCGTCTCCTCCACGCACTCGCGGACCGCGCACTGCCAGGGTGTTTCGCCCGGATCCATGTTCCCTCCGGGCCACTGCCAGAGGGACGGGTCGCGGGTCGCGCGGAGCTGGAGGGGCCGGTCGTCCAGGTCGGTCACGTAGAAGCAGGCGTAGACGGTGGCCTTGGGCAGGGTGGCGATGTACTCCTCGGGCGGGAGCCAGGTTCCGCTCATGCGGTCTCCGTACGGTCGGTCGGCGGTAGTTGGCGCAGGAGGTCTCGCGCTTCAGTGGGAGCTGGTGGGTTCAGCGAGCTGGCGGCCGGTGCTCGACAGTCATGCCCACCCCGTTTCCGAGTAGGCGTGTCCGGCACGGATATGAGCGATGGCCTCCCGTGTGTACGGGACGAGTCGGTCCGGCAGAGCGTCCGGCTCCCACCACTGCCATGCGAGGCACTTGTCCGGCTCGCGCACCTCCGGCTCTCCGGCCCAGGCCCGGGCCCGGAAGACCAGCTGAAGTCGTGGCCGCCGGCCCGGGCCGGGGAACTGATGCACCGCGTGCGCGAACTCGACATCCTCCGCACGGATCCGGAGACCCGCTTCCTCCTCGGCTTCCCGGAGCAGGCAGGTGACGGCGCTCTCCTGCTCGCAATGGCCGGCGAGGAAGTGCCAGGTGTTCGGCGCGTAGGCGGCGTCGGGGTGCCGCAGGCCGAGCAGGATGCGACCGCCAGGGTCCTCGAGGTAGAGGTGCACGCCGATGACGTTGGGGACGGTTCCGGCACCATGGCGGACCGGAGTCGTCGGGGGCGGCTGCCGGGTGGCCGCGTGCCGGCGCACCAGGTCGAGGGTGGAGGGGAGTATGCGCAGACGGGTCATGTCGTCCGGGCGGAACCAGTGGAGCATCACTCCCTCGGCGAGCGGGAGCTGTGCAGGGTCGCCGTCCCAGCGGCCCGCATAGATCTGGACCGGCAGAAGGGAGCCGTCGGCCTCGGATGCGTCTGCGACGACGAAGGGCTCCAGGAACGGCAGACGCAGGCCGGCCTCCTCCCGTAGTTCCCGTCGAACGGTGTCCTCCAGACAGGGATCTCCCGGCTCCCGTCCGCCACCGAGCAGCGACCAGCAGCCGGGCTCACGGATGCCGGGGATGTCGTCCCGCAGGTGCAGCAGGTACTCGCCGTGGCCGTTGTAGATCAAGGCCGAGGCGTGGGTCGGCTCCCTGTGTTGCTTTCTGCCATGGGCGGAGGCGGGGGAAGGATCCACGAGGACCTCCAACGGGGTCTGGTGGCCGCACGGCCGTGGCCACGTGAAGGGAGAGACGGTCAGCTCCGACGAGTGAGTGCATGATCCAGCAGGACAAGGCGGCCTTGTGTGGATTCGCCAGGATTTACGTCGAGGTTCGGATGCTTCTCGCCGTCTGAATTGCCTCCTTGCTACGCAGCGGTGTGGCGCAGGACCGGGGTGGGTGGAGCGGGTTGAACGGAAGGCGCTCTCATGAGGCTGACGTGGCAAGTGGATGGGCTCTTTCCCGGCCGGGCGTACTACGTCGCAGCCCGTTGAAGACTGTCGCGAATCACTCCGTCGCTGACCACCAGAGCGGATATCAGTTGCCGGCGAAGGTCGTTAGGGAGGCGGCCTGCTTCGAGCCCGCATTCGGCCACGAGGGAGTGGCAGTCCTGCAATTGCTGGTCGGAAGCGAGCGCGGTGAAGACCGGGTGCGCGAGTATCTCCCGGGCGGCGTAGCCGTCCCAAGCCTCCGCGGTGCGCCGGTGCAGGTCGTGAACGATCCGCCGCGCGGCGGCCGACCTGGTGCCGATGATGTCGAGGGCTGTTAGCCCCATACGGATGTCGAAGACTGTCAGGCCATGTCCGTCCGGGTGCTCGAGGTAGGCGGTCGCGAGATCTGTCATGGGCGGCGGGATGGTTTGGCCCAGGCCGCGACGGGCCAGCTCGGCGAGGCAGGCGGTGACGAGTTGCTCCCACGGGTCTCCGGGCTCGGTTTCTGCGAGGAGCTGTTGGACGCGTTCGGTTTCGCCGGACGCGATGGAGGCCAGGACGGCGACCTGGCGGCCGTCGAGCATGTGCCGGCCGATGCCGCGGTGAGTCTCGATGTGGGCGAGTGCCTCGGCCCAGCGACCGGAGGCGGTGAGGGTTCGGGTGCCGTCGGCGAGAAGCACGCGCCACAGCCAGGCCCGCACCTCCCGTCGGTCTTCCGGGCTGGACGTGAGATGGGCCGGGACAGTGATGTCGTCGAAGTGGCCGTCGGTGCCTGTGTCGACGACTTTGTACAGGGCAAGGAGGCGCTGTCGGCCGCTGTCGGGGAGACCTGCCCGGATCTGCAGGCGGGCGAGGTTGACGACCGGCTCCAGAGCACGGATGGCAGTCATGCCAGGTAGCGGGCAGGCGTGCAGGTATCCGTGAGCGTGCTGGTGGCACCAGGCGGCGGCAAGGCGCGGGAGGCCGACGTCCGAGGCGATGAGGGCGGCCTGGTTGAACACGGCCGAGGCGGTGCCCTGGTCCGAGGAGGCGCGGGCGGTCTCGGCCAGATCGGTGAGCGCCTGGACGCGCTGGGGGAGTGGGAGGCAGGCGGGACGGAAGCGGGCGACGAGTGGGAAGCGGCGCAGTGCGGGATTCATGAACTGCCTCCAGGCCGAAGTCGTGCAGTGCCGAGGGAGTGCCGGTGCTCGCCCGCCTGTCGGGGGCCAGGTGGGCGAGCACCGGTGCTGTGCGGGGGTTACTGCCAGTCGACGATGATCCGGTTGAGGGGGGTCTCGATCGTGAAGAGCCCAGGGAGCGGCTCCACGGCCGGTGCGTCGAGGGGCTGGATCTCGAACGTGGCTTGGCGATCGCGGTATTCGCGGTCCCAGGTGCGGATCGCGTCGGCGACCTTCGCGGCGAGTTCGTCGCTTCCGGGCCCGTGGCCGATGACGCCGAACTCCCACAGGCTGCCGCCCTCAGGAGTGGTGCGCTCCAGCCGGCGGCGGGCCAGGTAGGTCAGGGCGCCCTTCTCCACGGCGGCGGTCGAGGAGGGGTAGGGGTCCTCCGTCAGGAGCTCCCCCTTGGCTGTGGCGGGGAAGAGCATCCGATTGAGGCCGGTGGGTAGGGAGCAGGCCACGAAGAGTTCCATCCATTCCGGGGACTCCATGGCCTGGACGGTCATGCCGGTCCATTCCTCGGTCCGCGGCTGGTCGAGGACACCGGCCAGGGCTGCGGCGTCGATGTCTTGGCCAGCGTGCGTCTGCAGGCGCACGGTGCCGTCGGCGCTGAGCGGGACGATGCTGCGCTCGTCGTCGGCGATGCCGCGGCGCAGCGGCATGAAGGTGTTCATCCGGCTGTTCAACGAGACCCATCGGCCCTCGTGCTGCTCGTAGGCGATGGACCGGGAGACGCTACCCTTCAGTCGCTGGGGCACGAGGAGCCGGCCTCCGAGCGCGAGCTGTTGCATCCAGGCGTGTGGGATGCCGTGGGCACCGACGGTGGCGATGATCCGGTCGTAGGAGCCGCCCTCGGCGTGGCCGACGGCTCCGTCCCGCAGGAGCACGTCGACATTGGTGATGCCCGCCGAGGCGAGATGTGCGCGGGCGCCTTCGACCAGGTCGTCGTCGACATCGATCGTGGTGACGTGGCCCTGATCGCCAGTGAGGTGGGCGAGGAGGGCGGCGTTGTAGCCGGTGCCGGCACCGATTTCGAGGACGCGCTGCCCGGGGCGGACGTCGAGCTGGTTGAGCATCATGGCGACGACGCCGGGCTGCGAGGCGCAGGAGATCGCGGCGCCGTCGGTGTCGTACTTGATGTTGACGGGGGAGTCGGCGTAGGCCTCGCTGAGAGGCGCGTCGGGCACGAAGAGGTGGCGGGGCGTGGAGCGGAGAGCCTGCTCCACGCGGGCTGTGGAGACGCTGCCAGCTTCTTGGAGTCGATCGACCAGGGCGTTTCGGAGCTGGGTGGCTTCTGCGGAGGTGGACTCGTCCTCGGAGTGCGGGGCCGGAGTTGCGGTGTTGTCGGTCGTACCCATGACTACCTCTCGTGCGATGTGGAACAGGTGGCGCTGGTCGTTCCAGGGAAGGCCGGCGCGGTTGGCGTGGAAGATCACGTGGTGGGCCAGCACGGCGCGCAGACCACGGGTGAGACCGCCATGGGCGGCGAGATGAGCAAGGCTTGCCCCTGCTGACTGGAAGGAGGCGACCCAGGGAAGCTGGCCTTCCAACGGCTGGCCCGGTCGGCACAGGCCTCGCGTCTCGGTCGTCAGCAGCTTCTGCATGGCCGTGAGCAGCGATGACGTCCGACTGGGCGGAAGGGCAGCGCCAGTGGGGCGGAGCGCAGCTGCCTTGGCCCACACGTCACCCTGCTCGAACCAGTCAAGGCCTGCGGATCGGAGCATGGCGCTGAGCAGCAGCACGCTGCATTCCCTGCTGCGCAGGCGTCCGGGTCCTGGCCGGTAGGTGACGAGGTGCTGGCTGTCGGCGTGGAACAGCCGATGGGCTATCTCCATGGCGTGCGGACCGCCGAAGGCTTCCGTCTCAGGTTCGTAGACGGCGGGCAGCCACGAGACCACGAGCCCCTCACCGACCAGGTCGCTCAGCAGTCTCTCGACCGAGGGAGCGGGGTGAGCAGCGCGGTAACGCAGGGGAAGTGGCTTCTTGTTCATGAACCACCAGTCGGTGAGCTCTCCGTTCTCCTCGGCGGATCGCAGGGCAGGGCCGAGCCGTTCACGGAGTACGTGCTGGCGCGTCTCGTGGTCGGCGAAGTCGATGTTGTGCTGGTGCCAGTGGTCCGGTGGCATGGTCGGGGCGTCCTCCGGTCGGTCGGGGGTCAGACGAGCAGTAGGCATGAGTCCCAGTGCGTGGCGGGCGGTGCACCCGTTACTGGTGCGAGGAGGGCGAGCGCGATGCCGGCGGCACCCTCCAGCAGGCCGGGCCCGCAGTCGGGATCCGCCAGCAGGTGATCGACAGCCATGACCGGATCGGCGTCGGGCGGATGGACGGCGGCGAGGAGCGCCGGGATCACCGCACGAAGTCTTCCGACGGTGGAAGGGTGAGCGTCCTCGGCGACGCGCGCGGCGACGTGCGCCAGACCGGCAAAGCCGTGGCAGAGCGCCGGATCGCGGGTGGCCGCGAGCTGCGACGGATCGGTGAGGGACCCGATGAGAGCCTCCTCCACCGCGATCTGCCGCTCGACATCCTGGAGAACGAGGGCGGCGAGCTGCTGGGCACGCGCCAGACCCGCAGTGCCATAACACCAGGAAGGCCGCTGCGGGCCGACACGAAGAGCGCCGGGCTCGCGCACGTCGCTGAGGGTCACCCAGTACGGCCACACGGGGCTGGCGCTGGTGCCGCTGTCGTGTCGCCAACTGTCCAGCCACGAGAGAATCGCCCGCAGGGCTTCGTACTGGCCGGGAACCGTTGTGCCTTCGTGGGCGGCCAGTGCGAGCAGGGCGAGAACACCTCCGATGCCGTGTGCCACGCCGTGATTGGCGTGGCCACCGGGGAACCGGTTGTCGAGACGCCCGGAAGGGCCGGTGGGAGTCCACCAACCCGGCAGTTCCTGCTCGTCCTGGACGATCGGCTGCACCAGGCGGACCAGGTACTCGAGAACGGCCCGCAAGGTGGGACTGGCCGGGTCGCGGTGCAGGATGTAGGCGCCGTAGCCCGTGAGTCCGCGAAGGGTGTCGAACTCGCGCAACTGGGGGAGTTGCCCGGCGTCGATGCGGTGGTGTGCCGCGCCCAGACGACGGGTGACATCGGCATCGATCTGCTCGTCCAGGACCTTCAGCGCCCGCCGGTACGAGCCCGGGAGGTGCCTGGTCGCGCAGGCCAAGGCGTGTCCGAATGCCGGCGCACCGTGGAAAGGATGGCTGTCCGGCCCGCTGGTGAAGGGCTGCTGGGCGGCCGCGGCCAACCACGCGTGCGCACGCTCCCACGGCCCACGACCGACCGCCGCACGCTCGATGTGAAGCAGTGCGATGCCAGGAGCGCCGTAGGCGAGCGACTGCCAATGGAGGCCCGCCACTTGGAGATCAGGGAAGTCATCGGGGCGAGCCAGCCGGGCAGCGATGGCGTCCGTCAGGTCGAGTACCGGGTGCTGGATCACTGGCGGCCTCCGGAGTGCTGGGCCGTCCAGGCGAGGGCTGCGGCACGGGTGAGGTACAGGCAGATCTCTTCCTCCGGAAAGTTCACCGCGACGTGGCGTACGAAGTGAACGTGCAGGAGCGAGGTCAGCACGTCATCGACGTTCACGCCTTGCGTCTCTGGCCCGGGCAGAAGGGTGCGGTAGGCCGCCAGGGCGGCGTTCCGCTCGGCCCAGGCCGCGATGGCCGACGTGCCACCGGGGGTCGCATGCAGGGCAGCCCAGCCATGGGACGGGTCGGCGAGCCGGACAGCCTCGGTGAACTCCGGCCGAGGCACTGGTGTGGGAGCGCCCGCCGGAATGTGTTCGATCAGCCACTGCATGGCGGCCCTCGTGTCGCCGAGGAACGCGCTGGCGATCGCGATGATGTGCGCCGCGACCAGCGAGCGCCGTCGGGGCTGTTTCGTCTGTGAGAGCTGTGCGAGAACGGCGCGGGAGTCGGCCTTGAAGACCTTCTCCGCAGCCTCCCACGCGGCACCGGAGCCCCAGCGTCCCATTTCGCGGAAGGAGGTCGGGTACCGCAGATCAGAAACCAGCCCCGCCCACCGCAGCTCGTCGGCCCAGGCACTGATGGCTCTCACGACCTCGCCGAACGCCTCTGCTGCAGGGAGCGCGATCCGCAGCCTCAGATGCGGGTCGGGGTCACGGAATCGGATGAACCACCACTCCGGACCGCCAAGCCGCGCCAGAAGGACCGGCAGGTGCCGGGTGAGCAGCTCGTCCTGGCGGCGGATGTCCCCATACAGGGCGGCCAGCACGACATCGGACACACCCGGTGTCTGGGTCTGCGCAGGTGAGAAGGCCCGGGCCGGAGTCGGTCGGGGAACTGCCGGCCATGCCGGGGGACGGCTTGCCTTCAGCGGCACAACCACTTCATGCGCACGCCCCTGGCACCATCCGAATGCGTCCTCCGGTGGAGCCTCGACCAGCACCGCAGCCCCCGCACGGTCGAGATGCCGCCGAAGCAGCGCACGGTGGCCGACGTGCCCCAGGTCGAGAAACAGCAGTTGGTCGCCTTCGACCAACTGCACCCGCTCAGGAATCCGACGCTGGAGCCGCAGCGCCTGAAACCAGGACTCCCACTCGATGCGGGGCCTGGCGCGACCTGCCAGGTCGTCGGCGTTCAGCCGCCACCGGGCGGGGGAGAGCACGGTCCGCCCGTATCGGACGCGTGGAAGGAAGGGCATGGAGCTTGCCGCACCCCAGTCGAAGGCGGTGACCTGCGCGCACTGGGCACGGGACAGCTCTGTCATGAAGCGGACCAGGGGCGGGGTGTGGGCCTGCAGGTTCAGCGCGTGCATGCCGACCGCCTCAACCCGGTGACCACGTTCCGGGGAGGCCAGGTAGAGGCGGCGGCCGTCACACCCCACGGCCAGGTCCTTCGGCATCAGGACGTCGGTGGCCTGTGTGCGGTGCTCCTGCACGCTGATCACTGTGGGCAGCACTTGGGGCGCCCGCGTGACATGGGCGCTCTCCGGCAGCAGGGGAGGGAACGACACCTGCGCAGGCACGGTGTGTTCGTCGGCCGTCGGTGAATCGGCGAGGTCTGTCAGCAGGGCGTACCGGTCCTCGGGAGTCAGCACGCTCAGGAACCGGCCCGTCATCACCCCGGCGCCCCGGGACACGCTCACGACCTCCAGGCGGAACCGTCCCCGCCACAACTCTTCGCGGTCAGCGGCGTAGACGCGCACGCCAACCTCCAAGTGCGGCGGCAGACGGGGCTCTTCCGGACCGCGATCCAGCTCCTCAACGAGCTTGTCGGTGAGGATCACCTCGTCGCGCCCCTCCAAGGCCGCCGTCTGCGCGAGTCTCACCAGCACGTCGTCCCGTTCCGACAACCGCGGCCGGTTCGGTCCGGACGCAGCGCCCGGGTAACCCTCCGGGTAACCGGTGCCGCTGTCCCCCACGACCTCCTGTACCGGCACCAGGCTGCCGATCCCGTACCGCTCGTAGAACCGCTGGTGGAACGCACCCCAGGCCGGCGTTCCGAACGGCCACGCGCACACACGGGCCAGCACCAGGGCAGCCCGTTCGGCCTCCAAGGCCACGGCAGACGGCAAGCTCGGACGCGCGTCCAGCCGGAGATCGAGAGCCAACGGGTGCTTCCGCAGACCCGGCACCAGGCCGCGCATCCGCGCCGCCAGACGCCTCCGGCCGTCCCGGGTACCGCAGGCGTCCAGCTCAGCCTTGACCTCCCGCAGTTCCCGCAGGGCGGAGGCCAGGGCCGATACCTCGTCCACCTTGACGGCAGCCAACTGGTGGATGAGGTGACCAAGGGCGTCCGGCTCAGTGCTCGGCGCGGCAAGACTTGTGAGCAGTACTCGTCGGCGGACCAGCTCCTGAACCATCTGCCACATCCGCTCGGGCGCTACCTCCGGATACTCCGCCTGCAGCTTCTCCGCGAGCGCACTCACGGTGATCGGGGCCTGAGCAGCGTCGATGACCGTCCGCAGCGGACTTGACCAGGCGAGGGAAGTCTCGACAGCCTGCGCTTCCTGGGAACCACCGGCCTGGAAGGGCACGATCAGCCGGTCCCCGCGGACCGTCATCGTGTTGTTCGCGACCACCGGCAGCAGGGCCAGGAGGTCGGTGTTCACCTCCAGTTCCCGGATCACTGCAGCCAGCCACTCGGCGCCGGCCCTCGCGACGACCGTTCCACCGTCACGCCACTCGTCCGCAGCCGGTGACCCGAACCTGGCCGCGGCTACACCGGCGAACAGCCCGAACGGCGTCGGCCGGTGCTGGGCACGTAACAGGTAACGGGCCACCGACAGCGCAGCGCGCCGGACGTCTCGTTCCGAGGCGCCTTGCGTGGAGACGAGAGTGCGTACCTGTGCCGCAAGCACCGGGCTGGCGTGATCGAGGGCCTCGGCGATGTCCTCGTCTCGCCAGACACGCCTCAACCAGGCCAACCGCTCCGCCGTTCCACGGGGTGAGGCGTCCTCCAGATCCGGCAGGACCGGCACCGGGAGCGACGGTCGGGCGACGGCACGCACGAGTGCAGACGATCCGGCACGGAACACCAACGGCGACGCAGCCACCGGAACCTCCCAAGGGATGAAACGGACCAGGAGGCTGGTGCCGCCGCCGCGCGACGAAGCACGGCGCCGGCACCAGCCCGGGACACGGAGACGGCAGCCGTCAGGCGACGTTGGTGGTGCAGGCGCCGCAGGTCGAGCCGCACCCGTCGTCGGTCAGGTTCGTCAGGCCGGCGGGGTCGGAGACCTCCAGCAGCGCGACGTCCAGGTCGAAGCCGTCGGACGTGCTCTGGTCGTGCACCTGCGTCGTGCCGGGTTCGAAGGAACGCGTCATGTCCACTCCCGTGGTGATCGGTGGGTTGGGAACTTGTGCTTACCGACGGCGCCGGACTCGGCAGCAGCTCCGCCTTGCCTGCGTCATCGGTCCTCCCGGCCTCCGCCCGCAGGAGGCGGGCTCGGCCGTGAAGCCTGTGGTTCGTCAGCTCGTGATGGCGGGCTCTGCCAGCGGGGCGGTAGTCAGGCCGATCTCGGACGGCTTTCCGAAGGCGTCCAAGAGAGCCGCATGAAGGGCGTCAGCGTCTGTGAGCCAGCCCGCGTCACCGGGACAGATCCTCCAGTGCGGCCCAGGACCACTCGTCCGTCTCCGAGGAGGGATGGTCACGGTCGCACCCGGCCCGAGCCCTCGCGTGTTCTCGACGCACCAGGTCAGTGCGGTGCCGCAGCGGGTGAAGAAGTACACGACCAGGCCGGCCGGATCCTCGGCCACGGCTCCGCACCGAGGTCCGAGATTGCCCACCGCCGTGAGCCCGACACTGCGAGGCACGCGGATGGCGTCCCAGGACTCACCACAGGCGTACAACAGGCAGCCGCCGGAGGTCGGCATGAGCGTGGGTGGCATGGCCGGGTCTCCTCGCACGGGGTCAGGGTGCGACAAGAGTGGCCCGCAAAAGGTCCGGATTCGAGGACTTACAGAGGTCTTTTCGGCGCGGCAAAGAGGACTTTCACCCCCTCATGCGGGTGACCTGTAGCCAAGCGAAGGGCTTGTGGTGACACTGGACCCGCACAACGTGGAGGTGCACGATGACGACCAAGCCCTCAGGCAACATGCGGCTCAAGTCCGCCCGCATCGCCGCGGGTTATCACTCCCAGCAGGCACTCGCCGACGCGCTCGGCGTAGGTGTCCGCCAAGTGCGCCGCTGGGAGTCGGAAGCCCCGCCCTGGCCGCAGCCGGAAATCGGACAGGCCCTCTCCCGCCTGCTCGGCCAGGACCTCGAATCGCTGGGCTTCACGGCACCACCGGGCCAGACAGTGCACCAGGGCCGCCGCGCCGTCCTCGCAGCCACGGCAGCGGCCGTCGGACTCGCTGCCGTCCCCACCCAGGCCGCCGCGATGCAACCGGCCTCCGTCGCGGACGACTTCGAGTCGGTCACCGTCTCCCACCGAAGGCTGTACTGGTCAGTCGCCCCCGCGACCCTCCACCCAGCCGCCCTCGCCCACGCGACACTCGGCTGTGCCCTGATGTCCGAGACCGCCGGACAGACGCGGCAGCGCATCGCGGCCGCGCTCGCCGAGACCTGGCTGCTCGCAGGCCGTATCGAATTCTTCGACCTCCGCGAACCCGGCCGCGCGCAGCAGACCCTTCTGCGTGCCCTGCAGTCCGCAGGCGAGGCCGACGCCCCGCTGCTCGGAGCAGCCATCCTGGCGCACACCGCGTTCATCCCCGGGTGGGCCGGGCGTCAGGATGAGGCGGCTGAACGCATGGTCGCCGCTCGTACCTACGCCCGCCGCGGACCCGCCTCGACGGAGCTGCTGGCCTGGCTGGACGCCGTCGAGGCCGAATGCGAGACCCGATGCGGGAACACGCGGACCGCACTCCACCTCATCCAGCACGCCGAGTCCGTCCTCGAGGCCGGTGGCGAATACGAATCCCCGGCGTGGCTGGACTGGTTCAGCGCCACGCGCCTCGCGTCCTTCAAGGGCAACACCCAGCTGAAGGCCGGCCACCTGCCCCAAGCCCGCGAGACGCTCCTCAGCGTCCTCGACGCGCTGGAGCCCACCGAGGAGAAGCAGGCAACGGTCGTCCTCGCCGACCTGGCCGCGGTCGAGGCCGCGGCCGGGAACCCCGACGTGGCCTGCGAGTACGCACGGCGAGCCCTCGACCAGCTGGAGCGCACCTGGTACGCCACCGGGATGGAACGGGTCCGAGAAGTCCGCCGCAGGCTCGCCCCACATCAGCACGAACGGTGCGTCCGCGAGCTCGACGACCGCCTGTACGGCTGGTCGACGACCGTCAGCGCGCTTGCTCGTTGAACTTCCGGATCGCAGTGGGCAGTTCGAGGAGGCTCTCGACCCGGAACGTCGGCAGCTTTTCCGCCTCCTCGGACCGCCATTGGATCGTCGCCCACGGCCCACGGTGTACCAGGGCTGTGTGCATGCCTGCCGAGACGGCCGGACGGATGTCGTTGTCGACCCGGTCACCGACATAAAGGATCTCGTCGTTCTCGAACGGCGTCACCTTGGCGACCCGCCGGAAGAACTCCGGATCCGGCTTCGAGGCACCCCAGTCGTCCGAGGTGCCGATCAGGTCCACGTCGTCGGTGAACAACTCACGCAGGATCCCGCCGGCCCGGACGGTCTGGTTGCCGGCGATGCCCAGCCACAGACCGTCCGCACGGAGCTGCGCGAGAGCGGGCCGCACGTCGGCGTACAGGTCGGCCTCACCGAAGTGCTCCGGCTTTCCCGCAGCAGCACGCTTCTCACGCTGCTCGTAGAGGTCGAAGTCGGACTGGAACTCCTGGAACACCTCGCGGTAGTCCCGCCCTTGAGCGATGACGGCGCCGAACATCGCATGGAAGGTGTGCCGCGGCACGCCCAGCCAGTCGGCCCAAGTCCCGTACTCAGTCGTCTCGTCGACCAGGCACTCGCCGACGTCGAAAACCACTGCGCGAATCATGAGATGAGCCTATACGGGCGGCCCCGGGGTGTCGCCGGGATGAGAGCGGCGGAACACGTGAGTGATGACCGCACACCCGGGGTGGTGATATTCGATCAAGGAAAGGCCGGTAATGCCACCCTTGCCTGATCTCTACGTTTGCTTCACTATCTGCGTTGACCGCGAGGGGGGAAACGCTATGTCGTCAGGCACTGGTGGAAGTTACTGGGCAGACAAGGCCCTGCCGAGTGTTTTCAAGCATGAGTTACTCAAGCGGTACTTGCCGCAGTTCGGGGGGATGACCAGCAGGCAGTCGCACGACAAGCGCGTGATCTATCTGGATGGGTATGCCGGTGAGGGGCGCTACGAGAACGGTGAGCCGGCGTCTGCGGAGATCGCACTGCGGGTCGCTTCGCACCACCATGCGCGGCATGGGCTGACACTGGAGTGCTTCTTCTCGGAGGCACAGCAGAAATCGTTCGACCGGTTGCAGAAGGTGGTTCAGCACTACCAGGCGTGTGGTGTACTGGCGCATGCCCACCGTGGCGAGGTTGATGGCCTGCTCGACGCTGTCGTGCAGCGGGCTGTGGGAGAGCCGCTGTTCCTCTTCCTGGACCCTTGTGGCCTGGTTCTGCCTCAGGACCGGCTGGTGGACGTGCTGGCCCGCAAGAGGCCGCAGAAGCGGCCGGCGACCGAGCTGCTGATGAACTTCAGCATGATGGCGGTGTGGCGCTTGGGCGGGCACGTCCGCTCCGAGAAGGGCAACGAGAGGACTCTTCAGCGCTTCGACGAGGTGTGCGGTGGAGCCTGGTGGCGTGAGTACTTCGCCGACGCAGCTGCTTCCCGCGACAAGGAAGGTGCGGCGGAGGACGCAATCGAGGCTGTGGCTGCTGAGTACGCTCGTCGCTTGGCCCGGCGTACCGGCATGCTGGTGCAATCGGTCCCGGTATCGCACTCGCCGCGTAAGCGAGCCGTCTATCGGCTGGTGTTCGCTACCCGCAGCCAGTACGGGCTGTGGGTGTTCGGAGACACGGTCGCCCGGGCCCGCGATGAGTGGTGGAAGACCCTTGAGATGCGGGAGGAGTGAACCGCCCCGGGTCAGGTGGAGGCTCGATTCCATGTAAGGATTGAGTCATGGCACGACCCTCCCGTTACCCGCTTGAGCTGCGCCGCCGTGCGGTGCGCATGG
>BNBH01000037.1 GCA_014655195.1 Streptomyces cellulosae | reverse complement strand
CGGGATCGGGCTGACGGCCTGGGTGCCGCATCTGGCGCCGGGCCCGCAGATCACCGCTCCGCTCGGGCACGCCGGGGCGACGACCGCCGTGGTGATCCTGTCGGCGGGCGCCGCCTGCTGCGCGGCCTGGGCGGCCTCCGGGCCCGCGGTGCGGTCGGCGATGCGGCTGCTCGCGGCGGGCATCGCGGTGACGGCGTCGGTGCTGGGCTCGGTCACGGGGTGCGTGGCCGCGACGGTGGTGCTGGCGGGCTCGCTGGCCGCCGGCCGGGTACGCCGCCGGGGCGTCGCCCTCGTCGGGCTGGGCGTGATCACCGCCGGGGTGGCCGGGCTGACCTGGGCCGTCGCCGGGAGCGCGGTGCCGGAAGGTTTCGCCGCGTCGCTGGAAGGGCGGCTCACCCCGCACCGGGTGGCGTTGTGGCACGACGCGCTCGACCTGGCCCGCACGCACGCGGGCCTGGGCGTGGGACCGGGGCGCTTCGGCGAGCTGAGCGCGGCGGCGCTCGGGTCGCCGATGTCCGACGGCAAGCCGCACTCCGCTCCGCTCCAGCTCGCTGCGGAACAGGGCGTCGTCGGGGTGCTGCTGCTGGCGGCGGCGTTCGGCTGGCTGCTGTACGCCCTGTGGCGCAGCCCGCGCCCGACACCGTTGGTACTGACGGCGGCCGTCGCTCTTACGGCGCTGGCGACGGTCGCCACGGTGGGCAACGCCCTCAGCTTCACGGCGGTAGCAGTGGGCACGGGCTACCTGGCGGGCCTCGCCACGTCCCGGCCGTACGCCCTGGACACGGCGCGCCGCGCGGGGGAGGTACGGGGAGGGGCCGTTCGGTGAAGTCCGGATCGTGACTCGCTCACGAGCCGCAGCGGTACGGGGACGACGTGTCCCCCGTGACTCATGTCCCGCGCCCCAGCTGCCGTGGTGCCGGGGCCGGGCATGCGCCCCGGACTGCGACCTCACCCGCGCGGACCGCGAACACCGTCCCGCCACGTGATGCGTGCCCGCGCCTGCTGACAGATGCGTGCCCCGGCCCCGACCGCCGCCCGGCGGGCCACTCGGCTGGCAGCGCCGGGTGGCAGCGCCCCACGAGCTGCCCGGGACGCGCGTACGACGACCAGCGCCGCGTCCCAGCGCAGGGGGCGACTCACGCCCAGCCGGTCCGAAGGCTGCCGCGCGCCGAAGCGCGCCGCTCAGACCTTGTCCGTCCGCCCCAGCCGCAACCGGTCGCGGATCACGCGGACCGCCGCCTCCGCGTCGTCCACCGTCACCGTGAAGGTGTGACCGTCCGCGAGGCGGAGGACGAGCCCCTCGCCGCGGCGGACGACGACGGCCGTGCCCTTCTCGGGGCGCCAGCGATAGCCCCAGCCGCCCCAGTGGCGGGGCGTGACGTGGGGGACGAAGTCGGCGCCGGCGACGTGGGACAGCGGGATGCGGCGGCGCGGCACGCCGATGTGGCCGCAGCGCACTTCGAGGTGGTCCGCGTCGACCCGCAGCGCGACGTGTACGAAGGCGAGGGTGCCGAACAGCACCAGGAGGCCGGCCGCGATGCAGCCGACGACGGCCATGGCGAGCGGCGCGACCCCGGACGTCCACGCGGAGTCGACGGCCAGACCGATGCCGAGCGCCATGCAGGCGGCGCCGATCAGCGCCAGCAGCCACTGGAAGCGGGCGGTCGCGCGACCGGTCCAGACCTCGGAGTACGGGCCGTGCTCGCCTGAGCGGTGGTCCCTCATGCCTCGAGGTTACTCAGGTTCCGCTGTGCCGGTACCGCGTCGCGGGGCGTTACTGGGCCGTCCGGGCGGGGACGGCCGCCTGGAGGAGTCCGCCCTCCGGATAGGTGAGGGCGGCCTCGGGCAGTGCGCCCGGGCGTCCGCTGAGCAGCACGGTCAGCGTGCCGGTGGCGGGGGCGTCGGGGGCGGGCTGCTCGCCGAGCCGCCGCAGGGCCTGGGCGGCCACCGCGCCGGCGGAGCCGTGCAGGGCGAGCGGCTGCGGTCCGGGGCTGGGCACGGCGGCGCGGATGCGGTCGGCGACCAGCTCGTAGTGGGTGCAGCCGAGGACCACGGTGGTGACGTCGTGCGGGGTGAGCGCGGCGGCCGCGGCGACGGCATCGTCGATCGCGGCGTCGTCCGCGCGCTCCACGGCCTCGGCCAGTCCCCAGCAGGGCACCTCGGTGACGGTGACGTCCGCGGCGAACCGCTTGATCAGGTCGCTCTGGTAGGGGCTGCCCGTGGTGGCGGGGGTGGCCCAGATGGCGAGCGGGCCGCCGCCGGCCGCGGCCGGTTTGATGGCGGGGACGGTGCCGACGACCGGCAGGTCGGGCTCGTGGCGGGAGCGCAGGGCGGTGAGGGCGTGCACGGTGGCCGTGTTGCAGCCGACGATCAGGGCGTCGGGCCGGTGCACGGCGGCCGCCTCGGCGACGGCCAGGGCGCGCCGGGTGAGGTCGGCGGGCGTCCTCGGTCCCCAGGGCATGCCGTCGGGGTCGAGGGAGAGCACCAGATCGGCGTCGGGGCGCAGTCGCCGTACCGCGGCGGTGGCCGCCAGCAGTCCGATTCCGGAGTCCATGAGCGCGATCTTCACCCGGCCACGATAGACGATGAGCCGCTACGGGGCGGTGCCGTGGGGCAGACTGCGGGACGTGAGCGCCGTCGTGTGGAGTGCCGCCGTGTCCCTCGCCGCCTGGCTGTGGCTGCTGCTGTTCCAGGGGTGGTTCTGGCGCACGGACGTACGGCTTCCGGCGTCGCGCGAACCTGATGTGCGGCCGGATGTGGGGCCCGATGTGTGGCCGCACGTGTGCGTGGTGGTGCCCGCGCGGGACGAGGCGGCGGTGCTGCCCGCGAGCCTGCCGTCGCTGCTCGCGCAGGACTATCCGGGCCGGGCGGAGGTTTTCCTCGTCGACGACGGCAGCACGGACGGCACCGGGGACCTCGCCCGGGAGCTGGCGCGGCGGCGGGGCGGACTCCCGCTGACCGTGGCCTCGCCCGGGGAGCCGCCGTCCGGGTGGACGGGCAAGTTGTGGGCGGTGCGGCACGGCACGGAGGCGGCCCGCGCCCGGGACCCGGAGTACCTGCTGCTGACGGACGCCGACATCGCGCACGCCCCGGACAGTCTGCGGCGGCTGGTGACGGCGGCGCGGACCGGCGGGTTCGACCTGGTGTCGCAGATGGCGCGGCTGCGGGTGGAGAGCGTGTGGGAGCGGCTGGTCGTGCCGGCGTTCGTGTACTTCTTCGCGCAGCTCTACCCGTTCCGACGGATCTCCCGGCCGGGGTCGCGGACGGCCGCGGCGGCGGGCGGCTGCGTGCTGCTGCGCGCCGACGCCGCCGCGCGGGCGCGGATCCCGGACGCCGTGCGGCACGCGGTGATCGACGACGTGGCCGTGGCCCGCGCGGTCAAGCGGAGCGGCGGGCGGATCTGGCTGGGCCTCGCGGACGGCGTGGACAGCGTGCGCCCCTATCCGCGGCTGGGCGACCTGTGGCGCATGGTGTCGCGGAGCGCGTACGCGCAACTGCGGCACAGTCCGCTGCTGCTGGCGGGGACGGTCGCCGGTCTGGCGCTGGTGTACCTGGTGCCGCCGGCCGCGGTGGCCGTGGGCGCGGCGGCCGGGAGTGTGCCGTGCCCGCTGCTGGGCGGGGCGGCGTGGCTGGTGATGACGGGGACGTACGTCCCGATGCTGCGGTACTACCGGCAGCCGCTGTGGCTCGCGCCGCTGCTGCCGGTGACCGCGTTCCTCTATCTGCTGATGACGGTGGACTCGGCGGTGCAGCACCGCCGCGGGCGTGGCGCCGCCTGGAAGGGCCGCACCTACGCCCGCCCGGAGGCCGCCGTGGAGGAGGCCTGAGGGACGCGGGCCTGACCGTCCGTCACTTGCGGCCGGGCGTCCAGTTCATGCCCCAGCCGTAGGCGTGGTCGACGGTGCGCTGCGGACTGACACCGCGCTCGGGGACGAGGTAGCGGGCCTCGCGCTGGACGACCAGGTCGCCGCCGTTGTTGGTGATGAGCGCGAGTGCGCACACCGTGGAGGGGACGGTGCACTCGTCGAGGGAGAAGTCGATGGGCGCGCCGTGCTGCGGGCTGAGGGTGACCGTCGCGTGCAGGTCGGCGAAGGAGCGGGCGCCCTCGTAGATGGTGACGAAGACGAGGATGCGCCGGAACTGGTGCTTGTGGTCGAGGTTGACGGTGAGGTTCTCGCCGCTCGCCGAGGCGCCGGTGCGGTCGTCGCCGTCGAGGTGGATGAACGGCGGCTGGTGCAGCGAGCCGAAGGCGTTGCCGAGGGCCTGGACGACGCCCTTTCTGCCGTCGGTGAGCTCCCACAGGGCGCACAGGTCGAGGTCGAGGTCGGCGTGCATGGCGACCGGGCGGCCCAGCTTGGCGGCCCAGCCGGAGAACTGCTTGCGCACCTCCCAGTTGAGGTTGACGTGCAGGGAGCCCGAGGTGCCGCCCTGCTTGGTCAGCGACACGGAGGGCGCCGCCTTGGTGAGCGTCACCTTGGTGAGCTGGACGGGCGCCGGGGGTGCGACGGGCGGGGGCGGGGGCTGCGGCACGGTGACCGGAGGCGCGGCCGGCGGGGCGGCCGGGGGCGCCACGGGCGCGGCGGGCGGTGCGGCGTGCTGCGGTTCGTCCACGGTGATGCCGTAGTCGGTGGCGAGGCCCTCGAGCCCGCTGCTGTAGCCCTGTCCCACGGCGCGGAACTTCCAGGCGCCCTGGCGGCGGTAGAACTCGCCGAGCACGAAGGCGGTCTCGGTGGTGGCGCCGGTGCTGTCGAAGCGGGCGGCCACGGCGCCGTTCGCCGCGTCCTTCACCTCGATGTAGAGGCCGGGGACCTGCCCGAAGGCGCCGCCGTCGCTGGAGGCGGCCAGGATGACGGTCTCGATGCCGGGCTCGACGCGCGTGAGGTCGACGAGCAGGGTGTCGGTGACGTGGCCCCCGTCCTGCCGCTTGCCCTCGTGGCGCACGGCGCCGGAGGCGTGGGCGGGCTGGTTGTAGAAGACGAAGTCGCCGTCGGAGCGGACCTTGCCGCCGGCCAGCAGCAGCGCCGAGGCGTCCGCGTCGGGCACGCCGGGGCCGGAACGCCAGCCCACGTCGACCCGGAGTGCCGTGGCCGGCACCGGTGTGTTCGATCCCTTCGGCATGGACATGTCCCGCCCCCATCACAGGTCGCCGCGCCGGGCGAGCCCCGGCATCCGTCGGTGTGCGTCCGCCCAACCTAATCCCCCGCGCGTGGGGCGCCCACGCCCGCGGACGGGAACCACACGACGGCCACCCCTGCGACCGCCGGTAACGGCCCCGGAACTCGGCCTTTACACGAAATTCGCCCGACGGTACGCCCGTTTTCCATAATTTCGCTCGCATTGGGGATCGCCAGTCACCCAGGGCGCGGAAAACAACCCTCTTATCGGTCTCCCCAACCAGCACATCGTGGGCTTAACTTATGTGCCATGACCTCCCCCCGCTCCATGTATGGCGGCGGCTACTCCTCCGCTGCCTTCCCGGACACCCCGATCTACGACTCGCTCGTGGCCGAGCGGGGCACCCCGCAGATCGCCCCGATCCGGGTCCCCGCCGCGTACGAGGCGCCGGCCAGTCACCTGCCCGCGCTTCCCTCGGCGTTGCCGGCCCTCCCGGCGGCACCGTCCCAGCCGTCCTACGGCTACCCCCAGCCCGCCGCGCCGCAGCCCGCCCCGCTCCAGCAGGCGCACACGGCGTACATCCCGCAGCAGGCCACCGCGCCGCGCGGCTATCCCGGCCCCCAGCCGCAGCCGCCGCGTCAGCCGCAGCCCGCCGGGTACGAGGCGATGCGTCCAGCGGCCGCCCCGCGGCCGGCGCCCGCGCCGTACCAGGACCCGTACAACAACCAGCAGTACCGGGGGTACTGAGCGGCCGAAACACACCGAGCGGGCCGCGGGGCCGTCGTCCGGTGATGGCACGATGAGCCCATGGGGAACGCTCGCGTGCGCTCGATCCACGTTCATCCGGTCAAGGCCTTCCGGAGCCTGCCGCTCCGGGAGGTCGCCGTGGAGCGCCGGGGTCCGGCCGGTGACCGGCGCTGGACGCTGATCGACGACGGGGGAAAGGTCGTCACGCAGCGCCGCCATCCGCGCCTGGCCCTCGCCGTCGCCGAGCCGCTGCCCGGCGGCGGCGTCGTGCTGTCCGCGCCCGGACGACATCCCGTCAGCGTGCCCGTGCCGGCGCCCGGCGCGACCGTCGCGGCGGACGTCTTCGGCGACAAGGTGGAGGTCGTCCCCGCCGAGGACGCCGCCGTGCACGCGTGGTGCAGCGACTTCCTGGACACCCCGGTGCGGCTGGTGCACCTCGACGACCCGGCCGTGCGGCGCCCGGTGGACCCCGAGTACGCGCTGCCGGGCGAGACGGTCACGTTCGCCGACGGCTACCCGCTGCTGCTCACCACGACCGCCTCCCTGGACCGGCTCAACTCCCTGATCGCGCGGGGCGAGCACGCGCACGAGGGCCCGCTGCCGATGAGCCGCTTCCGGCCCAACGTGGTCGTCGAGGGGACCGAGGCGTGGGAGGAGGACGGCTGGACGCGTGTCACCGTCGGCGAGATGACGTTCCGGGCGCCCAAGCCGAGCGGACGGTGCGTGGTCACCACCACCGACCAGGACACCGCCCGCCGCGGACGCGAGCCGCTGCACACCCTGGGCCGTCACCGGTCCGTCGGCGGCCGGCTCCTCTTCGGCGTGAACCTGGTGCCCGTCTCCCCCGGCACCCTCCGCGTCGGCGATCCGCTGGAGGTCGTGGCCTGACGCGCGCTCAGCCCTTCGAGCGCGGTCGCGCGGCCCGGGAACCCCGGACCGTTCCGGCGCGTTGGGCAGCGTGAGGGATCGGTGGGAGAACCGGGGAGGGGGTGCGTGCCGTGCGGGCGGTGAGCGGACTCTGGCGCTGGCGGCGCAACCCGCTGCGCCGCGCCACCGACCTCGCGGAGGCCTGGCTGGCGCTCGTCGTGCTCCTGCTGGTCGCGCTCGCCGCGCCGTTGATCGGCGTCCTGGCCGGAAGCGCCGCGCACACGTCGCTGCAGCGGTCGGTCCGCGCCCAGCAGCAGTCCCGGCACATGGTCACCGCCACGGTGGTGCGCGAGCTGGACCCGGCCCCGGCGGCCACGGACCCCGAACTGCTCGGCGGAGACCCGGGCAGCCGCGTCCTGGCCCGCTGGACCGCACCGGACGGCTCAGACCGGCGGGAGGCCGTGCAGGCGCGCCTGCCGGACCCCCGGCCGGGCGACACCTTCCGCATATGGACCGACGGGCAGGGGGACCGGGTCGCGCGCCCGCTGGAGCCGGGCGCCGCCACGGCGCACGCGGTGCTCGCGGGCGCGGGGGCCGCGCTGCTGGCCGCCGGACTGTTCGAGGGCGGCCGGCGCCTGATACGGCGGCGTATGCTCCGCAGCCGGTACGCCTGCTGGGACCGGGAATGGGGCCGGGTCGGCCCGGACTGGGGCAGGACGGGCGCCGACAGCTGACGGCGTTCCGCCTCTGGTCAACTCGCCGCCCCCGCGCACGCTACGGTGGTCCGGCCGACCCGATCGGCAACGACTCGGGCGGGAACCAGCCGCAGGTACGACGAGGTGGGGGCACGGCAACACCATGGCACAGGGCACGGTCCAGGTGACGCACACCGGCACATCGAGGTGGCGCCGCCGCACGGGTGAGTACCCATCGCTCGCCGCCGCCCTGGAGGCCGCGGGCGAGGGCGACGTGCTCACCGTCGCTCCCGGCACCTACCGGGAGAACCTCGTCGTGCGGCGGGCGGTGACCCTGCGCGGGCCCGAGGGGTCGCCCGGCTCGGTGCGCATCGCCCCGCCCGACGGGGTGCCGCTCACCGTGCGCGCCTCCGCGGTGGTGCAGGACCTGCACGTGGAGGGACAGGACGCCACCGCCCCGGCCCTGCTGGTGGAGGAGGGCACCCCCGAGCTGCGGGACATCCGCGTGGTCAGCCGGTCCGCGGCCGGCATCGAGGTGCGCGGCGCCGCCCGGCCCACGGTGCGCCGGTGCACGGTCGACAACCCGGCGGGCGCCGGCATCGCCGTGGTCGACGGCGGGGGCGGCGTGTTCGAGGAGTGCGAGGTGGTCGCCGCCGGACAGGCGGGCGTCGCCGTGCGCGGCGGGGCCCACCCCCGCTTCGAACGCTGCAAGGTGCACCACGCCTCCGGTTCCGGCCTGACCGCGACCGGGGAGAACTCGGCCCTGGAGGCCGTCGGCTGCGAGGTGTACGAGGTGCGCGGCAGCGGCGTGCAGGTGACCGGCCGCGCCACCGCCCACCTCACCGACTGCGACGTGCACCGCACCACCGGGGACGGCGTCACGCTCGACACGGACGCCGTGCTGACTCTGGCCGACTGCCGCATCCACGACATCCCGGAGAACGCGGTCGACCTGCGTTCCCGCTCGGTGCTCACCCTGACCCGCACCACGGTGCGGCAGTTCGGCCGCAACGGCCTGTCGGTGTGGGACCCGGGCACGCGCGTGGACGCCAACCAGTGCGAGATCTCCGACAGCACCGGCGACTACCCGGCGGTGTGGGTGAGCGACGGCGCCACGGCCGTCCTGGACTCCTGCCGGGTGCACGACGTGCCGGACGCGCTGTTCGTGCTCGACCGCGGCTCGCGCGCGGACGTCGTCGACAGCGACCTGACCCAGGTGCGGAACACGGCCGTGTCGGTGAGCGACGGCGCGACCGCCCAGCTCGACGACTGCCGCATCCGGGAGGCGGCCACGGGCGCCTGGTTCCGTGACCACGGCAGCGGAGGCACCCTCAGCAACTGCACCCTGGACGGCACCCAGACCGGCGTCATCGTCACCAAGGGCGCCGACCCGACCGTCGAGCGCTGCACGGTCGGCTCCCCCGCCGAGGCGGGCGTGTACGTGTCCGCGGGCGGCCGCGGCACCTTCGACAACTGCCGGGTCACCGGCAGCGGCGGCTACGGCTTCCACGTCATCGACGGCAGCCGTACGACGCTGCGCAAGTGCCGCACCGAGCGCTGCGCGCGCGGGGGTTACGAGTTCGCCGAGGGCGCCGACGGCACGTCCGGCTCGGGCGGCCCGGTCGTCGAGGACTGCACGAGCGACGAGTCCGGCAGCCTGCGCGCCGAACCGCCCGCGCCCGAACCGGCGGTGCAGACGACGGGGCACACCACGGGTCTGCTGGGCACGGTCCCCGCCCCGGCCGGGCCCCCGGCGCCGCCCGCCCCCGCCGCCGTGCCGGAGCAGCGGGGCGAGACGCGTACCTCCAAGGACGTCCTGGGTGAACTCGACGCCCTGGTGGGCCTGGAGAGCGTCAAGCGCGAGGTGCGGGCCCTCACCGACATGATCGAGGTGGGCCGGCGCCGGCAGCAGGCCGGGCTGAAGGCCGCGTCCGTGAAGCGGCACCTGGTGTTCACCGGCTCCCCCGGCACCGGCAAGACCACCGTGGCGCGCCTGTACGGCGAGATTCTCGCGTCGCTCGGGGTGCTGGAGCAGGGCCATCTGGTCGAGGTGTCCCGGGTGGACCTGGTGGGCGAGCACATCGGCTCGACGGCGATCCGCACCCAGGAGGCGTTCGAGAAGGCGCGCGGCGGTGTGCTGTTCATCGACGAGGCGTACGCGCTGTCGCCGGAGGACGCGGGCCGGGACTTCGGCAAGGAGGCCATCGACACGCTGGTGAAGCTGATGGAGGACCAGCGGGACGCGGTGGTGGTCATCGTGGCCGGCTACACGGCCGAGATGGAGCGCTTCCTGTCGGTCAACCCCGGTGTGGCGTCACGCTTCTCCCGGACCATCACCTTCGGCGACTACGGCCCCGAGGAGCTGCTGCGGATCGTGGAGCAGCAGGCCGAGGAGCACGAGTACCGGCTGGCGCCGGGCGCCGCGGAGGCGCTGCTGAAGTACTTCACCGACATCCCCAAGGGCCCCGCGTTCGGCAACGGGCGCACGGCGCGGCAGACGTTCGAGGCGATGGTGGAGCGGCACGCGAGCCGGGTCGCCCAGCTCGACGAGCCCACCACCGACGACCTGACGCTCCTGTACGCGGAGGACCTGCCCGCGCTCCCCTGAGCGCGGGCCCCCGGGGCCGTCAGGCTGCCGGGCCGGGCTTCCCGGTGTTCCGGGGAGCCGGCACCTCGGGCCGCAGCCGGGCCAGCAGGTGCCTCCGTTCCTCCGCGAACGCCGGGTCGGCCCGGTAGTCGGAGTGGCCGAGGATCGGAGCGGGCAGCGGGTGTTCCGTGGTGCGGCCGTAGGCGAGGGGGTCCTTCAGCGGCGGGCGGTCCACGTCGGGTCCGCCGTCGCCGGGCAGCCGCACGGGGCCGCCGATGGGGTCGGTGCGCCGGTACAGGTTGCGCCAGCAGACGACGTCCCGGTGCAGGGCGTCCAGCGCGTCCGGCCCGAAGTGCGCGGGGAACCAGCGGCCGTACAGCCGCTCCAGCGGGGAGCCGTAGGTGAGCAGGGCGACGCGTCTGCGGGCGGACGGCGGGAGCTGCCAGGCCGCGGCGGCGGCGAGCACGCTGCCCTGGGAGTGCCCGGAGAGCACCAGCCGGCCCTTGGTGGCGCGGGTCCAGGTGGCGATGCGCCAGGTCAGGTCGGGCACCGCGCGCTCGGCGTAGCAGGGCGGCGCGAAGGGATGCGCGGCGCGCGGCCAGAAGGTGCCGACGTCCCAGAGGATCCCTATGGTGCGGCGGGCGGAGGCGTCCTTGTAGGCGCGCCGGCCCCAGGTGACGAGAAGGACGAAGCCGAGGCCGATCAGCCAGGAGCCGAGTGCCTGCGCGGTCTGCGCGGCGCCGTGCACGACGGGGTGGGCGCCGCGCGCCGCCTCGCCCGGCGTCTCCCCGGTGGCCGTCGCGCCGACGAGGGCTCCGGCGCCGAGCAGCAGGGTGGCGGCGGAGGTGACGGCGAGGATGCGCGGCCCCCGGTCGGTGAGGGCGGCCATGGCACGTACGGAGGCGATCCGGCGGGTGCGGCCGGGGTCGCCCGCCTCTCCGGCGTACTCCTCCTCGACGGCGGCGCGTTCGGCCCGGGCGAGGTGCACGGCGCGGCGGGCGAGCCAGCAGCACATGACGAGGAGCAGCAGGAGCAGCGGCGGGATGACGGACGCCTGCCAGGTGAGCAGCACCGGCGGGCCGGGGATCGAGGCGCGGGTGCCGTCCAGCCAGTCGGACACCCGCTGCGAGACCCCGCCTGACATCACGCCGCCGAGCGCGCAGGCGAGCATGGCGACCGCGGGCCCGGCCAGTCCGCGCAGCGCGGCGCGCCGGTCGGGGTCGGTGCGGTGCAGCGTGTGGGCGACGCAGGCGAGGACGATCACCAGCAGGCCCTGCGCGAAGGTGAGGGCGCCGAAAGTGAGGTTGCCGGGCAGCCGGCCCGCCGACTCCCAGCCGGGCCGCTCCCAGCCGGCGTAGAGGGCGCTGAGGACGAGCAGCGCGAGGGCGGCGAGGGGCAGCCCGCGCACCAGCGGGCGGTCGGCGTCGCCGTCGAGGCGGCGTTCGCTGCGGCCGCGGCGGCACACCACCCACACCACCGCGCCCGCCCCGGCGGCCAGGGCGGCCTCGAGGAGCACGCCCAGGGCGGCGAGAACGGCGGGGCCGCCCGGCTCCTGGTCGTACCGGGCGGCGGCGGAGCCCACGGCGGCGGCGACCGTCAGCAGCGCGGCGGCGGTGTGCGCGGCGCGCAGCCGGGCGCCCAGGCGGCGGCCGTACCAGAAGCCGGGGCGGCTCAGCGCGGTCGGGCCGGTGTCCTCCTCGGGCTCGGAGCCGCCGAGCGGCTGCTGCGACTCGTAGGCGCTCCAGGTGCGCAGGGACAGGAACCACAGCAGTCCGGTGAGGGCCGCGGGCACCAGGGCGGCGAGGGCGAGCCGGCGGCCGAGCGCACCCCACCAGCCCTCGCCGGGCGTCAGGAAGCCCAGCCAGGAGTGCCGGCCGGCGCAGGCGGGCGTGCCCGCGCACTGCCAGGCGGTGAGGTCGAGGGCGACCTCGCAGGCGGCGGCGACGAGCAGCACCGTGAGGCTGAGGCCGGTCAGCCTCACCAGCATCCCGTAGAGCCGGACGGCGCGGCGGCGGCCGCGGGCGCTGGGGCGCATCCAGTGGGCGAGGTTGACCACCATGAAGGGCAGGAGCAGCAGCCACAGGGCGCGGGTGCCGTTGCCGGAGGTGAGGTTGCACCAGACGTACGCCTCGGGGACGGGCCCGTCACGACGGGCGCCGGGGTCACGCTCGGCGTCGGCGTCGTCGGCACGGCGGAACACGGCGGCGGTGTCGTCGCCGGTGACCCGGACCGTGCGCGGGTCGTCGAGCATCTGCTCAGGCGTGGTGCCGCCCACCCCGTGGACCAGGAGTTCCAGCGCCGTCCCGGGCCCCGCGGGCCCCTCGCCGGCCGGCGCTCCGCCGTCCTCTGCCGGTCGGTGCTGCTGCGCGTTCTCCACCGTGCGGCCTCCCCCTGACGCCCCGTCGGATCCGTCCGTGCGGGACAGCATCCTCCGCTACCGGACCGAGTGCGCCCCTCGTCACTCAATCTCCCCGATCCGTGTGACGCGCACGCACCACCCGGGCACCAGGAAGCGCCATGTACGCGACGATCGACCGGTGGCGCCGCCCGGGGCCCGGCATGGGAGGATGGGACGTCCGCGCACCGGTGCCCGGGAGCATGGAGCCCGAGGCCGTGGACGCGCGGGAGTGTGTCGGACGGCTGTGCGGCGAAAGGACCGGAGCGTACGTGAGCGAGAATCAGAACCTGCTCGCCGAGCAGCGGCGCACCCTGATCCTCGACGAGGTCCGCCGGCGGGGCGGGGTCCGGGTCAACGAGCTGACCCGCAGGCTCGGCGTGTCGGACATGACCGTCCGCCGCGACCTCGACGCGCTGGCCCGGCAGGGCGTTCTGGAGAAGGTGCACGGCGGCGCGGTCCCGGTGGTCGAGGCGAGCACGCACGAGCCGGGGTTCGAGGCCAAGTCGGGCCTGGAGCTGACCGCCAAGGAGGACATCGCGCGAACGGCGGCCGAGCTGGTCCCGCCGGGCGCGGCGATCGCGCTGTCCGGCGGCACGACGACGTTCGCGCTGGCGCACCGGCTGACCGACGTCCCCGACCTCACGGTGGTCACCAACTCCGTGCGGGTGGCGGACGTCTTCCACGCGGCGCAGCGCTCCTCGGGCAGCCGGCAGGGGGCCGCCACGGTCGTCCTGACCGGCGGGGTGCGCACCCCGTCCGACTCGCTGGTGGGTCCGGTCGCCGACCAGGCGATCGCGGCGCTCCACTTCGATCTGCTGTTCCTCGGGGTGCACGGGATATCGGTGGAGGCGGGACTGTCGACGCCGAACCTGGCGGAGGCGGAGACCAACCGCCGCCTCGTGCAGTCGGCCCGGCGGGTGATCGTGGTCGCCGACCACACCAAGTGGGGCACCGTGGGCCTGAGTTCGTTCGCGTCGCTGGAGCAGGTGGACACGCTGGTGACGGACTCCGGGCTGTCCGCCGAGGCCCGCGCGGAGGTGTCCGAGCATCTGCGGCGGCTGGTGGTGGCCGGCGAGCCCGAGCAGTCCGAGGACGAGCCGGCGGAGACCGCCGACGCCTGACCGGGCGCCGCTCCCCTCGCCGTCCGTGTACCGCAAGCAGCGTGACCTTCCAGGGAGTTGAGCCCATGGCCCACCGTCTGCGCCCCGTGGGGCAGGAGTTCGCCTCGGTGGCACCCGTGCGCCTGGTCTTCGAGCGGGAGATCTCGGCCGCTCCCCCGGCGGTGTTCGACGCGCTCGCGCGGGACGTCACCGGCTGGACGGCCTGGTTCCGCGTGGTCACCCTGGCCCGTCCGCTGGACGGCGGCGCGGGCCGGGAGATCCGGCTCGCGGGCGGCGCCCGGTTCCGGGAGACGATCCTCGCCGCCGAGGAGCCCGAGGTGTACGCCTACCGCGTCGACGTCACCAATGTGCCGGGCGCCCGCGCGATGGTCGAGGAGTGGCGGCTGCAGCCGGCCGCTACGGGCACCCGGGTGCGCTGGACGATGGCCGTGGACGGCGTCACGCCGTTCCGCCTGGCGACGAAGGCGGCCCGCCCGGGTCTCGCGGCGGGCTTCCGCGACGCCATGACCTCACTGGACCGCCGGCTCACGGGGTGACGCCTCGGGCCACACGCCCGTGCTCAGCAGCGAGTCGACGGCCTCCGCGTACGGCGTCACGTCCAGGCCCTGCTCGGCCAGCCAGGCGTCCGAGTAGTACTTGTCCAGGTAGCGGTCGCCCGGGTCGCACAGCAGCGTGACCACGCTGCCCCGCCTGCCCTCCGCGACCATCTCCGCCACGATCTTCAGGGCGCTCCACAGCCCGGTGCCGGTGGAGCCGCCCGCCTTGCGGCCGATGACCCGCTCCAGGGCTCGTACGGCGGCGACGGCGGCCGCGTCGGGCACCTTCATCATCCGGTCGACGGCGCCGGGCACGAAGCTCGGCTCCATCCGTGGGCGCCCGATGCCCTCGATGCGGGAGGCGCTGTCGCAGGAGACGCCCGGGTCGCCGGTCGTCCAGCCCTGGAAGAAGCAGGAGTTCTCCGGGTCGGCGACGCAGATGCGGGTGTCGTACTGCATGTAGTGGACGTAGCGGGCGAGGGTCGCGGAGGTGCCGCCGGTGCCGGCGGTGGCGACGATCCACTCGGGCTGCGGGAACCGCTCCATCCGCAGCTGACGGAAGATCGACTCGGCGATGTTGTTGTTGCCGCGCCAGTCCGTGGCCCGCTCCGCGTAGGTGAACTGGTCCATGTAGTGGCCGCCGGTCTCCGCCGCGAGGGCGGCGGACGCCTCGTACATCGTGCGGGGGTCGTCCACGAAATGGCACCGTCCGCCGTGGAACTCGATGAGGCGGCACTTCTCTGCGCTCGTCGTACGCGGCATGACGGCGATGAAGGGCACGCCGATCAGCTTCGCGAAGTACGCCTCGGACACGGCGGTCGAGCCGCTGGACGCCTCGATCACCGGGCGTCCCGGGCGGATCCAGCCGTTGCACAGGCCGTACAGGAAGAGGGAGCGGGCCAGCCGGTGCTTGAGGCTGCCGGTGGGGTGGGTGGACTCGTCCTTCAGATAGAGGTCGATGCCCCACCGCTCGGGCAGCGGGAAGAGCAGCAGATGGGTGTCGGCCGAGCGGTTGGCGTCGGCCTGGACCCGGCGCACGGCCTCTTTCAGCCAGGCGCGGTAGGCGGGGTCGGTGCGGTCGACATCGAGAGTGGCGCCGGTCGGGGTCTGTTGGGGAGTGCTCACGACTGGGCTCCTTACACTGAGCGCCGACGGCGTCCAGCGCGGCCGACACTTCGATCATAAGCACCGTGCGCACCACCTCTCACCTGCATAAACACATCTTTGGTGGCCTGAAAGGCAGCCCTGGGTCCCAGGGGGCGCGCGGGTGGGGGCGCACTGGCTCGAGTGCCCCCCGCGCTCCGGCCGGCGGGGGCGGGGGCTCTGGTGCTCGGCGGCGCGTGGGGGCAGACTGCACCGGCGGGAGCAGGGGCACACTTGGTTCTGGACAGTGGCCGGCCCGCGCAGCGTGGTCCGGCGCACACCGACGCGCACAGAGGGGGCGGGTGGCAATGGCGGAGCCGGAGTTCAAGGCCACGGGCGTGCGGATCGGCCGGCGGCTGCGGTCGCTCACCCGGGCCGGGCAGGTCCGGATCAGCGACGGGCGGCTGGAGTTGCTCACCAGCTACGGCACCGAGATAGACAGCGCGCCGGTGCAGGCCGTGCGGGCCACGCGGCCCTGGTTCGCGCCCGACGGCCGGGCGCTGGCCGACCTCAACGGCAACCGGTACCTGCTGACCCTCGGCGACCACGACCCGGCGCCCGGGGAGCCGGGCCCGCCCGCCGCCCGCCGTTTCATCGAGGCCGTCCGCCGGGCGGCGGGGCGCGGCGCCTGAGATGTCCGCGAGTTGCGCCGCATCCTCCGCTGGGTCACGCTGTTCTCACGTCACTCTGGGTTTACCGGCGATAACGCTGCGAACCAGCCCGCCGGCCACGACAGCAGGCGGCAGCGTCACGCAGGCGCCCTGCTGGATCCGTACTCCGTGTTCTTCCGGACCTCACGTCGGGGAGTCGCAGCCGTGATCAGTCACCCAAGCAGGCACTGCACGGTGGAGCTCCAAGCCCTGCCGTCGCGGATCGGCCAGGTCCGCAGAATCGTATCTGCGCAGTTGCGCTACTGGCACATGGATTCCCTGATAGACCGGGCCTCGCTCGGTGTGACGGAGCTGTTGTCCAACGTCCACCGGCATGCCCAGCCCGACAAGACGTGCACCGTGGAGATCGAACTTCTCCTCGACCGGCTGAAGGTGTCGGTGCACGACCACGATCCGCGGCTGCCGGTCGTCGCGGACGCCGGACCGCTCGCCACGTGCGGCCGCGGGCTGGCGATGGTGGCCGCCATGAGCGAGAGCTGGGGCGTGCTGCCGGACGACGCGGGCAAGGTCGTGTGGTTCACCCTGCCGACGCCCGCGGCCGCCGAACCGGCGGCCTGGGAACGGCGGCCGCACCTCACGCCCGCCGGACCGGACCGGCCACGGTTCACGGAGGTCGCACTCGTCGACCACGTGGCCGAGGTCCACCGGCCCGAACCCGCTCCCGCCCGGTCCGCCGTTCCCGGCTGACCGGGCGGTGACACTACGGGGCGCCGCCGACGGGCGTGGTGTCCGGCGGACGGCCCGTCCGCCGGACACCACGCCCCGGACGGCTACCGGATGTAGACGAGGCCGTCCGTGGTGACGGTGGGCCGGCCGCTGGTGCCGACGACCACGATCTTCACGGTGTGCTTGGCGTTGGCCGACCAGGTCTTCGTCCAGATCGCCTGCCGGTAGCTCGTGGCCGACGACCTCAGGTCCACCGTGGCGGCCTTGACGCCGTCGACGTACACGTACGCCTGGCCCGAACTCGACGCCCGGGAGACCACCCAGGCCGCCGAGCGGCCGGTGAACGTCCAGCTCAGGCTGGCGCCCTTGGACGCGCTGGAGTACGACCTGCCGCCCAGGTAGCTGGTGGAACTGCGCGAGCTCCAGGTGCCCGTGCGGACCGCCGCGCTCTCCTGGAGGATCACCGGGGTGTAGGTGGCCGCAGCGTTGCGGTAGTTGCCGGCGTAGTCGTACGCCCGCATCGACCAGGTGGACGCGGTGCCGGGCTTCGCGGTGCGGTTGGACAGGTAGGCGGCCGCGCTGAAGGTGGCGGTCGACGGGGTCAGCAACTGCACCTGGCGCAGGGCCTGGTCGTCGGTCGCCTTCCAGCGCAGGGTGACCGGCGCGGACCCGGTGTTGACGGTGCCGGTACGCAGGTCGAGCGTCGGCGCGGCGGTGAACACCGGCGCGGTCGTCTCCGCCACGACGGTCAGCGCGTCCGTCGTCGAGACGGCGCCGGACTGGTGCGTGGCGCGCACGCTCACGGTGTGGCTGCCGGCGGCGAGGGTGATCCGCTTGGCGTAGCCCGCGCCCGAGGTGCCGGCGACGGACTGGCCGTCGACGAGCACGTCGTACCTCTTGATCAGCGCGGCCGGTGTGGTGGCCGACCAGCGCACCACCGGCGTGCCCTTGGTGTAGTACGTCGAGCCCTTGGCGGTCGCGTCGGTGAGGGACACGATGCGCAGCCCGTCGACGGGGCCCGCGGCCCAGGTGCGGACGGTCGGCAGCTGGGCGTAGAGGGCGTTGCCCGGGCACTGGGTGTTGAAGCCGTCGCGGTGTCCGGACACCCGGTGGAAGGTGTACTGCTCGCCCGCGGTGAAGGCGGTGCCGAAGTAGTTGGTCTGGGTCGCGCCGGCGGTGAGCTTCACCGTGCCGGCCGGGTCGGCCCCGTACTGGCCGAGCTTCCAGGCCGTCACGCGTGCCACGGCCGCCAGGGCGGCGTCGGAGGCGCCGCCGGTGATGTGCGTGCCGAGGACGGCGATGCCGGCGGACTCACGGTTGAAGCCGTAGGTGTGCGCACCGAGGACGGGCCGGTCGATGCCGCCCTTGCGGCCCTCGAAAACCGTGCCGCACTTGTCGACGAGGAAGTTGTAGCCGACGTCGTTCCAGCCGTTGACCTCGGTGTGGTACGCGTAGATGCCGCGCACGATCGCCGGCGACTCCGCGCAGTCGTAGTCGTTGGCGCCGTCGGTGTGGTGCACGAACACCGCCTTCACCTCGGCGTTGTACTCCGAGGGGTCGGGGCTCTTCGACTCGTCCGCACCCCAGTCGGCCCGCGAGGTGACGGGCGGCTGCGGCATCGTGGACGGCGGCGCGGTGGGCTCCGTCGACGGGGACGGAGGCGCGGTCGGCTCCGACGACGAGGACGGCGGCGCGGTGGTCTCCGACGACGAGGACGGCGGCGCGGTCGGCTCCGACGACGGCGACGGCGGCGCGGTGGTCTCCGACGACGAGGACGGCGACGGCGACTCGTCCATGACGAACGCGGCCGGTTCGGGCGCGTCCACACGGGTCTCGGCCTCGGTCACCACGCCCGGGTCGACCAGGTTCACCTCGAGGCCCTTGGGCAGCGCGGCGGTGGTGCCGTCCTCGTGGACGATGCGGGCCTCCACACCGTCGGAGGGTCCGACCCACAGCGGCTGGGACGCGCCGCGCATGCCGGCCTCGACCTCCTCCGGCGGGGCCGCGTTCAGCTCCAGTGACTGCCAGGCACCCCACTCGCCCGACTCCAGGCCACGGGTGCGTACCTGCGCGGTGCCCTCCAGGGGCTTCAGCGCCCCGTTCCAGGAGACGCCGACCAGGGAGAACTGCTCGGTCTCCGTGCGGGGGAGCTTGCGCTCGCCGGCCGCGGTGCCCTTCAGCTCCAGGCCGTAGACCTCGACCGGCCGCCGCTCCTGCCCGGGGGCTCCGGAATCCGACGGGCTGGCCGTGGCGTACGTGACGACGCCCCCTCCCCCGATCAGCACGGCGCCGAGCGTCAGCCACGCCCGGCGCTTCATGCTCAACGGTCTGTACGCGTGCGACACGGCGCGACGCCGAGTGCGACGGCTCAAAGAAATCCCCACCCTGAGAAACGGCCCGGACGGGCCCACTGAAGTCACGGCCGTCGCTCGGGACTCGTCCGTCCCGTACGACGCCTCACCTCTGCAGCGCCGTCCGCGCCTCTTCCGTCACAGGGTGGGGTGGTGATGTCGATCACTCCGGCGGACGGGGGCGTCCGTTTCCGTCGCGTTCAGTCGCGTCGCCCGAACTGCTCCTCCAGGACGGACAGCCGGCGCCAGTACTCGTCCTCGTCGATCTCGCCGGAGGCGAAGCGGCGGCCGAGGACGGCGAGCGGCGAGTCGTCGCGGGCGGCGGGTCCGTGCGGGCCGCGGCGGCCGCGCCACCCCGGGCGGCGCAGCAGGGCGATGCCCAGCCCCACGACCAGGGCCCAGAACAAGGGGAACAACAGGATCCACGGGCCGGGCCCGCCGTCACCGAAGTGCGCCAGGGTCTGCATGGTCGTTCAACTCCTCGGGTGCGGTGTCTCGTCGCCCCTCGGCGACACTTCGAGACTCGCTCCGGGAGGGGGGCCCGGTCGTCGTGCGGGCGGCGGCAGCCCGCGTACCCCCCGGGGAGTACGCGGGCGGTACGCGGCTGCTCCCGCGACCTCCGGACCGGCCGGGCGCCCGGCTCAGCCGCTCTGGTCGCTGTCCTTCAGCGCGCCCCAGCCGTGCCACCGTTCGACCTCGACCCAGGCGCTGACCCGGCCGCGCTCGCGGTTGGGGTACGCGTCGCCGCCGTAGTGGCGGGAGAGGCGGTCGATGTCGGCGAGGTCCTCGTCGTCCCGCATCTCGGCGACGCGGCCGATCAGGGTGACGTGGGTGTACCAGTTGTCCGAGTCGAGGACGGTGAGGGTGACGCGGGGGTCGCGGCGGAGGTGGCGCAGGCGGACCCGGCCCTCGTCCATGTTGATCAGGACCCGGCCGTCCTCCCAGAGGTACCAGGTGGGGGTGGAGACGGGCGTGCCGTCGGAGCGGAGGGTGGCCATGACGCACGGGTTGGGCTTGCGCAGCAGCGCCTGGGCCTCCGGCGGCAGTGGGGGCTTGGACACGTGAACTCCTCGCTGTCAGGGGGGAATGGAGGGACGTGGTCAGGTGGTGGGCGCGGGGCCGTCGTCGAAGCTCGCGTAGTACGCGGCGGCCATGTCCTCGTCGGCGTGGCCCTGGGCGGCGGCCCGCTCCAGACGGCGGGCGCTCGCGGCGGCGACGTCGAGGCGGGTGCCGTGTCGTTCGCCGGCCCGCACGATGAGCGCGGCGTCCTTCGCGGCGGTCTTCACCGCGAACTGGGGCGGGGAGAGCCGCTCCCCGAGGATCAGCTGGGCCTTGGCGTGCAGGTAGCCCATGTCGAGGGGGCCGCCGGCGATGAGACCGAAGAAGTCGTCCGGGGCGACGTCCAGGGCGCGGGCCAGCGCCAGGGTCTCGCCCGCCGCGGCGGTGGCCGCGAGAACCCAGCTGTTGGCGACGAGCTTCAGCCGGGTGGCGGCGGCCTCCGCGCCGTCCTCGCCGGTCCACACGGTGCGGGCGCCCACCGCGTCGAACACCGGGGTCACCCTGTCCCGGCCCTCGACGGGACCGGCGGCGAGCACGGTGAGCTGTCCGTCCTCGGCGGGCTTGCGGGTGCCGAGGACGGGCGAGTCGTAGAAGCGCAGCCCGTGGTCGCGGGCGAAGGCGGCCAGACCGGCGACGTCCTCGATGCCGCTGGTGGTGCACTGTGCCCAGACGGCTCCCCGCGGGAGGGCCGGGGCGGCGGCCCGCATGGTCTCCAGGGTGGCGGGGCCGTCGTACAGCATGGTGAGGACCACGTCGGCGGACCCGACCGCCTCGGCGGGGGTGGAGGCTACGTGGGCGCCGTCGGCGGCGAGCGGGTCGGCCTTGGCGCGGGTGCGGTTCCACACGCGGACGGTGTGGCCCGCCTTCAGGAGGTTGCGGGCCATCGCGGCGCCCATGATGCCGGTGCCCAGGACGGCGACGGTGAGCGTGTCGGTCATACGGTCGGCCTTCTGTCGAGCGGTCGTGGTCCTTACGCCAGTGCCCCCAGAGGATCGTCCAGCACCGGCTGCCAGGCCAGCTCCGCCGCGCCGACCAGACTGTTGTGGTCCAGCGTGCAGGCGAGGATCGGCACCCCGCCACTGCGGCCCCACAGGCTGCGGTCCGCGACGACGGCCCGGAGCCGGTCGGGGTCGGCCTCCAGGAGGGTGCGGTGCAGGCCGCCGAGGATGATCCGGTCGGGGTTGAGGATGTTGACCAGACCGGCCAGTCCGAGGCCGAGCCGGTCGATGAGCTGTTCGGTCGCGGTGCGCACCCGCGGGTCGTCGTACTGTCCGCGGATCAGGTCGTCGGCCTGCCTCAGCAGCGACATCTCCGGGCCCGGGTCGCGGCCGGCCGCGGTGAGCAGGGCCAGCGGGTCCGCCTCGACGTCGAGACAGCCCCGGCTGCCGCAGTGGCAGGGGCGTCCTTCGGGGTTGACGCCGAGGTGCCCGACCTCCAGGGCGAGGCCCGAACTGCCGGTGTGCAGACGGCCGTCGAGGACCAGCGCGCCGCCGACGCCCCGGTGTCCCGTGGCCACGCACAGCAGGTCGCGGGAGCCGCGTCCGGCGCCGTGCCGGTGTTCGGCGAGCGCGGCGAGGTTGACGTCGTTGGCGGCGAAGGCGGGTCCGCCCAGGCCGGCGGCGCGCACCTGCTCGGCGAAGATCTCCCGCACCGGGGCCCCGGCGGGCCAGGCCAGGTGCAGCGGGTTGAGCGCCAGCCCTTCCGGTTCGGCGACCGCCGACGGCACGGCGAGTCCGGCTCCCACGCAGCGCCGTCCGGTCTCCCGCAGCAGTTCCGCGCCGGCCGCGACGACGGAGCCGAGCACCTTCGCCGGGTCGGGGTCGACGACCTCGCAGCCGGGCGCGGTGGCGACGATCCGGCCGCCGAGCCCGACCAGGGCGGCGCGGAAGCCGTCGGCGTGGATCTGCGCGGCGAGGGCCACGGGGCCGTCCTCGGCGACGGACAGCCGGTGCGAGGGGCGTCCCTGGGATCCCGCGGCCGCGCCGGGCCGGGCGTCCACCCGGATCAGTCCGAGCGCCTCCAGTTCGGCGGCCACCGCGCCGGCCGTGGCGCGGGTGACGCCGAGCTCCGCGGTGAGCACGGCACGGGTCGGGGCGCGTCCGGTGTGCACCAGCTCCAGCGCGGGTCCGAGCGCCCCGCGTCCCCGGTCGAGCCGCGTCCTCGAGGTGGTCCCTTCCCCCGCCGGCCGGGGGTCCGCCTTCCCGCTCATGGGGGCGAGTCTCCCATGATCCGCAACGCCCGTGGACGACAGCCCGCCCACATGCGGAACCCCGGCGGGGCGCGCGGGGCGTAGGGGGTGCGTGCCCCGGCGTCCGCGCCCGTCCGCCGCGCCGGACCGGTCCGGGGCTCGGCTAGCCTGGCTGCACGATGAACGACCGTATGACGACCCCCTGGGGCGAGCCGGTGCTGTCCCGCTTCCCCGAGGACCCGCGGGACAGGCTGCGCGCCTGGGACGCCTCCGACGAGTATCTCCTCAGGCATCTCGCCGAGCGGCCCGTGCCGTCGTCCGGGACGGTCGTGGTGGTCGGCGACCGGTGGGGCGCGCTGGTCACGGCGCTCGCCGCGCACCGGCCGACGCAGATCACCGACTCCTGGCTCGGCCAGGAGGCCACCCGCGCCAACCTCGCGCGCAACGGCGTCGAGCCGGGCGCGGTCCGGCTGCTGACCACGCGGGACGCCCCGCCGGAGCGGATCGACGTGCTGCTGGTGCGGGTGCCGAAGAGCCTGGCGCTGCTGGAGGACCAGCTGCTGCGGCTGGCGCCGTCGGTGCACGCGGACACGGTCGTGGTCGGCACGGGCATGGTGAAGGAGATCCACACCTCGACGCTGAGGCTGTTCGAGCGGATCCTCGGCCCGACGCGCACCTCCCTGGCGGAGAAGAAGGCCCGGCTGATCTTCTGCACGCCGGACCCGTCCCTGGTACGGCCGCCGAACCCGTGGCCGTACCGCTACACGCTGCCCGGGGACGTCGGTCCGGTGTCGGGCCGTACGGTCGTCAACCACGCCGGGGTGTTCTGCGCGGACCGGCTCGACATCGGTACGCGGTTCTTCCTGCGCCATCTGCCCGCCGGGCGGGACGGCGGCCGGGTGGTGGACCTGGGCTGCGGCAACGGCGTGGTGGGGACGGCGGTGGCGCTGGCCGACCCGAAGGCCGAGGTGCTGTTCGTGGACGAGTCCTTCCAGGCGGTGGCGTCGGCGCAGGACACCTACCGGGCGAACGACGTGAGCGGGCACGCCGAGTTCCGGGTCGGCGACGGTCTGGCGGGCGTCCCGTCCGGCAGCGTGGACCTGGTCCTCAACAACCCGCCGTTCCACTCCCACCAGGCGACCACCGACGCGACGGCGTGGCGGATGTTCACGGGCGCCCGCCGCACCCTGCGCCCGGGCGGCGAGCTGTGGGTGGTCGGCAACCGGCACCTGGGCTACCACGTGAAGCTGCGCCGTCTGTTCGGCAACAGCGAGGTGGTGGCGTCGGATCCGAAGTTCGTGATCCTCAGGGCCGTACGCCGGTAGGTCCCCGCAGGTCCGTCGCCCGCCGGAAGGCCGCCCCCGCTCCCCCTGCCTAAGCTGGCAGGAGGACACGCGCCGGCCGAGGAGGCTGCGATGGACGGGACGACGAACCGGCCGGGCGGCGGATCCGGCGCCCGGCGGTACATGCCCATCGCCGACCACGGGCTGATCGGCGACCTGCGCAGCGTGGCACTGGTGGCGACGGACGGCACCATCGACTGGTACTGCGCGCCGCGCTTCGACGCGCCGAGCGTGTTCGCGGCGCTGCTGGACACCGACCGGGGCGGCCGCTTCGAGCTGGCGGCGGCCGTGCCGGCCCGCACCAAGCAGTTCTACTTCCCCGACACCAACGTGCTGATCACGCGGTTCTTCACCGAGGACGGCGTCGGCGAGGTACAGGACTTCATGCCCGTGTCCGGGGCGTGTGTGGAGGAGGGCCGGCACCGGCTGATCCGGCGGGTGCTGTGCGTGCGCGGGTCGCTGCCGTTCCGCGCGCTGATCGCGCCGCGGTTCGGCTACGCGGCGCTGCCGCACACGCTGCGGCTCCTGGGCGACGTGGCCGTGTTCGAGTCCGAGGCGCTGGACCTGGCGCTCACCGCCACCGTCCCGCTGGAGCAGGACGGACCCGACGTGCGGTCGGAGTTCAAGCTGGCCGAGGGCGAGACGGCGGTGTTCGCGCTCGACCAGGTCGGCGGTGAGCTGGCGCCGCGCGGGTGCGCCCACGAGGAGGCGGAGCAGGAGTTCGCCTCGACGGTGCGCTACTGGCGGGACTGGCTGTCCGCGTCCCGCTACCGGGGCCGCTGGCGGGAGATGGTGCACCGCTCGGCGCTCACGCTGAAGCTGCTCACGTACGCGCCCACGGGGGCGATCGTCGCCGCGCCGACGACGAGCCTGCCGGAGGAGTTCGGCGGCGAACGCAACTGGGACTACCGGTACATGTGGGTGCGCGACGCGGCGTTCTGCGTGTACGCCATGCTGCGTCTCGGTTTCACCGAGGAGGCGGAGGCGTTCATGGCGTTCGTCTCCCGGCACATCAGCCCCGGCGACGGCAAACCGTCGGGCCCGCTGCAGATCATGTACGGCATCGACGGCCGCACCGACCTGGCCGAGTACACCCTGGACCATATGGAGGGCCACCGCGGCTCGCGCCCGGTCCGGGTCGGCAACGCGGCGGCCGACCAGCTCCAACTGGACGTCTACGGCGCACTGATCGACTCGATCTACCTGTACGACAAGTGGGCCGAGCCGATCTCCAGCGCGCAGTGGGACCATGTGACGGCGCTGGTCGACTGGGTGTGCGGGAACTGGGACCAGCCGGACGAGGGCATCTGGGAGACGCGGGGCGGGCGGAAGAACTTCCTGTACTCGCGGCTGATGTGCTGGGTGGCGATCGAGCGGGGCGTCCGCATGGCCCGCCGCCGAGGTCTGCCCGCGGACCTGCCGCACTGGATGGAGTGCCGGGACGCGATCTACCGGCGGATCATGACCGAGTGCTGGTCGGACGAGCTGCGGGCGTTCGTCCAGCACGAGGGCGGCGAGGTGCTGGACGCGGCGCTGCTGATGATGCCGATGTCGAAGTTCATCGCGCCGAAGGACCCCAAGTGGCTGTCCACGCTGGACTGTCTGACCCGTGAGCTGGTCTCCGACTCGCTGGTCTACCGCTACGACCCGGACGTCAGCCCCGACGGCCTGCACGGCGAGGAGGGCACGTTCTCCATCTGCTCGTTCTGGTACGTCGAGGCCCTCACCCGCGCGGGCCGTCTGGACGAGGCCCGCCTTGCCTTCGAGAAGATGCTCACCTACGGCAACCATCTCGGCCTCTACGCCGAGGAGATCGGCCACACGGGCCACCAACAGGGCAACTTCCCCCAGGCGTTCACCCACCTCGCGCTGATCAGCGCGGCCTACAACCTGGACCGGGCGCTCGGCTGACCGTCGCGGACCCGCGCCGGCGCCGTGGCGCGGGCCGTCGTCCCCCGTGGCGGCGGTCAGCTGTACAGCTGTTACTTGGCCCAGAGCTGGTAGCCGTTGACCACCCTGGTGCAGTTCCAGGCGAGCCACGGGCCGTGGAACTCGCCGGTGCTGCCCACGTCCACGCACGTGGCCCTGGTGGAGTACGTGCCGTGGACGACGTACGGGTCCGCGGCCTGGGCCGGGACGGCTGACGCCCCCGGGGCGAGGGCCCCTCCTGGGGAGATGCTTGCGAGAACCCGACGAGCGCGCACAGGTGCCTCCTCATCCGGGAAACCGGTACGGCGCCGGCTGCCCGACGGCTGCCCGGTCGCCGGGAGGAACCCTGCTCGGTTCGTCGGCCCGAGGCCACAGCTTCTGCATGTCCCGGACAGCGGCTCGGTGTCCGGCCTGGTCGGGCGGCGGTCCGGGTTCCTGTCCGGACGCGGGGTGCGGCCTCAGTGGCCGTGACCGTCCAAGGAGTGGCCGGGCGTCTCCGTGTGGCCGGGTGACGCGGGCTGTTCCGGCGCGGCCTTCCCGGCCTCGACGGTGAAGGCGGCCGTGCGGACGACTCCGTCGTGCTTGAAGTCCAGGAAGAGGCGGTAGCTGCCGCCGCTGGGGGCCGTGGCGCTGAAGGAGACGTGCGGTCCCGGCCTGGTCGTGCCGTCGCCCGGCTCGCCCTCGGGGTGGACGTGCAGATAGGCGAGGTCTCCGGCGCGCAGGGCGACCAGATGGCCGTAGGCGCCGAGGTAGGGCTGGAGGTCGGTGACGGGCCTGCCGTCGCGGGAGACGGTCAGACGCAGCTCGCTCGCCCGGCCGGGCGTCAGCGTCCCGGTCAGCTTCACGTCGTAGCCGTCGACGCGGGCCGTGGCGGAGGGACGCGGCAGCTGGCGGGGGCTGTAGGGGCCGGAGGCGGCCAGGTCGGCGCCGAGGGTGAGGCTCTCCGCGCCCGGCCGGTCCGGGGTGAAGTCGGCGAACACCCGGTAGCCGCCGGCGCGGGGCAGGTCGACGGGCGTGCTCCAGGTGCCGTCGGGGGCGCGCTCGGGGTGGAGGTGGCGGTAGGTCACCAGGTCGCGGGAGGCCACGATGAGGTGCAGCTCCTTGTCGTGCTCCCGCCGGTACTCGTCGACCGCCCGCCCGTTGGCGTCGCGCACGGTGAACCGCAGTTCGGCGGGCTCGCCCGCGGTCACCGTCGAGGTGTCCAGGTCGAGGGTGTACCCGTCCTCGGAGATCTGCAGCCCGCCGGGCGCGTGCGCGGCGGTCCCGCCGTGGTCGCTCTCCGCCGCCGCCGACGGGTGCCGCTCCTCGTGCGCCGGGGAACGTTCCGCGACGACCGGGTCGAAGGTCTGGCCGACCCCGTATGCGGTGCCGAACGCGCCGGCCAGCGCGGCGGCGAACGCGGTGATCTTCACTCCGGTCTTCATGGCCGTCTCTCCCCTGGAAAAAGCGGCGGCCCGCAACCCGTCACAGGCCGATCGATACAGCTCACGATACCCCTGGGGGGTACCAAGTCAAGTCAGGCAGCACCTTGCATCGCATACCCTACCGGGGTATACAGAGAGCCCGTGAGGGGATACCCCCACCCCGTATCCGTGAGGAGCCAGCGATGACCGTCCGTGCGACCGGCGCCGAGACCGAGGTGGAACTCTCCGTCGGAGGGATGACCTGCGCGTCCTGCGCCGCGCGGATCGAGAGGAAGCTCAACCGGATGGAGGGCGTCACCGCCGCGGTCAACTACGCCACCGAGAAGGCCCGGATCAGCTACGGCGCCGGCGTGACCGTCCCCGACCTGATCGCCACGGTCGAGGCCACGGGCTACACGGCGAGAGAACCCTCGCCCTCCGAGGACCAGCGGGCCGAACCGGACGAACTCCGCCCGCTGCGCGACCGTTTGATCACGGCGATCGTGCTGTCGGCCCCCGTCGTCGCGATGGCGATGATCCCGGCCCTGCAGTTCGAGTACTGGCAGTGGCTGTCCCTGACCCTCGCGGCGCCCGTCGTCACCTACGCGGCCTGGCCGTTCCACCGCGCGGCCCTCACCAACGCCCGCCACGGCACGGCCACGATGGACACGCTGGTCTCCGTCGGCACGACCGCCGCGTTCCTGTGGTCCGTGTGGGCCCTCTTCCTCGGCACCGCGGGCACGCCGGGCATGACGCACCCCTTCGAGTTCACGGTGGCCCGCTCGGACGGCGCGGGGAACCTGTACCTGGAGGCGGCGGCGGGCGTCACGACGTTCATCCTGGCCGGCCGCTACTTCGAGGCACGGGCCAAGCGCAGGGCCGGAGCCGCCCTGCGCGCGCTGCTGGAGCTGGGCGCCAAGGACGTCACGGTCCTCCTCCCGGACGGCCGCGAGGAGACCCGCCCCACGGCGGAACTGACGGTCGGTGACCACTTCCTGGTCCGCCCCGGCGAGAAGATCGCGACCGACGGCACGGTCGTGGAGGGTTCCTCCGCGGTGGACGCGTCGATGCTGACGGGCGAGTCGGTCCCGCGCGAGGTCACCGCCGGGGACCCGGTCACGGGCGCCACGGTCAACGCCGGCGGCCGTCTCGTCGTACGGGCCACCAGGGTCGGCGCGGACACTCAACTGGCCCGAATGGCACGGTTGGTGGAGGACGCCCAGAACGGCAAGGCGTCCGCCCAGCGGCTCGCCGACCGTATCTCCGCCGTCTTCGTCCCCGTGGTCATCGCTCTCGCCCTGGCCACCCTGGGCTTCTGGATCGGCAACGGCGCGGGCGCCACGGCCGCGTTCACCGCCGCCGTCGCCGTCCTGATCATCGCCTGCCCCTGCGCCCTCGGCCTCGCCACCCCGACCGCGCTGATGGTCGGCACGGGCCGGGGCGCCCAGCTCGGCATCCTCATCAAGGGACCGGAGGTCCTGGAGTCCACCCGCCGCGTCGACACGGTGGTCCTGGACAAGACCGGCACCGTCACCACCGGCCGGATGAGCCTGGTCGCCGTCCACTCCCCCG
This sequence comes from Streptomyces cellulosae, assembly GCA_014655195.1. Lineage (GTDB taxonomy): Bacteria > Actinomycetota > Actinomycetes > Streptomycetales > Streptomycetaceae > Streptomyces > Streptomyces cellulosae. Next base: position 30,432 of record BNBH01000037.1, on the reverse strand, counting down.
GCACCGACGAGACGGACGTGCTGCGCCTGGCAGGCGCCCTGGAACACGCCTCGGAACACCCGATCGCCCGAGCGGTGGCCGACGCGGCGCTCGCCGAACTGGGCACCCTGCCCACCCCGGAGGACTTCAAGGCCGTACCCGGCCTGGGCGTCCAGGGCATGGTCGAGGGCCACGCGGTCCTGGCGGGCCGCCCCCGCCTGATGACGGACTGGTCCCTCCCCCTGCCCGAGCCCCTCGCACGCACCCTCGACGAAACCGAGGCGACCGGCCACACGGCGGTCGTGGTCGCCTGGGACGGCGAGGTCCGCGCGGTCCTGGAGATCGCCGACACGGTGAAGGAGACGAGCCCGGAGGCGATCCGCCGCCTGCGCGCGCTGGGGCTGCGCCCGGTCCTCCTCACGGGCGACAACGAGGCGGTGGCGCACTCGGTGGCCCGCGAGGTGGGCATCGCCCCCGACGACGTGATCGCGGAAGTGCTCCCGCAGGACAAGGTGGACGTCGTCAAGCGCCTGCAGTCCGAGGGCCGTTCCGTGGCCATGGTCGGCGACGGCGTCAACGACGCGGCGGCCCTCGCCCAGGCCGACCTGGGCCTGGCGATGGGCACCGGCACGGACGCGGCGATCGAGGCGGGCGACCTCACGCTGGTCCGCGGCGACCTGCGGGCAGCGGCGGACGCCGTCCGGCTCGCCCGCCGCACCCTGGGCACGATCAGGTCCAACCTGTTCTGGGCGTTCGCCTACAACGTCGCCGCCCTGCCCCTCGCGGCGTCCGGTCTGCTCAACCCCATGATCGCGGGTGCGGCCATGGCGTTCTCCTCGGTCTTCGTGGTGGGCAACTCGCTGCGGCTGCGGACGTTCCGGGCGGCCTGAACGGGGTACGGGCGGGGCGGGCGGGCCCGCCGCGTGGATCATGCGTACCGTGGGCACCTGGACGACGTCACCGCGGGAGAGACAGATGAGTGAGCGCACCGCACCCGTACGGCCCGCCGACGGACTGCGCAGGATCGCCTCCGAGGTGCTCCGGGACCTCAGAGCGGTGGACGGCGCGCTGTACGCGGCGGTCGCCGCGACCCCCACGCCGACCCTCGACCGCGCGCTGCGCAAGCTCTCCCACGCGGCCGACCACTCCAAGATCTCGTTCGCCATCGCCGGCGCCCTGGCCCTGGCCGGCTCCCGCCCGCGCAGGGCGGCGCTCGCCGGGGTCGGCGCCATAGCGCTGGCGTCCGCCTCGGCCAACCTGCTCGGCAAGCGACTGGTCCGCCGCGACCGCCCGGACCGGGAGGCGGCCCGGGTGACGCTGGACCGCCATGTGCCGATGCCGATGTCGGCGTCGTTCCCGTCCGGCCACACGGCATCGGCGGTCGCCTTCGCGACGGCGGTGGGCACGGTGCTGCCCGCCGCGTCGGTGCCGCTTGGCGCGCTCGCGGGAGCGGTGGGGTACTCCCGCATCCACACGGGGGTGCACTACCCGGGCGATGTGGCGGCAGGGGCTGTTCTGGGAGTGGCGTCGGCGGCGACGGCCCTGGCGGTCGCCTCGGCCCGCCTCCCGGCGTCGTACCCACGGGGGCCTCGGCGCCCGAGGTAGGCGGGGCGGGAGGTCAGGAGCGGTCCTGGTCCCACTCCCGGCGCCAGATCGCGAGGAGGCGGTGGTCGTCCGCGTGACCCCCCTGCGCCGCAGGCGTCACACCGCAACCCCCACCGCACAGGACGACGCACCGCCGGCCTCGCACAGGAATCTCGTACTCGTGGCGCCGGCCAGACATGCCCAACCCACCCCGCCGGCTCGGCTCGGCCTCCCACACCCCCGCGCCCTCCAGGTACCTCAGGTCCCCCCCACCCCCGGCAACGGCACCGGAGTCACCACGGCACCCCCGCCAAGAACTCCTCCACCCGCTCACTCCCCCACGCCCCGTCCGCGACGACCACCCGGTACCGGAAACCGAACGACTCCCCCGCCGGCAACCCGAACTCCTCGAAGAACGCCCATGAGAAGGCGACCGACGGAGTCGGCTCCGACCGCACGAACCAGTGGTGCGACGCCACATTCTCCGGCGCATGCGCGAACACCACCGTCGACGCCCCGTCCCACTCGTCCCGCTCCGCCGTGAACCCCAGCCACGGCCCCCGCGTCCCCATGAACCGCTCCCCGGGCCCACCCCCACCCCCCTCCACCCCCGGCGCGAACACCGTCCCCCCGGTGAAGTCCCGCGGCCCCCGCCACTGCAGCCCGGTGTACCCGGCCGTCTCCCGCCCGGCCGTGGTCGGCGACCCGAACCGCAGCTCCTCGCCCCGCACATTGGTCAGCCGTATCGACCAGTCCAACACCCAGACACCCGCCGCCGCATCCACGGAGTGAACACTCAACCCCCGCTCCTCACGCGCCCACTCCTCACCCCCGTTCTCCACCCACGTCAGGTCCTCCACACACGCGAACCGGTCCTCCCCCACCTCGAACGACGAGAACCCGTCGTGCCGCATCCACCCGATCCGCTCCGGCAGCGGCAGATAACCCCGCCCGTGCACATACGAGTTGCCGCCCCAGAAGTTCTGCCCGGACAGATGACTGGCCGTCATCTGCACCCCCTTGTGCCACCGGTGGTCGCTCGGCCGGTACCCGGTCACCACCCTCCCCCCGAGCGTCCGCACCGGATGCGCGTACGGCTTGCGCGACTCGAACGCCTCAGGATCGGGCCGGTACACGTACCGCAGAATCTCGGCATCCCCCACGCTCACACCCACGGCGTCCCCGTAGGCATGCACCACCCGCAGCATCAGCCCCTCCCCACCCCTCCAACACGCCCGCGCCCCCGCCCACTCCAGCTCTCCCCGAACCCCCCGTGCATCGCCTCGTAAAAGGCATCCCCCGGCCCGATCTCCCCCGCCCGGACAACCCGCCCCGTGAACGCCGCCTTGTACAACGCGGCGGCGAACTCCAGCGTGTCCCGCGCCTCCCGCCCGCTCCCCGGCGGCCGCACCCCGGCGGCCCACGCGTCCAGCACGAACCCCAACTGCGCGGTGTGCGAACTGGGCACGTCCTCCCCCACCTCACACCACGCGTCCACACGCTCCTCCGCCACATGCGGCGCGGGCGTGTACACCCAGTCCCCGCTCCGATGCCCGTACAGATGCGTCACCTCGACCGTCGCGTCCGCGCAGTCCACCCGCACCCGGCTCACCTCATCGGGTGACAGCACACTGTTCACCACCGTCGCCAACGCCCCGCCCGCGAACCGCACCAACGCCGTCGACACGTCCTCGCTCTCCGTGTCGTGCACCAGCCGCGCCGCCATCGCCTGCACCTCCTCCCATTCCCCGAGCAGATGCAGCAGCAGGTCGTACTGGTGGATCCCGTGCCCCATCGTCGGCCCGCCGCCCTCGGTGGCCCATCGCCCCCGCCAGGGCACGGAGTAGTACGCGGCGTCCCGGTGCCAGGTGGTCTGGCAATGCGCCACCAGCGGCGCGCCCAGCTCCCCGCCCCGTATCAACTCCCGCGCGCGCACGGCCCCACTGCCGTACCGGTGCTGGAAGATCACCGAGGCGTACGCCCCGGACGCCTCCTCCGCCGCCGCGATGTCGTCGTACTCGGCGAGCGACAGACACAGCGGCTTCTCGCACAGCACCCAGGCGCCCGCCTTCAGCGCGGCGACGGTCTGCTCGCGGTGCAGCGACGGCGGCGTGCCGATGAGCACCAGATCGGGCCGTACGGCGTCCAGCATCGCCTCCACCGACGAGAAACCCGCCACCGCCTCCCCCGTCTCCGCCCCCGCCGCCGCGCGAAAGGCGTCCAGGCGGCCGGCGTCGACATCGACGGCGGCGACGAGTGCGACACGGTCGGCGTGCGCCCGCAGCGCGGGCAGATGCCCGCCGCCGACGATCGCACCGGTGCCGACGACAGCCGCGCGACGGCGGCCGGAAGACGAGGTCATGCGGCGCTCCTCGGAGAGCAACAGGCCGTAGCGACAGGAGGCGCGGCAAGCGGCCGGTACAGAAAGCGCTTTCCCCACCTGCGACCGACCCTAGGCCCGCCCCCTCCCGGAGACAACCCCTCGCCCCGCCGCCACGAACCGGTACCGCCGCTCGGGCCGCCCGGTCGCCCCGTACCTCAGCGACACCTCGGCCGCCCCGACCGCGTGGAAGTACTCCAGATACCGCCGCGCGCTGACCCGCGAGACACCGGTCAGCTGCGCGCACTCGCTCGCCGACAGGCTTCCCTCCGCCTCCCGCAGCGTCCGCTCGACCAGCCCGGCGGTCTCCGTGCTCATGCCCTTGGGCAGCCGGCGCAGCCTGGACGGCACGGACGGCGGTAGGGGCATCGCCGCCCCCGCCAGCACCCGGTCGACGTCGGCCTGCCCGCGCACCACGGTGTCCCGCAGCATCCCCCGCTGCACCGCGTACCGCTCCAGCCGCCCCCGCAGGTCCTCGAAGTCGAAGGGCTTGAGCAGGTAGTCGACGACACCGTGCCGCACGGCGCCGCGCACCGCGTCCGCCTCGCGCGCGGCGCTGACGACCATGACGTCGCAGTCGTGCCCGGCGGTCCGCAGCCGGGGGATGACATCGAGGCCGAACACGTCGGGCAGATACAGATCGAGCAGCACGAGATCGGGACGGAGTTCGTCGACGGCGCTCAGCGCCTGCTCACCGCTGCCGGCGACCCCGACCACCCGGAAGGAGTCGACACGGTCGACGTACGCCCGGTGCACACGCGCCACCCGGAAGTCGTCGTCCACCACCAGCACGCCGACGGCCTCGCCACCGACTCCGCCGACCCCGTCGGCCCGCTCGGCCCCGCCGGCCACACCGGCCCTGCCGACCTGACCCGCATCCTCCCCGTCCCACATGCGCCCCATCATCACCCCCGCCCCTCACCCGGCAAAGGACCCTGCCGCAGACCTGCACCGGGAGCGACCGACGCACTGACACAACGACCACAACCTCCATTGCTTCCGTAACCGCGACACCCCGCCCCCGCCCAGGCACCATGTGGCCCGCGTCACCCGCCCCCTCCACGGGTGACGCACCCCGGAACAACCCTCCCGAACCCCCCGTATCACCCGACCCCCACAACCCGACCGACAGGTGGTGGCACCCGTGCGCCTGCGCACACCCCTCGCCCTGCTCGGCGCCGCTCTGCTCGTCCTCGTGGGCCCTCCGCTGCTCACGACCGGCAGCGGCGCCGAGAGCGGCACCCACATCCCGGGCCTGCGCCTCATGGTTCCCAACACGCCCGGAGGCGGCTACGACATCACCGCCCGCACCGCCGCGAAGAACGCCGAGGACGCCGGACTCACCCGCTCCATCGAGGTGTTCAACCTCCCCGGCGCCGGCGGCACGGTCGGCCTCACCCGTCTGGTGAACGAGCGCGGCAACGGCAAGCTGGCGATGTCGATGGGGCTCGGCGTCGTCGGCGCCGTCCGCTCCAACGATGCGCCCCGCACCCTCGCCGACACGACCCCCATCGCCCGGCTCACGGAGGAGCAGGACGTGGTCGTGGTCGCCAAGGACTCGCCGTACCAGGACATCGACGACCTGATCAAGGCGTGGAAGGCGGCTCCCGGCCGGCTTCCCGTGGGCGGCGGTTCGTCCCCCGGCGGTCCCGACCATCTCGCGCCGATGCTCATGGCGCAGGCCGCCGGGATCGCCCCGAAGGACGTCAACTACATCCCGTTCGACGGCGGCGGCGAGCTGCTCGCCTCGATCCTCGGCAGCAAGGTCGCCTTCGGCGTCTCCGGGGTCGGCGAGTACCGCGACCAGATCGAGGCGGGCGAGCTGCGGCTGCTCGCGGTGACCGGCCCTGAGCGCGTACCGGGCCTCGACGCGCCCACGCTCAAGGAGTCCGGCTACGACGTGGAGTTCACGAACTGGCGGGGTGTCGTCGCACCGCCCGGCCTCACCGACACCGAACGCGGCAAGCTCGTCCGGCTGTTGGAGGCGCTGCACGACTCGAAGGAGTGGCAGGAGTCCATGAAACGCAACGGCTGGGACGACGCGTTCCTGACCGGCGACGAGTTCGGCGCGTTCCTCGCCGCCGAGGACGAGCGCGTGGTGTCGGTGCTGAAGGAGCTCGGACTGTGACGACTCCCGCCGCCCCGACGCCCGAGCCGAAGGCGGAGCCGGTACAGCCGGCCGCCCCCGGTACTCCCCGCACCGCCCGTTCCTGGCTCCGCGACCACTCCGAACTGGGCGTCAGCATCCTGCTTCTCGCCCTCGGCGTGCTGGTCCTCACCGACGCCCTCACCATGAACGTCGACATCACCCAGCGCGGCCCGGTCGGGCCGAAGACCGTGCCCGTCGTGGTCGGCATCGGCCTGCTGATCGTGGCCGCCCTCCTCGCCGTCGACGTGCTGCGCGGCGGCCGGGGCCAAGCGGAGACCGGTGAGGACGTCGATCTCGGCGAACCGGCGGACTGGCGCACGGTCCTGCTGCTGTCCGGCGTGTTCCTGGGTTCCGCCGTCCTCATCGAGCCGCTCGGTTTCCCCGCCGCGGGCGCCCTGCTGTTCTGGGGTGCCGCGTACGCGCTCGGCAGCCGCCGGGTGGACCGCGACCCGCTGATCGCGGCGGTGCTCTCGCTGGCCGCCTACGCCCTGTTCGACAAGCTGCTCGGAGTGCCGCTGCCCGGCGGTCCGCTGATGGGAGTGCTGTGACATGAACGCCCTCAACTCCCTGCTGGACGGCTTCGGCACGGCCCTCACCCCGCTCAACCTCCTCTGGGCCGCGGTGGGCGTGCTGCTCGGCACGGCGATCGGCGTGCTGCCGGGCATCGGCCCGGCGATGGCGGTGGCCCTGCTGCTGCCGGTGACGTACGGGCTCGACCCGACCGGCGCGTTCATCATGTTCGCCGGCATCTACTACGGCGCGATGTTCGGCGGTTCGACGACCTCGATCCTGCTGAACACCCCCGGTGAGAGCGCCGCCGTGGTCGCCGCGATGGAGGGCAACCCGATGGCGAAGTCGGGGCGCGGCGCTCAGGCCCTCGCGGCCGCCGCCGTCGGCCACTTCGCGGGCGGCATGGTGGGCACGCTGCTGCTGGTCGCGCTCGCCCCGACGGTCGCCGACCTGGCGGTGGACATCGGCGCGCCGGACTACTTCGCCATCATGGTGCTGGCGTTCATCGCCGTGACGTCCGTCCTCGGCTCGTCGCGGATCCGGGGCCTGGCCTCGCTGCTCATCGGTCTGACGATCGGTCTGATCGGCCTGGACCAGATGACCGGGCAGCAGCGGCTGACCTTCGGTTCGCTGCATCTCGCCGACGGCGTGGACGTGGTGATCGTCGCGGTGGGTCTGTTCGCGATCGGTGAGGCGCTGTGGGTGGCCGCCCATCTGCGGCGCCGGCCGCCGGAGCCGATCCCGGTGGGCCGGCCGTGGCTGGGCCGCGCCGATCTGCGGCGCACCTGGAAGTCCTGGGCGCGCGGCCCGTTCATCGGTTTCCCGTTCGGCGCGATCCCGGCCGGCGGCGCGGAGATCCCGACGTTCCTGTCGTACGTGACGGAGAAGCGGCTGTCGAAGCACAAGGACGAGTGGGGCAAGGGCGCCATCGAGGGTGTGGCGGGCCCGGAGTCCGCGGCGTCCGCCTCCGCGGCGGGCACGCTGGTGTCGATGCTGACGCTGGGCCTGCCGACCACGGCGGTCGCGGCGGTGATGCTGGCCGCGTTCCAGCAGTACGGCATCCAGCCGGGCCCGCTGCTCTTCGAGCGGGAACCCGACCTGGTGTGGGGTCTGATCGCCTCGCTGTTCGTCGGCATGGTGCTGCTGCTCGCCCTGAACCTGCCGCTCGCGCCACTGTGGGCGAAGCTGCTGCGCATCCCGCGTCCGTACCTGTACGCCGGGATCATGTTCTTCGCGGCGGTGGGCGCGTACGCGGTCGGCGGCGAGATCATCGACCTGGTGCTGCTGCTGGTCATCGGCCTGATCGGCTTCGGCATGCGGCGCTACGGACTGCCGGTGCTGCCCGCCGTCATCGGCGTCATCCTCGGCCCGGCCGCCGAGCAGCAGTTGCGCCGCGCTCTGCAGATCAGCGACGGCAGCGTCACCGGCCTGGTGAACACGCCGTTCTCGGTGACCGTCTACGCGGTCGTGGTGCTGCTGCTCGCCTGGCCGCTGATCCGGAAGGCGCTGCCACGCCGGACGACCACGACGGCCGGGGCGCCAGAGACACCGGAGGCGTCCGAGTCCTCCGAATCCCGTACGCCCACCGACCGAGGCGTCTGAAGAGCCCGCCGTCGTCGAACGGCGGTCGAATCCCTGGCGTCGGCCCGGGACACCCCACGGTGTCCCGGGCCGGCGCCTCCCCACCCCCACAGGTCACACGACCGATCCCCGCCGCACCTCTTGACGCGTAACCGACAACGGTGGCTTCATGTCCCGCATGGGAGCGCTCCCACATCCATGTCCGGGAAGGGGACACCATGCGCGACACCCGCCTGCTGCGCCGCCCGCACTTACCGCGGCCTTCGCGCCTACCGCACCTGTCCGCACGCGCGCTGTTCGGCCTGCTGGCCGCCCTGCTCCTGCCGCTCGGCCTGCTCACCCCCGCCGCGACAGCCGCCGCCCCGCCGGACACCACGGCGGCCGCCGACCCCGTGCGGATCATGCCGCTCGGCGACTCCATCACCGGCTCGCCCGGCTGCTGGCGCGCCCTGCTGTGGAACCGGCTCCAGGACGCCGGCCACACCGGCATCGACTTCGTCGGCACGCTGCCCCCGCAGGGCTGCGGGGTCGCGCACGACGGCGACAACGAGGGCCACGGCGGCGAACTGGTCACCAACGTCGCGAGCCAGGGCCTGCTGCCCGCACGGCTGACCGCCACCCGCCCAGACATCGTTGTCATGCACTTCGGCACGAACGACGTCTGGAGCAACATCGCGCCCGACCGCATCCTCGCCGCCTACGACACACTGCTGGCGCAGATGCGGGCGTCCAACCCGGACATGCGCGTCCTGGTCGCCCAGCTGATCCCCATGGCCCCCGCCACCTGCGCCGAGTGCGCCCAGCGGGTCGTCGACCTCAACGCCCGTATCCCCGCGTGGGCCGCCGGTGCCCGTACCGACCGCTCCCCCGTGGTCGTCGTGGACCAGTGGACGGGCTTCGACACCGTCACCGACACCTACGACGGCGTGCACCCCAACGCGGCCGGCGACGAGAAGATCGCCGCGCGCTGGTTCCCCGCCCTCGCCGCGCAGTTGGACTCCGCCCCGGGCGGCCCCGGGGATCCAGGTGACCCTGAAGACCCCGGCGACCCGGGTGCCCCGGGTGACCCGGGTGACCCGGGTGACCCGGGTGACCCCAGCGTCACCTGCACCGCGTCCTTCCGTGCCGTCTCCGTCTGGCAGGGCGGCCACCAGGCCGAGGTGACCGTGCGGAACACCTCCGCCGCCCCCGTCCGCGGCTGGACGGTGATGCTGCGCCCGGCCGACGGCGCCCGGGTCACCCAGGTCTGGAACGGCACCCTGACGACGGCCGCCGACGGCACGGTCACCGTCTCCGACGCGGGCTGGAACGGCGCCCTCTCCCCCGGCGCGAGCACGGCGTTCGGGCTCATCGCCACCACGAGTCCGGGGTCAGCCACTCCCGCCGCCACCGCCGACTGCGCGGCCACGCCCGCCTCCTGACCTCGGCACACCTTCCGCCAGGAACGTCCTCACCCACCTCTCTCCTGGAGCCGCCATGAGAACCGCCTCTCGCACCGTCCCCTGGGCCGCCGCCCTCCTCGCGGCGCTCGCGGGTCTGCTGTTGACGCTGCTCGTCCCCACCACCCCGGCCCATGCGGCGCCCACCGGCTTCCGCGTGCAGAACGGACGGCTCCTCGAGGCGTCCGGGAACGACTTCGTGATGCGCGGCGTCAACCACGCCCACACCTGGTACGCCGACAAGCTCGACTCGCTGGACCACATCAAGGCCAAGGGCGCCAACACCGTGCGCGTGGTGCTGTCCAGCGGCGGCCGGTGGACCCGCAACGACACCGCCGACGTGGCGAACGTCGTCGCGCAGTGCAGGCGGAACCGGCTGATCTGCGTCCTGGAGGTGCACGACACCACCGGCTACGGCGAGCAGGGCGGAGCGGTGACGCTGTCCCGCGCCGCCGACTACTGGATCGAGGTGCGCGACGCGCTCGTCGGCCAGGAGGAGTACGTCATCGTCAACATCGGCAACGAGCCGCACGGCAACACCGACTACGCGCGCTGGACCGACGACACCAAGGGGGCGATCCAGAAGCTGCGGGCGGCCGGGTTCGACCACACGCTGATGGTCGACGCCCCCAACTGGGGTCAGGACTGGGCGTTCACCATGCGCGACAACGCGGCCTCCGTGTTCGCCGCCGACCCGGACGCCAACACGGTGTTCTCCATCCACATGTACGGCGTGTTCGACACCGCCGCCGAGGTGAACGACTACCTCAACCGGTTCGTCGCCGCGAAACTCCCGATCGTGGTGGGCGAGTTCGGGCACGACCACTCCGACGGCAACCCGGACGAGGACGCCATCCTGTCGGTCACCCGGCAGCTCGGCATCGGCTACCTGGGCTGGTCCTGGAGCGGCAACGGCGGCGGCGTCGAGTACCTGGACATGGTCGAGGGCTTCGACCCGAACCGGATGACCAGCTGGGGTCAGCGCCTCTTCGACGGCGCGGACGGGATCACGGCCACGTCCGAGGAGGCCGCGGTCTACCGGGGCGGCTCGGGCGACGACACCACGGCGCCGACCGCGCCGGGTACGCCCGCGGCCTCCGCGGTGACGTCGTCCTCCGTGACCCTGACCTGGGGCGCGGCCACCGACGGGGTCGGGGTGACCGGCTACGACGTCGTGCGGGTCGCCGGCGGCCAGGAGACCGTCGTCGCCTCGTCCTCCGGCACCACGGCCACCGTGACCGGTCTCGCGGCGGACACGTCGTACGCCTTCGCCGTGTACGCCCGGGACGCGGCCGGGAACCGTTCGGCGCGGTCCTCGACGGTGACCGTCACCACCGCGTCGGGTCCGGCGGCCGGGTCCTGCGCGGTCGCCTACCGGGTGACGGGTGAGTGGCCCGGCGGCTTCCAGGGCGAGGTCGTCGTCCGCAACACCGGGAGCACGGCGGTGGACGGCTGGACGCTGCGCTGGACCTTCCCGGCGGGCCAGCGGATCACCAGCCTGTGGGGCGGGACGGTGACGCAGAGCGGTGCGGAGGTGAGCGTCGAGGCGGCACCGTACACCGCGACCGTCCCGCCCGCCGGATCGGTGTCGCTGGGCTTCACGGGCACGCGGTCGGGCACCAACACCAGCCCGGCGGTGTTCCTGCTGAACGGCGCGGAGTGCTCCACGGCGTGACAGATCCGGCTGCCCGGAGGGTTCCTCCCCCTCCGGGCAGCCGTTCGTCGTAAGACTTCGCGCCAGGGTCAGACGAGGTGGGCGAAGACCACCAGGTTCTCCGTGTAGTCCTTGGCGGCGCGGTCGTAGGCGCCGGCGCAGGTGATGAGCCGGACCTGCGCGTCGGGGGTGTCGGCGTACACACGCTCGTTCGGGAAGTCGTCCTTCTCGAAGGACTCCGCCTCGTCGACGACGAACGTGGCACGGGTGCCGTCGGCGCGCCGCACCTGGAAGCGGTCGCCCTTCTCCAGTTCGCTCAGGCGCGCGAAGACGGCCGCGGAGGTCTTGGTGTCCACGTGCCCGGCGATGATCGCGGTGCCCAGCTCGCCCGGGGAGACGCCCTTGGCGTACCAGCCGACGAGGTTGGTGTCGTTCGGCGGGGGCGCCTCGAGCCGGCCCTCGCCGTCGACGTCGAGTGTGGTGAAGGGGGCGTTCACGTCGATGGACGGGATGACCAGCCTGGTCGGCGCGGAGCGCGGCAGGTGTTTGCCGGGGGACGCCGAGGCGGCGGACCCGCCCTCGGCCGCACTTGCCGAGGGCGCCGCGGCGACCGTGCGGGAGGCGTGCGGTCCGTGGGCGTCGTCGGGCGGGTCCTCACCGCCGCCCATCAGCGTGGTGGCCAGCAGCAGACCGGCCCCGCCCCAGAAGACCGCGGTCATGACGGAGCGCACTCTGCGCCTCGTCGGGGACGCCTGGTCGGGCTGGGTGGGAGTGGGGGCACTGACCGGCATCGGGGGAACCACCTCATTCGGGCGCGGCGAAGGTCTTGTCGGAAGGGCTTTTCTACGGCTTGTCAGGAGGAGGGCTTCGCCAGGAGGGGCGAGCGGGGCCGTCGTGGCGCGCGGTGCGCCGGGACGGCCCCGGCCCCTATGACCCCGGGCATGGCTCAGGCCATGTCCCCGGCGACCTTCTTACGGCGCAGCGCGTAGGCGCCGGCACCGAGGGCCGCGAGCGCCGCCAGGCCGCCCGCCGTGACACCGGGCTGCGAGGCGAGACCGCCGCCGCCGGTGTGCACGCCGCCGTGCGGCTTGTCGTGCTTCCACTCCTTGTCCTGCTTGCCGCTCCAGGACTCCTCGCTCTCCGAGTCGCCCTTCTCCTTGTACGTCTCGGGGTCGTACTTCGGGTCCTTGGCGGTGCCCCAGTCGTCGGCGGTCACCGCGGAGAGGGCGCCGCCGCCCGCGTGGACTCCACCGTGCGGCTTGTCGTACTTGTCGTCCTTGTCGTGCTTGCTCTCCTTGTCGTACTCCTTGCTGTAGGAAGACTTGTCGTGTCCGCTGTCACCGTCGTGGTCGGCGTAGGCCGCGGGGGCGGCGATGGCGAGAGCCGCCGTGGCCGTCGCGGCGGCGAGCACCATGCGGGCAGAGCGCATCTGAGAGTCCTTCCGCTGGAGGCCCGGGCAGCTGACTCCGCGTCAGCACAACGCTCCCGGACTCCGGCCTGATCCACGCTCAGCCATCTCGCGCGGCCTCACCATCCGGGACGATCACACGGGTTAACCCACCCACCCCTCCGGCCGTGCGCCGGCTCACTTCCGTCACGTCCCGGGACCTCTTGCCGCGACCTCGGGACGGCGCCTAGCCTGCTTTTGTGCCGCTGATAAACAAAACCCGTCCGCACAGTGCCGTGCCGGGTACCGACCTCGTCCGACTCCGACTCGCCCTGACCGCCTTCTTCGCCCTCGACGGCTTCGTCTTCGCCGGCTGGGTCGTCCGTATCCCCGCCATCAAGGAGCAGACCGGGGCGTCCGCGAGCGCCCTGGGGCTCGCGCTGCTCGGCGTCTCCGCGGGCGCCGTGATCACCATGACGCTGACCGGCCGGCTGTGCCGCAGGTACGGCAGCCATCCGGTCACCGTCGTCTGCGCGGTGCTCCTGAGCGTCAGCGTGGCCCTGCCGCCGCTGACCCACTCCGCGCTCGCGCTGGGCGCCGTGCTGCTGGTGTTCGGCGCGGCGTACGGCGGGATCAACGTGGCCTTCAACAGCGCGGCCGTCGATCTGGTGGCGGCGCTGCGGCGGCCCATCATGCCCAGCTTCCACGCCGCGTTCAGCCTGGGCGGCATGATCGGCGCCGGGCTGGGCGCCCTGGTCGCGGGCAGTCTGTCGCCCACCGGACACCTCACGGGGCTCGCCGTGGTCGCGCTGCTGGTGACGGCGGTCGCGGGGCGGGCGCTGATGCGCTGCGAGCCGCTGACCCCGGCGGACGGGGGACGGCCCGCCGAGGGTGCCGCGCCCCGGCGCGACCGGCGCACCCGCGCCCTGGTGGTCGTCTTCGGGCTGATCGCGCTGTGCACCGCCTACGGCGAGGGCGCGCTGGCCGACTGGGGCGCGCTGCATCTGGAGCAGGACCTGGACGCCTCTCCGGGCGCGGCGGCCGTCGGGTACCTGTGTTTCGCGCTCGCCATGACGATCGGCCGGCTGAGCGGCACCACACTGCTCGAACGGCTGGGCAGGACCCGCACGATCCTGATGGGCGGCTCCACGGCCGCGGCCGGCATGCTGCTCGGCGCGCTCTCCCCGTATCTGTGGGCGGCGCTGCTGGGGTACGCCGTGACCGGGCTGGGGCTCGCCAACCTCTTCCCCGTCGCCGTGGAGCGGGCGGGTGCCCTTGCGGGCCCGAGCGGGGTGGCGACCGCCTCCACGCTGGGCTACGGCGGGATGCTGCTCGGCCCGCCCGCGATCGGGTTCATGGCCGACTGGTACAGCCTCCCGGCGGCCCTGACCAGCGTGGCGGTGCTGGCGGCGCTCGCCACCGCCATCGGGTTCACCACCAGGAACGTGCGCACGGACTGAGCGTCCGGCGGGGATCGCCTGGCGGTGCCGGGGTACCCGGTCGTCGGTGTCCGCCGGTCCTCCGCCCGGCGGAAGCCGCAAGCGACCACCGCGCGGATCCGGGAGAGAACGTGAGCGAGCAGCAGAACCCCGTCGACCAGCACCCCACCCCCGACTTCCCCTCCCAGGACCAGCCGCACCCGGGCTGGACCGGCCCCATGGACCCGCCGCCGGACCACGGTGAGGACTCCTACCGCGGCAGCGGCCGCCTCACCGGCCGTACGGCCGTGATCACGGGCGGGGACTCCGGCATCGGCCGCGCGGTCGCCCTGGCGTTCGCCCGCGAGGGGGCCGACGTGGTCTTCACGTACCTGGACAGCGAGAAGGACGAGGCGGACGAGACCGCGCGCTGGGTGGAGGAGGCCGGCCGGCGTGCCGTGGCCGTGTCCTGCGACATCCGGGAGGAGGAGAACTGCCGGGCGCTGATCGACCGGGCGGTCTCCGAGTTCGGCGGCATCGACATCCTGGTGAACAACGCCGCCTACCAGATGTCGCAGCCTGACGGCATCGAGGCGATCACCACCGAGCAGTTCGACCGGGTGCTGCGCACCAACCTGTACGGCATGTTCTGGCTGTGCAAGTTCGCCGTGCCGCACATCAACGAGGGCGGCAGCATCATCAACTCGGCGTCGGTGCAGGCGTACAAGCCGAGTCCGCACCTGCTGGACTACGCGACCACCAAGGGCGCCATCGTCACGTTCACGCAGGGGCTGGCGCAGATGCTGATCGAGCGGGGCATCCGGGTCAACGCCGTGGCGCCGGGTCCGGTGTGGACGCCGCTGATCCCGGCGACGCTGCCGGACACCGCGGAGTTCGGCAAGCAGGCCCCGATCGGGCGTCCGGCCCAGCCGGCCGAGATGGCCCCGGCGTACGTGTTCCTCGCCTCGCAGGAGGCGTCGTACATCACCGCGGAGATCATGAACGCGACGGGCGGGACGCCGCTGCCGTAGGGTGCCGGGAAAAGCACTGATCGCGGCGGCCCTTGGTGGGGCAGACTCCCGGCCATGGAGACTGACCGGTACCTGGAGATACTCGATCACGAGGGCCGCGCGCTGGCCGACGCGGCGGAGCAGGCGGGGCCGGACGCGCCCGTTCCCGCCTGCCCGGACTGGCGGGTGCGGGACCTGCTGCGGCACACGGGCGTGGTGCACCGGTGGGCGGCGGGCTTCGTCGCCGACGCGTGTACGACGCCCCGCCCGATGGAGGAGCACCCGGACCTGGACGGTCCGCAGCTGGTCGCCTGGTACCGCGCCGGCCACCGCGCGCTGCTCGACACGCTCCGCGAGGCGAAGCCGGACGTGGAGTGCTGGACGTTCCTGCCCGCCGCCGAGACCGGGCTCGGCTTCTGGGCCCGCCGCCAGGCCCACGAGACGGCCGTGCACCGCTACGACGCGGAGACCGCGCTCGGTGGCGAACCGACGCCCGTCGCCACGGACTTCGCGGTGGACGGCGTCGACGAACTGCTGCGCGGCTTCCACGCCCGCCGCCGGAGCCGCGTCCGCACCCCCGAGCCGCGCGTGCTCCGGGTGCGCGCGACGGACGCGGACGCGGTGTGGACCGTACGTCTGTCGCAGGAGCCACCGGTGACCACGCGGGACGCGGCCGGGGACGCGGAGTGCGAGGTGTCCGGTCCGGCGGCCGAGCTGTATCTGTCGCTGTGGAACCGGCTGCCCGTGCCGACGGTGACGGGTGACGCGGCGCTCGCGGAGCTGTGGCGGGAGACGTCCGCGATCGTCTGAGTCCGGGGTGCTTGCCCGCCGGCCGCCCGCCTGTTTCACTCCCGGCATGCGTGAACACGGGGGACGTCAGACACGCGGGAACGGCCGGCGCGGTCAGGCCGAACGGGACGCGATCACCGTCGAGATCGGGTACGCGCTGTGCAGCGCGGCCTTCGCGGCGGCCGTGGTGTTCGGCGCGGTGGCGGGCCCGGCGCTGCTGTTCGCGCTGCCGGGGGTGGTGGAGACGGTGCTGGTGCGCGGGGGCGGTGTGCTCGCGGGGGCGCTGTTCGCCGTCCGGACCGTGTCCGTCCTGGTGCGGTTCCGGCGGGCGTCTCAGCCCAGCCAGCCCGGCCGCACGAGCCCCGACTCGTAGGCGAGGACGACCAGTTGGGCGCGGTCGCGGGCGCCCAGCTTCACCATGGTGCGGCTGACGTGGGTCTTGGCGGTGAGCGGGCTCACCACCAGACGGCGGGCGATCTCCTCGTTGGTCAGGCCGAGCCCGACCAGCGCCATCACCTCCCGCTCCCGCTCGGTCAGCTCCGACAGGGCGCCGACGGCGGCCGGTTCCTTGGAGCGGGCGGCGAACTCGGCGATCAGCCGGCGTGTCACGCTCGGCGACAGCAGGGCGTCGCCCTCCACCACGGCCCGTACCGCGCGCAGCAGTTCGTCGGGCTCGGTGTCCTTCACCAGGAAGCCGGAGGCGCCCGAGCGGATCGCCTCGAAGACGTACTCGTCCAGTTCGAAGGTGGTGAGCATGACCACCTTCACGTCGCCGAGGTCCGGGTCCTCGGTGACGCGGCGGGTGGCGGCGAGGCCGTCCAGGGCGGGCATGCGGATGTCCATCAGCACGGCGTCGGGCCGCAGCTCGCGGATCAGGCGCAGGGCCTCCTCGCCGTCGGCCGCCTCACCGGCCACCTCGATGTCCGGCTGTGCGTCGAGCAGAGCGCGGAATCCCGCCCTGACCAGCGACTGGTCGTCGGCGAGCACCACATGGATCACCGGTCCTCCTCGGTCTGGATCGGCAGGACGGCGAGCACGCGGAACCCTCCGTCCGGGCGGGTGCCCGCCTCGACGGTGCCACCGAGCGCGGCGGCCCTCTCCCGCATCCCGGCGAGCCCGTTGCCGGTGCCGCCCGCGTCGGCGCCGGTGGCGGGCCCGTCGTCGTCGACCGTCAGCCGCAGCTGCCCGTCGTTCCGTCCGATGTGCACGCGCGCGTCGCGGGACCCGGAGTGCCGTACGACGTTGGTGAGGGCCTCCTGGACGATGCGGAACGCGGCCAGGTCGGCGCCGGGCGACAGCCGGGGCGGCTCACCCTCGACGGTGACGGTCAGTCCGGCGCTCGCGGCCTGTTCGACCAGTTCGGGGAGCCGGTCGAGGCCGGGCGCGGGGGTGCGCGGGGCGGCTCCGGGGGCGCGCAGGGTGTCGAGCACCTGGCGCACCTCGCCGAGCGCCTCCTTGCTCTTGGCCTTGATGGTGGTGAGCGCGGTGCGGGCCTGCTCGGGGTCGCTGTCCAGCAGTGCGAGTCCGACGCCGGCCTGCACGTTGATGACGGAGATGCTGTGCGCGAGCACGTCGTGCAGTTCGCGGGCGATGCGCAGCCGCTCCTCGTCGGCGCGCCGCCGCTCCGCACGGGCCCGCTCGGCCCGCTCACGCGCCCACTGTTCGCGGCGGACGCGGGCCAGCTCGGACACGGCGAGCAGCGCCACGGCCCAGGCGGCGACGACGATCTCCTCGGTCCAGGGTGCCGCGTCGTCGCCCGACGGGGGCAGCCACCGGTACAGCACATGGACGAGCAGCAGGTGCCCGGCCCACAGCGTCCCCATCGCCGCCCAGGCCGCGTACCGCCGCCCCGAGACGACGGCGGCGAAACACGCCACCGCGACGGTCAGGAGGACGGGGCCGTACGGATATCCGGCCCCGAGGTAGACGAGTACGGCGGCCACCGTGCCCCACAGCACGGCGACGGGCCGCCGCCACCGCCACAGCAGCAGCACGCCCGACACGAACAGCAGGACCCGCCCCAGCGGGTCGAGGGCGACCCGCTCGCCCGCCTGTGCGTGGTCGGCGAAGCCGGAGCCGACCAGGACGAAGGCGGTGAACAGAACGGTGGAGAGCCACGGCAACCGGGCGCGCCTGGCCGACGCCGGGTCCTCGTCCCGCTCGGCGGCACGACGACTCCAGCCGGGCGGGCCGTACCGCCACCAACGGGGCGGCCCACCGGGGCGCCACCGCTCCGGAGGGCCGGTGCCGGGCCCATGCCGCTCGTCCATGTCCGCCACGCTAGACGCCCCGGCGGTCGGGCGACGTCGGCCGGGCGGCGTGATCACACGTACTTCCGGGGGAGTACGCCCGGGCAGGGTCCGGGGCCTGGGAGGCGCCTCGGGGCGGCATGGGACCGTACGGGGCGGGCTACGGGTGGGATGCGCGGGAGACGCCGGGCAGCAGCCCGGGCGCGCGGGCGGAGCCGGGGGAACTCGCCGGTCGCAGGCCCCGCGCGGACGGCACCGCGGGGCGAGCAGCCCAGAAGACACGGCGCCGCGGGCCGACGGTGAGCCACGGAGCCCGGAAGGCGCCGGCCCGTCGCAGGCCCAGCCTGCGGGCGACACCGCAGGGTGCGAGCCCAGGAAGCACCACCAGGGCCCACGCCCACCGCCCAGGCAGAACCGCAGGGCGCACAGCTCGGACGCCGGGCCGCAGGCCGACCTCGAGGGCCCGCCGCCCAGGAAGCGTCGGGCCCGTCGCAGGAGCACCTTGCGGGCGGCACCGCGAGGCGTCCTAGGAAGGGCCGGCCTGCCGGATCCCCACCGTGCGGGCGAGGCCCCCGATCGTGTGGCGGAAGAACGCGTCCCGGTCCTCCACGATGCGGGTGAACTGGCCGAAGACCTCGAAGCCGATCAGGCCCAGCAGTTGCGCCCAGACGGCGACGCAGGCCGGGGCCACCGCGGGCGGGAGGTCGGGGACGAAGTCGGCCGCCATGCGCGCGGCCTCCGGCTCCAGGTCCGCCGGAACGGCCGGGACGTCCAGCTCCCCGGTCCGGTGGGCATCGCGGACGACCTCGATGAGGGCGAAGCCGACCCGCGAGGCCGCTGGGACGGTGGTCGCCGGCGCGGCGTACCCGGGCACGGGCGAGCCGTAGATCAGCGCGTACTCGTGCGGGTGCGCCAGCGCCCAGCCGCGGATGGCCTCGCACACGGCCGTCCAGCGCTCCCCCGCGGCGGCCCCGGCGGACGCCTTCAGGGCCGCTTCCGCCGCCTCGCCGAGGGAGTCGTACGCGTCGATGATGAGAGCGGTCAGCAGGTCGTCACGGCTGGGGAAGTAGCGGTAGATCGCGGAGGACGCCATGCCGAGCGTTCTGGCCACGGCCCGCAGGGACAGCTCGGCGGCGCCCTGCTCGGCGAGCCGCCGGCGCGCCTCCTCCTTGATGGCCGCGGTGATCTCGATCCTCGCCCGTGCGCGGGCACCGTGCGGTGTGCTCGTCATGCAGTCAGTGTTCCACGAAAAAAGAGCGGCGCACACAAACGAGAGCACTGCTCTTGCGTCACCGCGCCGAAGCGGGCACACTGAAGTCGAAAGCGAGAGCAGTGCTCGCAAAACAGAGCGGCGCTCTGCCCACGTCCTGCCAGGAGGTCCCGATGTCGTCGTCCGCCCCGTACTACTTCACCGCCGGTCCCGTCGCGACCCGCTTCAACCGGATCGTCGGCTGGCTGGCCCGGCACGGCATCAGCATGGCCGGCACCGCCGAGCTGTCCGTCCGCGGCCGCAAGAGCGGCCAGATGCAGCGCATCCCCGTCAACCCGCACACCTACGAGGGGCAGCAGTACCTGGTCTCGGCGCGCGGCCACTCCCAGTGGGTGCGCAACATGCGGGCCGCCGGCGGCGGTGAGCTGCGCGTGGGCCGCAAGGTGCGCACCTTCACGGCGGTGGAGATCCCCGACGAGGAGAAGCTGCCGCTCCTGCGCACCTACCTGGAGAAGTGGGGCTGGGAGGTGAACCAGTACTTCAAGGGAGTCACCGCCAAGTCCTCCGACGAGGAGATCCTGGCGGCGGCCCCCGACCACCCGGTCTTCCGGATCACCGTCCAGAACTGACCCCCGGTCACCGTCCAGAACTGA
Organism: Streptomyces cellulosae; assembly: GCA_014655195.1. Lineage (GTDB taxonomy): Bacteria > Actinomycetota > Actinomycetes > Streptomycetales > Streptomycetaceae > Streptomyces > Streptomyces cellulosae. Next base: position 10,440 of record BNBH01000037.1, on the reverse strand, counting down.
CCCCCGGTCACCGGCCGGAGCTGCCCCCGCCCGCTACTCGGCGCCGCCCTCCCCGCCCCCGCCCGCCGGACGCCGGTCCAGCGCCATCAGCGCACGGTGGGCCATCGGATGCGTACGGACCAGCTCGCCCAGCGTCGTCGACCCCTGCGTGATGTCCTTGAACGCCTTCCACGCCGGGCGGAAGCCCGTCAGCACCGCGTGGAAGACGCCCGGACGCTGCTCGAAGGCCGCCAGCATCCGCTTGCCGACGCTCATCTCGACGCCGAGGCCCGCCTTCACGGCGAACGCGTAGTTGAGGGCCTGGCGGCGGGTGTCCACGGCGTCGTGCGCCTCGGCGATCCGTACCGCCCACTCCCCCGCCAGCCGGCCGGAGCGCAGCGCGAAGGAGATGCCCTCACGGGTCCACGGCTCCAGCAGCCCCGCCGCGTCACCGCAGACCAGCACCCGGCCGCGGGACAGCGGCGAGTCGTCGGCCCGGCAGCGGGTCAGATGCCCGGAGGAGACGGCCGGTTCGAATCCGGCGAGACCCAGCCGGGCGATGAAGTCCTCCAAGTACCGCTTGGTGGCGGCCCCTTCGCCGCGCCGTGAGATGACGCCCACGGTGAGGGTGTCTCCCTTGGGGAAGACCCAGCCGTAACTGCCGGGCATGGGACCCCAGTCGATGAGCACCCGGCCCTTCCAGTCCTCGGCGACCGTCTCCGGCACCGGGATCTCCGCCTCGAGGCCCAGGTCGACCTGGTCCAGCTTGACCCCGACGTGCGCCCCTATACGGCCCGCGCTGCCGTCCGCGCCGACCACGGCACGGGCGAGCACCGTCTCACCGCCCTGGAGGACGACGGCGACCGTGCGCCGGTCCGGCACGGCCGAGCCGTGCTGCTCGACGCGCTGCACGGCGACGCCCGTACGCAGTTCGGCCCCGGCCTTCTGCGCGTGCTCGACGAGCTGCTGGTCGAACTCGGGCCGGTTGATGAGCCCGAAGAGCATCTGCCGGGAGCGGCGGGTGCGGCTGAAGCGGCCGTTGCTGGAGAACGTCACCGCGTGCACCCGGTCCTTGAACGGCAGCTCGAACCCGGGCGGCAGCGCGTCACGCGACGGGCCGATGATGCCGCCGCCGCAGGTCTTGTAGCGGGGCAGCTCCGCCTTCTCCAGCAGCAGCACGCGCCGCCCCGCGACCGCCGCCGCGTAGGCCGCCGACGCCCCCGCGGGTCCCGCGCCCACCACGACGACGTCCCACACCTGCCGCACGTCGTCCGCCGAAGAGTTGTCGCTGCTCACGATGGTCCGCTGCTCCGATCACGCCGCCTGCCGCTGCTGTCCTCCCGCATCCTACGGCGGCGGTCGTCACGGTCCGCTGTGGGAGGATCGGCGCGTGAGTGGCCCTTACATGGGTCACTCACGCACCACCACACGATCATCGCGTACCGAGAAGTACGCACTTGCACAACGTCGCACCTACAAGGAGCGTGCCCATGTCGTCGAATCCGGTCGCCGTGACCGTCGCCTCACTGATGCCCAGGGCGAAGGAGGAGCTCACCGAACTGGTGGCCTTCAAGTCGGTGGCGGACTTCGACCAGTTCCCCCGTGAGGAGAGCGAGGGCGCGGCCCGCTGGATCGCCGACGCGCTCACCGCCGAGGGCTTCCGGGACGTCGCGCTGCTCGACACCCCGGACGGCACCCAGTCGGTCTACGGCTACCTGCCCGGCCCCGAGGGCGCGAAGACCGTGCTGCTGTACGCGCACTACGACGTGCAGCCGCCGCTGGACGAGGCCGGCTGGACCACGCCGCCGTTCGAGCTGACCGAGCGCGACGGCCGCTGGTACGGGCGCGGCGCCGCCGACTGCAAGGGCGGCGTCATCATGCACCTGCTGGCGCTGCGTGCCCTGAAGGCGAACGGCGGCGTGCCGGTCAACGTCAAGATCATCGTGGAGGGCTCGGAGGAGCAGGGCACCGGCGGTCTGGAGCGGTACGCCGAGGAGCACCCGGACCTGCTCACCGCCGACACGATCGTCATCGGCGACGCGGGCAACTTCCGCGCCGGTCTGCCGACCGTCACCACCACGCTGCGCGGCATGACGCTGGTGCGGGTGCGGATCGACACGCTCGAGGGCAACCTGCACTCCGGGCAGTTCGGCGGCGCCGCGCCCGACGCGCTGGCCGCGCTGGTGCGGGTGCTGGACTCGCTGCGCGCGGAGGACGGCAGCACCACGGTCGACGGGCTGTCCGGCGACAGCGCCTGGGAGGGCATCCAGTACGAGGAGCAGCAGTTCCGCAAGGACGCCAAGGTGCTGGACGGCGTCGAGCTGATCGGCTCCGGCACGGTCGCCGACCGTATCTGGGCGCGCCCCGCGGTCACCGTGCTCGGCATCGACTGCCCGCCGGTGGTCGGCGCGACGCCGTCCGTGCAGGCGAGCGCGCGGGCGCTGATCAGCCTGCGGGTGCCGCCGGGCATGGACGCGGCGAAGGCGACCGAACTGCTGCGCGCGCACGTGGAGTCGCACACGCCGTGGGGCGCTCGGGTCACCACCGAGCAGATCGGCCAGGGCCAGGCGTTCCGCGCCGACCCGGCCAGCCCGGCGTACCAGGCGATGGCGGACGCGATGGCCGTCGCGTACCCCGGCCAGGAGATGCAGTACGCCGGCCAGGGCGGCTCCATCCCGCTGTGCAACACGCTCGCCGCCCTCTACCCGAAGGCGGAGATCCTGCTGATCGGCCTGAGCGAGCCGGAGGCGCGGATCCACGCGGTGAACGAGAGCGTGTCCCCGGACGAACTGGAGCGGCTGTCGGTGGCGGAGGCGCTGTTCCTGCGCAACTACGCGGGCGGGGCGGCCTGATCGTCCGCCCACCGGTGAGGGCGGAGCCCCGGCTCGGACGGGCGGGGGCTTTGCCCTGCGGGCATGGGGGTGGACGTCGAGGCCGCCGCCTGAGCCGTCGGCTGCGCGGGGCAACGCGCCTCGGGCAGCAGACGCAAGGCGCCTCGGCCACGGTGACGCCCCCGGGGCGCGCGAGCCGCGGGCGCACCTCACCCCACCGGCACTCCGCCCTCCAGGTACATCGCCCGCCCGCGCTCCCGGGCGCGCAGCGCGCGCCGCAGGCGTTCGTAGCGGACCGGGGGCAGCAGGTGGGCCGCCTCCGCCTCGGAGGCGAAGCGCCAGGCGCGGAGTTCGGGGCCGGGCAGCAGCATGCGGCCGGCGTCCTCGGAGTCGAGGCGGCCGCCGTCGAAGAGCAGCCGGAGGCCGCCGAAGGCGGGCGGTGCGGGCGGCTCCCAGTCGACGACGAGGAGCGCCGGCACGTCGTGGAGCCGTATGCCGGTCTCCTCCGCGACCTCCCGCATGCCGGCCCGCGCCGGCGCCTCTCCGCGTTCGACGACCCCGCCGGGGAACTCCCAGCCGGCCTTGTAGGTGGGGTCGACGAGCAGCACCCTGTCCTGCTCGTCGAAGAGCAGCACTCCCGCGGCGACGGTCTCCGCCGTCGGCTCGGGCGTCTGCACGATGTCGCAGGCGGGCACCTCCCCGCTGCCGACCGCCTCGGCGATGCGGCGGGCGGTGTCGCGCGGGGTGAGGCAGCCGCTGTCGATCGGGTAGGCGTCGGCGGTGAGCCAGGCGGCGAGCGCCGCCTTGAACGGCTCGATGTGGTCGTACGACCACTGCCGGACGCGTATCTCCCCGTCGGGGAGGTGCTCCGGGACCTCCCGGCCGGCTATCCGCTCCCGCAGGATCGTTTCGGCCGGAGCGAGGAGGACATGGCGAACCGGTATGCGCCGGGCGGCGAGACCGCCGAAGATCTCGTCCCGGTACTCCTGGCGCAGCAGGGTCATGGGGACCACCAGGGTCCCGCCGAGCTCGGCGAGCATCGCGGCCGCGGTGTCGATCACGAGGCGTCGCCAGATCGGGAGGTCCTGGAAGTCGCCGACCTCGGCGAGGTGCTTGGGCGGGAGCAGCCGGTCCAGTGCTCCGCCGATGACCTCGGGGTCGAAGAGCGTGCTGTTCGGGATCAGCTCGATCAGTTCGCGCGCGGTGGAGGTCTTCCCCGCCCCGTACGCCCCGTTGATCCAGACGATCACGGTTCCCCCTCTTCTGTTGGCCCCCTGAGGCTTGCCCGTTCCACCCTGCCACGGAAACCAGATCAAGTTGAGAACACGTGACGGCGGCGCCGGCGCCCCTGGTGGAGGGGTGCCGGCGCCGCCGTCGACGCCGCGGGGGCCCGTCAGGCCTTGCCGTCCCGGTCGACGTCCAGCTCCAGCGTGTTGTTCTCCGCGACCGTGCGGTCGAGGGAGCTGAGCGTGTCCTCGACGTCGAGCGCACCGAGGGAGGGGGCGTCGGTGAGCGCGTGCGACGGGGTGACGGCCGCGACGACGAAACCGGTGGCGAGGGAGGCGATGGCGAGCATGCTGCGCTTCTTCATGCCCGGCTCAACTGCGGAACGGGCCGTTCGGTCACGGCCCGCTTTCCCGGGTCCCGGGTCGGGTCTCCGGCGGGCTCGGAGGCGCGACGGCGCAGCCGTGCAGGGCAGCGCCGAGGCCCGGCAGAAGCTCACGCATCGCCGTGATGCCCCGTCCGGACGCGCTGACCGGCCGATCCCGCATGCGCCCCGTCCAGGGGGCCTCACCGGCAAGCCTCGGACGCATCAGGGCGCAGCCGACGGGGTCACGCCCCCATACCGGCCGAACCACTCACGTCGCCACGACCGCCCCGTCCGGACGTGCGACCGGCCGAACCCTGATGCGCCCCGGTCCGGGGCCAGTCTGCGGCCGAGCCTGGCCGCGGCCCTCACACCCCCGCAACCTCCACGTCCGTCCGCCCCATCAGCGCCGCCGCTGCCGCGCCCACGAGGCCCGCGTCCGTGCCCGTCTGGGCCGGGACGACCGTGAGGCGCTGGACGAAGGACAGGGTGGCGTACTCGGTCAGCGCCTTCCGCAGCGGCGCGAACAGCACCTCGCCCGCCTTGCCCACGCCTCCGCCGATCACCGCGATGTCGATCTCGACGAGCGTCGCCGTGGCCGCGATGCCCGCGGCGAGGGCCCGGGCCGCCCGCTCGAAGGAGGCCACGGCGACCGGGTCGCCGGCGCGGGCCGCGCCGGCGACCGCGGCGGCGGAGGTGTCGCCGTCCGGGCCGGGCCGCCAGCCGTTGTCCCGCGCGCGCCGCGCGATGTTCGGACCGCTCGCGATCCGCTCCACGCAACCGCGCGCCCCGCACGGGCACGGGTCGCCGTCGAGGTCCACGCTGATGTGACCGATGTGCCCGGCGTTGCCGGTGGGCCCCGGGTGCAGGCGCCCGCCGAGCACCAGGCCGCCGCCGACCCCCGTGGAGACGACCATGCACAGCGCGTTGTCGTGGCCGCGGGCCGCTCCCTGCCAGTGTTCGGCGGCCGTGATGGCGACCCCGTCGCCGATCAGCTCGACGGGCAGACCGCCGGCCGCGTCCCTCACCTTGGCGACCAGCGGATAGTCGCGCCACCCGGGCACGTTCACCGGGCTCACCGTGCCCGCGGAGGCGTCGACGGGTCCCGCACTGCCTATGCCGACCGCGCCCGCGCGTTCCCAGAGGGGGGACGCGGCGAGCTCGCCGATCACCGCCCCGACGGCCGCCATGACGGTGTCGCCGTCCTCCCGCGCGGGGGTCGGGCGCTGGGCGCGGGCCAGGATCCGGCCCTCACGGTCCACCAGCGCGCCGGCGATCTTGGTGCCGCCGATGTCGAGCGCAGCCACGAGGTCGGTGTGCATCAGAGTCGGATCTCCCCGTCAACCTTCGGAAACCATCAGAGAACACGCTGGGAACGGCCATACGCGACCGCGAGGCAGCACATGGAACGCGCGCAACGGCCCGGTCGAGCGGTCAGGTGCGGGCCGGAGTGTGCGTCGGACAGTGTCTCCCGACGCTGACAACGTTGTCCAGGCTCTATGCTCGACGCCACATCCTCATACAAGCCCATGGACTCACGCATCCCCATGGCCGACAGGACAGGACACCGCATCGTGCCGGAGACGACCCGCCGCACCGACCGCTTCCCAGGGACCCGATACGGCAACCGTCCGACGATGAAGGACGTGGCCGCCCGCGCCGGGGTGGGCCTGAAGACGGTTTCCCGTGTGGTGAACGGCGAGCCGGGCGTGACACCGGAGACCGAGCGGCGCGTGCAGGAGGCGATCGAGGCGCTCGGCTTCCGCCGCAACGACAGCGCGCGGGTGCTGCGCAAGGGCCGTACCGCCAGCATCGGCCTGGTCCTGGAGGACCTCGCGGACCCGTTCTACGGCCCGCTGAGCCGGGCCGTCGAGGAGGTGGCCCGCGCCCACGGCGCGCTGCTGATCAACGGGTCGAGCGCCGAGGACGCCGACCGTGAGCAGGAGCTGGTGCTGGCGCTGTGCGCCCGCCGGGTGGACGGCCTGGTGGTGATCCCGGCCGGTGACGACCACCGTTATCTGGAGCCGGAGATCAAGGCCGGGGTCGCCACGGTGTTCGTGGACCGTCCTGCCGGGCACATCGACGCGGACGTGGTGGTGTCCGACAACTTCGGGGGCGCGTGTGACGGCGTGCGCCATCTGATCGCGCACGGGCACCGCAGGATCGGCTTCATCGGCGACATGCCCCGCATCCACACGGCGGCCGAGCGGCTGCGCGGCTACCGCACCGCCATGGAGGACGCCGGGATACCGGTGGCCGACGCGTGGATGTCCCTGGGCGTCACGGACCCCGAGCGGGTGCGCCGGGCAGCGCGGGAGATGCTCTCCGGGCCCGAGCCGGTCACTGCCATCTTCACCGGCAACAACCGCGTGACCGTCACGGTGATCCGGGTGCTCGCCGAGCACGCCCGCCCCGTCGCCCTCGTCGGTTTCGACGACATCGAGCTGGCCGATCTGCTGCAGCCCGGCGTCACGGTCGTCGCGCAGGACGCCGCCGCCCTCGGCCGGACCGCCGCGGAACGGCTGTTCCGCCAGCTCGACGGCACGCTGATCGCCCCGGAGCGCATCGAACTGCCGACCCGCCTGATCACCCGCGGTTCGGGCGAGCTGCCCCCGGCGGACTGAGCGGATTCGGTGCCGATGGAGGACCGTACGCTGGCGGCGCTGGGGCTGGACGTGGTGCCGCGCGAGCATCCGCTGGAGTATCCGGGGGCCTGGCCGCGCGAGTCCGGGCTGCTCGACGGGGACAGGCTGCTGCCGCTGGACCGGTGGGCGTTCGAGGACCGGGTGCCGGTGATCTCGATCGGCTCCAACGCCTGCCCCGCGCAACTGCGCCACAAGCTGGCCGACTCGGGGATCACCTCCCCGCTGCCCATGGTGCGGGCCCGTGTGACGGGCGTCGGCATCGGCGTCTCGGCGCACGTGAGCCTCATGGGCTACGTCTCCAACTCCCCCGTGGCGACACCGGGACGGGTGAGCGAGCTGTTCGTGCTCTGGCTGGACGCCCGGCAGCTCACGGTGATCGACGCGAGCGAGGGCGTGCCGCTGCCGCACGGCAACTTCCGCCGCGCGTGGCTCCCCGCGCCGGACGTCCGCATCGAACTCCCCGACGGCGGCACGCTCCCCGGCGCGTACGCCTACGTCAACCGCCGCGGCGTCCTCCACGACGGCACGGGCAGCCCACGCACCCACCCGGGCCAACGCCCCCTCCTGACCAACCTCCTGGCGACCCTCCCCCGGCTGCGCGACCTGTTCGGCACCACACCGGAAACCTTCTCCGCCCGGGCCCGCGCGGACCGCGAACTCTGCGAGAAGGGGACACGGTTGTTCAAGGAGGAGGGACTGGTGACGGCCGGGGGGCTGGAGCGGTACGTGACCACGACCGAGGCCGACCCGAGGGGCGCCCCGCCCGCTGCATAGCGCTACGCCGAGTTCGCCGCCGGTTCCGCCGACGCGTGGTCGGGCTCGTAGCGGAGCAGGTCGCCCGGCTGGCACTCCAGCACCTCGCACAGCGCCGCCAGCGTCGTGAACCGGACCGCCTTCGCCCGACCGTTCTTCAGGACGGCCAGGTTCGCCGGGGTGATGCCGACGCGTTCGGCGAGTTCACCCACGGACATCTTGCGCCGGGCGAGCATCACGTCGATGTCGACGGCGATCGGCATCAGATCACCTCGGCCAGTTCGGCCCGCATCCGCGACGCCTCCATCTCCCGTGCCACGGCCTGGGCCAGCAGCATCCGCAGGACGAGGACGACGAGCGCGATGCCCACGATCGCCAGGCCGACCCCGCCGACCAGCAGCACCACGCCGGGCGCGACGGCCTCCCCCGGCGCCAGCAGCGCGCCCAGCGTGAAGACCAGCAGGGCCGCGGCGACGAACGCGCCGATCACGATGTGGACGTAGCGGAAGGCGGCGTAGGAGAAGACCGTGCCGCGCCGGGCCATGGTCACCAGCCGCCAGACGCAGATCAGCACGGTCTGGGCGGCCAGCACGATGAGCACCACGACGGCCAGGAGCGGGGTCCGCACGTACGCGTACTGCTCGTCCAGCCCGTCCAGGTCGCTCGCCAGCAGCGGCACCATCACCGTCTGCACCGCCAGGGAGCCCGCCAGCAGCGCCGCGATCACCGCGCGCAGCGCGAGCACGGTCACGTGTCCCATCGCCCCTCCTCCACTCGAAGCACGATGGGAATCTATCGATTTTCGATAGGCGTCGCAATTCCGGGCGGCCGGCCGCTCACTGCGCCGAGACCGTCAGGCCTCCGCGCCGGGGCGAGGCGTACGACTCCAGCCCCGCGCGGTCCAGGCCGCTCTCCCGCGTCACCTCCGCCTCGTCCAGCGCCCCGCAGTCCAGTCCGCGCAGCAGATACCCGGCGAGGGCCTTCGCCGTGGCCGGCTCGTCCATCACGTCCCCGCCGGCCCGCTCGGCGTACCGCCGGAGACGGGCGGCGGCCGTCGCGAAGCCCTCGCGGTAGAAGGCGAAGACGGCCGCGTAGCGGGTGGGGAGGTGGCCGGGGTGCATGTCCCAGCCCTGGTAGTAGGCGCGGGCGAGGGCGCGCCGGGTCAGGCCGTAGTGGAGGCGCCAGGCGTCGTGGACCTTCTCGGTCGTACCGACCGGCAGGACGTTCGTGGAGCCGTCCGAGACGCGGACCCCGGTGCCGGCGGCGGCGACCTGCATGACGGCCTTGGCGTGGTCGGCGGCGGGGTGGTCGGAGGACTGGCAGGCGGCCGAGACGCCGAGGCAGGCGCTGTAGTCGAAGGTGCCGTAGTGCAGTCCGGTGGCGCGGCCGTCGGCGGCCTGGATCATGCGGGCGACGGTGGCGGTGCCGTCGGCGGCCAGGATGGACTGGCTGGTCTCGATCTGGATCTCGAAGCCGATGCGGCCGGGCGCGAGGCCCCAGGTCTTCTCGAAGGCGTCGAGCAGCCGGGTCATGGCGGCGACCTGCTCGGCGTAGGTGACCTTGGGGAGGGTGAGGACGAGTCCGCCGGGCAGTCCGCCGGCCCGCATCAGGCCGGTGAGGAAGATGTCGAGGGTGCGGATGCCGCGGTCGCGGACGGCGGCCTCCATGCACTTCATGCGGATGCCGGTCCAGGGAGCCGCGGTGGCCGGCGTGCCGTGCGCGGTGGCCTCGGCGACCAGGCGGGCGGCGCGGGCGGCGGTCTCGTCCTCCTCGGCGTCGGAGCGGTGGCCGTAGCCGTCCTCGAAGTCGACGCGCAGGTCCTCGATCGGTTCGCGCTGCAGCTTGGCGCGCACCCGGGCGTACACGTCCTCGGCGAGAGCCCTGTCGATACCGAGGACCGCGCCGAACGACGCGGCGCCGGGGGCGTGTTCGTCGAGCGCCGCGAGGGCCTGGTCGCCCCACGCGCGCACGGTGTCCGCGGTGTACTCGTCGCCGGGCACGTAGACCGTGTGCACGGGCCGGCGGGTGCCGGGGTCGCCGGGGTAGAGGCGTTCCAGTGCGGCGTCGACCGGTGCGAGGGAGGCGCCGATCTCCTCGGCGACGGCGTCCGCGAGACTCGTCGACACCCGCTCCTGCCGGTCCTGGCCCATGCCACCCTCCCAGACGTCCGCGACCCCGAACCCGTCGTCGCGTTTCCGCGATATGGATTCAACAATTCGTTGAAGGACGGTATCCGCCGGTCTCCGTGCCGGTCAACACCGTCCTACGGGCCGGCCCGCGCCGCCACCGCGCCCGGCGGGACACGACGAGGCCCCCGCGACCGGTGCGGTCGCGGGGGCCTCGGACGGTTTTGGAAGGTGATCAGCCCTTGCGGGCCTTGACCTCCTCGGTCAGCTGCGGGACGACGTCGAACAGGTCGCCGACGACGCCGAAGTCGACCAGCTCGAAGATCGGGGCCTCGGCGTCCTTGTTGACGGCCACGATGGTCTTCGAGGTCTGCATGCCGGCGCGGTGCTGGATCGCGCCGGAGATGCCGTTGGCGATGTACAGCTGCGGCGACACCGACTTGCCGGTCTGGCCGACCTGGTTGGTGTGCGGGTACCAGCCGGCGTCGACGGCGGCACGCGAGGCGCCGACGGCCGCG
>BNBH01000036.1 GCA_014655195.1 Streptomyces cellulosae | reverse complement strand
GGGAAACGCCCGGTTACATTCCGAACCCGGAAGCTAAGCCTTACAGCGCCGATGGTACTGCAGGGGGGACCCTGTGGGAGAGTAGGACGCCGCCGAACAATTCTTGAGAAAGCCCCCGTGCCATTCGGCACGGGGGCTTTCTGCGTTTTACTGCCCCCCGAGCCCCTCCCGCAGGAAGGCGCTCTACAGCCGCCCCGCCGACTTCAAAGCCAGATACGCGTCTGCCAGCGCCGGCGCCAATTCCTCCGGTGTCGCGTCCACGACCGTCACCCCGTGGCGGCGGAGCTGTTCGGCTGTGCGGTCGCGTTCCGTGTGGGCCTGTGCGGCCGCCGCGGCCCCGTACACCGCGTCGACGTCTCCACGGCCCCGCGCCATGGAGGCGACGTGCGGGTCGGCCACCGAGGCCAGCAGGACCGTGTGGCGCTGCGTCAGACGGCTCAGGACGGGCAGCAGGCCCTCCTCGACCGGTGTCGCGTCCAGCGTCGTCAGAAGCACGATCAGGGAGCGGCGCGGGGCCGTTCGGAGTGCCGCCGCCGTCAGGCCGCGGGCGTCCGTCTCCACCAGCTCGGGTTCCAGCGTGGCCATCGCGTTCACCAGCGACGGCAGGAGGTCGCCGGCCGCGCGGCCCTGGACCAGGGCGCGTACTCGGCGGTCGTAGGCAAGCAGGTCGACGCGGTCGCCGGCGCGGGAAGCCAGGGCGGACAGCAGCAGGGCCGCGTCCATGGAGGCGTCCAGGCGCGGTGCGTCGCCCACGCGGCCGGCGGAGGTGCGGCCGGTGTCGAGGACGAGCAGGATGTGGCGGTCGCGCTCCGGACGCCAGGTGCGTACCGCGACCTCCGACTGGCGGGCCGTGGCGCGCCAGTCGATGGAGCGGGTGTCGTCGCCGGGGACGTAGGCGCGGAGGCTGTCGAACTCGGTGCCCTCGCCGCGGGTCAGGACGCTGGTGCGGCCGTCCAGCTCGCGCAGGCGGGCCAGCTTGGACGGCAGGTGTTTGCGGCTCGTGAACGGCGGCAGGACGCGGACCGTCCACGGGACCTTGTGGGTGCCCTGGCGGGTGAACAGGCCGAGGGGACCGTAGGAGCGGACGGTGACGCGGTCTGCCTGGCGGTCCCCCCGGCGGGTCGGGCGCAGGCGGGTCGTGACACGGCGGCGTTCGCCCGCTGGGATCGTCAGCCGGTGTCTGGACGCCTCGGTCTCCGTGCCCGGCGTCCAGCTGCTCGGCGGCCAGGCGTCGCGGAGACGGGCGCGCAGCGGGCGGCGGGACGGGTTGGTGACCGTCAGGGTGACGTCGGCGGTGTCGCCGAGGCGTACGGAGGTGTCGCCGGAGCGGGTCAGGCCGAGCGTGCGGACCGGGGCCGCGAGGGCGTAGTCGCAGGCGCAGGCCACCGCGAGGGGCGCGTTGACGGCGAGGAGGCCCGTCCAGCCGGGTTCCCAGATGCCGACGGGGAGGGAGCCGAGAGCCGCGAGGAGCGCGGCGCGTCCGGTCGGAGCCATCAGCGGGGGACGGGGACGTGGGAGAGGACCGCGTTGATGACCGAGTCGGCCGTCACACCCTCCATCTCGGCCTCCGGGCGCAGCTGTATGCGGTGGCGGAGCGTGGGCAGGGCGAGGGCCTTCACGTCGTCCGGGATGACGTAGTCGCGGCCGGTCAGCCAGGCCCAGGCGCGCGCGGTGGCGAGGAGCGCGGTCGCGCCCCGCGGGGAGACGCCGAGGGTCAGGGACGGCGACTCGCGGGTGGCGCGGCAGATGTCGACGACGTACGCGGTGATCTCGGGGGAGACCGTGGTGGCGGCGACGGCGCGGCGGGCGGCCTCCAGGTCGGCGGCGGTCGCGACGGGGCGTACGCCGGCGGCGCGCAGGTCGCGCGGGTCGAAGCCCTGGGCGTGCCGGGTGAGGATGTCGATCTCGTCCTCGCGGGACGGCAGGGGGATCGTCAGCTTGAGGAGGAAGCGGTCGAGCTGCGCCTCGGGCAGGGGGTAGGTGCCCTCGTACTCGACCGGGTTCTGGGTCGCGGCGACCAGGAACGGGTCGGGGAGGGCGCGGGGGGTGCCGTCGACGGTGACCTGGCGTTCCTCCATGGCCTCCAGCAGGGACGACTGGGTCTTCGGGGGCGTGCGGTTGATCTCGTCCGCGAGGAGGAGGTTGGTGAAGACCGGGCCGGGCTGGAAGGAGAACTCGGCGGTGCGGGCGTCGTAGACCAGGGAGCCGGTGACGTCGCTCGGCATCAGGTCGGGGGTGAACTGGACGCGCTTGGTGTCGAGTTCGAGGGCGGCCGCGAGGGAGCGGATCAGCAGGGTCTTGGCGACGCCCGGGACGCCTTCGAGGAGGACGTGGCCGCGGCAGAGCAGGGCGACGACGAGGCCGGTCACGGCGGGGTCCTGGCCGACCACGGCCTTGGCGATCTCCGCGCGCAGGGCCTCCAGGGCGGCCCGGGCGGCGGCCGGGTCGCCGGTGGGCGCGGCGTTGTCGGTGGTCGGGTCCATCATGGACGGCGTACCTGCCTTTCGAGGGCGTCGAGTTGGTCGGCGAGCCGGATCAGAGCCGCGTCGTCGCCGGGGGGCGGGCCGAACAGAAGCGTGTGGGGGGACGGTCCGTCGCCGTCGAGGCGGGCGGACAGTGCGGGGAGCAGGGCCTCGGGCGAGTGCGCCTGGGAGGTGGGGACGCCGACGAGGGGGGCGAGGCGGACGCGGGTGGCGGAGCGCAGGGCGAGGGCGGCGCGGTCGCGGGCGTCGGCCTTGCGGTAGAGGGTGGCGCGGCCTTCGACGGTCTCGGAGGCGCGGATCGCCACGGGGAGTTTCTCGGGGACGAGGGGACCGAGCCGGCGTGCCCGCCACAGGGCGGCCAGGGCGGCGGCGAGGAACAGCTGGAGGGTGCCCCAGAGCCAGCCGGAGGGGAGGAGGTCGAAGAAGCTCTTCTCGTCCTCGGTCCCGGCGGTGGCGTCGGCGGGGGTGGGGAGGTACCAGACGAGATGGGGGCGGGAGCCGAGGAGCTGGAGCGCAAGGGAGGCGTTGCCGTGCTCGTCCAGGCGGTCGTTGAGGAGGATGTCGGGGGCGCCGAGAAGGACGGTGTCGCCGTCACCGGAGGGGGCGGGGATCCGCAGCAGGGTGGGCAGGCGGTGGCTGCGGTAGCACTCGTCGGCCTCGGGGTGGGCGGAGGAGTAGCGGATGCCGCCCGTGTCGGCGCTGCCCGCACGGACGGCGGCGGGGAGGTCGCAGCCCGGTTCGAGGGTGGATTCGAGACTGTTGGCCGGGTCGGCCATGACGCCGGGGGCGAGGCGTTCCACGGAGGCGACGCCGGAGGCGACCAGGACGGTGCGGCCGCCGGAGTTCTTGGTGGCGGTGCGCAGCCGCGTCTGCTGGCGGGGCGTCAGCAGGTCGGGGACGGCGACGAGGAGGGTGGTGTCGGGGCCTGCCGCGTCGGCGGCCTCGTCGAGGGTGGTGACCACGCGGGTGTCGACGCCCCGGCCGGCGAGGAGTTCGGCGACGGCGCGGCTGCCGGAGGGGTCGGCGGAGCGCGGGTCGAGCCGGCCGTGCCGGGCGTCGGAGCGGACGACGGCGATGGCGACGGCCGCGACGAGGAGCAGCACCAGCGCGAGGGCGACGCCCCGGGTGCGGGTCCACACCTGGCGTGCGGTGGGGGAGGCCGAGGTGGGCGGCGAGGTGACCTCGGTCGTCATCCGGCGGCTCCCTGGCGGGCGTCGGCGTGCGTGCCGGCGAGGGCCGGCTTGGCGCGCTCCAGGTCGCCGTCGAGGGCGGCGAGCCCGCGGTACGTGTCCTCGGTGGCGGTCCGGCCGCCGTACCTGACGTCGTCGAAGTCGCGGGCGGCGGTGCGCAGCCGGTCGGTGTGGGCGGGCAGGGCGCGGCCGGCCTCGGCGGCGGCCTCGTCGGCGGTGCGGCCGGGGCGGGGGTCGAGGAGGGCGCGTTCCTCCAGGGCGCGGACGACGGCCCGCATGCGTTCCTGGACGGCCTGGTTCCAGTGGCCCTGGGCGGCGTGCGCCTCGGCGGCGGCGCGGTGTTCGGCGGCGCTGCGGGGCCGGTCGTCGAACAGGACGGGGGAAGTGACCGGGCTGCGGCGCGGGGTGCCGAGGCGCCACCACAGGGCGGCCAGGACGGCGAGCACGGCGACGACGATGACGACCAGGCCGAGCGCGCCGCCGGGTGTCGCCGTGGACGCGGCACCGAGGAGGTCGTCGACCCAGTCCCAGAAGGCTTCCAGGGCCCGCTGGAGCCAGCTGGGGTCGTTCTCGTGGTACATCTGCTTCGACAGCTCGCGCCGGGCCGCCTCCCGCGCGGGGTCGCGCGGGAGGGTGACGGGCGGTTCGTCGTCGCCGCGCGCCAGCAGGCGTACGACGGTGTCGGCGGTCGCCGGCAGCGCCAGGACGGCCGGGAGAACTCCCCCCGAGACGGTCACCGCATCAGCTCCCGCCGGTGGCGCCGGGGCCCTGGACGCCCGCCGCGCGCGCCAGTTCGAGGTCGAGGGCCTCGCGGCGGATGCGCTGGTCGATGTAGAGGAGCACGGTGACGCCGGCGGTGATCGGGAACGTGATCATGGAGCCGATCACCGAGCCGATGCCGCTGATGATCAGGAACGTCCAGCCGATGTCCCCGCCGGTGGTCACGAAGCCGGTGACGCCGTCGCCGCTGAACGCGGCGGCGAGGAACGTGAACGGGATGACGATGATCGCCGCGACGACGTAGGCGATGATCGCGGCGAGCAGCTGGATGCCGAAGACCCGCCACCAGGAGCCGCGCACCAGCCGGGCGGAGCGGCGCATCGCCGTGACGATGCCCTGCTTCTCCAGCATCAGCGCGGGGGAGGCCAGGGAGAAGCGGATCATGAGCCACGCGGCGAACACGGCCGCGGCGACGAGGCCCAGCAGGGTGAGCCCGAAGCCGACCTCGGCGCCGGCCGAGACGCTGACGAGGATGCCGGGCAGCGCGCCGACGGCGACGACGCCCACCGCGATGAGCGCCAGCAGCAGGATCAGGCCGAGCAGCTTGAGGACCTGCGGGCGGGCGTCGCGCCAGGCCTCGCCGGTGGTCACCGGGCGGCCGAGCACGGCGCGGCTGGTGACGGTGGTGAGCAGGGCGGTGGCCGCGACCGTGCCGATCAGGGTGATGCCGTAGAGGGCGGCGGAGCTGAGCAGCAGGTCGCCCATGACGTCGGTGAGTTCGCCGACGGTGGCGCTGGGGTCCTCGAGCACCTCGGTGTCGGTGTCGTCCAGGACGAAGCCCTGGAGCAGCACGGCTGCGATCTCGGTGAGGACGGCGAGGGTCAGCGAGATGCCGAGGACCGTGCGCCAGTAGGTGCGCATGGTCGACACGGCGCCGTCGAGGAGTTCGCCGACGCCGAGGGGGCGCAGCGGGATGACGCCGGGCTTCGCCGCGGGCGGGGGGCCTCCCCAGCCGCTGCCCCAGCCTCCCCAGGGGGCCTGGCCGCCGGGTCCGCCGGGCGGCGGGGCGCCCCAGCCGGGGCCGGGGGGCGGCGGAGGGGCCTGGCCGGGGCCGCCGGCGCCGGGGGTGCCGGTGGGGGCGGACCACTGGGCGGCCGGGGGCTGGTCCTTGGACCACTTCACGCCCGGCTCCTGCGGGGCGTCACCCGACTGCCGCGGACGGTCGGCGGACTGCTCGGGTTCCGGACGGCCGTCGGACCCGCTGGGCCCGGACGTGCCCGGCTCCCGCCCGTCGGACGGGGCGGATCCGGGCGAGGCCCAGCCCGGAGTGTCGTTCATCGTCGCTCCTTCACGCTGCCCGGCCGCGGTCGCGGTGACGGCTCGGGCAGCCATCGTGCCATGCGGTGCTTCCCGGTGGACCTGCCGAGGTCAAGGCTGTTCGCCTTCTATTGTCCGCGTGACAGGGGGCAGACTGGCGGCATGGCTGATCAGTACGCGCACAGCGGCGACGACAAGCGGCCCACCGGGATGCCGGCACTGCGCTGGGAGGAGCCTCCCGAAGGCCCGGTGCTGGTCCTGCTCGACCAGACGCGGCTCCCGGCCGAGGAGGTCGAGCTGGTCTGCACGGACGCGCCCGCACTGGTGGAGGCGATCCGTTCGCTCGCCGTGCGCGGCGCCCCCCTGCTGGGCATCGCGGGCGCGTACGGCGTCGCGCTCGCGGCCGTGCGGGGCTACGACGTGGACGACGCGGCGGCGGCCCTGGAGAGCGCCCGCCCCACGGCGGTGAACCTGGCGCTCGGGGTGCGGCGGGCGCACTCCGCGTACCGGGCCGTGGTGGACGGCGGCGGCGACCCGCGGCGGGCGGCCGGGGCGGCACTGGCCGCCGCGCGGCGGCTGCACCAGGAGGACGCCGAGGCCAGTGCGAGGATGGCGGAGCACGGGCTGGCGCTGCTCGACGAGCTGATGCCCGGCGGCGGGCACCGGATCCTCACCCACTGCAACACCGGTTCGCTGGTGTCGGGCGGCGAGGGGACTGCGTTCGCGGTGGCGCTCGCGGCGCACCGGGCGGGACGGCTGCGGCGCCTGTGGGTGGACGAAACGCGCCCGTTGCTGCAAGGTGCTCGCCTGACGGCGTACGAGGCGGCCCGCAGCGGCATGGCGTACACCCTGCTCACCGACAACGCGGCGGGATCGCTGTTCGCGGCGGGCGAGGTGGACGCCGTGCTGATCGGCGCGGACCGCATCGCGGCCGACGGTTCGGTGGCGAACAAGGTGGGGAGCTATCCGCTCGCGGTGCTCGCGCGGTACCACCATGTGCCGTTCATCGTGGTCGCTCCGGTGACGACGGTGGACCCCCGGACGCCGGACGGGGCGTCCATCGAGGTGGAACAGCGTCCCGGCCATGAGGTGACAGAGATCACGGCGCCGCAGGTGCCGGTGGCCGGAGCGGAGGCGGGAGGCGGAATTCCGGTGGCCCCGTTGGGGACGACCGCGTACAACCCGGCGTTCGACGTGACACCGCCGGAGCTGGTGACGGCCGTCGTCACCGAAGAGGGCGTCGTTTCGCCCGTGACCACCGAGGCTCTGGCCGCCCTGTGTGCCAGGTCACGCCAGGTAACGATTAGCTAATGGGATGATGTCGTTTATGAAGGGACGAGTCCTTGTCGTCGACGACGACAGCGCACTGGCCGAGATGCTCGGCATCGTGCTGCGCGGTGAAGGTTTTGAGCCGTCTTTCGTAGCCGACGGCGACAAGGCGCTGGCCGCCTTCCGTGAGACCAAGCCGGATCTGGTCCTGCTGGACCTGATGCTCCCCGGCCGTGACGGCATCGAGGTGTGCCGCCTGATCAGGGCGGAGTCCGGGGTGCCGATCGTGATGCTCACGGCGAAGAGCGACACCGTCGACGTGGTCGTGGGCCTGGAGTCCGGGGCCGACGACTACATCGTCAAGCCGTTCAAGCCGAAGGAGCTGGTCGCCCGGATCCGTGCGCGGCTGCGCAGGTCCGAGGAGCCGGCGCCGGAGCAGCTCGCCATCGGCGACCTGGTGATCGACGTGGCCGGTCACTCCGTGAAGCGGGACGGGCAGTCCATCGCCCTGACGCCGCTGGAGTTCGACCTGCTGGTCGCCCTCGCGCGCAAGCCGTGGCAGGTGTTCACGCGTGAGGTGCTGCTGGAGCAGGTGTGGGGCTACCGCCACGCGGCGGACACCCGCCTGGTCAACGTCCATGTGCAGCGGCTGCGCTCCAAGGTCGAGAAGGACCCGGAGAAGCCCGAGATCGTGGTGACCGTCCGTGGTGTCGGATACAAGGCAGGACCGAGCTGACATGTCCGGGGACAGTGCCGCTTCGGCGCCCGGCCGGTCCGGGGGCCGTCCGGGGCGGCCTGTCGGCCGGGGGACGGCCGCTTCCCGCTGGCGCCACCTCTTCGACGGCGACCTGCTCCAGGGCGGGGTCCAGGGCAGCCCGGTCGTCCGCCTCGTCATGCGCTGGGTGCGGCGCCCGCTGCTGCCCGTCATGCGGCTGTGGCGGCGCAACATCCAGCTCAAGGTCGTCGTCACGACGCTGCTGATGTCCCTGGGCGTCGTCCTGCTGCTCGGCTTCGTCGTCATCGGCCAGGTGCGCAACGGCCTGCTCGAGGCCAAGGTGAAGGCGTCGCAGAGCCAGGCCACCGGCGGTTTCGCCGTGGCCAAGCAGCAGGCCGAGCAGGCCGTGAGTGTCACCGGCGAGGAGGGCACCGCGCCCGACGGCCGCCCCTCGCAGAGCGTCATCCAGTGGATGAGCGACCTCGTCGCCTCGCTGTCCAGCGGCGGCCAGGGCGCCTTCGACGTGGTGACCCTGCCCGCCGGCGGTGACAGCGGCAGCGGGCGCGGACCGCGCGCCTCCGGCGGGGTCAACCCGGCCGCCAGCGTCCCCGCGGCGCTGCGCGAGCGCATCGACACCGGCACCGGGGCCGCGCAGAGCTACACGCGCATCGTCTACGCCGAGAAGGACAAGGAGTCCCAGCCGGCCCTCGTCATCGGCAAGCAGGTCAACGACCCCAACGGCGACCCGTACCAGCTGTACTACCTCTTCCCGCTCACCCAGGAGGAGAAGTCGCTGAGCCTGGTCAAGGGCACCCTGGCGACCGCAGGGCTGTTCGTGGTCGTGCTGCTCGGGGCGATCGCCTGGCTCGTGGTGCGGCAGGTGGTCACGCCGGTCCGGATGGCCGCCGGGATCGCCGAACGGCTGTCCGCGGGGCGCCTCCAGGAACGGATGAAGGTCACCGGCGAGGACGACATCGCCCGGCTCGGCGAGGCCTTCAACAAGATGGCGCAGAACCTCCAGCTCAAGATCAGCCAGCTCGAGGACCTGTCCCGGATGCAGCGGCGGTTCGTGTCGGACGTGTCGCACGAGCTGCGCACCCCGCTGACCACCGTGCGCATGGCCGCGGACGTCATCCACGAGGCGCGCGAGGACTTCGACCCGGTGACCGCGCGCTCCGCGGAACTGCTCGCCGACCAGCTCGACCGGTTCGAGTCGCTGCTCGCCGACCTGCTGGAGATCAGCCGCTTCGACGCGGGCGCGGCCGCCCTGGAGGCGGAGCCGATCGACCTGCGCGAGGTGGTGCGGCGCGTGGTCAGCGGCGCGGAGCCGCTCGCCGAGCGCAAGGGCACCACCATCAAGGTCGTCGGCGACCAGCAGCCCGTCGTCGCCGAGGCCGACGCGCGGCGCGTGGAGCGCGTGCTGCGCAACCTCGTCGTCAACGCCGTCGAGCACGGCGAGGGCAGGGACGTCGTCGTCAAACTGGCCGCCGCGGGCGGCGCCGTGGCGGTCGCCGTGCGCGACTACGGCGTCGGGCTCAAGCCCGGCGAGGCCACGCGCGTGTTCAGCCGCTTCTGGCGGGCCGACCCGGCACGCGCGCGTACCACCGGCGGTACGGGTCTGGGGCTGTCCATCGCCCTGGAGGACGCCCGGCTGCACGGCGGCTGGCTCCAGGCGTGGGGCGAGCCGGGCGGCGGCTCCCAGTTCCGGCTGACGCTGCCCAGGACGGCGGACGAGCCGCTGCGCGGATCCCCGATACCCCTGGAACCCAAGGACTCGCGGCGCAACCGCGGCCTCGACGACGCGGGACTGCCGCGCGGCGGCGACAGCGAGAAGCGCGCCACGGTGCCCGTGAACCGGCCCGGCGCCGACGACACGGCGCAGTCCGCCCGCGACCCGCTGGGCCCCCGACCAGGCGCCTCGGCGCCCACGGCCGACCCCACCGCCCTGCCCGGCAACGGCGCGCGCGTGGTGGCCCGTTCCGGCAGTACGCGGATGACGCCGGGCGCGGCGCCCGGCACGAACGGGGAAACCGACGAGGGCGTCCCGGCCGAAGCGGACCGGCCGGCGGCCGGCGAGGGCGGGGACGGCGCACCGCGTGGTGCGCAGAAGGACGGGGAGGCGACGCGTGGGCGGTGAGCGTGTGAGGCGCGGGCGGGGGACACCGGCCAGGACCGCGGTGTACGCCGCGTGCGGGGCGGTCCTGCTGGCCGGGTGCGCCTCGATGCCGGACAGCGGCGATCTGCGCGGGGTGGAGTCCACACCGCGCCAGGACACGCAGGTGCGGGTGTACGCGATGCCGCCGAGCGACGACGCCACCCCCACCCAGATCGTCCAGGGCTTCCTGGAGGCGCTGACCAGCGACGACGCCGACTACAAGACCGCCCGCCAGTACCTGACCCCCGAGGCGTCCAAGTACTGGCGGCCGGAGCAGTCCACCACCGTGCTCTCCGACGGGCCCGGCGCCCGCGCCGACCGGGAGATCCGTGAGGACAGCACCGCCCTGACGTACACGCTGACCGGCACCAAGTTCGCGACCGTGGACGCGCAGCAGGCGTACGCGCCCTCCTCCGGCCACTACAGCGAGCTGGTGCGGCTGGTGAAGGACGACAAGAGCGGCCAGTGGCGCATCGACGCGGTGCCGCAGGGCGTCGTCATGGGCAAGTCGGACTTCCAGCGCAACTACACGTCCTTCAACAAGTACTACTTCGCCTCGAACGTGGACGTGAACGGGTCGTCGCTGCCGATGGCGGTCGCCGACCCCGTGTACGTACGCCGGCACGTCGACCCGACGACGCGGATGGTGCGCTCGCTGCTCTCCGGCCCGACGAGCTGGCTGGACCCCGTCGTCCGGTCGAGCTTCCCGACCGGCACGCAGCTGCGGAAGGGCGCGGGACCGCTCACCCCGGACGACCGGGGCAAGCTCACCGTGCCGCTCAACGACCGGGCGTCCGAGGTCGGCACCGGCCGCTGCGAGGAGATGGCCGCCCAGCTGCTGTTCACGCTGCGCGACCTCAGCCCCGCGGTGGACGAGGTCGAACTGCGGGCCGACGGCGGGCAGCTGTGCTCGCTCACCCAGGACGGCGCCGAGACCGTCGCCACCCGGGGCGCGCTCAACCAGCCCGGCTACCTGTACTACCTCGACCAGGATCACAAGCTGGTCCGGATCGCCGCCGGCAGCCGCACTCCCGACCCCGAACCGGCGCCCGGCGCGCTCGGGCAGGGCGAGCAGGGTCTGCGGTCGGTGGCGGTCGCGCGGGACGAGCGCACGGCGGCCGGTGTCGCACTGAACGGGCAGGACCTGTTCGTCTCCGCGCTGGCGCAGGGCGCCACCCTCGGCGAGCCGGTGCTGCGCAGCCAGGGCAAGACCGAGCAGGACCGGCTGACCCCGCCGAGCTGGGACGCCCAGGGCGACCTGTGGGTCGCCGACCGCAACCCCGCCCGCCCCGGCCTCTACCTGCTGGGGGAGGGCGCAGAGCAGCCGCTCCAGGTGCGCACGCCGGGCCTGGAGGGCCGCATCCAGGCGGTCCGGGTGGCCGCGGACGGGGTGCGGATCGCCCTCGTCGTGGAGAACGGCGACCAGCGGTCGCTGCTCATCGGACGCATCGAGCGCAGCGGCCCGGACGAGGCCGGGTCGGGCGAGCACCCCACGGTCACCGTGGTGGAGCTGCGCTCGGCCACGCCCGAGCTGGAGCAGGTCACGGCCATGTCGTGGGCCGGGGACAGCCGGCTCGTGGTCGTCGGCCGCGAGCACGGCGGCGTGGAACAGATGAAGTACGTCGAGGTCGACGGCTCCACCCCGGACGTGCCGCCGCCCGCCGCGCTGACCGGCGTCAAGGCGCTCACCGCCGCCGGGGACGAGAACGCGCCGCTGGTGGCGTACTCGGTCGACGGCATCGTGCGGCTGCCGTCGGGGGCGCAGTGGCAGAAGGTCACCGAGGTGACGAAGGGGACGGCACCGGTCTATCCCGGCTGAGAAGGTCCTGCGGAGGGGTTGCCCTCGCTTCGGTGTTCGAGCGGTTTCGGTCCTGGTCACGTGGTTGTCCACAGGGGTGGCCGGGTGGCCGGGGGCGTTGGCACAGTGAGCCCATGCGGAGCTGGTGGCGGGACCTCACCGACCTGGTGCTTCCGGCCGAGTGCGGCGGATGCGGCAGGCCCCGCGCCGTGCTCTGCGACCGGTGCCGTACGGCGCTGGGCGGCGCGGCGCCTCGCCGCGTGCGCCCCGCGCCCGAGCCCCGCGGACTGCCGCCCGTGCACGCGGCCGCCCCGTACGCCGACGAGGTGCGCGCCGTCCTGCTCGCCCACAAGGAGCGCGGCGCCCTGTCCCTCGCCCGGCCGCTGGGCGAGGCCCTGGCGGGCGCGGTGCGGGCGGGACTGGGAGCGCCGGCAGCGCGCGGACAGCCCGGCAACCGGGGCGACACCGCCGCGGCCGCACACGCCCCCGTACTGCTCGTCCCCGTGCCGTCCGCCCGGCGGGCCGTGCGGGCGAGGGGGCACGACCCGGCGCGGCGGATCGCGTACGCGGCGGCGGGTGAGCTGCGGCGGACGGGGGTACCCGCAGCCGTACTCGCCGCGCTGCGGCAACGGCGGCCGGTGGCCGACCAGTCGGGGCTCGGCTCGAGGCAGCGGCTGGCCAACGTCGCGGGCGCCCTAGGAGTGGGGCCGGGCTGCGCCCGGCTGCTGGGCCGGGGCCGGGTCGTGCTGGTGGACGATCTCATGACGACCGGGGCGACCCTCGCCGAGGCGGCGCGCGCGGTCAGGGCCGCACAAGGGCCGCCCGGCCCGGAAACGGAACCGGCGGAAAGGGGCCGGAAGGCATCGAGCAATTCGCGGCCCGCGTTCGTGTACCTGGGTGAGACATGGGAAGGGTCAGGACAACGGCGAACACCGCCGCCGGCGTGGAGCGGAGCGGACCGGCAGCCCGGCCGGAGGGTGAAGGAGGCGGGCCAGAAATACGCCGGCGGAACGCCCGGTGTGGTGTGCGCGGCCGTCGTGGCGGCGTCACCAGATGCGTTCGGAATACACCGAAACTGACTGAGAACTTACGTCGTTGCAGGTAATCAGAGGGTTAATTCCCCTGAATGGAGGTACGTCGCGGTAGAGGGTGACGCCATCCGTCCGCGCGAGATATGTTCGGTTGTGAGGGAAAGCCGCAGGCCACACCCCTCTGATCGGAATGCGGTGGTGCGGGCCTTTTCGCCATCACCCGCACCGGTGGACTGGAGATCTCTCGCACGGGGGAGGAGGTGGGCGTCACCGAGTCCGAGGCTCCGGACGACACCGGAGCCTGGTGCAAAAGGGAGACACATCCGCAGCGAAGCGGAGTGATCCGGGAACGGAGTTCTGCGTGGACATCGTCGTCAAGGGCCGCAAGACCGAGGTGCCCGAGCGGTTCCGGAAGCACGTGGCCGAGAAGCTGAACCTGGAGAAGATCCAGAAGCTCGATGGCAAGGTGATGAGCCTCGACGTCGAGGTGTCCAAGGAGCCCAACCCCCGACAGGCCGACCGCTGTGACCGGGTGGAGATCACGCTCCGCTCCCGCGGTCCGGTGATCCGGGCGGAGGCGGCGGCGAGCGACCCGTACGCGGCGCTCGACCTGGCAGCGGAGAAGCTGGACGCCCGGCTGCGCAAGCAGCACGACAAGCGTTTCTCACGGCGCGGCGCGCGCAGGATCCCCGCCGCCGAGGTCCCCGACCACGTGCCCGGCGTGGCCACCCTCAACGGGACCGGCGCGAGCACCGCGCGGGAAGAGGAGCAGGCGGTCCCCACCAAGAAGATCGGTTCCCTGGAGGTCCAGGGCGACGGGCCGCTGGTCGTCCGCGAGAAGACCCATGTGGCCGCCCCCATGACCCTCGACCAGGCGCTCTACGAGATGGAGCTGGTCGGGCACGACTTCTACCTCTTCGTCGACTCCGAGACCAAGGAGCCCAGCGTCGTCTACCGGCGCCACGCCTACGACTACGGCGTGATCCACCTCAGGACCGACACGATGGTCACCGAGAACCACTCCCCCGAGGCGGGCGGAACCCTCGGCGGCTGACCCGCCCGGCGACAGCACAGCAGGTGCCCCTGGTGCGCGTGTGCGCCCCCAGGGGCACCGGCGTGCCACCGCCCGGCGTCCCCACCGGCACCCCGGTGACGGTGCGGCATGGAATCATGGCGGCAGCGGCCCAACCGGTGGGCCGTTGCCTTGGGTTGGCGATGGTCAGGACCACAGGCCACAGCCTTCAGGGGGAGGAACGCGATGGCGGACAGCTTCGGACCGATGCGGGACGAGGGTGCCCACGACGGCGTCGTCGGCATGGGCCCGGACGCGGACACTCCACGCAAGGAGCCGATCAGAGTCCTTGTGGTGGACGACCACGCGCTGTTCCGCCGCGGTCTGGAGATCGTGCTCGCCGCCGAGGAGGACATCCAGGTCGTCGGCGAGGCCGGTGACGGCGCCGAGGCCGTGGAGAAGGCCGCCGATCTGCTGCCCGACATCGTCCTGATGGACGTGCGGATGCCCAAGCGGGGCGGCATCGAGGCCTGCACCTCCATCAAGGAGGTCGCCCCCAGCGCCAAGATCATCATGCTGACGATCAGCGACGAGGAGGCCGACCTCTACGACGCCATCAAGGCGGGCGCGACCGGCTATCTGCTCAAGGAGATCTCCACCGACGAGGTCTCCACCGCCATCCGCGCCGTCGCCGACGGGCAGTCGCAGATCAGCCCCTCCATGGCGTCGAAGCTGCTCACCGAGTTCAAGTCGATGATCCAGCGCACCGACGAGCGCCGGCTCGTCCCCGCGCCCCGGCTGACGGACCGCGAGCTGGAGGTCCTCAAACTCGTCGCCACGGGCATGAACAACCGGGACATCGCCAAGGAGTTGTTCATCTCCGAGAACACCGTGAAGAACCACGTGCGCAACATCCTGGAGAAGCTGCAGCTGCACTCCCGGATGGAGGCCGTGGTCTACGCGATGCGGGAGAAGATCCTCGAGATCCGCTGACCTCCGCCGAGTCGCGGGGACGCGGGACGGTGCTCAGGCGAGCAGCCGGGCCAGCTCGGCCATGAGCGGCTCGCGCAGCTCCGGCGCGTCCACCCGCTCCACCCGGACGTCCGTACAGTCCACCCAGCCCGCCGCCTCCACCAGCGCCCCCGCCACCTGCGGCACGGCACTGCGCCCGTCGAGCGTGACCTGCTTGGCGACCAGCGTGCGGCCCTCGCGTGCCGGGTCCACGCGGCCCACCAGCCGCCCGCCCGCCAGCACCGGCATCGCGAAGTAGCCGTGAATCCGCTTGGGCTTGGGGACGTACGCCTCCAGGCGGTGGGTGAAGCCGAAGATGCGCTCCGTGCGCGCCCGCTCCCAGACCAGGGAGTCGAACGGGGACAGCAGCGTCGTGCGGTGCCGGCCGCGCGGCGGCGTGGCCAGGGCCTCCGGGTCCGCCCAGGCCGGCTTGGACCAGCCCGCGACCGTGACGGGCACCAGACCCGAGTCGGCGATCACCGCGTCGACCTGCTCGCCCTTCAGCCGGTGGTAGTCCGCGATGTCCGCGCGGGTGCCCACCCCGAGCGCCCGCCCGGCGAGCCCCACCAGGCGGCGCAGGCACTCCTCGTCCGACGGCTCCTCTGCCAGCAGACCCGCCGGAACGGCCCGCTCGGCCAGGTCGTAGACCCGCTTCCAACCGCGCCGCTCCACGCACACCACCTCGCCGTACATCAGGGCGCGTTCCACGGCGACCTTCGTGCCCGACCAGTCCCACCACTCGCTGGTGCGCTTCGCGCCGCCCAGCTCGGTGGCGGTCAGCGGCCCTTCCGTGCGGAGCTGCTTGATCACCTGGTCGTACACACCGTCGGGCAGCTCGTGGTTCCAGTGCGGGCGGGCGCGGTAGGCGCGGCGGCGGAAGGCGAAGTGCGGCCACTCCTCGACGGGGAGGACGCACGCGGCGTGCGACCAGTACTCGAACGTGTGCGCGGGCTGGTCGCCCTGCTTCCAGTACGCCTCCTCCACCGTGCGGCGGCCCACCGCGCCGAGACGGGCGTACGGGATCAGCTCGTGCGAGCGGGCGAGAACGGAGATCGTGTCGAGCTGCACGGCGCCGAGACGGCGCAGGACGCCGCGCACACCGGCGCGGCGGTCGGGGGCGCCGAGGAGTCCCTGGGCCCGCAGGGCGATGCGGCGGGCCTCGTCGGCCGAGAGTTCCGTGGTCGGACGCGGCAGGGTCGTCATACGTCCGCACCCTAGAGGGCCGCACTGACAACGGCGGGCGCCGTGACGTCAGCCCCGGGCGGGCACGTACGGGGTGGTCGACGGAAGGCCGAGGTCGGAGGGGAGGAGGGAGCCCACCCAGCCGTCCCGCAGCACCCCCTTGTTGACGAGCGAGGAGCGCAGCACGCCCTCGATCGTGAAGCCGGCCCGCTCGGCGACCGCGCGGGAGGCCGTGTTGCCGACCTCGGCGCGCCACTCCACACGGTCGACGGACATCTCGGTGAAGGCCCAGCGGCACGCGGCGACGGTGGCCTCGGTGATGTAGCCGTTGCCGCGGTGCTCCTTGGCGCTCCAGAAGCCGACCTCGGCCGTCGCGAACGAGCGCATGGTGATGCCGAGCATCCCGGCCAGCTCCCCGGAGGGCAGGAAGACGCCGAACGTGAACATCGTGCCGTTCGCCCAGCCGTCGGGGACGCTCTGCTCGGTGAAACCGCGCGCGTGCTCGGGGAGGTACGGCGAAGGGATCGTGGTCCAGCGCTGGATGTCCGGGTCCTGGCAGATCCGGTACACCGTGTCGGTGTCCTGCGGGCCGACGGTGCGCAGGAGCAGACGGTCGGTGGTGAGCGTGACGGGTTCCATCGGGCGATTCTGCGCACGTCGCGGCGGCGGGCGCCATACCTTTCCCCAGCGGTGGTCCGATGATCACCCTGCGTGTGATTCGCCGTACGCCTGCGGCACCATCCGGGCGCCTGGGACGTTGTCCGTGTAGCAGCCGTGCCACGGTTCGGCTGCGGCGGACGGTCACCGCCCCGGCAGGCCTCCCGGCGTGACGGGGTCCTCGCATACGATGGCCGTTGCTCAGTCAGTGAAACGGAAACCGACCGTCCCAGGCCCGACCGGCAAGGAGACCAACCCCCGTGTCCGTCCTCTCGAAGATCATGCGTGCAGGCGAAGGCAAAATCCTGCGCAAGCTGCACCGCATCGCGGACCAGGTCAACTCCATCGAAGAGGACTTCGAAGGCCTCTCCGACGCCGAGCTGCGGGCCCTCACCGATGAGTACAAGCAGCGCTACGCCGACGGTGAGAGCCTGGACGACCTGCTGCCCGAGGCCTTCGCCACGGTCCGCGAGGCGGCCCGGCGCGTGCTGGGCCAGCGCCACTACGACGTGCAGATCATGGGCGGCGCGGCCCTGCACATGGGTTACGTGGCGGAAATGAAGACCGGTGAGGGCAAGACCCTCGTCGGCACGCTCCCCGCGTACCTGAACGCCCTGTCCGGCGAGGGCGTCCACATCATCACGGTCAACGACTACCTGGCCGAGCGCGACTCGGAGATGATGGGCCGCGTCCACCGCTTCCTGGGCCTGAGCGTCGGCTGCATCCTCGCCAACATGACGCCGGCCCAGCGCCGCGAGCAGTACGCGTGCGACATCACCTACGGCACGAACAACGAGTTCGGCTTCGACTACCTGCGCGACAACATGGCGTGGTCGAAGGACGAGCTGGTGCAGCGCGGCCACAACTTCGCCATCGTCGACGAGGTCGACTCGATCCTCATCGACGAGGCCCGTACGCCGCTGATCATCTCCGGCCCCGCGGACCAGGCCACCAAGTGGTACGGCGACTTCGCCAAGCTGGTGAAGCGCCTCAAGCGCGGTGAGCCGGGCAACCCGCTCAAGGGCATCGAGGAGACCGGCGACTACGACGTCGACGAGAAGAAGCGCACGGTCGCCATCCACGAGTCCGGCGTCGCCAAGGTCGAGGACTGGCTCGGCATCGACAACCTCTACGAGTCGGTGAACACGCCGCTGGTGGGCTACCTGAACAACGCCATCAAGGCGAAGGAGCTCTTCAAGAAGGACAAGGACTACGTCATCATCGACGACGAGGTCATGATCGTCGACGAGCACACCGGACGTATCCTCGCCGGCCGCCGGTACAACGAGGGCATGCACCAGGCCATCGAGGCCAAGGAGGGCGTGCCGATCAAGGACGAGAACCAGACGCTCGCCACGATCACGCTGCAGAACTTCTTCCGCCTCTACAAGCGCCACGACCACAACGGCAAGGAACTGCCGGGTCTGTCCGGCATGACCGGTACGGCGATGACCGAGGCCGCCGAGTTCCACCAGATCTACAAGCTCGGTGTGGTGCCCATCCCGACCAACCGGCCGATGATCCGCAAGGACCAGTCGGACCTGATCTACCGGACCGAGGTCGCCAAGTTCGAGGCGGTCGTCGACGACATCGAGGAGAAGCACCGCAAGGGCCAGCCGATCCTCGTCGGCACCACCTCGGTCGAGAAGTCCGAGTACCTGTCGCAGCAGCTCTCCAAGCGGGGCATCCAGCACGAGGTGCTGAACGCCAAGCACCACGAGCGTGAGGCGCAGATCGTCGCCCAGGCCGGCCGCCGCGGCGCGGTCACGGTCGCGACGAACATGGCCGGCCGTGGTACGGACATCAAGCTCGGCGGCAACCCCGAGGACCTCGCGGAGGCGGAGCTGCGGCAGCGCGGCCTCGACCCCGAGGAGCACATCGAGGAGTGGGCCGCGGCCCTGCCGGAGGCGCTGGCGCGCGCCGAGGAGGCCGTGAAGGCCGAGAAGGACGAGGTCGAGAAGCTCGGCGGCCTCTACGTGCTGGGCACGGAGCGGCACGAGTCGCGGCGTATCGACAACCAGCTGCGCGGTCGTTCCGGCCGTCAGGGCGACCCGGGCGAGTCCCGCTTCTACCTGTCGCTGGGCGACGACCTGATGCGGCTGTTCAAGGCGCAGATGGTCGAGCGTGTGATGTCCATGGCGAACGTGCCGGACGACGTGCCGATCGAGAACAAGATGGTCACCCGCGCGATCGCGTCCGCGCAGTCGCAGGTGGAGACGCAGAACTTCGAGACGCGTAAGAACGTCCTGAAGTACGACGAGGTGCTCAACCGGCAGCGCGAGGTCATCTACGGCGAGCGCCGCCGCGTCCTGGAGGGCGAGGACCTGCAGGAGCAGATCCACCACTTCATGGACGACACCATCGACGCGTACGTCCAGGCGGAGACCGCCGAGGGCTTCCCCGAGGACTGGGACCTGGACCGGCTGTGGGGCGCGTTCAAGCAGCTCTACCCGGTGAGCGTCACCGTCGAGGAGCTGGAGGAGGCGGCCGGCGACCGTGCCGGTCTGACCGCCGAGTTCATCTCCGAGTCCATCAAGGACGACATCCGCGCCCAGTACGAGGCGCGTGAGGCGCAGCTCGGCTCCGAGATCATGCGTGAGCTCGAGCGGCGGGTCGTGCTGTCGGTCCTGGACCGCAAGTGGCGCGAGCACCTCTACGAGATGGACTACCTCCAGGAGGGCATCGGCCTGCGCGCGATGGCCCAGAAGGACCCGCTGGTCGAGTACCAGCGCGAGGGCTTCGACATGTTCAGCGCGATGATGGACGGCATCAAGGAGGAGTCCGTCGGCTACCTGTTCAACCTGGAGGTCCAGGTCGAGCAGCAGGTCGAGGAGGTGCCGGTCGAGGACGTCAAGCCGACCGCCGACCTGGAGAAGCAGGACGCGGTGCCGGCGCAGGCGCGGCCGGAGATCCGGGCGAAGGGGCTGGACGCCCCGCAGCGGCGGAACCTCCACTTCTCCGCTCCCACGGTGGACGGCGAGGGCGGCACCATCGAGGGCGAGCTGGCCACCGACGACGAGCCGGTGCGCTCGCCGGCGGACGGGCTGACCCGCGCGGAGCGCCGGAAGCAGGCGCGGGGCGGGCGTCGCCGCAAGAAGTGACACGGCCGTCGCCGAACTGGCGGCGCGGTCGGCCGGGGCCGGGCACCTGAGGGTGTCCGGCCCCGGCCGTTGTGCGGCGTCCTCAGCGGGGGCCGCCGAGCTCGACGGCGGTGCAGCGCCAGCGGAGGTCCCGGCCGCGCTCCAGCCGGAACGCCATGGCGCGGAGCCTGTCCCCGGCGCCGATCCGCGCGAACGCCTCGATGGCGCCCTCCCGCGGCACGAACCACCCGATGTCCCGCACGACGGGCCGAGCCCCACGCGTCCGCAGAGGCCCACGCTCCGCGAGCCGGATGAGCTCGTCGTAGGCCTGCCCGGCACTGTGCCGCAGCATGGCGTGCACGGGGCGCTGGCCGCTGAGCACGGCGACGAGCATCTCGGCGAACCGGTCGGTGGGCCGGGGCTGCGGGACGCCCCGCAGCGCCCCGCCCGGCCGCACGGGCGCGGTGCCGTCCGGCGCCCTGTGCGCGGCCTGGGAAGGCGCTGCGACGGGCGCTGAGCCCCAGCCTTCGGGGGCGGTCCCTGCGGACCCTGCGGGCGTGCGGTGCCGGCTGCTTGGTCCCGCGCCTGCCGGCACCCGGCTCAGCGGCCCGGACACCGTGCCGTCGGGCCTCCGGCCCGGAGCGCCGGCGGGCGTGCCCGCATGCGCTCCGTCCTGGGGCTCGAGCGGCCCGCCCAGGTGCTCAGGCGGCGCGGCGGACGGCGCTCCTGGCGATGAGCCCGCGCGGGCGCCGCGCGTCGATGCTCGGCCCGCTGGGCGGTTGTCCGCTGGGCGGGTGCGGCGGGGGGACGTTCCTCGGGGGCGGCCTGCGCCCGGGGAGGGGGCCAGGGACGGGCCCGCTGTGGGGACGCGTGGGGGGACTGCTGCGGGGGAGCGGCGTGGTGTTCTGCTCATGACCTTGTGCACGAGGGCCCCGTTCTGAAGGCCGGGCCGGCGGGGGAGCCGGGTACCGGGCAGTAACTTCGTGACGTGGATCTTGTACGGGGCCGTGCGGGGGCCGGGCAAGGAAGGGCGGGGCGTGCGGCGTCGGGTGGGAAGTTCACTTATCCGGGTGGTCCCGCGGCTGTCGAGCCCCTGTTCACGGGGGCGCGGTGGGTGAATCCCCGGACTCGGGGTGACGCTCCCGCGGGGGGTTACGAGGACTCGAAGGGGGACGGGCGGGACGTATTCTGAGACCTTGCCGAAGAAGTGATCCGAGCTGACGAAAGCGGCCGACCATGCGCGTCTACGTCCCCCTCACCCTCCCCGGGCTCGCCGAGGCGCACAGGACGGGGCAGCTGGGCGACGGGCCGTTCACCGCGTACGCCGTGACGCCCGCGCTGCGCGAGTGGTACGTCTCCGACGACCTCGAGGAACTGGAGTACGCCGCGCTCGGCCGCGCCGCGCTCGCCTCCCTGCGTCTCCTCGCCGCCGACCCCGCCGCGCCCCGCCGCAGGGTCGTGGTCGCCGTGGACGTGGCCGACGGCGCCGCCTCCGCCGACCCCGGCCGGGGACCGGACCCGGCCACGCTGGGCGAGGTGCGCCTCGCCGGACCCGTACGCCTCGCGAAGGCTGCCGCCGTGCACGTGGACGCGGAGGACGCCGAGGAGGACGTGGCGGCCGCCGCGCGGGCGCTGGACGCGGCGGACAAGGGCGACGACGACGCGCGGTTCGTCGTGGACGGCGCGGAGGACCACGAGCTGCTGTGGTACGCGACGCAGGAGATCCCGCAGCTCGTCTCCTGACGGCCCGGGTAGGTTTTCCGCATGGGGACGCACACGGACGCGCACATCGTCTGGGACTGGAACGGCACGCTGTTCCACGACGTCGACGCGGTCATCGGGGCGACGAACGCGGCCTTCGCCGAGCTGGGCCTCGCGCCCATCACGCTGGAGCGGTACCGGGAGCTGTACTGCGTGCCGGTGCCCCGCTTCTACGAGCGGCTGATGGGCCGGCTGCCCAGCCAGGCCGAGTGGGAGGTCATGGACGCCGTCTTCCACCGCCACTACACCGAGCACCGGGTGCGCTGCGGTCTCGCCGACGGCGTGGAGGACCTGCTCGAGGGCTGGGCGGCGGCGGGCCGCAGCCAGTCGATCCTCAGCATGTACGGGCACGAGGACCTGCTTCCGCTGGTGGAGGACTTCGGGATCTCCGCCCACTTCATACGCGTCGACGGCCGCACCGGCCCCTCCGGCGGCAGCAAGGCGGAGCACATGGTGCGCCACCTGGACGCCCTGCGCGACACCGTGGACCCGCGCCGCACGGTGGTCATCGGGGACGCGGCCGACGACGCCCTGGCCGCGCTCCACGTGGGCGCGCACGCCGTGCTGTGGACCGGCGGCTCGCACGGCCGGGCGAGCCTGGAGGCGGTCGGGGTTCCGGTGGTCGACAGCCTGAGCGAGGCCGTGGCGCAGGCGGAGCGCCTCGCGGTCCCCGCCTGACCCGGGGAGCCGGGCGCACTGTGCGAAACGTCAAAGTTCGCCCCCCGGTTTTGTACACATACGGCTCATGACGGGGCCCCTCCGGAGAGCGATAGCCTAGGCAGCGTGATCAGCGCGATAGCTCGCGGGGACCGTGCCGTCCCCGCTGTGCGCCCGGCGACCACGGAGGACATCCGTGACCGGGTGGCGACCGCTGATCCTCGCGGGCGGCACGGGATGCGGCGCACCCCAAGGGGGCAGGCGTCACGGAGAGCCACGTCACATCCGTCGGGCGCATCGAATTCCGCCGAGAAGCCCCCGCTCCTCTCACCTTGCGGCATACCGTCGGCACAGACCGGACACCCCGTGTCGTACCGCCGCACCTCAGGGTCGGAGACCGTACTTCCTTCTACGTCACGCAACGGCGCGCGACAGGAGCCAGAGGACCATGCAGACCAAGCTGGACGAAGCCAAGGCCGAGCTGCTCGATCGGGCCGCCCGGGTAGCTGAGAACAGCCCGGCCGGGGGGAAACTACCGACTGGGACAGCGGAGGGGGACACGCCCGACCGGGATGCCGTCCTCACGTTCCTCCAGCGCTACTACCTGCACACCGCCCCGGAAGACCTCACCGACCGCGACCCGGTCGACATCTTCGGGGCCGCCGCCTCGCACCGCCGGCTCGCCGAGAACCGCCCGCAGGGCACGGCGAACGTCCGGGTGCACACCCCGACCGTCGAGGAGAACGGCTGGACCTGCAGCCACTCCGTCGTCGAGGTCGTCACCGACGACATGCCCTTCCTCGTCGACTCCGTCACCAACGAGCTGACCCGCCAGGGCCGCGGCATCCACGTCGTGATCCACCCGCAGTTCGTGGTCCGCAGGGACGTCACCGGCAAGCTGATCGAGGTCCTCTCCGACCCGGTCGGCGGAGACCTCCCGCAGGACGCCCGCGACCTGCCGCACGACGCGCACGTCGAGTCCTGGATCCACGTGGAGATCGACCGCGAGACCGACCGCGGCGACCTCAAGCAGATCACCGCCGATCTGCTGCGCGTCCTCTCCGACGTCCGCGAGGCCGTCGAGGACTGGGGCAAGATGCGCCAGGCCGCCACCTCGCTGGCCGACGCCCTGCCCGACGAGCCCATGCCCGCCGACCTGCCCCCGCTGCAGGTCGAGGAGGCCCGCGAGCTGCTGCACTGGCTCGCCGACGACCACTTCACCTTCCTCGGCTACCGCGAGTACGAGCTGCGCGCCGACGACTCGCTGGCCGCCGTGCCCGGCACGGGACTCGGCATCCTGCGCTCCGACCCGCACCACGCGACCGACGAGGACCACCCGGTCAGCCCGTCCTTCGAGCGGCTGCCCGCCGACGCCCGAGCGAAGGCCCGCGAGCACAAGCTGCTCATCCTCACCAAGGCCAACAGCCGCGCCACCGTGCACCGGCCGTCGTACCTGGACTACATCGGCGTGAAGAAGTTCGACGCCGACGGCAACGTCATCGGCGAGCGCCGCTTCCTCGGACTGTTCTCCTCCGCGGCGTACACCGAGTCCGTGCGCCGTGTGCCCGTGATCCGCCGCAAGGTCGAGGACGTCCTGGAGCGGGCCGGCTTCTCCCCGCACAGCCACGACGGGCGCGACCTGCTCCAGATCCTGGAGACCTACCCGCGTGACGAGCTGTTCCAGACCCCGGTCGAGGAACTGCAGTCCATCGCCACCTCGGTGCTCTACCTCCAGGAGCGCCGCCGGCTGCGGCTGTACCTGCGCCAGGACGAGTACGGGCGCTACTACTCCGCCCTCGTCTACCTGCCGCGCGACCGCTACACCACCGCGGTGCGGCTGCGGATCATCGACATCCTCAAGGAGGAGCTCGGCGGCGTCAGCGTCGACTTCACCGCGTGGAACACCGAGTCGGTCCTCTCCCGGCTGCACTTCGTCGTCCGCGTCCCGCAGGGCACCGAACTGCGCCACCTGTCCGACAGCGACAAGGAGCGCCTCGAGTCCCGGCTCGCCGAGGCCGCCCGCTCCTGGTCCGACGGCTTCTCGGAGGCGCTGACCACCGAGTTCGGCGAGGAGCGCGCCGCCGAGCTGCTGCGCCGCTACGCGGGCGCCTTCCCCGAGGGCTACAAGGCCGACCACTCCCCGCGCAGCGCCGTGGCCGACCTGGTGCGCCTGGAGGAGCTGGGCGAGCAGCACGACTTCGCGCTCAGCCTGTACGAGCCGGTGGGCGCGGCGCCGGACGAGCGCCGCTTCAAGATCTACCGCACCGGCGAGGCCGTCTCCCTGTCCGCGGTGCTGCCCGTGCTGCAGCGCCTCGGCGTCGAGGTGATCGACGAGCGGCCGTACGAGCTGCGGTGCGACGACCGCAGCGTGGCCTACATCTACGACTTCGGGCTGCGGATGCCGCAGGCGCCCGGCGGCGGGGTGGACTACCTCGGCGACGACGCCCGCGAGCGCTTCCAGGACGCCTTCGCGGCGACCTGGACCGGCAAGGCGGAGAACGACGGCTTCAACGCCCTCGTGCTGAGCGCCGGGCTGACCTGGCGCCAGGCGGTGGTGCTGCGCGCGTACGCCAAGTACCTGCGCCAGGCCGGATCCACCTTCAGCCAGGACTACATGGAGGACACCCTCCGCCACAACGTCCACACCACCCGGCTGCTGGTCTCCCTGTTCGAGGCGCGGATGTCGCCGGACCGGCAGCGCGCCGGGTACGAGCTGGTGGACGCCCTGCTGGAGGAGCTCGACGCCGCCCTCGACCAGGTCGCGAGCCTCGACGAGGACCGCATCCTGCGTTCCTTCCTCACCGTCATCAAGGCGACGCTGCGCACCAACTTCTTCCAGGAGGCGAGCGGCGGCGAGCCGCACGACTACGTCTCCATGAAGTTCGACCCGCAGGCCATCCCGGACCTGCCCGCGCCGCGCCCGGCGTACGAGATCTGGGTGTACTCGCCGCGGGTGGAGGGCGTGCACCTGCGCTTCGGCAAGGTCGCCCGTGGTGGTCTGCGCTGGTCCGACCGGCGTGAGGACTTCCGCACCGAGATCCTCGGCCTGGTCAAGGCGCAGATGGTGAAGAACACCGTCATCGTGCCGGTGGGCGCCAAGGGCGGCTTCGTCGCCAAGCAGCTGCCCGACCCGGCCGTCGACCGCGACGCGTGGATGGCCGAGGGCATCGCCTCCTACCGGACGTTCATCTCCGCGCTGCTCGACATCACCGACAACATGGTGGGCGGCGAGGTCGTGCCGCCGGCGGACGTCGTCCGGCACGACGGGGACGACACCTACCTGGTCGTCGCCGCCGACAAGGGCACCGCGACCTTCTCCGACATCGCCAACGAGGTCGCCGAGAGCTACAACTTCTGGCTCGGGGACGCCTTCGCCTCCGGCGGCTCGGCCGGCTACGACCACAAGAAGATGGGCATCACCGCCCGCGGCGCCTGGGAGTCCGTCAAGCGGCACTTCCGCGAGCTGGGCGTGGACACCCAGAGCGAGGACTTCACGGTCGTCGGCATCGGCGACATGTCCGGCGACGTGTTCGGCAACGGCATGCTGCTCAGCGAGCACATCCGTCTGGTCGCCGCCTTCGACCACCGGCACATCTTCATCGACCCGAACCCGGACGCGGCCACCGGGTACGCCGAGCGCCGCCGGCTGTTCGAGCTGCCGCGCTCGAGCTGGGCCGACTACGACACGGAGCTGATCTCCGCCGGCGGCGGCGTCTTCCCGCGCACGGCGAAGTCGATCCAGATCAACAGCCACATCCGTGAGGCGCTGGGCATCGAGGAGAAGATCTCCAAGATGACCCCGGCCGACCTGATGAAGGCCGTCCTCAGGGCGCCGGTCGACCTGCTGTGGAACGGCGGCATCGGCACCTACGTCAAGGCGTCCACCGAGTCGAACGCGGACGTCGGCGACAAGAGCAACGACGCGATCCGCGTCGACGGCAAGGACCTTCGGGTCTCCGTCGTCGGCGAGGGCGGCAACCTGGGCCTGACCCAGCTCGGCCGGATCGAGTTCGCGCTGCACGGCGGCCGGATCAACACCGACGCCATCGACAACAGCGCGGGCGTGGACACCTCCGACCACGAGGTGAACATCAAGATCCTGCTGAACGGCCTGGTCAAGGAAGGCGACATGACGGTGAAGCAGCGCAACAAGCTGCTCGCCGAGATGACCGACGAGGTCGGCCGCCTGGTGCTGCGCAACAACTACGCGCAGAACACCGCCATCGCCAACGCGCTCGCCCAGTCGAAGGACATGATCCACGCGCAGCAGCGCTTCCTGAAGCACCTGGTGCGCGAGGGCCATCTGGACCGGGCGCTGGAGTTCCTGCCCACCGACCGTCAGATCCGCGAGCGGCTCGCCTCCGGGCAGGGCCTGACCGGGCCGGAGACGGCGGTGCTGCTGGCGTACACGAAGATCACCGTCGCCGACGAGCTGCTGCACACCTCGCTGCCCGACGACCCGTACCTGAAGGGCCTGCTGCACGCGTACTTCCCGACCGCGCTGCGCGAGCAGTTCGGGGAGTACATCGACACCCACCCGCTGCGCCGTGAGATCACCACGACCGTGCTGGTCAACGACACGGTCAACACCGGCGGCACCACGTATCTGCACCGGATGCGCGAGGAGACCGGGGCGTCGCTGGAGGAGATCGTCCGGGCGCAGACCGCGGCCCGCGCGATCTTCCGCTCCTCGTGGGTGTGGGACGGCGTGGAGGCGCTCGACAACAAGGTCGACGCGGCCACCCAGACCCGGATCCGGCTGCACTCCCGCCGCCTGGTGGAGCGCGGCACGCGCTGGCTGCTGAACAACCGGCCGCAGCCGCTGCAGCTGCAGGAGACGGTGTCGTTCTTCGCCGAGCGGGTGGAGCTGGTCTGGTCGCAGCTGCCGAAGCTGCTGCGCGGCGAGGACCTGGAGTGGTACCGGAAGATCTACGACGAGCTCAGCGGGGCCGGGGTCCCGGACGAGCTGGCCACGCGGGTCGCCGGGTTCTCCTCCGCCTTCCCGACGCTCGACATCGTGTCGGTGGCCGACCGGATGGGCAAGGAGCCGCTGGACGTCGCCGAGGTGTACTACGACCTCGCCGACCGGCTGCGGATCACCCAGCTGATGGACCGGATCATCGAGCTGCCGCGCGCGGACCGGTGGCAGTCCATGGCCCGCGCGGCGATCCGCGAGGACCTGTACGCGGCGCACGCGGCGGTCACCGCGGACGTGCTCGCGGAGGGCGACGGCACGTCGACGCCGGAGCAGCGCTTCGCGCTGTGGGAGCAGAAGAACGCGGCGCTGCTGGGCCGGGCCCGCACCACCCTGGAGGAGATCCACAACTCCGACTCGTTCGACCTGGCCAACCTGTCGGTGGCCATGCGGACCATGCGCACGCTGCTCAGGAACTCGTAGCCCGCCGAACCCGTCGAGGGGCGCTTCGGACCTTTGCCGGTCCGGGGCGCCCCTCGCGCGTGTGTGGTGCGTTGGGCGGGAATCGGCGGCGAACCCGTGGGGACGGCGCTGTGGCGGGATAGGGCTCCCCTGTGACTGTCCGCTTCTCGTCGTCCGGCGTGTCCGGGGAGACCGGCGCCCGCCGCTCCGGGATCCGCCCGGCCGCCGTCGGCCGGGCCCTGGCCACGGGCGTCACCGGACTCGTCCTGCTCCTGCTGGTCCTGGTCGTCGTACGGCTGCCGTGGATGGGCGACCTGGGCATCCACGCGGCGACCGTGCAGCGGCTGCGGCACTCCCCGCTCGCCCCCGGCAACCCGCTCGTCGACGCGAACACCCCGAGCCCGTACTACTCGCCGTGGACGCTGGTCCTCGGCGGTGTCGCCCGGGCGACCGGCCTCGACGTGTTCGTGGTGCTGCGGCTGGCCGCCGCTGCGGGGCTGGCGCTGCTGGTCACGGGCGTGTGGCGGTACGTGCGGACGCTGAGCGCGCGCCCGGCCGCGCCGGTGCTCGCGCTGCTGTCCCTGTGGTTCCTGTGGGGCACCGAGCCGCTGCTGTGGAGCGGCTTCACCGGGCTGCACTCGCTGGCCCTGACGGCGGCCTACCCGAGCACCTTCACCCTGGGGCTCGCCTTCCACTTCTGGACCTGGCTGAGCGGGGCGGTGCGCCGGCCGGCCGGGTGGGGGGTGTGGCTGGGGCTGGGTGTGCTGTGGGCGGTGATCCTGCTCTGCCACCAGTTCTCCGGTGTGGTGGCCACGGCCGGAGCGGCAGCCACGGTGGCCGCCGCGCGTCCCGGGCACGCGGTGTGGCCCCGGCTCGGCGGGGCGCTGCTGCTGGGCGTGTCGGTGCTGGGGGCATGGCCGTACTACGACTTCTACGCGCTGGCGGACGCGGGGGAGCGGCTGGAGACGGTGCACCAGGTGCTGTACGCGCACCCGGTCGCGCGGTTCGGTCTCGCGCTGCTCGGGGTGGCCGCGCTGGTCGCGCGGTGGCGGCGCGACCACCGGGACCCGCTGGTGGTGTTCTGCGCCCTTGGGGTGCTGGCCGTGGCGGCGGGCCGCGTGACCGGGCACTACTCCTGGGCGCGGGCGTTCCCGGCGGCGGTGATCCCGGCGCAGCTCGCGGCGGCGCTCGCGGTCGTGGAGGCGGGGTCGCGGCGGGTACGGGCGGTGTGGGCGGCGCTGCTCGCCGCGGCGCTGCTGGCCGGCGCCTGGGCCCAGGCGGGCGCTCTCGGGTACGTCGTCCCGGCCGACGCGCTGCCGGGGCCGGTCGCGGACACGTACCGGCGCCCGTGGCCGGGCTACGGGTGGATCACCCGCTGGGTGCGGTACGGAGACGTCGTCATGGCGGAAGGCCGGGTCGCCCGCCAGGTCCCGGCCTACGGCCCCTACACGGTCGCCCCCGGCTACCCGGACTTCTTCCTCGCCGACGAGGACCGCCGGGTCGCCGCCACGCGGGCCTACTTCGCGCCGGCCACGTCCCCGGCCGAGCGGCGGCGCATCGAGCGGGAGTACGAGGTGCGGTGGGTGCTGGACCGCCGTGGGGCGCTGGACGACCCCGGGCTGAGGGCGGTGGCGCGGGGGCCGCGGGGGGAGGTGCTGTACGCGGTGCGGTGAGGCGGGCGGGGCCCGACGGCAGCCGCATGGCCCGGTGGGCCGGGGTGGACGGTGCGGGCGGCTGTGGCGTCCCGGGGGACGTGAGGCCGGCGCAGGGCACCCGTCGCCAGCCGTACGGCCCGGTGCCCGCCGGGGCGCACGGTGCGGGCGGTTGGCGGGAGGAGGCCCGGGGGAGTCGGCTGTGGCCTTCCGGGGCGTTGGCTTTCCGGCTGGACGGTGGCCCGGAGGGGTGCGGCTCCGGGGCACTGGGTCCGTACCGGTCGGCGCAGGGTGCCGGTCACCGGGTTGAACGGTCCGGTACGGCCGGCCGGGGTGTCCGGGGGCGTGGATCTCCGGTTGGACGGTGACCTGGTGCGGTGGCGGAGCGATGGGGGCGCGGGGGCGGTCAGCGCGGGGCGTCCGTGCCACCCGTGGCGGCCCCGTGCGGCCGGGGTGCACGGTGTGGGCGGCCGGCGGGCGGAAGGGGGGCTGCCCACGCCTCGGTCGCCCACGAGTGACTCACCGTGCCGCGGTAGGTACGCCGGCCGTCAGCGCAGCGCGCCTGCCACCAGCTGCACCGCCCGTCGCAGGCGCGGGTGGGTCAGGCGGGTCGCGAGGGGGCGGAGGGCTGCTGGGGCGCCGGTCGGTTGCCAGTGGATTTGCAGGCGGCCCGGGTTGTGGCCTTCCGGTTCGATCGTGACCTGGTGCGGGGCCGTGCCGGAGCGGTACGGGACGCGGGCCGTCAGGGGCGGGAAGTCCAGGGGGGCCAGCAGCAGCGCCTGGTTGCTCTGGCCGCCTGTGGTGAGGCGGAGCAGGGGGTGCCGGATTCCTGCGAAGCCGGCCAGCGGCAGGCGCGCCCCCGCCAGATCCAGCCGTACCGTGCCCTCGAACACGCCGGGCCGCACCGGGTCCAGGCGGAACGGCACGGTGAGGCGGCGCCGGCCCGGGGAGATCACCAGGCTCGCGCGCTGCGGGCCGACGGGAAGCCGAAGCGCCGGGTCGTAGGTCCGCACGGTGAGGTCCAGGCGGGCGCCGCCGCCGGGGACGCGGGCGATGTCCGTGATCTCGTGCCGGAACAGCGCGCCGGGGAACGGGCGGGTGTCCGGCTCCAGCTCCGTCAGGTCCAGCTCGCGGCGGGCGGCCACGCTGTCCGGTACCCGGTCGCCCCAGTAGACCCGGCCGTCCGCGTCGGCGGTCAGCCGCCTCGGGGCGACCCCGTGCCCGAGCCCCCGCGCCGCGAGCGCGGCCTCCGGCAGGCGGCGGTCCCGGACCAGTTGCAGCACCACCCGCTCCGCGCGCGGCAGCCGCGCGTACGCGCCCGGGGACAGCGTCTCCAGGTACGGGTTCACCTCGTCGGCGAAGGCGGACATCCACTCCTCGTCGCGGTACGGCAGGTCGCCCGCGTACATCCGGAAGTCGTGCTTCAGGAACTTGTGGTCCTTGTCCTCGCGCAGCCCCTCGTGCCCGCTCTCCGCCAGGAACGCGTCGATCAGCCGCTGCACATGGATCCGGTCGCGGACGTTGCCGATCAGGTGCCGCTGGTTCGATATGGACGCGGCGTCGGAGCGGACGTAGGGGGCTATGTACCAGAGGTAGACCGGCTCGGGGACGATCGTGAACCGCTCCGCCAGGCAGTAGGCCTGCGCCGAGAACAACTGGTCCTCGTAGTGGACGCCCTCCGGGAAGCGCAGCGCGTGCCGGTCGAGGAAGGCGCGGGCGTACATCTTGCTGGTCGCCAGGTGCTCGAAGAACAGCCGCGGGTCGTCCTCGATGCCGTCCAGGGTGCGGCGCTCGCCCACCAGGTGCGGCATCCAGGTGGAGCGGCGCCCGGTGTCCACGCGGATCCGCCGCACCGCGCCCATCGCGAAGTCGATCTCCCGCTCCCGGTGCGCGGCCAGCAGCGCGGCGACCGCCCCCTCGGGCAGTTCGTCGTCGCTGTCGAGGAACATCAGGTACGGCGCCCGGGCGATCTCGACGGCGCGGTTGCGGGGCGCGCTGCACCCGCCGCTGTTCTCCGGCAGCCGCAGGTACCGCACGCGCGCGTCGGCGGCCGCCAGCTCCCGCGCCACCCTCGGGGTGTCGTCCGTGGAGTGGTCGTCGCTGATGACGATCTCCAGGTCGCGGTGGGTCTGGCGGCACACGGACCGCACGGCGCGGGGCAGCCGTCCGGCGTCGTTGTGCACGATCACCGTGACGGTGACGTCGGGGAGCCGGGACGTGGACATCACGCGGTCACCTCCTGGGGGGCCGGCGCCGGGGTGCGCTCCTCCGGCGGCAGCACCGGCGGCAGGGACGCCTCGTCCTCGCCGAGGAACACCCGCCGCACGACCCGCTCGGCGGCGCGGCCGTCGTCGAACTCGCAGAACCGGCGGCGGAACGCGGCCCGCGCCTTCGCCGCGCCCTCGTCGTGCCAGGCGTCGCCGGCGAGGATCTCGGTGAGGTCGTCCTGGGTGCGCGCGACCGGCCCCGGCGCCTCGGCCATCAGGTCGAAGTACACCCCGCGCGTGGTGCGGTACGTCTCCCAGTCGTCGGCGTGGATCACGATCGGGCGGTCCAGGTTGGCGTAGTCGAACATGATCGACGAGTAGTCCGTGACCAGCGCGTCGGCGGCCAGGCACAGCTCCTCGACCGGGTCGTACGACGACACGTCGATCACGCGGCCCGAGCGGCGCAGGCCGGCCAGCGGGGTGAGGCCGGAGTCGTAGAAGTAGTGGGCGCGCACCAGCAGGACGGTCTCCTCGCCGAGCCGGTCGGCGAGCGCGGCCAGGTCCAGGCGCGGGGTGAAGCCGGCCTCGTAGTCGCGGTGGGTGGGCGCGTAGAGGACGGCCCGGCGGCCGGGGGCGATGCCGAGCCGCTCGCGGACCGCGCGCACCTCGTCGGCGCCCGCCGTGCAGTACACGTCGTTGCGGGGATAGCCGTGGTCGAGGGAGACGTACCGGGACGGGTAGGCACGCTCCCACATGCGGGTGGTGTGGCTGTTGGCGGAGACGCTGTAGTCCCACTTGTCGACGCGCTCCAGCAGGGCGTCGAAGTCCAGGCCCTGCGCGGCGGCCGGGTACGCCATCTGGTCGAGGCCCATGCGCTTCAGCGGGGTGCCGTGGTGGGTCTGCACATGCACCGCGTCGGGGCGTTTGACCACCGCGTTCGGGAAGTTGACGTTGTTGACGAGGTACTTCGCCGTGGCGAGCGTCTCCCAGTAGCGGCGGGTGCCGGGGACCACGTGGTCGGTGCCGGGCGGCAGCAGGGCCGCGTTGCGCGCGGTCACCACCCACACCGGGTGGATGTGCGGGGCCAGCTCGGCGAGCTTCGCGGCGATCGCGGCCGGGTTGCAGGCGACGCCCCGGTTCCAGTAGGCGGAGAACACCGCGAGGTGCGGGTCGACCGGACGGCGCAGCGCCGCGCGGTACTGGTGGTCGCGGATCAGGGCGCCCGCCTGCCGCCGTCCCGCGCGCACCGTGGAGCGCACGGCGCGGCGGGCGTGGTTGGCGGCCTGGAAGGCGCGGTAGCGGGTGTAGGCGCCCTCCTCCAGCAGCGCGCGCCGCACACCCTCCGGGCCGCCGGGCCGGCGGTACCCCTCGGGGCGGCGGCGTACGGCGGCGGATCCGGCCCGCAGGAAGAACTCCCGCGCGGCCGGCTCGGGCACGGCGCCGCGGGCGAAGGTGCGCAGACAGTCGCGGACCATGATCTCGTAGAGCACGGTGTAGACCGCGGGCCGGTCCTGGGCAAGGTCGAGCAGGGCCTCGTAGCGGTCGACCGCGGCGAGGTACTGCTCGGGGGTGACGGGCGGGAGGCTCGCGGGGCGCAGCCGCCGGTCCTCGTAGGCGATGTGCGGCAGACAGGAGACGCGGCCGGCGAGCAGCAGGGCGGCGAGGGCGGCGCGGGGCTCGTCGTCGGTGGTGAGGTGCTCCTCGTGCGCCCGCCAGAAGTCGGCGCGCAGCACGCGGGTGCCGAGCAGCGGGGTGAGACGCAGCAGGTAGGCGCTGTCGGCGAGGGCCGGCTCGGTGCGTCCGGCGCGGGCGAGGAGGGGGCCGTCGGCCGAGGGGAGGGCGGCGCTGCGCCAGGTGCTGCGCAGATGGTCCAGGAGGAGGACGTCGACGGTGTCGGGCAGCTCGGCGGTGCGTTCGGCGACGGTGCGGGGGCTGCCGGGCGGGAGGGCGTCCTTGGCGCGGACGAAGTGCAGCCAGCGTCCGGTGGCGCGCGCGGCCCCCGCCGCT
Source organism: Streptomyces cellulosae (assembly GCA_014655195.1). Classification (GTDB taxonomy): domain Bacteria; phylum Actinomycetota; class Actinomycetes; order Streptomycetales; family Streptomycetaceae; genus Streptomyces; species Streptomyces cellulosae. The sequence continues at coordinate 28,036 of BNBH01000036.1, read as the reverse complement.
CTCGCCGCCGCGTCGGAGGCGCCGTCGGGCAGCGGGACCACCTGGAGCCGCTGGGCGTGCCGCCCGGCCGTCTCACGGGCCCAGTCGCCGACGGCGGCGACGACGACCTCCACGTCCGGCAGCGGGTGGGCGACGAGCGAGTCGAGCAGGCCGGTCAGGTGGTCCTGCGTGTTCGGCCCGTGGACGATGACGCTGAGCTGGGGCATCACGGGGCTCCTTCGGCTGCTCGGCGGCGCGGACGGTCCCGTCGGTCGTTACCCGTCGGTCGCTATCCAGACATAGTGACACTGATGGGGCGAATCGGTCGGCGCGAAATTCGCCCGAACAGCGGTGTCCGCGTCCGCGCCAAAGCTGCTAGCGGGCTCCCGTGAACTTCTCGTACTCCCGGAGCACCTCGTCCGTCGGCCCGTCCATGCGCAGCTCGCCGCGCTCCAGCCACAGCACCCGGTCGCAGGTGTCGCGGATGGACTTGTTGTTGTGGCTGACGAGGAACACCGTTCCCGCGTGCTTGCGCAGCTCCCGGATGCGGGCCTCCGAGCGCTTCTGGAAGGAGCGGTCGCCGGTCGCGAGGGCCTCGTCGACGAGGAGCACGTCGTGGTCCTTGGCGGCGGCGATGGAGAAGCGCAGGCGGGCGGCCATGCCGGAGGAGTAGGTGCGCATCGGCAGGGTGATGAAGTCGCCCTTCTCGTTGATCCCGGAGAAGTCGACGATGTCCTGGTAGCGCGCCCTCACCTCCTCGCGGGACATGCCCATCGCGAGCCCGCCGAGCATCACGTTGCGCTCGCCGGTGAGGTCGGCCATCAGGGCCGCGTTGACGCCGAGCAGGGACGGCTGGCCGTCGGTGTAGATGCTGCCGTTCTCCACCGGGAGCAGTCCCGCGACGGCCTTCAGCAGCGTGGACTTGCCGGAGCCGTTGGTGCCGATCAGGCCGATCGCCTCGCCGCGGTACGCCACGAAGGACACGTTCCGCACGGCGTGCACCCGGCGCACGCCGGACGCCCTCTCGGTCTCCTTGCGGCGGAGCATGCGGTTCAGCGCGGCGGTCGCGGTGCCGCGTCCTGCGCCGGTGCCGTTGACCCGGTAGACCACGTCGACGCCGTCGGCGACGACCGTCGGCCTCCTGTTCTGGGGGGTGTCAGCCACGGCCGTACCTCTCCTCTGCCTTCCAGAAGTAGACGAAGCCGACCACGCCGGCCAGCACCGCCCAGCCGAGCGCGAACGCCCAGATGTGCGGGGGGAGGTACGACGAGTCGTACTGGTCGATCAGCGCGAACCGCACGAGGTCCATGTAGATGGCGGCCGGGTTCCACTGCAGGACGTCCGCCAGCCAGGCGGGGACGTTCTTGTCCTCGAGCATCGCGGGGATGGAGAACATCACGCCGGACGCGTACATCCAGGTCCGCAGCACGAACGGCATGAGCTGCGCCAGGTCGGGGGTCTTGCTGCCCATCCGCGCGAAGATCAGCGCGAGGCCGGTGTTGAACACGAACTGCAGCGCCAGCGCGGGGACGATCAGCAGCCAGGACGCGTCCGGGTAGCTCTTGAATCCGATCATGACGACGACCAGGACGATCATCGAGAACAGCAGCTGCTGGAGCTGCTGGAGCGCGAAGGAGATCGGCAGGGAGGCGCGCGGGAAGTGCAGCGCCCTGACCAGTCCCAGGTTGCCCGAGATCGCCTGCACGCCGGCGAGCACCGAGCTCTGCGTGAACGTGAAGACGAACACGCCCGTCACGAGGAACGGCACGTAGACGTCGCTGGGTATGCCCTTACGGGCGCCCAGCAGCAGGCCGAAGATGAAGAAGTACACGGCCGCGTTCAGCAGCGGGGTCGCCACCTGCCACAGCTGGCCCAGCTTCGCCTTGCTGTACTGCGCCGTCAGCTTGGCCTGCGAGAACGCGAGGATGAAGTGGCGCCGCCCCCACAGCTGGCGGACGTACGCGCCGAGGGGCGGGCGGGCTCCGCTGACCGTGAGGCCGTGCCGGGCGGCGAGGGCCGCGAGGTCGGTCCCGGGCGGTTCCGGACGCGCCGACGCGGCGGGCGGTGTGTCGACTGCCTGACTCACATCCGCTGCTTTCGCTAGGAGGGGGGTGGGGGCGACGGCTGCCACGGTTCTGACGGTTCTTACGTCGGAACGGGACCGTATCGTCGTGTCGACGAGCGTAGGTCGAATGCACGTCGGAACGCAACCGTATCGTCGCTACGGGAGCGGCCTATGCTGGAGCGCATGACGAACGCCGACGCGCCCGAGCCACGTCCGCGCCGCCGGGCCCCCGCCGGGGCCGCCGTCCTGCGCGAGGACGTCACCGAGGCCATCCGGACGGCCGTCTTCGAGGAGCTCGCCGCCGTCGGCTACGCCCGGATGTCGATCGAGGGCATCGCGCGCCGGGCCGGCGTCGGCAAGACCGCGGTGTACCGGCGCTGGCGCTCCAAGCTGCACGTCGTCCTCGACGTGGTCTCCGCCCTCGCCGTCCAGGGCCTGCCCGCCCCCGACACCGGCTCCCTGGAGACCGACCTGCGCCTGCTCTACGAGGTCAGCTCCCGCGCCCTGCGCCATCCCGTCGCCTCGCAGATCCTCCCCGACCTCCAGGCCGAGGCCGCCCGCAACCCGGAGATCGCCGAGGCCGTGCAGAAGGCCCTGCGGGAGGGCCAGGACGGGGTCGCCAAGGGCATCGTCACGGCGGCCCAGCAGCGGGGCGAGATCGCCGCGGGCGTGGACCACGGGCTGGCCCTGGACCTGATCTCCGGCCCGCTCTACTGGCGCTCGGTGGTGATCCGCAGCCCAAAGCTGCCGAAGGGGTACCTGGAGGGCTTGTCCCGCGCGACGGCGGCGGCGCTGAAGGCGCTGTGAGTCCGGCTCGCGCCGGGGCGGTTGTCGGCGCGGGCGTCCGGCCGGTGCCTGGGTCGCGCCCTGAGCCCCGGCCGGGACTCGCCGGGCGGCGCGCCTCCCTCGGTGGCGTAGGGGCGGATGAGGGCCGGGCCGTGCCTGGCGGCCGAGGACGGCCAGGGGCACGGCAGGGGGGGGCGGTGCGGGCCCGCGTCAGGGCAGCCGTAGGTGAGTCCGTGCGGCAGCCGGCCTGCGCCCCCGCGTGTCAGCCGCATCCGCGGGGCGGCTGCTTGGGGTGGGGAAGTCGGCGGGGGTGCGGTCCTGGCGGCCGCCGTGGTCGGCGTCCGGTAGGCAGTGGGCTTGCGCCCGGGCGCCTGTGGCGGGCCGCGGGGCGCCTGCCGATGGGAGAAGGGGGGCGGTGCGGGCCCGCGTCAGGGCAGCCGTAGGTGAGTCCGTGCGGCAGCCGGCCTGCGCCCCCGCGTGTCAGCCGCATCCGCGGGGCGGCTGCTTGCGGTGGGGAGGCCGGCGGGGGTGCGGTTCTGGCGGCCGCCGTGGTCGGCGTCCGGTAGGCAGTGGGCTTGCGCCCGGGGGCCTGTCGCGGGCCGCGGGGCGCCTGCCGATGGGAGAAGGGGGGCGGTGCGGGCCCGCGTCAGGGCAGCCGTAGGTGAGTCCGTGCGGCAGCCGGCCTGCGCCCCGCGTGTCAGCCGCATCCGCGGGGCGGCTGCTTGCGGTGGGGAGGCCGGCGGGGGTGCGGTTCTGGCGGCCGCCGTGGTCGGCGTCCGGTAGGCAGTGGGCTTGCGCCCGGGGGCCTGTCGCGGGCCGCGGGGCGCCTGCCGACGGGAGAGTGGAGGCGGTGCGGGCCCGCGTCAGGCAGCCGTCGGCCCGGCGGGCTTCCTGTGCGCCGTCGGCATCCGCAGGTCGGTGCGCCTCCGGGGACGGGCGGAGGCTCCGTCTCGCGTCACGGCCACCACCTCCGCAGCCGCCCCGCCAGCACCCTCCCCGCCCCCTGCGCCCCCGCCGCCACCCGCAGCGCCAGCGCGCCTCCATGCGTGGCGTAGGGGCGGACCAGGATCACGCCGTGGCGAGTGCTCGCGACCGCCCGGGGGCGGAGAAGGCCCGGGTCCGTCAGGGCGTGGGCCGAGACCGTGCGGACCGCTCCGTCTTGGAAGCGCAGCCTCACCCGTAGGTCCCAGGCGCCCCCGGCGAGCGTCGCCAGGCGGTCCAGGGGGACGGTCGTGACCGCGGTCCAGGTGTCGTCGGCGGACGGGCGGAGCGGGACCGTGCGGCGCAGGGTCAGGCCCGCGCGGTCGCGATGGCGCCATTCGACCTCCGCGTCCACCGGGCCGGCCCGGCCGACCGTGCCGTACAGCTCGTGGAGGCGCAGTCGGAGCAGGCGGGTGCGGGCGCGCAGCTCGGCGTCCACGGCGAGCGGCAGCAGGCGGACCGGGCGTTCGGGGAGGGTCTCCAGGGTGACCTCGGGCAGCTCCGGCGACCAGCAGGGCGTGCCGTCGGGCGTCCGGGCGTACGGCGGGCACAGCCTCGCCGGGCGGGCGGCCAGTTCGCGCAGGCGGGGCAGGTCGCGCGGCTCGGGGGAGGCGAGCAGCACCCGCGCGAGCAGCATCCCGGGGGCGGCCGGGTCGCCGGAGCGGTCGGCGGCGTCGTACTCGGCGAGGTGCTCGCGGGTGTGCGCCCACCAGGCGCGGCGGTAGGTCTCGTCGCGCAGCGGCAGCTCACGGGCGTACATGCGCAGGTCGTGGTCGAGGAACTTGGCGCGGGCGGCACGCGCGAGCCCCTTCTCGCCCGCGTCCAGCAGGATCGTGTGGGCGGTGCGGCAGGCGTGGGTGCGGGCGCGCCAGTTGCCGATGTCCGCGCGGTCCAGCGAGATGGACAGCCGGCGCGCGGCGCGGCGTACGTGCCAGACGTAGACCCGGTCCGGGACCAGGGCGACGCGCGGGGCGGCGGCCCACAGCCGCGCGGTGAACGCCATGTCCTCGTAGGGGAAGCGGCCGTCCGGGAAGCGGATGCCGTGCGCGCGGAGGAAGTCCGTCGCGTACAGCTTGTTCACGCTGAGGGTGTCGCGGACCAGCCGCGGGTGGTCGGCCGGGCGGGCGAGGACGGCGGGGGAGGCGTACAGGGCGGGCTCCCACGGCACCTCACGGCCCGACGGCAGTTCGCGGCGTACGCACAGACCGCCCGTGACCTGCGCGTCCGTCTCCCGCGCGGCGGCGAGGAGCGCGTCGACGGCGCCCGGCGGCAGTACGTCGTCGCTGTCCAGGAACATCACGTACGGGGCGGCCGCCGCGTCGAGCCCGGTGTTGCGCGGGGTTCCGCAGCCGCCGCTGTTGACCGGCAGCCGGACCACCCGCAATCGTGCCTCGGCGGCGGCCAGCCGCTCCAGCAGTTCGGCGCTGCCGTCCGTGGAGCAGTCGTCCACGGCGACGACCTCCCGCACGGCGGGCCCCTGGCCGAGCGCGGAACGCACCGCGTCCGCCACGAGGGCGGCGTCGTCGTGGCCTATGACGACGACCGAGACGGCGCCGGCGTCGGCGTCCGTGTCGGCGGGGGACGGGTCGGGGTGCATGACATCCTCGAGGCGCGCGGCGGAGGTTCACCCCACGCTCGCCCGGCGCGTGCCGTCCCGCACCCCGGGGTGGTCCCGGCGGGCGTCACGCGCCTTCCGCGGCCGTCTTGTCCAGGGCGGCGGTGAGGTCGGCGAGGGTGGCGCTCAGTGCCCGCATCTCCTCGGCCCGCATCCCGGTCGCGGCGGCGATCCGGCGCGGCACCCGCACGGCCTGCTCGCGCAGCGCGGCCCCCTCCTCGGTGAGCCGCACCTCGACGGACCGCTCGTCACGCGCGCTGCGCTCCCGGTGCACCAGACCGGCCGCCTCCAGCCGCTTGAGCAGCGGGGACAGCGTGCCGGAGTCCAGGCGCAGGCGCTCACCCAGCCGCTTCACCGGCACCGTGCCGTCCTCCCACAGCACCAGCATGACCAGGTACTGCGGATAGGTGAGGCCGAGATCCTTCAGCACCACCCGGTAGACGCCGTTGAAGGCGCGGACGGCGGAGTTGAGGCTGAAGCAGATCTGCTGGTCGAGACGGAGCCAGTCGTCCGTGACGGCCGGCGCGTCCGTCGCCGGGGAGGGGCTGGGTGTCGCTGTCATGCGTCCAGGGTAGCGCTGCGCGAGCCATTTGGTTGTGTCCAATTAAATTGTGTGCTCTACTTGAGCTCACGGAGGCCGGGTCCCCAGGAACCGGCCGGTCACCCGCCGAAGACGAAAGGTGTCCCCATGGACGCGCTCTACACCGCAGTCGCCACCGCCACCCACGGTCGTGAGGGCCGCGCCGTCACCTCCGACGGCAAGCTGGACGTCGGCCTGAGCGCCCCGAAGGAGCTGGGCGGCGACGGCAAGGGCACCAACCCCGAGCAGCTCTTCGCCGCCGGTTACGCGGCCTGCTTCGGCAGCGCCCTCGGCGTCGTCGGCCGCGCCGCGAAGGTGGACGTCAGCGAGGCAGCCGTGACCGCCGAGGTCGGCATCGGCAAGCAGGGCGAGGGCTTCGGCCTCGCCGTGACGCTCCGCGTCGAGCTGCCCGACGGCCTCGACGAGGAGACCGGCCGCAAGCTGGTCGAGCAGGCCCACCAGGTCTGCCCCTACTCCAACGCCACCCGCGGCAACATCGACGTCGAGATCGTCGTCGAGTAGTCCCGCGGGGCCGCCCCGACCCGCGCCAGCACCTCCCCGGTGCGCCGGCTCCAGGCCACCACCACGGCCTCCTCGGGCACCCGCTGGTACTTGGTGAGCAGCAGCCAGCGCACCTGGTAGCGGCGGACCACCGTGTCCCGCAGGGCGCGGGTCGAGGAGGGGTCCAGGTACGCGCGCACATCGGCCAGCCGCCGCAGCCGCTCCCGTTCGTCCAGCGAGGCGTCCGGCCAGGCGGGTGCGGCCAGGTCGGGCCCGTACCCGGCGATCGCGTGGACGGCGTAGTAGCCGTCGGTGATCACCACCTCCCCGGGCGCGATGTGCCGCGCGGCCCAGTCGTACGACGGCCAGTCCGGGGGCTGCCGGAAGCCGACCGGGTCCGCCGCGGGCGGCACCAGCGCCCCCGCGTGCACGGTCAGCAGCCCGGCGACGGCCCCCGCCGCCGCGGCCCCGCCCAGCAGCCGGCGCCAGACCGGCCACGGGCGGGGCGCCGCCAGTTCCACCGCCAGGGCGAGCTGCGGCGGCACCAGCGTCAGCCCGAGCGCGCGCCCGTAGGTGTAGTGGCCGCTCACCCAGCCGTACGCCACGACCGCGCAGTCCAGGGCGAACATCAGCACCAGAGGGTCCCGCCATGAGCGCCGGGCCCGCAGCCACAGGGCCGGAAGCCCCAGCAGCGCCAGCCCGAACTGCCCGGCCAGATCCAGGTACAGCCGCCGGTGCATCGCGTCCACGCTGGAGTCCCCGGCCAGCGCGAACACGTCGAAGTACGGCCAGCAGGCCGCCGTCAGCAGCGCGGCCGCGCCGGTCAGCGCCCAGCGCCCGGCCAGCGCCGCCGACCACCGCCGCTGCCACCCGGCGACCAGCGCCAGCGCCCCGATCACCGCCGCGACCGCGGTGATCGGGTGCACCAGCAGGATCAGCCCGTACAGCAGGCCGAGGCCCGCGTACCCGGACAGCGGACGCAGACCGCCCGGACCCAGATAACGCACACCCCCCGTGTCCCTGGCCCGGGCGCCGGTCAGCGCCCACGCCCAGAAGGCCAGCCCGATCGCGAACGCCGACGGGTAGGGCAGATTGCCCGTCATCGACATCAGGTTGAGGTAGCCGCTCCACCAGGCGCGCTCCACACCCCACAGCAGCGCCACCGCGGCCAGCGCCAGCACCGGCGCCCAGGGGCGCGGGGTCAGCACCCGCACGAAGCGGCCCAGCCCGGTGAGCAGCACCAGCAGGTTCAGCGGCCCGGTCAGCCGCAGCACCTCCCAGCCGCCCAGCCCGGTCAGCCGGGCGAACACGCCCTGCGCCACGGCGTACGGCGAGTAGTACGGACTGCCCGCCCCGGGCAGGTCCGCCATCGGGTGCCGGGGGTTCAGCAGATCGGCCTTCAGGCGCTCCACCACCGCCGCGTGCTGGCCCGCGTCGCAGCACAGCGGCACCCGCCAGAACGCCAGGGACATCACCAGGAAGAACAGGAAGCCGGCGCACTGGTACGGCGACGGCCGCCAGGACCCGCCGCCGCGCAGCGCCGTGGCGCCGTCCACGGTGCGGCGCCGGACGAGGACGCCGGCGCTCATCGGACGCGAAGAGAAAGGAGCATTCGAGGCATTTGCCCACTGTTCCCGTGTATGGCTCACCTTTGACCGGGCGTCACCGCTTCGGGTGACGCCCGGTCAGCCCACCGGTTCCACCGGCGCGCCCTGCGCGGGCACCGCCGCCCGCCGCAGCACCGGCTCCAGCAGCAGCGGCACCCCCAGCACCGGCAGCAGCCAGGCCAGCGTGATCAGCCGGTCGCCCCAGATGTTGATGTCCGGGTGGCCCGCCTGGTTCAGGAACCCCGTGCAGGCCGCCGCGGCCAGGAACACCCCGAACGCCGGCCGCCGCCGCGCCCCCAGCGCGCCCGCCGCGAGCGCCGCCACGAAGAACGGCTCCCACAGCTGCCGCCGCGCCCACTCCATCCAGAAGTTCCCCTGGAGCTGGAAGAACTCCGCCCACGGCCGCTCCCGGTCCGGCCGGGCGAAGTGGTCCGTGAGCAGGTCCTGCACGCTCTCCGACACCGACGGGTAGTCCAGCAGCCGGGACACCAGCACCGTGCCCAGCACCCCCGCGCACCCCACCGCGGCGAGCGCGACGGGACCGCGCCCCGCCGGCATCCCCCGCCCCCGCCGCCTTACCGCGACCGCCACGCCCGCCGCCGCCAGACACGCACCGAGGAACAGCGCCTGCGAGTGCTTCACCGTGAACAGCGCGACCATCGCGCCGCCCACCAGCGCCAGCCCCGCCCGGGGTCGCGTCCCGCCCAGCACCAGGGCGCAGCCCCACAGCGCGGCCAGGGTGAGCGCCAGCATCAGACCCTCGGTCATCGGGCGCATCGCCGTCGTCCCGCACGGCAGGACCAGGTACAGCGCCATCCCGGTGAGCGCCAGCGGCACCGGGGCCGCCAGCGTGCGCAGCACCAGATACGCGAGCACCCCGCCCGCGCAGGTGATCAGCACGCCCGCCGTCCACACCCCCCACGTCACCCCGAGCAGCGCCACGAACGGCGCCAGGACCAGCGGATAGCCGGGCCGCACCTCGAAGATCCGCATGAACCGCTCCGGCATGAACGGCACCGTGTGCCCGGCGGTGTCCCCGGCCGCGAGACGCGCCTCCACCTGACGCCACTCCTGCTCCCGGCACTCCGCGAACACCTGGGGCGCCGGGTCGGGGGCGTGGAAACGCACCACGTCCACGAGCTGCGCGCGGTGGGCCATCGCCGCCTTGCCGGAGCAGTAGTGGTCGATGGTGGCGGCCGCCGCCTCCCGCTTGTCCGCGCCGGTCAGACTCAGCGCGTACGACACGTAGTTCTTGCTGTCGGGGGTGTCGCGGCCCTCCACGGTGGCGAGCTGCATCAGCGCGAACAGGGCGGCCAGCAGCAGCACCCAGGTGCGCGGCCTCACGACGGGGTCAGCAGGTCGCGGCCGGCGGTCTGCGCGGGCACCAGGCCGGGATCGCCCGCGGGCTCCGGCAGCGGCTCGCCCAGCATCACGGCGCGCACCACCCGCTCGGCGGCCCGGCCGTCGTCGTACTCGCAGAACCGCTCCCGGAACGCCGCCCGCAGCCGCGCCGACTGCTCGTCCGCCCAGGTGCCCGACGCGAACAGCCACGCCAGCTCCCGGTAGGAGCGCGTCACATGGCCCGGCGCCTCGGCGGTGACGTCCAGGTACGCGCCCCGGCTCGCGCGGAAGGCGTCCCAGTCGTCGGCGTGCACCACGACCGGCCGGTCCAGCAGGGCGTAGTCGAACATCAGGGACGAGTAGTCGGTCACCAGGACGTCCGCCGTGAGCAGCACGTCCTGCACCTCCGGCTCGTCGGTCGCGTCCACCAGCACGCCCCGCCGGTGCAGCTCCGACAGACCGAGTCCGCGGGCCGGTCCGTCGGCGAGCGTGGGGTGCAGCCGGACCACCAGCGTGCGGCCCTCGCCCAGGTCGGCGGCGAACCGGGCCAGGTCGATCCGCTCCACCAGACCGTCCCTGCGGTAGTCGCGGCGGGTCGGCGCGTACAGCACGACCGTGTCGCCCTCCGGGATCCCGAGCCGTTCCCGGGTCGCGCGAGCCCGCTCCTCGTCACCGCGCACCAGCACGTCGTTGCGCGGGGAGCCCGACCGCAGCGAGGTGAAGTGACAGGGGAAGGCCCGCTCCCACACCAGCTCGGAGTGGCGGTTGGCGACCAGGCCGTAATCCCAGCGGTCGGCCCGGCGCAGCATCTGCGGCACGTCGAAGTGCAGCCGCGCGCCCGGCTTCTCCAGCAGATCGGCGCCCGCGTACTTCAGCGGGGTGCCGTGGTGGGTGTGGACGTGCACGCTGCCCGGCCGTTTCACCAGTGTGCCCGCCCAGTTGACGTTGTTGACGAAGTACGTGGCCCGCCCGGTCACCCGGCGGTACTCCGGCGTGTCCGGCAGCACGTACGGGGTGCCCGGCGGCAGGGTCGCCGCCCGCTCCTCGTCGGCGACCACCCACACGCCCCGGATGTGCGGGGCGAGTTCGCGGGCCGCGCGGTAGACGGCCGCCGGGTCGCCGAGCATCCCGCGGTGCGAGAAGGCCGAGTACACGGCGAGGTGCGGGTCCAGCGGGCGGCGCGGCAGCGACCGGGCGCGCACCGCCTTCGTGGCCGTCACCGCGCGGACCTGCTGGGCCCGTCGCTGGAGTTCGCGGCCGGTGCGCGTGGCCCGGCGGCGCAGCACGTACCCGGCGTAGGAGCCCAACAGGACCCGCAGTTCGGCGGGGATCCGGGCGCCCGGCGGGCGGTGGGCGTGGAACATCTCGGCGGTGCGGCGGAAGAACTCGGCCCGGTCCGACGGCGGCAGCCGGTCCGGCTTGGACAGGATGTCGAGACAGTGCTCGCCCATCTTGGCGTGCAGGAACGGCCGCCAGTGCGCCAGCGCAGGGCGGGCGTCGACGAACCGGAACACCCGCGCGTACTGCTCGTGCACGTCGAAGTGCTTGCGGCTGGTGGTGGACAGGATGTTCCCCTGGCGGCGCTGCCGGTAGTACAGGCAGATCCGGTCCAGGGTGGCGATGCGCTCCGCGCTGAGCAGCACCGGGAAGGTCCAGGGCGTGTCCTCGTAGTAGCCGGGCGGGAAGGTGAAGCCCTCCCGCTCGACGAAGTCGCGGCGGTAGACCTTGTTCCACACCACCATCAGCAGGTCGAGGATCTCCGGCCGTTCGGCGGCCGTGAAGGTGCTCCCGGCGGCCTCGGACAGCACATGGGCGAGGACGTTGCGGCGGGTGCCGCCCCACCAGTAGGCGCGGGCGTAGTCGAAGACCAGCACGTCCGGGTCGCCGGTCTCGTCGAGCCGGTCCGCGAGCGCCCGCAGCGCGCCCGGGGTGAGGGTGTCGTCGCTGTCCAGGAAGAGCAGGTAGTCGCCGGTCGCGTGGGGCATGCCGGCGTTGCGGGCCCGGCCGAGGCCCACGTTCTCCTCCAGGTGCAGCACCCGCACCCGCTCGTCGCGGTCCGCGTAGTCGTCGAGGATCGCGCCGCAGCCGTCGGGGGAGCGGTCGTCGACGGCGATCAGTTCGAGGTCGCGGTACGACTGCCCGAGCACCGAGTCGAGGCAGGCGTGCAGATAGCCCTGCACGGCGTGGACGGGGACGATGACGCTGAAGCGGGGCACGTCAGCTCCTCACCAGGGTGGCGGCCGCGGGGGCGGGGACACGCTCCGCGAGCGGGATCACGGGCGGCAGGGCCTCGGGCGGCTCGCCGAGCAGCACCCGGCGCACCACCCGCTCGGCGGCCCGCCCGTCGTCGAACGGGCAGAACCGCTCCCGGAACGCCGCCCGCAGCGCCGCCGACTCCTCGTCCGCGTACGAGCCGTCGCGGAACACCCGGGCCAGCTCCCCGGGCGTGCGGGCGACCCGGCCGGGCGGGGCGGCCATCAGGTCGAAGCAGACGCCCCGCGTCTCCCGGTACACCTCCCAGTCGTCGGCGTACACCACGATCGGGCGGTCCAGGTTGGCGTAGTCGAACATGATCGACGAGTAGTCCGTGACCAGGGCGTCCGCCGCCAGGCACACGTCTTCCGAGGACCGGTGCGCGGTGACGTCGATGACCCGGCCGCCGCGTCGGCGCCCGCCCCGGTCGTAGAAGTAGTGCGCGCGCAGCAGCACCACGACGTCCTCGCCGGCCGCCTCGCAGAACGCCTCCAGATCGAGCCCCGGCTCGAACCCGGTGTGGTGGTCGCGGTGCGTCGGCGCGTACAGCACGGCCCGCGCGCCCTCCGGGACGCCCAGCTCGGCGCGGACCCGGGCCACGTCGTCGGCGCCCGCCGTCATGTACACGTCGTTGCGCGGATAGCCGTACTCAAGATGCTCGTACGAGCCGGGGAAGGCGCGCTCCCAGACGCGGGTGGAGTGCGGGTTGGAGGACAGGTTGTAGTCCCAGCGGTCCACGCGTCCCAGCAGCTTGGTGAAGCTGCCGGTCGCGGCCGCCACGACGGGATAGACCGACTGGTCCACGCCCATGGTCTTCAGCGGGGTGCCGTGCTGGGTCTGGAGGTGCACGCTGCCGGGGCGTTTGACCACGCCCTCCGCGAAGTTGGCGTTGTTCACCAGATACGTGGCGCGGGCCAGCAGCTCCCAGGCGCGGTGGCTGCCGAGCACCGCGTACTCCACGCCGTCGGGCACGGTGTGCGCCTGGTCGGCCTCCACCAGGAACACGCCCCGGATGTGCGGGGCGAGTTCACGGGCCTTGGCGTGGATCGCGGCCGGGTTGCAGGCGTAGCCCCGGCCCCAGTACGCGCAGTACACCGCGAGGTTCGGATCGAGCGGGCGGCGCAGCTGGAGGCCGTAGTGCAGCCGGGTGCGCAGTCCGCGCGGGCGGGGCAGCGCGGCCGCCGCCCGCCCGGCCGCGCGCCGGGTGCCGCGCAGCGCGGCGAACGCCTCGTACGACCCGGACGCCAGCAGCCGGTGCTGCACGCCCAGGCTGCCGCCCGGCGGCCGGAACCCGGCGGGCCGGTGCCCGCGGTACAGGGCGCTCGCCCGGCGGAAGAACTCCCGCCGCCCGGACGGCAGCCGGCGGGGGTGCGCGGCGGTCTTCAGCACGGCCGCGAAGAGCTGCTCGAACAGCGGCCCCGACCGCTCCGACGACAGACCGAGACCCGCGGCCTCGTCCAGCACCCGCTCCGTCTGGTCCAGCAGGTCGTGGTGGTGCGCCCCCGGCAGCCGCAGCCGGTCGCCCTGGCGGCGCGCCCGGTGCCGCACCAGCACCCGGCGCGACACCGCCACCCGCTCCGCGCGCAGCAGTGCCCGTCCGCACCAGCCGACGTCGGTGAACCAGCCGGGCGGGAAAGCCAGTTCGTGCTCGACGACGAAGGCGCGCCGCCAGGCCGCGCTCCACGCGGGCAGCCGCACACCCGTGAGGTGCGGGGCGCGGGCGGGGGCGAAGGCGCCTCCCGGGGCGTGCTCCAGCAACGGCGTGACGGGGCGCGTGACCTCGCCCTCCCACCAGGGGACCCGCTCGTGCTCACAGGGCAGCACGTCCACCGGGCCGGTCTCCGCCAGCCGCGCGTCCAGTGCCGCCAGCGCGCCCGGCACCAGCACGTCGTCCCCGTCGAGGAACAGCAGATAGGTCCCGGTCGCCGCCCGCACGCCCGCGTTGCGCGCACCCGCCAGCCCCTCGGACGGCGGCGCGTGGACGGGCGCCACCCGGGAGTCCCGCTCGGCGTGCCCGGCGGCGACACCGGCCGCCGGTGACCCGGCCGCGTCGCAGACCGGGATCAGCTCGAAGTCTCCGAACGACTGGGCGAGGACCGAGTCCAGCGTCTGGCCCAGCCGGCCTGCGACCCCATGGGACGGGACGATGATGCTGAAGCGGGGCATTCTGCTCTTTCCGTTGACGAGGGCGTGACGGCGGCCGCTCAGCGGGCGGGCCGCCGCCCGGGCCGCCCCGTCGGACGCCGCGCGGGCGGCCGGGCCGGGGCGGGCCGTGACGAGCCGGGGGACATGCGTACTCCCAGTAAGGGCAACGACGGGCGGACGGATTGAGTGACGGTCAGAAGACCGCCGGCTGCGGCGGCAGCGACACCACGGGCGTCTCCGGGGCGCTCGCGGCGGCCGGCACCGGGCGGCGCCGCTCCGGCGGGACGGACAGCGGCTCGGCGAACTCCCCGAGCAGCACCGTGCGCACCACCCGCTCGGCGGCGCGCCCGTCGTCGTGCGGGCAGAAGCGGTCCCGGAACGCCGCCCGCAGTCGGGTCGCGCGCGGCCCGCACCAGCGGCCCCCGGCGAAGATCTCGATCAGCTCGTCCTCGCTGTCCGCGACCGCGCCCGGCGGGAAGGTCCACGGGTCGACGTACAGGCCGCGCGCCGCCGCGTACGCCTCCCGGTCCTCGGCGTGCAGCACGATCGGGCGGTCCAGGCCCGCGTAGTCGCACATCAGCGGGGAGAAGTCGGTGACCAGGGCGTCCGAGGCCAGACACAGCGTCATCAGGTCCGGGTGGGCGCTCACGTCCACCACCCGGTCGGAGGCGGCCTCCAGGGGCTCGCCGTCGGGGCGCGGGGCGCGGGACAGGATCACGAACCGGGGCCCGAGCCGGCGCACCACGCGCTCCAGGTCGAGCGTGCGCACCGGGGAGCGGCGGTAGTCGCGGGGAGCGGGCGCGTACAGGATCGCCACCGCGCCCGCCGGGACGCCCAGACAGTCCCGCAGCACGGCCACGTCCGCCGGGCTCGCCGTGTGGAACCGGTCGGTGCGCGGCCTGCCGTACTCCAGCGTCCGGTAGCGGCCGGGCAGCACCCGCTCGTACGTCAGCGTCGCGTGCAGGTCGCCGGTGACGACGTGGTCCCACTGGTCGACGCCCTCGAGCAGCCGCGCGAAGTCCGTGTCCCGGGCCGCCGCCGGCCGGTCCTGGAGGTCGAGGCCCGCGTACGCCAGCGGAGTGCCGGGCGGCGTGTGCACCAGGATCTGCCCCTTGCGCTTGACCAGGCCGGGCACGAGCGTGCGGTCGGTCACCAGGTACGCGCTGCGGGCCAGCGCCGTCAGATGGGCGGCGGTGCCGGGCACCAGGCGCCGGGTGGCGGCGGGCAGGGTGTGGTGCAGCTCGGGGCGGGTCGCCCAGGCGGTGCGGACGTGCGGGGCATGGTCGCGGACCGCGGACTCCAGGGCGGCCGGGTCGCCGCCGTAGCCGCCGTCGTCCTCGACGGTGAACAGCACCCGGCGGGAGTCCAGCGGGAGCAGCCGCTGGAGGCGGTAGTGGGCGCCCAGCAGGACGCGGCGCAGCCCGCGCAGCGCACGGCGGCGCAGCCGGCCCGCGCGGCGGCCCAGGGCGGAGGCGAGGCGCAGGGTGCGGTAGGTGCGGTGCAGCCCGAACCGGACCAGCGCGTGCCGCACCCGGGTGCGGGCCGGGACGGGCGCGCCGGGTGTGCGGTGGAGCCGGTACTGGTCGCGGGCCCGGCGCAGGAAGGCGGCGCGCGAGCCGCGCGGCAGCCGGTCCGGGCGGGTGTAGACGGTGAGCAGATGGTCGACCATGCGGCGGAACAGCACCGGCCGCCAGCGCTCAAGGCCGGGGTGCGCGTCTAGGTGCGCGAAGACCCGGTCGTACTGGCCGAACACCTCGAAGTGCCGCTCGCTGGTGGTGTGCAGGATGCCGCCGGCCCGCCGCTGCCGGTAGTGCACGCACACCCGGTCCAGGGTGGCGATCGTCCCCGCCGTCATCAGTACCGGGTACGTCCACGGGGTGTCCTCGTAGTAGCCGGGCGGGAAGGTGAAGCCCTCCCGCTCGACGAACTCCCGCCGGTACGCCTTGTTCCAGGCCACCGCGAGCAGGCCGAGCAGCCCGGGTCGGTCGGCGAGGGTGAAGGGCGCCGGGCCGTGCTCGGCGAGCCGGTCGGCGACCTGGTTGCGCACGGTCTCGCCGGTCCAGTAGGCGCGGGCGTAGTCGTAGACCAGGACGTCCGGGTCGCCGGTCTCCTTCAGCCGGTCGGCGACGGCGAGCAGCGCGTCCGGGGTGAGGGTGTCGTCGCCGTCCAGGAACACCAGGTAGTCGCCGGTCGCGCGGGCCATGCCCGCGTTGCGGGCCGGGCCCAGGCCGACGTTGGCCGGCAGGTGAACCGGCCGCACCCGCGGGTCGCGGGCCGCGAACTCGTCGATCACCGCTCCGCAGGCGTCGGGCGAGCAGTCGTCCACGGCGATCAGTTCGAGATCTGGGTACGACTGGGTCAGCACCGACTCCAGGCACTCGCGCAGATACGCCTGAACCTGGTACGCGGGGACAATGACACTGAACCTGGGCAAGGGGCATCCAACGGTCGGTGCGGGCGTTCTGCCCGGCAACGCCCGTTGGCCCGCCTTGGTTACGCAAGCGTGCGGCATCCGGGGGAATCGTGTCGCACGAAGGGGCGGACCTCGGCCGGTCCGCCCCTCAACCGCTCGTGCGATGTGCCTACTTGACGGCGCCCGCCATCACACCGGACACGAACTGCCGCTGGAACGCGAAGAACACCACCAGTGGCACCACCATCGAGATGAACGCGCCCGGCGCCAGCACGTCGATGTTGTTGCCGAACTGCCGTACCTGCGTCTGCAGGGCGACCGTGATCGGCTGGCTCCCCGAGTCGGTGAAGATCAGCGCGACCAGCATGTCGTTCCACACCCACAGGAACTGGAAGATGCCGAGCGCGGCGATCGCCGGACCGGCCAGCGGCATCACGACCCGCACGAACAGGCGCAGTTCGCCCGCGCCGTCGAGCCGGGCCGCCTCCAGCAGTTCCTTCGGGATCTCCGCGAAGAAGTTCCGCAGCAGGAACACCGCGAACGGCAGACCGAAGCCGACGTGGAACACCACCACGCCGGTCAGGGAGCCGAAGATGCCCAGCTTGCCGAAGAGTTCGGCGATCGGGATCAGCGCCACCTGCACCGGCACCACCAGCAGCCCCACCACGGCGAGGAACCACCAGTCGCGGCCCGGGAACTCCATCCACGCGAAGGCGTACCCGGCGAGCGCCCCGATCACCACCACCAGCACCGTCGCCGGCACGGTGATGTACACCGTGTTCAGCAGCGAGGCGGTGATGTCGTCGTTCTCCAGCAGGGTGCGGTACGCGCCGAAGGTCAGCTCGGACGGCTCGGTGAACACCGTCCACCAGCCGTCCACCGCCATGTCCTGCGGCGAGCGCAGACTGGCCAGCAGCAGCCCGATCGTCGGCACCAGCCAGAACAGGCCGACGACGATCAGGAACACGCGGACCGCGCCGCCGCTCACCCACCCGGCGAGCCGGGACACCGGCGACCGTTCCGCCCGGACCGGTTCGGCGGGCCGCGCGCCCGCCTTCGTGACGCTCCCGGCGTCCGCGCTCATCGCCGCACCTCCCGCCTCAGCCGCCGTACGTTGAACCACATCACCGGGATCACCAGCAGCAGCAGGAACACCGCGATGGCGCTCGCGACGCCCGGCTGGTCCTCGGAGAAGCCCTTGCGGTACAGCTCCAGCGCGAGGACGTTGGCGTCGTCCTGGGACGAGCCCGGCGCGATGATGAACACCAGGTCGAACACCTTCAGGACGTTGATCATCAGGGTGACGGTGACCACCGCGAGCACAGGCGCGAGCAGCGGCACCGTGACCCGCCGGAACACCTGCCACTCGTTGGCGCCGTCCACCCGGGCGGCCTCCAGCAGCTCACGGGGCATGCCCGCGAGCCCGGCCGCGATCAGCACCATCGCGAACCCCGCCCACATCCAGATGTACGAGCCGATCACGGCCGGGGTGACCAGCGACGGGCCGAGCCAGTCGAGACCGTTGTACGGCTCCTCGAAGTTGCTCGCGGGCAGCCGCAGCTGCGCCCCGTCGGCCTTCGACGAGAAGGAGAACGTGCCGTCGGCGGCGGCCGTGGCCGTCTCCACCACCTTCCCGTCCTTCACCGCCTCGATCCGCATTCCGGCGTAGCCCAGCTCGGAGGGGTCCACCTGGTTGAGCGTGCCGACGCCCTTGCCGCGGGTGAAGTCCTGCCAGGCGGTGCCGGTGATCCGGTCGTCCTCCGGCTTCGGCGCCGCGGCGGGCTTCGCGTCGTCCGGCATCACGTCCGGGGCGACGCCCACCAGCGGCAGCGTCACCGTGTCACCGGCGCTCACCGTGTCCTTGGTGACGAACGCGCCCCCGCCGGCCGGCTCCAGCGGCGACTCCCGGCCCGGGTGCGCCTTCGGGAACGCCGAGGACTGGGCGAACGTGTCATGGACGCCCACCCACACGGCGTTCGCCACGCCCTTGTCCGGGTCCTGGTCGTAGACGAGGCGGAAGATGATGCCCGCCGCCAGCATGGAGATGGCCATCGGCATGAAGACGACCAGCTTGAACGCCGTTCCCCAGCGCACCCGTTCGGTCAGCACCGCGAAGATCAGACCGAGCGCGGTCGCCACCGTCGGGGCGAACACCACCCAGATGACGTTGTTCTTCAGCGCCGTGCGGATGCCCTCGTCGGTGAACAGCGCCTGATAGTTGTCGAACCCGGCGAAGGAGTCGCCGGACTGGTCGTAGAAGCTGCGGATGACCGAGTACCCGATCGGGTAGACCACGAGCGCCCCGAGCAGCACCAGGGCGGGCAGCAGGAACAGCGCCGCCACGGTCCCGCGGGTGCCGGTGACGCTCTTGCGCGACCTGGGAGCGGCAGGGGCCGTCTTCGCGGCCCCCGCCGCCGTGTCCGCCGCCATCGCCGGTCAGTTCCCGTACGCCGCGGCCGCGTCGGCCTCCAGCTTCGCCTGCGTGCCGGCCACGTCCGACGGGTTCTTCAGGAAGTCCTGCAGCGCCTTCCACTCGCCCTTGCCGGGCGTGCCGCCGAAGGCCTGCGGGGCCTGGTCGGACATGTCGAAGCGGAAGTCGTCGCCGGCGTCGACCAGTGCCTTGGCGATCGTCTGCTGGACCTCGTTCGGGTACGCCGACTGCGGCACGTTCTTGTTCGGCGAGAGGTAGCCGCCGAGCTTCGCGTGGATGGCCGCCGCGTCCGGGGAGGCGAGGAACGTCACCAGCGCCTGCGCCGCCTCGGAGTCCTCCAGGATCACCGCCGCGTCGCCGCCGGACACCACGGGCGGGGTGTCGCCGACCGCCGGGAACGGGAACACCTTCGCGTCGGCGCCCACCTCCGCCTTGGTCTCGCCGATGTTCACCTGCACGAAGTCGCCCTCGTAGACCATGCCGGCCTTGGGCTGGTCGCCGCCGGTGAAGGTCTGCGTCACGGACGCCGGGAACTCCGTCTGCAGGGCGCCGTTCGGGCCGCCCGCGACGTAGTCCTTCTTGCCCCAGACCTCCGCGAGGGTGGTCAGGGCCTCCTTGACGGACGGGTCCGTCCACTTGATCTCGTGCTTGGCGAGCTGGTCGTACTTCTCCGGGCCCGCCTGCGAGAGGTAGATGTTCTCGAACCAGTCGGTGAGGGTCCAGCCGTCGGCCCCGCCGACGGAGAACGGGGTGACGCCGGAGTCGTAGACCATCTGCGCGGTGTTCAGCAGCTCGTCCCACGTCTTCGGCTCGGACGCGCCGGCGTTCTCGAAGACCTGGGCGTTGTACCAGATCAGCGACTTGTTCGCGGCCTTGTAGTAGACGCCGTACTGCTTGCCGTCGACCTTGCCGATGTCCTGCCAGCCCTGCGAGTAGTTCTTCGCCAGCTCCTTGGTGGCCTCCGGGCCGAGCGGCTTGGCCCAGTTCTTCTCCACGGCCTGCTTGATCGCGCCGGGCTGCGGCAGCATCGCCACGTCCGGCGGGGCGCCGCCCGCGATCTTCGAACCGAGGAAGTTGATGATCGGGTCCTGGGCGGGGACGAAGGTCACCTTGGCGCCGGTGCGCTTCTCGAACTCCGCGAGGACCTGCTTGAAGTTCTTCTGCTCGGTACCCGTCCACACGGCCGCGACCTCCAGGGTCTGGCCGTCCAGCTTCGGCAGGGTGACGGTGGTTCCGGTGTCGCCGGACGCCTTGCCCTTGTCGTCGCCGTCACCGCCGTCGCCGTCGCCTCCGCAGGCGGTGAGGGAGACCGCGAGCACGCCGGCGGCCAGTGCCGCGGCGGCCCTGACGGCCCGTCGGGGTGGGAGAGCCGGCCCGTGCCGCCCGGCCGCCCCGCGTATCCGGAAGTTCCTGCTCGTCCTGCGCATGACTGCCCCGTTCTCGTACTCCGTCGTACTTGTCCGAACGTCGAGCGCTGTCCCGTGCGGTCTGGTCTACGCCGGGTGGGAGGGGGTGGCAAGAGCGCGTCCCGTGTCAACTCGGGGATCGTGATGCCGTCGTGACCAGGGGTCACCTGACGGCGCGGGTCCGCCTGCGGGCGGTCGGCGGCTGGTCGCGCCGTTCCCCGCGCCCCTGGGGGTGTTCCGCGGCGGCCCGCTTGCAGCGCCTCCGCTGCCGCCTTAGCTGCGGGCAGTCGTGCCTCCCCCAGTGCCTTGGGGGCCTGGGAGGTGCCCCCAGGGCGGCACGGGTGGGCGCAGGCGGCGCCTGGCAAGCGCCGTGAGCGAGGTTCGGTGCCTTACGCCCCGTGCCCGGCACCGTTGCAGCGCCGGGTGCGGGTAGTCGGTGGTTGAGCGCGCAGTTCCCCGCGCCCCTGGAGGGTGCTTCCGCTGGGGCCAGCGGTAAGGGCCCCGCGTCGGGGCAGGCACGCCGCCGGGTGCGGGCGGTCGGCGGCTGGGCGCGCAGTTCCCCGCGCCCCTGGGGGCGTTTCGCAGCGGCCCGCTGACAGCACTCCGCCCCTGCCGGCGGGCGCGCAGTTCCCCGCGCCCCTGGAGGGTGCTTCCGCTGGGGCCAGCGGTAAGGGCCCCGCGTCGGGGCAGGCACGCCGCCGGGTGCGGGCGGTCGGTGGCTGGGCGCGCAGTTCTCCGCGCCCCTGGGGGCGTTTCGCAGCGGCCTGCTGACAGCACTCCGCCCCTGCCGGCGGGCGCGCAGTTCCCCGCGCCCCTGGGGGGTGTTTTCGGCGCGGCCGCTTACAGAAGCGACGGCACCCTGGGTGAGGCCACCTGGCGGGCCGCCCTGTCCAGGGCGCTGGCCAGGAGCGCGAGGTCCGTGGGGCCGTTGCCCAGCTCGCGTACCTGGCGTCGCGCCGGCGGGTCTCCCATCCGGTGCCATTCCAGCGGCACCACCGTCGGCCGCAGCGTCGCCGTCCGTGGGATTCGCCCCGTCACCCGGCCCCCCTGAAACTCCGTCCCCCGCCCGTCCGGCAGGACCAACCGCCCCCGCCCCGGCGCCGGATCCTCGGGCCCCCGCCCCACGACCACCGCGTCCAGCACCACCCGCAGCGACGCCTGCTTCACCGGCTCCGTCTGCGCCGTCCGGGGACACGGCGCCGTCGCGGCGACCAGGTGGACCCCCAGCCGCTCACCGTCCCGCGCGACCGCCTCCAGCGCCCGCATCACCGACCCCGCGGCCGGCCTCCCGGGCGCGCCGAGCGCGGGGGAGACCAGCTGGTCCAGGTCGTCCACGACCACCACAAGGCGGGGCAGCGCGGGCGCCGCCTGCGTCTTGCGCCGGTCCGCGCCCGGCCGTAGCCGCACCGTCGCACTGGGCGGCGAGTCCAGATCCCCGTTCCCGCCACTCGAGGCCGTCCGCTGCGCCACCATCCGGTCCGCCAGCTCCCGCCCCGTGTGCCACTCGGCGAAGTCCGACCGCCCCAGCAGCTCCGCCCGCCGCTTCAGCTCGGCGCTCAGCGACTGCGCGAACTCCCGCATCCGCACCGGGTCGTCGGCGCTCAGATGGGTGGAGACATGCGGCACGTCCGTGCACACCCGCAGCCCCTCACCGGACCCGGAGCGCCCGTCGACCAGCACGATCCCCAGCCGGTCCGGCCGCTCGGCCGCCGCCAGCGAGGCGACGACCGCCCGCAGCAGCTCCGTACGGCCGCTGCCCGCCGGACCCTCCACCAGCAGGTGCGGCCCGTCGGCGGCGAGGTCGGCGGTGACCGGCCCGCGCGGGCCCGCGCCCAGGACGGCGGTCGCGCGACCGCCCAGCGCGCCGGCGTCGTCGGCCGCGTCCGCCCACCGGGCCATCAGCGACGCCGGCGTGGCCCGGGCGAGGCCCAGTTCGTCGAGCAGCCGCGCCGACGGGGGCAGCGGCGCCGACACCCGCGGGTGCGGCCCGGCGGCGGGCCCGTCGGGCCGCAGCGGCGCGAGCGCCCGCGCGAACCGCTCCGCCCAGGCCGCGGACACCGCGTCCACGGTGGCGAGGGTGCCGTGCCCGACCGGGCCCGGCGGTGAGCCGTCGCCGGTCCGCGCCACCCGCAGCAGCCGCAGCGCGGTCGCCACGTCCCCGCTGAGCAGCGCGACCGCCCCGCAGTCACGGAACGCGGGCGCCACCGCGCAGGCCGCCTCGTACGTCTCCGTCACCGGGGACGCGGGCGAGGCGGCGGGCGTCTCGGCGAGGCACAGCAGATGGACGCCGGCGCGCGGCCCCTCCACCGCCAGCCGCGCCACGGCGTCCCGCACGTCGGCGCCGCCCGGGTCGCCGTCCACCACGACCACCGTGAACGGCCCGGTATCCGCCGGGGCCCCCGCGTGGTCGTGGTCGGCGAGGCGGCGCAGCAGCTCGTCGGCGCGGGCCGCGGCCTGCTCCCGGTCGTGGGCGAGGAGCAGCCGGCAGTCCTGGCCGTGCCCGGGCCGCAGATGGGGCAGCCAGCCCAGCCAGGACCACTCGGCGGTGCGCTCGTCCGAAGGACGGGACGGGTCCGCCGCGATCAGGACGATCTCCAGCGTGTCGGGGGAGTGCAGCGCGGCGAGCTGGGCGAGCGCCGCACGGGCCAGCCCGGCCAGCCGCTCGCGCGGTCCGGCCAGCCCCAGCGCGCCGACCTCGCGCAGCCCCACCGTCACGGGGACGACGGGCAGCAGCCCGGAGCCGTCCGGCGCGGGCCGGTCGGCGGTGCCGAGCCGCACCGCGAGCGCCTCGGGGTGGTCAAGGCCCCGCTCCCACAGCCGAGGGCCGGGACCGAGCGCGGTCAGCAGCAGGGTGGCCGGGTCCGGCCAGGTCTCGGGCTGCGCGGGGCCGGCGGGCGCCGGGGCG
This sequence comes from Streptomyces cellulosae, assembly GCA_014655195.1. Taxonomy (GTDB): domain Bacteria; phylum Actinomycetota; class Actinomycetes; order Streptomycetales; family Streptomycetaceae; genus Streptomyces; species Streptomyces cellulosae. The sequence continues at coordinate 5,028 of BNBH01000036.1, read as the reverse complement.
TACGCGGCTCCGCGCGCCGGGTCGTCGCGGAGGGCCGCGTCGGCGTCCCGCTCGGCCCGCCCGCCGGTGAGCCGCCGCGCCCAGGCGCCGATCCCGCCCCGCCTGCGCGCCCGCGCCGGCTCGGGGACGTCGGTGCCCCGTACGGGGGTGCCCTTGCGGGTGCCGTCGGGGGCGTCGGAGGTCTGCGCGGCGGTGGCGTCGGCGTACCGCCCGTCACGGGCGTCGCCGGTGGTGCGTCCCGTGGGGCCGACGGGCGGCGTCCCGGGGTGGGCGGTGGGCGCCTCGTCCCGCGTCTGGCCGTGCACGGGGTCCGCGTACAGACCGTGCGCCGGCCCCTGGCCCGCGTGCGTCTCGTCGGCCGGGGCGGGCCGGGACACCCGCCGCCCCTGCGGCATCCGCGGCACGTTCCCCTGGGCGGCGATCCGCACGGCGCGCTGCCCGGAGGCCCCGTCGTAGCGCCGCTCGGCCGCCGGGGGGCCGCTCTGCTCCGGCACATGGTAGATGGGGCCCGACGGAGGAGCCTCGGCGCGGGCGGGCGTGGCCCAGTCCGCGGAGCCGTGGGCGTGGCGGGTCGGGGCGCGCGGCCCCTCGGGGGCGCCCACGGGACCTCCCGGCGCTCCCACCGCGTCGCGCGCCGCCTCCCCCGTACGCGGCCCCGGCACCCGTACGTGTCCCTCCCCGTCCGGGGTGGTCGCCGTACGGGCGGACGGGCCTTCCGCCGGGGTCAGCCGCAGGGCGGACTCGCCGATGCGCAGCAGCGCGCCCGGGGTGAGCCGCACCGGGCGGGTGCCGACGGGGCGGCCGTCCAGCGTGGTGCCGTTGGTGGAGCCGAGGTCGGCGACGGAGACGCGGCCGTCCGCGCCGACCGTCACCGCGCAGTGCAGCCGGGAGACGTCCGGGTCGTCGAGCGGCACGTCGGCGTCGGCCGAGCGGCCTATGCGGATCTCCCCGCCGTGCAGCAGATGCACCCCGCCCGCGTCGGGACCCGCGACCACGTGCAGCCGGGTGGGGGCGGTGTCCAGCTCGGGGTGCGGCTCGGGCTCGCCGGGGGCGCCCACCGCCAGCACGGCGCCGTCGATCAGCGGCGGCTCGCCCAGCGTGCAGCGCTGGGCGTCGAGGCGCTGGTCACCCGCGTACAGGACGGGCGCGCCCGTGGAGCCCGAGGAGCCGTCACCGCCGGAGACCGCCGAGGCGAGCGCGGAGGCGACCGCGGCGAGGGCCGTGCCCGCGGGCGCCGTGACCAGCACGTCGCAGCTCACGGCCCGCTCCCGGACGGGGGAGGAGGGGCCCAGCGGGTCTACGACGGTCAGCCGGATCTGCATCGCCGTCAGCGGTCCCTTCTGCGCGGGCGCCCGCGGCACCGGGGGACGAAGCCGCCCCGCGGTCCCCCTCCGCGGACGTCCCCCACCGCCACACGCGCACGGTACGGCCAGTACTGCCCGCATCCTCGCACCTGTCACCGACAGCGCGCCCGCCTCCGGGCATCAAATGATCTTGATTGGTCGGCTCTGCCCGTAAAAATGCCTGACCAGTGATGCCCGGATGATCGTTCCGCGACGACTTGAGATCGGTCACGTCCGGCCCGCGGCAACCAACGGACAGAGTCGGGCGTCTTTCCGGCAGACTCCGCACACGCGGAATCCGCGGAGAATCCAGCGGAACCGTCGAAACCGTCGAACAGGAACGGGCACCGGTGCGTAAGACCCAGCACAGGGCGACGCAGAAGTCGGCCGGCCGGTATCCCGTGCGGCGGCACTACAGTGGGTCGGAACATTCCGCAGCAGGGTGGACCACGGTGTACGCCAGCCAGCAAGCAGCAGGGAGCGCATGACGTGCGGCCGGTAGGGAGCAAGTACCTGCTCGAGGAGCCGCTCGGACGCGGCGCCACGGGCACCGTCTGGCGCGCGCGCCAGCGGGAGACCGCGGGCGCCGAGGCGGCCGTGCCGGGCCAGCCCGGCGAGACCGTCGCGATCAAGGTCCTCAAGGAGGAGCTCGCGAACGACGCCGATGTGGTGATGCGCTTCCTGCGGGAGCGCTCGGTGCTGCTCCGGCTGACCCATCCCAACATCGTCCGGGTCCGCGACCTGGTGGTCGAGGGCGACCTGCTGGCGCTGGTCATGGACCTCGTCGACGGCCCCGACCTGCACCGCCACCTGCGGGAGAACGGCCCCTTCACCCCCGTGGCCGCGGCCCTGCTGACCGCGCAGATCGCCGACGCGCTCGGCGCCAGCCACGCCGACGGCGTGGTCCACCGCGACCTCAAGCCCGCCAACGTCCTGCTCAAGCAGCAGGGCGGCGAGCTGTATCCGATGCTCACCGACTTCGGCATCGCGCGCCTCGCCGACTCCCCGGGCCTGACCCGCACCCAGGAGTTCGTCGGCACGCCCGCGTACATCGCGCCGGAGTCCGCCGAGGGCCGCCCGCAGACCTCCGCCGTCGACATCTACGGCGCCGGCATCCTGCTGTACGAGCTGGTCACCGGCCGTCCGCCGTTCTCCGGCGCGTCCGCCCTGGAGGTGCTGCACCAGCACCTGAGCGCCGAGCCGCGCCGCCCGTCCACCGTGCCCGACCCGCTGTGGACGGTCATCGAGCGCTGCCTGCGCAAGAACCCCGAGGAGCGGCCCAGCGCCGAGAACCTGGCGCGGGGCCTGCGGGTCGTCGCCGAGGGCATCGGCGTGCACGCGAACTCCGCGCAGATCGCCGCCGCGGAGAACGTCGGAGCGCTCCTCGCCCCCGACCTCGCGCCCGCGCGGGTCCCCGGCGAGCCGTCCGCCCCGGGCGCCTCCGACCCCACGCAGGTGCTGCCGCAGAATCCGAACGGCGCCTACGACCCCAACGCCGCGACCAGCGTCCTGCCGCAGACCGGCCCGGCCGGCGCGGCCGACCCCACGGCCGTGATGCCCCCGGTGCCGCCCGGGCAGCCCGGCGGCGGCCCCGAGGACCCGCACCCCTGGCAGAACCAGCTCCGCGCGGCCCGCGACCGCAACGAGCAGACCCAGGTCCAGTACCTGGACCCCAGCCAGGACCCGCTGCGCCGCCGCCCCCAGCGGCAGGTGTCCCGGCAGCCCCAGCAACCGCCGCAGCACCACCCCCAGCAGCAGCCCGGCCCCGGGTACGGCTACCCGCAGCAGCCCCAGCCGCAGCAGTACGCCCCGCCGCCGGAGCGCCAGCGCCGCCAGGCGCCCCAGCCGCCGCAGCGGTACGCGCCCCCGCCGGAGCCGCAGCGCCCCACGCGGGAGCCGCGTCGGCGCAGCGCCAACCCGATGCGCATCCCCGGCCTGGGCTGCCTCAAGGGATGCCTGTTCACGCTGCTCATCCTGTTCGTGGCGAGCTGGCTCATCTGGGAGCTGAGCCCGCTCCAGGACTGGATCGGCACCGGCAAGGGCTACTGGGACCAGCTCAGCGACTGGTTCGGCTCGGTCACGGGCTGGATCGAGAAGCTGGGCGGTCCTTCGGAGCCGACGAACTAGGCTTGTCTGCCGCTTTGTCGACATCTGGGGGCCGATTTCCGGGTCTCCCGTGAAGGTCACCTGTCCGGACGCGTAGCTTTGGCGACAACACGCGTCGGTAGGAGCAGTCTTGGCACGGAGAATCGGCAGCCGGTACACCGCCCATCAGATCCTCGGGCGGGGCAGCGCCGGCACGGTGTGGCTGGGAGAGGGCCCCGAGGGGCCCGTCGCCATCAAGCTGCTGCGTGAGGATCTCTCCTCGGACCAGGAGCTCGTCGGCCGCTTCGTGCAGGAGCGGACGGCGCTGCTCGGTCTGGAGCATCCGCACGTGGTGTCCGTGCGGGACCTGGTCGTCGACGGCAACGACCTCGCGCTGGTCATGGACCTCGTCCGGGGCACCGACCTGCGCACCCGGCTCGACCGGGAGCGCAGGCTCGCCCCGGAGGCCGCGGTGGCGATCGCCGCGGACGTCGCGGACGGCCTGGCGGCGGCGCACGCGGCCGGGGTCGTCCACCGCGACGTCAAGCCGGAGAACGTCCTGCTGGACATGCAGGGCCCGCTCGGCCCCGGCGGCTCGCACCGCGCCCTGCTGACCGACTTCGGCGTGGCGAAACTCATCGACACCCCGCGCCGCACCCGCGCCTCGAAGATCATCGGCACGCCGGACTACCTGGCCCCGGAGATCGTCGAGGGCCTCCCGCCGCGCGCCGCCGTCGACATCTACGCCCTCGCCACGGTCCTCTACGAGCTGCTCGCGGGCTTCACCCCGTTCGGCGGCGGCCACCCGGGCGCGGTGCTGCGCCGGCACGTCACCGAGTCGGTGGTGCCGCTGCCCGGCATCCCGGACGAACTGTGGCAGTTGCTGGTCCAGTGCCTCGCCAAGGCCCCCGCCTCCCGTCTGCGCGCCTCCGAGCTGGCCGCCCGGCTGCGGGAGCTGCTGCCCCTGCTGGCCGGGATGCCGCCGCTGGACGTGGACGAGCCGGACACCGGCGAGGCCGAGGAGACCGCCGAGGAACTCTCCGGCGCCGCCCCCGCCCCCGGACAGCCGGTACGCCGCCGGGGCGCGGTCCCCCTGGTGCCGGGCGCCCGGCCCTCCGGCTCCAACCGCGACACGCACACGTCGATGCGGGTCCCCGCGCCCGACGAACTGGCCGGCGGAGCCCACGGCACGGCCCGCGCCCCCCGTGCCGCGGGCGCCCCCCGCCCCGGCTCGGCCCGCAACAGAGCGGTGACACGCCGCCGCCGCCTCACCCTGGCCGTGGCGGCCGCCCTCCTCGCGGCAGGAGGCGTAGCCACCTGGCTGGCCACCTCCGACGACACCCCGTCCCCACCCCCGGACATGGAGAACTCGGCCCCGGCGACCCCGTGAACCGCGCCCCATAGGGGCGCGGGGAACTGCGCAAAGGGGGTTCCGGGGGCGAAGCCCCCAGGACGCGAGGGAGACCTGGGGCACCCGGCAGGGCACGGTAGGAGAGCCCCTTCAGGGGCGCGGGGAACTGCGCGAACGGGGGTCCGGGGGCGGAGCCCCCGAGACCGCCCACGGGGGCGCGGGGGACTGGCGAAGGGGGCTGGGGGCGAA
>BNBH01000035.1 GCA_014655195.1 Streptomyces cellulosae | reverse complement strand
CGACCCCCCCCACCGCGGCCCCGCACCACCACCCCACCCTGGGCGCTACGCCCACCCCCACCGAACCGCAACCCTGCGCCGCAGGCGTCACGCCGCAACCTTCACCGGTCAGAACCCTGCACCGCAGGCGGACGACCCCAGCCCCCACCGGACAGCACCCTGCACCGCAGGCGGACGACCCCACCCCCCACCGCACAGCACCCTGCACCGCAGGCGGACGACCCCAGCCCCCGCCGGACCGGACGACGCCCCTCAGACCTCAGCCCCGTACAACCCCGGCCGCTCCGCGAGCGCAACCTCCGCCCGGCCCCCCGTCTCCAGCGCCCGCACCCCCGCCTCGCACACCGCCGCCGCCGCATAACCGTCCCACGCGCTCGGCCCCGTGACCTCGCCCCGCCGGGTCGCGTCGACCCACGCCTGGACCTCGTCGTCGTAGGCCTGGGCGAAGCGTTCGGTCCAGTCCTGGGGGATGGTGCCGCCCCAGCGTCCGGCCATGTTGGTGACCAGTTCGTGGCCGTCGCCGATGCGGGCCGTGCCGCGTTCGCAGACCGCCTCGGCCTGCACCTGGTAGCCGAAGCCGCAGTTGACGAAGATCTCCACGTCCGAGAGGGCACCCCCGTCCGTCTCCAGGACGACGAACTGCGGATCGCGCAGTCCGCCGGGGGCGCCGGAGGACGACGACGGGCACAGCACCGTCACGGCACTGATCTCGTGGCCCAGCAGCCACCGCGTGACGTCGACCTCGTGGGCCACGGAGTCGGTGATCAGCATGGAGCTGGTGAAGAAGGGCGGGCTGGCCACGTTGCGGTGGCGGTTGTGCAGCATCAGCGGCCGCCCCAGCTGCCCGGTGCCGAGCAGCGCCTTGAGGCGCACGTACTCGGTGTCGTACCGGCGCATGAAGCCGACCTGCACCAGCCGGTGCCCGAGAGCGACCTCGGCCTCCATCACACGCAGCGCGGACGCCGCGTCCGGAGTCAGCGGCTTCTCGCACAGAACGGGCAGGTCCCGCGCGAACGCGGCCAGCAGCGCCTCCTCGTGGGCGGCCCCGGACGAGGCGACGAGGACGGCGTCGACGTCCGCCGACGCCATCGCCTCGTCGGCATCGCCGTACGCGGTGCAGCCGTCCACGCCGGCAGCGACGGCCTCGGCCCTCCCCCGGTCGATGTCGACGACCGCGGCGACCCGCGCCCCGCTGATCACCCGGTCGATCCGCCGCACGTGGTCGGCGCCCATGCGGCCGGTGCCGATGACCGCGATCCCAAGGGTCTCGCGCCGGTTCATGTGAGTTGCCTCCCCATGAGGGACGTGGTGGTCAGGCACCGCAAAAGCGCTCAGGCGCCACAAAAGCGCTCAGGCACCGCAAGAGCACTCAGGCGCCACAAAAGCGCTCAGGCGCCACAAGATCGCTCAGGCGCCGCAGGAGCGAAGGAACTTACGGGTCCGCACCGCGATGGGCAGCGGCTTGTCCGGCTCGCACGGGTACATGTCCTGTTCGACGATCGCGAACAGGTCCACGCCCAGCTTCTGCGCGGCCGTCAGCACAGGCCCCAGCTCCGGCACGCCGGCAGGCGGCTCGCACATCACGCCCCGCTGGACGGCGGGCCCGAAGGGGATCTCGTTCTTGACGACGTCGGCGAGGATCTCCGGGTCCACCTGCTTGAGGTGCAGGTAACCGATGCGCTCGCCGTAGGTCTCGATCAGCTTGACGCTGTCGCCGCCGCAGTAGGCGTAGTGACCGGTGTCGAGGCAGAGGTTGACCAGGCCCGAGTCGGTGGAGTCGAGGAAGCGCTCGACGTGCTCCTCGGTGTCGATGTGGGTGTCGGCGTGCGGGTGGACGACGATGTCGAGCCCGTACGTCTCCTTCACCTCGCGGCCGAGGCGTTCCATGCCCCGGGTGAGGTGGCCCCACTGCTCGGTGGTGAGCTCCGGCGGCTCCAGGATCTCGGCGGTCTTGTCGTCCCGCCAGAACGAGGGGATGACGACGAGGTGCTCGGCGTCCATCGCCTGGGTGAGCGCGGCGACGCGGCTGACCTGCTCCCAGGTGGAGTCCCACTCGGAGGGCCCGCGGTGCAGCCCGCAGAAGATGGTGCCGGCGGACACCTTCAGGTCCCGCCGGCTCACCTCGTCCTTGAGGCGGGCCGGGTCGGTCGGCAGGTAGCCGTAGGGGCCGAGTTCGATCCAGGAGTAGCCGGCCTCGGCGACCTCGTCGAGGAAGCGCTGCCAGGGCACCTGCTGCGGGTCGTCGGGGAACCAGACGCCCCAGGAGTCGGGGGCGGAACCGACCCGGATACGGTCGAGGGCGACTGCCATGTCAGGACTTCCCTTCCGGGGTCGCGGCCGTGGCGGCACGGAGGTCGCCGGCCTCGGGCAGGCCCTCCGTGTCGACGCCGCGGACCTGCGCCAGCTCGTGCTTGAGCGCGGCCAGTTCCGCGCCGCCCGCCATGTGGTTGGTCAGCTCCTCGAGGCTGACCTCGCTGCGGTCGGCGCTGAGCTCCAGGGTGCCCAGGCGCAGCACGTTGAAGTGGTCGCCGACCATGTAGGCGTGGTGCGGGTTGTGGGTGATGAAGATGACGCCGAGGCCGCGGTCGCGGGCCAGGGCGATGTACTTCAGGACGACCCCGGACTGCTTGACGCCGAGGGCGGCGGTGGGCTCGTCGAGGATGAGGACGCGGGCGCCGAAGTAGACGGCGCGGGCGATCGCGACGCACTGGCGCTGGCCGCCGGAGAGCGTGCCGATGGGCTGCTCCAGGTCGTCGAGGACGATGCCCATGTTGCGCAGTTCCTCGTCGGCGGTCTTCTTCATCCGCTCGATGTCGAGGCGGCGCAGGGGCCAGGGGCCCTTGGTCATCTCGGAGCCGAGGAAGAAGTTCCGCCACACCGGCATCAGGGGGACGACGGCGAGGTCCTGGTAGACGGTGGCGATGCCCTTGTCGAGGGCCTCGCGCGGGGTGGAGAAGCGCACCGGTGCGCCGTCGACGAGGAACTCGCCCTCGGTGTGCTGGTGCAGCCCCGAGACGATCTTGATGAGGGTGGACTTGCCGGCGCCGTTGTCGCCGAGGACGCAGGTCACCTTGCCGGGGTGGACGGTGAGGTCCACGCCGTGCAGGGCGCGGATGTTGCCGTAGGACTTGCCGGCGGAGCGGAGCTCGACCAGGGGGCGGTCCTCACCGGCCGGGGTGTCCGTGCGGGCGGCACCGTCGGTGCCGGTCGTCTTGTCGGTCATTGCGGTCACCTCCGGGTCGCCGTGCGCTGGACCCACAGATTGATGAGGACGGCGCCGAGCAGCATCACGCCGAGGAAGGCCTTGAACCAGTCGGGGTTCCAGCCGGCGTAGACGATGCCCTGCTGCACCATGCCGAACATGAAGGCGCCGAAGACCGGTCCGATCGCCGAGCCGTAGCCGCCGGTCAGCAGACAGCCGCCGATGACCGCCGCGGCGATGTAGATGAGCTCCTGGCCCACGCCCTCGCCGGACTGCACGGTGTTGAAGGAGAACAGGTTGTGCATGCCGACGAACCAGGCGCCGAAGCCGACCAGCATGAACAGGGAGATCTTGGTGAAGGTGACGGGGACGCCGACCGCGCGGGCGCTCTCCTTGTTGCCGCCGACCGCGAAGATCCAGTTGCCGTACTTGGTGCGCAGCAGGACCCAGGTGGCCAGAGCGGCGAAGACGAGCCACCAGATCACGGTGATCTTCACCTGGACGCCGCCGACCTCGAAGCTGGAGGCGAAGAGCGCCTTGGCCTGGTCGAAGCCGTCCATGTCGCTGATGCTGTCGGTGGCGACGTTGCCGGTGACGAGTTTGGTCACGGCGAGGTTGACGCCCTGGAGGATCAGGAAGGTGCCCAGGGTGACCAGGAAGCTCGGCAGTCCGGTCTTCACCAGCATCCAGCCGTTGAAGAAGCCGATGGCGAGGGACACCACGAGGGCGACGACGACGCCCATCCACACGTTCAGGGTGAGCTGGTAGCTCAGCATGCTCGCGGTGAGCGCCGAGGTGACGACGGCGACGCCGGCGGAGAGGTCGAACTCGCCGCCGATCATCAGCAGTGCCACGGGCAGCGCCATGATCCCGATGGTCGACGACTGGTACAGGATGTTGGCCATCGAGCTGCCGTCGCGCACCGGCGGCGCGGTGAACAGGAAGAAGACCAGGACCGCGACCGCTCCGAGGAACACGCCGACCTCGGGCCGGGCGAGCAGCCGCAGCGCCAGCGGGCGCCGCGCGGTGCGTCCGTCCTTCTGCTTCTCTGGGCCGGGGGCCGGCGGCGTGGTCGCCGCCGGCTCAGCCTGTTGGGCCATGCTCATCACCGGGTGCCCTTCGCGGCGTACTGGGAGACCGCCTCGACGTTGGACTTGTCGACGAACGCCGGACCGGTCAGGACGGGCTGCTCGCCGCCGCCGCTGTAGTTGCCGTTGTTCTTGTAGAGCCACAGGCCGTCGACGGCCAGGTAGCCCTGGAGGTAGGGCTGCTGGTCGACCGCGAACTGGATGTCGCCGTCCTGGATGGCGCCGGTCAGCTCCTTGTTGAGGTCGAACGTGGCGACCTTCGCCTTGCTGCCGGCCTCCTCGACGGACTGCACCGCGGTCGGCGCGAAGGGCGCGCCGAGGGTGACGACGTAGTCGATGGAGGAGTCCTGCTTCAGCTTGGCGGTGATGGTCGACTTCACCGACGGCATGTCGGTGCCGTTGACGTTGAGGACCTGCGTCTTGCCCTCGAAGGTCTTCTCCAGGCCGGCGCAGCGCTGGGTGAGGCCGATGTTGCCCTGCTCCTGGACGACGCAGACCGCGTTCTTCGCGCCGACCTCGTTGAGCTTCTTGCCGAACGCCTCGCCCGCGACGGTCTCGTCCTGCCCGAAGAACTCCAGCAGCCCGAGGTCCTTCCAGTCGCTCAGTCCGGAGTTCAGGCCGACGACCGGGATGCCGGCCGCGGTGGCCTTCGCTATGACGCCCTTGAGTGCGTCCGGCTTGGCGAGGGTGACCGCGATGCCGTCGACCTTCTGGTCGATGGCGTTCTGCACCAGGTTGGCCTGGTTGCCGGCGTTCGGGTCGGCCGAGTAGATCAGCTTGACGTTGTCCTTGTCGGCGGCGGTCTGCGCGCCCTTGCGCACGATGTCCCAGAAGGTGTCGCCGGGTGCCTGGTGGGTGACCAGGGCGACCGTCATCTGCGGCGTCGAGGCCTTGCCGGCCGAGGCGTCCGCTCCGCCTTCCTCGGACTTCTTGCCGCCACTGCTGCTCGAGCAGCCGGCGAGGGCCAGGGCGGCCGCCGCCGCGGCCGCGACGAAGGGGGCGACTCTGCGGGAGCGGGGGTGGGAAGAGCGGTCCATCAGTCCTGCACCTCACTGTGCTTCACGGGGAAAAGGGGGCGAGGAGTCCGAGAGTCCGGTGCCCGGAACCTCGGGAGTCCGGGGTGTGTGCCATCACACACGGCGGTTGTGCTGGGACGCGATCCAATCCCCGAGAACCGCCTGCTGTCAATACTTTGTTAAGACATCATTTCACGCGCTCGTCCGAATGTAAGTACAAACTATTGACACCGCCGCCCCTCGAGACCTACACCTGGGAGGCGGCAGGTCCCCGGAAGCACGTCCCCACCGTGGCAGGGCGTCCTGGGCCCCGCATCCCCAGCAGCTCGAGGAGCGTCGCTCAATGGCCGACACACCACAGTATTTCGACCTGGTGACCATGGGTCGCATCGGGGTCGATCTTTATCCCCTGCAGACCGGGGTGCCGTTGTCGCAGGTGGAGACGTTCGGGAAGTTTCTGGGCGGCTCCGCCGCCAATGTCGCGGTCGCCGCGGCGCGGCTCGGCCGTTCCACCGCGGTGATCACCCGCACCGGCGACGACCCCTTCGGCACGTATCTGCACCAGGCGCTGAAGGACTTCGGCGTGGACGACCGCTGGGTGACCCCGGTGGCCGCGTACCCGACGCCCGTCACCTTCTGCGAGATCTTCCCGCCGGACGACTTCCCCCTCTACTTCTACCGCCGCCCCAAGGCCCCCGACCTGGAGATCCACCCGCACGAGCTGGACCTGCCGGCGATCCGCGCGGCCGGCATCTTCTGGATCACCGGCACCGGTCTGAGCGAGGAGCCCAGCCGCACGGCCACGCTCGCCGCCCTGGAGGCGCGCGCCAAGGCCGGCACCACCGTGTTCGACCTGGACTGGCGTCCCATGTTCTGGAAGGACCCGGACCAGGCGCGCCCGTACTACCGCGAGGCGCTCGGCCACGCGACGGTCGCGGTCGGCAACCTCGACGAGTGCGAGGTCGCCACCGGGGTGCGCGAGCCCGAGGCGTGCGCGGAGGCGCTGCTGGCGGCAGGCGTGGAGCTGGCCGTGGTCAAGCAGGGTCCCCGGGGTGTGCTGGCCGTGCACCGGGACGGCACCAGGGCGGAGGTGCCCCCGGTGCCGGTCGAGGTGGTCAACGGCCTCGGCGCCGGCGACGCCTTCGGCGGTTCGCTCTGCCACGGTCTGCTCTCCGGCTGGGACCTGGAGCGGACCATGCGTCACGCCAACGCGGCCGGCGCCCTCGTCGCCTCGCGCCTCGCCTGCTCGTCCGCCATGCCGACCGCGCCGGAGGTCGCCGGCCTCCTCACGCGGGACGCGGCAGGCCGGCCGGCCCAGTCCTGAACGGAGCCCTTCCTTGAAACTCAGCATCCCCGAGCTCACCACGGTCCGCGCCCGGCATCCCGAGGCCGTCGCCGAGGCGGCGGCCCGCCGGGCCCGCCGTCCGCTGATCGGCGACAGCGGCCGGCTGATGATCGTGGCCGCCGACCACCCCGCCCGGGGCGCGCTCGGCATAGGAGACCGCCGTCTGGCCATGGCGGACCGGGCGGACCTGCTGGAACGCCTGTGCGTCGCGCTGTCCCGGCCGGGCGTGGACGGGGTGCTGGCCACCGCCGACATCCTGGAGGACCTGCTCCTGCTGGGCGCGCTGGAGAACAAGGTCGTCATGGGGTCCATGAACCGCGGCGGCCTCGCCGGGGCGTCCTTCGAGATGGACGACCGCTTCACCGGACACAGGGCCGAGGACATCGAGCGGCTCGGCTTCGACGCGGGCAAGCTGCTGGTCCGCATCGACTACGACGACCCCGGCTCGCTCGCCACCCTGGAGGCCTCCGCCCGCGCCGTCGACGCGATGGCCGCGCGCCGGCTGCCGGTGTTCGTGGAGCCGTTCATCTCCCGCCGGGTGGACGGCAAAGTGCGCAACGACCTGTCCGCCGAGGCCGTCACCCGCTCCGTCGCCATCGCCTCCGGGCTCGGCGGCACCTCCGCCTACAGCTGGCTGAAGCTGCCGGTCACCGAGGACGTCGACGACATGGAGGCGGTGCTGCGCACCTCGACGCTGCCGGTGGTGCTGCTCGGCGGCGAGGTCGGCGACCAGGAGGCGGCTTACGAGCGCTGGGGCAAGGCGCTGCGGCTGCCCACCGTGCAGGGCATGGTCGTCGGCCGCTCGCTGCTCTACCCGGCCGAGGGCAGCGTGGAGACGGCGGTGGACACGGCCGTCGGCCTGTTGTGACCAGCCCGTACGACGACGTACGCAGACGGAGGCACCCATGACCCATCACCTTCCCGCGGGCAAGGCCGTCGCCGGCCCGTACGCCGTGGACGTGAGCCCGGACAGCGCCGGCTGGGGGTACTCCTCCCTGCGGGTGCTGCGGCTGGAGCCGGGCGGCTCGCACAGCTTCGACACCGGGGACAGCGAGTGGATCGTGCTGCCGCTGAGCGGCGCGTGCACGGTCGCCGCGGACGACGACCACGGCCACGAGGAGTTCCCGCTCACCGGCCGGACGAGCGTGTTCCACGGCGTGACCGACTTCGCCTACGTCCCGCGCGACGCCCGGGTCACCGTGTCCTCGGAGGAGGGCGGCCGGTTCGCGCTGACCGGCGCCCGCTGCACCCGGCGGCTCCCGGCCCGCTACGGGCCCGCGTCGGACGTGCCGGTGGAGCTGCGCGGCACCGGCACCTGCTCCCGCCAGGTCAACAACTTCGGCGCGGCCGGCGTCTTCGAGTGCGACAAGCTGATCGCGGTCGAGGTGCTCACCCCGGGCGGCAACTGGTCGTCGTTCCCGCCGCACAAGCACGACGAGCACCGGCCGGGCGAGGAGTCGGTGCTGGAGGAGATCTACTACTTCGAGTTCGCCGCCCACGACGGCACGCCGGGCCTCGGCTACCAGCGGGTCTCCCCGTCCGGCCCGGGCCGCGACACGGACGTGCTGGCCGAGGTGCGCGACGGCGACGTCGTCCTCATCCCGGACGGCTGGCACGGCCCGTCGATGGCGGTGCCGGGCCACCACATGTACTACCTCAACGTCATGGCGGGACCCGAGGCCGAGCGCGCCTGGCTGATCTGCGACCACCCCGGCCACGCCTGGATCCGCGACACCTGGCCCGAGCAGCCCGTCGACCCCCGACTCCCCCTCTACACCGCACCGGAGAGGTCCGCATGAGCGCCACCACCCGCCGACTGACCACCGCCCAGGCCCTGGTGCGGTTCCTGTCCGCGCAGTACACCGAGCGGGACGGCGTGCGCCGCCGGCTGATCGCGGGCACCTGGGGCATCTTCGGCCACGGCAACGTCGCCGGTCTCGGGCAGGCGCTGGTGGAGTACCGGGACGCCATGCCGTACCACCAGGGCCGCAACGAGCAGTCGATGGTGCACGCGGCCGTCGGCTACGCCCGCCAGCTGAACCGCCTCTCGGCGCAGGCGGTGACGACGTCCATCGGCCCCGGCGCGACCAACCTGGTCACCGGCGCCGCCCTCGCCACGATCAACCGGCTGCCGGTGCTGCTGCTGCCCGGCGACTACTTCGCCTCCCGCGCCGCCGACCCGCTGCTCCAGCAGCTGGAGCATCCCGTCGAGGCCGACGTGTCGGTCAACGACACGCTCCGCCCGGTGTCCCGCTACTTCGACCGGATCACCCGCCCCGAGGCGCTGATCGCGTCCGCGCTGAACGCGATGCGGGTGCTCGCCGACCCGGCCGAGACCGGCGCCGTCACCCTCGCGCTGCCGCAGGACGTGCAGGCGGAGGCGTACGACTGGCCGGAGGAGTTCTTCGCCGAGCGGGTGTGGACGGTACGGCGGCCCGCCCCGGACCCGGTGGAGCTGGACGCGGCCGTGGCGGCCGTACGGGCGGCGCGCCGGCCGCTGATCGTCGCGGGCGGCGGGGTGCACCACAGCGAGGCCGAGGAGGCACTGCGGGCGCTGGTGGACGCCACCGGCATCCCGGTCGCCTCCACCCAGGCCGGCAAGGGCTCCCTGCGCCACGACCACCCCGCCGACCTGGGCGGCATCGGCCACACCGGCACCGCGGTGAGCGACGCGCTGGCCCGCGACGCCGACGTGGTGATCGGCGTCGGCACCCGCTACACCGACTTCACCACCGCCTCCGGCACGCTGTTCCGGAACCCTGACGTGACGTTCGTGAACCTGAACATCACCGGCTTCGACGCCCACAAGCTCGCCGCGCGCCCCCTGGTCTGCGACGCGCGCACCGGCCTGCAGCGGCTCACGGAGGCGCTCGCCGGGTACCGGGTGGACGCGTCGTACGAGGCGGAGTACCGGGAGGGCAAGGAGCGCTGGGACGCGGTCGTCGAGGCGGCCCTGCGCGCCGACGACGACACCGCCGTACCGACCCAGACGCAGGTGCTGGGCGCGCTGGACGCGGTGGTCGGCGAGGACGACGTGGTGATCAACGCGGCCGGCTCGCTCCCCGGCGACCTGCACAAGCTGTGGCGCGCCCGCAGCCCCCGCCAGTACCACCTGGAGTACGGCTACTCCTGCATGGGCTACGAGATCCCCGCCTCGCTCGGCGTCCAGCAGGCCGCGCCCGGCACGCCCGTCTGGGCGCTCGTCGGCGACGGCACGTACCTGATGATGCCCACGGAGATCGTCACGGCCGTCCAGGAGGGCCTGCCGGTCAACGTCGTGCTGGTCCAGAACCACGGCTACGCCTCCATCGGCGGTCTGTCGGAGGAGACCGGCGGCGAGCGCTACGGCACCGCCTACCGGTACCGCGCGGACGACGGCTCCTTCACGGGCGCCCCGCTCCCGGTGGACCTCGCGGCGAACGCGGCCAGCCTCGGCATGGACGTACTGCGCGCCAAGACGGTGCGGGAACTGCGCGCCGCCCTCGCCGAGGCGCGCGCCTCGGACCGTCCGACCTGCGTGTACGTCGAGACCGACCCGGCGCCGACCGCTCCCCCGGCCGAGGCGTGGTGGGACGTGCCGGTGGCGGAGGTCGCCACCCGCGAGGCCGCGGTGCGGGCCCGCGAACGGTACGACGCCCAGGTCTCCGGGCGCCGCCGCCACCTGTGAACCCGTCCCCGCGCTCCGACCGGGAGCCCCGACAGGAAGGCACGTCCATGGCGAGGACCGGTGACTCCGCACGCGCCGCGGCCGGACCGGCGACGCACAGCCTGGACTTCGCCCTGGACCGGGGCAGCCCGGTGCCGCTGTACTACCAGCTCGCCCAGCAGCTGGAGGCGGCGATCTCGGGCGGGGTGCTCGCGCCCGGCGACCTGCTGGGCAACGAGGTGGACCTCTCGGTGCGCCTCGGCCTGTCCCGGCCGACCGTCCGCCAGGCCATCCAGTCCCTGGTCGACAAGGGGCTGCTGGTCCGGCGGCGCGGGGTGGGCACGCAGGTCGTGCACAGCCAGGTGCGCCGCTCCCTGGAGCTGACCAGCCTCTACGACGACCTGGAGGCGGCCGGGCAGGCGCCGACCACGGAGGTCGTCCGCAACGAGACCGTCCCGGCGCCGCCCGGCGTGGCCGCCGCCCTGGGCCTGCCCGAGGGCGCCGAGGTGATCCTCCTGGAGCGGCTGCGGCGCACCCACGGCCTCCCGGTCGCCCTGCTGAGCAACTGCCTCCCGGCAGGACTGCTCGACCTGGACGCCTACCGCCTGGAGGCGACCGGCCTGTACCGGATGATGCGCGCGGCCGGCATCACCCTGCACAGTGCCCGCCAGAGGGTCGGCGCCCGCTCGGCGACGGCCGAGGAGGCGTCCCGCCTCGACGAGAAGGAGGGCGCGGCCCTGCTCACCATGCAGCGCACGGCGTACGACGACACGGGCCGGGCGGTGGAGTACGGCAGCCACATCTACCGCGCCTCGCGGTACTCCTTCGATTTCCAGCTGCTGGTCAGACCCTGAACCGGAAGGCGTTCCCGCGCGTCCTGAAGATCAGCACCGATCACCGCGACGCTTGAAGGGGACGCCCGAGTGGACATCGTGAAACCGCGCCCGGCCCGGGGGCGGGTGCCGGCAGCCCTGGCCGTCCTGACGGCGGGGCTGTCGGCGTTCCACCGTGCGGTGCCGAACACGCCGGGCCGGGTGGGGAGCCTGCTGGAGTCGTTCCTGCCCTGGTTCGGCCTGGCGGCGGTCCTCCTGTTCCTGTACGGCCTGTGGCGCCGTACTCCGGTGGTTCTGGTGGCCGCGCTGCTGCCGGTGGCGGTGTGGACGCACGTCTTCGGCGCCCTGCTCCTCCCCGCGGACGCGCCCGGGCCACGCGATCTGGTCGTGGTGCAGCACAACGTCTCCGACGACAACCCCGACCCGGAGGACACGGCCCGCGCCCTCGCCGGCACGGGCGCGGACCTGATCGCGCTGGAGGAGCTGGTCCCGGACGCGCTGCCCGCGTACGAGCGGGTCCTCGCCGCGCGCTATCCGCACCACGTGGTGCGGGGCACGGTCGGACTCTGGTCGCGGCACCCGCTGAGCGGCGCGCGGACGGTGGACATCAAACCGGCCGACCTGGACGAGCCGTGGAGCCGGGGCCTGCGCGCGGTGGCCGCGACACCGCACGGCGAGGTGGCGGTGTATGTGGCGCACCTGCCGTCGGTGCGGATCGTGCCGCGCGGGATGACGTCGCGGGGGCGCGACGAGAGCGCGGTACGGCTCGGGCGGGAAGTGGAGGCGGAGCCGCTGGACCGGGTGATCCTGGCGGGCGACCTGAACGGCACGGTCGACGACCGGGGTCTTGGCCCGCTGACGTCCCGGCTGGAGGTACCCCGGCGCGGATTCGCGTTCAGCTTCCCGGCGGGCCTGCCGCTGGTACGGATCGACCAGGTGATGGCCCGCGCGGCGACCGTGAGCGGGATCGAGACGCTGCCCGCCACCGGCAGCGACCATCTGCCGGTGGCGGCCCGCGTCACTCTGCGCTGACCCCGGCGAACGGGCCCTCCAGCGCGGCCCGGCGGAGCGGCATGACGGTCTTCGCGTCGTTGATCCCGTCGGTGCGGATCATGCACAGCGCCCGGCGGAAGGGCAGCTCGAGGGTGGCCTCGGGGTGACCGTCCTCGTGGTCCGGCAGGCCGCCGGGGGGCTCGATCAGCATGCTGTCGGGTGGCCGTCGACATGCACCGAGAAGCGGAATCCGGGGTATCGATGCCGGAGGTCATCGGCGGGCCCCCGCGAGGGAGAACGCGTACCGGGGGGCGGATACGAAGGAGGCACGCCCGCCTCTCCGTCCGTGCCCCTCCGGGATCACGCGGAAGGTGATCCGGACGGTTCGGGCGCCGGCGCGGGCAGGGACGCGGAGCAGGTCGCCCGGCCGAACCCACCGCTCGCCGTGGCGCTCTGCACGTGCCGCCCGCGCACGGCGACGGCACAACGTGCCTGGCTGCCCTGCTCGCCCAAAGTGATCCGGATGACGGGACTCTGGCCGCGGGGCACCGCGACCGTCTTCTTCCAGGGCAGTCGGGCTCCGGAGACGGTCTCCGCCGTGCCCTGCTCACTCGCACCCTGGTAGCTCAGGTCGGCGGTGCCCTCTCCGGTGACCTCGTACGTCACCGGTTCGGTGGGCACTCCGGGCTCGGCCCTGTCCTCGCCGCCGCCGCGCAGGACGCCGAAGAGCACGAGGGCGAGACACAGCCCGAGGACACCGGCGATCGCGAGCAGCGCGGGGAGCTCGGGGCGGGGTCTCCGCGTGCCGACCGGGGGCGTCCCGCCGTCTTCGTCACCCCTGGTACGCGCCGTCCCGGGCACCTCCGGGCCGGCACCCGTGCCGCCGGCGGTGGACGGGGTGTGTCCCGGCCCACGGGTCCCGCTGCTCATCCCGACTCCCCTCGGCCACGGGCCCGTTCGGACCCGGCCTGATCCAAAAGGCGTGGGAAGACCCTTGTCAAGAGGTGCCGGCCACGCCGTCGGGGTTGGCCTGAACTCGTCGCGTCGCCGTGCGGGAGAGCTCCCGACGGACAAGGGGACACCACAGCTCAGACGCCAACTGCCGCTTTTATCAGGCGAGTTGCCCCAATGGTCCGTGCAGTTGACATGAACGGGGTGATTTGCGTTAGGACTCTCGGCTGCCGACTGCCGTCCGGCAGCCGGTCCTTGGTCCCTCCGAAGGGAAACCGATGCACAGACCACGGGCCGCAAGGCTCCTGGCCTCGAGTGCGGCGCTGGCGGTCCTCGCGACCGTCGCGCCGGCGACACCGGCGTTCGCCGCGCCACCCGACACGGGTCGACTCGTCAATGGCCTCCGCGACTTCCTGACCCAGCGGGACACCGAACCGCCCACCCCGCCGGACCTGCCGGACACCGACGTCCCGGCCGACGACCGTCTGGCCGCGGCGAGGAAGGCTCCCGCGGCCAAGCGCGTCAAGGAGCTCACGGATCGGCGGACTCCGTACTCTCGCCACTGGCGGATGTCGGACGGGCGGGTCCGGTCCGAGGTCTCGGCCCTGGCCACCGCCTACCAGACGGGCAAGGGCGAGGACTCCGAGTGGAAGCCGATCGACACGGCGGTCACCGACACCGACCGCCAGGGCTTCGAGAAGGCGAACACCACCAACCTCGCCCGCACCTACTTCGGATCACGCCCCGGTGAGCTGGTCCGCTTCGAGCTCGACGAGGGGCACTGGGTCGCCATCGGCCTCAAGGACGCGGGTGCCGCGAAGCTGACGCCGGCGGTCGACGGCAACAAGGTCACCTACCAGGACGCCCTGGGCCAGGGGATCGATCTCTCCTACACGGTCGGCAACGGCAGCGTGAAGGAAGACATCGTCCTCAACCAGCGTCCGAAGGGCGCCCCCTCCTTCGATTTCACGCTCACCACGGGCGGCCTGACCGCGAAGGCGGAGAAGAACGGCACCATCTCGCTGTACGGCGAGAACTCCCCCGTCGGAGCCCCCGCGCTGGTGATCCCCGCGCCGTTCATGACGGACGCGAAGAAGGACACCGGCTCCCCGTACGGCACCACCGGCACCGACGCCGTCCGCCAGGTGCTGTCCGGCAAGGAGGGCTCGTACGGCATCAGTCTGAAGCCGGACGCCGAGTGGCTCGCGGCGCCGGAGCGCCAGTACCCGGTGACGGTCGACCCGACCGTCACGATCGCGCCGACTCCGACACAGTCCGCGGACGCGATGATCTCCTCGGACGACCCCGGCGCCAACTACGCGGACCTCTGGCGCCTTTCGGTCGGCAACACCAGCACCGGCACGTCGCGCGCGCTGCTGAGGTTCGGGCTGTCCGGCATACCCGCCGGCACGCGGCTGGATTCGGCCGAACTGAAGCTGTACTACGACCAGACCCACACCACCGGTGCCACCGAGGTCCAGCTGGAGGCGCACCGGGCCACCACGGCCTGGACCGAGACGGGTGCGACCTGGAACAGCGCCAAGGACATCACCGGGGAGCTGTCCGGCACGTCGGTCCTCGTCGACGACGGCGACTCCGGTACCACAGCCGCTCAGGGCGCCTGGCCCACGTCCGGAAACACCGCGTACACGCAGTACGCGATCGGTCAGGACTACCGGTACAACAAGGACGCCACGGCAGGTGACACGTACACCTGGCAGCCGAGCCTCCCGGAGGACGGCGAGTACCAGGTCGACGTGCACTACGTCCCGGCCTCCGACCGCGCCACCGACGCGCCCTACACGGTGACGCACGACGGCGGCAGCACGACGTACCGGGTCGACCAGCGGGCGGGCACCGAGGGCGTCTGGAAGCCGCTGGGCAAGCACCCGTTCAAGGCCGGCACCACCGGCCGGGTCGTGCTCGGCGACGGTCCCGCCTCGACCTCCACGACCGTCCTCGCGGACGCCGTGCGCTTCACCAAGGGCGGTGTCGTCACCAAGCAGCCGCAGGCGGTCAACACCTGGCATTCCTTCCCGGTGACCAGGACCGTTCAGCAGTGGCTCGACGGCACGTACGACAACCACGGCTTCGTGGTGAAGGCCGCCGACGAGTCCGCGAGCGCCCCCAAGGGCGGCCCGCGCTACGAGGCCGCCGAATACGCCTACAAGGGCGAGGTCGCCAACTACCCGAAGCTGGTTCTCACCTGGGGCGACCAGGGCGTCGACGTCAGCCCGCCGAAGGTCGTCCACTCCACCGGCGCCGAGCTGACCTGGCCCGCGTACACCGACCCGTCGACCGCGCCGGGTGACGACATCGTCGAGTACCAGGTCCACCGCAGCGTCTTCCAGCACTTCACGCCGTCCTCGCAGACCCTGGTCTCCCCGGTCGCCAAGGACACCCGCGCCTACACGGACACCTCGGCCAGGCCCACCCCGGCCGACTCCGCCGAGGAGTTCGGCGACGCGTACTACTACATGGTCGCGGTGAAGACCGCGAACGGGCGGATCCTCCCGTCCGCCACGGAGCTGGTGCGTCTGCCCAAGGCCGGACGCACCACGGTGGTGCTGCAGTCCGGGCAGAGCGACACCACGCTCTCCTCGGCGGAGCCGGACACCGGCCACGACACGCTCACCGACGCGGGCGTCGACAACCCGTGGCTGTCGGTGGGCAACAACTCGGCCACGTACGGCACCACCCGTGCCGCGCTGAAGTTCCCCGGCATCAGCGAGATCCCGGCCGATGCCCGGGTCCTCGAGGCGCAGCTGAACATGTGGGGCTTCCAGACCACGACCGACTCCAGCGGCGCGGTCTACGAGGTTCGTGGCCTGACGCGTGACTTCGACGAGGCGACCGCGTCCTGGACCAAGGCGGACACGGACACGCCGTGGACGACGGCCGGCGGTGACATGGACGCCGCCGTCTCCGACACCGTCGGCACCGTCACCAACGACCCGGCACGGCAGTCGTGGTACATCACCTCACTCGCCCAGAGCTGGATCTCGGACCCCTCCGCCAACCACGGCGTGGCGGTCAGGCTGCGCGACGAGTCGACGACCGGCCCGCGAGAGCGGACGCTTTTCCTCTCCTCCGAGGCGGAGGAAGCGCAGTTGCGCCCGCAACTGGTCGTCACGTACCTGACGAAGACGACGGAGGCGACGTACCACGCCCCGTACACGCCGTCCCGGATGATCCCCGGCGACGAGTACACCGTCGACGTCACCCTCACCAACACCACCACCGGCATCTGGGCGGCGGGAAGCCACGCGCTCTCCTACACCTGGTCGCTCCCGGACGGCACCGACGCCACCACCGGCGGCAACCAATTGGAGACCGCGCTGCCGGACGAGGTCCTGCCCGGCGACTCGGTCACCGTGCCGGCCAGCCTGAAGGCCCCGATCAACTCGGACTCCGGCAACAAGCGCCTGGACTACGTGCTGAAGTGGGACCTGAGGAACACCACCACCGGCACATGGCTGTCCGACAGCGACGGCATCGCCCCGCTGGCGCAGAACGTCCGCACGGAGGACCCGACCTCCAACCAGCTCGGCCTGGAGAAGTTCTACTCCTACGCGGGCAAGAACACGGGAGCGGGCTCGTCGCTGATGACGAACCTGTACGCCGGCAACAGCGTCTGGCAGTACAACGCGTTCTCCAACCCCGGCCGCGGAATCACCACCTTCGCCCGGTTCGCGTACAACTCCCAGGACACCTCCGACACGGTCCTCGGCCACGGCTGGTCGGCCCAGACCGCGATGCCGCTGTCGTTGGTGACCCGCCACAGCCCTTCGCGGAGGGTCCAGCGGGCATGCGCCTGGGCGCCGCGCTGGACTTCCACCCCAACCCGAACCCGACCGAGGTCACCCTCCCCGACGGTGACGGCACCGCCCATGTCTTCCGCAAGCAGGAGGACGGGACCTGGCTGGCACCGGCGGGCGTGCACTACCTGCTGCGCCAGGGCACCGGCACGGACTGCACCCCCAACAAGGACGGCGACCCGAAGGCCTGGTCGCTGACGCGCCCCGACCGGACCCAGTTCTTCTTCGACTGCGACGGCTACCTGACGTCGATCGTCGACAAGAACGGCAACACGCAGACGTACACGTACGCCGAGCGGAGGTCGAACAACAAGCCGGTCAAGTTCCTCACCTACATCGAGGACCCGGCCGCGCGTCGGTCGCTCACGGTCGAGTACTACACGAAGGCCGACACCAACAGACCGAAGATCATCGACCACGTCAAGTCGATGACCGACATCTCCGGGCGGAAGATCACCTTCAGTTACTCCGACCAGGGACTGCTCACCAGCCTCACCGACGGTGCGGGCAGCGCGCAGCCCAAGGTGTTCCGCTTCACGTACGACATGGAGCAGGGCAACAAGAACGCCAAGCTGGTCGCCGTCACCGATCCGCGCTCCAACTCGACCTCACTGGACTACTACTACCCCAGCGAGGGCGACGACCCGAAGTTCCACTGGTACACCCAGACCATCACCGACCGCCTGGGGCACGACACCGGGTACGCGTACACCGACCCGGACGGCACCGCGGGCTCCTTCATCCGCACCCGGGTGACCGACGCCGAGGGCAACGCCACCGTCCAGTCGCTCGACGGTTACGGCCGTCCTCAGACCATCACCAACGCCAAGTCGGAGACGACGAAGCTGGGCTGGGACACGGACAACAACGTCACGCGTCTGGAGGAGGCCAACGGGGCCGTCTCCACCTGGTCGTACGACCCCAGGACGGGTTACCCGCTGGAGGAGAAGGACGCCGAGGCCAACAAGAACGGCACCGAGGGACGGACGTTCACCTATGCCTCCGGGCTGAACGGCCACATAGCCGATCTGTTCGAGAAGACGTCCCCGGAGGGCCGCACCTATCGGTTCGGCTACGACACCAAGGGCAACCTGACCTCGGTCACCGACCCCAAGGGTGTCGCCGGCTCCGGTACCGAGGGGGACTACACCAGCCGCACCGAGTACGACGAGCACGGCCAGGTCACCAAGGAGACCGACGCCAACGGCCACGACACCGAGTACAAGGACTACGACCCGGTCGGCTACCCGGAGACCATCCTCGACGCCCTCGACAACCCCTCGCGGTTCGAGTACGACGTCCGGGGCAACGTCACCAAGGTCGTCAACGCGAAGAACGCCGAGGTCACCCAGACCTACGACGTCCTCGGCCGGCCCCTGGAGAAGAAAGAGCCGGTCAAGCAGGAGCAGGGCCGGTTCATCGTCACGCCGGCTCCGGAGTACGACGCCAACGACAACATCACCAAGGTCTACGCGCCCAACGGCTCCGTGACGACCTCGGTCTACGACAAGGCGGACCAGGTCGTCGAATCCGTCCTTCCGCGGGACGAGGCAACCGATCCGGAACGCAGGACGACGACCACCTACGACAAAGTCGGCAATGTGCTGACCGAGACGGCACCGCAGGGCAACCTGACGGCCGCCGCCGGTGACCACACCACGACGACCCGGTACGACGCGATCTACCAGGCCGTCGAGATGGTGGACGCCGAGGGCAACAAGGCCACGGTCGAGTACGACGACGTCGGAAACATGGTCGAGGTCGTCGACGCGCGCAAGAACGCGACCGCCGACCCGGACGACTACACCACCAGGTACGAGTACGACCTCAACCACCGCGTGACCAGGACCGTCGACGCCCTGGGGTGGGCGACGTCCGTCCGTTACGACAAGGACGGCCTGCAGGTCTCGCAGACGGACGCGGAGGGCAACGAGTCGCTCGCCACGTACGACGAGCGGGGCGCCCTGACGGAGTCGAAGGTCCCGGTGAGTGAGAACTCCTCCGGTGACATCACGTACCGCACCACCCGGTACGAGTACGACGAGGTCGGCAACCGGACGAAGACGATCACGCCCCGGGGTGTCGCCACGCTGGACGACGCCACCGACTTCACGGCCGAGACCGTCTACGACGAGCTGAACCGGGTCAAGGAGGAGCGGTCACCGTTCGACCAGGACGACAGCCGCTACGCGTCGCCCGACTCGACCTTCTACTTCTACGACGAGGTCGGCAACCTCAGTTCGGTCTCCGCACCACCGTCGGACGGCCAGTCGGTCCGCAACGTCACCAAGTACACCTACTTCGACAACGGGTGGGCGGAGACCACCACCGACCCCTGGGACATCACCACCTCCTACGACTACAACGAGCTCGGCCAGCAGACGAAGAACGTCCTCACCTCCGCGGGCGGTTCCCAGAAGCGCACCATGCTCTGGGAGTTCTATCCGTCCGGCAACGAGAAGGCACGCTCGGACGACGGCGTCCCGGTCGGCCGGCACGTGGTCCTGGTGGACAGCTCGGACTTCAACAACACCGCGCTCCAGGACAACTGGTCGCGGGCACAGGCCGAGGAACAGTACGGCTACGACACCTACTACCACGCGGCCGGCGACGGCACCGCGTCGTTCTCCTGGCAGCTCAACATCCCGCAGGACGGCACGTACGAGGTCTTCGTACGGCATCCCAGGATGACCGGTGCGGCCACCGACGCGAAGTTCAAGGTCGACCACGACGGCGGCAGCGTCACCAGGACGATCGACCAGACGCAGCGCGCCGGTGAGTGGATCTCGCTCGGTTCCCACGCGTTCGTGGAGGACGGCCCGCAGAAGGTCACCCTCACCGACGCGGCGAACGGCACCGTCCTCGCGGACTCGGTGAAGCTGGTCCGCTCCCACGCGAACGACACGGACGACGAGCAGAAGTCCTTCAGCTACACGTACAACGCGAACGGCAACAAGGTCGAGGTCAGGGACCTCTCCCCGGGCGCGAAGATCGACACGTACAAGATCGCGTACGACGGTCTCGACCAGATCACCAAGGTCGAGGAAGTGCTCGCCGGCGCAGTGAAGAACACCACCTCGCTGACCTACGACGAGAACGGCAACCCGCTCACCTCGACGCACGACCTGACCTGGTCGGAAATCGAGTACGACGAGCGCGACCTGGTCAGCAAGGTGACCAACGCCGATTCTCCCACCGCGGGCAACCAGCAGATCAGCACGATGACCTACACCGGGCGCGGTCAGCTGCTGAAGCAGACCAAGCCCAACGGCAACACGCTCGACATGCGGTACCACCTCGACGGCTCGGTCAAGCAGTCGCTCGAGAAGACGTCCGGCGGCGCCGTGGTGGCGCAGCACGACCTGGAGTATTCCCTCAACGGGCACCGCTCCAAGGACACGCTGAAGCTGATGAACGCCGACGACAACACGGCGTACATCAACAACACGTACGCCTTCACCTACGACCCGCAGGACCGTCTCACCAAGGTCGACAAGACCGGTGACGACCCGTCCACCGAGTCGTACCGGTACGACCGCAACAGCAACATCGTCGAGGAGACCGTCAACGGCACCACGACCACCCAGAGGTACGACCGCAACCGACTGCTCTCCGCGTCGTCCGGCGGGGTCACGTCGACCTACAACTACGACCCGCTCGGACGGCTCGACACCGTCAGCACGGCCGGCCAGACCGTCGAGAAGCACTACTACGACGGCTTCGACCGGACGGTGAGGACACGGTCGGGCAGCGGCGGGTCCGCGGTGACCACGACGTACGTCTTCGACCCGTTCGACCGGACGGTCTCCCAGACCACCTCCGGTACCGCGGGCAGGACCACGGCGTTCACCTACCTGGGTCTGGACGGCACGCTGCTGCGCGAGACGGTCGACGGCAAGACCGACAAGGACTACCAGTACCTCGCCGGCGGCCAGCGGGCCACGCAGATCAAGCACAAGGACGGTGGCGTCAAGGAGTACTCGCAGTACGTCACCAGCCCGCGTGGCGACGTCGAGGCGATCACGAAGGACGACGGCCGGACCCGCTCCACGTACGGTTACACGGCCTACGGGTCCGACGACACGTCCCAGATGACCGGTGAGGACAAGCCGGGTGCGGAGGGCGAGCAGAAGGACGACTACAACTCCTTCCGCTTCAACTCCTCGCGCTGGGACAGCGCGTCGGGCACGTACGACATGGGCTTCCGCAACTACGACCCGGGCCTGAACCGCTTCCTCACCCGGGACTCCTACGGCGGCGCCCTGAACGACATGGCGTTGGCCACCGACCCGTTCACCGGCAACCGCTACGCGTTCGCGGGCGGCAACCCGATCACCTTCGTCGAGATCGACGGCCACCTGTTCGGGATGTCGCTCTCGGACCTGGGCCACGCGGCCCTGGACGTCGTGGGCCTGGTCCCGGTGGTCGGTGAGGTCGCCGACGTCGCCAACGGCATCTGGTACGCCGCCGAGGGCAACTACGCCGACGCGGCCCTCTCCCTCACCTCGGCCATCCCGCTGGCTGGTTACGGCGCCACGGCGGTCAAGGCCGGCAAGTACGCGAAGAAGGGTATCGACGCCGCCGACAGCGCGAACGACGCGCGCAAGGCCGCGAACACGGCGGACACCGCCAACGACGCGCGAAAGACCACGAGCAAGACCGACTCCGGGAAGAACTCGGGTGGCAACTGCCCCGTCAAGCAGCCGGCACCGCAGAGCTTCGTGGCCGGGACCCAGGTGGTCATGGCTGACGGAACCCTGCGCGCCATCGAGGACCTGGAACTCGGCGACCTGGTGCTCGCCACGGACGTGGAGACCGGTGAGAGCGCCGCGCGCCTCGTCACCGACACCCGTGACCACAGGGGTGACAAGCACCTCGTCACCCTGACCGTCGACCCGGACGGCGAGGACGGCGAGGCGAAGCCCGGCAAGGTCACCTCCACGGACGCGCACCTCTACTGGCTGCCCGACTACGGCAGGTGGGTCCCCGCCAAGGACCTCGCGCCCGGCATGTGGCTCCAGACGTCCGCGGGCACCTGGGTCCAGCTCACCGCGGTCGACACCGCCCACCGTACGGACCGCGTCTACAACCTCACGGTCGAAGGCGTCCACTCCTACTACGTCTCGCTCGGGTCGGTCGACCTCCTCGTCCACAACCAGTGCGGTACGAAGGTCAAGTACGGTGACGACGACCTCAGCAAGAAGGCCATCGAGTACCGCAAGAAGAACGGGTACGTCAAGGGCGGCCGGAACGTCGCCGTGATCGAGTACAAGATCGGCGACAAGGTCGATCACGTCATCGCCATCAGCAAGGGCGGCAAGAAGAAGAACGGTGCCGGGCACGCCGAGCAGCGCGCCTGGCAGGAACTCCAGCAGAAGCACCCGGGCATCCAGCCGGACCAGGTGAGCCGGGTCTACACCGAACTCGCCCCCTGCGACTACAACGGATGCGACAACTGGCTCAGGAGTACCTTCGGGGGCAACAAGGTATCGTGGAGCATCGATTACCCGCACGGCCAGGGGCCTGCGTCCAAGGCCGGCCGAAGCGCCGGAATCAACGAGCTCAAGCGCATGCTGACGCAGATCCGGCGAGGAAAGCTGTGAGCGACGGAGCGTCACGAAAGGGACTTCTCGTGGGGTACACACCTCGGTGGCTGACGGCATCGTCGTGGGAGGAGGACGGCATCCTGGAGCTGGACGCCGATGCGCTCTCCGGCTCGGACAGTTGGCCTGAGGCCGTGCGCGAAGCACTCGGCACGGCCCAGCGGTACGGGCTGCCGCGGGAGGCCGCCATGTTCTACCCGAGTACGCACGGTGCTCCCTTCACCGTCGTCTCCGATCCGTCCGGTAACCGGTACTGGAGGCTGGGCCAGCACGATGCCCAGCTGAATCCCGGATACCACGTCCCCGAGTACGTGCTCGACAGCGACGGGAGGGTGCTGCTGCTGGACCCGTCGCTGCCGAAGCCCCGGTTCGTGAACTCGTCCCTGATCGCGTTCCTCGACGCCCTCGCCGCCTGGGACCACCGGTGCGAGCACGTCGACGACTTCGACGACCTCGAGTCCGAGGACGACGAGGACGAGGACGACGAGGACGAGGACGACGAGGACGCGATGGATCCCTCGGAGGCGGCACGGATCGCCTTCGGACTGGAGATCAGGGACCGGCTTCGTGAGCTCGACCCGCCGGCGTTCGAGATGGACACCTGGTGGGACCGGGTCTACGAGGAGGTGGAACTCGACGCCATCTGACGGGCGCCGCCGAGTGAGAAGGGGCCCTGCCCGGAGAGGATCCGGGCAGGGCCCCTGTCCGTTCAGCACGTCGTCCGGAGGGACGAACTTCCGGAAATGACCGAGGGCCCTGTCCCACGTGATGTGGACAAGGCCCTGATCCGGGCTCCGAGCCCTCACTGCACCGTCGGGACGACAGGATTTGAACCTGCGACCCCTTGACCCCCAGTCAAGTGCGCTACCAAGCTGCGCCACGTCCCGGTGCGGTCACATGCGGTGAACCGCGTGATCGCGCGAACAGTACTTTACCCCACCCCCCGGGCCGCGTCGAAGCGGGCCCGGACTTGGGACAATCGGCGTATGGGCAGCATGGACAGCACGTCCGCCGGCCGGACAGCCGCCGCGCGGGACCGGGACGAGGAGGGGCGGGCGCGCAGCGCACGGCCCCGGGACGGGCTCGGGCGGCCCCTGCCGTACGGCGAGGAGGGCGTGCCCCGGCAGCCGGAAGGGGTGGTGCGGCGGCCGGAGGAGAGCGTCTCGGAGGCGCAGCGGCTGCTGGACGAGGGCAAGCCGTTCCACGCGCACGAGGTGTTCGAGGACGCCTGGAAGTCGGGGCCCGAGGAGGAGCGGGAGCTGTGGCGGGGGCTGGCCCAGATGGCGGTGGGGCTCACGCACGCGGCGCGCGGGAACGTGACCGGCGGGGCGCGGCTGCTGCGGCGCGGGGCGGTCGCGGCCGAGGAGTGGGCGGCGGGCGGTGAGGTCCGGCCGCACGGGATCGACCTGCCGTCGGTGATCGCGTGGGCGCGGAAGCTGGCGGCGGAGGTGGAGCGCGGGGAGGGCGTGCCGGTGGACGCGGGCGCGCGGGCGCCCCGGCTGCGGGGCGCCGCCTGACGACCTGGGTGCGGGGCGGCCGGGGGCGTGCGGCAGACTCGGGGCCGTGCGGACTCTTCATGTGATCGGTATCGGCGCGGGCGACCCCGACCAGCTCACCCTGCAGGCGGTCAAAGCCATGCGGGACACGGACGTGTTCTTCCTGCTCGACAAGGGCGAGGCGAAGGCGGACCTGACGCGGCTGCGCCGGGACATGCTGGAGACGCATCTGGCGGACCGGACGTACCGCGTCGTCGAGGCGCGTGACCCGGAGCGGGACCGGTCGGCGGGCGGCTCGGCGTACTCCCCCGCCGTCGGCGACTGGCGCAGCGCCCGCGCGGACATCTACGAGCGGATGATCGCGGAGGAGCTGGGCGAGGACGGGACGGGCGCGTTCCTCGTGTGGGGCGACCCGGCGCTGTACGACAGCACGCTGGGCATCCTCGAGGAGGTGCGGGAGCGGGGCACGGTCGCCTTCGACTACGACGTGGTGCCGGGTATCAGCAGCGTCTCCGCCCTCGTCGCCCGGCACCGTACGGGCCTCAACCGGGTGGCGCGCCCGGTGCAGATCACCACGGGACGGCGGCTCGCGGAGGAGGGCTTCCCGGAGGGCGTGGACGACGTGGTGGTGATGCTGGACGCGCACCAGCGTTTCCGTGCCTTCGCCGGTGAGGACGTGGACATCTACTGGGGCGCGTACATCGGCACCCCGGACGAGATCCTGGTCTCCGGCCCGGTCGCGGAGGCCGCCCCGCGCATCCAGCGGGTACGGGCGGAGGCGCGGGAGCGGAAGGGCTGGATCATGGACACGTACCTGCTGCGCCGGGCGCCTGGCGAGCGGTGACGCCTGTCCGGCGGAGCAGATCGAAGGGCGCGGAAGTCCCGCTGTGCGGCGGGCGCGGGTCAGCGGGGTCCGGTGCGTCCAGGCGCAAGGCGACCGGCAGCAACGCCGCCAGAGCCCTACGCCGGTTCGGGGCGATGAGGCAGGACGCGCAGGACACCGCGTCTTCGACTCCGTGCGCTGAACACGCGGCCAGGTCCGCGTAGGGCCTGTCCGGCGGATCATGCCGAGAACGCGGGGTCCGGCACGCCCTCCCCCCACTGCCCTGAACGGGCGTGGGGGTGCCCCCAGCGGCGTTGTCGTCGCTCGCCGAGTCCCCCGCGCTCGGCGTCGCTCGCGCGGGAGGGACCCCCCATCGCGCCGACTCCCTCCTCCGCCTTGCGGCTGGACGCACCAGACCCCGCTCACCTGGGTTGCATGGCGCCGCGTCTTTCCCCCGACCTGATCCGCCGGACAGGCCTTAGCGGTCCCGGGCGAGGACGTCGTCCAGCCGTGCCAGCAGCGCCGGCACGTCCCGGAGCGCGGTGATGCCCTCCGGCAGAGGCGGGCGGCGGACGACCACGACGGGGAGGCCGAGGTCGCGGGCGGCCGTGAGTTTCGCGGAGGTCGCCGCGCCCCCGCTGTCCTTCGTCACCAGTACGTCGACGCGGTGCTCGCGCAGCAGAGCCGTCTCGTCGGCGACGGTGAACGGGCCGCGCGCCAGCAGGACACGGGTGTGCGGAGGCAGGGGCGGCTCGGGGGGTTCGACCGACCGTACGACGAAGCTCAGTTCCGTCAGTCCGGCGAAGGCCGCGAGGCCGAGGCGGCCGGTGGTCAGGAACACCCGGCGTCCGAGTGCGGGCAGCGCGGCGGCGGCCGCCCCCAGGGAGGGGACCGGGTGCCAGCGGTCGCCGGGGCCGGGCTGCCAGCCGGGGCGGCGCAACACCAGCAGGGGGACCCGAGCGGCGGCCGTGGCGGTGGCCGCGTTCACGGTGATCGTCGCGGCGAACGGGTGGGTCGCGTCGACGACGGCGTCCACGCTCTCCTCCCGGAGCCAGGCGGCGAGTCCGTCCGGGCCGCCGAAGCCGCCGACGCGTACCTCGCCGTCGAGCGCGCCCGGACGGGTCACCCGTCCGGCGAGCGAGGTCGTGACCCGGGTCCCGGGGCGGGCGGCCAGCGCGGCGGCGAGCCGGCGCGCCTCGGTGGTGCCGCCGAGGATCAGCACGTGCGGGGACATGCGCCGAGCGTACGGGGAGCGGGCAGGGCGCCCGGCGGCGGCCCGCGCGCCGAAGATCGCCGTCGGCCCGCACGCCTGTGCTGTTCGCCCTACGATGACGCCGGGCTACCTAAGGAGTCATGTCCGTGGACTGGAGCAGGCGGGGCTATCACGCCCAGCGGTGGGCGGCGCGGGGGGCGTTGCTCGCGGCGGCGCTCGCGGTGGCGACCCCCCTGGTCTACGGCGGGCTGCGCGGACTGGCGCTCCTGGTGCTCGGCGTGGTCGGGCTGGCGCTCAGCGCGGCGGCGGTGTGGTGGACGCTGACGTTGCGCGGGCCGCTGCGGTGGGCTGCCGCGGTGGTCGCGGTGTGCGTGCCGGCGGGGCTGCTGGCGCTGTTCGCGGTGACGCTGTTCTGGGCGCTGCTGGTGTCGCTGGCGCTGTGGGGTCTCGCGGTGTGGAGCGGCAGGTACGCGCTGCGCGGGACGGGCGGGCACACCCCGGTGCGGGAGCGCCGGCTGCCGCCGCCCCGCAAGCCTGTGCTGATCATGAACCCGCGGTCCGGCGGCGGCAAGGTGGGCCGGTTCCAGCTGCGGGAGAAGGCGGAGCGGCTCGGCGCGCGGGTGGTGCTGCTGGAGCCGGGCGCACAGCAGGACGTGACCGAACTGGCCCGGCAGGCCGTCGCGGACGGCGCGGACCTGCTGGGCGCGGCGGGCGGCGACGGCACCCAGGCGCTGGTCGCGGCCGTGGCCGCCGAGCACGACATCCCGTTCCTGGTGATCAGCGCGGGCACCCGCAACCACTTCGCGCTCGACCTCGGCCTGGACCGGGGGGACCCGGCGGCGTGTCTGGACGCGCTGACGGACGGGGTGGAACTGCGGGTCGACCTGGGGTTCGCCGGGGACCAGCCGTTCGTCAACAACGCGTCGTTCGGCGCGTACGCGGCGATCGTGCAGAGTCCCGCGTACCGCGACGACAAGATCGGCACGAGCCTGGAGATGCTGCCGGACCTGCTCACAGGGCAGCAGGGACCGAGGCTCGTCGTCCACGTCGGCGACACCACGCTGACGGCTCCGCAGGCAGTACTGGTCAGCAACAACCCGTACCGCACGGGCGACCCGTTCGGACTCGGGCGCCGCGAACGGCTGGACTCGGGCACGCTGGGCGTCCTCGGGGTGAAGGTGGAAGGCGCGATCAGCGCGGCCGCGCTGCTGCTGAACCCGGAGCCGGCGGGGCTGACGGTGCTGACGGCGCCGGAGGTGGTCATCGAGGCGGACCGGGACGCGATCGAGGCGGGCGTCGACGGCGAGGCGATGATCCTCCCGGCGCCGGTCCACTGCCGCATCGCCCCGGGCGCGCTCCGCGTCCGCGTCCCCCGCAAACGCCCGGGCGTCGCCCCCGCCCCGCCCCGCCTGGACTGGCGCCGCCTGCGCAAACTGGCCGCGACGGTGGGCCGGACGGCGGCCCCGACCCACCTGCACTGGCCCGGCCACAAGCAACGGAGCCTGGAAGACCACCGCGAGACGACGCCCCCGGGCGGATCTCCCCGATCCTGAGTTCCGTTCGCTCACCGCAGCAACAGCTGCAGTCCCCCCACCACGGTCGCCGCGATGACCAGCTGCTCGAACAACCGCTGGTTGATCCTCGTCACCGCCCACTTCCCCAGCAGCGCCCCCGGCACCACGAACGGCACCAGCGCCGCGTCCAGCAGCAGTGAGTCCGCGTCGATGAGGCCCAGGCCCGCGCTGAACGGCAGTTTCGACGTGTTGACGATCAGGAAGAAGAATGCCGACGTGCCCAGGAAGCCCAGCTTCCGGAAGCCCGCCGAGAGCAGGTACATCGACATCACCGGGCCGCCCGCGTTGGCGACCATGGTGGTGAAGCCGCCGAGGACGCCGTACGAGCGGGCTTTGATGCGGCCGGCCCGGGTGACCACGCCGTCGGGGTCGTCCTCGGTGTCGGCGCGGCGGCGGCGCCACACCGTGACCCCGGCCATCAGCAGCAGGATCGCCCCGATCGAGGTCCGTACGATGCCGTCGTCCGCCCACATCAAGAAGACCGTGCCGACGACCACGCCCGCCGCGACGGCGGGGAACAGCCGCCACAGGGTGGGCCAGTGGGCGTGCCGCCGGTAGGTCAGCACGGCCAGGACGTCCCCGGCGATCAGGATGGGCAGCAGCACGCCGGTGGACGCGCGGGCGGGCAGGACGGCGGCGAAGACGGCGAGACTCACCGTGTTCGCGCCGCTGACGGCGGTCTTGGAGAACCCGACGAGCAGGGCCGCGAAGGCCAGCGCGGCGAATTCCCAGCCGGTGAGGTCCCAGAGGGTCATGGTGTTCATGCGGCGACCGATGCTACGTGCAGGCATCGGCCGCCGGTAAGGCATGTCCCACCAGGTGACCGCCCGGGCCGGCGCCGGGGCGGCCGCCCGTCAGTGGCGTTCGACCAGCACCGCGCTGCCCTGTCCCACGCCCACGCACATGGTGGCGAGGCCCCGTTCGGCGCCGGTGCGGCGCATGCGGTGCAGCAGCGTGGTGAGGATGCGGGCGCCGGAGCAGCCCAGCGGGTGGCCGAGGGCGATGGCCCCGCCGTCCGCGTTCACCCGCTCCGGGTCGACGCCGAGCTGGTCGACACAGGCCAGCGCCTGTGCGGCGAACGCCTCGTTGAACTCGGCCTCCTGGACGTCCCCGATGTCCCAGCCGGCGCGGGCGAGCACCTTGCGGGTGGCGGGGACGGGGCCGATGCCCATGACGTCGGGGTGGACGCCGGCCGAGCCGCCGGCGACGTAGCGGCCGAGGGACTCCAGGCCCAGCTCGTTGAGGGCCTCCTCGCTGACGAGGATCAGCCCGGCGGCGCCGTCGTTCATCGGGGAGGCGTTGCCCGCGGTGACCGAGCCGCCGGCGCGGAACACCGGCTTCAGCCGGCCGAGCTTCTCCAGGGAGGTGTCCTCGCGGACGCACTCGTCGGTGCCGACGACCACGCCGTCCGGGCGGGTCACGGGCAGGAGTTCGTCGTCGAAGTGGCCGTTCTTGCGGGCCTCGGCGGCGCGCCGGTGGCTGCGCAGGGCGAACTCGTCCTGCCGTTCGCGGGAGATGCCGTACCGTCCGGCGACCTCCTCCGCGGTCTCGCCCATCGCCAGCAGGCCGTGGAGCTCCTTCATCGCCGGGTTGACGAGCCGCCAGCCGAGCCGCGTGTCGTACGTCTCGATGCGGTGCGGGAGCGCCTCGTCGGGGCGGGGCAGCACGAAGGGGGCGCGGCTCATGGACTCGGAGCCGCCGGCGATGACGATGTCGGCCTCGCCGGCCGCGATGGTGCGGGCGGCGGTGGTGACGGCCTCCAGTCCGGAGGCGCAGAGGCGGTTGACGGTGGCGCCGGGGACAGACTCGGGGAGGCCGGCGAGCAGGGCGGCCATGCGGGCGACGTTGCGGTTGTCCTCGCCGGCCTGGTTGGCGGCGCCCCAGTAGACGTCGTCGACGCGGGCCGGGTCCAGCGCGGGCACGTCGGCGACCAGGCCGCGGATCACCGCGGCGGCGAGGTCGTCGGGCCGTACGCCCGAGAGGGCTCCGCGCAGTTTGCCGATGGGAGTGCGGCGGGCGGCCGCGAAGTGGACGGGTCGCAACGGGAACTCCTGATCCGGAGGCCGACGGCCGGGCTGACGGTCGGCGGCCCACTTAATTAGCACCGCTAGTTTCGGACTATAGACCGGCCCGCCCCTCCCGGGGAAGATCCTGGAGGTCACGGCCGGTCCGCCGTACCGCCGGCCGGGTTTGTCCCGGAGGGCCGGGGGCACCCGCGCGTTCAGGGAGTGGTCGCGGAGCGCGGCCCGCGCCGGCATCGCCCGCGGGTCCCCGCCCTCGCGCCACGAGCGCATCAACTGGGAGGAACACCACTTCATGACCGTCGTGAGGAGCACACTTCCGGACGAGGCCCGCCGCGTTTCCAGCGAGGCCCTCCAGGAGACCCTGATCGACCTGCTCGGACTGTCTTTGATCGGCAAGCAGGCGCACTGGAACGTCGTGGGACCGCGGTTCCGCTCGGTCCATCTGCAGCTGGACGAGGTGGTCTCGTCCACCCGGGCGCACGCGGACACGGTGGCGGAGCGCGCCGCGGCCATCGGCGTGCCGCCGGACGGCCGCCCGGAGACCATCGCCAAGGTCTTCTCCCTGCCGGCGCCCGCGGAGGGCTGGCTGCGTGACTCGGAGGCCGTCGAGGTGATGACCGACGCCCTCGGCGCGGCGATCACGCGGCTGCGTGAGCGGATGGACGCCACCGAGAAGGCCGACCTGGTCACGCAGGACCTGCTGATCTCCATCACCGCCGACCTGGAGAAGCAGCGCTGGATGTTCGAGGCGGAGAACCACCCCCGGGAGTCCTGAACATCCCGGACGTACGACGCACGCGGACGAAGGGGCACACGATGACCGACGCCCTCGAGATGGACGCGCTGTGGGAGGACTTCCACCGCGCGGTGAACATGACGTCGGCGGAACTGGCCGCCTGGCTGCGGGTCGGTGACGCCGGCGAGACGACGGAGCCGCTCCCGGACCGGGCGGGCCCCGACACGGGACAGCACGTCCTGGCCATCCTCCAGAAGCGCCGCACCGACCTCACCGAGGACGACCTGCGCGTGATGGAGGAGGTCGTCGACGCCGTCGGCGAGGAGACGGACCCCGAGAACGAGCCGGTCGCCGGGGACACCGCCCGCCGCCACCGTCTGATGACCCTGGGCCACGACCCGCTCAAGGCGTGACCGTGGCCGGCCGCGGCGACGAGCGGGCCGTGGTGCGCGTCCTCGTCGAGGCGCACGGCGAGACGTACGCGCACGAGGCGGGCATCGCCCTGCGGAACACGCCCCAGCCGCTGTACCGGCTGCTGGTGCTGGCCCATCTGCTCAGCGCGCGCATCCGCGGCTCGGTCGCCGTGGCCACCGCCCGTGCCCTGCACGAGGCGGGGCTGCGCGACCCCCGCCGGATGACCGAGGCGAGCTGGCAGCAGCGGGTGGACGCCCTCGGCCGGGGCGGCTACCGGCGCTACGACGAGCGGACCGCCACTCAACTCGGCGAGGCAGCCAAGCTGTTGCTGGACCGCTGGGGCGGTGACCTGCGCCGGCTGCGCGCGGAGACCGACGGCGACGTGGACGAACTGCGCCGTCTGCTCCAGGAGTTCCCCGGCATAGGCCCGTCCGGCGCGGCCATCTTCCTGCGCGAGGTGCAGGCGGTGTGGCCCGAGGCGGCCCCGCTGGTGGACGACAAGGCGCTCCAGGGCGCCCGGCGGCTGGGGCTGCCGGACGACCCGGAGCGGCTGCTCGGCCTCGCGGGCGGGACGGAACCGGCCGTGCTGTCCTCGGCACTGGTGCGCGCGGCGCTCGACAAGGACGTCGCCGAGGACACCCTGCGCAAAGCGGAGTCCCGCTGACCGCCGCCCATCTTCCGTGCGGGTCGCCCCGGTTCACGGGGCGACCCGGTCCGTTCCCGGGACAATGTGATCACCGCGATGCACAATGGCCGGGTCGGCCCGTACGGGCACGACGCGGGCGAGGGAGAGGGAGAGACCGTGAGTGAGAGCCACACCCCGACGAGCGGCTCGGCGAGGCTGAACACCGGTGTGGCGCACAACGCGCGCGTGTGGAACTACTGGATCGGCGGCAAGGACAACTACGAGGTCGACCAGCAGGTCGGGGAGCACGTCGCGTCGATCATCCCCGTCATCCGGGACATCGCCCGCGCGGACCGCGACTTCCTGGGCCGCGCGGTGACGTATCTGACGCGTGAGCGCGGGGTGCGGCAGTTCCTCGACGTCGGCACGGGACTGCCGACGGCGGACAACACCCACGAGATCGCCCAGCGCATCGCGCCGGACGCGCGGATCGTCTACGTCGACAACGACCCGATCGTCCTCGTCCACGCCCGGACCCTGCTGACCGGCACGTCCGAGGGTGCCACCGACTACATCGACGCCGACGTGCACGACCCGGACGCCATCGTGGAACGGGCGTCCGCCACGCTGGACTTCTCCGAGCCGGTCGCGGTGATGCTGCTCGGCATCCTCAACTTCGTGCTGGACACGGAGAAGGCCCGGGAGATCGTGCGCCGCGTCATGGCAACGGTTCCCTCGGGCAGCTTCCTGGTGCTCACCCACCCCACGTTCGACCCCGAGGTGGGCGGGGAACTCCAGGTCCCGGCGATGGAGTTCTGGAACGCGAACGCCACTCCCCCGATCACCGCCCGCAGCGCCGCCGACATCACCGCGTTCTTCGACGGACTGGAGCTCGTCGAGCCCGGTCTGGTCTCCTGCTCCCAGTGGCGCGCCGAACCCGGCGCCGACCCGGTGGTGCCGCAGTACGGCGCGGTGGCCGTGAAGCCCTGACCCTCGAAAGTATGATCAAGCAATGTCTGACATGACCGAGACCACGCCGGGCTGGCTGTCCTCCGACGACCTGGAGCAGGCACGCGCCCAGATGCCGATCCTGTACGTCGAGGCCGTCCCCGTGCGTGTGGACGACAGTGGTGAGGTCACCAGTGTCGGTCTGCTGCTGCGCATCGGGCCCGACGGGACGGTCAGCCGGACCCTGGTCTCCGGCCGGGTGCTGCACCACGAGCGGGTGCGTGACGCGCTGCTGCGTCATCTGGAGAAGGACCTCGGCCCGGTGGCGCTGCCCCGGGTCCCGGCGTCGTTGCAGCCGTTCACGGTCGCGGAGTACTTCCCCACCCAGGGGATCACGCCGTTCCACGACCCGCGGCAGCACGCGGTGTCGCTGGCGTACATCGTGCCGGTGACCGGTGACTGCCGGCCCCGGCAGGACGCGCTGGACCTCGTGTGGTTCACCCCGCAGGAGGCCGTGTCGCGGGCGGTGCAGAGCGAGATGCCGGGCGGGCACGGAGTGCTGCTGAAGCAGGCGCTGGCGCACGCGGGCTGCGTGATCTGAACACGCGACGCCGTCCGGACCTCCCTCGCGGGGCGGTCCGGACGGCGCGGTGCGTTCGGCGGGAGGCTCAGCTCTCCGGGTGGGTGAGGTTGGTGCCGTTCTTCGGGTCGAAGACGTGCGCCTTGGACAGGTCCACGCGGAGCTCGATCGGCTGGCCCTCCCGGGCGCGGGTCGCCGCGTCCAGGCGGGCCACGATCTGCTGGTCCCCGCCGGCGCCGGTGTCGGCGAGGCCCGAGTCGGTGGCCAGTTCGTCCAGCTCGGCGGTGCTCACCGGGCCGCCCTCGGCGGTGAAGTAGACGTAGGCGTCGGAGCCCAGCGACTCCAGCACGTCCACGGTGGCGGTGATGACCGGGCCGCCGGTGTCGCGGGCGAGGCTGACGTCCTCGAACGCCTCCGGCCGCAGTCCCACGATGACGTCGCGGGGCGCGTCCCGCCGCTCCAGCTCGCGGCGCATCCGGTCGTCCAGGGGCAGGTCGCCGAGCGGTGTGCGCAGGGTGTCGGGGGTCAGGGACGCCTGGACGAAGTTCATCGCCGGGGAGCCGATGAACCCGGCGACGAACAGGTTGCGCGGCATGTCGTACAGCTCGGCGGGGGTGCCGACCTGCTGGACCACGCCCTGGCGCATCACGACGACCCGGTCGCCGAGGGTCATGGCCTCGGTCTGGTCGTGGGTGACGTACACGGTGGTGGTGCCCAGGCGGCGCTGGATGCGGGAGATCTGGGTGCGCATCTGCACGCGGAGCTTTGCGTCCAGGTTGGACAGGGGTTCGTCCATGAGGAACGCCTTGGGGTTGCGGACGATGGCCCGGCCCATCGCGACCCGCTGGCGCTGGCCGCCCGAGAGGTTGGACGGTTTGCGGTCCAGGAACTCGACGAGGTCGAGCACCTTGGCGGCCTCCTCCACCTTTCGGTCGATGGTGGCCTTGTCGACCTTGGCCAGCCGCAGCGGGAAGCCCATGTTCTCCCGCACGCTCATGTGCGGGTAGAGGGCGTAGCTCTGGAAGACCATCGCGACGTCCCGCTCCTTCGGCGCGAGGTCGTTGACGACCTTCCCGTCGATGCGCAGGGTGCCCTCGGTGATGTCCTCCAGGCCGGCGATCATGTTCAGGGTGGTCGACTTGCCGCACCCGGAAGGTCCGACGAGGATCACGAACTCGCCGTCGGCGATGTCGAGGTTCACGTCCCGCACGGCGAGGGATCCGTCGGGATAGCGCTTGGTGACTCCCTCGAGCACGATCTCGGCCATGGGTGCTGCCTCCTTGCCTTCGGGCTCATCCCTTGACCGCGCCGGAGGTCAGGCCGGCGACGATCCGCCGCTGGAAGAGCAGGACGAAGATGATGATCGGGATGGTGATCACCACGGCGGCCGCGGCGATCGATCCGGTGGGCTGCTGGAACTGCGAACTGCCGGTGAAGAACGCGATCGCGGCGGGCACCGTGCGCGCGGACTCGGTGGAGGTCAGCGAGATCGCGAAGAGGAAGTCGTTCCAGCAGAAGATGAACACGAGGATGGCGGTGGTGAACACGCCGGGCGCGGCGAGCGGCACGATGACCAGCCGGAACGCCTGCGCGGGCGTCGCCCCGTCCACCTTGGCGGCCTTCTCCAGGTCCCAGGGGATCTCCCGGAAGAACGCCGACAGGGTGTAGATCGCCAGCGGCAGCGAGAAGGTCATGTAGGGGATGATCAGCCCGGGCCAGGTGTCGAAGATGCCGATGCTCCGCTCGATGTTGAACAGCGGGGACACCAGGGAGATCGGCGGGAACATGGCGATGAGCAGCGACATCCCGATGAGCACCTGCTTGCCGGGGAACCGTAGCCGGGCGACCGCGTAGGCGGCCATCGTGCCGAGGACGACGGCGATCAGTGTGGCGATGAGCGCGATGCCGATGGAGTTGATCAGGGCCCGGGTGAACTCGGAGGTCTGGAAGATCCCCTTGTAGTTCTCCCAGGTCCAGTCGGTGGGGATGTAGCTGCCGTCGGTGAGGGTGCTGGGGTCCTTGAACGACAGTGCGGCGATCCACCACACCGGGAACAGGGCGTACAGCACCACGACGACGTTGACGATCGCCCATCGCGTCGCGTGGGACCTGCCGGCGGCGGCCATCAGCGCTTCACCTCCGCGCCCGGTGCTGCGGCGCCGAACAGTTTGACGAACGTGAAGGCGATGATCCCGACGCAGATGAAGATCAGGACCGAGATCGCCGACCCGATGCCCAGGTTCAGCGCGGTGAACAGGTTGTCGTAGCCGAGGATGGACAGCGATCCGGTGCCGTGGGCGCCCGCGGTCAGGACGTAGATGTTGTCGAAGATCCGGAAGGCGTCCAGGGTGCGGAAGAGCAGGGCGACGAGGATCGCCGGTTTCATCAGGGGCAGCATCACCTTGGTGAACCGCTGCCAGGGGGTGGCTCCGTCGACCATCGCGGCTTTCAGCGTCTCCTCGGGGACCAGGGCGAGGCCGGCGAGCAGCAGCAGCGCCATGAAGGGGGTGGTCTTCCACACCTCGGCCAGGATGATCAGCCACAGCGCGGGCCACTGCTCGGTGAGCGGGGCGTCCCCGCTGGGCAGCAGCCCGGCGAGGTAGCCGAGTTCGGGGGTCCAGGCGTACTGCCAGGAGAAGGCGGCGACGACGGTGACGATGCCGTACGGGATGAGGACGGCGGTGCGGACCGTGCCGCGCGCGAAGATCGTGCGGTGCATGACCAGGGCGAGGCCCATGCCGAGGACCAGTTCGATGGCGACGGACACCACGGTGAGGAAGATCGTCACCCAGAAGGCGTCCCACCAGAACGGCGAGGACAGCACGGCCCCGTAGTTGCCGAGGCCGATGAACTCGGCGCGGTTGGGGAAGCGCAGGTCGTAGCGCTGGAGGGACAGGTAGATCGCGTAGCAGATGGGGTAGGCGGTCACGGCGAGCATGACGATCACGGCCGGCGCGCACAGCAGCCAGCCGAGCCGCCGTTCCTGCCGTGCGCCCGCCGACAGGGCCTTCTTGCCGCGTGCTTCGTCCTTCGCCGGCTCTGCCATGGTGCTCACGGGATCACACCCTCGGATCGCAGGGCCTTGTCGATCTGTTCCCTGATGGTGTCGACGTCGCTCTCCGGCTGGATGTCGGAGGGCGGGGACAGGGTGTGCGAGACGGCGATCGACACGTTCTGGTAGGCGGGGGTGAGCGGCCGTACGCTCGCCGACTCCAGGGAGGCCAGGACCTCCTTGGAGAAGGGGTACTCCTTCATGAAGTCCGGCTCGTCGTAGATGGCGCGCAGGGTGGGCGGGAGTCCGCCCTTGAGCGCCGCGTTGAGCTGGTTCTCCCGGTCGCGCAGGCACAGGGCCGCGTCGAACGCCAGGTCGGGATGGCGGGAGTAGGCGCTGACGGCGAGGTCGATGCCGCCGATGGTGGGCCGCGAGGGGCGGTCGGCGTCCACGCGGGGGTAGACCGCCCAGCGGAAGTTCTTGAAGAGCGCGGGGTTGTTGCTCTTCATCGACGGATAGACGAACGGGTAGTTGATCTCGAAGGCGGCGACTCCCGACTCCATGGCGAGCCGGTTCTGGTCCTCCATCTGGTTGGGCAGGGAGGGGTCGGCGGCCGGGGAGCGGGCGAGGTCCCGCATGATCGAGGCGGCCTTCACGGCGGGCGGGCCGAGGGAGGGCTCGGTGGCGCTCTTGTTGAGGATGGAGCCGCCGGCGCTGTTGATCAGGGAGTTGAACCAGACGGTGAGGCCCTCGTACTGGGCGCCCTGGATCTCGACGAAGTGCGGTTTGCCCTGCCGGGCCAGCTCGCGGGACATGTCCAGCATCTCCGCCCAGGTCGTGGGCGGCTTCGGCACGAGGTCCTTGCGGTACCAGAGCAGCTGGATGTTCGTGTTGTACGGGACGGCGTAGAGCTTGCCCTTCCAGGTCGCCGTCTGGAGCGGCACATCGAGGGTGCCCTCGGTGGCCCGGCGCTTGTTCTCGCCGGTCCACTCCTTGATCCAGCGGGCCTCGGCGAACTCGGCGGCCCACGTGATGTCCAGGCCGAGGATGTCGAGGGAGTCGTCCTCGGCGGCGAGCCGGCGCACCATCTGCTGCCGCTGGCCGTCGGCCGCGCGGGGCAGCTTGTTGTAGACGATCCGATAACGGCCCCCGGACTCCCGGCTGCACCGGTCGGCGGCCTCCTGGAGGGCGCCGGAGTCGTCGGGGAAGTTGTACCAGTTGAGGGTGGGGCGGGAGCTCTCGCCGTCACCGCCGCAGGCGGCGAGCGTCGAGGCGAGCACGGTCAGGGCGAGCAGCGCCCGCGCGCACCGCGGCCTTCTGTGACGTCCGCACCTCGCGTGCAATCGCTCCACACCTCGCTTCCGGGACGGCGACACGGGCGTCGGAACCCGCGACGGTGTCTCCTGCGGGCACGTTAGATCGCCACGAAAGAGACATCAAGAACATACGCGGACGATTCTCAGGTCGCGCGGGC
This sequence comes from Streptomyces cellulosae, assembly GCA_014655195.1. GTDB lineage: Bacteria > Actinomycetota > Actinomycetes > Streptomycetales > Streptomycetaceae > Streptomyces > Streptomyces cellulosae. The sequence continues at coordinate 28,306 of BNBH01000035.1, read as the reverse complement.
CGATGAGTTCGCGGCTCCCGGCCGGTCGGTACTCGTGACATCTCAGGAAAGGGCAACGCCATGTCGGAGCTTCTCGTCGACTTCATCACCACCCTGGACGGCTACGCGTCGGGAGAGGGGTGGCCCGGGTTCTGGGGCCTGGAGGGCCCGGAGTACCTCGCCTGGCTGGGTGAACAGCCCAAGGTCACCTACCTGATGGGGGCGAACACCTACCGGCTGATGTCGGGCTTCGCCGGGGGCGACGTCCCCGCCGGCCAGGACGAGTTCAGGGACGAGGAGAAGGAGTCCGTCGACGAGCTCACGCAGGCGCCCAAGGTGGTGTTCTCCTCCTCCCTGGAGGAGCCGCTGACGTGGGCGAACTGCACGCTCGTCCGCGACGACGCCGTGGAGACCGTCCGCGCCATGAAGGAGAGCGAGCCGGGGATCCTCAGCACGATCGGCAGCCTCAGCCTGTCCCGGTCCCTGCTGCGGGCCGGTCTCGTGGACCGGTTCCGGGTGGTGATGTTCCCGGTGATCACCGGTGCCACGGGCGCGGAACGCATCTACGACGGCTATCCGGACGTGGCTCTGGAGATGACGGGGAGCCGCGCCTTCGACGGCCGGACCCAGATGGTCGAGTACAGGCCGCGCGTGCTGGAGCACCCGCCGCTCGGCGCGCCCGCCTGACGGGGCCGACATGCGTCAGGGCCGGTGTCGGAGAGTTCCGACACCGGCCCCGCGTCACGTCGGGACGACAGGATTTGAACCTGCGACCCCTTGACCCCCAGTCAAGTGCGCTACCAAGCTGCGCCACGTCCCGATGCCCGTCTGACCTGGGGATTCCCCCGGCCGAACGCGCACGGAAACCATACCGCACTCACGGCGGTGATCGCGCATCCGTTTCCCCGCGCACGCCACCTCCGGGTGACGCTTGACCTCAAGCTTGCTTGAGGTCGCACGATCGACGACATGACGATCACCGAGCAGCGCACACAGACGTACGGATACTCCGATCTCCCGGGCCTGATGGGGCTGATGACCGGGGACGAGAAGCACGGACCCGCCGCGACGTCCACGCTCGACGTGCTGTGGGTCCTCTACGACCGGGTGCTCCGGGTCGGCCCCGACAGCGCCGACGATCCCGGACGGGACCGGTTCCTGCTGTCGAAGGGGCACGGGCCGATGGCGTACTACGCCGTCCTCGCCGCCAAGGGGTTCCTGCCGGCGGACTGGCTGCCCGGCTTCGGCTCCTACGACTCCCCGCTCGGCCACCACCCGGACCGGACGCTGGTGCCGGGCGTGGAGATCGGCAGCGGGTCGCTGGGGCACGGGCTGCCGATCGCGGTGGGCACGGCACTCGGGCTGCGCGCCCAGGGGCTGCGTGACCCGGCGGTGTGGACGCTGATCGGGGACGCCGAGCTGGACGAGGGCAGCAACCACGAGGCGATCGCCTTCGCCGGCCCCGCCGGCCTGGACCGGCTGCACACGGTCGTCGTCGACAACTCCTCGGCGTCGTACGCCCGTCCGGGCGGGATCGCCGCACGGTTCGAGGCGGCCGGCTGGTCCGCCCGCACGGTCGACGGCCGTGACCACGAGGCGCTGTACGACGCGTTCACCGCCCCGCACCCCGGCAGGCCGCACGTGGTCGTGGCCCGGGTGGAGCCCAAGAACGCCTGAGCACCGCAAGAGATCGCTCTCCCTCTCACCTGGGTCACCGAAAGAAGGAAGATTCCCGTGGACACCATGCGTGATCGTTTCGCCCCCGTCGTCACCCAGTTGCTGGACGAGGACCCCCGGGTCGCCGTGCTCCTGGCGGAGGTCGGCGCGGACCGTTTCACCGAGGCGCTGCGCCGACATCCGGACCGGGTGGTCAACGTCGGCATCCGGGAACAGCTGCTGGTCGGCGCGGCGTCCGGGATGGCGCTGGCCGGGCTGAGGCCCGTGGTGCACACCTTCGCCAGCTTCCTCGTCGAGCGGCCCTTCGAGCAGGTCAAGCTGGACCTGGGGCACCAGGACGTGGGCGCGGTGCTGGTGAGCGCCGCCGCCTCCTTCGACTGGCCCGCCGGCGGCTACACCCACATGGCGCCGGGCGACGTGGCGCTGCTGGACACCCTGGACGGGTGGACGGTGCATGTGCCGGGTCATCCGGACGAGGCGGAGACGCTGCTGCGGCACGCGGTGGCCGCCGGCGACGACAAGGTGTACGTCCGGCTGTCCCTGCAGTCCAACGCGGCCGGGCGGCCGGTGGACGGGCGGCGGTTCCTCACGGTCCGGGAGGGCCGCGCGGGGGTGGTCGTCGCGGTGGGGCCGATGCTGGACAACGTGCTGGCGGCGACGGAGGGCCTGGACGTCACCGTCCTGTACGCGACCACCGTCCGCCCCTTCGACGCGGACGCCCTGCGCCGGGCCACCGAGGCGGCGGGGACGGACGTCGTGGTGGTGGAGCCGTATCTGGCGGGGACGTCGACGGGGGCGGCGAACGACGCGCTGGCCGACCTGCCGCACCGCGTGCTGGGGCTTGGCGTGGGACGGGCGGAGCTGCGCCGCTACGGGCAGTTCGACGAGCACCTCGCGGCGCACGGTCTGGACGCGGGGTCGCTGCGCGAGCGGATCAGCCGGTTCACCGCCGGTGGTGTGCCCGCCGGGGTCTGAGTCGCTTCGGTGAGCGTGGGGTGCGCGCGCCGCCGGGACCCCCCTCCGGACCCGGCGGCCACGCGTGATCCGGATCATGCCACGGGGCACTGACAACGGGAGGGGGCCGTACGGCCCCGTTCCGTCAGGCCTCCGGCGGCAGCCCCAGCCGGGGGTGCGCCTCGAGCAGCCGGGTCGGGGCGGCCTGGCGCCAGGAGTCGGCGAGGATGTCCCGCAGTTCGTCCTCGTCCTCCAGCGCCGCGAGCCGGACCCGCACCCACGCGAACTGCGCCTCGTGGTCCGCGATCCAGAACTTCTCCGGCTCGGCGAGGGCCAGTTCGTCCCGCTCCTCCTTGGGGCAGCGCACGGCGATCGACGTCTCGTCCTCCGGCAGGGTGGCGAACATCTTGCCCGCGACGCGGAACGTGGGCATGCTCCAGGCGATCTTCTCCGTCGTGTCCGGCAGGGACAGGGCGATCCGTCGTACGTCTTCGGCATCGAGCATGGCTGGCACGGTAGCCTCCGGCACGGACAATCAGACTTTCGATGTCCTGACCTCCCGTTTTCGGGGGCTCCGCCCCCGGACCCCCGTTCGCGCAGTTCCCCGCGCCTCTAGTGGCGCGTTGCCCGAAGGCGCTTGTAGTAGATCGTCGTGGGGCGCAGTACCCCCGCCGGGTTCGCCGCGTAGTCGGGGATCGCGCCCACCTCCGTCCAGCCGGACGTGCGGTACAGGTGCTCGGCGGGGCTGCCGGTCTCCGTGTCCAGGTGCAGCAGGGTGATGCCGTCCGCCGCGGCCGCCTCCTCCGCGACCGTCAGCAGCCGGCGGCCGAGGCCCTTGCCGCGGGCCGTGCGGTGCACCATCAGCTTCACCAGTTCGGCGCGATGCGCGCTGTTCGGCTTGTCGGCGGGCAGGGCGAGGCTCACGGTGCCCAGCACCCGGCCGCGTTCCTCGTACGCCGTCCACACCACGAGGCGTCCGGCGGCGACGGCCTCGCACCGCTGCGTCCACCAGGCGACGGCGTCCGCGTGGTTCAGCGGGGCGAGGAAGCCGACGGACGCGCCGCCGTCCACGGTGTCGGTCAGCAGGTCGGCGAGCGCGTCGGTCAGCTCCAGGAGCCGGGCGGCGTCGGGGCGTTCGACGTTCACGGGCGCACCACCGCCAGTACGTAGCGGACGCCGTCGGGGTTGGGGCAGCGGAAGCGGGTGGGGCCCCAGACGCGCAGCCGGAGGCAGTCGCCCTCGCCCACGAGGTGCTCGGTGTCGCCGACGGTGACGGCGAGGGCGCCTTCGAGGACCCAGATGTGCTGTTCGAGGCCGGGGACGGGCGGGCGGTCGTAGGGGATGTCCGCGCCGGCGGTGAGGCGGCCCTCGACGAGTTCGCCGCGCAGTCCGGCGTGCGGCGGGGACACGGAGCGGCGGACGAAACCGGACGCCTTGTCTCGCCACACCGGCTGGTCGGCGGCGCGCACCACCGGCGCCGGCTCCGCCTCGATCTCGCTGAGGAGCTGGGACATGGTGCGGCCGTAGACGGAACAGAGGCGGTTCAGCAGGGAGGCGGTGGGGCTGGTCTCGGCGCGCTCGGCGCGGGACAGCGTGGACCGGCTGACGCCGCTGCGTTCCGCCAACTCCCCCAGGGACCAGCCGTGTTCGGCCCTCAATTCCGCCAGCCGCGCGCCGAGGCGGACGTCGACGGGATCGGGAGCGGCCTCCTGTTGTTTCATATCCGGGACGATATCCCGGATATGGTCAGCCAGGAAGAGGCTCTCAGGCGTCCTCCGCCGCCGCGCGGAGCGCGTCCAGGACCGGGCGGATCAGCGGATGCCCCTCCGCGCCCCGGCGCACGGCGGCGAACACCCGGCGCGTGGGCGCCACCCCGTCGACCGGGCGCACCACCACGCCCGTGAGGTCCATCCCCCGCAGCGCCGACCGGGGCACCAGGGCCACGCCGACGTCGGCGGAGGCGAGGGCGACGACCGCGCGGAAGTCGTCCGAGGAGTGTTCGAGACGCGGCTGGAAACCGGCGTTCTCGCAGGCCAGCACCACCACGTCATGGCAGGGGTTGCCGGGGTACGGGCCGATCCAGGGGTCCTTGGCCAGCTCCGCGAGCGGCACCTCGGGCCCGTCGGCCAGGCGGTGGGTGACGGGGACGACCGCGTCGAACGGCTCGGCGTAGAGCGGGACGTGGGTGAGGCGCGGGTCGTCGGCGGCCGGCGCCCCGCGGTACTCGACGGCCACGGCGACGTCGACCTGCCGGTCCAGGACCATCGGGAGGCTCGCGTCGCCCTCGGCGTCCTGCACCCGGATGCGGATGCCGGGTGCGGAGTCGGCGAGGCGGGCCACGGCCGGGGCCACGACCTGCGCGATGCCGGTGGCGAAGGCGGCCACCGTGACGGTGCCGGCCTCCCCCGCCCCGTACGCGGCCAGCTCGGCCTCGGCCCGCTCGAGCTGGGCGAGGACCGCGTGGGTGTGGCTGAGCAGGATCTCCCCGGCGGGGGTGAGCCGTACGCCCTTGGCGCCGCGCTCGACCAGGCGGTGGCCGGTCTCCTGCTCCAGCGCGGTGAGCTGCTGGGAGACGGCCGAGGGGGTGAGGTACAGCGCGGCGGCCGCCGCGGTGACCGTACGATGGTCCGCCACCGCACGGAGGATGTGGAGCCGCCGCGCTTCGATCATGGGATCGATTGTCTCAAATGCAGCGGTGCGCGACGGTCAGGCGTCGTCGAGCTCCGCACGGGCCGCGACGAACGCGTCGACGGCTCGGTTGACGTCGTCCGTGGAGTGCGCCGCCGAGAGCTGCACGCGGATACGGGCCTGGCCCTGCGGCACGACCGGGTAGGAGAACCCGATCACGTAGACGCCGCGCTCCAGCAGCAGCTCCGCCATACGGCCCGCGCGGGCCGCGTCGCCGATCATCACAGGGGCGATGGCGTGGTCGCCGGGGAGGACGTCGAAGCCCTCCTCGGTCATCCGGCGGCGGAACAGGGCGGTGTTCTCGGCCAGGCGGACGCGCAGCTCGTCGGCGGACTCCAGCAGGTCGAGGACCTTCAGGGAGGCGGCGGCGATGACCGGGGCGAGCGTGTTGGAGAACAGGTACGGGCGGGAGCGCTGGCGCAGCAGGGCGACGATCTCGGCGCGGGCGGCGACGTACCCGCCGGAGGCGCCGCCGAGGGCCTTGCCGAGCGTGCCGGTGACGATGTCGACACGGTCCATGACGCCGTGCAGTTCGGGGGTGCCGCGGCCGCCGGGGCCGACGAAGCCGACCGCGTGCGAGTCGTCGACCATGACCATGGCGCCGTGCCGGTCGGCGAGGTCGCAGATCTCGTCCAGCGGGGCGACGTACCCGTCCATGGAGAAGACGCCGTCGGTGACGATCAGCGTGCGGCGGGCGCCTCCCTCGGCGGCCTCCTTCAGCTGGCGCTCCAGGTCGGCCATGTCGCGGTTGGCGTAGCGGAAGCGGCGGGCCTTGGACAGGCGGATGCCGTCGATGATCGACGCGTGGTTCAGCGCGTCGGAGATGACCGCGTCCTCCGGGCCGAGCAGCGTCTCGAACACGCCGCCGTTGGCGTCGAAGCAGGAGGAGTAGAGGATCGTGTCCTCCTGGCCGAGGAACGACGACAGCCGCGCCTCCAGCTCCTTGTGCACCTCCTGGGTGCCGCAGATGAAGCGGACGGACGCCATGCCGTAGCCCCAGCGGTCCAGGGCCTCGTGGGCGGCGGCGATCACCTCGGGGTGGTCGGCGAGGCCCAGGTAGTTGTTGGCACAGAAGTTGAGGACCTCACCGGGGCGGCCGCCGGCGGTGACGTTCACGGTCGCGGACTGCGGGGTGCCGATGACGCGCTCGGGCTTGTGCAGCCCGGCGGCGCGGATCTCGTCGAGGGTGGCGCGCAGGTCGTCGCGCACGGAGTCGAACATCTCAAAGCTCCTTGGAGGGCAGATGACTTACGCGGTCCAGTCGAGGATGACCTTGCCGCCCTTGCCGCCGGCGGCGTCCTCGAAGGCGGACTCGTGGTCGCGGTAGGAGTAGCGGCCGGTGATCACGGGGGCGAGGTCCAGTCCGCCCTCGAGGAGCACCGACATGGCGTACCAGGTCTCGAACATCTCGCGGCCGTAGATGCCCTTGACGGTGATCATCGAGGTGACGATCCGGGCCCAGTCGACCGGGAACTCCTCGGCGGGCAGGCCGAGCATCGCGATGCGGCCGCCGTGCGTCATGTTGGCGATCATGTCGCGCATCGCCTCGGGGCGGCCGGACATCTCCAGGCCGATGTCGAAGCCCTCGCGCAGGCCGAGGGTCCGCTGCCCGTCGGCGATGCTCGACTCGGCGACGTTCAGCGCCAGGGTCGCGCCGATCTTGCGGGCGAGCTCCAGGCGCTCCTCGCTGACGTCGGTGATGACGACGTTGCGCGCGCCGGCGTGCCGGGCCACCGCGGCGGCCATCAGGCCGATCGGTCCGGCGCCGGTGATCAGAACGTCCTCGCCGACCAGCGGGAAGGACAGCGCGGTGTGCACGGCGTTGCCGAACGGGTCGAAGATCGCGGCGACGTCGAGGTCGACGGGGACGCGGTGCACCCACACGTTGGTGGCGGGGAGCACGACGTACTCCGCGAAGGCGCCGTCGCGTCCCACGCCGAGGCCGACCGTGGCGCGGCACAGATGGCGGCGGCCGGCCAGGCAGTTGCGGCACTTGCCGCACACCAGGTGGCCCTCGCCGCTGACCCGGTCACCGGGCTTGATGTCGTCGGGGACGTCCCGGCCGGTCTCCACGACCTCGCCGACGAACTCGTGCCCGAGCACCAGCGGCGTGTCGATCGTCTGCTGCGCCCAGCCGTCCCAGTTACGGATGTGCAGGTCGGTGCCGCAGATACCGGTGCGCAGCACCTTGATCAGCACGTCGCCGGGTCCGACGGCGGGCTCCGGGACGTCCATGAGCCACAGCCCGGGCTCCGCCTTCTCCTTGACCAGCGCCTTCAACGCTACGGCTCCTGAGGGTGAGTCCCGGGTGCGGGCATGCCGAGGCGGCCCGGTCCGGGAAGAGGAGTGGAATCGACTGCAATCTGCCGTACAACACCCTCACCGGTCCATCGAGGATTTCTTAAGCGCGGCCACAGCTTTGCTTCACGCGTCACCCGTCCGGGCGCGGTGGCGCGCCACGCGTCACAGCGGCAGCCCGTCCTGCTCCCGCCGCTCCAGCCGTGCGGCGAGTTCCGCGGCCTGCGCCTTGATGGCGGCGAGACCGGGCTGCCCCCAGCCGCGGGGCCTTACGTCGCTGACGGCGACGGTGCCGAGCACCAAGCCGGTGCCGTCGGTGAGCGGCGCGCCCATGTAGGAGCGGATGCCGAACTCGTCCACCACCGCGTTGCCCGCGAACCGCGGGTAGTCCGTCACGTCCTCCAGCACCAGCGCCTTGCCGCGGGCGATGACGTGCGGGCAGAAGCCGTGGTCACGGGGCAGCGCCCGGCCGAGCAGTGCGCCGGTGCCGTCGCTGCGGAGGACCGGGGCGACGCCCGGGGTGTGCAGACCCGCGAAGAACTGCCCGTGCTCGCCGGGGAGGTTGACCACGGCGTACGGCGCCCCGGTGAGCTCGGCGAGGCCGCGGGCGAAGGCGTCCAGCTCGGGGTCGGGGTGTTCCCCGAGTGCGAGCCGGCGCAGCCTGCGGGTGCGCTCCGGCGCCTGCCGGTCCTCCGGGGTGAGCAGCAGCCGACCGGCCGGGCGGGGCGGGTCGTAGCTCATGGGCGGGCTCCCGGGGCGTGGGCGAAGTTCATGGACGGGCTCCGTGGGGTGCGGGGATCACATGGGTGCGCCGTATCCCGTGGGTGTGGCGGGGGCGTACGTGATGAGGTGGCGGACGAGGGTGAGCAGGGTCTGCACGCCGGAGCTGGAGATCCGGGCGTCGCAGCGGACGACGGGCACCTCCTCGGGGAGGTCGAGGGCGGCGCGCACCTCCTCGGGGGCGTAGCGGTAGGCCCCGTCGAACTCGTTGACGGCGACGATGAATCCGAGGCCGCGCTGCTCGAAGAAGTCGACCGCGGCGAAGCACTCCTCCAGGCGCCGGGTGTCGGCGATGATGACGGCGCCGAGCGCGCCCTCGCACAGTTCGTCCCACATGAACCAGAAGCGTTCCTGGCCGGGCGTGCCGAACAGGTAGAGCACGTGTTCACGGTCGAGGGTGATGCGGCCGAAGTCCATGGCCACGGTGGTCTCGACCTTGTTCTCGATCCCGTCGAGTTTGTCGGTGGCGGCGCTGACGGTGGTCAGCAGTTCCTCCGTGCTGAGCGGCGCGATCTCGCTGACGGCGCCGACGAAGGTGGTCTTGCCGACCCCGAACCCGCCCGCCACCAGGATCTTGAGGGCGGTCGGGAACAGGTCGTCGTCGCCGCCGTGCCCGGCGCCGTCGACCCGGTCAGAGCTGTCGTCGTAGTCCATCGAGCACTGCCTCCAGAAGGGCCCGGTCCGTGCGGTTGTGGTGGAACGCGGGGGGTTTGTCGGTCAGCGCCCCGCAGTCGACGAGGTCCGCCAGCAGCACCTTGGTGACGGCCACCGGCAGCCCGAGATGGGCGGCGACCTCGGCGACGGGGACGGGGGCGCGGCACAGGTCGAGGGCCTGCGCGTGCTCGGGGCCGAGATAGCCGAGCGGAGTGGCGCCGGTGGCCCGCACCTGCGACATCAGGTCGAGGGCGACGGTCGGCCGGGTCCGTCCGTTGCTGACCGTGAAGGGGCGCACCAGCCGGCCGGCCGCGTCGTCGAGCCACGGCCCGTCACCGGCCGCCCGCACGCTCAAGGCCTCATCGCCGGGGGCTCGACGCCCTGCTGCCGGGGAGCGGTCATCAGGTACGGCCGTACGGACTTGACCAGCATCGCCATCTCGTAGCCGAGCACGGCCGCGTCGGCCTCCCGGCCGGCCATCACGGCGAGGCAGGTGCCGGACCCGGCGGTGGTGACGAACAGCAGCGTCGAGTCGAGCTCGACGACGACCTGCCGGACGTCGCCGCCGTCGCCGAAGCGCACGCCGGCGCTGCGGCCGAGGGAGTACAGGCCGGAGGCGAGGGCGGCCATGTGGTCGGCGGCGTCCGGGTCGAGGCCGTGGACGGACTTCACCAGTCCGTCGCAGGACAGCAGGACGGCGCTCCGGGTGTGCGGTACGCGTTGCACGAGGCCGCTCATCAGCCAGTCGAGGTCGGATACCTGGGCGGTCGGCGCATCGCTCGCCATGGTGGATCGACTCCTTGGGGTACGAAGGTCTGCGGGAGCGCGGGTGAGGGGGGTGGTCATCCGGCGGACGCGCTCCCGTCGTGCCGGGCGGTGTGGTCGGTGAGGTCGGTACGGGGTGCGGGCACGGCCGGCCGCGCGGGCGCGGGGGACTCCGGCTGGGACTCCGCGAGGCTGATGCCCCGTTGGAAGGCGGCCATCAGCTGGGGGTCGTGGCCTGCGACGTGCTCGCTGTCCTGGCGGGGCGCGGGCCCGTCGCGCAGCTGCGGCGCGATGTGCTCCTGGGCGCGGCGGCGGGGCAGTCGGGGCTTGCCCATGGTGCCGCGCACGGGGGTGGTGCGGGGGACGAGCGGGGCCTCGCCGGTGACGGCGGTGCCGTCCTGCGGGTCGGGCGCGGTGTCGCCGTCGTGTGGGGCGGGCGCGGTGTGGTGGACGCCGGGGACGGCCTCGGCGGGGGTGGGGCGGGTGGTGCGGGCGCCGCGCAGGGGCAGCGGCGGGGGTACGGCGCCGTCACCGGGGGACGCGGACGGGGTCCGGCCGGGGTGGGCGACGGGGGTGAGGGGAAACGCGGGGGTGCTGCCGGTGGCCGCGGTCTCCTCTGCGTGAGCCGGCGTGTCCACGGTGCCTGAGAGTGCGGGGGTCTGACGCCCCGTCGGTGCCGTGCCCACCGAGGGCAGGCTCGCGGTCGTCCCCTGCGCCCCGTTCACGGCGGCCGGTTCCCCGCCGAGCAGGGACTGCGGCACCACCAGCACGGCCTGGACTCCGCCGTAGATGTTGGTCTGCAGCCGGACGTGGATGCCGTGGCGGCGGGCGAGCTGGGAGACCACGAACAGGCCGATCCGGCCGTCGGCCAGCAGGCTGGCGACGTGCACCTGGTCGGGGTCGGCGAGCAGCGCGTTCATCCGGTCCTGCTCGCCGACGGGCATCCCGAGGCCGCGGTCCTCGACCTCGACGGCCAGCCCGGAGGTGACCAGGTTGGCCCGCAGCAGCACCTGGGTGTGCGGGGCGGAGAACACCGTGGCGTTCTCGACGAGTTCGGCGAGCAGGTGGATGACGTCGGCGACCGCGTGTCCGCGCAGGGTGCCGTCGACCGGCGGCACGAGCTTGACCCGCGAGTACTGCTCGACCTCGGCGATCGCCGAGCGCAGCACCTCGGTCATGGGCACCGGGTTGCTCCACTGCCGGCGGGAGACGGCCCCGCCGAGCACGGCGAGGTTCTCCGCGTGGCGGCGGATGCGGGTGGCGAGGTGGTCGACGTGGAAGAGCCCCTTGAGCAGGTCGGGGTCCTCCATCTCGTTCTCCAGCTCGTCGAGGATGGAGATCTCGCGGTGGACGAGGGACTGGAGCCGCCGGGCGAGGTTGACGAACACCTCGAGCTTCTGTTCGCTGCCCGCCTGGCTGGAGAGCCGCGCCGCCTGCACCACGGCGGTGACCGCGCCGTCGTGGGCGCGGGCGAGGTCGGCGGCGAGCTGGTCGAACTCGTCGCCGTCGCCGCCGCGTTCGCTGCGCCGGCCGCGCGGGGGCGGCTGCTCGCCGTTGCGCAGCGCCTCGACGAGGGCGTGCAGGTCGGCCTCGCGCCGTGCCGTGCCGCGGCGCAGGGCGCCCACGCGGTCGTGCACGGAGCGGGCCGCGCGCTCGGCTGCCACGGCGGCGATGACGATGCCGGCGAGGGCCACGGCGGTGGCCCCGCCGAGGACCAGCCACAGCGCGCCGCTGGGCCGCGTCCCGCTGGAGCGGACGGTGAACAGCACGGCGGCGCAGGCGCTCAGGGCCACCGCGACGGGCGGCAGCACGGCGAGCCGGAGCAGTTGTGACCGTATGTGCGACTCGGGCAGGCCGGGCGCGGGCCGGGCGGGCGGACGCCCGTGCCGTCCGCCCTCGCGCCGCTCGGGCCGGGGGGCGGTGCCGTTGCCGCAGCGTGCGCCCGGGCCGGGGGCCGGGGTTTTCGGGGCGGCGCCGCTCTGGGGGGTGCGGGCCACGACCGTGGCGCCGACCGTCCCCGGGTGTCGGGGCTCCTCGCCCCGTCGGCTCCCTCGTCCGCCTTGTGGCTGCACGTACCGGTCCCCGCTCCCTGATCCCGATCCCTACGACACGGCCCTCGGCGCGAGGCGTCCTGCGACATGTGCCGTCGCGAGCCGTCACGCCGGGCGACCGACACTCACCGTAGTCGTCACCGCATCATGTGCGGTGGGCAGTTGACAAACTCGTGCGGACAGCATCGCGCTCTGGTATGAGGCGTCGTACGACAGACCGATAACCGTTCGGCCGAATGCGACGGGAGTACTCAAGACTCGATCAATGCTGGTCAGAAGCGGTCGCAAGGGTTCCTGGGGCGCTGGGGCGCGAAAAGGGGCGTGTGCGGGATCGAGTGCGCCTCCGTGGACACCCCTGGCTCCGGGAGCGCCTCAAGGACACCTTCAGCCCTCCGGCCAGAACATCACGCTGAGTAGCAAACGCGGGGGTTGACGCCCTTCACAGGCGCGGCGCCGTGGCCGACGCCCTCAGCTGTTCGATCACGTCGTCCAGGTGTGCCGCCACCGCGCGTGCCGCCGCCTCGGGGTCGGCGCCGGCGACCGCGTCGATGATCGCGAGGTGCTGCGGCAGGGACTGCGCGGGACGCCCGGGGCGCAGGGCGAGACGGAACTGGAAGCGGACCATCGGGCCATTCAGGCGGTCGAGCTGACGACGCGCCACCTCCTGCCCGCTGGCCTCGATGACGAGCTCGTGCAGCCGCTGGTTGAGGGCGGAGTACGCGTCCCAGGCGCCGTCGGCCACGGCCTGCCGCATGTCGGCGCCGATCCGGCGGAGTTCCGCGCGCTGCCCGTCGCTCGCCCCGCCGGCCGCCTTCCGCGCGCACAGCTGCTCCAGCGCCGACCGGCACTCGGTGATCTGCACGGCCTCCTCGACGGACACCGCGCGGATCCGGGCGCCGCGGCGCGGGACGATTTCCACGATGTCCTCGGCCGCGAGGTCCTGCAGCGCCTCCCGGACGGCGCCGCGCGTGGTGCCGTAGGCCTCCGCGAGGTCGAGTTCGACGAGCCGCTGTCCGGGCACCAGGTCCCCGGAGCGCAGGGCCTGCCTGATGGCGTTCGCCACATACTCGCGGCCGGCAGCGCCCGTAAGCTTGTCCGTCACTCCGTCGACCTCTCCCTCGTGTTCCGTCGTCCGTCCTCGGCGGCCCCGACGGGGAGAACCCTAGTGCGCGGCACGGAGGCGTCCGTACCCGGGATCCCATCTGGTGAGCATTTTCGTCGAAACATCTTGTCAACAATCTCGTTGATGATTTAGCTTCCTCGCATCTTCACATCGCCCGGCGTCTCACCGCCCACCGCGATTCGTCCACCGCGATTCCGTCCACCGAAGGAGCGACCATGTCCGCCGTCGCAGCCGTCCGGGTCCCCGAGGTCACCCGTCGCGGCTCCCAGACCGCGATTCCCTGCCTGTTCATGCGGGGCGGCACGTCGCGCGGACCTTTCTTCGACGCCCGGCTGCTGCCCGACGAGCCCGCCCTGCGGGACGCGGTGCTGCTGGCGGCGATGGGCTCGCCCGACCCGCGGCAGATCGACGGCGTCGGCGGCGCGCACCCGCTGACCAGCAAGATCGGCCTGGTGCGCCCGGGCACGGAGCCCGGTGTCGACGTGGAGTGGACCTTCGCCCAGGTGCAGCCCGACGGGGACTCCGTCGACACGTCGGCCAACTGCGGCAACATGCTCGCCGCCGTGTTGCCCTTCGCCGTCGAGACCGGCATGGTCGTACCGTCCGGCGACCGTACAACGGCCCGGGTGCTGACCCGGAACACCGGCATGGTCGCCGAGATCACCGTCGCCACCCCCGCCGGCGCCGACGGGACGCGGTACGTCTCCTACGAGGGCGACGCCCGCATCGACGGCGTCCCCGGCACCGCCGCGCCGGTCGAGATCGGCTTCCTGGACACCGCCGGTTCCGTCGCCGGGGCCCTGCTGCCCACCGGGCGCGCCCGGGACACCGTGGAGGTGCCGGGGGTGGGCGCCGTGGAGGTCACGCTGATCGACAACGGCCAGCCGCTGGTGATCGTCGAGGCCGCCCGTCTGGGCGCCGCCGGCTACGAGTCCCCCGCGGACATCGACGCCGACGAGGCGCTCAAGGCCCGCGTGGAGGCGCTGCGCCTGGTGTGCGGGGAGGCGATGGGCCTGGGTGACGTCAGCGGCCGTAACTACCCGAAGATGACCCTGGTCGCGCCGCCCCGCCGCGGCGGCACCCTCTCCACCCGCAGCCTCATCCCCCGGGTCTGCCACCAGTCCATCGGCGTGCTGGCCGCCGTCACCGCCGCCACCGCCTGCGTCATCGAGGGCACCGTCGCCCGGGACGTGGCGGCCGGGGTGTCCGGCACGGAGCCCACCGTCTCCGTGGAGCACCCGTCCGGCGAGTTCAGCGTCACCCTCGGCCTCGACCCCGCCGACCCGCAGCGGGTGACCCGCTCCGCGCTGCTGCGCACCGCCCGGCTGCTGATGGCCGGCGACCTGCTCGTCCCCCGTTCCGTCTGGGACCCCACTCCCACCCGTCAGGAGAAGCACGCGTGATCATCGACATCCACGGTCACTACACCACGGCCCCCGCCCCCCTCGGACAGTGGCGGGACGCGCAGGTGGCCGCGCTCACCGACCCCCTGCGGGCGCCCGACCCCGCGGGCCCGGCGATCGGCGACGACGAGATCCGCGAGTCGATCGAGACGAACCAGCTGCGGCTGATGGACGAGCGTGGCATCGACGTCACCGTCTTCTCCCCCCGCGCCTCGTTCATGGCCCACCACATCGGCGACTTCGCCACCTCCGCCGCCTGGGCGCGTATCTGCAACGACCTGTGCCACCGGGTCTCCGAGCTGTACCCGGACCGGTTCGTGCCCGGCGCGATGCTGCCGCAGTCGCCCGGCGTGGACCCGGCGACCGTGGTCCCGGAGATCGAGCGGGCGGTGCTGGAGCTGGGCGCGGTCACCGTCAACCTCAACCCGGACCCGAGCGGCGGCCACTGGACCGCTCCCCCGCTGACCGACCGGTCCTGGTACCCGGTGTGGGAGAAGCTCGTCGAGCTGGACGTGCCGGCCATGGTGCACGTGTCCACCAGCTGCAACCCGGCCTTCCACACCACCGGCGCGCACTACCTCAACGCCGACACCACCGCGTTCATGCAGCTGCTCTCCGGCGACCTGTTCGCCGATTTCCCGGACCTGCGGCTGGTGATCCCGCACGGCGGCGGCGCGGTGCCGTACCACTGGGGCCGCTTCCGGGGGCTGGCGCAGGCGCTCGGCCGGCCCGAGCCGGAGGAGTCCCTGCTGCGGAACGTCTTCTTCGACACGTGTGTCTACCACCAGCCCGGCATCGACCTGCTGCTGGAGGTGATGCCCGTGGAGAACGTCCTCTTCGCCTCGGAGATGGTCGGAGCCGTGCGCGGGATCGACCCGCGCACCGGCCACCACTTCGACGACACCCGCCGCTACGTCGAGAAGGCGGGCCTCACCCCCGACGACCTGGCGGCCGTCGAGGAGCGCAACGCCCGGCGGGTCTACCCCCGCCTCGACGCCCGGCTGACCGCCCAGGGCCGCTGACGCCCGTCGTCCCCGGTCCCTCACCCCCCGCCGTCCCCGACCGTTCACCGCGGGCCGAGAATGCCCGCAGAAGCAAGGAGCCGCACCATGCACCACCTCGGAGTCGTCCACCGGACCGTCGACCGCGCCGACCCGGCCGCGGTCGAGGCCCTGTCGCGGTTCGGGGTCGCGACCGTGCACGAGGCGATGGGCCGCCTCGGCCTGATGCGCCCCTACATACGGCCCGTGTACGAAGGCGCGAAGCTGTGCGGCACCGCGGTGACCGTGCTGCTGCAGCCCGGCGACAACTGGATGCTGCACGTCGCCGCCGAGCAGGTGCGCGAGGGCGACGTGGTGGTCGCCGGCTGCACCACCGAGAGCGAGGACGGCTTCTTCGGGGAGCTGCTCGCCACCTCGCTGCGCGCCCGCGGCGCCCGGGGCCTGGTGATCGACGGCGGCTGCCGTGACGTGGACGACCTGCGCCGGATGGACTTCCCCGTGTTCTCCCGGGCGGTCAACGCCAAGGGCACCGTCAAGGCCACCCTGGGTTCGGTGAACGTGCCCGTGGTCGTGGCGAACGCCCTGGTCGTCCCGGGTGACGTGATCGTCGCCGACGCGGACGGCGTGGTGGTCGTCCCCGCCGCCCGGGCCGCCGAGGTCGCCGAGGCGTCCGCGCGGCGCGAGGCGGCCGAGGAGGGCAAGCGGGAGCGGTTCCGGGCCGGCGAGCTCGGCCTGGACATGTACGGCATGCGCGGCCCGCTGGCCGAGCTCGGCCTCACCTACGTCGACTGAATCCGAGGACCACGATGACCGACCACGACACCGCGGTCACCCCGGGCTGGCTCGACTGGTACCGGGGGCCGAGCAAGCCGGAGTTCGTCCTGCCGCCGGGAGCGGTGGACGCCCATTGCCACGTCTTCGGCCCCGCCGCCGAGTTCCCGTTCGCCCCGGAGCGCAAGTACACGCCGGTCGACGCCTCCAAGCACGACCTGTTCGCGCTGCGCGACCACCTGGGCGTCGACCGCAACGTGATCGTGCAGGCCACCTGCCACGGCGCGGACAACAGCGCCCTGGTGGACGCCCTGCACGCGGCCGGCGGGCGGGCCCGCGGGGTGGCGACGGTACGGCCGGACGTCACCGACGCGGAGCTGCGCCGGCTGCACGACGCCGGGGTGCGCGGGGTGCGCTTCAACTTCGTCCGCCGACTGGTGGACGCGGCGCCGCGCGAGGCGCTGGAGACCGTGGCCCGCCGGGTGGCGCCGCTGGGCTGGCACGTCGTCCTCTACTTCGAGGCGGAGGACCTGCCGGACCTGGAGCCGTTCTTCGCCTCCCTGCCGGTGCCGCTGGTCATCGACCACATGGGCCGCCCCGACGTCACCCGCAGCGCCGACGGGCCCGAGTTCGCGCGGTTCCTGCGGTTCGTGGCGGCGAACGACGTGTGGGTGAAGGTCTCCTGCCCGGAACGGCTGACGGTCTCCGGACCGCCCGCGCTCGACGGGGAGCGGAACGCCTACCGGGACGTGGTGCCCTTCGCCCGCAAGGTCGTCGAGGAGTTCACCGACCGGGCGCTGTGGGGCACCGACTGGCCGCACCCGAACCTGAAGAACCACATGCCCGACGACGGTCTGCTCGTCGACCACATCCCGCACATCGCGACCACCGCCGAGCAGCAGCGGGCGCTGCTGGTCGACAATCCCCTGCGTCTCTACTGGCCCGAAGAGGCCCGCTGACGTCACCCCCGGCCCGGTGAGACGGGTCCACCCTTTCCCAGGAGCGTGCAGTGCAGCACATCCGTACCACCAACGCGGCGAACCGGCTCGACCGGCTGCCGATCACGAAGTTCCACAAGCGGACCATCCTCGCGGTGGCCTTCGCCTACTTCTTCGAGTTCGCTGACATCAACACCTTCGCCATCACGGCGCCGGTGGTGCGCGAGCAGTGGGGCTCCGACGTGAACCACGTCGCGTACGTCACCTCGCTGTCCTTCGTGGGCATGTTCATCGGCGCCGTCGTGGCCGGCGGGCTGGCCGACCGGCTGGGCCGCAAACAGACACTGACCCTGACCACCCTGTGGTTCACGGTGTGGTCGTTCGCCTGCGTGTTCGCGTGGGACATCTGGTCCCTCGGCGTGTTCCGCGTGCTGACGTCGGCGGGCCTGTCGGCGATGACGGTCGTCGCCGTCGTCTACATCAGTGAGCTGTTCCCCAGCGCCAAGCGCGGCAAGTTCCAGGCGTACGCCATCGTCATCGGCATCTGCGGCACGCCCGTCACCAACCTGATCGCCTCCGCGGTGGTGCCGATGTCGGACTGGTCGTGGCGGCTGGTCTACCTCTGGGGGTCGCTGGGCGCGCTGTTCCTGTTCTTCGTGCGGCGGCTCGAGGAGTCCCCGCAGTGGCTGGAGTCGCGCGGCCGGCACGACGAGGCGGAGGCGGTGCTGACCCGCATCGAGGCCCAGGTGACGGCCGAGCACGGGCCGCTGCCCGAGGCGCAGCAGCCGAAGCCGAAGGGGCCCTCGGTCAAGCCGGGCCTGGGCATGCTGAAGGACAAGAAGTTCCTGTACCCGACGATCCTGCTGTCGGTCCTGTGGATCACCCAGACCATCGGCTTCTTCGGCTACTCCAGCTGGGCGCCGACCCTGCTGGCCGCCGAGGGCGTCAGCGTCGAGGACTCTATCTTCTACGTGGCCCTGACGACCGTGGGCGCGCCGCTCGGCTCGTTCCTCGCGGCGATGGTCACCGACCGCTTCGAGCGCAAGTGGTGCCTGGTGGTGTTCGGCCTGGTCATCGCCGCGTCCGGCCTGCTCTACGGCCTGACCTTCACCCCGGTGCTGATCGTGGTCTTCGGCTTCCTGGTCAACCTGTTCGAGCGCGGCTACACGGCCCTGGCGTACGCCTACGCCCCCGAGCTGTACGGCACCGAGGGCCGCTCGCTGGGCACGAGCATCGCCTACGGCCTGGGACGGCTGTCCAACGCGGTGGGCCCGCTGATGATCGCCGGCGTCTACAACGGCATCGGCTACCAGGCGGTGTTCATGGTCATCGCCGGCACCTGGACGCTGGGCGCGCTGGTCCTGGCGCTCTTCGGCCCGGCGACCCGACGCCGCCGGCTGGCGGCGGAGGCGGCTGCGGCGGCCGGGACGGGAGCGAAGTCGGTGACGGCGACGCCGTAAGCACGGCTGTCGCGCGCGGCGGGCGGACCGGAGACACCCCTCCGGTCCGCCCGCCGCGCGCGTCTCAGCGGTCGCCCGCCAGGTCGAGGTCGTTGCTGGGGGTCTCCTCGCTCCGTGGCGGGCTGCCGGTCTTCCATGTGCGGGGGACCGGGCGGGTGAGCGGGCGCCACCAGGGCTCGGCCGGCAGGTCGCCGCCCGGCTCGAAGGGGGCGCCCGGACGTGGGAAGGCGACGGCCTGGCCCACGGCTGCCGCTGCGTCCGTCATCCACTCCCCCGGCTCCGCCCACGGGTGCGGGGCGAGGTTGAAGGTGCCCCAGTGGATCGGCATCAGGACGCCGGCCGGGTCGCCGCCCTGGAGGTCCAGGTGGGTGCGGACGCCCTCCTCGGGGGTCATGTGGATGTCCGGCCAGAACTCGGAGTAGGCGCCGACCTGGATCATCGTCGCGTCGAACGGGCCGTGGGCGGCGCCGATGTCGCGGAAGCCCTCGAAGTATCCGGTGTCGCCGCTGTGGTAGATCCGGTGCCGTTCGCCTGCGACCACCCAGGAGGCCCACAGGGTGTGCTGGGTGTTGCGCAGGCCCCGCCCGCAGAAGTGCCGGGCGGGGGTCGCGGTCAGGGTGAGGCCGCCGACCCGCGTCGACTCCTGCCAGTCCAGCTCACGCAGGCGGTCCGCGGAGACGCCCCAGCGCTCCAGGTGCGCGCCCACGCCGAGGGGCACGGCGAACACGGTGTCCGTGCCGGCCAGTTCCTTGATCGTCGGCATGTCCAGGTGGTCGTAGTGGTCGTGGGAGATCACCACGACGTCCACCGGGCCGAGGGCCGTCAGCGGCAGCGGCACGGGGTGGAGGCGCTTGGGGCCGGCGAAGGGGAACGGCGAGCAGCGCTCACCCCACACGGGGTCGAACAGCACCCGCTGTCCGTCGATCTCCGCGAGGACGCTGGAGTGGCCCATCCACGTGAGGCGCAGCCCGGTCGCGGGCGGGCGGTTCAGGTCGGCGACGGTGGTGGGGTGCACCGGGATCGTCCCCCGCGGGGCGCGGCGGGAGCGGGAGTCCTTGTCCAGGAACTGCTTGGCCATGTCCCGTCCCGACCCGGAGGGACGCATACGGGCCGGGCCGCCCGGGTTCTGGAACACGCCGTTCGCGAAGTGCGGGGACCTGCGGATCCGCGCCATGCGCTCACCGGCCGGCTCCGCGCCGAAGGCCGGCGGCCGCAGGGCGGTCAGCCCCGCCCGGGGGGCGGATGAAGCGGCCACGGTACCTCCAGATGAAATCGCTCGGAGTTTCCATTATGTGCGGTGGCGCCTTCGGCGGGGGCGGTTGTGGAAACGGCCCGCGCCCCCGACTGCCGCCACGGGGGCTCCGCCCCCGAGCCCCCGATCGCGCAGTTCCCCGCGCCCCAAGGGCGTGATCCGCCCCGCGCCCTCAAAGACGCGCGAGAGCATCGCCCCATCAGGGGCGCGGGGAAATGCGCAACCAGCCACGAAGCGCCCGCGGAGGCCTGAGGCGTCGAGCTTCACGTGGGCCTCAGACGCGCGGGCACTACGCCCCAAAAGGGGCGCGGGGAACTGCGCGACCAGCCACGCACCCACCCGCACACGCCCCGCGGGACCAGCCACCCCGCGCGCCGAGCGGACCGCGCCTCACGCCACCTTCGCGATCCGCGACCGGATGTCCTCCGGGGACAGCGTCCCCTTCGCCGTGACGTGGTCACCCGACGACTCCCCCCGCAGGCGCCGGCCGATCCACGGCACCAGATACTCCCGCGCCCAGTGGACGTCGTCCCGCCGGATCTCCAGCGTGCCGCGAGGCGGCAGCGGCGGCCACGGCTGCTCGGGGTCCGCGGGCACCTTCAGACCGAGCGCGAGACCCGCGCGCAGCGCGACGCGGGTGTGCCCCTCGGGCGACAGGTGCAGCCGGTCCGCGTCCCACGCCCTGCGGTCCTGCACACTCCGCAGCGACCACAGGTCGAGCACCGGACAGCCGTACCGGTCGGCGACCGCCCGCACGTGCCCGTTGTACGTCGCGATCTTGCCGCGCAGATGCTTGAGCAGCGGGACCCCCCGGGTGTCGAACCCGGTGGTCACCATCACTGTCCCGGCCACCGCGGCCAGCTGCGCGACCGCCTTCTCGAAGCGCTCGGCCACCTCGTCCGGGTCGGTGCCCGGACGCAGGATGTCGTTGCCGCCGGCGCAGAAGGAGACCAGGTCGGGGGCGAGTTCGACGGCCCGGGGGACCTGGTCGGCCACGATCTGGTCCAGCAGCTTGCCGCGCACCGCGAGATTGACGTACCGGAAGTCGCCCTCGGGCCTGCGGTCGGCGAGCAGAACGGCGAGGCGGTCGGCCCAGCCGACGAACGCCCCGTCGGGGCCGGGGTCGCCGACGCCCTCGGTGAAGCTGTCCCCCACCGCCACGTACGACCCGATCACTGTTGCCTTGTCACTCTTCGAATCGTCTGCCACAGCCGGACATGATTCACCTTCGGATGTGACCTACGCGACCGTAGGCGGGGGTTGACGCGCGGTGAGATAAGCCACTTCAAGGTTTGGCCAAGCCAGGAATAGGTACGGCCCGGCGCGGACACGTGCCCGGACACGGACGCTGACACACCGGAGGCCGGGCCCCGTGGATCGGGGTCCGGCCTCAGGCGTGCGTGTCAGGAAGGGTGCCGCTCGGGTGTCAGATGGAGACGCCCTTGCCGCGCAGGTATGAGATCGGGTCCACGTCCGAGCCGTAGTCCGGGCTGGTGCGGATCTCGAAGTGCAGGTGCGGGCCGGTCACGTTGCCGGTCGCACCGGAGAGACCGACCTGCTGGCCGGCGCTCACCGTCTGGCCCGCAGAGACGGACAGCGAGGACAGGTGGGCGTACTGGGCGTAGTGGCCGTCGTTCAGCTGGATGACGACCTGGTTGCCGTACGCGCCGCCCCAGCCGGCGGAGACGACGGTGCCGGCGCCGACGGCCTTCAGGGAGGTGCCGGTCGGGACGCTGAAGTCGACACCGGTGTGGTAGCCGCTGGACCACATGCTGCCGGCCACCTTGTAGGCGGTGCCGATGCCGCCGCCGGGCACCGGGGAGGTGAAGCCGGAGGCGGGGGCGGTCTGCGCGGACGCCTCGTCGGAGGAGGTCTCCTCGGCGGCCTTCTGCGCGGGCTGCTCGGCCGGCTTCTCGGCCTTGGGCGCGGCGGGCTTGGCGGTCTGCGGCGAAGTGGACTGCTGCGGCGCGCTCTTGGCGGCGGCCTTGCCGTCGATCGAGAGCTTCAGACCCGGGTGGATGAGCGACGGGTCGTCACCGACGGCCTCGCGGTTGTCCGCGTAGAGCTGCTTCCAGCCACCGTCGACGTGCTCGGCCTCGGCGATCTTGGCGAGGTAGTCGCCGGCCTTCACGGTGTACGTGCGGGTCTCGCCGTTCTTGTCGGCCTTGGCCTGCTGGCCGGTGACGGACAGCGACTGGACCGAGGCCTCGGGGGCGGACTGCGGCGTCGCGGCGTGGGCGCCGGCGGCGCCGAGGAACGGCAGGGCGAGAGCGGCGCCACCGGTTCCGGCGACGGCGATGGAGCGGGTGAAACGCTGAGCCTTGGTGCGGCGGTGCTTACCCTTCGCGGGCATGTCGAATTCCTCTCCGGCGCCTACGAGGTGAGCTGTCGGGTGCGGACTGGAGATGTCCGGCCGCGTTGCTGCGCGGCTTAACCCCAAGCCTGTTTCCGGGGTCCGGAACAGGCAGTTGTACCTGTGGGTCCCCCGCTCCTGCCGTACGTCGGGTCAGTGTGTGCGGGCTCCGGGCGGCGGCAGGATTAGGCGTCCGTCCGGATCGGTTGGGAACGTAAGCGACCGCGACGCGGCGAAACAAGCGGGTGTTCCCGCGAACCCGCTTTTTCCGTGATCGAAAGGGGGAAATGACGTCACCGTGCGTCGATCTCGTGAGCGTCGCGCGGGCGAATTCCCTTGTCATGCAAGGGGATTACGTGGACATGGCGACAGCGCACGGTCACCGATATGACGATGCTCACGCGACCCCTCCTCAATTCCCTCCCTATGGGGGCACGTTCTCCTCAAGCTCCCCAATCGGACAGATCGCCCGTTTTGCATTCATGACGGACGGGACAGGTGACGTAATCGCGACACCTCGATCTTGGCGAGACCGGCCTGCAATCCGTCTCTCATGAACAAACAAAAAGCGACACAATCCAACCTCGCGGAGACCGCCGACAACTCATTGCCCCAGGCAGGCATGTCGTATCGTCGAGTGGTGCCCGTCGACGAGCCGCGGCGACGGCGCGGAGTGGGAGGAGCCGTCCGTGACGCAGGAGATCCCGTCGACCGAGCCCCAGCTGACCGGGGTGCGCAATTTCCGCGACGTGGGCGGGCTGCCCACGATGGACGGCCGGCGGGTGCGGCACGGGGTGCTGTTCCGCAGCGGTCACCTCGCCCACGCGACCGCGGAGGACGCCGCCTTCCTGGCCTCGCTCGGCCTGCACACCGTGTTCGACTTCCGTAACGCGGCCGACCAGAAGCTGGAGGGCCCGGACGTCACGCTGCCGGGCGTGCGCAACGTCAACCTGCCGCTGAGCGACCCGGCCGACGGCGCGGAGTTCTGGAAGATGGTGCGCGACGGCGACCTGGACCAGCTGCGCGCGATCCTCGCCGACGGCCAGGGCGCCGACCGGATGATCACCTCGTACCGCATGATCATCAAGGAGCGCACCTCCGAGCACTCCCAGGTGCTGCGCGCGCTCGCCGAGGACAGCGTGCCCACACTGATGCACTGCGCGGCCGGGAAGGACCGCGCGGGCCTGTCGGTGGCGGTGACGCTGCTCGCCGTGGGCGTGGAGCGCGACGCGATCGTCGAGGACTACCTGAAGTCCAACGCCAAGCACCGCCGCTACAAGGTGCGGCGCAGCGGCAGCTCCGCCGAGGCCTACTCCCCCGAGGTGATGGAGCTGCTCAGCCCGCTCTTCGACGCGCGCGAGGAGTATCTGGCGGCCGCCTTCGAAACGGTCGAGGAGACCTGGGGCGGCGTGGACGCCTACCTGGAGCAGGGGCTCGGGCTCACCCCGGCCCACCGGGAGCGGCTGCGCGAGCGCCTGCTCGACTGACACCCGACCCCGACGGGGGGCCGCTACTTCTTCGGCGCGATCTCGAAGAGGAAGTAGATGAAGGCCGCGAAGACGTGTCCGACGACGATGTAGACGAACAGCCGGACCCACAGGGCCCGGGGGAACTTCTCCTCCATGTCCTTGCCGCTCACGGGGTCTCTCCAAGGGTCGGGCCCAGGCACAGGGTGGCCGTGGGACTCTGCAGCAGGGTGTGTACGAACAGCAGCTCGACCCCGTCGGGGTCCTGAGCGGCGATGCGGTGCGGGGTCAGCGAGTCGAAGTGGGCACTGTCGCCCGGGGACAGCCGGTGCAGGGTGTCCCCGAGGCGCAGCCGCAGCCGTCCCTTGAGGACGTACAGCCACTCCTCGCCGGGGTGGACGCGGACGATGTCGCCCTGGGAGCCGTGCGGCACATGGACCCGCAGCGCCTGCATGCCGCGTCCGGCGGCTCCGGCCTGCCAGTACGTCCAGCCGCCGGCCGCCGTGGGCTCCATGTCGGCGGCGCGCACCACGGCGTCCCGGTCGACCGCCGACTCCCCGAGCAGCTCGGAGACGGTCGTACCGTAGATGCGGGCGAGGGAGAGCAGCATCGGCAGCGAGGGCTGGCGCTGTCCAGTCTCCAGGCGGGAGAGGTGGGCGGGCGACAGGCCCGCCTGCCGGGCGGCGGCCTCCAGCGTCAGGGAGGCCCGCCGGCGCAGGGCGCGCAGCTGAGGAGCGACCGCGGGCAGGGCCTCGACAGGCTCGTCCCGCGGCTCGGTCTCGGAGGAGCTCATGCCCCCATTGAGCACCAGGCCTTACCTCTGGGGCAATTTTCTTGCCCCAGAGGCAAAGCCCCCGCGTGGTCCCGAGCGGTCAGCGGTTGGCGACCGCCTGCTTCACCAGGGTCCTGCCGAAGTCCCAGATCAGCCCGCCCTCGTGGGCGTCGTCCATCACCGCGGTGAAGGCGTCCACGAACCGGTTCACGTCACCCTCGTCGACGATCAGCGGAGGGATCAGCTTGATGACCTCCAGATGGTCCCCGGAGACCTGCGTGAGGATACGGTGCCGCTGGAGCAGGGGGACGACCACCATCTGCGCGAACAGCCCCTTGCGGGCCGCCTGGAGCATGGCCCAGCGCGAGCGGAGCTTCAGCGAGCCGGGCCGGCCGAACTCGATGCCGATCATCAGGCCCCGGCCGCGGACGTCGGCGAGCAGCTCGTAGCGGTCGGTGAGGGCGGCCAGGCGGGTGCGCAGCAGGTCCCCGACGGCCCGTACGTGCGCCACGATCTGCTCGTCCTCCATGACCGAGAGGACCGCGAGGCCCGCCGCCATGGCCTGTGCGTTGGAGCCGAAGCTGGCGGAGTGCACCAGCACCCGGTCCATCGAGGAGAAGACCTTCTTGAAGATCCAGTCCTTGCCGAGCGTGGCGCCCACCGGCACGTACCCGCCGGAGAGCGCCTTGGCCACGCACACCAGGTCCGGCTCCACGCCCTCCTCGTACTGGTAGGCGTAGAAGTCGCCGGTGCGGCCGAGCCCGGTCTGCACCTCGTCGGCGATCAGCAGCGCCTTGTGCCGGTGCAGCAGGTCCTGGGCGGCCCGCAGATAGCCGGGCGGGGTCTCGTGCACACCCTTGCCCTGGATGGGCTCGACGATCAGCGCGGCCACGTCGCCCTTGCGCAGCTCCCGCTCCAGCGCGTCGAGGTCGCCGAGCGGCACGGGCGTGTCGGGCAGCAGCGGGGCGAAGCCGTCCCGGAAGCCGGACTCGCCGTTGACGGACAGGGCGCCGGTGGTCAGCCCGTGGAAGGCGTGCTCGCAGTACAGCACCCTGGGCCGGCCGGTGGCGTAGCGGGCGAACTTCAGGGCGCCCTCCACGGCCTCCGTGCCGCTGTTGCCGAAGAACACCCGGTCCAGGTGCGGACTGTGGGCGAGGAGCTTCTCGGCGAGCAGGCCCGGCAGCGGCTGGCAGTCGAAGCGGGTGAGGTCGGCGAGGGACAGGTCCAGGACGTCGTGCAGCGCCTTGCGGACCACGGGGTGGTGGCGGCCGAGCCCCATCACCCCGAACCCGGCGAGCATGTCCAGGTGGTCGTTGCCCTCGGCGTCCCAGAAGTGGGCGCCCTCGGCGCGCTCGTAGACCTTGTCGAAGCCGATGGTGTGCAGCATGCGCGGGAGCTGCGGGTTGAGGTACCGGTTGTGCAGCTCGTAGCGCTCGGCCCCGCGCTCGGCCAGCAGCGCGCCGAGGTCGAACTTCCCGGCCTGTGACGACTCCGACGCGGACTCCGCGGTGGTCATGCCTGGTGCTCCTGTGCGTCCGATGGCTGTTTCGCGAGTTCCTCCCGGGCGGCGAGGCTCGCGCTGATCCGCCCGGCGACGTCGACGGGCGTGAGACCGATGTCGGCGAGCACCTCGCCGCGCTTGGCGTGCGCGAGGAACTGCTCCGGGATGCCGAACCGGCGTACCGGCACGTCGACCTCGGCGTCGCCCAGTGCCAGCGCCACCGCCGAACCGACCCCGGCGGCGCGGCTGTTGTCCTCCACGACGGCCACCAGCCGGTGCCGGGCGGCCAGCGGCGGGAGG
The DNA here is from genome assembly GCA_014655195.1 of Streptomyces cellulosae. Taxonomy (GTDB): domain Bacteria; phylum Actinomycetota; class Actinomycetes; order Streptomycetales; family Streptomycetaceae; genus Streptomyces; species Streptomyces cellulosae. The sequence goes on along the minus strand of BNBH01000035.1, from coordinate 2,120 downwards.
GCGGGGTCGACGGGCTTCACCCAACGGGGGTCGACGACGGTGCAGGTGATGCCGCGCGCCTCGAGCAGGTCCGCGGCCTGGAGGCAGACGGACGCCATCACCCCGACGGCCACGAGCAGCACCTCGGGGTCGTCCGCCCCGTGCAGCACGTCCATGCCGCCGATCCGGTCCACCGCCGGGATCGGCGGGCCGACGGACTCCTTCGGGAAGCGCAGCAGGGTCGGCGCGTCGTCCACGGCGACCGCCTCGCGGAGCTGGGCGCGCAGCTGGTCGGCGTCGCGGGGCGCGGCGATGCGCAGCCCGGGCACGACCTGGAGCACCGACATGTCCCACATGCCGTTGTGGGAGGGGCCGTCGGTGCCGGTGACGCCGGCCCGGTCCAGGACGAAGGTGACGCCGCAGCGGTGCAGGGCCACGTCCATCAGGAGCTGGTCGAAGGCGCGGTTGAGGAAGGTGGCGTAGACGGCGACGACCGGGTGCAGTCCGCCGGTGGCGAGTCCGGCCGCGGACACGGCGGCGTGCTGCTCGGCGATGCCGACGTCCCACACGCGGTCCGGGAAGCGTTCGGCGAACGGGCCGAGGCCGACCGGGTGGAGCATGGCGGCGGTGATGGCCACCACGTCCTCGCGTTCCTCGCCGATCCTGACGATCTCCTCGCCGAAGACGGAGGTCCAGGACGGCCCGCCGGAGGGGGCGAGGGGCGCGCAGGTGAGCGGGTCCATCACGCCGACGGTGTGGAAGTGGTCCTCCTCGTGGGCGAGGGCGGGTTCGTAGCCGCGGCCCTTCTCGGTGATGCAGTGCACGAGGACGGGGCCGTGGAAGCGCTTGGCGCGGCGCAGCGCGGACTCCACGGCGCGGATGTCGTGGCCGTCGATGGGGCCGACGTACTTCAGGCCCAGGTCCTCGAAGAGCCCCTGGGGGGCGAAGGCGTCCTTGAAGCCCTTCTTCGCGCCGTGCAGCGCCTCGTAGAGGGGCGGGCCGACCACGGGGGTGCGCTGGAGGACGTCCTTGCCCCAGGCCAGGACGCGTTCGTAGCCGTCGGTGGTGCGCAGGGCGGCGAGATGGTTGGCGAGGCCGCCGATGGTGGGCGCGTAGGAGCGTTCGTTGTCGTTGACGACGACGACGAGCGGACGGTCCTTGGCGGCGGCGATGTTGTTGAGCGCCTCCCAGGCCATGCCGCCGGTGAGCGCGCCGTCGCCGACGACGGCGACCACGTGCCCCTTCTCGCCGCGCACCCGGCGGGCCTTGGCGAGCCCGTCGGCCCAGCCGAGCGCGGTGGAGGCGTGGCTGTTCTCGATGACGTCGTGCTCGGACTCCTCGCGGGAGGGGTAGCCGGAGAGGCCGCCCTTGCCGCGCAGCTTGGAGAAGTCCTGACGGCCGGTCAGCAGCTTGTGCACATAGCTTTGGTGGCCGGTGTCCCACAGGATGCGGTCGACCGGGGACTCGAAGACCCGGTGCAGGGCGACGGTCAGCTCCACCACCCCGAGGTTGGGTCCGAGGTGGCCCCCGGTCCTGGCGACCGCGTGCACCAGGAACTCCCTGATCTCGTCGGACAGTTGACCGAGTTCCGCCTCGGTCAGCGCCTTCAGGTCACGTGGTTGCCGAATGCTCTCCAGAATCGTCACGCTCGGGCCCCCTTCGGTTCCGTGCTGCTCAGCTCACGGTGACGGCCGGCTCCCCCGACGCGATGCCGTCCTTCTCCATCTGCTCGGCGATCTTCATCGCCTCCTCGATCAGGGTCTCGACGATCTTCGACTCGGGGACGGTCTTGATGACCTCGCCCCNTGACCTCCTCGGCCAGCTTGTACACGTCCACCTGCGCACGCCCGCACGACGGGCAGGACACGATCTCCAGACCACGCTGCCGCAGGTTCAGCGACTCCAGGATCTGGATGCCGACCTTGATCTCCTCCACCGGCGGCGCCGACAGCGAGACGCGGATGGTGTCGCCGATGCCCTGCGACAGCAGCGCGCCGAACGCGACCGCCGACTTGATCGTGCCCTGGAACGCCGGACCCGCCTCCGTGACACCCAGGTGCAGCGGGTAGTCGCACTGCTCGGCCAGCTGACGGTAGGCCTCCACCATCACGACCGGGTCGTTGTGCTTCACCGAGATCTTG